>CAKPHG010000013.1 GCA_934157035.1 uncultured Clostridia bacterium | reverse complement strand
CAGGCTGTCTAAAAATTAATCATGAATTTTAAACCTCAAACTATACAAATCTAGGTTATTTTATGATAAAATAAGTCTAGAAAAATAAATAGTTTGAGGTGTTTTAATGAGTGGATATATAAAAGAAAAAATAAATACAAAACAATATAGTTTAATACCAACTTGCTACGATGAAATGATATCAGAGGACAATCCAGTAAGAGTATTAGAAGTATTTGTAGATAATTTAGATTTGAAAAAATTAGAATTTAAAAATGCAAATAGAGATAAAACAATAGCAGGAAGACCTTCATACAATCCAAAAGACTTGTTAAAATTGTATTTGTATGGATATTTTAATGGTATACGCTCATCAAGAAAATTAGCAAAAGAATGTGAAAGAAATATAGAAGTATTTTGGTTGATAAATGAATTAAAACCAGATTTTAGAACAATATCAGATTTTAGGAAAAATAACATAACGAATATGAAAAAAGTATTTAAAGAATTTTCAATACTATGTGATTCATTAAATTTAATAGGAAAAGAAATAGTAGCAATAGATGGCTCAAAGTTTAGAGCAAATAATGGAAGAAAGAAAAATTATACAAAAGGAAAAGTAGATAAACAAATAAAATATTACGAAGAAAATATAGATAAATACATAGAAATATTAGATAAAGAAGATTATGAAGAAAAAGAAAATAAAGTAAAAATAGATAAGCAAGAATTAAAGAAAAAAATAGAAGAAGCTAAAAAAAGAGTAAATGAATTAGAAGAAATAAAAAAAGAAATTGAGCAAAAAGGAGAAATTTCAATAACAGATCCAGATTCCAGGCATATGAAAACAAACAATAATGGAACAGACATATCTCATAATGTACAAATAGCAGTAGATAATAAAGCTCACTTAGTAGTAACAGTAGATGTAACAAGTAGCCCAGCAGACCAAGGTCAGTTAAGCAACATAGCAAAACAGACAAAAAAAGAATTAGAAGTAGATAAGATAACAGTACTTGCAGACAAGGGATATTGGAATGGAGAGGAATTAAAGAAATGTGCAGATGATAATATAACAACAATAGTATCAAGCCCAAAGGAACAAGGTAATAAAGGATATCAAAAAGCAGACTTTAAGTATAATAAAGAGAATGATTACTATGTATGCCCAATGGGAAAAATATTACACAAAACAGGAGTTAAAGAAATAAAATATGTAAACAGAAAAGCATGCAAAGAATGTCCTAACAGAGAAAGGTGTACATCAAGCAAAAATGGAAAAGCCATTCATAAAACTGCAAATGATAAATATTTAGAAGAAGCTAAAGTTCAACAAATTGAAAACATGGATTTATATCATACCAGACAAATGATAGTAGAGCATGTATTTGGAACAGTAAAGAGAGATTTGGGATTTACATACTTTTTACTTAGAGGAAACGAAAAAGTAAAAGGTGAATCTTTCATGCACTTTTTAATATATAATATAAAACGAGTATGCAAAATAAAAGGGATAAAAGAAATAATAGAGGCAATTAAAGCCTTAAAAAGAGAAAATAATTCAAGCAATTTGTTTTTGTTTGAATTATTTTCTCTTTTTAGTGATTTTTTAAAAAATTCGGTCGTGGATTGTACACTTCTATAAAATTCATGATTAATTTTTAGACAGCCTG
>CAKPHG010000012.1 GCA_934157035.1 uncultured Clostridia bacterium | reverse complement strand
TTTATTAGAGGAAATTTTGATACTTCATTTATAGAAAAAGAAATATTAAAAAAGGAGAATGGTAAATGATCGTAGACAAAATAAAAAAAAGACAAGTACCAACAAATCACAAAAATTCTAATATAGATATACCAGTAGGAAAATGGGTAAAATGTGAAAAATGTAAAGAAATACTATACAAAGAAACAATTAGAAATAATTTAAATATTTGTCCTAATTGTGGATATTACTTCAGAATGCATATAGATAGAAGGTTAGAATTAATAATAGATAAAAATACATATAAAAAGTTTGATTTAAATATAGAAACAACGAATCCACTAGAATTAGAAGATTACCCTAAAAAACTTAAGACTTTAAGAGAAAAAACAGGACTAGCTGAAGCAGTAGCATGCCGGAACTGGTAAAATTAAAGGAGAAGATGTTGTTATATGTATTATGGATAGTGGTTTCTTAATGGGAAGTATGGGAAGTGTTGTAGGCGAAAAAATAACATATTCCATTGAGCAAGCAGTAGAAAAAAGATTACCACTTATTATATTTTCTGTTTCAGGTGGAGCTAGAATGCAAGAAGGAATTATATCTTTAATGCAAATGGCAAAAACTACAGCTGCACTTACCAAATTAGATGAAGCAGGATTATTATATATATCTGTTTTAACAGATCCAACATATGGAGGAGTTATAGCTTCATTTGCAAGTTTGGGAGACATTGTTTTAGCAGAACCACACGCAATGATAGGATTTGCAGGACAAAGGGTAATAAAACAAACAATAGGTGAGGAATTGCCAGATGATTTTCAAACAGCTGAATTTTTGTTAGAACATGGTTTTATAGATAAGATAGTTGAAAGAAAAGATTTAAAAGATACTATTTATAAATTAATTATGTTTCATAAAGGAGGCGAAATTTAATGGCAAATACGAGATTATCAGCTTGGGAAAAAGTAGAAATAGCAAGAGATCCCAAAAGGAAAACTTCACTTGACTATATAGAGGAGATATTTGATGATTTCATAGAATTACATGGAGATAGAAACTCTAAAGATGATAAAGCTATAGTATGCGGATTAGCCAAAATAGGAAAACAAAATTTTACAATTATAGCAGAGCAAAAAGGAAGGACAACAAAAGAAAATATAGAAAGAAATTTTGGAATGCCAAATCCTGAAAGTTATAGAAAAGCGATAAGATTTATGAAACAGGCTGAAAAATTTAAAAGACCTGTAATTACTTTTATTGATACCAAAGGAGCATATCCAGGAATAGAAGCAGAAGAAAAAGGACAGGGAGAAGCTATTGCTAAATCTATGTTTGAAATGGCAAAGCTCAAAGTACCAATTATATCAATTGTAGTTGGAGAAGGTTCAAGTGGAGGAGCTTTAGCAATTGGAGTTGCAAATAAGGTATTTATGTTAGAAAATGCTATTTATTCAATTCTTTCACCAGAAGGCTATAGTAGTATTTTATGGAAAGATGCATCTAAGTTTAAAGAAGCTGCAGAAAAAATGAAATTAACAGCAAAAGACTTATTTGAACTTAAAGTAATAGATAAAATTATAAAAGAACCAAAAGAATATAATGAGGAAAATTTAAAAAAAGTTGCAAATAGTTTAAAAAAAGAAATACAAAAAGAAATAGAACAAATGAAATATCTAAATGGAAATAAAATTGTAGAAAATAGATATATGAAATTTAGAAATATGGGTGAATTTAAGGAGGTATAAAATGTTATTAAAAGATAAAAAAATATTAATAATGGGAATTAGAAACAAGTGGAGTATTGCTTATGGAATTGCAAAATCAGCTTATGAAAATGGAGCAAAATTAATTTTTACTTATATGGGAGAAGATAATAAAGGAAAAATAGAAGATCTAATTAGTGAATTTAAGGGTAGTAAAGCTTATGTATTAAATGGTGCATCAGAAGATGAATTAGTTAAAGAAGTATTTACAAAAATAAAAGAAGAAAATGGCAAATTAGATGGAATTGTACATGC
>CAKPHG010000011.1 GCA_934157035.1 uncultured Clostridia bacterium | reverse complement strand
TCGGTTTTGTTTAAAACCTACATACAAATCTTTTTTGAGTTTTAGCTCTAAATAAATTTTGGTTTTGTTTGTTTTTTTGGTAGTACTTTTTTACTACCGCTTGGTTTCTTCAAAGGTTTGTTTATTGTTTACTTTTCAATGTACTTAATATATAAAATATTGTATGTCCGAAGACAATTTTTATTTTAGCATAAACTTATAAATAATGTCAACACTTTTTTACAATTTTTTTAATATTTTTATTAGTAATTTTTTCTATTACTAAAATATCCATATTTTTTGTCAAAAAAATAAAAAAGCGAATTATTTTTTATGCTTTTTTGCAACCTTCATTCTCAAAGGCTGATACATATATTAACACCTTTTTTTTCGTTTGTCAACACTTTTTTTGTTTTATTTTTTATTTTTTTATAAATCATAATTATGCGTAACTTTTTCACATGTTTATCTTCATTTTTTTACTTCAATATGTAGCAATTTTTATGTACAATGTTTAGCCAAGTTTTTTTATATAACAAAATAAGAATCTCTAATAGTTTACACTATATAGAAATTCTTATTTCTTTCTTATAATATTTCTTTTACTTTTGTCAATGAATCAACTTCATATGTTGGCTTATATGGTGTTGTATTTTCTTTTCCATTTGGATTATACCATACGCTCCTTACTCCTAATCTTTCTGCAAAATGTATATCCGAAGTTAAAGAATCACCTATTAAAATTATCTCAAATTTTTCTCTGCCTTCAAGTTCCTTTTCTAACTCAGCTATTTTTCCTTTGGAGTTTTTAAAGTAGCCATTGTCGCAAGCATAGATTTTTTCAAAAAAACTTAAAACTCCCATCTTTCTCAAAGCTGATTTTTGATGTTCTTTGAACCAATCTGTTACTGCTATATTTTGTATTCCTCTTTCTTTTGCATATTCAAGCACTACTTTTGCTTCTTCATTAAGTTTAGCTATATTTTCTTTTTCCTGTTTAACTGCTTCAAATAATTCTTCTGGAGCAACTGAGTTATTATAAAGAATTGGCATTTGTTCCTTTATAAACTTTAATACTTCTTCATAAGTTACTATTCTTTCTTCAAAGTGGTTCAAAATGTTTTCCCACATTTTATAGTACTGCTTCTTAAATTTTTCCTCGTCAGTAATATTAAGACTGTGGCTTAATATTACTGCTTCATTTGGATTATACTGCCATACTGTGCAGTCTAAATCCCATAAAATTGTCCGTACACTCATTTTTATACCTCCATTGTTTGATATAATCTAACTTTTTTCACTTTAAAAAGTTTATCATTGTTTTTGTTTTATGTCAATTTCCATTTATAATGTATTTTATATTTATAAGTAACTTTAAGTTTTATGTTTTATGTTTTAAGTGTCAAAAATAGCAAAAAGTTGCCAACAAAGAGCATCTTTCTTGCACCTTTTGACAACTTTTTATTTTTTTATTTTATTATCTTTTGTTTAAAACTTTCTCCTGTCCCAAGTAATGGCATTTGCAATATGTCTAATATTGTTGCCCCTATATCTGCATAAGTTTTTCTTGTTCCTATATTTACATTTTCTTTTATTTGTTTTCCATATATTATAATAGGAATATATTCTCTTGAATGGTCTGTACTTGGTGTTGATGGATCATTTCCGTGGTCTGCTGTTATTATTAACATATCTGTATCTTTCATGTTTTCTATTATAATAGGAAGTTTTTGGTCAAAATATTCTAATGCTTTTGCATATCCTTCTATATTATTTCTATGTCCATACAACATATCAAAGTCTACTAAGTTTGTGAATATTAATCCTTCTGTATTATTTTTTATTTCTTCTATTGTCTTTTCTATTCCATCTGCGTTTCCATTTGTGTGAATTGCTTTTGTTATTCCGCGTCCAGAAAATAAGTCTTCTATTTTTCCTATTGCTATAACTTGTTTTCCATTTTCTGATATAACATCTAGCATTGTTCTTCCAAATGTATTGGATTCGAAGTCTTTTCTATTATATGTTCTTGTAAAGTCTTCTGCACAAGTGCCAATAAAAGGTCTTGCTATTACTGTTCCTACATTATATTCTTTTTTATCTAACATTTTTCTTGCTACTCTACATATTTCATATAATCTTTCTACCGGAATTATATCCTCATGTGCAGCTATTTGGAATACACTATCTGCAGATGTGTAGACTATTGGATAACCTGTTTTCATCTGTTCTTCACCAAAGCGTTTTAATATTTCTGTTCCCGAACCAACTTCATTACATAGTATTCCTTTTAATCCTGCTTTTTCTATAAACTCATCTATCATTTCTTTTGGAAATGCATGTGGATATGTTTTAAATCCTGGATTTGTAATATGTCCTGATATTTCCCAATGACCTACCGGACTATTTTTACCTACTGATTGTTCTTGCGCTTTTCCATATACTCCTATTGGATTTTTTTCTTTATTTTCTATTCCAATTCCTTCTATATTATACAGTCCCATTTTTTTCATATTTGGTAAATCTAAGCTTGTATTATTATATATTCCTGCAATAGTATTGCTTCCTTCATCTCCATATTTATAGCAGTCTGGTGATTGCCCAACTCCAAATCCATCTAGTACTATTGTAATAATTCTATTTATCATACTTATTCCTTTCTTTTAATTTCATATTCGTATACTTTAATTTTCTTTATTACATTATTATATTCATCTTTTAAATAGTTCATATTAAAGTCTTTTCTTGAAACTAATTTATATTCATATTCTTGTAAATTTACTAATACTTTTTGTGTTATATCCATTCCTAATGGCAATGTCTGGTTTAAATTGTCAAAAAACATTATATTGCTATAAAATATGAATGGCATATTTTCTTTTATATTTATACGATTTAAAATTAATGTTTCCGCTTCTTCTTTATTGTTTTCTATTTCATCTTTTGCGTTAATATTCATTATTAACCATTTTTCATCTTCTATAGTTTTATTACTTAATTTATATATTGGCATATCAATAGGTGATGTCATCTTGTTATAACAATTTTCAAGAATATTTTTATAATTAATAATGTTTTCTTTATATTGTTCTGTTTGTGTATCTAAATGTATGTCTAATATTTTATATTCATCTTTTTCTATTTCTCTATGTTTATTGTTGTTTAAAATTTTTATTTTTGTATTGTCTTCTACCACATTTCCAAATATATCAAAATCTTTTTCTTTTATTTTTTCATAATCTATAGCATATTGTTTCTTTTTATTGTTTAATATTTTTTCAATTTCTTTCTCGTCTTTTTTTAATATTTTGTCTTTTGAAACTATATTAAATGTTTTAAGATCTTTGTATATTGCAAATATTGCTTCTTGTTCTTTTTGATTAAATACTATTCTTTGTTTTTCGTCTATTTTTTTTGACAAGTCTTCTATGTCGTCTTCATACAAAAATGATTTTTCTATTTTGTTATGAACTTGTTCTTTTGGTTGTTCAGTTCCTTCATTTAATAATGTAACTTCATCTTTATTAGTATATTTCCAAAAATCAAATATACTTTTTTTGTGACTTTCTATTTCATTTATATATAATGTAGCATTTTTTATTTTGTTTTCCAAATTTTCTTTTTTATTTTCTAATGCTTTTATATCCATTTGTTTATCTTTATATTCTTTTTCTTGTTTTTCTAGCTCTGTTCCTACCTTTAGTAAATCTTCTATTGTATATTTTTCTTTTTTTTCAAATTTGATTTTATTTATTTTTATTTCTTCATTTTGTTCTATATTTTCATTTTTTACAATTTCTTTTTTTCTGTTTTTCTTTTTTCCTTTAAAGAAATAGCTTACTTTTCCAAAAAAGCTTTTTTTACATTCTAAAAATGTAACTATTTGTTTTTCTTTTAGCATATATTCTATGCTTTGCTTTTCTATTGTTTCCTTTAAAAGGATATATTTTTCTAATTCTATTGCATTTTGTTTTTGTAATTTTTCTATATTTTCTATTTTCTTTTCTACTTCTATTTTTATAAATTCTGGTAGAGTATCATATTTCATTTTGTTATGATTGTAAAAAAAGTTTATTTTAGCATCTTCATCTAATCCTGTTTTGAATTTATATTCTTGTTCCATATTCGATTGTAAAATAAATAGTGCTTTTATTAGTTTAAATTCTTTTTGTGCCTCTTCTTTATTTTTTAAAATTATTTTATATAGACTATCAATTTTTTCATATACATGGGTTTGCCCAACTATTTGTATTGTTTTTTCTCCATTTTCTTCTAGTTCATATATTGTTGGCCAATTTCCTGTAAAATACCATAAGTAATTTTCTAAATCATTTACCTCTGTTCTTTTTAAGAAATCATAATCTAAAGGTTTATTATTTATTGATGTATATAATAGTTCTTTGCTCTTTTTATTTTTTTGTGCTTTCATTTTTTTGCTTATTATATAAAATAATGATTCCACTTGTGGTTCTTCTGTTGGAAACATCATAAAATATTTATCGTCTATTTCTGAATAATATATATCCCAAATATAGTTATCCTTATACTTTATTTCAAATGGTAATTTATTTTTATATTCTTTTTGTTTTTCTTCTAATTCATTTATTTTATCTATGTCTAGCCTCTTTACCATTTCTATAAATTCTTGATATAGAATTTGCTCTTCTTCATTTTTTTGCTCTAAATATTGAAATAAAGGTCTAGCTAGTTTATATTTTTTTTCAGCACTTTCTAGTCTAGTTGTAGGAGTAAGATAAATTTCTATGTCTCCTATGTTTACAAATTTATAGGTTTTATGACTTGAATTATCATAATCTTTAAGTGGTCTATATTTTACCTTTTCTGATATTTCTAATTCTTCTCTTTTCTTTAAATCTATGTTTAATTGTTTTAATTTTTCATTTATGATTTTATTTTCTTCTTTTGTCTGTTTCAACTTATTTCCTCCATTTAGAAATATTTTTTATCAGTATATCATATTTGTCTTTTTCCTACAACAATAAACAAAATAAAAAAGGAAAGTTTTTCTTTCCTTTTCATTATAATGTTATATCTATTTTTTGTGTCCAGAATTTTTTTGTACTTTCCCATGTTATTTCATGAAATAATACTTTTTTGACATCTTCACCTGTAATTTCTTGATGCCAAAAATCATGAACTTCTTTGAATACTTTTTCTTGCTTTGGTGTTAATTCTAATTTAATTTCGTAAAATAAAACATTTTTTATTTTTGTCCATGCATCTACTTTTTTTGGTAAAGCTGTTCCAGCATTATTCATTGGTTCTGCAATATTTACATTTTTTTCTTCCATCTATTTCTTCCTCCTTTGTAATTTCCAATTAATATCATTATTTTTATACTACATTAATCTTCTAAAATCAATAGTTTTATTTGTTTTGTTATAAAAATGTAATATTGTAACATTTTTGTAACTTTTTTAGTTTTATAATTCCATTTGTGAACCTAAAAAACTTGCTGCTGATTGAGCGACCTTTTTTTCTATTTCTGACATTTTTGAATTTTCATCTTTTGATATTAAAATTACACTTCCTATTGCATCTCCATCTGATATTATTGGATATACTATTTGTGCGTTTCTTAGTCTATCTATTACATTATTTTTTGTTACAGGTATAGCTCTATCATTATTTTCTTTGCTCAAGTATATTTCTTTGTCATCTATTATTCGTTCTAAATCTTTACTAATTCCTTGTTCTAAAAATTCTTTTTTTGACCCTCCTGAAACTGCAATTACTGTATCTTTGTCTGTTATACATGCAATATGTCCTGTTGTTTTAGCTAAAGTCTCGGCATATTCTGTTGCAAATTCCGAAAGTTCTCCTATTGGTGAATATTTTTTTAATATAACTTGTCCTTCTCTATCTGTAAATATTTCTAGTGGATCTCCCTCTTTTATTCTTAATGTTTTTCTTATTTCTTTTGGAATAACTATTCTTCCTAAATCATCTATTCTTCTAACAACTCCTGTTGCTTTCATTTTTTTCCTCCTTCTAATTTTCATTTTATAATTAACTTTATTTTTATTGTTTCTAAAAAAGGAAAAATTATACGAAAAAATAAAAAATCAGAAATTAATCTGATTTTTTATTTTAATCTTCTTTTTTTGTTAAAAAATTTGGTTTATACATATCTAGTATTTTATCTAATTCATTTGAAAATTCTTCTAACATAACTATTTTTATTGTAGGTTCTTTACCTTCTATATAGTCATCTATTAGTTGTTTTAATTTTTTTATATTTTTCATTTCCGGTTCTATTTCATTTTTATATTTTTTAGCTCTTGAAACTAACATTTCCTTTATTGTTACTATGTCTTCATTGCTTGCACATGAAATTCTTTGGAACATTTGAAACACATCATAATATTTAAAAATTGGAACATTCATACATTCTTTAGCAAATTTCTCATAAAATAATTCCATTTTCATTGGTATATATTTAAATATTTCTTCTGCTTTTTCCATATACATTTTATCTTTTAATTTTTCGTTTACTTCATTAAAATATTTAATTACTTCGTCCATTTCAGGCCCGATTTCTTCAACTGATATTTGACTTAATTCTTCATCTACATTACTGCAATATTCGGCTGTTAATGAAGCTATGTTTATTCCATTTAAAAATATAGACTTAATTGTTTTTATATCATAGTTTATTAGATCTTTTTTTATAAAATAACTAAAATATGCAAATATTTTTACCATTTCTATTGGTTTAATTTTGCCTTCTTTTATATCTTGTATTATTTCTTCTATAACACTATTAAATTGATCGTCTGCTATTTTCCAATATTCTTCAGTTAGTAACCTTTTATATGCTGGAAGTTTGTCTGTATCTATTGTATTTATAATAACTTCCATATTTTCTTTAAACACTTTCATATCAAATATACGAGTACGAATGTACATTTCTATAAATTTAAAGAAACGATATTCGGCTTTAAAATTATAATAGTAGTTATTATCAAATTCTTTTATATAGAATTGTCTGTTATCCATAAATACTCTTGATGAAACAAGTATTGCCTTGTATTCCTCATTACTATTAATATTTATAAATTTATCTTTTGTTACTTTACCAGCTTTTATTTCAAATGAGATAGCTATTGTAAATATAAGCATTGTTTGCATTACTCTATTATTTGTATTTGGGTAAGATTTATTTACCATATCAAATATTTTTTTAAAGTCATTTAATGCATGTTTTAAAATTCTTAAATTTCTAGTTCCACTTTTATTAAAAGTAGATATAATTAGATTTGTGTTTTCACGCAAGAATCTAATTAGTTCTGGATATTTTTCATATCTCATTAATATACCATTTATAATGTAGTTAAATTCTGGAGCATATTCAAAAGTTTCACCTATTAACTTTTCTTTAATTCTTTCATAGTCATTTGCTTTATCAAAAACATATTCTATTGTGTCTTGAATTCTTTCTACCATTGGCTTATCTGTTTTCTTTACTAAATCTCCTTCTTTATCTAGAAGATATGTAGCAATAAATGTTTTCATTTCTAGGTTACTACTTTTTAGTTTTGTAGATAATTCTTTTTCATTACATATTATTATTGTTTTTATATGATCGTGCTCTACAAAATTATTGATATATCCTAATATGTCTATAACATCTACATTTGCTCTTTCTAGGTCGTCAAAACACAATACTTTATCGTCTGTTGCAAAAAAGTCTGAATAATCTAATTTATCTCCATTTTGTGTAACTCCAAAAAGATTTGCCATATCTAGTCCAGTTTTTGCATATTCTGGAATATTTTCTTGTCCTTTTGAGTCCATATATTTTTTTAAGTTTTTATCCATTAATTGTGTAGTTTCAATAAATATTTTTTTACTTATTTCTTCTAAGTTAGATATTCCATATAAAGACATATATATTGTTTTATATCTTTTTCCATTTAATTGCATAGATTCTATTTTATTACGTATTTTATGATTCCAAAAATATGTTTTTCCGCTTCCCCATTCGCCATTAATCATAATTGCATAATCTGTATAATCTGCTCTAATGTAATCTAATATGCTTTCAACTAAATCTTCCATTTTACTCCACCTTCTTTAATCTTTTGCTATTGTTAAAACTAAAATTTTATTTGCTCCGTTTTGTTTTAATATTTTTGATATTTCATTTACAGTATTACCTGTTGTATATATGTCATCAAATAACACTATATTTTTATTTTCTATTTTTTCTTTATTTATAATTTTATATACATCTTTTACATTTTGTTTTCGTTGTTCTTTACTTAAAGAACTTTGTTCTATATTGTGTTTCGTTTTTTGTATTACTGTACTTTCATGTACTAAACTTGGTATTCTTTTGCTAATTTGTTTTGTTATTAGTTCACTTTGATTGTATCCCCTTTTTTGTTTTCTTTTTTTGTGTATTGGAACTGGAATTATTATATCATACTTTTCTAAAATTCCACATATTTTTTCATTTTTTGTAATAATTTTTGAAAATAATTCGTAAAGATATGATTTATCGTTGAATTTATAGTCTAATATTAAGTTTCTTATTTCGTTTTCGTATGTAAATAAATATACATGTTTTTCAAAATAATAGACCTTTTTGTCTTTGATTTCTATTTTTAATTTTAGCTTATCATATATATGTTTTTCGCAGTCTTTACAATATATTTGGCTTAATAGTTTTCCACATATTAAACAACATGGTGGAAACACTAGCCTTTCTAGCTTTTTTAGTAAAAAAATAGAAGCTTTTATAAAAGTTTTCATCTTACTTTTCCTTTCTTTTAAGCCCCTATTTTATTTATAATATTTTTCTTAACTTTTCTTCTAAACCTGTGTTTCTCTTTTTTATATCTACATTTTTTATCATAAAGTCTATAATATTGTTATTTCCTATTACTATTAACATTTTTTTAGCTCTTGTCATTCCTGTATATAGCAAGTTTCTTGTAAGAAGCATTGGTGATGACTGTGGAACTATCATTATTACAACATCAAATTCACTTCCGTTGAGCTTTGTGAATTGTTATTGCATACGCATGTTCTATTTGATCTAAATCTTGATAACCATACCATGCCTCTTTTTCATCATCAAACTTTATTTTTACTGACTTTTCTATATCATCTATTTTTATTATAGTACCTAACTCTCCGTTAAACACACCTGAACCCGTTTCATACTTTGGATTCATTTTTTCCCAAAAAATATCATAATTGTTCTTTATTTGCATTACTCTATCTTGCTCTCTATATATAGTGTCCCCTATTTGTTTTTCAAGTAAACTTTCTTGTAATGGATTTAAATATTTTTGCAAAGTTTTGTTTAGTTCTTTTGTTCCAAGCATTCCTTTTTTTGTAGGAGTAATTACTTGTATGTTTTTGAAAAAGTCGTAATCTCCGTAATTTTTTAATCTACCATTGCATAGTGTTATTACTTGATGTAGTATTTTTTCTTGACTTACTTCATTTATATAGAAAAAGTCATCATCTAAAGTTTCATTTTCTATATCTTCCTTTTTTAAAAAATTTTCTCCTTCATTTACTCTATGTGAATTTAGTATTATTTTACTTTTTGCAGCTTGTCTAAAGATTTTATTTAATGTAATTGTAGTTATTTTTTCGGAATTTATCATATCTTTTAATATGCTTCCTGGTCCAACTGATGGTAATTGGTCCACATCTCCTACTAATACTAGCTTTGTTCCTTTATACAACGCTTTTACTAGGTAATTCATAATAAAAATATCTACCATTGACATTTCGTCTGCAATTACAATATCTGCATCTAGTGGTGCTAACTCCCTATCTACTGTTTCCAATTTATTTTCTTCATCTTGATTTCCTATTTCTAACAATCTATGCAAAGTTTTTGCTTCTTTTCCTGTAGTTTCTGTCATGCGCTTTGCTGCTCTTCCTGTTGGAGCACAAAGTACAACTTTTTTACCTTGTTTTTCAAATAATTCAATTACCGTTTTTATAATCGTTGTCTTTCCTGTACCTGGTCCACCAGTGATAATACATACATTGTTTTCATTAATCGCTTCTACCGCTTCTTTTTGCTTTTGAGATAATTCTATTTCCGATTTTTTTTCTATATTTTTTAGTTCTTTTTTTATATTTTCTATCTTTTTAATATTTTTTGATTGTATTAATACTTGTATTTTTTCTGCTATATTTTGCTCTGCTGTATAAAAAGCCGTTAAATATATCCAATCATTTTCTTCTACTATTTGATTTAATACTTTCAATGTTATTATACTTTCTTCTATTTCTTCTTTAGTTACATTTAATAATTCTCTGCAAAAAGCAATTAAGTTTTGTTTTTGAACTCTGCAATGTCCATTTGTACAAGTTATATTTATTGCATATTTTATACCACATTTTATTCTTTCTTCATAATCTAAACTTGTTCCATTTTCTATTGCAATTTTGTCTATTTTTTTGAAGTCTACATTGTTTGCAACATCTATTAGTATATATGGATTTTTTTCTATCTCGTCTATTGCATTTATACCTAATTTCTTATATACATTTTTTGCATTTTGAACACCTATACCAAACTTTTCTAAATAACCTACAATTTGCCATAATTCCCAATTTTCTAAAAAAGTTTCTGATATAGATATTGCTTTTTCTTTATTTATTCCTTTTATATTTGAAAGTTTTTCTGGTTCAAATTTTAACACATGAAGTGTTTCTTCTCCAAATGTATCTACTATTTTTTTTGCTGTTGCAGGTCCAACTCCTTTTATTGTTCCATTTGCTAAATATCTTTCTAAAGAACTTAAAGTTTTTGGCATCGTTTTTTCAAATGTTTCTACTTTAAATTGTTCTCCATAGTCTTGATGAGTAACTATTTTTCCAACTAAATTTAGAGTATCTCCAACATTTATAAATGGAAGGTACCCTACTATTGTTATTTCTTCTTCGTCAGTTTCAAACTCTGCTACTGTATAACTATTTACTTCATTTTGATAAATAATTTCTTTTACTTCTCCTGTTAATTCCAAAATAGTCCTCTTTTCTTTTTTAATCTTTTCTTATTCTATCAAAAAAGAAAGGCTTTTACAACCTTTCTTTTTTACTTTTTATCTATTTATTAAATTGAACCGTTTGGGACAGATGAACCGAAAAGAAACGTCCCTATCGGCTCATAGTTTGTAAAGAACTACACGGAAACCTCTCTGTGCAGCTGTACTTGTATCCGCATATACATATGTTCTGTTTGCTGCTGGATATGTTGCTCCAGCAGATGAATAGTATCCTCCTCTACAGTTAGCTCTAGAGGCATTTGCCGTAGAATCATAATAATTATCTGTTGTCCATTCTAATACATTTCCTGCCATGTCAAAGATATTGTTTACTGAATAATAACCTGTTGTATGAGGTTTTCCTCCTGAGTTATTGGTGTACCATCCTTTGTTTAGTGAATTTTCTGCGTAACTACTATCTCCTAATAGAGTCATCCAAGCAAGTGTTGTATCCCAAGCTTCACCACTAATTAATGCAGATCTTACTCCATCTTCAGTATTTACCATGCTTTCTGCAACTGTTATTGCATTTATTCTAGATATAAAATTCCATACTCCTACATTTGGTAAAGATACTGGTTTTTGTGTTAAGTCTTTTTTTATTGCATCATTTGTAGTTGTTGATGCTGTTGTCCCTGCTAATCCTGCTTCATATCTTGCTATATAAAATCCCCCATATTTTCCAACACTAGTTCTAATATTTTCACTTGAACTTCCTTCGTCTCCGTATCTTGCTTTATCTCCGCCTTTATATTTACCAGTTGTTATTTCTTTTAATGTTACAACTGTGTCTCCTTGAGCCACTTGTGATTGATCTGTAACACATGGTACCCAAACAAATTCATCCCCTGTTGTTTTTTCTTTAATTACATAACCTGTATTCCATGTTCCTTCTACATATTCATAGTTATTTGGAATATATGGTGTTTTATATTTTGCTGTTGTAGTTGAACCTGAACCAGGATTTGAACTTGTCCCTATTTTATTTATATTTGTTACAAAAGTATCTACACTTGCTCCACTTGATGTTGTTACTCCTCTTCCTGTAATTGCTTCAGCTACCTTCTTTTTAAATTCAGAAAAACTTGCTAATTGAGTTGCTGGGTCATAAGTAGTAATATCATTGCTTAGCATATTTTCATATAGTTCATTTAATCTTTTCTGCTCTTCTTCAGCAGCTATTTCAGTGTTTGTTTTAGCTTCTTTTGCTTTAGTTATTATTCCATCTTGCCCTACTGTAATATTTATTGTTATTCCCGCTAATATAATTAATATTATTATTGTAATAATAAGAGATACTAATGTTATTCCTTTATTGTTTTTCATTTTTTAACCACCTTATTCTTTTGTTTTATATTTAAATTTTAGCAATAACATATTCAAAAGTCAATAATATTAATGCCACATTTTTTTATTTTTATATAGTCTCTTTTATAGCTTCCACTATTTCTTTACATTCTTTCCAATTAGTTACTTTTATTTCTTTATATTCTTCTTGTAATTTGTTTAATATTTGATTTGTGTCATCTATTGATCCTAAATCTGTTACTATTATATCTTTTATATTTTCCTCTTTTCCATATATTATTCTAAATAAAAAATTTCTTAAAAATCCCTCTATTTTATTTTCCTGATTTTTTACAGCAACTATAACATATATTCCGTCTGATTTTAAGTTTGTGTATGTATATATATTTATTATTGTTTTTATAATTTCAAATAAACCATATAAAGCTAATGTCCAAAGTATTGTATTAAAAATAAAATCTCCCATATTTATATGTCTCCTTTAACATATAATATGAGAGATTTGTTATTTTGTGACGCCACTATTTTATTTGTTCTAAATTCACTAATTCATTTTTTCTAAATGTCATTTTCAATAAGCATGGTGATGTTATATCTAAAATGATATCATTATATACCAGCTTAACATCTTTGTTTACTTTGCACCAATTTAATAGAAAAAATTTTATTGAACCTCCGGTGACTTACAACTGCAATTTTCTTTCCTTCATATTCTTTTAATATTCTATTAAAGAATTCTGTCATTCTTTTTCTTGTATCTTCTGCACTTTCTCCATCAGAAGTTTTAAATTTTCTATCTAACAGTTGTTCTTGTGAAGGATCTCTTGTATTTTTATCCTTCATAAATTCTCCTAGTTCTTTTAAGTTTCCTAATTTTCTTTCACTTAAGTTATTATCTAAATTAATAGGCAAATTATTAATATTAGCAATATATTTTGCTGTAGCTTTCGCTCTAGTATAACTACTTGACCATATAACGTCAATGTTATTTAATTCAATATTCTCGCTTAATCTTTTTGCTTGCTCTTCACCATGCACAGATAATATTTCCTTTTCATTAATCATTTGTGAGTCTTCATTTGTGTTTCTAATTCCATTTTCGTCAATAGTTTCAGCATGTCTAATTAAATAAATTATAGTTTCTTTCATTTTTTTATGGCTCCATTTTCTTATATTTTTTCATATCATAATATATAATAATTTAGATTTTAGTCTAAATTTAAAATTGTAATTTATAGTTATCAACTATACTTATTTTTCAATTTTCTTATATACTCTATCTTCAACATATATCATCAT
>CAKPHG010000010.1 GCA_934157035.1 uncultured Clostridia bacterium | reverse complement strand
AGAATATTAACGAAAAACAATTATTTAATACATACGGATGCAATTAAAAATTACATATTGCCAGATAATGATTTTTACAAAAATAGGGAATGGATAAAGTATGCAGAAGAAGCAGATATTCTAAATGTAATAATATTTAATACAACGGCTAAAAAGTGGAGAGAACTTAATCCTGATTTGGCTAAAAATTCAAATGTAAGAGATTATGCTACAATAAATGAATTAACAGTATTATCAAATTTAGAATCACATAATGCTGAATTAATTAAAGAAGGAAAAAGCAAAGAAGAAAGATTTGAAATTCTAAGTAAGATTGCAAAATATCAATTAGATATACTTAATAATGCCGAAAAAATAAAATTATTGGGAGATAAAATTGGAGATGATAATAATGGATAATTATATAATAATACATGGTAGTTTTGGATCAAAAGACGGAAATTGGTTTCCATGGATAAAAAATGAATTAGAAAAAGATAATAAAGATGTTGTTATACCACAGATGCCAGTTGGAGTAGGTAATCAAAATTTTGAAAATTGGTCTAAAGTATTAAATGAATTAAAAATAAATGAAAACACTATAATAATTGCACATAGTATAGCACCAATATTTGTATGTAAGTATTTGATAACAAATAAAATTAAAGTAAAGAAACTTATATTTGTTTGTGGATTTAATAATTATTTAGGGATAGACAAAGATTTTGATGCAGTTAATGAACCAATGTTTATTGAAAATTTTGAAGATATAAAAGAATATTGTAACGATATTATTTGCTACTATTCAGATAATGATCCATATGTGAAATTTGAAGTTGAAAAATCATTTGCAGATGCTATTTCAAATGAGCAACATATAATAAAAAATGGTGGACATATAAATGCTGAAAGTGGTTATACAAAATTTGAAGAAATACTAAAAGTATTATAAAGATAGGAAAGTGAGTAATATGGAAGATAAAAAAGAAAAGTTGCCAAGTACAAGTATCAACTGCGAAGAATGAGCAAATGCAAAACTTCATAAAAATGTTGAAAAATAAACGCTTTTTATAAGAAACAACTTTCGTAATTCAAGAAATGAGGAGAAAAATGAGCGATTATACTGTTGAAGTAAATATAAAAGATTTAGAGGATGAAATCAAAAAAAATATAGACATAATCATACATAATTTACTTAAAAGATTTATTGAAGAAAATAAAATAGAAACTTTATATAAAATAATTTTTACAGATAATTGGGATGAAGAAATTACGGATTTTCAAAAAAATAATAATTTACCAGTTGAATATACAGACTCTCAATATGGTTCGGCATCTGCTAAAACATTGCATATTAAAATAGGAGAAAATATTAAAAATGTAATTTTTTTTAGAAAAGAGACATTGTTATCTATAGTAAAACAAGAAGGATATGGTATTTTACTTTTGTTTCACGAATTATCTCATGTATATTACTTTGAAACAATAGGAAATAGATTAGATGAATTAAAAAAATCTTATAAAAAGATAAATAATTTATTTGAAAATACTAAAGACTTTGGATTAAATATGTGGGAAGAGTATTTTGTTTCTAGATATTTATGTAATTATTTATTTGGAAATACTGATTGCTTTGTTGAAACACTAGTAGAACAATATAAAAAAATAGAAGATGATATAAAAAAAGAAATTGAGAAATATCGCTATAATGGTAACATTAATGAATTATTTGCTTTGGCAAAAGAACAAACCACTCTTTTATCAACATATTCTGCATATTCTTGTGGGATGGTTAAAGCACTTAACGATGAAAAGAATGAATTATATAAAAAAACATGTGACTATATATCTAATGAAACAAAATTATGGGAGATTTGGAACAAAATGTATATAATTTACGATGAAATATATGATGATTTTCCACGATTAGAAAATGTTGATACTAAATTAAATGAATTAGTAAAACTTTATATTAGTATTTATAATATATTTGGTATTTATCCAGAACAATTAAAAGATGGACGATTATATGTATCAGTACCATTTTAATTTAAATGTATTGGAGGTGGTTTTAATATTAAAATTGAGAGTAGCTGCATATATTAGAATTTCAAAGAAAGAAAAAGAAGTAAATAGCATATCAAATCAAAAAGATTTAATAGATTATTACATTAAAGATAAAGAAGATATGAAGATATATAATTATTATGTAGATAATGGCTATAGTGGGACAAGCTTTGATAGACCTGAGCTAAAAAGAATGTTAAAAGATATATCAAATAAAAAGGTTGACATAGTAATTGTTAAGGATTTATCAAGATTAGGTAGAAATTATATTGAAGTAGGAGAATTACTTGATTCTATTTTACCATTATATGATGTAAAACTTATTTCAATTAATGATAATATAGATGGATTAAATGATGAAGAAGATAGTTATTTATTAAAAGGCTTACTTAATATTTATAACGAGAGCTATCCAAGAGATATATCTAATAAAGTTAAAACAGCATTAACTACTAAAAAGATAAATGGCGAATTTGTAACTTCTTATGCACCTTATGGATATAAAAAATCAAGATATGAAAAGAATAAAATAATTATTGATACAGAAGCGGCTAAAACTGTAAAGATGATATTTGATAATACAGAAAAGGGTTTAAGCAAAAAAGAAATAGTAGATATTTTAAATAATAAAAAAATCAAAACTCCAATGGAACATATTAAAAACACTAATGAAGGCAAAAAGTGGAATCTCAGTATGATTACTGGAATTCTAAATAATAAAGTATATACTGGAGATTTAATTCAACAAAAGCGAAAACGAATTAGTTTCAAAAATCATAAATTTGTAAAAATAAAAGAAGACGAGTTAATAATCACAAAAAATAATCATATAGAGATAATAAGCAAAGAGCAATTTGAAAGAGTGCAAGATATAATTAAACATTCAGTAAAAGTAAATTCAAATAATGAATATGATATCTTTTCAGGATATTTGAAATGCACAGAATGTGATAGTAACTTGACTATTAGAAAGAGTAAAGAATATACATATTATGCATGTTCATCACATGTAAGAAAAAGAGGATGCAACAATAAACATACAGTAAGAAAAGATATTTTAGAAGAAAAGGTTATTACAGAAATAAATAATAGACAAGTTAAAAAAATAGATAAATTGAACAGAAAGTATATTTTTGATTTAATAAATATGATATATTTAAATCAAGATGGATCAATAAAAATAGAGTTTAAAAGGAAATAAGGTGAGTAAAATGAATAATGAAAAAAGTTGTGCAAGTACAAGTATCAACTGGTATCCAGGACACATGGCAAAAACCAAAAAACAAATACAAGAAGATTTAAAATTAATAGATGTAGTAATAGAGATATTAGATGCTAGAATACCACTATCTAGTCAAAACCCAGATATAGCAGAGTGGACAAAAAACAAGAAAAAAATAATTATACTAAATAAAGCAGATTTAGCAGATGAAAAGCAAAACGAAAAATGGGTTGAATACTATGAAAAACAAGGAATAGTGGCAATACTAACAGATTCAAACTCTGGAAAGGGTGTACCAGAAACAATAAGACAAATAGAAAAAATAATGCAAGAAGATAAAGAGGCTTTTTCAAATAAGGGAAGAGTAGGAAGATCAATAAGAGTTATGATAGTAGGAATACCTAATGTAGGAAAATCATCTTTTATAAATCGTATAACAAAGAAATCTTCTACGGCAGTAGGAAATAGACCGGGTGTTACAAAACAAAAACAATGGGTTAGAGTAAAAGAAAATATAGAATTATTAGATACACCTGGAATTTTATGGCCAAAATTAGAACCACAAGAAGTTGCATTTCACTTAGCATTTACGGGAACAATAAAAGACGACAATTTAGAAAAAACAGAAATAGCATATTTTTTATTAAAATACTTATTGGAAAACAAAAGAAAATCAATAATAGATAGATATGGAATTTCAAATGAAATAATAGAAGAAAAACTATCAAATGAAGATCAAATGGAAAATGAGAATATTTTAGAAATATTATATGAGATTGGTAAAAAAAGAGGAGCCATAGTTTCTGGTGGAAGAGTAGATGAAGAAAAAGTTTCAAATATTTTAATAGAGGATTTTAGAAGCGGAAAACTAGGAAGAATAACATTGGAGGTATCTAATAAATAATGGAAGGAACGATTGAAGAAATAATACCAAGAAAAAAAGAATTAGAAGAAGTAAAAATAATGCCACCATTAGTTTGGGCATATATAGGTGATTGCATATATGAGATATACATACGTATGCAACTTGTTAACAGTACTAAATTACATCCACATGAATTGCATGTAAAAACAACAAAATATGTAAAAGCACAAGCACAAGCAGAAACGCTTACGAAAATACAAGAAATATTAACAGAAGAAGAAAAAGAAATAGTAAGAAGAGGAAGAAATGCACAAAATCATCATCTACCTAAAAATTCAAATTTAGCAGAATATAGTAAAGCGACAGCTTTTGAAGCATTAATAGGATATTTATATTTAACAAAACAAGATAAAAGATTGAGTGAAATTTTAAAAAGAACATTTGGAGACGGGTCACTTTTGTCCTAGATAAAATAAAAAATGGGGTGCTCTTATTGACAATAAAAGTGTCAATAAGGAACATCCCTATTGACATGATTAGAAAAAAATGTTATTATGAATAAGCATTAAGAAAAGGCCCCTTGGTCAAGCGGTTAAGACGCAGCCCTCTCAAGGCTGAATCATGGGTTCGATTCCCGTAGGGGTCACCAAAAAATAAAAATATATTGTAAAAAAATCTCTTTTGTGGTATAACTAATTATAGTTAATATACAAAGGAGGTTTTTTTATGGCAAAAAAACAAAGAGATATATCAAAAATATTTGGAAAAATAATGGCAGGTTTCCTAGCAGTACTAATGGTTTTAGGCATAGGAGCTACTTTAATATATTGTTTAGTTGCAATGTAAATTATTTAATAATAAATAAAAATATAAGTAGAATAAAAGGAAGAATAATTTGATGAAAGATAATTTTTTTGAAATAGCAAATGATTTTTGGCAAGTAAATGTAATTGAATATATAAATTCCCTAAGCGAAAATCCATTTAAAGTTATTGCACTAATAGTAGATCTTACAATAGTTATATTTTTAATATATAAACTTATAAAAATAACAAAAAAGTCACGAGTATGGCAATTAATTAAAGGAATAGCGTTGCTAATTGTAGCTACTTTAGTAAGTGGATGGATTCATTTAGAAATTTTACATTACATATTAACATCAATAATGACCTATGGAGTTATAGTAATGATTGTAATTTTTCAACCAGAACTAAGAAGAGGTTTGGAACAATTAGGAACTAATAAACTAACTAAATTTTTTGGAATAAATAAAGATATAGCAACAAAAACAAAAGAAGATATATATAAAATTTCAATAGCCGTGTCAGAAATGGCAAAAAGCAGAACAGGTGCATTAATTGTAATGGAAAGAGATATAAAAATAGGAGACATAGCAGAAACTGGAATAGAAATTAACGCAGAAGTATCTCCACAATTACTAGTAAATTTATTTGTACCTAATACACCATTACATGATGGAGCAGTTATTATAAGCAATAATAAAATAGTTTCAGCAGCATGTATTTTACCACTAGCTAATGATAAAGAAATTGCAAAAGAATTAGGAACAAGACATAGAGCAGCAATAGGAATTTCTAAAGAAACAGACAGTATAGCAATAGTTGTGTCTGAAGAAACTGGAAAAATTTCTATAGCAAAAGATGGAACTTTAATTGCTGATGTTGATGAAGAAAAGTTAAAGAAAATATTAATAAAAAATATAGTAACAGATAGAATGGGACAAGAAAACAAAATAAAAGCTGATAAAATAAAGAAAATTAGAACAAGATTTTCAAAGAAAAAATAAAAGAGGTCGGATGTTAAAAAAGAGAATTCTAATATTTAATATTTGACTTCTCAATTTTTTTATATAAAGAAATTTTATAATAAAAAAGCAATTCATAATAGTTATAGTAAATGGAGAGTAAAAATGAGAAATATAAAACTAACAATAGAATATGATGGAAAAGATTTTAATGGATGGCAAAAACAACCAAATAAATTAAATATTCAGGGAGAAATAGAAAGAGCAATTAAAGAAATAACAGGAGAGGATGTTGAATTAATAGCTTCTGGAAGAACAGATGCAGGAGTACATAGTTTTGGTCAAGTTGCAAATTTTAAAACTAATAGCAATTTACCAAGCCAAAAATTTGCAATAGCATTGAACACAAAATTAAAAAAATCAATTAGAATTCAAAAATCGGAAGAAGTAGAAGAAAGATTTCATGCAAGATATAATTGCAAACAAAAAACATATAGATATATTATAAATAATGGAGAAAATGCCTCCGCAATTTATAGAAATTTAGAGTATTTTGTTCCAACTAAGTTAAATGTAGAAAAAATGAAACAATCAATAAAATACTTTGAAGGAGAGCATGATTTTAAGGCATTTAAAGCTAGTGGTACTTCTAGTAAAAGTAGTGTAAGAAAAATATATAAAACACAAATAAAAGAAGAAAACAATAGAATTATAATTGAGCTTACGGGAAATGGTTTTTTGTACAATATGGTAAGAATAATTGCTGGAACTTTAGTGGATGTGGGATTGGAAAAAATAGAACCTTGCCAGATTCCAGATATAATTGAATCAAAGGATAGAAAAAATGCGGGTAAAACACTTCCACCTTATGCACTATATTTGATGAAAGTGGAATACGAATAATAGAATAGTCACATAACATCTGAAATATTCATATTATATACAAACAAGTAAAAACATAAGGGAGAGATATATATGAATATATTATTATATTTTGCTTTACCAGTAGCAACAATTATACTTGCTATTGTGTTAGAAAAAATACTTAGATGTCCTTTTTTAACGGCAGCAACTTTTTTTGCAATATACTTAATAGTAGCATTTGCTGCATTTGATGCTAGTTTCTTAATATTTGCTATAGCATATACAATACTAGCATTTATAGCAGCTTATATTGCTGAATGGTTATTTCAACGAAGTAGCAATTCAGGATGTAGTAGTAATAGATTAAGAAATACAAATTCAATATCATTAAGTAGTGAAGATATTTCAAGAATAGCAAATCAAGTAGCAGATATTCAAAATAACAATAATAATAAAAGATGCAACTGTAATAATTCGAATACAAGTGATGTTGCAACAGTAAATGTTACAAATAATACAACAGGAGGAAGAACAACTTGGTGCTGTTATAGAAGATAAGAAAACAATAGGTAGGAAAATGGAAATTCCTACCTATTATTTTACTTTAAAAGCCAGTAAAATGAATAAATATAGAAATATTACAAAAATATTACGATGATATTATTTTTATATTACAGTTAGCTTAATTTGTTGTTTTTGCTTTTGTTTTGTAGTACAATGAAATAAGTAATAATATTTTGTCAAAAAATAAGGAGGAATATAGATATGGCAATGAATCCAATGCAAAGAAAAGCAAATAATTATTTATTAATAGGAGTTTTAGTAACTTTACTAATAACTGGAAGTATAATTGTACTTCTATTTATGAAATTAAATACATTACAAAAAGAAAAACAAGCAGAAAAATCATCAATGAAAAATGTGTATGTAGTATCAAAAGATGTAAAATCTGGAGAAAAAGTTTCTTTAGAAAATTTAAAACAAAAATCAGTTTCATCAAGCATATTACCAAAAGATACTTTAAATGTTGCAGACCTTACAGATGATACTATAGCAAAAATCGATTTATCAGCAGGTACAGTAGTTACTTCTAATATGGTTTCTGAAAGTGATGAAAAGACAACAGATGATTTGAGAAAGCAAGAATATAATATGGTAATATTACCATCACAAATACAAAATGGAGATTATATAGACATAAGAATAAAGTTTTCAAATGGAGTAGATTATATAGTTGCATCTAAAAAGAAAGTAGAAATTCCAGAAGTTGAAAATCCAACATCATTTATTGTAAATATGACAGAAGCTGAAACAATGGTAATGAGTAATGCAATAATAGAAGCATATATAGATAAAGGATCTTTACTATATGCTACAACTTATATTGAGCCAGGATTACAAAAAACTTTAATACCAACTTATGTTCCAACAGGTGCAGTTCAAAGTGCATTAAACTCTAACGCAAATATTACACAAGAAGCCAAAAATGGATTATTTGCAAGATATAATCAAAATGCATCTACAAGAACAGGAATTATAGACAGTGCATTAGCACAATATGCACAAGATAGAGTAAATAACATTGAAGCAGGAGTTCAAGAAGAAATTGCAAAAGCAAAAGAAGCAAGATCACTTTACTTAGAATCATTAGGAGGATATTAAACCATGAAAAAAATTGGATTCATTGGTGCTTATGATAAAACAGACTTTATGTTATATATTGCTAAAGTATTAGTTGAAGCAGGAAAAAAAGTACTATTAGTTGACGGTACTTTAACTCAAAAAGCTAAATACATAGTACCAGTAATAAAACCTTCTAAATCCTATGTTACAGAATTTGAAGGAATAGATATAGCTGTTGGATTTGAAAATTTTGAAAAAATAAAACAATATTTAGCATTACCACAAATAATTGACCTAGATTACGATGTAGCTTTAATGGACTTAGATACAACAGAATCTGTTGAAAATTATGAATTAGAAACATGTGAGCAAGTATATTTTGTAACTTCATTTGATATGTATTCTATAAAAAGAGGATTAGAAACAATAAGTGGACTAAAAAATCAAATACATGCTACAAAAGTTATATTTGCAAACAAAATTTTAAAAGAAGAAAATGAATATTTAGAATTCTTATCAATAGGAAGTAAAATAGTATGGAATGAAGAAATAATAAACTTCCCATTTGATTTAGAAGATCAAACAATAATATACAATAATCAAAGAGTAGCTAAAATAAGATTTAAAAAATTAAGTACTCAATATAAAGAAGAAGTTGCTTATTTAGCAGCAAAAATATTGGACAATAAAGAAGATTCTTTGATAAAAAAAGCTTTTAGAAAAATTGAAAAAGGAGTATAAAAATGGCAATAGTTGCATTTTGGAGCGAAGAAGAAAAGGAAACAGGCCAAACAATGTCAATGGTAGCGTTATCAACTTATATGGCGATAGAACACAACTATAGAATATTAGACATTAGCGCAAATTTTAAAGACCAAACATTAGAAAATAGCTATTGGGATACAACAAAAATGGACAACTTAGTAAAAACAATAGTGAATAGTGAAAATGTAAATGCTAGCCAAATTGGATTGGAGTCTGGAATAGAAGGATTAGTCAAAATAGTAAATAGCAATAAAACAACAAAAAATATTATATCTAACTATGCAAAAGTAGTATTTAATAATAGATTAGATGTTTTATGCAGTGCGAAAACACAAGACTATGAAGAATATGTTGAAATATGCAAAGTATATCCAACTATATTGCAAGTTGCAAATAGAGACTATGATTTAGTATTTATAGATATTTCAAAAAAAATGCCAGAAGAACAAAAAAATAAAATCCTAGAAATTGCAGATGTAATTATTGTAAATATTACTCAAAGATTAAAAACAATAGATTCATTTGTAAAACTAAGACAAGAAAATGAATTTTTTAAGAAAAACAATATTTTATTAAATATAGGTAGATATGACAAATTTTCAAAATACAATGTGAAAAACATAACAAGATATATAAGAGAAAAGAAAGACATTTATGCAATTCCATATAATACATTGTTTTTTGAAAGCTGTTCAGAAGGAAATGTAGCAGAGCTTTTTTTAAGAATAAGAAAGATAGACGAAGAAGACAGAAATGCAATTTTCATGGATGAAATAAGAAGATTAACAAAAGACTTAATTTATAAAATGCAAGAGTTACAACTAAAGGTATAGCAAAAAAAGAAAAAGAAGGAAGGAGCCTAATACTATGAATCTTATCAATATAATATTAATTCTAGTAGTGTTAATAGGTGCAGGATTTTTCATCGTATATAAATTAAAAAAGAAACAAGATGAAAAAATAGAAGAGCAAATACAAGTTGATGATAAAACATATACATTAGACCAAATGAAAGAATTCGTTAAGAAAAGATTAGATGAAATTACAAAAATCAACTTATATGATATTGGTCTTTCCGAAGAAGAATTGAAGAGAAGAAAAAGCAAAAAATATGAATTAAAGAAAGCTTTAAAGGGTTGTACTTATGGAGATGTTAATGATAAAAAATATGTTAAAGAATTAATATATGATTTGTTATTAAAAGAATATGGTGTTTCAGAAATAAATATATCAACAGCAATACCATTTGATGTACCTTCACTTTTAACTTCACAAGATAAATTTGATATAATTCTTTATATGTATAAACAAGAATTTGGATATGAAGCATTAGGAGAAATAATAAAAAAATACGATTTAGCAAGACTAAAATATGTATTAGGAGAAACAAAACCTTCTTATGTAATAACAGAAGAAGAAATAAATGAAATTTACGAAAAAGAGAATTTTGTACTTGCTTTCCAAGATAAATTAAATGTAGTAGTACAAAGAATATATCAACATTATAAAGGATATTCAAGTATAGACGAAATTCGTGATATGAATATAGATGGTATTTCAGGTGGTGTATCTGGACTTCCAGAAAGCTTTTTAAGTCAAGTTGCACAAACAGATGGAGATTATTTAGATCAAATAGTAGATCATAAAGTTCCACGTGCTTGTGATAGTATTTGGATAATGTTCCAAGGTAAATCAATTCGTTTAGCATTTCTATCTTTTGGAACAGAAGCAGAGCTAAAAAGAGTATGTCAAAACATATATAAATATAACAATCCAGGACAATTATCAGACACAAATGGTTATAAAATTAATGAAATGAAAGATGGTTCTCGTGTTGTTGTTGTAAGACCAAGTATGTCAGAAACATGGGCATTTTTTGTAAGAAAATTTGATGTTAAACGTGCTACACTAGAACAAATTGTTCGCTTCCCAGGAAAAGAAGAAGCAATAGACCTTTTAAAATATTTAGTAAAAGGTGCAAGAATTATATCACTTACTGGTGAACAAGGTTGCCGGAAAAACAACAATGCTTATGGCTATGATAGAAAACATATACGAAACAATGAACCTTCGTATTACAGAAACTGCATTCGAGCTTCACTTAAGAAAAATATATCCAACAAGAAACATCTTATCAATGCGTGAAACAGAGACAGTATCTGGACAAGAGTGTTTGGACGTTCAAAAGAAAACTGATGGTTCTGTTAATATTATCGGTGAGGTTGCAACAGACCCTGTAGCATCTTGGATGATACAATCAGCCCAAGTTGCATCTAAATTCACATTATTTACTCACCATGCTAAAACATTCCCAGACTTAGTTACAGCACTTCGTAACTCAATGTTAAGAGCAGGAGTTTTCAAAGATGAAAGAACAGCAGAAGAACAAGTTGTTTCAGTATTAAATTTTGATATTCACTTAGTAAAAGACTTTAGAGGTAGAAGATACATAGAACGTGTTACAGAATGTATACCAGTAGAAGAAAAAAATGAATATACATTTGACCATAGAAAAGAAAAAACATTAGAAGGAAAATTTGACAAATTTATGGATAATGCAACATATTATTTTACAAAAACTACAAATAAAGAATTATACAAGTATCAAAATATATTAGAATATCATGATGGAACTTATGTATTAACAAATAAAATTACAGACAACAATATTAGACAAATGCTAAATAACATGGATGATAATGATGCAGAAGAATTTATAAAATTCATAGAAAGAAACTGGCATACAAAAGTTTCAAGATATGAAGAAGAAGAAAAACAAGAAGAAAAATTAGAAACTAAAAAAAGAGGAAGAAAACCAATAAATAAATAATAGAGATACCCTGCGTGGGAAGTATCTTATCCCTTCAGGAATACTAAAGGGAAAGATGCGTCCCCGTCAGAAACTAAAACAAGATAGATACCCTGCGTGGGAAGTATCTTATCAAAACAATATAGAGGAGGTGCTAATAAGTAAATGAATAATCAAATGCTAATATATATATTGGCTGGATCAGGAATATTATTTCTAGCAATAATAATTGCATATATAATATTACAAAAAAATAATAAAGAAAAGAAATATATAAGACAGTTACAAAAAGGCACAAAATCATCTAGTTTTTCATTAGATGTTGTATACCAAAAACTATATATTTTTTACTTAAGAACACCTTTCTTAAAAAGATATTTATTAAAATTAAGAAGAAGATTAGAGATTATAAACATTGAAGATGAGTATTTAACAAGAATGCAATCAACAAAAATATTAACAATAGCATTAGGAATTGTTATACCGCTAACAATAGCAATTATAGTTATAACAAGAAATAATACCTTGTTAATGGCAATACTTTTGTTATTTGAATTGTTTTTAATAGATACTTTTATAGATGGAAGAGTAGATAAAATAGATAATAACTTATTAAAACAACAAATAAATTTCTTCTCAGAAATTAGACATGCTTACCATGAATTTAATATGGTAGAAGAAGCAATTTATCAAACGGCGCAAGATGATGATAATCCAGAAATGGCAAGACAAGCAGAAAAAATATATGAAGTATTAATTTCAGATGACCCAGAATCTGAACTAGAAAAATATTATGATGTAGCACCAAATGCATACTTAAAAGAGTTTGCTGGAGTGTCATATTTAACAAAAGAATTTGGTGATAGAAAAGTAGATGGAGCATCATTATATTTAAAAAACTTAAATAATATAACTCAAGAAATGCAACTTGAAATATTAAAAAGAGATAAATTAGATTATGTATTTCAAAGTTTATCAATAATTTCAATAGTGCCAATATTATGTTTAGAACCAATCAAAAATTGGGCAGTATCACAATTTAATTTTGTAGAAAGTTTCTATAATGGCAAACAAGGAATGATTGTACAAATATTAATTTTAATTACAACATTTATATGCTACATATTAACAAGAAAATTAAAAGATAATGGTTCTACAAATATGAACACAAAAAATACAGAAAATCCATGGCAAGAAAAGTTATATAAAATACCATTTGTTAAAAAAATAGTAGATTTATTTATTCCAAAAGAGGGAACAAAAGAATCTATAAAACTAAAAACGACAATGAAAGATGCTGCTTCAAAAGATAAGATAGAGTGGATATATATAAATAGAATAGCATTGTGTATAGTTTCATTTATTGTATCTATTATACTATTTGGACAGCTACACATACTTACAATAAATAATGTATATACAGATCCAACAACAACGTATGACATAATAGGTGAATTAGATGCTAAGAATAAGAAAAAAGCAGAAGAACTTACTGCTTCCGACAATGAATATATAAAATATTTTAAAGCTAAGAAAGATTTAAAACAAACTGATATTGAAAAAGCAATGAAAAGAGGAACTGTAAATAAAGATTATACAGAGAGTACAGATGAACAAAGAACAGCAGCAGCTAAAAGAATAATGGAAAAAATATCAGTAGTTAATAGTGAATACCTAAGTTGGCTTGAAGTATTAGGAGCAATGATAATTGCTATGCTTGCTTACATGGCACCTATATGGATGCTAAAATTCCAAAAGAAAATGAGACAAATAGAAATGGAAGATGAAGTAATGCAATTCCATACTATTATCTTAATGCTTATGAGAATTGAGAGAGTAAATGTAGAAATTATATTGGAGTGGCTAGAAAGATATTCAAATATTTTCAAAGATCCAATAAGTAAATGTGTAAACGATTACGAAAGTGGTCCTTGGGAAGCTCTAGAGACAATGAAAGAAGAAGTAAACTACCAAGAATTCATACGTATAGTAGAAAGCTTACAAGCAGCAGTAGAAAAAATACCAATTAAAGATGCATTTGATGAACTAGAAACAGAAAGAGACTACTACCAAGCAAGACGTAAGGAATCTAATGAAAGATTAATATCTAAAAAAGGAATGATAGGAAAAGTTATAGGATTCGCTCCTATGGTACTATTATTTGTAGGATATTTAATTATACCATTAGTATTTATAGGATTAACAAGTATGTCTACTGCATTTAAATCTATGTCAGCTATGTAAGGGAGGTAGGTACTATGGAAAACGCATCAAAAGCATTAATTATGGCAGGTTCAGTATTAATTGCATTAATAGTAATATCGTTATTAGTAATGTTTTATAACAATATTAGAAATCTTCAAAAAACAGAGCTTTCTGTTGAACAACAAGAAAAGGCAGGAGAATTTAATAAACAATATGAAGTATATCAAAGAGATATTTATGGAAGTGAACTATTATCACTTGTAAATAAAATAAACGATTATAACAAAATAGAAGCAGAAAACGAAGGATATACTAAAATAGAAATATATGTAACTTTTGAAAAAAATGTAGATTCTACATATTTTTCAAAAGGAACATACAATAGTAGCACAATGAAAAACAAAATAAATGAATTAGACAAAAAAATAGAAGAACTAGGAAATCAAACAATTAAAAGTAAAAAAAGTTCAAGCATAATAAGAAAAGTTAGTAAGCTTTCAACAATGAGAACAGCTGATATTGAAGCATTAGGTTTCGAACAAAGTGATTATAAAGAACAAGTAGCAACATACAACTTACAAAAATCATTGTTAACACAGATAAAATCACAAGCATTTGCTTACTCTAAAACAGACTATGATAATAATACAGGAAGAATAACAAAAATGTACTATACTTATAAAAAATAGGAGGAAGGATAAATGGAGAATGCATCAAAAGCATTAATTATGGCAACAAGTATATTACTAGGAATAATGATTATTTCAATTGGTGTAGCTTTGTTTACTACTTTTTCAGATTTTGGTAAAAGTACACTTCAAAAAGTAGAAGATGCAAGATTAGCGGAGTTAAACAATAACTATTTAAAATACAAAAATGGATATGCAACAGCACATGATATAGTTTCTATTGCAAACCTTGCAAGACAAAATAATGTAAAATACGAATTGCAAGACCAAGCTAAATATAATGAAAATACATATTATGTACAAGTTAAAGTAGATAAAACATATAATTTTGAAAAATTAGAAGAAGAAGAAAAAAATAAATTTTTAAAAGAAAATTCATTAAATGGTGAAAATACTAAATATTATAAATGTGATGAAGTAAAAATTAGCTCAGTTACAAAAAGAGTAATGTATATAGAATTTTCAGAGGTAAAATAGTAAAATTTGTCAAAAAAACTTATATTTGTAATTGCATAAAAAAAATATTAATGCTATAATAAAAGAGGAACATATAAGATGAAAAAGAATTTATTCATATTACTAGGAATTTTTATAGTAATTATAACAATATTATTTTATTTTTATATTAATTATAGAAATGTTGAATTACAAGCTTTAAAATTAAATAAAGAATATGAAATGTATACTAAAGACGAAATTTTAGGTTCTTCATTAATAACAGTAATAAACAAAGCTATAGATCAAAATGAAAAGAATGGAATTGAAAAAGACGAAAAAAATAGATATATTTCAAACGATAAAAATTCTATAATAATAGAAGTAAAGTTCTTAGAATCAGATAAAACATTTACTATGGAAGCAATATCAAAATTGGGAACAGACCAATTTATAAAAAATTATAGTAATAGAAAGTTTAAATGCACAAAAGAAGAACATCATAGCAAAACTAATTATATAAAGTATCTATTATTTGAAGAAATTCAAGCTAGAAATTAACTCTTACAATTACATATAGTAACAAAAGAGATAATTTATACAACTAATAATTAGTTGTAATATATAAACAAAAGTAAAAATTAAAGGAGGAAATTTATTATGGAAAATGCATCAAAAGCATTAATTATCGCTGGTTCAATACTAGTATCAATAGTTATTATTACATTAGGAGTTATGATTGTTTCAAATGTAAAGGATACAATTCAAAAAAGTTCAAGTTTATCAGAACAAGAAATAGCAACATATAATCAACCTTATGACGCATATTTAGGAACAAAATCTGGAACACAAGCAAGGGCTTTATGCGAATTAGTAAAAAATCACAACAATGCTAATACAGATGATGAATCAAGACAAATTTTAGTACAAGAATCAGATGCATCTGGAGTTACTGCAGCACCAACAGCTCAAGTAACAGCTGCAAGTGTTGACGCAATAAGAGCAAAAATAAAAGCCGGAAAGACTTATACAATTAGTTTAGGTTATGATAAAAACTCTGGTTTAGTTGTAGCAGTTGGAATTGTAGAAAAGAAATAAAAAAGAAAAGGATTAAAATATTATGGAGAATGCAACAGAGGCTTTAATGATGGGGTTTGCTGTTCTAATCTTTGTAATAGCTTTAACAGTAGGAATAACGGTTTTCAGCCAAGTAAAAGGTGTTTCAGATATAGTATTATACTCATCTGATAAAACCAGTTACTATGATTACCAAGAAGCAGAAGGAAAAGCATCACAAAATAGAATAGTAGGTTTAGAAACCATTATTCCAACATTATATAAATATTATAAAGAAAATTATACTGTATTATTTAGACAAGCGACATATAACGAAGAAACAGGTGAGTTTGGAAAAATAACATACTTACCAATATATAAAACACCTTCTAAATATAAAACAGGCTCTACTATATTATGGGGAAAAAATTATGATACGATAATGAAAAATAAATATACTCCATATTTAGAGGGAGGATATAATAAAGAAGGAAATAATGAAATATTTTCTTTTGACCTAGAAGAGGAAACCTTAAGACATGAGCCTTGGACAGGTAGTTATGATAAAACAAAAGAAAATATAGATTGTATGTTATATGGAAAAATATATAACAATCCAAATAATGATAGTGAATATATAAAATATTATGAGTCACCATTAATAAGTGGAGGGTTTATTGCAAAATATAAAAACAGAAAATTTGTAGAAACTGTTGGTGAATATACATATTCTAGCAGTCAAGCAAGTGATACAGAAGAAGGAAGTTCAATAAGTACATTAGTAAAACCTAAGACAAAAAGAGTTATTATATATACTTTAATTACTAATAAATAAGGGAGGAAAAAATATGGGAGATAGTTTAATTACAATAGTAGCGATATTTTTAGCAGCAATATTAATGTTTGTATTTCCACTTATGTCTATGTCAGAAAGAACAGATGATGTATCACAACTTGCAGTTCAATCAGCAACAACAGAATTCGTAGACAAAGTAAGAACAACAGGAAAACTTACATTAGCTGATTATGATAAATATATTTCAACAATATCATCTACTGGAAATTCATTTGATGTAGATATAGAACTACAATTCTTAGATGAAAACCCAGGAGTAAAAACAACACAGGCTAATGTTACTAAAATAGGTGAGAATCTATACTATAATTTTTATACAAGTCAAGTAGAAGAAATGTTAAATGAAAAATCAAAAATAACTTTAAAAGAAGGAGATCGAATATCAGTAACAGCAAAAAATACAAATAAAACGATTTCACAAACATTAAAGAATTTCTTTTATAAAATAGCAGGAAATGATACTTATCAAATCTTTGCTCAACATACAGGAATTGTAACTGCAACAGGTACAAATATTTACTAAAAAATGGGCAGATTTTGAATCTGCCTATTTTTTAATAAAATTTAATAACAAAGTATAAGGAATAAAACTTATATTATATAACAATCACGAAAGGAAAAAATAATGAAACTACAACATTTAGCAATTATATTTGTAATTATAATGTTGCCAATATCAATGGTAGTAGCTTACTATGTGCAGTCACAAGTAGATACTATTTCTTTACAAACTTTATATAGTAATAAATTACGTACAGCAACACATGATGCAATAAAATCATTTCAATTAAATACAATAAATAATAAATATTCGACTATAAGTGATTCAAAAATAAGAGATATACAAGCATCTATAACATCATTTTATAATTCACTGGGAACTGAACTTGGAGCAACAGGTTATACTGAAGAAACACTAAAAGAATTTATGCCGGCTATTTTATATACAATGCATGATGGATATTACATTTATAGTAAATATTACAATAATACAATAGATGATTATCAATATGGGTTAAAACCATATATATATTATGCATGTAGATATAAAAAAGGAGAAGGTACAGATTTTGTAGTAAATTATACTTTAGACAATACAATAACGATATATGGAATTGTAAATAATGAATATGTAACGAAATCTGCATCAGTAATAAATCCAAATTTAGTTACTAATATAAGAGCAAAAAGTGCCGAAGATGAGCAAATAGTGTATCTAGAGTATTCAGGAGTTCCAATAGAAAGAGAAATACTAAAAGAACAACTAATTACAATAGATTCAGAAAACAATGTGTTAAAAAAAGAGTATGAATATGTAACATATAATAATAGAAAAATATATAAAGATGAAGCAGGTTATTTTTGGAGTTCAAGTAATAAAAAAGAATACATAAATGATGCTACAACATTAAACTTTTTAAGAAAAAGTACACAAGATGGACATTTATATAGTAGTAGTGCACTAGAATATTATGCAGAAGCGTATGAATTTAGCAAATGGATAAATGAAAATTTAAAGGATATAACACAAGAAAATGCTGTAGATGCAGATGGAAATAAAATAACAGATTTTGCAGTAAATACAGCAAAGGAAAAAATATTTTTATTTGATGAAAAAAATGATCCTTTACTTTCTGACTCTACATTTAATGAAAACAGAATATCAGTTATTAGAAAATCAATACAATCAAACTTAGCAGCTGCAATAGCAAACTTTGGGGCAAACTATTCGTATGAATTTACAATGCCAATATTTACAGAAGAAGATTGGGATAAGCTAGTAAATAATATATCTGTAGCTACTTTTATGCAAGGAATTCCAATAGGTTCAAAATATTTTAATGATTATTGTATAATAACAAATAACAAAAATAAAGAATTAGTTTCTAAAGACTCTATCTACATTATAACAGATGACAACAATGACCAAAATGTAATGAATGACAATAATGAAGCTCATAAAGCATCAAGTGCAGATGTAATAGATAAGGGAAAAAAAGTAATAGGTGCATATAAAAATATAGACTTTGAAAGACAAACAGTTTCATCTGATGGAAACGAAATATATTTTTACCCACATGCAAATTCACAATGCTATGAATGTATGGTAAATATGGGGCAGACATATAATATAGATGATGTTATACAAGGAAAATTAAAACAATATAATAAAAGCACTGATACTTATGAAGAAATAAGTATAGATATTTCTGAATTAAGAAAAATATACCTAACAGCTTTAGCAAGAGAAAAATATGATTTATATAAAACAAATAGTTATTTTGGTAATATAGGAAAAATAGATAAAATATACTCAGAAGGAGAAAAAACACAAAATATCACATTTAATTATACTCCAAACACATGGACAAATGAAAGTGTAATAGTATCAGCAGGATCAAAAGTTTCAGGTTATACATTACAAACTAGTTTAGATAATATAAATTGGGAGACAAAAACATCTAATATATTGAATTCTAATGGAACAGTATATGCGAGACTTATAGATAGAGAAGGAACAGTAAGTGAAACAAATAGTATATATATATCTAATATAGACAAAACAAAACCAGTTATAGAAAGTGCAATAACTACAACAAATACATTAACAATACAAGCAACAGACGATCTTTCTGGAATATCAGGATATGCAATAAAACAAACGCAAGAAGTGCCTTCAGAATTTACAAGTTGTCAAAATTCTCCTAGATTATATACTACAATAAATGGTATAGAACAGGGAAAAACATATTATGTATGGGTAAAAGATGCAGCAGGAAATATTAGTGAGGTAAAGGAATCTACTGCAGGAGAGGTAGTAGTTTCAGAAGGAAATATAACATTTACACATAGCAAAAATACTTGGACAAAAGAAAATGTGGTAGTAACAGCACAAACAAATATTACAGGTTATACACTACAAACAAGTACAGATGGAAAAAATTGGGCATCAGTAAATCAAAGAACAATGATAGAAAATGGACCTGTATATGCAAGATTAATAGATGTAGCAAATCAAGCAAAAGATATAGCAACAACATATGTAGAAGTAATTGATAAATTACCACCGATAGTAAGAAATGTAGAAGTAACAACAAATACTATAAAATTTAGAGCAACAGATGAACTAAGTGGAATAGTAGGATATGCAGTTACAGAAGATAGAAAAGAACCAGATACATATATAAATTGTGATACTACAAAAGAACTAAATATTGAAGTAGGTGGCAAAAAACAAGGAAAGACATACTATATATGGCTAAAAGACTTGGTTGGAAATGTAAGTATGCCAAAGAAAGTAACTTTAGGAAAAATAAGTATGCTTACAAAAGAAAATACAAAATTTACATACACACCAAGCGGATGGACGAGAGGAAATGTAGAAGTAACAGTAACTACAACAGTAACAGGATTTATTTTAGAAGTAAGTAAAGATGGTCTAAATTGGGAAAAGGGAAACAAGCTAACATATACACAAAATGGAATAGTATATGCAAGATTAGTAGACGAAGATGAACAAACAACAGATTATATTACAGACGAAGTAACTAATATAGATAGAGCTGCTCCAATAGTAGTAATTGATTTTGTAGATCATAATATAGCAGGAAATGTTATAACAGTAAATGCAAAAGTTACGCAAAATGATGAGAAGAGTGGAGTAGATATTTCTAAATGTAAATGGGTACTTAATAAATCAAATTCTAAATTAGGAACCAATCCAGATGATTATATAACAGGAACTTTTACAAATGAAATACAAAATATGGGGCTAACTATAACTGAAGAAGGAACATATTATATGCATGTATTGTCATTTGATAAAGTAGGAAATGTAATTGAAGAAATTTCAAGTCCAATAGAGGTAATTGCTAATAGACATATTCATACAGGAGATCCTGTAAATGGTGGAGGATGCTACGGAAAAGCTATATATCATAAACATATAAATTCATGTTATAAAAAACATAGTCATACAGATTCTTGCTATGTTAATGGAGAATACGGCGGTTATTGCTATTGTCCACAACATAATGGAAGTTTTCAAGGAAAGGGACATTGTGATTGGGCAGTAAGTCAAGGATATACAGTAAATTACGAATGGACAAAGAAATTAAACTGTAATAGAACAATAGATATTATATGTGGAAAAACAGAAACGACAGCAGAAAGATATGAATTAAATTGTGGAAAAGAAGAAACAATAGAAGGATACACCGTAAACTACAAAAAATCATATTAATAATAAAAAAGACAGAAAGCTTATAAACTTTTTGTCTTTTTTGTTTTTATAAAAAATACAAAAATACAAAATGTATTTAAAACAAAAAAATGGTTAAAATAAAAATAGTAATATTAAAAAGGTGATAAATATGAAAAGAAAAATAAAAATAGGTATATTACTATTTATTTTATTATTAATATACATTTATATATCAAGCATTTCATTATTTCCAAAAAGTATAATATTAATGCAAGGAGAAAGCTTAAATTTAGCAACATTATGGGGAATAAATGTAAATGAAGTAAAAAATACAAATCCGAATTTAGGAAAATATACAAAAGAAAAAATAATTCAAACTTCAAGTAATGCAGAAGCTTCAGAAACAAAAGAAATAGGAAAAATTGATTTAAGTTTTAGTTTGTTAAATAATATAAACTTAAAAGAAGTATCTGTTAGTGTAATACCGAAAACAACAGTTGTGCCACTTGGAAATGCAATAGGGCTAAAACTATATACAGAAGGAGTATTAATAGTAGGAATGACAGAAATAGATGGTACAAGACCCTATGAAAAATCTGGAATAAAGGAAGGAGATAGAATTTTATATATAAATGATAAAAAAATATCATCTACACAAGATTTAGTAGAAACAGTAAATTCTTCTAATGGGAAAGAAGTAAGTATAAAATATGTAAGAGAAAACATAGAAGAAACAACTAGTATGACACCGACAAAAACTAAAAATAATGAATATAAACTAGGACTGTGGGTAAGAGATGCAGCTGCAGGAGTTGGCACAGCTACATTTTATGTGCCATCTACAGGAATGTTTGCAACTTTAGGACATGGAATAACGGATATAGATACAGGAGATTTAATAACAATATCAAATGGTGAACTAGTAACAACAAATATAGTTTCAATAAAAAGAGGAGAAAAGGGAAAACCAGGAGAAATAAAAGGAAGTATAGAAGGTGGAAGTAAATTAGGAAATATAGCTAAAAATACTAGTTTTGGAATATATGGAAAAATAACAAATAAAAATAGATTAAACATAACTGAAAAAGAAATGGAAATACTTAATAGAAATGAAATAAAACAAGGAAAAGCAGAGATAATTTGTGAATTAGAGTCTGGAAATAAAAAGAATTATTCTATAGAAATAGAAAAAATCTATACATCGAATAATAAAGATAATAAGAGCATGCTTATAAAAATTACAGATAAGGAGCTATTAGAAAAAACAGGAGGAATAATTCAAGGAATGAGTGGTTCTCCTATTATACAAAATGGAAAATTAGTAGGAGCGGTAACTCATGTAATGGTAAATGATCCTACAAAAGGATATGCAGTATTTGCAGATATGATGATAAAACAAATGGTACAAACATAAAAAACTACCTAAGTCAAATATGACTTAGGTAGTTTTTAGGAGAGAAGAGGGTTCTTTTATATGCTAAAAAGTAAACCTTCTTCATACTGCTGTGAATCAGAGCCAGCGGGGGAAGCATTCCTCTCTACATGATAAGTAGGAAGTAATCCGGATTCCTTAATTTCATCGTAAGGAATATTCAAGTTTATTTTAGTATCATTGTAAAATGAAGTACCTCTAGAAGGGGTATATACTAAAACCTTACTGTTTCCGTTCTTCTTTTTTACAAGCGCATATTTGCCTTTTCTAAGCCGAGGCAATAACGCACTGGAAATAGACTTCCCTAAAGAGTCCTGATTGAGTAACTGCAAAAAAATTTCAGGTGTTTTTTCTGTTGTCATTGTTTCTGCCATCGTTGTTTTCCTCCTAAAATAAGTTAATATAAAATTGTATCAAGATTTATTATACCATAATTCGACAAAAAAAGCAAAGGATTTTTCCTTTACTTTTTTAAGAAGAATATAACTATAACTTTATAAATCTTATTTTAAAAGCATTGGTCCTAAATTGGTAATAGTACCAGCGCCTAAAGTTAATATAATATCATCTTTTTGAACATTTTGTTTTAAATATGTGACTATGTCACTAAATTCTGGAATGTAAATGGCTTTTCTACCAAGTTCTTTAATTTTATTAACTATATCTTGAGAAGAAACACCATAAGTATTACTTTCACGAGCTGCATAAATGTCTGTTACAATAATATTATCAAAATAAGTTAAACTATCTGCAAAATCATCTAATAAGTTTTTAGTTCTACTATATGTATGAGGTTGAAAAACAACCCAAGAATGATTGTAAGTTTTCTTTTTTAGAGCAAGTGCTGTGGCTTTTATTTCTGTAGGGTGATGACCATAATCATCATATATAGAAATTCCATCAAAACTTCCTATAAATTCAAATCTTCTATGAGCGCCAGTATATTTTTTTAAAGCAGATTTTATATCTTGTTTAGGAATGCCGTAAGCATCACATAAAGTAATACATGCCAATGCATTTAAAACGTTATGAGCACCTGGTACAGAAAGTTCAAAAGAACCATAGAAGAAATTGTTATGGTAAACATCAAAACGAGGAAAACCATTTTTATCAAAAGTGATATTTCTTCCTACAAAGTTTGCTTTATCATTTTTTACACCAAATGAAATAGTTTTAGCGGTAGTAAAATTGTGTAAATTAGCACAATATTCATTATCTAAATTAACTACTAAAAGTCCATTTTCTGGTAGTAATTTTACATATTTAGTAAAGGCATAGTTTATATTTTCAATATTTTTAAAATAATCTAAATGATCATTATCAATATTTAAAATAACTTCAGCCTTAGGATAGAACTTTAAAAAGCTTTCAACATATTCACATGCTTCAATAATGAAATGTTCACTATTTCCAACTCTATAATTACCATCTATAGCTTTTAAAGTAGCACCTACTTGTATAGATGGGTCTAAACCAGCTTCCATAAAGCACATAGAAACCATAGAAGTTGTAGTTGTTTTACCATGAGTTCCAGAAATACAAATAGTATCATTAAATGCTTTAGTAATAAGTCCTAAAAAATCAGCTCTTTCCATAGTTGGAATACCAAGTTCTTTAGCTCTTACAAGTTCAACATCATCAGCTTTTATGGCAGCAGTGTAAACAACTAAATCAGCCTTTGCAACCATATTAACATCGTGTCCGATAATTACATGAATACCATCTAAATTAAGCTTTTTAGTAGTATCAGATTCAGCCCAATCTGAACCAGTAACAGTAAAGCCCCAATTTTTTAAGATTTCGGCAATACCACTCATACTAACTCCGCCAATACCTATCATATAAATATGTTTATATTTTTTTAAATCTTCAATATTTGCCAATGTAAGCACTTCCTTTAAATTATATTAATTACAAATTTTCTATCCATTGAATTATACAATTTTTTTTTGGCTTTTTCAATATATTTTTAAAAACTTATAGTTTATATTATTCATATCCTTAATAATTGTGAAAAATAAAAATAATTTTCTTAAAATTGTAAAAAAGAGAAGGAAAAAATATTTTTTTGGCGAATAATATTATTGTACATAGAAAATGTACAAATATAAAAACAGTAGAAAGAGGTGCTCAATATGCAAATCACAGATGTACGTTTAAGAAAAGTAAATTCAGAAAACAGAATGAAAGCTGTTGCTTCTGTAACATTCGATAACGAATT
>CAKPHG010000009.1 GCA_934157035.1 uncultured Clostridia bacterium | reverse complement strand
GAACACAGAAGTCAAGCCTCTAAATGCCGACGATATTTGCGAGTTACCTTGCTGAGAAAATAGGTTGTCGCCAGGTTTTTTTTATTTTTTAAAAGTCATAAATTAGAGATATTATATATATTTTTAATTTATGACTTTTAAATTTTGTGAAATTAATATATAATATAAAAAAATACAAGGAGGTTATTATGGCAAAAGTAGAATGGAAACCAGGTACATTTATTTATCCAATACCAGCAGTAATGGTTACATCTGGAAATATGGAAAATTCTAATATTATGACAGTTGCATGGACTGGAATTTTAAATACGAATCCAGCAATGTGTTATATATCTGTAAGACCTGAAAGATACTCATATAATTTGATAAAAGAAAGTGGAGAGTTTGTTATAAATTTAACAAATAAAGAATTAGCTTTTGCAACAGATTGGTGTGGAGTAAGAAGTGGAAAAAATTATGATAAATTTAAAGAAATGAAACTTACTAAAGAAAATGCAAAACATGTAAAATGTCCTCTTATAAAACAGAGTCCTGTTTCTATTGAATGTAAAGTAAAAGAAATAAGAGAATTAGGTAGCCATCATTTATTTATAGCAGAAGTATTATCAATAGATGCAGATGAAAAATATATTAACGAAAAAGGAGCTTTTGATATAAGTAAATGCGATTTAATAGCATATGCAAATGGAGGATATTATTCATTAGATAAAAAAATAGGAAAGTTTGGATTCTCAGTAGAAAAAAAGAAAAAGAAGAAATAACTTACTTGACTTATATCTTATTTTTATTATATATTATATAAAACTATGTGATAATGTAGAAAATAATAGCAAAGAATTAAAGTACATTGAGTGCCCTATAACTAGAATACAGGAAAATGAAGAAAACGAAAAATAGAAAATTTATAAATATAATTAAGAATATTTATGTAAAAAAATAGTAAAAAATATCATATAAATATTGACTTTTAGATAACTATATGGTAGAATAATTAAGCATATGTGGAATGCATATGCTTTTTAAAATAGTTAAAAGTTTAAATAAATTAAAATTTAGAACTGTGGAGGTGTTTTAAAATGGCTGCAAAAGGAGCAAGAGAACCAATTACATTAGAATGTACAGAATGTAAAAGAAGAAATTATATGACAGAAAAAAACAAAAAGAAAAATACAGACAGATTAGAAATAGTAAAATATTGCAAATACTGCAAAAAACGTACAACACATAAAGAAACAAAATAACCTTTTAACTGAGCATTAATCAGTTATGTAGCTAATAAAATCTAAAAAGGATTAGTTAGTTGAGTTAAGGGGGAAATAATATGGCAAAGGAACCAAAAAATAAAAAAGAAAATAAACACTTTTTTAAAGATTTCAAAGCAGAACTTAAAAAAGTTATTTGGCCAACACCAAAGCAATTAATAAATAATACAATTGCTGTTATTACTATTGTACTAATAACTGCTGTTATTGTTTTTGTATTAGATGTGGCATTTGAAAAAATGAATACATACGGAATTAATAAATTAAAAGGAATTGTTAATTCTAAAAATGAAGTTTCAAATGAGCTTACAAATGAAACAGCTCTTAACGAAGAAAATGTTAACGAAACTGTTGTAAATGAAGCAGAATAACGAAACTTTATAATGTAAAGAAATAATTAAAGGAGGCTTATTTTTATGTCTCAAGAAACAGAAAACTTAGAACCAAGATGGTATGTAGTTCATACATATTCTGGATATGAAAATAAAGTAAAAACAGATTTAGAAAAAACTGTTAAAAATAGAGAATTAGAAGATTACTTTTTTGAAATAATAGTTCCAATGGAAGAACAAATTGAAATAAAAAATGGTAAAAAGAAAACTAATTTAAAGAAAGTTTTTCCTGGATATGTTTTAGTAAAAATGATTGTAACAGAAGCAACTTGGTACATTGTAAGAAACACTAGAGGAGTTACTGGATTTGTAGGTTCAGGAACAGACCCTATTCCACTTACAGAACAAGAAATTAGACAAATGGGATTTGAGATACAAAATGTCAATGTAGATTATTCAGTAGGAGATTCAGTATCAATAACAGGAGGATCATTTGATGGTTTCGTAGGAACTGTACAAGAAATTAATAAAGACAAACATAAGGTAAAAGTATTAGTATCTATGTTTGGAAGAGAAACACCTATAGAAGTAGATTTTTCTCAAGTAACAAAAATAGTTTAAAATGGAAGCAAAATCTTAAATTTTGTAACCAAATTAATAAATTATCTATAATTATTAGATGTAAATATACTTAAAACCAAAGGAGGTGCAACAAAATGGCAGAGAAAGAGATTAGTAATTTAATAAAATTACAAATTGAAGCAGGAAAAGCAACACCAGCTCCACCAGTAGGACCAGCTTTAGGATCAAGTGGTGTTAACATTATGCAATTCGTAAAAGAATTTAACGATAGAACTGCAAACCAACCTGGAATGATAATCCCAGTTGTTATTACAGTATACAAAGATAAATCTTTTACTTTCATTACTAAAGTGCCACCAGTAGCAGTTTTAATTAAAAAAGCAATTAAAATTGAAAAAGGTTCTGGAAAGCCAAATAGAGACAAAGTAGGAACTATTACAAAAGCACAAGTTGAAGAAATTGCAAAACAAAAAATGCCAGACTTAAATGCAGCATCATTAGAAACTGCAATGAGTATGGTAGCAGGAACTGCAAGAAGCATGGGTGTAGTAGTTGTAGACTAGTACAAACTAAAAAATTAATATTAATATGGGAGAAACTAAAAATAGTTTCGTTAGAACCAAAGGAGGAAAAAATGAGTAAAGGAAAAAGAATATCAGAGTGCGAAAAACTAGTAGATAAAAATAAACTTTATGATGTAAAAGAAGCACTAAACATTATCGAAAAAATGCCAAAAGCAAAATTCGATGAAACAGTTGAATTACATGTTAAATTAGGTGTAGATTCAAAACATGCTGACCAACAAGTAAGAGGTACAACAGTACTTCCTCATGGTACAGGTAAAACACTAAAAGTTTTAGTTTTTGCTAAAGGACCAAAAGCAGAAGAAGCTGAAAAAGCAGGAGCTGATTATGTTGGAGCAGAAGAATTAATACCAAAAATTGAAAAAGAAAATTGGTTTGACTATGATGTAATCGTAGCTACTCCAGATATGATGGGTGTTGTAGGTAGATTAGGTAAAGTATTAGGACCAAAAGGATTAATGCCAAACCCTAAATCAGGAACAGTAACAATGGATGTTACAAAAGCTATTAACGAAATTAAATCTGGTAAAGTTGAATACAGATTAGACAAAACAAACATTATCCATTTAGGTTTTGGAAAGGTATCATTTGGAGCAGAAAAATTATATGAAAACTATGATGCAATTATGTCTGCAATCATAAAAGCAAAACCAGCTGCAGCAAAAGGACAATACATTAAGAGTGTTTCTGTTTCTACAACAATGGGACCTGGTATGTATATTGATCAAAAATAATTATAGTAGCCAAAGAAAGTAGGCAAAATATAAGTCCTACCGAGGCATAGATAGAGAATCGGGTAAGTCCAATCTTTATATGCCTTGTAATATGGCTATACAGATTGGACTTTTTATATTCGCAATATAGAAAAGTAAATTTTAGGAGGTGAATAAAAAGTGGCAAGTGAAGTAATATTAAAACAAAAAGAAGAAGAGGTAAAAGCATTAGCACAAAAATTCAAAGATGCTAAAGTAATACTTTTAACAGATTACAGAGGAATAACAGTTGAAGATGTAACAGCTTTAAGAAATACTTTAAGAGGTACAAACTCAGAATATAAAGTTATAAAAAACAATATTATAAAAAGAGCTTTAGATGCAAATGGAGAAAGTGGATTAGATGAAGTTCTAGAAGGTCCAACAGCTGTTGTTTTATCAACAGAAGACTATGTAGATCCATTAAAAGCTATCTACAATTTTGCAAAAGCAAATGAATTTTATAAAATTAAAGGTGGTATAGTAGAAGGCAAAATAATGTCAGCTGAAGAATTAATAGCTTTAGCAAAATTACCATCAAGACAAGAATTACTTGGTATGCTTGCAGGTGGATTACTTGGAACTATTTCAAAATTCGCTGTTGCTATTGACCAAGTTAGAATGCAAAAAGAAAATGCATAGTAATAAAATAAACTTTGTTTTAGAAACATAGCATTTAGAAATAAATGCAAGAGGCAATTATTAATTGCTAAAAGAAAATAGAGTTGTGAACTTAAATCACAAGAAAATAAAAAATTTAGGAGGAAATAAAAATGATAGAAGAATTATTAGAAAAAATAGACAGCTTAAAAGTAGCTGAACTTGCTGAATTAGTTAAAGCAATAGAAGAAAAATATGGAGTATCTGCAGTAGCAGCAGCTGCACCTGCAGCTGGAGCAGCAGCTGGAGCAGCAGCTGAAGAAAAAACATCTTTTGATGTTGTATTACAAGATGCTGGAGCAAACAAAATCCAAGTAATTAAAGTAGTTAGAGATGCAACAGGATTAGGATTAAAAGAAGCTAAAGAATTAGTAGATGGAGCACCAAAAACAGTTAAAGAAGGAGCTACTAAAGAAGAAGCTGAAGAATTAAAAGCTAAATTTGCTGAAGCTGGAGCAGTTATCGAATTAAAATAGTAACAAATAAAAAAAGGTTAGTGTCAAACACTAATCTTTTTTTGACTGAATGTTCAGAATAGTTGAATATTTTTTATTTAAGTTATAGAATATGTATTATTTAATTGACATTCTTAAATATAAGTTATAAAATATTTAAATAAAAATATATATTAACTAAAGGAGAAATTAAAATAAATGATAATATTATTAGATGCAATGGGTGGAGATAACGCACCAGATGCAACAATAAAAGGAGCAGTAAGAGCAATAGACCAAATAGAAGCAGAAGTATGTTTAATAGGTAATAAAGACATAATAAATAATAAAATACAAGAATTTTATGGCAAAAAAGACATATCTGAAATATCAAAAAGATTAAGCATTTACAATACAACAGAAACAATAGAAATGTGCGATATTCCAACACATGCAATAAAGCAGAAGAAAGACTCTTCTATGGTTGTAGGCTTTAATTTACTAAAAGAGGGTAAAGGTGATGTATTTATTTCTGCAGGTAATTCGGGAGCACTTTTAACAGGAGCTACATTACTTGTAGGAAGAATAAAAGGAGTAGATAGACCAGCTATAGCAGGAATACTTCCTTCATATAAAGGTAGATTAATGTTAATGGATTGTGGATCAAATACAAATTGCAAACCAATAAATTTATTACAATTTGCACAAATGGCAACTATTTATAATAGAAATACATTTGGAATAGAACATCCAACTGTTGGACTTTTAAATATAGGAACTGAAGAAACAAAGGGAAATGAACTTGTAAAGGAAAGTTATCAACTACTAAAAGAAAAAGCAGAAGAGTTAAACATTAATTTCGTAGGAAATGTTGAAGGTAGAGATGCTTTTTCTGGTAAATTAGATATATTAATTGCAGATGGATATACAGGAAATGTATTCTTAAAAACTGTAGAAGGTGTAGGAAAATTAGTAAAAAGAACATTATCAGAAAATATAAAGAAGAATATATTTACAACAATAGGTGCAATACCAGCATTGCCAGCAATTAATGGATTGAAAAAAGCAATGGATTATAAAGAATATGGAGGAGCATTATTTTTAGGAGTAAAAAAACCAGTGGTAAAAGCTCATGGAAGTAGTGATGCAAAAGTATTTGAATTTACTATAAAACAAGCAGAACAATTTGTAAAAAATAAAGCAGTAGAAAAAATGATAGAAGAATTTGAAAAATAATGCTTGACAATTATATAAAGTTGTATTATTGTTAAGACAAATAGACATACACTTGAGGGGAGGTGTAATAAAATTATGGCAGAAGAAGTATTTGAAAAAGTTAAAGGAATAATTGTAGAACAATTAGGAGTAGCTGAAACAGCAGTTACAATGGAAGCATCTTTTATAGATGACTTAGGAGCTGACTCATTAGATATTGTAGAATTAATAATGGCATTAGAAGAAGAATTTGATATAGAAATTCCAGATGCTGATGCTGAGAAAGTAGTTACAGTAGGAGATGTAGTCGACTACATAAAAGATCATGTAGAATAATAATAATATAAATTGAAAGGTAAATATGCCTTTCTTTTTTTATTTCGAATATATCACAAGATACAAATAAATGGTCAAAAAGGTTGCAAATAATTATAATGTGTTATAAAATAAATAAAAAAAAAGGAGGTGAAATTATGAAATTAGAAAGATTTGAAGAAAATATAGGTTATAAGTTTAAAAATAAAGCTCTATTAAAAAATGCATTAACACATACATCTTATGCATTTGAAAACCATATTCAAAGTAATGAAAAATTAGAATTTTTGGGAGATAGTATCTTAGAATTTATTTCTAGTAAATATTTATATAACCATTTTCCAAAATTAACAGAAGGAGAAATGACTAAAGTTAGAGCAGACATTGTTTGTGAAGAAAGTTTATATAAGATTGCAAAAATGCATAATTTTAGTGATTTCTTATATTTAGGGAAAAGTGAACTTGCTTCTCATAAAGAAGTAAGACAAGCTATTATGGCAGATAGTGTAGAGGCGTTAATTGCAGCAATATATTTTGATTCTGGATTAGAAGAAGCAGAAAGATTTATTGTAGAAAATCTAAAAGAAGAAGCAGAGATAGCTAGTAAAAATGTAGGACAAAAAGATTATAAAACAGTTTTACAAGAAATATTACAAGTTCATGGAGATGTAAAAATAGAATATAACATAATTAATGAAGAAGGACCTGACCATGATAAAGTGTTTACTGCAGAAGTAAAATATAATGGTAAATTTTTAGCAGAAGGAATAGGAAAAACAAAGAAAGCAGCGCAAATGGAGGCCGCTAGAAAAGCAATAGAAGAATTTAAACAAAAAGGAGATGAAAAAAAATAATGAAGAAAGAATATATTATACCAATTTTTGTACCACATTTAGGTTGTCCAAATGCATGTGTATTTTGTAATCAAACTAAAATAACTGGAAAACAAAAACAAGTAACAAAAGAAGACGTAAAACAGATAATAGAAGAATATTTAAATAGTTTTAAAGATAAAGAAAATAAAGTTGAAGTTGCATTCTTCGGTGGAAGTTTTACAGCAATAGATAAAAATATTCAGACTGAGTTATTAGAAGCGGCATATGAATATGTAAAAGAAGGAAAAGTAGAAAGTATTAGAATATCAACTAGACCTGATGCTATAGATAAAGATATATTAAAATTTCTAAAAAAATATAAAGTAAAAACAATTGAATTGGGAGTTCAATCAAGTAATAATTATATATTAGAAAAAGCTAAAAGAGGACACACCTTTGAAGATGTAAAAAAGGCATCAAGACTAATTAGATTCTATGGATTTACATTAGGACATCAAATGATGGTAGGTCTTCCAGAGAGTACAGCATTAGATGAAGTTAATACAGCAAAAGATTTAATTAAATTAAAACCTAAAATAGTTCGTATATATCCAGTACTTGTTATAAAAGATACAGAATTGGAAGAAAAATATAAAAATGGAGAATATGAACCATTATCTATAATACAAGCAGTGGAAAGATGTAAAGAAGTAGCAAACTTATTTAATAGTCATAAAGTAAAAATTATAAGAATAGGATTGCAAAACACAGATGAAATTACAGACCCTAATAATGAATCTAGTCAAGTAGTAGCAGGACCATATCATCCAGCTTTTAGACAATTAGTTGAAGGAGGATTGTGGTACGATACTATAGTAAATCAAATAAAAAAATGCAATACAAAAGTAAAAGTAGTAGAAATAAAGGCCAATCCAGAAGATATTAATAATATAATAGGACATAAGAAAGAAAATATAACTAAATTAAAAGATATATATGAAGTAGATGTTATAATAAAACCAAACGACACAATAAAATGTGGAAATTTTGAAATGACAGTAGAGAAGACTTACGAAGATATATTAGAAGAAAATAGAGATATGTATGTGAAAAAATAAAAAAGATGTTGAATATAGAATAAAGCTAAAGTAGTTTCATTCTAATATTCAATGTCTTTTTTTGAATAAGAAGCTAAAAAAAGATAATAATTTATATAAATAGGAGAAATTTATATGAGTTATACAAAGGTAAAAAAAATATTAAACATAAAAAGCAATGTTTATGAAATAATAATGTTAATAATAGGCTGTTTTATTATGGCTTGTGGAACTTCATTATTTTTGCTTCCAAACCAATTATCTACGGGAGGCTTTTCTGGAATTGCTACTATTAGTTATTATTTATTTAAAACGCCAGTAGGAACAACAATGTTTTTACTTAATGTACCTTTATTTATATTAAGTTATTTTAGAAAGGGAGAAAAATTTTTAGTAAAAGCTATAATAGGAACTGCCCTATTAGGAATATTTATTGACATATTAGAAAATTTTAAACCATTAACTCAGGATAAATTTTTAGCAAGTATCTATGGAGGAATTATTGTAGGAATAGGTACTTCATTAGTTTTAAAAGCAGTAGCTTCTACAGGAGGCACAGATTTATTAATATATATTATTCGTTCGTTTAAAGCACATTATCAAACAAGTAGTTTAATAGTAATAATTGACTTTGTTATTGTACTATTAAATGTAATAGTATTTAAAAATATTGAAATAGGATTATACTCAGCAATAGCTATATACTTAAATGGAAAGATGATAGATATAGTATTTGAAGGAGTTAATTTCACAAAAATGATGTTTATTATTTCTAATAAATACGAACAGATTTCAAAAGAAATAGGACAAAGTTTAACAAGAGGTAGTACGGGAATTTATGCAAAAGGAATGTATACTAATGAGGATAGAATGATGTTATTATGTGTAGGTTCTAGAAGTGATATAAGTAAGATAAAACAAATAGCCTTAAAAATTGATAACAAAGCTTTTATAATTATATCAAATGCAAGAGAAACATGGGGAAAAGGATTTAAAAAGTTATAAATATATAACTTGAAAGCAGTAATAATATATGTTAGAATAAGCTAAAAGAAAGGGAGAAGTATGAGTTTAAGGTTAATTTGTGGAAAAGCAGGAAGCGGGAAAACAGAAACATGTTTAAATGAAATAAAAGATAGAATAAAGGAAAATAAGAAGATTTATATTATTACTCCTGAACAATATTCATATACTGCAGAAAAGAGATTATTAGAAAAGCTTGGAAATAAAAGTGTTATAAATGCAGAAGTATTAACTTTTGCTCGTATGTCATATAGAGCTTTAAATGATGTGGGAGGTATAACTAAACCAAATCTTTCAAAAGCAGGAAAAGCTATGCTTTATTATGATATCTTAGAAAAACAGAAAAATAAGCTTACTTTTTTAGGAAAATCAGATAAAAATATTGAATTGATAGATACTCAAATAACAGAACTAAAAAAACATCAAGTATCTTTAGATAAATTAAAAGAAGCTATAGATATCGAAAAAGAAGATGTATATTTACAAAAAAAGTTAGAAGACATATATAGTATATATAAAGAATATGAACAAGCTTTATATGGGAAATACATAGAAGAAAATGATAAGCTAGATATATTAGCAAGTCAATTAAAAAATACAACTGAGTATAATAATGTAATATTTTATATAGATGAATTTGATGGATTTACAAAGCAAGAATATAGTGTTATAGAAGAACTTTTAAAAATATCAGATGAAATAAATGTGACTATAACTACAGATGATTTAGATATGACAAAGAGTATATATGAAGATTTATTCTACTCAAATAAACAAGTAGCAGACAAATTACTATTTTTAGCAAGAAGCAATAATATACAATGTGAAAAAACACTATTATTAGATAGTACATATAGATTTAAGAATGATGAATTAAAACACTTAGAGGAAAACATAAATAAAATACCATATAGTCAATATAATAAAGAAATAGAAAATATAGAATTATATTTGGCTAAAAATCCATATTTAGAGATAGAAAATATAGCAAAACAAATTATAAAACTAATAAGAAATGAAAAATACAGATATAAAGATATAGTTATTATTTCTAAACAATTACAGGTATATGGAAGCCTAATAAAAGCAATTTTTGGCATATATAATATACCTGTATTTATAGATGAAAAAAAACAATTAAATCAAAACTTATTTGCAAAATATATTTTGGCTATATTAGAAATATATTCAAGTAATTGGTCTTATGAATCAGTAATAGGATATTTAAAAACAGGCTTTATAGATGCTAATGAAAGTCAAATTTATGAATTTGAAAATACAACTAGAAAATGGGGAATAAAAGGACAAAAGTGGTATAAAGATGAATGGAACTTTTTTTCAGAAGATGAAGAAGAAAAAGAAAAAAGTATTAGAGTGAATATAATAAGAAATAATTATATTAAACCACTTTTAAAGTTAAAAGAAAAATTTAATAATAGCAAAACAGTAGCTTCAATGAATACAGCGCTATATGAATTTTTAGTAGAAAATAATATAATAGAGAAGTTAAAAGAAAAGCAAAAAGTATTAGAAGAACAAGGAAAAATAGAATTAGCTAAAGAACAAGAGTCAGCATGGGATGCAATAATAAAAACGATTGAAGAAATGAATGAATTATTTGGAGAAAACAAAACAACATTTGCATATTATAAAGAATTGTTAAAGGTTGGTCTAAATAAAAACCCATTAGGAAGGATTCCGGAAACTCAAGATCAAGTAATTGTTGGTGATGTAGATAGGACAAGAACGAATAAAGTTAAAGCTGTATTCTTAGTGGGAGTTAATGATGGAATATTTCCGTCAATTAGAAAAGAAGAGGGATTTCTTAACGATGAAGATAGAAAAGAGTTAAAAAATAAGAATATAGAATTGGCAAAAGGAACACTAGAAAACTTATATGAAGAAAACTTTATAATATATAAAGCTTTTACAACAGCAGAAGAAAAATTATATGTATCATATTCATCTTCAGATAGTCAAGGAGCATCTTTAAGACCTTCTATATATGTAACTAGACTAAAAAAGATATTTACAAATTTGAAAGAAAAAAGTGATATACAAGAAGAGATAGCTTTTGAAATAATAAATGATATAAATACATTTAACGAATTAATAAAAAACATTAGAAGAAAAAAAGATGGGGAACATATTGAACCAATATGGGATATAGTGTATGAATATTATAAAAATAAAGATGAGTGGAAAGAAAAGCTAAATCAGGCAGAAGAAGCATTAGAATTTAGAAATGAGCCAGAAGATATTTCAAATGAAAACATTAATAAAATGTATGGAAATACACTAGTAACAAGTATTTCAAAATTAGAGAAATACCAGAGCTGTCCATTTTCATATTACTTAAAATATGGACTAAAGTTGAAACCAGAAGATGAATATAAAATGAAATCTATAGACACAGGAACTTTTATGCACGAAACAATAGATGAATTTTTTCATATAGTAAGGCAAGAAGAACTAGAAATAAACGAATTAAACGAAGAAAAAATATATGAAATAATACAGAAAATTATAGAAGAAAAATTAGGACTTCCTAAATATTATATATTTACTAGTAGTGAAAAATTTAGAGCCTTAACGAATAAGCTGAAAAAAGTAGTATATGTTTCTATGCAATACATAATAGAAGGACTAAAAAATAGTGATTTTAAAGTTATGGCGAACGAATTGGAATTTAAAAAAGGAAAAGAATACAAGCCAATAAAACTTAGTTTAGAAGACGGAAAAAAGGTAGAAATAACAGGAAAAATAGACAGAATAGATATTGCAAAAACAAAAGAAGGAAACTATATAAGAATAATAGATTATAAATCATCAGTAAAAAATATAGATTTAAATGAAGTAATGGCAGGTTTACAAATACAATTAATAACATATTTAGATGCTGCTTGTAAAATAGAGCAAATGATGCCAGCTGGAATTTTATATTATAATTTAATAGATCCTGTTTTAAAGTCAAATAAGCCAATATCAAAAGAGAACATTGAAGAAGAAATAAAGAAAAAATTTAAAATGAATGGAATTATTTTAGCAGATGTAAATGTTATAAAAATGATGGATAAAAAGCTAGAAAAAGGAAGTTCAAATATAGTACCAGCATACTTAGATAAAGATGGAAATGTAAGTAAATCTAAATCAAATACTTTAACAAAATATGAATTCGAAGACTTAATGGAAAAGACAAATAGTATAATAAAAGATATATCACGACAAATATTAAGAGGAAATATTAAAATTTCACCATATTATCAAACTAAAAATAATAAAACTGCATGTGATTATTGTGAATTTAAAGAAATTTGTAATTATAAAGAGAAAGGTTGCATTCATTATAATTATATAAAAAATGATACAAGGGAAAATATACTAAGCAAAATTAGAAAGGAAAGAGATTTAGATGAATGACATATCTAACGAAAACATAATACATATAAAGAAGCGGAGATGTAGAATATCTACAATTTAGAAAATTGCTAGAATATGAAGATAAAATTACGCATTGTTATACTTTAAAAGGAAATAACAATAATTATAAGGAAGTAATAGGAGATAACTATTCTTCCTTATATAAAGCACTAAATTTAAATGAAGACGGATTTACAAAAATAGAACATCAAGCACATAGTGATATAGTAGAATGTGTAAAAGAAAAAGGAGAAATTCATACTAATATAGATGGATTAGTAACAGACAAAAGTGGAATTTCTTTATCACTTCGTTTTGCAGATTGCACACCAATTTTTTTATATGATAAAGTAAAAAATGTAATAGGAAATATACATTCAGGTTGGCGTGGAACAGTGCAAAAAATAGGACAAAAAGGCGTAGAAAAAATGATAGAAGAGTATGGATGCAATCCAAAAGATATAATAGCATGTATAGGTCCAGCAATAGGAAAATGTCATTTTGAAGTAAGTGAAGATGTAAAGGAGATTTTTGAAGATACATTTTCTTATTTAGCAAGTCCAGAAAAATTTATACAAAAAGGAAAAGAAGAAGGAAAATATTTTGTAGATACTAATTACATCAATGAAAAATTACTAGAAGAAATAGGAATAAAAAAAGAAAACATTGTACAAAGCAATATTTGTACAGTATGTAATAAAGATTATATACATTCGTATAGGGCAGAAAAAGAATTATCTGGAAGAAACACCTCAATAATAGGGATAAAATAGATGAAAAAACTAGTTGCAACACTAGTTTTTTCTATTAAAATAAATATTTAATATAATTTTTATCGTTAAAATTATATTAATCTATCTTTATAATAATGTCAGTGAAATAATTGAAAAAAGATAGTAAATATGATAATATTGAAACTAGGAGAGAGGTAAAAATGAAAGAACAAAAATATATTATAAAAAATTGCAATACCTTTGAATTAAAAGACATTTTTGAATGTGGGCAATGTTTTCGTTTTAATAAGCAAGAAGATGAAAGCTACACAGGAGTAATAGGAAACAATGTAATAAATGTAAAAAAAGTAGATAATGAAATTCATATAAAATCAGTAGGACAAGACAATTTAGAAGAATTAGTTGTAAATTATTTTGATTTAAATAGAGATTATGAACAAATAAAAGATAAACTTTCTAAAATAGATGAAAATATGCAAAAAAGTATATCTTATGGAAAAGGAATACGAATTCTAAATCAAGACTTATGGGAAACTATAATATCATTTATAATATCTGCAAACAATAATATTCCAAGAATAAAAGGAATAATAGATAGAATGTCAGAAAGATATGGAAAGAAAATTATATTTGAAGGAAAAGAGTATTATACTTTTCCAACAATAGATGAACTTTCAAAAGCAAGTGTAGAAGATTTAAGAGCACTAGGTTTAGGATTTAGAGATGTTAGAGTATATGAAACTACTAAAATGATAAAAAATAAAGAAGTAGATTTAGAACAATTAAAAAATGAGAAAGACTTTAACAAAGTAAGGAATACACTACTTACACTTCCAGGGGTAGGACCAAAAGTAGCAGATTGCATATTACTATTTTCTACATTAAAAAGATGGGAAGCATTCCCTATAGATGTATGGGTAAGAAGAGTTATGAACGAACTATACATTAAAAATCCAGATGAAACAAAGGTCAAAAAAGAAGAAATAGAAAAAATTGCTTATGAGAAATTTGGTAATTTAGCAGGAATAGCACAACAATATTTGTTTTATTGGAAAAGAGAAGCATAAGAAAAGTTAAAGTTTTTAGTGTAAATAAAGCTTACTTAAATCTATGTTTCAATTAACAAAAAACAAGGAGGAAAAATGATAATACCAGAAAAACTAAAAAAAGGTGATACTATAGGCATTGTTGCACCATCAAATCCAATAACTGAAGAAAGCCTAGAAGATATAAATAATTCAATTATGCTTATGGAAAGCTCAGGATTTAAAATAGAATTTGGAAAATATGTATTTGATAATTCATTAGGTTATGGAGCAAGTGCAATAAAAAAAGCAGAAGATATAAATAATATGTTTAAAAACAAAGAAATAAAAGCGATATTTTGTGCATCTGGTGGGGAAAATTCGAATTCTACATTTGAGTATTTAGATTATGAAGCAATAAAAAATAACCCTAAAATATTATGTGGTTTTAGTGATTCAACATCAATTACAAATATAATAACAAAAGAAACAGGACTTATTACATTTAATGGACCAACATTTAAAGCATTGACATCATGGGATACAGAATATGGGTATAAGCAGGTAATAAAAAGATTTGTAGAAGGAAGTTTAGAGTTAGCAGAAGAAAATGAAGAATTTATAACAATAAAAGAAGGAATAGCAGAAGGAGAATTAATAGGCGGAAATTTAAATTTAACAACTAATATGGTATGTGGCAAATATAGTTTGAATTTTGAAGGCAAAATATTATTTATAGAAGAACTAGCATTTGAAAGCGATCCTGCAATGGTAAGTAAATATCTTTATAAAATGAAACAAAATAATGTTTTTAAACAAATAAAAGGGTTATGGATTGGAAATTATGAAGGAAAAGTTAGTCTAGAAAAAATAGTATTAGACGTTTTAGAAGATGAAGAAATAAATTTTCCAATTATAAAATCAAACAATTTTGGGCATATAGATAAAAAACAAGTTATACCAATTGGAACAAAAGCTAGAATAGATACAACAAAAGATATAAAAATAGAATTATTAGAAGAATGTGTTAAATAAGGAGCAAAAATGTACGATAATTGGGAAGAATTAGAACAATCAATAGTCAATTGTAATAAATGTAAATTATGCACAAATAGAACTAACATAGTATTTGGAGTAGGCAATAAAGAAGCGGATATTATGATCATAGGCGAAGGACCGGGGGCAGACGAAGATAAACAAGGAGAACCATTTGTAGGAAAAGCAGGCCAGCTTATGAACAAAGCATTAACAGGATTAGGAATAAAAAGAGAAGAACTATATATCGCTAACATAGTAAAATGTAGGCCACCTTCAAATAGAGTTCCAGAGCAAAATGAAGCAGAAGCATGCTTAAATTATTTACGAAATCAAGTAATATTAGTAAAGCCTAAAATTATAGTGTTATTAGGCTCTACAGCTTTAAAAAATATTTTAGGAAAAGAATATTCAATAACAGCAATGCGTGGAAAATGGATAGAACAAAAAGGAATATATTATATGCCTACATGGCATCCAGCAGCACTTCTAAGAGATGAAAACAAAAAAATAGAATTTTGGAATGACTTAAAAGAGGTTAGAAAAAAAGAAGAAGAATTGAGGTAACTATGGAAGAAATAAAAAGCAAAGCAGAATATTGCTTAAATTGTATATCAAAGCCATGTCAAAAGGGATGTCCATTAGGAAATGATATACCAGTGTTTATATCATATATAAAAGAAGAAAAGTTTGAAGATGCATATCAAGTATTAACTAAATCTACAGTACTTAGTCCAATTTGTGGATTAATATGCCCACATAATAGCCAATGTGAAGGAAGCTGTGTTAGAAGATTTAAAGGTAAGCCAACATCAATTGGAAAATTAGAAGCTTATGTTGGAAAAGTAGCACTAGAGAACAATTATCCATTTAAAAAAGAAAAAATAGAAAAGCAAAATAGAAAAGTAGCAGTTGTAGGAGGAGGACCAGCAGGTCTTACATGTAGTGCGTTTTTAGCATTAGATGGATATGATATTACAATATATGAAAAACACGAAAAATTGCGGAGGAATTTTAGAATATGGAATACCAGAGTTTAGACTTCCAAGAGATATATTAGAAAAAACAATAAACAAAATAACATCAATTCCAGGAATAAAAGTAGAAACTAATAAAGAGTTAGGAAAAGATTTTAATTTACAAGAATTATCAAATAATTATGATGCAGTATTTTTAGCAATAGGAAGTAACATATCTTCAAAAATGAATATAGAAGGAGAAGAGCTAGAAGGAGTATACGGAGCAAATGAACTTTTAGAAAATAAAGTCTTTCCAAACTTTAAAGATAAAAAAGTAGCAGTAATTGGTGGCGGAAATGTGGCAATTGATACTGCAAGAACTATAAAAAGATTAGGAGCAAAAGAAACATATATAATATATAGAAGAGCAGAAGAGCAAATGCCAGCAGAGAGAAAAGAAATAGAAGAAGCAAAAAAAGAAAAAATAGAATTTCTATTTCAAAACAATATAGTAAAAATTATTCCAAAAGATAGCCAAAAAAGAGTTGAAAAAATAGAATGTATAAAGACAGAGCTTATACAAAAAGAAGAAGGAAAAAGACCAAATCCAGTAGATATAGAAGGAAGTAATTACTTACTTGATATGGACTATGTAATAATGGCAATAGGTTCAAAAACAGAAGAAAATATTCTTAAAGAACAAGGAATAGAACTAAATGAAAAAGGATATATAAAAGTAGATGAAAACTACAAAACAAATATAGAGAATGTTTATGCAGGAGGAGACGTAATAGGAGCAAAAGCCACTGTAGCATGGGCAGCAAGAATTGGAAGAAATGTTGCAGAAATAATAAAGGACATTTAGAAACGGGTAAATTTTGCCTCTTACATAATACACAAATATGAATCACATAAAAAATAAAAACATATCAATTTGAAAAAGTGGATTGATATGTTTTTATTTTATTATTTTTTATTTTACATAAAGGACAAAATTGACCCGTCCCTAGATGTCCTTATTGTTGTGAAATTTTTTGAAATTCTGGTTCTTTACCAAATAATTTACAAAGTTTAGAAAGAATAATTTGCAAAATACTTCTTTTGTATGGAACTAAAGCTGTTACACCTGTGATTGATTCATATATTTCATCTAATTTTGCCATTAAATAAATATAATAATCGTTAAAATAAGTATAATTATCAGTAGTTCCTAATAAGTCTTTATAACAATATAATTTTTTTCTAAAATCTTCAATGTCTTGAACAGAAAATAATCTATTTAATGCAGAGTTGAAATATGAAGTTAAAATTTTATTTTGTGTTTTTATAAATGTATCTCTTATTTTTTTCTTATATACACCTATTGAAGCAGAAGCTTTGGCAATTTTTACTTCATCTAATTCATTTTGTTGTAAATTAGCTGTACAAAGGATAATTTTTTCCTCATATTTTAAAATTTTATCAAAGTTTTTCTCAATCTCATTAAAAGCATTTAGACCACATAAATTTGAAAAACAATTTTTAAATCTATCGTTGCTATATAAAGTACTATCAACTAGTACTGGATATCCAGTAATGTAACCCATTTGATTTACCAAATTGCATAGTAAAGGATAGTAACTTGGACTTATTGTAGAAAACTCTATTCCATAATATTTAACGCTATCTTCTTGTTTTTTTAATATTTTAGAAGATAGAAGTTGAACAGATGCTTCATTTAATGCCATACCATGAGTTTTCATTCCTGTAAAATCGCAAAGACCAAGTCTATATAAAATTCCTTTTGAATCTTTTAATTCTTGAAAATGGTGAATAAATTCATGTATTGTAAGTTCTTTCATTTGATCAATATTTAAGCCCTGTTTAAAATAAATAGATTCATTTTTATAAAAATAATTTGCTTCAGACATTCCTTGAGGAATGTCTGCAATATACATTTTTAAACGAGATACTTTAATAAATAAATCATGATATTTCATACTGTAAAAAGGAAAGTATGAAATAAGCTTTTCAGAAACAAACTTAGCGATTAAAGTAACGCTAAGAGTATCTAAAGGTTCTATAATAGTTATTCCGTCTTTTTTTAAATCATTTTCTATGTTCATTAAATTATCTCCTTACAAATTAGTAAATATATTATAAAGTAATTATTAAAAACTTGGAATAACAGATGTATTAAAATTGTGTTACAGTTTAGTTACAAAATTTACATAAAAGGTTGCTAAAAAACGGCAAATATGTTAAAATATAGATAGGTGGTGTTATTATGAATAATATTGAAAAGGAAAAAATAAATAACAGTATCAATGAAGCTTACGAAAATCAAAGTGAAAAAGTAAAAAAATTACTAGAATCTGCAAAAGAAAATTTAGCAGATAAAAAGAAGAGTGAATATGATTATGTAGGAAATAAGCAAAAAGCAAATCACTTATATAAAGTAAGTAGAGTAGTGACCAAAAAGAAAGAAAACGAAAATCAAATTGAAGCTAATATTAATAATAGATTTAGAGAAATGAATGAGAAGCTAGAAATAAATTCTAAAAATCTAGATTTCATTTTTAAAACTGTGTCAACTAATAATGAAGAGTTAAAAGCAGAGTTAGCTAATAGTATTCAAAAACAAAATAAAGAGCAAACAAAAAGAGTAAATGAAAATATTAGAGAAAATGTAATAGAAAAATTAACAAATTCACAATTAGAAGCAGAAAGAAGAATAGTAGAGGCTCAAATTACAGCTAAAAATAAGTTGTTAGAAAATTATGAACAAGCTTCAGAAAAATTGGAAAAAACTTTTTTAGATGCAAATAGTAACATAGAACATAATATAATTTCTAAACAAAAAGAATCTGAACAAAGGATTATAAGAGCACAAAATTCAATAGAAGAAAAAATAGAATATATACAAGAACAAAACCAAATGCAATTAAATCAAATAAAAGACGAGATAGTAAAAATGTATAAGCAGGAAAATAAACATACAATTAGTAATTTGTTAGAGGAAAGAAATAAATATATGAAAGAACTAGAAGAAAAAGATAGGCAAATAAGAGAACTAAATTATAAAGTTTATGCTTATGAAGAAAAACTAGAAAAAGAAATAGCTAAAAGGGAGAAAATTAATTTATTTGCATCATTATTTAGAAAACAAGTAGTTCAAGAGAAAGAACCAGTATATACTTCTCAAATATTAAATTACATATATAATTAAAATAGAAAATACAACTTAATTTAGAAATTAGGTTGTATTTTTTGTTATATATTTTAAATTAGTGGTATAATATAATAGAAATTCAAAAGAAAGGAAGTAAAATATATATGAAAAAAGGAAAGATAGTTTTAGTAGGAACAGGATTTGTAGGAATGAGTATGGCATATTCAATGTTAAATAGAGGTGGAATAGAAGAACTTATTTTAATAGACATTGATAAAGAAAAAACAATAGGCGAGGAAATGGATTTATCTCATGGACTTCCTTTTGCACCACAAAAAATGGTTATAAAAGCAGGAAATTATAGTGAATGTAAAGATGCTGAAATAGTAGTAATTACAGCTGGCGTAGCACAAAAACAAGGAGGTCAAACAAGACTAGAACTTGCAGAGGTAAATACAAAAATAGTAAAAGATATTACAAAAAATATTATGGCTAGTGGATTTAATGGAGTTATTATAGTAGCAAGTAATCCAGTAGATTTAATGGCGTATGTTGTATATAAAGTATCAGGGCTACCTAAAAATAAAGTAATTGGATCCGGTACTGTATTAGATACAGCAAGACTTCGTTATATGATAGCAGACTATTTAAAAGTTTCTAGCAAAAATGTTCATGCATATATAATGGGAGAACATGGAGATTCATCTTTTGTTCCATGGAAACACGCATATGTAGGATGCAAAAGTATAATAGATATTATGAAAGACGGAAATCATCCTATGGAAGATTTAGATAAAATTCATAAAAATGTTGTAAACGCAGCTTATGAAATAATTGAAAGGAAAAAAGCAACATACTATGGAATAGGAATGTCTTTAAATAGATTAGTAAGAGCAATATTAGATAACGAAAACTCTGTACTTACAGTATCAACTTACTTGGAAAATGGAAAATACGGACAAGACGATGTATATATAGGAGTTCCAGCAATTATAAATGAAAATGGTGTAAGAGAACTTTTAGAATTAGAGTTAAATAAAGAAGAACAGGAAAAATTAGATAATAGCTGTAAAATAATAAAACAAATGAGGAAAGACTCTATAGAGAAAATAATTGAAGAGTAAATAAATTTAAACAAAAGATTGATTTTATTTATGTTAAGTGGTATAATATAAAGCATAAAAACTATATGGAGGTTTGTGTATGTATACACAAAATTTTATGATTGAGATTCGGAGAAAAAGCTTTTATCTTGTAAGAGATTTAAGAACGGAAGAGACAATAGAAGTAGAAACTCACATCATAGAAGAAATAGCAAGTGTAACAGATGAAAGCAAGGATAGTATTGCTATTTTACTAGCGCAAATATATTGTATACGAAAAAATACACTTTGTGTTGCAAGAGAGGAAAGTATTATAAAGGAAGAATGTTTAATTTTTTCTCTTGATGATTTACTGCTTAGGTATTCAGCAGAAACACTTGCAGAGGCTTTTGAAGATATGAAATACTTTGAAATAAAGCAAATATTAGAATCTGAGTCTCCAATAACAGAACTGAAGAAGAGAATTTAAAATAGAAGAAAAATCCCAAAGGCTTATGTCCTTTGGGATTTTTAGTATAAAATTAACATAAAAACATTGAAAAAATAAGAAAAATATTATATAATGAATAACGTAACTAAAAGTAGAGATTTCAAAGTTCAGATTGGACTAGAAAGGAAAAAAGCATGGAAAAAAATGCAATGCAGTTATTAAATGAGTTGATTGTTGAAAAAAACAGCCGGATATGTGCAGGCTTAGATGTCAAATGGGAAGATATCCCGGATGCATTTAAGAAGGAGTTTTGCTGGGATGATGAAAAAGGTGAAGAGAATATGGAAGACTTTTCACAAATCATCTACAAGTATTGCGAGAAGTACATCGATGCTGTAGCAGACATTGTTCCTGCAGTTAAAATTAACAGCGCGTTCTTTGAAAGAGAGCATCTGGAAGACTTGTATTTAGAGATTGCTTCCTATGCAAGAGAAAAAGGATTATTTGTTATTGGTGACCTTAAGCGGGCAGATATTGGCTCTACTTCAGAAGCATATGCACAGGCGTTTTTGGCAGCAGGTATGCCTTTTGATGCAATTACCATTAACCCTTACTTTGGAACAGACGGAGTAATGCCGTTCTTAAAGTTGGCAAAGGAAAATGGAAAGGGCGTATTTGTTCTTGTTAAAACTTCTAACAAATCTTCAGCAGAAATTCAGGACTTGGAGCTGAAAGATGGACGAAAGGTTTATGAGGCAGTAGCAGACTTAGTTCTTGAATGGATGAAGGAAATTGATTCTGAAAGTTTTGGTGAAGGTATTATTATACCTGATGAGTATCCAATGGTAGGAGCAGTAGTAGGAGCAACCCATCCTGAGCAAGCAGAAAACTTAGTTAATGATATGGGAAAAACATTCTTCTTAGTTCCTGGTTATGGAGCACAGGGCGCAACAGCTTATGATGTAGCAGTTAATTTTGACATTGACGGATTAGGTGCTATCATAAATTCCTCTAGAGGAATTATGAATGCCTACAAGAAGGAATGCTGGAAAGATAAGTTTTCAGAAGAAACGTGGGCAGATGCAGCAAGAGCAGAAGCCATCCGTGCAACAGAAGAAATTAATCAGGCAATTAACAAATATTATGGCATGAGAATCTGTTAATTTGTAAATAAGTAAAACGAAATCTCGATAGGAGTTATTACTCTTACCGAGATTTTATTTTAAAGTATTGTATTTAAAAAGAAATAAAGATTATCTTACGACAATATTATAAATTTTATTTTTAACATAAATTTCTTTAACAATTGTTTTTCCTTCAAGTAATCCACAGATTGTTTCATTTTTGTGGATTATATCTTTTACAATTTCCTCATCTGCGTTCATAGGGACAGTAACTGTAGCTTTTAATTTACCATTAAATTGTACAGGAAGTTCAATTTCATTATCAATTGTTTTTGCTTCGTCATATACAGGCCAAGCAGATTCACAAATAGGTTTAAAACCTAACTCTTCATTTAGCTCTTCTGTAACATGTGGTGCGATAGGGTTTAACAATGTTAATAATAATTTATAATCTGCTTTAGTTATATTTTCTTGTTCATCATAGCTATTTGCTAAAATCATTAAGCTTGATACTGCTGTATTATACGCCATAGTAGTTAAGTCTGTTTGTACCTTTTTAATAGTCTTATGAATTAAAGATTCTAATTTTGGAGAATAATTTTCTCCATCTACAACTTTATCTTTCAAACGAATAATTTTATCTATAAAACGTTTGCATCCTTTTAAAGAATCTGTGCTCCAAGGAGCGTCTTGAGTATAGTCACCCATAAACATTTCATAAAGTCTTAAAGTATCTGCACCATATTCTCTAACTATATCATCAGGGTTAATAACATTTCCTTTAGACTTACTCATTTTTTCATTATTTGAACCTAAAACCATACCATGGCTAACTCTAGTCCAAATCATTTCTTTATTAGGAACTAAGCCTATATTGTAAAGGAATTGAACCCAAAATCTTGCATAAAGTAGGTGACGAGCAGTATGTTCCATACCACCATTGTACCAATCAACTCTTCTCCAATATTTCATAGCATCCATAGATGCAAATTCTTTATCATTATGAGCATCCATAAATCTTAAGAAATACCAGCTAGAACCTGCCCAGTTAGGCATTGTATCTGTTTCTCTTTTTGCAGGTCCTCCACAGCAAGGACAAGTCGTATTAACCCAATCTTTAATATTTGCAAGAGGACTTTCACCATTTTCAGTAGGTTCATATTCTGCAACATCTGGAAGTAGTAAAGGTAAATCTTCCTCTGCCATAGGCTTCCATCCACATTTTTCACAATAAATCATTGGAATAGGCTCTCCCCAGAATCTTTGACGAGAGAAAATCCAATCTCTCATTTTATAATTATTTACTTTTCTTGCAATTCCCATGTTAACTAATTTATCAGTAATAGCAGTTTTAGCTTCTTCAACTGTTAAACCAGTAAATTCTTCAGAATTTATTAATTTACATCCTTTACCTAAATAATCTTGTTTTTCAAAAGCAGAACTTTCAGTTTCTCTACCATCTATAACTTGAATCATATCTAGGTTATGCTCTTTAGCATATTCAAAATCTCTTTGGTCATGAGAAGGAACAGCCATAACAGCGCCAGTACCATAATCTCCTAAGACGAAATCTCCTAAGAAAATAGGAACTTCTTTGCCATTGATAGGGTTAATAGCCATAACACCTTCAACCTTGCAACCTGTTTTACCTTTATTTAACTCTGTTCTATCCATGCTAGATTTTTTAGCAGTTTCTGCAATGTAAGCTTCAACTTCTTCTTTATTTGTAACTCTTGGCATTAATTCTTTAATTAATTTTCCGTCTGGAGCAATAACAAAGAATGTAATACCATATACAGTTTCAATACAAGTTGTGAAAATAGAGAAACTTCCACCACCTGCAATTTTAACATCAAGTTCAACACCAGTAGATTTACCAATCCAGTTAATTTGTCCAAGTTTTACTCTAGGAGCAAAGTTTGTATCATCTAGACCTTTTAATAAATCTTCTGAATAGTCGCTCATTCTAAGCATCCATTGAGATTTTTCTCTTTGTTCAACAGGGCTTCCACATCTTTCACAAACTCCACCAGCTGCATCTTCATTAGATAAAACTGTTTTACAAGTAGGGCACCAGTTAACTCCGAATAGTATCCTTGTAAGCCATACCATGTTTGTAAAATTGTAAAAATTGCCATTGAGTCCATTTATAATATTCAGGGTCTGTTGTAGAAAATTCTCTTGACCAGTCAAAAGAGAAACCTAAATTTTTCATTTGACCCTTAAATGTATGAATATTTTCTTTAACAGCCTCTTTTGGGTGAATATGATTTTTAATTGCATATTGCTCAGCAGGAGCACCAAAAGCATCCCAACCCATTGGATATAAAACATTATAACCTTGCATTCTTTTCATTCTAGCAAGTGCATCTTGTGCTGTATAACTTCTTACATGTCCAACATGAAGACCAGCACCTGAAGGATAAGGAAATTCAACTAATATATAATATGGATCTTTTTTATCGCCTGTAATAGCTTTAAAAGACTCATGTTTATCCCAATATTTTTGCCATTTTTTTTCAATTTCTGTAAAATTATAAGCCATCTATAATCATCCTTTCTTATCTCTATAAATAACAAAATCATTATACTACTTTTTATTTAGAAAATAAAGTAAAATGCCTAAAAAAAGTAATTTTTAGGGACGAACTTAAAAAATTAATTTATAAAAAAAGAGAAATTAGAGGTAGAAGGATAAGTGGCAAAATAAAAACGAAGAGAGATTTTTTGTTTAGAACAAATTGTAAGAATTTGTAAATGTTGTAGACAAATCAAAAATAATATTGTAGAATAATAACATAGAAAATTGATAATTAGTGGAACGGTTTTGCCACCAAATATTATACGATTCATCGTAGGAAAGGCGGGTGGTGTTTATGGTTAAAGTGATACTATTTTTTGTAATATCATTGATATTATCTTTAACATTAAACGTTGCCTTGATGTCAGTTCTGTATAAGAACTGGGTAGATAAGCAACTACATAAATAAAAAATAAACCATTCTACTTTTGACGGAAACGAATGGTTTATTTAAATCTATTCCGGCAAAACCGTATCTAACGGAATTGTCATTTCCTATTTTTATTATACTCTAATTATAGTAATAAAGTCAAGAAAATATGAAAAAATTATATTGAATATCATAAACATAAATTACAATTTAGTAATTAGTTAGAAAAATAGTAAGTTATCGCTTACTTTAATATGTATTTATTAGTAGTAATAGGAGAACAAAGTATATGTTACCAACAATAAAATCAGACAGTATTTATCCATTACCCAATGATGTAGCAATATTTAA
>CAKPHG010000008.1 GCA_934157035.1 uncultured Clostridia bacterium | reverse complement strand
GGCGTAGCACCAATCTCAGACCCAAGTGTAGCAGTATTAATAACATTGTATAATCCAACAGGAGAAGGAGGTCACCAAGGAGGTGGAGTTGCAGCACCAATAGGTTCACAAATATTTGGAGAAGTGTTACCATATTTAGAAGTAGTAAAAGATAATGAGACAGAAGAACAAATAATAAATGAAATAGAAGTACCAAACATAGAAGGAAAAAGTATAAGAGAATCGGAAAAAATAATAAAAGAGAATAATTTAAAATTAGTTATAAATAACGAACAAGAAGGTATAGATAAAGAAAATACTATAATAAAAGAACAAACACCAAAAGCAGGAGTAAAAGTTAAAGAAGAAGCTAACATTTATGTAGAGTTGACAAACTAAAAATATGTTAGGAGTATACTTAAACTATGGTAGTGAGCAGTATAGAATAGCAAGAACTATTCTTGTGTTACTTAAAATACACTAAAAAAGAAACAGGGATAGCTTATTTATGCTATTCCTGTTTCTTTTTTAAAGATTAAAATCAGTCAAAATTGACTTCAGGTACTTCTTTTGAACTCTCATCGGCCTCAAAATATTGCATAGGATAATATCCAGTCATTCCAGCGACTATACTGGTAGGAAAACTTTGAACTGTTGTATTATAAGTTCTTACTTTCTCATTGTAATATTGTCTTGCTACAGCAATTCTGTTTTCCGTTCCAGCTAATTCATCCTGTAATGCAATAAACTGTTCACTAGCTTTGAGATCAGGATAATTTTCTGAAATTGCAAGTAACCTGCCAAGAGCAGAATCTAAAGCGTTATTTGCTTCAATGATACTTTCCATATCTCCGCTCTCAATACTTCCAGCAAGTTTTGACCTTGCATCAGCAATTTCTGTGAATACCTTTTCCTCATGGGTTGCATACCCTTTAACAGTTGCTACCAAATTTGGAATAAGGTCGCTCCGTCTTTGAAGTGTTGTTTCAATCTGAGATTGTTGCATTTCAACATCTTCTTTCAAAGACACTAAGTTGTTTTGGGTTCCAAAAAACCAGAATACTACCAATACTACCACTACGCCGATACCAATTAATACTTTTGTTCCATTTTTCATTGTAAATTACCTCCTAATTGTTTTTAAGTTTTTGTTTTGATTTACAATTTCCATATTCAATTTGTTATCGTGAGGCACCACCACCTCCAGAAAAACCTCCGCCAAATCCGCCGCCACTAGATCCAGAAGAACTACTATCGCAAAGACAGTCTAAAATAATAAATACAAATCCATCTCCAAATCCATCTCCAAAGATGTGACCAGTGATCCACTCAATAACAATAAGTAGAAATATAATTATTACTATAATAATAATCCATTGACCTAATGTTAATTCATCTGGTTCTTCAATTTGAATTGATTCTGTATTCAATCCGGTTATTGCAATGTCATATTCCTCACAGAGAACTTTTAAAACTGCATTGACAGTAAGTTTTGTCGCCTCAGTATATTCATCGTTTTCACGGTAAGGAACGAAGTAGTTATCAAGAATTCGACCGCATTTTGAGTCGTTTAAGCATCCTTCTAACCCTCTGCCAATTTCAAGTCTAACTTTTTCATCAGACCGAGAGAATAAAAGTAATACTCCATTGTCTTTTCCTTTTTTTCCGATACCCAAAGTATTAAATAGATTATTTGCATAATCTTCAATACTTCTGTCAAGTAGACTTTCTACTGATATAACGGCAAACTCTACTTCTGTCTTTTCTTCTAGTTCCACTAGCATTTTGTTTAGATTTTCCTCTACATCATCATCAATGATATTATCTTCATCATAGATGTAGACATCTTTCTCAACTGTTGGAATAGGGATTTTTTCTGATGTAGTACATCCAGTAAGCATACTCATAAGAGTAGTCAATACTGTAAGTAGTATCATACAAGAAATTATCCGCTTTTTTTTCATACCTTTTTCATCCCTTCTTTTCAGATTACAATCTGATTATTTTGATATATGTTAAATAAGCAAAAGCTTACCTATAAAACATTATACAATATTTTACATAAAATTGCAAATATTAATGCTAGACTTTTTTATTACATTATTAACAATTTAGTGAATACAAGAAATAAGTAATTAAAAATCAACTACTAATATAGGATATAATACCATATTTACATAAAAAATTGACTTGCCAAAAATGAAAAGAGCAGAAGTAAAAGTTAAGGAAGAAGATAATATTTACGTAAATTTGACAAACTAACTAAAAATATGTTAGAATAGAAACATGTTAGGAGTATACTTAAACTATGGTAGTGAGCAGTATAGAATAGCAAAAGCTATTTACACAGAAACAAGGAAATTTAACCTTGCGGAGGAGTCTTAATAAAGGGCTTTTTCGTGAGGTTTTATTGTATAATAGGAGTTTTTTTAGAAATTCATATTATATAAAATGTTTGTTAAAAATTAAATATATTTAAGAAAGGAGATAAAAAATGAAGTATTTTAAAAAATTAGTAGGAGATAGAATCTACTTATCACCAAGAAATGTAGAAGATGCAGAAATATTTGCAAACTGGCTTAATGATTTTAATACAACAGATTATATAGGTCGTAGTGGAAATTTAGTGAGTTTAGAGGGAGAAAAAGAGTATTTACAAAAAAATATTAATGGTGAGGCAGTGTTTTTTATTGTAACATTAGACCAAGATAAAGTAATAGGAACAGTAGGAATAGAAAACATCAATCATGTACATAGAAGAGGTACATTAGGAGTATTCATAGGAGATAAAGATTATAGAAATAATGGATATGGAACAGAAGCAATTAGATTAGTTTTAGAATATGGGTTTAAATATTTAAATTTAAATAATATAAATTTAGACTTAATAGCATGTAATGAAAGAGCATTGGCATGTTATAAAAAATGTGGCTTTAAAGAGGCAGGAAGATTAAGAAAAACAGAATTTGTAAATGGAAAATATTATGACAGGTTAAGTATGGACATCCTAGCAGAAGAATTTGAAGGAGATTTTATAAGAAACAAAAATTTATAAAGTATAAAAAGAAAGCTTTAAGTATAACTTGGAACTTTCTTTTGTTTTTTTGTAATGATTATTTTTTTTATTAATATAATTTACAAATAAGAAGTTTAGTTATATAATTATCTTGGTTTTTAATAATTATAAAAAGCCATAGTATAAATATAGTATATAAATACAGGAGGTATCCTATGAATTTAAAGGAAATTTTAGTAGGAATAGAAGGGTTAAAAGTAAAAGGAAATTTAGATTTAGAAATAACAAATTTAGATAAAGATTCAAGAAATATAAAAGAAAATGGTTTATTTGTAGCAATAAAAGGATTTGATACAGATGGACATGAATATGTAGACTCAGCTATAAAGCAAGGTGCAAAAGCTGTAGTTCTAGAAGAAGGTGTAACAGCAGAATTTGTTAAGAAAATTCCAGAAGATGTAACTGTAATAATTGCAAAAGACACAAGATATGCATTAGCTATATGTTCATGCAATTTTTATGGTAATCCATCTAGAAAATTCAAACTAATAGGAGTTACAGGAACAAAGGGAAAAACAACAACAACATATATGATAAAGAAAATACTAGAAAAAGCAGGAAAAAAGGTTGGATTAATTGGAACTATAGCTACATATATTGGAGATAAAAAATTAGAAGATAGTGATAGAACAACACCAGAAAGCAATAAATTACAAGCAATCTTTGCTAAAATGGTAGAAGAAAATATAGATACAGTAGTTATGGAAGTTTCTTCACAAAGTTTGAAATTACATAGGGTTGCAGGATGCGACTTCGATATAGGAGTATTTACTAATTTTTCAGAAGACCATATTAGCCCAAAAGAGCATCCAAATATGGAGGACTATTTTAATTCAAAAGTTCAATTATTTAAAATGTGTAAAACAGGTTTTATAAATGCAGATGATTATCATGTGGCAAGATTACCAAAACTTGTACCAGAATGTAATATAACAACGTATGGAATAGATAACTATTGTAATGTTTTAGCAAAAGATATTACAATCACAAATTCATACGTAGACTTTAAAGTAAAAATAGGTATGAAAAATGAAAGAATAAAAACATGCATTCCAGGTAGATTTAGCGTATATAATTCACTAGCAGCAATTTGTGTAGCTGAAAAATTAGGAGCAAATGCTGAACAAATAAAAGAAGCATTAGAAGAAGTTAGAGTTCCAGGAAGATCTGAACTTGTAAATAATAAAAAAGATTTGACAATAATGATAGACTATGCACATTCACCAGAAAGCTTAGAAAACATACTAAATGCAGTAAAATCATATACAAGAGGAAGAGTAATATCTGTATTTGGTTGTGGTGGAGATAGAGATACATCAAAAAGACCAATAATGGGCGAAATTTCAGGAAGAATTGCAGACTTTACAATTATAACATCAGACAATCCTCGTACAGAAGATCCTGAAAAAATAGTAAGCCAAATAGAAGAAGGAATAAAGAAAACTAAAGGAAAATATACTGTAGTAGTAGACAGAATAGAAGCAATAAAGAAAGCTATTAGCATGGCTGATAAAAAAGATATTATAGTATTAGCAGGAAAAGGACATGAACCTTATCAAGAAATAAATGGAGTAAAATATCCATTTGATGAAAGAATTATAGTAAACAGTATTATTAATAAAAATATATAAATAGCCATTTGAATACTAATTCATAAGAAAAGGGAATATTAATTATCTTTAATAAAAGTGACAAAAGGTAAAGGAATGTTCCTGGTATAAGAAAAAGGAGAAAAATATGGAATTTCAGGTAAAAGTATTGATTATAACATTTATTTTAACAGTAATAATGTCACTTATTATTATACCAATATTAAGAAAACTAAAAGTAGGTCAACAAGAAAGAGACGATGGACCTAAAAGTCACTTAAAGAAACAAGGTACTCCTACAATGGGAGGAATAATTATTATTTTAGCAGTGATAATAATTTGTGCATTTTTATATTATTATTACACTCATAAAACAATAGAGCCAATAGTTGCTAAGAATTTAATACCGCTTGTATTAGTATCAGTAGGTTTTGGAATAGTAGGATTTGTTGATGACTTTAAAAAGCTAGTATTAAAAAATACAAAAGGGTTAAGTCCAAGAGCAAAAATGATAGGTTTATTAATAATAGCAGTTGGATATGTAGTATATTTAACAAAAGTTCTAAACATTGGAACAGACATATATATACCATTTGCAAAAACTAGTTTAATACTTCCTATATGGATATATATACCATTTGCAATATTAGTAATGTTAGCTACTACAAATGCTATAAACTTGACAGATGGAATAGATGGATTATCAAGTAGTGTAACTACTATAATGCTAACTTGTTTAACAGTAATAGCAATTATTTTAAATATAAAAGAAATAACATTATTTGGAAGTTGTTTATCAGGAGCATGCTTAGGATTTTTACTATTTAATTTATATCCTTCAAAAGTAATGATGGGAGATACAGGCTCATTGTTTTTAGGAGGAGCAGTTGCAGCAATGGCACTATATTTAAAAATGCCATTAATACTTTTGATTATTGCAATAATACCAATAGCAGAAACTTTATCTGTAATGATTCAAGTTACATATTTTAAGAAAACAGGAAATAGAGTATTTAAAATGACTCCATTACATCATCACTTTGAATTATCAGGATGGAAAGAAAATAAAATTGTATCAGTATTTAGTATAATTACATTAATAATGTGTGTTATAGGAGTTTTATCTATATAAAAATAATATATAGGAGGAGAAAAGTGCAAAAGAAGACAAAAGTTAAACTAAATAGAATTGAGAAGCCATTTGATTTTTCATTATGCATTACTATATTTTTACTGCTTTCATTAGGTATTGTTATGGTGCTTTCAGCTAGTGCACCTTCAGCTCTTTCTACAACAGGAAATAGTTATACCTATGTAATAAAACAAGTAATTTTTGCGGCTGTTGGTATAGTATTAATGTTCATAATATCAAAAATTGATTATAGAATATATAAAAAATTTTACAAATTAGCGTATGCTATTTCAATACTAGCTCTTATATCTGTTGCAATACCAGGAATAGGAGTAGAAGTAAATGGTGCAAGAAGATGGATTGATTTAGGATTTGGTACTTTTCAACCATCAGAAATTGCAAAAGTAGGGTTAATTTTATTTTATGCAGGGTATCTAACGGAACACAAAAATGAATTAGGAATGTTTTGGCAAGGATGTATAAAATCATTTGCTTATTTAATTCCTCCAATAGGAATATTGTTCTTTTTTCAAGACCATTTAAGTGCAGCAATAGTTATTGTATCTATAGTTTCAATAATGATGATAATGGCAGGAACAAAAATAAAGCATTTTCTTAGTATAGCTGTAACTGGAGGTTCAGCTGCAATAGCAGGAATGCTTATATTAGCAACAAGATCTGACAAAGGAACATTCCGTTTAGCAAGACTTACTACTTTCTTAGATCCATGGCAAGACCCAACAGGAGATGGATGGCAAGTAATTCAAGGATTATATGCAATAGGCTCAGGAGGGCTATTTGGAGTAGGTCTAGGAGAAAGTAAACAAAAATATTTATACATACCAGAGCCACATAATGACTTCATATTTGCAATAATTGCAGAAGAGTTAGGCTTTGTAGGATGCTTAGTGGTAATTTCATTGTTTGCAATATTTATTTGGAGAGGAATTCTAACAGCAATGAAAGCACAAGATTCATTTGGAAGCTTACTTGCAATTGGAATTACATCACTAGTTGGAATACAAGCAGCTATAAACATAGCAGTTGTTACATCATCAATGCCAGCAACAGGAATGTCACTTCCATTTTTTAGCTATGGAGGAACAGCATTAGTAATATTATTATGCAGTATGGGCGTATTATTAAATATATCAAGATCAGGTTCAAAAGTTTAAAAACAATTTTAAGGAGAGTAGTATGAAAGTAATTATAGCAGCAGCAGGAACAGCAGGACATATTAATCCTGGATTAGCAATAGCAAATAAAATAAAGCAAGAAGAAAAGAATTCAAATATTATTTTTATAGGAACAGACAGAGGATTAGAGAATGATTTAGTACCTAGAGCAGGATATGAATTAAAAACAATAGATGCTTATGGTCTAAATAAAGAAATATCTATAGAAAATTTTAAAAAGATTATAAAAACAGTAAAAGGATATTATGAAGCAAAAAAAATAATAAGAGAATTTAACCCAGACATTGTAATAGGTACAGGTGGGTATATTTGTGGAGCAACAATATCAGCAGCTCATAATTTAAAAGTTCCAACTATGTTACACGAAAGTAATGCTTTTCCGGGAAAAGCTGTAAAAATGCTTAGTAAAAAAACAGATACTATATTAGTTTCATTTGAAGATGCAATAGATAGAATAAAGAAAGCAAAAAATGTAGTATTTACAGGTACACCAACTAAAATAGTAAAAAAAGAATACAGTGTTCAAGAACAAAAAGAAATGAAAAACAAAATAGGTTTAGATGAAAATAAACCTATAGTATTAGTCTTTGGTGGAAGCCAAGGAGCACAAGCAATTAATGAAGCTATAATAGGAATAGCAAAACAAAAGTTAAACAAAGATTATCAAATTATGTGGGCAACGGGGCCAAAACAATATGATATAATAAAAGAAAAATTAGAAGATGAAAACTTAAATATAAATATGATAGAAAATATGAAGATTGTTCCATATATTTATAATATGGAAGAAATAATGAATATCTCAGATATAATTGTTGCTAGAAGTGGGGCAATGACAATAACAGAAATTTCAAATTTAGGTAAGCCTTCAATTTTAGTGCCACTTCCAAATGTAAGTAATGATCATCAATTATATAATGCAAAAGCATTAGAAAAAGTGCAAGCAGCGAAAATTATATTAAATAAAGATTTAACGGCAGAACAACTAAATAAAAATATAAAAAGTATGGTAGATTATCCACAAATTATGAAACAAATGGGGATAAATGCTTTAAAATTACAAACAAATGATGCCCAAAATAAAATATATAATGAAATAAAAAAATTAGTAAAGAAATAAAGCTTTACTAATTTTTTATAATAACTACTTGAAAAAGTAATAAAAATAATTTAGAATACATAGGTAATAAAAATAAAGGAGAGTATTATGGCAGATAAATTAATTATTGTGGAATCACCTGCAAAAGCCAATACTATAAAAAAGTTTTTAGGTGGAAGTACAAAAGTAGTAGCATCTATGGGGCACATTCGCGATTTACCAAAATCTAAACTTGCAGTAGATATAGAAAATGATTTTGAACCAGAATATATAAATATTAGAGGAAAAGGAGATTTAATAAAAGCTTTAAAAAAAGATGCAGAATCTAGTAAGAAAGTGTATCTTGCAACTGACCCTGACCGTGAAGGAGAAGCGATTGCATGGCATTTAGCACACATATTAAATATTCCAGAAGATAGTGTTTGTAGAGTAACATTTAACGAAATAACAAAAGAAACAGTACAAGAATCTATAAAACATCCAAGAAAAATAGATATGAATTTAACAGACGCACAACAAGCTCGTAGAGTCTTAGATAGAATAGTAGGTTATAAAATAAGTCCACTTTTATGGAAAAAGGTAAAAAAAGGTTTATCAGCAGGAAGAGTGCAATCTGTAGCAGTAAAATTAATAGTAGATAGAGAAGAAGAAATCGAAAAATTTATTCCAGAAGAATATTGGAATATATATGTAACTTTATTAGAACAAAATTCTAAAAAGACTTTTGAGGCACATTTATATGGAAAAAACGGAAAGAAAATAGATATCCATTCAAAAGAAGAAATAGATGAAATATTAAAAAATATAGAAAAAGAAAAATACATTGTAGAAGACATTAAAAAGAGCGAGAAGAAAAGAACGCCAGCACCACCATTTACAACAAGCACAATGCAACAAGAAGCTTCAAGAAAGTTAGGATTTACATTAAAGAAAACAATGAGTGTAGCACAAGGTTTATACGAAGGTGTTAAAGTTCCAGAAAAAGGTAGCGTTGGTCTAATTACATACATGAGAACAGACTCTACAAGAATTTCAGATGAAGCAAGAGATGCTGCTAAAAAACATATAGTAAAAGAATATGGAGAGAACTATTACGAAAATAGATATTATAAAACAAATAAGGACGCACAAGATGCACACGAGGCAATAAGACCAACTTACATAGAGCTAGAGCCAGAAAAAATAAAAAGTTCATTAACTCCAGATCAATATAAATTATACAAATTAGTATATAATCGTTTTATAGCAAGTCAAATGGCACAAGCTATTTATGACACAGTTGCAGTAGATATAAAAGCAGATGAATATAATTTTAAAGCAAATGGTCAAACATTAAAATTTAAGGGTTTCATGGTTTTATATGTAGAATCTGAAGACAACGTAAAAGAAGACAAAAAGAAAAAACAAGACGACGAAACATTACCAGAACTAGAAATAAATGAAGAAGTTATTAAAAAGGAAATAAATCCAAAACAGAGCTTTACAGAGCCACCACCAAGGTACACAGAAGCAAGTTTGGTAAAAGCATTAGAGGAAAAAGGAATAGGAAGACCAAGTACTTATTCACCAACAATTACAACAATTTTAGAAAGAAGATATATAGAAAAAGTTCAAAAGCAACTAATGCCAACAGAACTTGGAAAAGTTGTAAATAAATTATTAGTTGAAAGCTTCCCAGATGTTATAAATGTGGCATTTACAGCAAAAATAGAAGAAGAATTTGACGAAGTAGCAGAAGGAAAAGAACAATGGAAACAAGTAATTAGAGACTTCTATGGGCCATTTAAGGTAACATTAGACAAAGTAGAAAAAGAACTAGAACATGTAAAAATAGAAGATGAGGTATCTGACGTACAATGTGAAAAATGTGGAAGAATGATGGTGTACAAATATGGAAGATATGGAAAGTTCTTAGCATGTCCAGGCTACCCAGAATGTAAAAATGCAAAACCAATTTACGATACAATAGATGTACCATGCCCAGTATGTGGTGGAGTAGTGCAAGTAAGAAAAACAAAAAGAAGAAGAAACTACTACATTTGCGAAAATAATCCTACAAGCTGTAATTATATTTCTTGGGATAAACCAAAGCCAGGAGAAAAGTGGGAACCAAAAGAAACTATAGAAGTAGAAACAAAAAAGAAGACCACCGCTAAAAAGAAAACAACAGCAAAGAAAAAGACTACAAAAAGAAAAACAACTAAGAAGAAATAAAATGATACTTTAAAAGTACAACGCACTTTTAGAAAAAAAGTTAAAACCCCAGAAATTATCTGGGGTTTTAATTCATCTTGTCATAAAATGAGCAATAACATTATTACATAAAGTTATAACTCTTTATTTTAATTCAGTTGGTGCATAGCATTATTACATAAAGCTATAACTCCTTCTTTTGTTTTAGCCCGTGCGAAGAAACAGCCGTTATGACAAAAAGTTGCATCTTTTACTCCCGAAATTTCAGGGAGATTTTTGGTTTGTCCAGCCCATTCCTTAGGAAAAGGAATTTTTTGCTCAAATTTTTGTTCTACAGTTGGAGGAACACATTGTGCTGCCCAACCTCCTGAAGGATATGGAAAGATTACAAAATTGATATGGTCTGTATCAAACCAAACAAAATTAGTGTTGTAATTGCAAACTGCTTCTAACCATGGAAATGTCTGAGATGGAATTTCTAAAATACCATTTGAAACAATTCCGTCTTCTTCGGTTAGGTCTAAAACGAGTTTTAAAGTTAATTCTTTTGAAATAGCCGCATAGATGGCATGTTTCAAAATTTCAATAGTAACGTTAAGTGCAAGCTGAAAACCTTCATCAAAGCTATTTTGCTTGCTACCATATACCGGAAGAAATGATGTAATAAAGCTGAAAGCATGAGTAGGTACAGATATACCATTATCTTCTTTATCAACATTCTGAATAAGGTTTTCATCAATGTCTTTGACAATGCTTTTAAAAGTGCTTTCATAAGTTTTAGCAGGATTGTCTGCAAGAATAGAAGAAAAAGGACTATATAATTCATCAAAACATTTATAAATTACACCTTCTCCATATTCCCTCCAAACAAGTCCTGCACTTGCATAAGGAACTCCATTTTTTCTTTTACCATTTCCTCCTGGCTGATGATGATCATAAAGACCGCTACCGACATCAACTAAAATATCTGCTTCTTTTGCATGTAATAAAGAAACATCTTTGGAACGGACAATTACAATTTGGTCATCAAAATGAAATAATGCGAGAATTGCACAAGCAACTACTTCATCTGAATGAAAGATACCATCATGTGTACCTATAATAAACCGCTTTTTTTCTTTTTCTTTTGATGAAACTAAAATATCAGTATTCATACTTTTACCTCCTTAATTTGATATTAGAATTATATCATAAAAATTTACATAATTCAATATAAAGTATTGAATTACACAAAAAAAGGTTGTATAATGTTAAACAGCTGGAAAAGAGGAATAGAAATGGAAAAATATTTAGATTTAAAAAATGATAAAGATTATACAAAAATAAAAGAATCATCAAAAATAATAAATAATGGTGGGCTAGTATTATTTCCAACAGAAACAGTTTATGGAATAGGTGCAGATGGATTAAATGAGCAAGCAGTAAAAAATATATTTATAGCAAAAGGAAGAAAGCAAGATAATCCTTTAATATTACACATTTCAAACATAGAAATGTTAGACAGAATAGCAAAAAACATAACAGAGTTAGAATATAAATTAATGGAAAATTTTTGGCCAGGACCATTTACAATTATTTTAGAAAGAACAAAAATAGTTCCAAATATAGTAACAGGTGGATTAGATACAGTTGGAATCAGAATGCCAAGTAATGAAATTGCAAAGAGGTTAATTGAATATGCAAATACACCTATTGCTGCTCCAAGTGCAAATATATCTGGTAGACCAAGTGGAACAAATGTAGAAGATATATTTAAGGAACTATCAGATAAAGTGGACTATATTATAGATGGAGGACAATGTGAAATAGGAGTAGAATCTACAGTCGTAAGAGTAGTAGAAGGAGTACCACATATATTAAGGCCGGGAAAAATAACAGCAGAGCAAATAAAAAAAGTAGCTGGAAATGTTATAGTAGATAAACACATATTAGGTGATTTAAGTGCAAATGAACCAATATTATCTCCTGGAATGAAATATAAACATTATGCTCCAAATTCAAAATGTATGCTAATATATAGTAAAGAAAATGGAAAAATGGTAGACTATATAAATGAAACTACTAAAAAATATAAAAATCCATTAATAGTATGCCATACAAAAAATTTAAAAAGTTATAATTCAAACAACATTATAGATATGGGAGAGACTTTAGAAGAAGTTACTAAAAATATATTTAAAATATTAAGAAAAGTAGATTCATATAATCCTGATATAGTACTAATAGAAGGAGTGCAAAAAGATGGATTAGGCCTTGCAATTATGAATAGATTAATAAGAGCATGTGAACACAATTATATAGAATTATAAAAAATACCTAGAAACTAAATTAGTTTCTAGGTATTTTACTATTCTTTAGATTTAAAGTTTAAATCACACTTCCTTGAACTCAGGTCCAAAACCAAACCGGCCTCTTACTTTTTCTTCCTATGCTTGTCGTGAAAAATCATAAAAATACATAAACTAGAAGAGTAACCTATAAGAAAAAGCAAACATGGTATAAGGAGTAAAGAATCAATATACGTTGTAAGGTCCTCAGGTCCCTTTGGCAACCTTCCAAGTGAGTAAGTTATATAGAAGTTAATTATGCTATATAAAGTACCAATAATTGCCATTATTATTGCTATTCTAGTTTGTTTTGTTAATTTGTAGTACCACCGTTTAATTTTGTTCATAAGCTGTCTCCTTTTCTTCTTGAAAAATTAATAGTTACATTTTTATGAAGTAATGCTATTTCATAATTAAATACAATTTTATGAAACAAATTATAGCACAAAAATATCTAATTTGCAATGATTTTAAAAGATTATTACAAGAAAGTATAATAATAAGTTAGAAAAAATAATTGAGTTTTCCAAAGATTATAGTAGTATTTATACTAAAATAATAAGAATGTTAAAAATGCAGAAAGGTAAAGAGTACTCATTAGTATATAACTAATTATGCTAATCTAATACTAGAAAAGAGCAAATGCACTAATCCTAAAAGATGTCAAATTCTTATAGTAAAAATTACTAAAGAATTTGGAATAGTTGTATATTATAAATCAATGAAATAAAAATAAAATACCTAGAAACTAATTTAGTTTCTAGGCATTCTGCTACTCTTTAGGTTTAAAATTAGAGTCAAAGAAATTGTAATCTTCAATTTCTTGTAGCGATAATTCTTTTCCAGCCGTATTGCGAATGCTTACTAAAATTACTCCATCCATTTCCCTAGCAAAGAATCTAACACCTAATTGGTTAAGAAGATTAGGTGAGTTTGAAAAGTCGTAATCTGTTTCATTTGGAACATATAAAACTTCCTTGAACTCAGGACCTAACCCAAATTTCTCTCTTACTATAGGAATAATTTCATCATGTTTTTTATTAAACATATAAGCTTGTTTAGAAGGAAGAAACCATAATAAATTATAAGTTTGAAGAACAAGGACCAACGGTACAAGGCATAAAAAAACAATATACTCTATAAGTTTCTTTCCCTCTGGCAATCTTCCAAGCAAATAATTTATAAAGAAGTTAATTACGTCCAATAAAATACCAATAATTACCATTGCTTTTGCAATTTTATTTACTTGTTCTTCGGTCAATTCATAGTACCACCGTTTAATTTTGTTCATAAGCTGTCTCCTTTTCTTCTTGAAAAATTAATAGTTACATTTTTATGAAGTAATGCTATTTCATAATTAAATACAATTTTATGAAACAAATTATAGCACAAAAGTAGCTAATTTGCAATATTTCAAAAATTACCTCAAAAGTACCTGGACCTTTTGGGGTAATTATTGGGAAAAAACTTGTAAAAGTTAAATAGATAATATATAATTAGCCATAGAAAAAAGGAGGGGTAAAGAATGTTAATTACTGCCAAAAATGTGGTGAAAAAATTTGATAAATTTACTGCATTAAATCATTTTAACATGAATGTACCAGAAGGTAGCATTTATGGTCTAGTTGGACCAAATGGCTCTGGAAAAACAACCACAATAAAACACCTAATTGGAATGTACAAACAAGACGAAGGTGAAATTTTAGTAAATGATGAGAAAGTTTATGACAATGAAAAAGTAAAAAGCAAAATAGCATATATTAGTGATGATTTATATTTTTTCCATGGATATAGTATCAAAGATATGGCTAAATTTTATAGTAAAATATACAAAGATTTTAGTTTTGAAAAATTTAATGACTTACAAAAAGTATTTAATATTGATATAAAAAGAAAAGTTAATAAACTTTCAAAAGGAATGAAGAAACAAGTAGCATTTTGGCTTACAATTTCATGCAATCCAGAAATAATGATATTAGATGAACCAATAGATGGATTAGATCCTATTATGAAAGAAAATGTTTGGAAAATTCTATTAGAAGAAGTCAAAAAAAGAAAAATGACAGTAATTATATCATCACATAACCTAAAAGAATTAGAAAATGTATGTACAAATATAGGAATCATGAAAAATGGTGAAATGGTATTAGAAAAAGAACTAGAAAAGAAAGACAACAATATACAAAAGGTACAAATTGTATTTTCTAACAACTCACAAATAGGCAAAATAAGAGAAAAACTTTCTATATTAAAAGAAGAAAAAGTAGGAAGTGTATATTATTTCATAGTAAAAGGCGAGCAAAAAGAAATAGAAGAAATACTAAATAAATACAAATTAACATTAATGGAATTTTTACCTCTATCATTAGAAGAAGTATTTATGTTTGAAAATGGAGGTGAAGCAGATGTTTAGTTATGGAATATTTAAATCAAATATAAAAAGATTTTGGATTGTCCCAGCTGTAGCAATAATTATTTTATTTTTAGTAACAACTTTTCAAATGATATTAAGAACAAATGATATAAAGGAAAGAAGAACAGATTATATTAACGATATAATTATCCTAGATGAAGAAAAAGCAGATTATTCAGGTATGATTAATCAACAAAATAGAATAGAAGCAAGTACTGAGACTCAAAATTATTCATCAGACATAGTTATGATAAGTGCTCCAACAATAAGTGATGTGACAGACGAAAATATTATTGCCATAAACAATAATATTACAAATGAAATAACCAATAATACAACAAGTAATGTAACAAATACTGTGCAAGTAGTTGATGAAGACAGCATTGAACCATATTATTCACCAAATAATTATGATAGAGAACATTATATAGAGATTTTATATAATCCAATAGTATTGTTAACAATATTTGTATTACCAGTACTAATATCAATACTACTATTTAAATATACAAACGAAGAAAAGAGTAGTTCATTTATACATGGACTTCCAATATCTAAAAGAAAGCTATATATAACTAATATTTTAACAGGAATAGTAATGTATGTAATACCATTTTTATTAAATGTAATTATAATATTATTATTGAACATAGGAGAAATGGGAAAATACTTACAATTTGCAGATATAATGAAATGGTTTGGAGTTTGTATGTTGTATAACACAATATTCTTTGCATTTGCTACATTTATAGGAACATTCTGTGCATCAAAAATTTCACATGGAATACTTACTTATATATTAATGTATGCGCCTGTTGGAATCCTTGTATTAACATCAGCATTTATAGAAGATATACTTTATGGATTTAAAGGATTTTCTAATAATTTAGAAGAATTTACAAAGTTGCCATTTATAAAAATAATAGAAGACTTTAGAGAAATGAGTTCATATTATTTATCTCAAACAATTGAATTTGAGACATCTACAATAATTATATATATTACTTCAATAATTGTAATGCTAGTTTTAGGATATTTCATATACAAAAAGAGAAAGTTGGAAATAACAAAAGAATTTATAGCATTTAAAGGAATAAGAAGTTTTGTAAAATATGCAGCTACATTTTTAGTTAACTTACTTTCATATATGTATTTTTATAATATAATAGGAGAGCACAATATAAGAACGCTTTTTGCTTCATTTATTATAACATTAATAGCATATTTAATAATAGAAATGATATTAAAAAAGACATACAAAGTATTTAAATCAATTATAGGATTTATAGTATATGCAGTCATTATAACAATAACATTTGTAATATTAAATACAGGAGTTTTTGGTTATGAAACAAGAATACCAAAAGCAGAGAATGTGGAAGAAGTTAGTTTTAAAGTAAGAAATGAAACTATTAATTTTAAAGAAAAACAAAATATAGAAAATATAATAAACTTCCAACAAAAATTAGTAGCTGAAAAGAAAAAAGGATATACGGAATATACATTAGAATATAAACTAAAAGATGGTAGAAAAATAACCAGAAAGTATGATATAAATAATAGCCTTTATAAAGAAGAATTAAATAAAATATTAACAAGTAATGAATATTATGAAGAAAAAATAAAACAGATAGAAGATGTTCAAAAAATAAAAAGAATAAATGTAAATATAAGCTATAAACAGCAATATTCAACTAAGACTATTAGAATAAAAGAGTCAGATATGTCAGACTTTATAGAAAATTTGATAAAAGATATAAAAAATAGAAAAGCAAATATAAATAATAATGAATATGTATCAGAAGTAGCAAGACAAAATGACAAATTAAGAAGCATATATGTGCAAATAGAATTAAAAGAGGGTGTAAGTAAAACAATAAGATACATTAATTTAGAAGATATAAATATAGAAAAATATATATATTAATCAAAAAAAGAGGCGGGAAAATAACCGTCTCTTTTTATTTAGTATACCTCTTGTAAAATCCTGCAAAATATTATATAATATATCACTAGTAAAAATGAGAAATTTAATATGAGAAGGAGTAAAAATGATAGTAAATCCAGAAATATTAAAAGAACTACGTACCTCTGCAGGAAATGAAAGAGAAGAAAAAGCAGAAGAATATGTAGATGACAAAAAAGTGAAAATAACAAAAGTAACTTATGAAGATAAGAATAACTTTGAAATTCGCTCTAAAGTAAGAGGCAAAGAAGTTTATGATGTTCATATAAAAGTAGAAAAAGGTGAAATAGAAGACGTAAGCTGTAATTGCGAAGACTACCATAAAAACTATGGAACATGCAAACACATTCTAGCAACAGCTATAGAATTTAGTAACAACGAAAATTACGTAAGAATATTTTCTGGAGATATAGAACAAAAACAAACAGATATGCAAATGTATAACAAATATCAAAAAAGAGAAGAAAAATATCGTGAATTTAAACAATTAATAAACAATTTTTATCCAACTCATGAAGAAACAAACGAGCAAAATAAAACAAAGATTATACCACATAGCATAAAAATAGAACCAAGACTAATTTACAATTCATATCTAAAAACATTAAAAATGGAAGTAAAAATTGGAGAAAAACAATTTTACAAAATAAAAAATCTAGTGGAATTCTATGACAGAATGCAAAAAAAAGAATTTTATCGTTATGGAACAAAACTTGAATTTGTACACGAAGAAGAAGCATTTAATAAAGATTCAATACCACTACTACAATACGTTTTAAAGTATGCAGAAATAATAAAATACGCAAATGAAGCAACAAACCAATACACATATTATGGAAGAACAATGGAAGATAGCTATATAACTATTTCTAATACAGGTATGGACGAATTATTTGAAGTATTAGAGGGAAAAGAAGTTATACTTCAAAAAGAAAATATAGAAAAGGAAATACTATTTTTAAAACAGACACCTGAAATAAAATTTGAAATAAAAGAAGAAAATGAAAAAGAATATGCGTTGGTTCCTAACATAGATGTTTATGAATATGACGTAATTGAAGGCAGAAAAGCTATATATTTCTTTATGCAAAATATTTTATATAAATGTGATGATAGTTTCAAAGAAACATTAAAATTACTTCAAACATTTAGAAACAGTTTTACAAACCATATAGTATTTCCAAAAGAAGAAGTTTCAAAACTATTTTCAATAGTATTTCCAAAGGTAAGAGACAAGATAGAAGTAAGTAGCTTAAATGAAGATGAAATAAAAAAATATATACCAAAAGAACTTTTTGTAAAAGTATATTTAGACTATAATGAGCAAAATTTTATAACAGCAGACATAAGATTTATATATGAAAACAAAGAATTCAATCCATTATTAGAGCAAGAGATGGACTTCGCAAGAGATGTAGCAAAGGAAGATGAAGTACTAGAAATATTTAAAAATTCTGGTTTCATGTTAGAAGTTGAAAAAGCAAGATTAATTTTGGTTAATGAAAACTTAATCTATAACTTTTTATCTTCAGATATTGAGACATACATGAAGAAATTTGAAGTTTTAGCAACAGACAATTTTAAGAAAAAAGAAATAAAAGAACCTAAAATTGGAAGTTTAGGAGTAAGAATAGAAAACAATTTATTAAGTGTAGATTTCTCAAATTTAGATTTTGAGCCATCAGAATTAAAAGAAATAATGCAAAAATATCACTTAAAGAAAAAATATCATAGGTTAAAAGATGGTAGTTTTATAACATTAGAAAAAAACGAAACAATAGAACTTTTAGACAGCATGACAAATGGGTTAGATATAAACTTTAAAGAACTAGAAAAAGGCGAAGTCAAACTTCCTATATATAGAAGTTTATATTTAGACAGAATGTTAGATAATATAAAAGGTACAGTAATTACTAAAAATGAAAATTACAAAGAATTAGTAAGCAAAGTTGAAAATAAAGAACTAAATGAAGAAATAAACTTACCTAAAAATTTAAATGCATCTTTAAGAAGTTATCAAAAGGTAGGATACAAGTGGCTAAAAGTATTAGATAATTATGGATTTGGTGGAATATTAGCAGACGACATGGGACTTGGAAAAACAATTCAATTATTAGCAGTAATTTTAGACTATGTACAAAATGAAAAAAGTCCAAAGCCAAGTATTGTTGTATGTCCAAGCTCACTTTCACTAAACTGGCAAAATGAAATAAAAAAATTTACACCAGATTTAACATCACTTGTAATACATGGAAATGCTGATGAAAGAGTAAAGCAAATAAAAAGTATACCAAAATATAACATAGTAATTACATCGTATGACTTATTAAAAAGAGATATAGAAACATATAAAGAGCTAAATTATGAATTCAAATTTATAATAGCAGATGAAGCACAATATATTAAAAACAACAATACACAAAATGCAAAAGCTATAAAAGAAATAAATGCAAGCACAAAATATGCTTTAACAGGAACACCAATAGAAAACTCTTTATCAGAACTTTGGTCTATATTTGACTTTATAATGCCTGGATATTTATTTGGCTATAGAAAATTTAAAGAATTATATGAAATGCCAATAGTAAAAGATGAAGATAGTGTAGCTATGAGAAAACTAAAAATGCTTATAGAACCATTTATATTAAGAAGAATAAAAGGAGAAGTTTTAACAGAACTACCAGATAAAACAATAACAGTACTTAATAATGAAATGGAAGAAGAACAGCAAAAAATATATATGTCTTATATGCAAAATGCTAGAAGTGAAATGATGCAAGAAATAAATGCTAATGGCTTTGAAAAGAGCCAAATAAAAATATTAGCACTATTAATGAGATTAAGACAAATATGTTGCCATCCAGCTTTATTTTTAAGTGATTATAAAGCAGAAAGTAGCAAACTTAATCAATGTATAGAAGTAATAAAAGATGCAGTAGACTCAGGTCACAAGATTTTACTATTTTCTAGTTATACAGGAATGTTCCCTTTGATAGAAGAAAAACTTAAAAAAGAAAAAATAGAATATTCTAAACTAACTGGACAAACAAAAGTTGGTGAAAGAATTAAACTTGTAGATGAATTTAATGAAGATGAAAATAAAAAAGTATTTCTAATTTCATTAAAAGCAGGAGGGACAGGACTAAACCTAATAGGAGCAGACATGGTAATTCACTATGATCCATGGTGGAATATATCTGCAGAAAATCAAGCAACAGATAGGACATATAGAATAGGACAAAAGAAAAATGTTCAGGTGTATAAACTAATTACCAAAAACTCTATAGAAGAAAAAATTTATGAATTACAAGAAAGAAAATCAAAGCTTATAGATAATGTATTATCTACAAACGAAACATTTTTAAATAAACTTTCTAAAGAAGAGATAATGGAACTATTCAAATAAAATTAGGAGAAATTAAATGAAAGATTATATAACAATAATAGGTGGAGGTTTAGCAGGAGCGGAAGCGGCATACCAAATAGCAAAAGCAGGAATAAAAGTAAAACTATATGAAATGAAACCAGAAGAATTTTCTAAAGCTCATACAAATGAAAACTTAGCAGAAATAGTATGCAGTAACTCATTTAAATCAAACTTACATACAAACGCATGTGGTTTATTAAAAGAAGAATTGAGAATGTTAGATAGCTTGCTTATAAAAGTAGCAGATGAAACTGCAGTTCCAGCAGGGCAAGCATTAGCAGTAGATAGAAAAAAGTTTTCTGAAAAAGTAACAAAAACTTTAGAAAATATGGAAAACATAGAAGTAATAAGAAAAGAAGTAACATCTTTAGAAGAATTAATAAACAATGGAATAGTAATAATAGCAACAGGACCACTTACATCAAACAAATTAGCAGAAGAAATAAAAAAAATAACAGGAGAAAAAGAACTTGCTTTTTATGATGCAGCAGCTCCTATAATAGAAAAGGATAGTATAGACTTTAACATAGCTTTCTATGGAAATAGATATGATGAAGAACGAGGAAAAGACGAAGATGTAGAAGAGTGGAAGAAAAGAATAGAAAACCAAGAACAAAGTTATATAAATCTACCTATGAACAAAGAAGAATATGAAAACTTTGTAAATGAACTAGTAAATGCAGAAATAGTTGAATTACATGAATTTGAAAAAAGAGAAATATTCGAAGGTTGTATGCCAATAGAGGTTATGGCAAAAAGAGGACTAGACACATTAAGATTTGGTCCATTAAAGCCGGTAGGATTTACAGACTTAAGAACAGCAAGAAGGCCATATGCAGTAGTACAACTACGACAAGACAATAATGAAGGAACAATGTATAACATAGTAGGTTTTCAAACAAATTTAAAATTTGGAGAACAAAAAAGAGTATTTTCTTTAATCCCTGGGTTAGAAAATGCAGAATTTATAAAATATGGAGTAATGCATAGAAATACATTTATAAATTCACCTAAACTATTAGATAGTACTTATAAAATGAAAGAACATTCAAATATATATTTTGCAGGGCAAATAACAGGAGTAGAAGGATATGTTGAGTCAATTTCATCTGGAATGGTAGCTTCTTTAAATGCAATACAAGATTTCAACAAAACAAATAAGAAAATAATATTTCCAAAAGATACAATGATAGGTGCACTAAGCAATTATATATCAACCAATAATGAAAATTTCCAACCTATGAATGCAAATTTTGGGATAATACCTTCTTTAGAAGAAAAGATAAAAGACAAAAAAATAAAATATGGAAGGCTAGCAGATAAAGCAATAGAAAGCTTGAAGAAAGTAGTATTACAAAAATAAGTCAAAAATATTAAATTTTTATAACATTTTTGAGTATTCTACATAATATAGTTGCAAAATATGACAGTATATGGTAAAATTATATGTAGTTGAATTATATTTTAAAGGAGAAAAAATATGGAAAATAAAAAAAGAGATAGAATAAGAAAAAAATATGAAGCTCTAAAAAATAGTGATTTAGAACAAAAAATAAAAGATTTAGAAGTAAAAAAACAAAATAAAACTATAACTAAAGAAGAATATAAAGAGTATAACAAGTTAATAAAGATACAAAAAAATTTACCTAAAGCAAAAAATATTTTCTATTATATTAGCATATTAGAAAAAGAAATAAAAGAAATAGACAAAGAAATAAGAAAAATAGAAAGTGCTGAGGTATCAAGAAAAAAAGAAGATGAAAACCAAAAACTAGAAGAAAATCTTGATATGTTACTTAAAGAAAAGGAAAAAATTCAAATACAAATACATAAACAAACAGATGCAAAAGAAAAAGATAAATTAAAAGCAGAATTAGATAAAATTAATTCAGATATAGATGATAATAATAAAAAATTTGCACAAAATAAAGAGTTTATAAATAAAAACAGAAATGATAAAGAAGCAAATAAAAATATAGAAGAATTAAAAGAAATAAAAGAAGAAATGAGTACAAAAATTTCTAAATGTAATATGATAGCTAATAATTTATTAAATGGATATAGTTGGGATAGTATAGAACTTAATTTAGATAGTTGGAAAGAAAGAAAACTTACAGCCAATAAAGAAAATAAACAAAAAATGAAAGAAAAGATGAAAGCAGTTAAAAGCTCTAATAAACCAACACCAACAAGAGTAAAAGAACAATCTAAAATAAAGAAATATTTACATGATTTCTTTTTGGGAGATTATGGAGATAATGAATATAAACCAAAAGAAAATTTACCAGTAGCAACAAAAAGTTTTGATGAAAAACATCCAACTATAGCTAAATTGAAAAATTGGATAAAAGATAAATATAAAAATTTAAAAGATTTTATATTAGGAGAAAATGACGGAGAAAAGAACAAAGGAAAGAAATCAGAAGAAGAAAAAGCAAATATTGCAAAAGATGAAGAATTCAAAAAATATATAAAAGAAATAGCTGAAAAAGGTTACAAAAAAGTTGAAAATGAAAAGAAACAAGATACAAAAGAAAAATTTAAAGAGATGAAAGAAGAAGCACATAAGAGAGATGAAGAAAAATTCGGAGACGGCTATGGAAGATAAAAGATAGTAGAGGAAACTCTACTATTTTTTGTTTAATGAAATTTTTTTATTATAGTGAAAAATATAATTAATTTTTAGAGATAAAAAATATTATGTAAAATCTTGCAATTTTATGTAAAACATGCTATACTATATGTATATAAAAGTAGAAAAAACTTTATTTAAGGAGGAAGACAATTATGGCAGCACAGCAGACAGCACAGCAGACAACACAGCAGGTATCAAACAAACGGGAGAATAGATTGTTAGTAATTATAATTTTTATACCTATTATAATTGCTCTCCTGATTGGCGGCGGTCCTGCAATATTGAAAGGAATCCTGACGATATGCAAATACGTTGTACCTAATTTTTGGGTAGTATTAGTTTACGTATGGGTTGCTTTAATCGCATTCTTAATAGGACGCATGACCAAAAGAAGATAATAAATAGGGTACCATATTTGGTACCCTATTTATATTTGTGTAAAAATAATTAATCAGACTAAAAAATAAAAGTAAAATCATGCAAAATGACATAAAATTGTATTGACATAGAGATTTGAAAATGATATAATAATAAGCGCTAATGTATTTGCCACAAAATGGCAATTCCGTAGTGTTTTATATTTTTTTATAGGAGGTGAAATTTAAGTGCCAACAATTAATCAATTAGTAAGAAAAGGAAGACATACTGCAACAACTAAATCTACATCACCAGCTCTACAACATGGTTACAATTCAATGAAGAAAAAAGTAACAGATAGAAGAGCACCACAAAAAAGAGGTGTATGTACAGTAGTTAAAACAGTAACACCTAAAAAGCCAAACTCTGCTTTAAGAAAAGTAGCCAGAGTAAGACTTTCAAATGGGTATGAAGTAACATCTTATATTCCTGGAATCGGACATAACCTACAAGAACATAGTGTTGTTCTAATCAGAGGTGGAAGGGTAAAAGATTTACCTGGTGTTCGTTACCATATTATAAGAGGTACATTAGATACAGCTGGTGTAAAAGACAGAATGCAAGCTAGATCTAAGTACGGAGCTAAAAGACCTAAAAAATAAAAAGAAAAATTAGTGCTTATAACTTACTAATTTAACGAAAAAGCTTTAGCTTTGGTACTTAAATTTAGAATAGATTATACGCACTATACTGAAGAAATTTGAGAAGAATTGTAAAGTATTAAATTTCTTAAGAGTACCAAAGATACTTTTATATAGGTATCTAACATATTAATAAGGAGGGAAGAATAGTGCCAAGAAGAGGATTTATAGCAAAAAGAGATGTAATAGCAGATCCAATGTACAATAGCAAACTTGTTACAAAATTAGTTAACAATGTTATGTTAGATGGTAAAAAAACAGTAGCTCAAACTATAGTTTATGATGCATTCGATATCATAAAAGAAAAAGAGCAAAGAGATCCGCTAGAAGTATTTGAAGAAGCACTTAACAATGTAATGCCAGTACTAGAAGTAAAGGCAAGAAGAGTTGGAGGTGCTACATACCAAGTACCATTAGAAATTAGACCAGAAAGAAGACAAACTTTAGGTTTAAGATGGCTAGTAACATATGCTAGAAATAGACATGAAAAAACAATGGCTGAAAAATTAGCCGGAGAAATAATGGACGCTTTAGCTGGAAACGGTGGAGCATTCAAGAAAAAAGAAGACATGCATAGAATGGCAGAAGCTAACAAAGCATTTGCACATTACAAATGGTAAAAATATAACAAGGCGAATACGAAAATACCTGACATCACTAATTCATAAGGAAAATGGATATTCCTTAAGCTGAGTGGAAGTGACAAAAGGGTAAGGAGTGTCCCTTGACATTAGAAATAAGGAGGATAAATATATGGCTGGAAGAGAGTTTCCTTTAGAGAAAACAAGAAACATAGGAATCATGGCTCATATAGATGCTGGAAAAACTACTACTACAGAAAGAATTCTATTCTATACAGGTAGAACTCATAAAATAGGAGAAGTTCACGAAGGTGCAGCTACAATGGACTGGATGGTTCAAGAACAAGAAAGAGGTATTACAATTACTTCAGCCGCAACTACATGTAAATGGTTAGGTCATAGAATCAATATTATTGATACTCCAGGTCACGTTGACTTCACTGTAGAAGTTGAAAGATCTTTAAGAGTACTAGATGGTTCTGTACTTGTACTTGCAGCAAGAAGTGGTGTACAACCACAATCTGAAACAGTTTGGAAACAAGCTAATAAATATATGGTACCAAGAATGGCATATGTAAATAAAATGGATATGACAGGCGCTGATTTCTATGGTTGCGTTGAGCAAATGAAAGATAGATTAAAAGCAAATGCTATTCCAATTGAGTTACCAATTGGTGCTGAAGACAATTTCAAAGGAATTGTTGACTTAGTAAAAATGAGAGCTTTCATTCACAAAGATGATTTAGGAAAAGAAATTGAAGAATGTGACATTCCTGAAGATTTAAAAGAAAAAGCAGAAAAATATAGAGCAGAAATGGTAGAAGCAGTTGCAGAACAAGATGATGAATTAATGATGAAATACTTAGACGGAGAAGAATTAACAATAGATGAAATAAGAACAGGTCTAAGAAAAGGAACAATAGCAAACACAATAGTTCCTGTAACATGTGGTTCATCATACAAAAATAAAGGTGTACAAGAATTATTAGATGCTATAGTATATTATATGCCATCACCACTTGATATACCACATATTAAAGGTGTAGATGAAGCTGGAAATGAAGTAGAAAGAAAAACTTCAGATACAGAACCATTTGCAGCATTAGCATTCAAAATTGCAACAGACCCATTTGTTGGAAAACTTTGTTTCTTTAGAGTATATTCAGGAACATTAGAAGCTGGATCTACAATATTAAATGCAAACAAAGACAAAAAAGATAGAATGGGAAGAATTCTATTAATGCATGCTAACCACAGAGAAGATATAGATAAAGTATATGCTGGAGATATAGCAGCAGCAGTAGGACTAAAAGAAGTATCTACAGGAGATACACTTTGTGACCCTGCTCACCCAGTTATATTAGAATCTATGGAATTCCCAGAACCAGTTATTGATATCGCTATAGAGCCAAAAGATAAAGCAAATAGCGAAAAAATGGGTATAGCTTTAGCAAAACTTGCTGAAGAAGATCCAACATTCAAAACTCATACAGATCAAGAAACTGGACAAACAATCATCGCTGGTATGGGTGAACTTCACCTAGATATCATCGTAGACAGATTAAAAAGAGAATTTAAAGTTGAATGTACTGTAGGTAAACCACAAGTTTCTTACAAAGAAACTATTAGAAATAAAGTTAAAGTTCAAGGTAAATTCGCTCGTCAATCTGGTGGACGTGGACAATACGGAGATGTATGGATTGAACTAGAACCATTAGAGCCAGGTTCAGGAATTATATTCGAAAGCCAAATTGTTGGTGGAGCTGTTCCAAAAGAATACATTAAACCAACAGAAGATGGTATTAGAGAAGCAGCCGAATCAGGAATTTTAGCTGGATACCCAGTTATAGATTTCAAAGCTACATTAGTAGACGGTTCATACCACGAAGTTGACTCTTCAGAAATGGCATTCAAAATTGCAGGTTCTATGGCATTCAAAGAAGGATGTCGTCAAGCTAAATCTGTATTATTAGAGCCAATTATGAGAGTTGAAGTAACAGTTCCAGAAGATTACATGGGAGACGTTATTGGAGATATTAACTCAAGACGTGGAAGAATGGAAGGTATGGAAGCAAGAAGTGGAGATCAAATAATTCGTGGATTTATTCCATTATCAGAAATGTTTGGTTATGCAACAGACTTACGTTCAAAAACTCAAGGTAGAGGAACATATTCTATGGAACCATCTCATTATGAAGAAGTTCCAAAATCAGTATTAGACACAATAGTAGCAGCAAGAGCTAAAAAACAAGATTAGTAAAAATAAATAAAGTACTTGCATTTTTAGCGAATATGTTATAAAATGCAAGTGCAAAATTAAATTAGTTATTAATTTTCAAAAATAAAATATAAATTTAAGGAGGAAATTTCAAATGGCAAAGGAAAAATTTGAAAGAACTAAACCACACGTTAACATTGGTACAATCGGACATGTTGACCACGGTAAAACAACAACAACAGCAGCTATTACTAAATATTTAGGATTATTAGGAAAAGCTAAATTCGAAGCTTATGATGCAATTGATAGCGCACCAGAAGAAAAAGAAAGAGGAATCACAATCAATACAGCTCACGTAGAGTATGAAACAGATGCAAGACACTATGCACACGTTGACTGCCCAGGCCATGCTGACTATGTTAAAAACATGATCACTGGTGCTGCACAAATGGACGGAGCAATCTTAGTTGTTTCTGCAGCTGATGGACCAATGCCTCAAACAAGAGAGCACATTTTATTAGCAAGACAAGTTGGTGTTAAATATATCGTTGTTTACTTAAATAAATGCGATATGGTTGATGACCCAGAATTATTAGAATTAGTTGAAATGGAAGTTAGAGACCTATTAACAGAATATGGTTTCCCAGGAGACGAGATTCCAATCGTAAAAGGATCTTCATTAAAAGTTCTAGAATCTACATCAACAGATCCAAACGCACCAGAATATCAATGCATGAAAGAATTAATGGATGCAGTTGATAGCTATATCCCAACACCAGAAAGACCAATCGACCAACCATTCTTAATGCCAGTAGAAGACGTATTCACAATTACAGGACGTGGAACAGTTGCTACAGGTAGAGTAGAAAGAGGAGTTGTAAAAATCCAAGACGAAGTTGAAATCGTTGGTATTAAACCAATCAACAAGAGCGTTGTAACAGGTGTTGAAATGTTCAGAAAATTATTAGATCAAGCAGAAGCTGGAGATAATATTGGTGTATTATTAAGAGGTATTGATAGAAAAGACATCGAAAGAGGTCAAGTTTTAGCAAAACCAGGAACAATACATCCACATACAAAATTCACATCTCAAGTATACGTTTTAACTAAAGAAGAAGGTGGACGTCATACACCATTCTTTAACGGATACAGACCACAATTCTATTTCAGAACAACAGACGTTACAGGTGTTATTAATTTACCTGCTGGAACAGAAATGGTTATGCCAGGTGATAACGTAGATATGGAAATCGAATTAATTACTCCAATCGCTATCGAAAAAGGACTAAGATTCGCTATCCGTGAAGGTGGTAGAACAGTTGGTTCAGGTGTCGTAGCTGATATCAAAGAATAATTAATATAAATAAAAAAGGTATGTTTTACATACCTTTTTATTTTGTTATATAATAATTGTGTATTGCATTGAAAAAAAACAAATGGTATAATGTAGAAAATAAAATTTGAAAGGTGAAGTCTTATGAATAAAAGAAATTTACTATATATAGCTATAATAATAATTTGCGTTATATCAATTATAATTGGAGTTTATTACCAAATATTTAAACCAAATAAAAAACAAAACACAATTAATAATAATACAATAGATCAAGATAATGTAGAGGATAAAATAGAAGATGCAGAAACTTTAAAAGCAGAGTTTAATTCTCTATTTAACAATTCATTTGATGACCAAGGATATGATATTACTGGTATTACAAAAATAGCTGGATTAGAAAGCAAAGATATAATTTATGCAGCTTATAATGTTAAAGATGAAAAAGATGGAAAATATAGTGTAGATATTAATTTACCTGTATTTAATGTACAAGGAGAAGTCGGAGAAGAATTCAATAGAACAACACAAACAGTATTTGCAAATAAAGGAAGTCAAATATTAACCAATTCAACAGAATATACTATATATAATGTAGAATATGTAGCATATTTAAATGACAATATTTTATCACTAGTTATTAAATCTACATTAAAAGAAGGTGAAAATCCTCAAAGAATAATAGTACAAACATATAACTATGATATAAAAACAGGTCAAAAAGTATTATTAAATGATATTTTAAATGCTAGACAAATAGATACCACAAAAGTAAATAGCAAAATAGAAAAAGTAATAAAAGAGGCTAACAAAAATGCAGAAGCTATTTCAACAGCACTTTCTCAAAATATATATAAAAGAGACTTAAACAACGCAATGTATGTAACAGATAATGTAAATCATTTCTTTATAGGATTAGATGGACAAATATATATTATATATCCATACGGAAATTCAAACTTTACATCAGAAATTGATATAATAAAAGTATAATAATATGTGTGCCAACATAAAAAATTGGCACACAATTTGTAATAGCAAAGGATGTTAAAAATGCCAAAAAAATTATTGATTACAGAAAAGCCATCTGTGGCTATGGAATTTTCAAAAGCGTTAAAAATAAATGCAACAAGAAAAGATGGATATTTAGAATCAGAAGAATGGATTATAACATGGTGTGTAGGTCACCTAGTTACAATGTCATATCCTGAAAAATACGATGAAAACTTAAAAGTATGGAGACTAGATACACTTCCATTTATTCCAAAAGAATGGAAATATGAAATTATAAAAAATGTAGAAAAACAATTTAATATAGTAAAATCATTATTACAAAGGCAAGATGTAGAAGAAATTTATAATGCAGGAGACTCTGGGCGTGAAGGAGAATACATACAAAGATTAGTATTTATGATGGCAAAACCAAATCCAAACGCAAAAATAAAAAGAGTTTGGATAGATTCACAAACAGAAGAGGAAATTTTAAGAGGAATAAAAGAAGCAAAAGACCAGTCAGAATATGATAGCTTGTCAGATTCAGCATATTTAAGAGCAAAAGAAGACTATTTAATAGGAATTAATTTTTCAAGATTACTTTCTATAATATATGGGAGAAGAGTAGCAAAGGAGATAGAGGAAGAAAGAGCCTCTATTTCTGTTGGACGTGTAATGACATGTGTTTTAGGAATGGTAGTATCGAGAGAAAGAGAAATTAGAAATTTTGTTAAAACACCATTTTATAAAATTGTAGGAAATTTTGGAGAAGAAGAAGCAAACTTTAATGCCGAGTGGAAAGTAAATGAAAAGTCTAAAATGTTTGAATCACCAAAATTATATAATGATTCAGGATTCAAAAAAATAGAAGATGCAAAAGAATTCATAGTAAGCTTAAAAGACAAAAAAGCGGTTGTAGAAGAAGTTAAAAAGCAAAAACAAAAAGAAAAAGCACCATTACTATTTAACTTAGCAGAAGTACAAAATGAATGTACAAAACGTTTTAAAATAAAACCAGATGAAACACTAGAAATAATACAAAATCTATATGAGCAAAAATTAGTTACATATCCAAGAACAGATGCTAGAGTTATATCTACGGCGGTTGCAAAAGTCATTTCTAAAAACTTAAATGGTTTAGCAAAAGGATTTAAAGACGAAGAGGTGCAAGGATACTTAAAACAAATGGCAGAAGAAAAGTATTCTACAGACTTAGTAAAAACAAAATATGTAAATGATAGCAAAATAACAGACCATTATGCAATAATTCCAACAGGACAAGGTTTTGAAAACTATGATAAATTGAAAGATCTACACAAAGAAGTATATAAACTAATAGTAAAAAGATTTTTAGCAATATTTTACCCAGAAGCAGAGTTTAATAAAATATCTGTAACTATAAAAGTAGAAGAGGAAATATTTAGTGCAAATGGAAAGGTTTGTACAAGAACAGGATATTTAGATGTACTAAAACCAAAGAATAAAGAAAAGAAATCCACAAACGAAGAAGAAAATGTGGAAAACAAACAGGAAGATGAGAAAGAAGAAGCAAATAATTTAGATGTTTTAAACAATTTAAAAAAAGGTCAAGAAATAAATGTCATAAATTATGAAACTAAAGAATCTGAAACAAATCCTCCAACAAGATATAATTCAGGTTCAATGATTTTAGCAATGGAGAACGCAGGAAAATTAATAGAAGACGAAGAATTAAGAGAGCAAATAAAAGGTGCAGGAATAGGTACAAGTGCAACAAGAGCAGAAATTATAAAAAAACTAGAAAAAATAGCATATATACAAATAAATAATAAAACACAAATAATAACTCCAACTAAAAAGGGAGAAGTAATTTATGATGTTGTACTATCTTCTATGCCAGACATGTTAAATCCAAAGCTGACAGCAAGTTGGGAAAAGGGATTAGATATGGTGGCAAAAAAAGAAATAGGTTCTCAAGAATTTATGCAAAAATTAGAGGCATATATAAATGGAAAATTCGATAAACTTGTTGTTAAATATTAAATAGATTATATACAAAGTGAAAAAAAATTTATAAGTAGAAAAATTAGGTGGTGTTGTAAAATGAAGTTAGGTTTAGCATTAGCAGGTGGAGGAGTAAAAGGTGCTGCACATATAGGTGCAATAAAGGCATTAGAAGAAAATGGAATAAAAATAGATGCAGTAGCAGGAACAAGTATAGGAAGTATTGTTTCAAGTTTATATGCGATGGGGTATTCAACAGAAAAGATGTTAGAAATATTCAAATATTTTGCAAAGGGAATAATGAGAGCAGATCCAAAATACTTTGCAGGAAACTTAAAAACATCAAGAAGATTATTAGGTGATGGACTATTTTCAGGTGAAAATATAGAAATAGCAATAAATGAATGTGCTAAAGAAAAAGGATATAAAAATATAAAAGATATAGAAATGCCAATAGCTATACCTACAGTAGATATAGTAGAGTGCAAAAAATATGTATTTACAAATGCAGATATAGAAGGAGATTATTACATAAAAGATGCACCAATTAGTAAAGCTGCTAGAGCAAGCAGTAGTTACCCTGGAGTATTTGCACCATGTATGTATAAAGGACATAAATTTGTAGATGGAGGAATATTAGACAATGTTCCTGCAGACGAAGTAAAAAAATTGGGAGTAGATAAAGTATTAACATTAAAATTTGCAACAGCTTTAAATTATGATCCTAAAAATATATATGAAATAGCATTTAAATCTATAGATTTATTATTTGAAGCAAGAAGCCAAGAAGCATTGCATGCAAGTGATTTGGTAGTAGATTTAGATGTATCAGAAGCAAGTGTGTTTGATATTAAAAAAATAAATTATTGCTATAATGCAGGATATATAACAATGCTAACTAAAATAAATGAAGTTAAGAAAATGTTAAATGAATAGCTCAAGTGAAAATAAGAATTTAGCTAATATGAAAGAGGAAAATACATAAATGGAGAACATAGAGAAAATAAAAGAAGATTTAAAACAAATATTAAGTGAGAAAAGATATATTCATTCAATAGGTGCAATGGAAAAAGCAATAGAACTTGCAAAAAGATATGGAGAAGATGAAGAAGAATCAGCATTAACAGCACTTACGCATGATATTGCAAAAGAAATGACAGTAGAGGAGTATTATAAATATGCAAAAGAGAATAATATAGAATTAAGCAAAGATGATAAAATGTGCACAAGTGTATTACATGGAATAATAGGAGCAGATATAGTAAAGAAAAAATATGGATTTACAGACGAAATGTGTAGAGCAATACATTATCATACTACAGGAATTACAAATATGACTTTATTAGGCAAAATAGTATATGTAGCCGATAAAATAGAAAATAGTAGAAATTACCCAGAAGCAGAAGTTTTAAGGGAAAGATTTAATCAGTGTGAAAGTTTGGATGAATTTATATTATATGATATAGATTATTATACTTTACCTAAAATGATTGAAAAAAAGAAAGTTATTCATCCAAATACAATAAATGTAAGAAATGAGATAATTGAGAAAATGAAATAGTTTAAAATAGTAAAGGCAAGCATTTTATATGAAGAGTAAATTGCTTGCTTTTTTATATAAAAATTACAAATGTCTATTTTTCACTCTTTTTTTAAATGCAACATAATATATAGCAAAATAATTTTATAAGAAAGGGGAGAAAAACATGCAAAACTACATAATAGAAGGGGGAAAAAGATTAGAAGGAACAGTAACAATATCTGGTTCAAAAAATGCTTCTCTTCCAATAATAGCGGGAACTATATTAAGTGGAAAACAAACAAAACTATATAATGTACCAAACATACATGATACACAAATAACATTGAAAATTTTAAGGCTTTTAGGTTGCAAAGTTAAGAAAAATCGTGATAAAATAGAAATTGATACAAAACAAATGAATAAAAAAGAAATTCCAGAAGACATGATGAAACAAATGAGATCCACAGTTATTATGGCAGGAGCGATAATTGGCAGATTTAAAGAAGCAACATTTTCATATCCAGGTGGATGTGAAATAGGAGCAAGACCAATAGACTTACATTTAGCAGCGTTTAAAAAATTAGGAATAAATATTGAAGAAAAGGGTGGATTTATACACTGCAGTTGTGATAAAATAATAGGAACAGAAATAGACTTAGATTTTCCAAGTGTAGGTGCAACAGAAAATATTATTTTAGCAACAGTATTAGCAGAGGGGGTAACAACTATAAATAATTCCGCAATGGAACCGGAAATAGAAGATTTAGCAAAATTTCTAAACAAAATGGGTGCTAAAATAGAAGGAGCAGGAACAAATTTAATAAAAATAACAGGAGTTAAATCATTAAAAGAAGTAGGCTATAAGGTAATGCCAGATAGGATAGAAGCGGGTACATATTTATGTATGGTAGCTGCTACAGGCGGAAAAGCTAAAATATTAAACGCAAAGCCAGAGCATATAACTCCAATTATTCATAAGCTAGAAGAATGTGGTTGTAAAATAGAAGCAAGTGAAAAAGAAATTTATATAGAAGCACCAAAAAGATTAAAAGCAATAGATATAAAAACTATGCCATATCCAGGATTTCCAACAGATATGCAATCAATATTTGGAAGTATGTTAAGCATAGCAAAAGGAACATCAACTATAGTAGAAAATATTTTTGAAAATAGATACAAATACACTATGGAACTAAATAAAATGGGAGCAAAAATTCAAATAGAAGGAAAAATGGCAGTTATAAAAGGAGTAAGAAAACTAAATGCTAATAAAGTAGAAAGTTACGATTTACGAGGAGGAGCAGCACTAATATTAGCAGCACTTACAACTAAAGGAACAACATATATAAATGGAATCGAATATATACAAAGAGGCTATGAAAAAATAGAGCAGAAATTAAAAGGATTAGGAGCAAATATAAAATTAGTAAATGATAAATAGCAAAATTAACAAAAGAAAGGAGGATATGTTAGAAGAAAATCTAACATACAATATATGTCTAAAAAAGTGGTGAAAAGAAGTAAAAATATAAAAAAGAATCCAAATATTGATGATGATAAATTTTCTTTTGATAATGAAATTGTTATTGGAGTAACTAAAGTAAATGAACCTGCAAAAAAAACAAATAAAAAGGTAAAGAAAAATAAAATAAAAAATAAAGATAAATCTACCAAAAAGACAAAAAGAGAAAATGAGAAAGAGTATGTAAAACAAAAAATAGCAAAGAAACCAAAAAGAAAAGAAGAAAATAAAAATAGAAAAATAAGTTTAGAAAAAGAAAAGAAAATTGAACAATCAAATAAAAAAATTAAAAAGAAAAGAAAGATAAATAAATGTATAGTAAAATTTATAGCCATATTATCATTATTTATAATATTAGTAATATGTGCAATGTTTTCACCACTATTTAATATAAAAAATATACAAGTAAATGGAAACGAATTACTTACAAAAGAACAAATAATAAGCTTATCAAAAATACAAAAAGGTCAAAATACTTTTAAAATTAACAAAGGAAAGACAAAACAAAACATCAAAGAAAATGTATATATAGAAAGCGTAAAAATAAGTAGAAAGTTACCTTCAGACATTATAATACAAATTGAAGAAAGAAAACCAGAATACTTATTAGAATACGCAAGTAGTTATATAACTATAAATAAAAATGGATATATTCTAGAAGTATCTAGTGAAAAAGCTGAATTACCAATATTACAAGGAACAGAGACATCAACAGAAAATCTTACAGTTGGAAATAGACTTTGTATAGAAGATTTAAAGAAATTAGTAATAATTGAAAAGATAATGCAAGTAGCAAAAGATAACGAATTAAACAGTATAATAACTAGAATAAACATAGAAAACGAAAAAAATATACAATTAATATTTGAGGAAAAAGAAATAACAGCTCATTTAGGAGATGACTCTAATTTAAATACAAAAATATTAACAATAAAGGCAATATTAGAAAAGGTAGAAGGAAAACAAGGCGAGATATTTGTAAATATGGACTTAAATAAAGAAAATCCAATATTTAGACAGAGAGTATAAAGGAGTGAAGAAAGTGGACAAGAAGAAAATTGCAATAATATTAGGAATAGTTTGTTTAGTGTTAACAATATGTATTTGCGTTCAAATAAAAACAATTGAAAATAGTAATAAAACAGTAGCTAAGACCTTTACAGAAAATAGTTTAAGAGATGAAGTTTTAAAATGGAAGGAAAAATATGATAATATTTCAGAAAGATTAGATTTGGCAGAAAAAAACTTGGCAAAAATAAGAGAGGAAGCTACAAAGGATGATACAGGTGCTTCTGAAAAAGAAAAACAAATAAGCCTGAACAATAATTTATTAGGAATAACTAATTTAGTTGGACAAGGAGTAGAAATAACAATTAAAGATGATCCAAATGCAACAAGGGAGAATATAGGTATATTTGAAGATATATCTAGTCATATAGTACACGATGCAGATTTAAGATTCATAGTAAATGAACTAAAAAATGCTGGAGCAGAGGCAATTTCTATAAATGGACAAAGACTTGTAAATACAACGGCAATAACATGTATTGGAAACGTAATACAAGTAAACGATGAAAGAATAACATCACCTTTTGTTATAAAAGCAATAGGATTTCCAGAGAGTTTAGCAGGAGTAGATAGACCAGGTGGATATATAGAACTATTAAAAGAAAAGGGAATTGTTGTAAGTATAAAAAAAGTAAATTCGGTAGAAATACCAAAATATACAGGTGTAATATCTGCTAAATATATGAATGTACAAAAATAATAGAGGTGATAAATTTGAAGAAAAGTAAAGTTACTATTTCGATAATATTAGGACTAATATGTATAATCTTAGTAGCAGTTATGTGTGCACAATTTAAGACAGTAGAAGAAACGAACATAACTGGAATAGAAACAGCAAGAGAAGAAGAACTTCAAACAATGCTATCTAATTGGAAAACAAAATATGAAGAAATAGAAGAAAAACTAGTTGAAACTGATAGTAAAATAGAAGAATATAAGAAAAAAATAGAATCAAATGATCAAACATCTGAACTATTAGAAGAAGAATTGGAACAAACTAATTTATTAGTAGGAAGAACAGATATAACAGGTCAAGGTGTAATAATAACATTAAAAGACAATGACGAAAAGTCAATAGAAGCAAGTGATTTACGTACACTAGTAAATGAATTAAAATTAGCAGGAGCAGAAGCTATTTCTATAAATGATAATAGAATTTTGAATATGACAGAAATAGTAGAAGTAAATGGAGCAATATTAATAAATACAGACAGAACTGTTTCTCCATTTGTAGTAAAAGTAATAGGAAACCAAACATATTTAACAAGTGCTCTTAATTTAAAAAATAGCGGATTTATAGATACTTGCAAAAAGATTGGAAAAACAGTAGAATTGAGCAAAGAAAATAAAGTAAAAATATCAGCATATAACAATAGAAAAAACTTATTACAACAAAGATATGCTAAGGAGGTAGAAGAATGATACTAATTGCAATTATAATAGGATGTATAATAGGGGCTCTTATAGGAGTAAATATTCCAACTATTCCATATACATATTCAGGATATCTAGCGATTGCTATAATTGCAGCATTAGATTCAGTATTTGGAGCAATTACATCAAGTTTAAACAAAAATTTTGATTTAAAGATTTTTATATCAGGTTTCTTTGTTAATGCAATATTAGCTATGTTACTTACATATTTAGGACAAAAATTGAATGTAGACATATATTTAGCAGCAGTAGTAGTATTTGTTGGAAGAATGTTTAATAATTTAGGAACAATAAGAAGATACTATGTAGAAAAGTTATCAAATAGAAAAATTATAGCAAAAGCAGAGGCTATAATAAAAGAAAATAAGAAAGAAGAAAAATAAAAAATATTATATACTAGAGAAAAAAGTTGATAGAAATTGTTATATAATTTACATAAAAAAACAAATAACGACATTATTACAAAAACATTACAAAAATATTACAAAAATATAACAAATTCTATTGACTTTTTTTGTGAAATATTATATTCTTAGTTGGAAATAATTTAAATAAAAAATGGAGGAGTTAACTTTGGCTATCGGAGATATTATTGTAGGAATTGACATCGGTACTTCTAAGGTTAGTCTAGTAGTAGGGGAAGTCAATAATTTTAATCAAATTGAAGTTACTTGCAACACAAGCCATAAATGTAATGGAATAAAAAAGTCTAAAATAATAGACGAAGAAGACATTGCTTTAGCTATACACAAGGTTATAGAAGAAGCAGAAAATGAAACAGACTTAAAAATTCATTCAGCTTATGTAACTATTCCAGGAAAGTATGTAACAATAGTACAAAATAGTGTTGTAAAGGAAGCAAAAGATAAATATGCAGGAATATCAACAAAAGATGTATCTTCAGCAATAATGCAAGTAAAAGATGTAGAGGTTCCAGAAGGAAAAATCATAATAGACATAGTAACAGATAAGTTCATTTTAGATAATGGAAAAGTAGTTTTTGACCCAGTAGGAAGCTTAAGTACATATTTTAGCCTTAATGCACAAGTAATATTAGCAGATAAAGAGTATGTTAAGCAGATAGTTAATATCTTTAAAAAAGCAGGTTTAGAAGTAGATGGCTTTGTTCCAGTAAGTTTAGCAGAAAGAAATGTAATGCTAGATAATAATGAAATGAATGATAGTGTAATGTTATTAGATATAGGAGCTGGAAACACAGATTTAGGTGTATTTGAAGGAAATGGTTTCATATATACAAATACAATACCACTTGGTGGAGATATTATAACATCAGATATAGCATTAGTATTAAATATAGAAGAGGAAGAAGCAGACAAATTAAAAAGACAATATGGTCTAGCAATGAAATCTTATATAGATAATGATAATGAAATTATATTAAATACATACCGTGGAGACAGTAAAACAAAAGCAATAAAAAGTTCAGAATTAATAGAAATAATAGAAGCCAGAATAGAAGAAATTTTTTCATTGGTAAATAAAGATATTATAAACCAAGGAATTAAACAAAGAATAAACAATGTAATATTAACTGGACAAGGTATAACTAATATAAATAAGAGTGATGTTGCAGGAAAAGTAATACTAAATATACCAGTAAAAATATCAACGGGAAGATTAATAAGCACAGTAAGACCAGAGTATAGAACAGCATATTCATTGGTAAGATATATTGCAGCAAGACCTTTTGCTAAGACAGTATCTAGTACAATAGATTCAAATTCAAAAGAAAGCATAATGTATACAATATGGGAAAGAATTAAAGAATTCTTTTATACATAATTAATAATTTAGAAATATTCAATTATAATAAAGTTATTAATAATAAATATAAAAAAATAAGATATCTTTAAAATATAAAGGAGGAAATAATATGTTAATGGATAACGTAGATGAAAATACAATGTTAGATGGAGCTGCTACAATAAAAGTAATAGGTGTTGGAGGAGCTGGAAATAATGCCGTAAATAGAATGGTAGACTCTGGAATAAAAGGAGTAGACTTTATAGCAGTAAATACAGATAGACAAGCTTTACTTTTATCAAAAGCATCAACAAAAATTCAAATAGGAGAAAAAATAACAAGAGGTTTAGGTGCAGGTGCAAACCCTGACATCGGAGCTCAAGCAGCAGAAGAAAGCAAAACAGAAATAGCAGAAGCATTACGCGGAGCAGATATGGTATTTGTTACTGCTGGAATGGGTGGAGGAACTGGAACAGGTGCAGCTCCAATCGTTGCAGCATGTGCTAAAGAAATGGGAATATTAACAATAGGAGTTGTTACAAAGCCATTTACATTTGAAGGAAAGAAACGTTTATCACAAGCTGATCGTGGTGTAGAAAGCTTAAAAGGAAAAGTAGATACATTAGTTGTTATACCAAACGACAAACTATTACAAATAATAGATAGAAAAACTTCAATAGTAGAAGCATTCAAAATGGCAGACGATGTATTAAGACAAGGTGTACAAGGTATATCAGACTTAATTGCAATTCCAGGATTAGTAAACTTAGACTTTGCAGATGTAAAAACAATAATGTTAAATACAGGTATGGCTCATATGGGTATTGGTAGAGCTTCTGGAGAAAACAGAGCAGAAGATGCAGCAAAACAAGCTGTACAAAGTCCATTACTAGAAACATCAATAGAAGGAGCAAGAGGAGTTATTATCAATATTACTGGTGGTCCAAACTTAGGATTACACGAAGTAAACACAGCAGCAGAATTAGTACAAAGAAGTGTAGATCCAGAAGCAAATATTATCTTTGGTGCAGTTATAGACGAAACATTAGACGAAGATATAGTTATTACTGTTATTGCAACTGGATTTGAGAAAGCAAATGAAATTCCATCTATGAATAATATAAATAGTATAGTAGATAAAGCTTGGGGAGAAAAAATAAATTCTATTCCAGCACCAATAGATAATTCAAATTCATCAAACGATTTAGACATTCCTTCTTTTTTAAGAAAATCTAAAGGAATAAAATAAAGTCAAAATTTATAAGAAAAAACGGAAAAATAAAATTAGAAAAAAGAAATAATCTAAAAAAGTAGATTATTTCTTTTTTTCGTGTTCAAGAAATGACAAAAAAATTAAATTGAGCGTAGTAAAATAATAGCTACAAAATAAAAAAAAGAAAGATGATTTTATGACGATATACTTAGATGTTGTATTAGTAGAAAACTTATGCATGAACTATATTATATTTTTTGCAAGTGCATATGTCTTAAAAAAGAAAGTAAAACATATAAGATTAATAATATCTGCATTAATAGGTGGAATATACTCAATACTTGCATATGTTCAAATTCTACAAATATATTCAAACATAATATGCAAATTTATATTATCAATAGTAATGGTATATATAGCATACAAACCTAAAAATATAAAAGAATTAACTAAAGATATAATATTTTTCTATTTAGTATCTTTTGTATTTGGGGGAACTGCTTTTGCACTTTTATATTTCATAAAGCCACAAGAAATATTAATGAAAAATGGAGTATATGTAGGAACATATCCTTTAAAAATAGCTGTTCTTGGTGGAATTGTGGGATTTACAATATTGGTAGTTGCATTAAAATTCATAAAGATAAAACTAACTAAAAAAGATATATTCTGTAATATTTGCATATATATAGAGGATAAGTGCCTTGAAATGATTGCAATATTAGACACAGGAAATATGTTAAAAGATCCAATAACTAATAGCCCAGTAATAATAGTAGAAAAAGATAAATTAAAAGATATATTTCCTAATATAATATTAGATAATTTGTCAAATATAGTAGGGGGTGATATGCCAAAAGAATTATATGAAAACGAAAGTATGAAATACATAACAAAATTTAGGGTAATTCCATTTAAAACTATAGGAAAAGAAAATGGGTTACTATTAGGATTTAAAGTAAATAAAGTTAAAATAGAAATAGATGAAACAAGTAAAATAATAAACAATGTGATAGTAGGAATATACGATTCAAAATTAAGTAAGAAAGAAACATACTCAGCATTAATAGGAATTGATATTTTAGAAGGGAGTGAAAACAATGAGTATATTACAAATTCTGCTAAATAGTATAAATTCAATATATTCAAAGATGATAAAAGAAGAAGATATTGAAAATCTAGAAATCTATTATATAGGGGGAAATGCAAGTCTACCACCACCATTGTTACCTGAAGAGGAAGAAAGACTGCTTAAAGAATTAGAAGAAGGAAAATTAGAAACAAGACAGATATTAGTAGAAAGAAATTTAAGATTAGTCGTATATATAGCAAAAAAGTTTGAAAATACAGGAGTGGGATTAGAAGATCTAATTTCAATAGGTACAATAGGTTTGATGAAGGGAGTTAATACATTTAATATAGACAAAAAAATCAAACTTGCAACATATGCTTCTAGATGTATAGAAAACGAAATACTAATGTATTTAAGAAGAAGCAATAGAATAAAAAGTGAAATATCAATAGATGAACCATTAAACCAAGATGGTGATGGAAATGAATTATTACTTTCAGATATATTAGGAACAGATCCTGATGTAACATCAAGAAGAATAGAAGATGAAGTAGATAAAAGTTTATTAAAAGCATCTATTGAAAAGTTAAATAGCAGAGAAAAGAACATAATGGAGCTTAGGTTTGGTTTTATAAGTGGAAATGAAAAAACACAAAAAGAGGTTGCAGATATGCTTGGAATATCACAAAGTTACATATCAAGATTAGAAAAGAAAATAATAGGAAAAATGAAAAGAGAAATAATGAGTAAAACAGGATAGACATTATTAAGAAAAAGTGCTATAATAAACTTATGTTAACAGTAAACGGACTCATACATTAATAGTAGGAGGAAAAATTATGGAAAGGAAACGGAGTTTTATACAGCTAAAAAAAGAAATGAAGTATGATGAGTTTGTTTCTTTTTGCAAAAAGATAACAGAACAATATGCAAATTCTGAACCAAACTTTGCTAGGAGTTATTTTGTGGAAAAATACAATATAAGCAAAAGATGTTTTTATGAAATAATAAGATTTACAATAGAAACAGCTCTGGTAGAAGAAAAAATTGTATTTAAGGCTATGAATAAAGCAGAGACAAATAGCGAATCACACAGCAAAGGTTCTGGAGGAAGATGCAAAGCAAATTATGAGAAAATGTATACACATATGTGTCAGTACATTGCAATGCTTGCAACACCAAAAGAAATAAAGTTGGCTGCTGAAGAATATGCCAAAAATCCTAACATTTCTAAAAAAGATATTGCAACTAAATATGGATGGAACCGAAAAACATTTGAAATTATTCTTGTCAGAGCAATAGAGGAAAAAATTGTAGAAGACAGAATTGTTGATGCAATGGAAAAAAGAAGCGTAGAAAATGCAGTACTTGAGCAAAAAGAAAATGTAAAGGATTATTTTAAAAAGTTAAAAAAGAAAAGAAAAACAAACTAAAAAGAGAAATACCCTTTAATAAGGGTATTTCTCTTTTTATATGTATAAAAATTATGTTATAAAAATAAAAAAGAAAAATAATAATTGAATATAAAAGCACTCCTTTGGAAATAATGAAAATAACATCAATAAAAAGGAGTTTTTTATGGGAAACAAAGTAGAAATATGTGGAGTAGATACTTCAAAAATACCACTACTAAGTCCAGAAGAAAAAAAAGAACTACTAATAAAAATAAAAAACGGAGAAAAAGAAGCAAGAGAACAATTTATAAATGGAAACTTAAGATTAGTATTAAGTGTAATAAAAAGATTTTACAGTAGAGGTGAAAATGCAGATGATTTATTTCAAGTAGGATGTATAGGGTTAATAAAAGCTATGGATAATTTTGATTTAAGTCAAAATGTACAATTTAGTACTTATGCAGTACCAATGATAGTTGGAGAAATAAGAAGATATTTAAGAGATAATAATATGGTAAGGGTAAGTAGATCAGTAAGAGATACAGCATATAAAGTATTAAATATAAAAGAGAAAATTATTAAGGAAACACAAAAAGAGCCAACTATAGAAGAAATAGCAAAACAACTAGGAATAGAAAAAGAAGAAGTAGTATTTAGCTTAGATGCTATACAAGAGCCTATATCATTACATGAACCAGCACATGGAGATAATACAGAAAACTTATGCATTATGGACCAAGTAAAAGACAATAAAAACACAGATGAGTCATGGATAGAAAATATAACAATATTAGAATCAATGAAAAAGCTAAATGAGAAGGAAAAAATGATAATTAATAAAAGATTTTTTGAAGGAAGAACTCAAGTAGAAGTAGCGGATGAAATAGGAATTTCACAAGCTCAAGTATCAAGGCTTGAAAAAAGTGCAATAGAGCACATAAGAAAGACATACAAATAAAAAATAGAAGTCAAAATATAGAATTTTAATTCTTTTTTGACTTCTATTATCTTATGTATGTAATATAAATAAGATAACAGACATATATTAATAAAGAGGAAGGAAAAAAGAATGGGAGCGAAAGGATTAGATTTTAAACATAAAGAAGTCATAAACATAAAAGATGGAAGAAGACTTCGGATTTGTTCAAGATGTTTGTGCAGATTTAGAAAGTGGGACAATTACCTCAATAATAGTTCCAGGCAATAATAAAATATTAAATGTATTTTCAAGTGCAAATGATATTGTGATACCGTGGCAACATATAAAATGTATCGGAGATGATATTATATTAGTAGAAATATAAAATGGAAGAAATTACTATAAAAAGATACTTGAAATTAAGAAAGAAATATGTTAATATTAAATAAGTAACAGGAAGAAAAAAATAAACACAAAAAATCGACAAAAAATTTAAAAAATGTATTGACTTTAAAAACACAATATGTTATTATAATTAAGTACTAAATAACTTAAGAAAAATATATATATTTCAATATATTAAATTAGTAACAAATGCAAACAAATTAAACATTAAAAAGAGATTACTAGTTTATTATTTTGCCCTAAAAAATATTTTTGAATTTTTTAGAAAAAAGTATTGACATATATTTTAAAAAGTAGTACAATACAATCTGTTACACGATTAAAATTGTAACAAAAGTACATTGAAAAGTAAACAATAAACAAACCTTTGAAGAAACCAAGCGGTAGTAAAAAGTACTACCAAAAAACAAACAAAACCAAAATTTATTTAGAGCTAAAACTCAAAAAAGATTTGTATGTAGGTTTTAAACAAAACCGA
>CAKPHG010000007.1 GCA_934157035.1 uncultured Clostridia bacterium | reverse complement strand
TATTGTTGGTAACATATACTTTGTTCTCCTATTACTACTAATAAATACATATTAAAGTAAGCGATAACTTACTATTTGACTCTCTAATTTTGTTCTAAATACATAATTTCTTTTCCTAGTTTTTTAGCATATTCAATTTCTAGATTTGTACTTTTTCCAATATAATTATTTTCATTTATTACAAATATAGCATCTGATAGTTCTATTCTTTTAAAATGAGCTTCTTTCAATCTTTCCAATTGTTCATCTGTTCTCTCATAATTTTCTAACACTGGATAAACGGGTGTAAGAATGCAATTACCTTCTAAAGCCATCTTTTCTGCTACTTCCATCATTTCTTTTTGAAACTTTAAACTTCCACATAATGTTATTATTTTCATAATATTCTCTCCTAATTATATAGCATATTTCTCTAAAATTTTCTTTAAAAAGTTCCATGGACCTATTTTTTCAGTTAAACCTTCATAATTATTGTCTATTCTTTTTATTAGTTCTTCTCTAGAAAAATACTTAACTTCTGATACTTCTTCTTTTTGAACTACTATATTTGAAACATCAATGTTTTTTGTAATTAAATAGCATTCATTATAATGTTTATTTATTATATCTCCTTGTTCATTTATTGATGTTGAACCAACTAAGTATTTAATATCTTCATCTGATATTTCAATTCCTAATTCTTCTTTAGTTTCTCTTATTAGAGCTTGTCTTCCAAATTCTCCACTATCTACATGTCCACCTACTGTTACATCCCACATATTTGGCCATAATTTTTTATTTGCACTTCTTTTTTGTAACAATACATTTCCATTATTATCAATAATAAAAGCATATACAGCTCTATGCCAATAACCATTTTTATGACATTCTTCTCTAGTTGCTACTTTTCCTGTAAATTCACCATATTCATTAAGTACATCAAAATATTCCATGTTTACTCTCCTTTAAATTTATTATTTAACATATTTATATTTACACATTATTTACTATAAACTCTATAACGTCGTCTTCTTTATAATTTTCTTTGTTTTTATTTTTGTCTTCTTCCGTTAAGTCTACAAAATATTTATTACATTCTGGCATAATTGATATTGAGTCTAAAGGATAACCTGGGTTTCTTTTTTCACAAGGCTTGTCTACAAAATAGAAATGGCTTTTACTCCAAGTATATTCTTTTGCTTCTTTTCCATTATATATTACCATTCCATATACCCATTTAGCTTTTAATTTGCCACCATATTCTTTAACTAAATTACAATAATATTCAATCATTTCATCATCATTTAATTCTTTTCCGTTTACTCTTCTTACGTGTGTTCCTGGTTGTTTTTCTTCTGGCAAATCTTCTATATATAAATTATTATCCATTCCTATAGTTGTAATTTTGGTTTCATCATAATATGCTTTTGCTTTTATATAAGCATTTTCTATGGCATTTTTTCCTGTCTCTTCTGGTTTTAGATTTATTCCTAAATCTTTAATAGTTAATACTTCTATATTTTTTTCTTTTAATCTTTCTGCATATCTTTTTATTTTTGCTGGATTTGTTGTTGCAAATAATACTTTCATTATTTTCCCTCCTTTATATTCTTTTTTATATCATAAAAGCAGACAATTAGCAAGTGAACATAAGGGACGGTCCTTATGTTCGATTCAATTATTTTCTTATTATTGCGCCTTGTTTTTCAAGTCCTGCAATTATTTTTTCTAATATAGCATTTATTTCGTCGTCTGTTAATGTTCTGTCTGCTGCTCCAAATTCTAATGAATATGCAATACTCTTTTTGTTTTCCTCGATGTTTTCTCCTGTATAAACATCAAATATTTTGCTTCCTAGTAATAGGTTTCCTGCTAATTTTTTAATTTGTTTTGCTATTTCTTCTGATGTAATATCTTTATCTATTACTACTGCTAAGTCTTTCTTTACACTTGGGAATTTAGATATTTCTTTATATTTCATTTTTCCGGTTTTCTTTTCTAGTAATTTATCTAAGTTGATTTCTAATACATATACATTATCCTTTGTGCAATTTGGATGAAGTTTTCCTATGATTCCTACAATGTCGTTATTTACATTAATTTGTGCAGTTTGATATGGATGGAATTCTTTTGGTAATTCATCTTTTACTACAAAGCTATATCTTCCACCATAACCTAGGTAATCTAATAGTTCTTCTGCTACACCTTTGATATCATAAAAATCTACTTGTTTTGATTTTACAGATAAATATCTTTCTCCTGTCATAAGTGCGCAAAGTTTTAAGTTTTCTCCATATTGTTCATCTTTTTTATAGAATCCTTTTCCTATTTCAAATATAGATACATCTTTCTGACTTCTTGCTTTGTTGTATTCATATATTTTTACTAGAGATGGTATCATACTATATCTTAATGTGTTTCTTTCTTCTGTCATTGGATCTAAAAGTTTTACTATTTCAACATTATCTGTAGTGTATTTTGTAGCTTCTTTATCATTTACTAAAATGTAAGAAAGTGTTTCGTTTAGTCCTAAATCTATCATTTTGTTTCTAATATTTCTTAATGTTTTATTGTAAGAACCTTGTTTTAATGGAAGACTTGGTAATTTTCCTTCTATATTATTTACTCCATAAATTCTTCCTACTTCCTCTATTAAGTCTTCTTCTATTGATATATCTATTCTTCTTTTTGGAACTGATACTATTATTTTATCTCCATTTACCTCGCATTTAAATGCTAATTTTCTAAATACATTTAATACATCTTCTTTAGATATTGTTGTTCCTAATACTCTGTTTACTTTTTCTAAACTTACATCTATTTTTGTATCTTCTAATGATGCCTCATCATATTTTACAAGTCCACCAACTATTTTTGCATCTGCATATTTTTCTAATAAATGACAAGATCTTTTTATTGCCATGTATGTTCTGTTAGGATCTAAGCCTTTTTCAAAACGGTTACTTGCTTCACTCCTTAATATTTCTTTTGATGTTTTTCTTATTTTTACATTATCAAATATTGCTGATTCTATCATTATATTTTTTGTATTTTCTGTAATTTCAGTTTCAGCACCGCCCATTACACCTGCTAGACCTATTGCTTTTTTACCATTAGATATTACTATGTCTTCGCTAGATAATGTTCTTTCTACATCATCTAAGGTTGTTAATTTTTCGTTTTCTTCAGCCATTCTTACTTCTAAACATCCATTTAATGTATCTGCATCATAGTAGTGAAGTGGTTGACCTACCTCTAACATTACATAGTTACTTATATCTACAACATTATTTATTGGTCTTATTCCAGAAGCTATTAGTCTATTTTTTATAAATGTTGGACTCTCTTTTATAACTACATTTTCAACTCTTTTGGCTAAGAATATTGAACAATTATCTGTTTTTACATTTACTTTAAAAGAGTTGTTTATATCTTCATTGCTTTGGTTGTATGATAAATCTATGTCTTTAACTTTTTTATCATATATTGCACCTATTTCATAAGCCATACCTAAAATACTTAATAGATCTCCTCTGTTTGCTGTCAACTCAAAATCTATTACTCCGTCATCCATTCCCATTAATTTTATAGGGTCTTCTCCTGGAACTGCAGTTTCTGGTAATTCATGTATTCCTTCTTTGTCTTCTGGTTTTAAAAATTTGCTATCTAAACCTAATTCTGCAATTGAGCAAAGCATTCCGTTAGATTCTACACCTCTAATTTTCCCTGCTTTTATTTTAAAATCTCCTGGTAATTCTGCTCCAACTAAAGCAACTATTACTTTTAAACCTTTTCTAACATTGGGTGCACCACAAACTATTTGTAAAATCTCATTTCCGACATTTACTTTGCATACATGTAAATGGTCAGAATCTGGATGCATCTCACATTCTATAACTTCACCAACTACTAAATTAGTTGCGTTAATTAACTTTTGGGCAGAATCATATTCGTTTCCAACACTTGTCATATCTTCTGCAAGTGTTTTTAAATCTACATCTATATCTACATACTCTTTAACAAAATTTGTACTTAATTTCATTTTTTCCTCCTTTTGAGCCGATGGGGACGTTTCTTTTCAGCTCATCTGTCCCTTTCGGTTCACTTTTATTAAATTTATTGAGCTTTTTGGGACAGATGAGCTGAAAAGAAACGTCTCCATCGGCTCACTATCTCATGTCTCATATTTAGTCCATTCTATCAAATTGATTTAAAAATCTTACATCGTTTTGATACAATAAACGAATATCTGTAATTCCATATTTAAACATTGCTAAACGGTCTAGACCTGTTCCAAATGCAAATCCTGTGTATTTTTCTGGATCATATCCGTTCATTTTTAATACATTTGGATGTACCATTCCTGAACCTAAAAGTTCTATCCATCCTGTTTGCTTACAAAGATTGCATCCTTTTCCTCCACATTTAAAGCAACTTACATCTACTTCATAAGATGGTTCTGTAAATGGGAAATAACTTGGTCTAAATCTTAACCTAGTATTTTCTCCAAGCATTTTTTTCATAAATACTTCTAATGTTCCTTTTAAGTCTGCTAAACTAATATTTTCATCTATTACTAATCCTTCTACTTGTGCAAATTGATGTGAATGTGTTGCATCATCATCTCTTCTATAAACTTTACCTGGACAAATAACACGTATTGGTGATTTTTCTTCGTTTGCCATCATAACACGCGCTTGAACAGCTGATGTTTGTGTTCTTAACAAGTACTCTGGTGTTATGTAGAAACTATCTTGCATATCACGTGCTGGATGTCCTTTTGGTAAATTTAATCTTTCAAAACAATATTCGTCTGTTTCTAGTTCTGGGCCATCTACTACATCATATCCCATTCCTACAAATATGTCTTCTACTTCTTCTATTATTCTGTTTAAAGGATGTTTACTACCTCTTTTTATTTTATTTGCAGGAAGTGTAATATCTATTTTTTCTTTTACAAGTTTTGCTTCCATTTCTTCAGCTTTAAATTTTTCTTCTTTTTCAGATATAGCTTTTTCTAATTCATCTCTAACAACATTTACTAAGCTTCCTATAACTGGTCTTTCTTCTGCAGATAAGGCTCCCATTCCTCTTAATACTGCTGTTAGTTCACCTTTCTTTCCTAAATATTTTACATTTACTTCATTTAGTTCTTTTAAATCTTTTGCTTTTTCAATCTCTTTTAATGCATTTACTTTGATTTGTTCAATTTGTTCTTTCATTAAAAATTCTCCTTTCTATTTTTTGTAAAGTGGCAATTCTAACTAAAAAACAAAATAGCAGTTCTATCCTATATAGGACGAACTGCTTTATTTCCGTGGTACCACCTAATTTTATTAATGTTTTTTTCATTAACCTTATTAATCTTTAACGCAGATTTTACGCTATTTTCTACTATTGTTTCAAAAATAGTTCTCAAAAGTGAAATTTCTGTAATAGCTATAGGAATGGCTTTCAGCTGGTAACCTTTCTCTCTTTTTCTATATTTTTCTATTACTTACTTTGCTTTTTCTTTGAATCTTTTATTTTATTTTTATAATATTAACACATTTTTACTTTGTTTACAAGTAATTTTTTTAAATATTTTTTAATATGTTGTTTTTAATTAAATAACTATATTTTTATCTTTCTTCGCTATCTTCTTCTTTTTCTTTAGTTATACTTTCTAGTCTATAGTTATCTGTTTGATATGTATAATCTTCTTTTCCAAATCTTTCACAATTTACAATTCTAGTTTCAAAAAATGGAATTTTTTCTCCCCAATCATAAGGTTTCATAACTTGTGCCACCAATGGAGCCTTTCCTTCTAGCCTTTTTATTCCTTCAAAATTTGGTATATATCTATGTTTATCATTATTTACAGATAATGTTCCTATTAAAACATCTTTCCAATATACATTATATATCTTCATTTTATTTTTCCTCTCTTTTAATCTTTTACTATTTTAACATATTCTGACATTTTTTTCAAGTTTATATATATTCTACACATAATTATCTTTCCGGATTTTTTTCTTCTATTTCATATATTTGCATAATCTTTCTTAAAATTTCATCTTCTTCTCCTTGCCTTATTTCTTCATTCATACTTTTTTCTAATATTTCATCACTATATTGTTTACCTAAAACATCTTCTCCTAGTTCTGGATATAAAATCTTTTCTATTTCATTCTTTCTAAATTTAAACACATGTGAAGCTATAGACTTTACTAATCTTGGTATAGGTGCTTTTATCTTTCTTTCTACATTCTTCATTGCTTCATTAATTTTCAAATTATCACAACATTCTGTTATAAAATCAAATATTTCATCATCCTCGCAAATAGTATCTAATGTGTTTTTCCAAGGTGATTTATATTGCCCATCTAATACTGCTATTTTCGGATCTAACATATTTACATTTCTTTGTAATCCTAATCCATTTTTTTGAATCTTTTCTAATGTTTCTAAATCCATATCTAACATTAGTGAACATTCACTATCATAAATAGGTGCTAATCGTTCCTTCTTTTTCTTTGTATCAGGATTTATATAACTAATAAGACTAATATTTTCTGCATATTTATCCATAGAGCATATCATAAGAAAAAATGCTGTTTGTTTTCTAAAATCTTTTATAATTTTTCTTATATTAGCTTTTTCAATTTCTTCTTGTTCTAGTGCTGTAAATAATTTTTCTTCTACTTCCAAATAGTCACTAATTTCAGGATATTCTTCATTAAAATTTGTATTTCCTATCAAACTTTGTAATGTATGTAAGTCGTCATCATTGTTTTGTAGTATACTTCTAGATAAAACTCCATATTGGCCTTGTATTTTTACTAAATCATAATATGCTGATGGTATTCCTGCTTGTTTTGCTAATTCCTCTACTATTAATTCTGCATAAATACCTGCATTTCTTTTTTCATCTATTTTACATTCACCTTTTATTAAAGTTTTTATTCCTGAAATTTCTATCCAGTTTTTTATCCTGTTTTCATTTCCTATTTTTTCTCTAGATTCTTCCGTTAACTCTATATTTAATTCATCTAAATTAATGAATCCTTCATTATCCCTATATTTTTCTAGATCTTCAAAAGTTATGTTAGTATTTATTGCTTTTGCCATTTATTTATTACCTCTTTTCTTAAAAATCTCATTTATATCATATTTTTCAGATAGAGTTCTTATATGTCTTTCTTCATTTTGTGCATATTCTTCTTTTATTATTTTCCTTTTTTCTTCAGAATCTATCCAATATTTTCTATTTATATAATTTAACAATATTAATGCTGTTCTACTAATATTTTGATGTTTAAAATCTAAGTCTCTTTTAATATTTGTTTTATATTCTTTTTCTTCCTCGTTTTTTAGTAATTCTAATAATTTTTTTGGTATTTTATCTTCATACTCTTTTCCCATTATATTAATAATTTCATTTGCTTCCTTAAAAGATATTCTCTCTTTTGTTGTAAAATTCATATTTTATCTCCATTTCTATTTTATAGTAACACTATATCATATGAATTAATTAATTACTAGTTATTTAAAAAAATATAGCTGTACAATTCCCAAAAATTATTTTAAAAATTGTACAACTATATGCTTTAAGTAAAATATTATTACTTGTTTCATTTAAGTTATTTATGCATTGTCTTCTATTATCTTTCGATAAATATAATCCAATTTTTCCACATAAAAATTAGTTTTATGACCTTTTAATAGGTCAGTCCAAATGATCCTTACTGCAAAATTTCTACTATGACTTGTAACAATTTGATATATATTAAAGCTATATTTAACTTCTTTATCTCCTCTAGTTAATATAATATCATTAACTTTGAGTTCAACAAATTCATCAAATTGTTTTTCTTCACCAGACTTTGAATAAACTTTTATTATGCTTTCTCTTGGATTTTTTTCGAAAAACATCCTATTTTCTCTGTGCTTTACAAATCCCAAAGTAGTAAACTTTACAAAGTTATTTTTGCATAAGCATGTATACTTCATATTTACATCTAACAGTATTATTTTATTCTTTAATCCTACCGTTAAAAGTTTATTATAAAGTTTACAATTTGTTAAAAGGTAAATTACTTCTTCATTTTCTCTCAGATAACTGATTAAATTTGATATTTCAGAACCCCCATATGAACTCATGTCTACAAATTCATAATCTTGGTATTCATCTCTTTCAATACTTTCCAATATATACTTGCAATTATCTGAGTAAATTTTATAAGTAACTCTATTTCTAGATTTTTTTATTCTTTTCATTGTTCCATTAGAAATAAGAATTCTATTTCCAAAAAAGATCAAATCATATATATAAAAAATTCCACCTTTTATCCGCATTATGCTTTCATCCAACATTACTCTTCTGTCTTCTTCAAAACAGTTCTTCTTACAGCATCTAATGGCATTGTCAATTTCATGTTTTCTCATTCAGATTCCCCTTTCTACATTATAAATAACTTAACAACACTTACTAATCTCTTACATTTTAACATAATTCGACTTTTTTTGCAAATTACAAAAATTATGTACTAAAATTATCTCCTTTATTTAAAGATTTTTTATTAAAAATATATAAAAGAACTTTTATAAATTTTATTCTATAAAAGTCCTTCTATGTTTTATTTATTTTTTATTTTAGTACATTCCTTCCATTCCTGTTGGAACTGCATCGTGTCCTCCACATGAGCATGATTTTTCTTCTTTCTTATCTGTAACTATACTCTCTGTTGTAAGTACCATAGATGCTACAGATGCTGCATTTTGAAGTGCACTTCTTGAAACTTTAGTTGGATCTACTATTCCAGCTTTTTTCATATCTACATAAGTGTTATTAGCTGCATTAAATCCAACACCTTTTTGAGATGTCTTTACTTTTTCTACAATAACTGCTGGCTCTAATCCTGCGTTTACGGCAATTTGTTTTGCTGGTTCTTCTAGAGCTTTTAATACAATACTTGCACCTAATTTTTCATCACCTTGTAAAGAGCTTACCTCTTTTTCTACTTCTGGAATTATATTTAAATATGCTGTTCCTCCACCTGCAACAATACCTTCTTCTACTGCTGCACGTGTTGCAGATAAAGCATCTTCTATTCTTAGTTTTTTGTCTTTCATTTCTACTTCTGTTGCTGCTCCTACACCAATTACAGCAACTCCACCAGCTATTTTAGCTAAACGTTCTTGAAGAGTTTCTTTTGTAAATTCGCTCTTTTCTTCTGCTATTTGAGCTTTTAATTGTCCTACTCTGTCTGCAATTTGTTGTTTATCTCCCATACCGTCAACTATAATTGTATTTTCTTTTTGAACTTTTACTTGTTTTGCTCTACCTAATTGCTCTATTGTAGTGTCTTTTAACTCCAAGCCTAAATCTGATGTAATAACTTCTCCACCTGTTAGAATTGCTATATCTTGTAGCATTTCTTTTCTTTTATCTCCATAACCTGGAGCCTTTACTGCAACTACATTTAAAACTCCTCTTAATTTATTTAATATAAGTGTTGATAATGCTTCTTGTTCTACATCATCACATATAATTACAAGTTTTCCTGAATTTTGCATTAATGTTTCTAGCAATGGTAATATTTCTTGAATATTGCTTATTTTTTTATCTGTAATTAATATATAAGGGTTATCCATTACAGCTTCCATTTTTTCTGTATCTGTTACCATATATGGAGAAACATATCCTTTGTCAAATTGCATTCCTTCTACAACATTTAATTCTGTATTAGAAGTTTTAGATTCTTCTATTGTAATAACTCCGTCTTTAGAAACTTTTTCCATAGCTTCTGAAATTAGTTTTCCTACTTCTTCGTTATTAGCAGAAATGCTTGCAACTCTTGCTATATCTTCTTTTCCATTTACATTACTACTAATATCTTTTAATGCTTTTACAGACGCTTCTACAGCTTTATCTATACCTCTTTTAATAGCCATAGGATCACCACCTGCCGCTACATTTTTAACCCCCTCTTTAATCATGCTTTGTGCTAAAACTGTAGCTGTTGTAGTTCCATCACCTGCAACATCATTTGTTTTAGTAGAAACTTGTTTTACAAGTCTTGCACCCATATTTTCAAATGGATCATCTAACTCAATTTCTTTTGCAATAGTAACACCATCGTTTGTAATTAAAGGTGCTCCAAATTGCTTATCTAAAACTACATTTCTTCCTTTAGGTCCTAATGTAACCTTTACCGTATCTGCTAATTTATTAACTCCATTTAATAAACTTTTTCTGGCATCTTCACCAAATTTAATTTCTTTTGACATACAAATTACCTCCTTATTAAACTATTAGGGACGGGCCTTTTTAGTTTAGCTCATCATATTCCTTTTATAGCATCATATTTTATTCTACAATAGCTAAAATATCATCTTGGCTTACTATAACTAAATCTTCACCTTGATATTTTATTTCTGTTCCTGCATATTTACTTACAACAACAATATCTCCTTTTTTTACTTCCATTTTAATTTTTTCTGTTCCTGGTCCCACTTCTAGAACTTCTGCAAATTGTGGCTTCTCTTTGCTCGCTCCTGCTAAAATTATTCCACTTTTTGTAGTCTCCTCATTTTCTTTCATTTTAATTACTACTCTGTCTGCTAATGGTTTTAACATTTAACATTACCTCCTTAATTTATTTTATTATTTAATATTGTTATATATTAAATTAGCAGTCCTTATTTGAGACTGCTAACAATTTATACCTATTTTATATAAATGTCAATACTATTTTTCTAAAATTCACATATTTTTCACAAAATTTATTAAACTATTAGGGACGGGCCTTTTTAGTTTAATAAATTATTGAGCTAATGCAAACTAGGAAAATTGGTTTAATAAAAAATATTTAATTAAATTATTTAAGATGATTTTTCATTTTATTTAAGAATATTAGCTATTCGGTTTCTACTAATATTAAACTTTTCTTGAATTTCATCATATGTAACATTAGTTATGTTTTTTATGTGCATAATTATTTTTTTTAGATTTTTCTCATCGTCTAATATTTGAATTATCTTTTTATTAGTTATTTCTAAATAATCATTTATAGCATCATCAATTTTATTTTCCTTTTCTATATCTAAAAATAAATTTACATTTTTATTATACATATTTAATACTTCAATATAATTTTGATTATCAAATACTTTTTTTAATACTTCTTTTTTTGCACATCCTATCTTATTTATATAATCATTATAAGAAGAATATTCATAATTTTCACACTTTGATACAATATTAGCTTTTACTGGGTTTTCATGTATATAATTTATACACTTAAAAAAGTATCTTTCATCATAAATAGGCTCACTTTTATATCTATCTCTATATACACTTCCTACTCTGCCTTTTTCTATATAATTGTAGTACATTGCATACTCAGAGTTTACTTTGTGCATAAATTTTGACATATTGTCTATTTTAGATGTATATATCAGCATATGCACATGATTTCCCATAATACAATATGCTAATATTTCTATTTCTTTCTCATTTTCTTTCATCAATTTTAAATATTTCTTTTTACTTTTATCTTTTTTAAATATATACTCTTTATTATGCCCTTGCACCATTACATGAAAAAAAGATGCAGCATAATCTTTTCTTGATAGTCTCATTTTCTCCTCCTTGTATTTTATTATATTAAGCCCCTATCTAAAGATTTTTACATCTTTTTTTATATTCATCTTAAATAATTTAATTAACTATTTTTTACTAAACTAAAATGCCCCGTCCCTATTAGTTTAAAATATCCCTACTATATTTCCTTGTTTGTCTATGTCTATTTGTTCTGATGCAGGATGTTTTGGTAAACCTGGCATTGTCATCACTTTTCCTGTTAGTATTACTATAAATTCTGCTCCTGCTTTTAGTTTTACTTCTTTTACATGAATGTTAAATGATGAATTACACTCTAAATTTTTAGCGTCATCTGAAAATGAATATTGTGTTTTTGCTATACAAATTGGTAAATTGCTATAACCCATGTTCTCTATTTTTTCAATTTGCTCTTCCGCTTCTTTACTATATTCTACTTCATCTGCTCCATATATATTTTTAGAAATTTTTTCTACCTTTTCCTTTATAGTATCTTCTAAATTATATATGTATTTAAATTCATTTTCTTTTTCTTCACATAAGTAAGCTACTTTTTTGGCTAGGTCTTTTGCTCCTTCTCCGCCTTTTGCCCAGCTTTCTACTAAACTTAATTCTACATTTTCTTTTTCTAGTATTTTTCTTAATGTTTCAATTTCATTTTCTGTATCTTGATTAAATTTATTTATTGCAACAACAACATTTACTCCAAATTTTTCTTTTAGATTTTCTATGTGTTTTAGTAAGTTTTCACTACCATTTTTCAATGCCTCGATGTTTTCTTTTTCTAATTCGTCTTTTGCCATTCCGCCATGATATTTTAAAGCTTTTATTGTTGCTACTATAACTACTGCATCTGGAATTTTTCCTAATCTTCTTGTTTTTATGTTTAAGAATTTTTCTGCTCCTAAGTCTGCTCCAAATCCTGCTTCTGTAACCGTGTAATCTGAAAGTTTTAATGCCATTTTTGTTGCAACTATACTATTACATCCATGTGCTATATTTGCAAATGGCCCTCCATGTATTATTGCTGGTGTATGTTCTAATGTTTGAACTAAATTTGGATTAAGCGCATCTTTTAGTAAAACCGCCATTGCTCCTTCTGCTTTTAAATCATGTGCTGTGACTGGCTTTTGTTCATTATTGTAGCCTATTATGATGTTTCCTAATCTTCTTTTTAAATCATCTATATTGGTTGCTAAACAAAAAATTGCCATTATTTCTGAAGCTACTGTTATATCGAATCCATCTTCTCTTGGAACTATATTTTTTTCACCTGATAAACCTGTATTTACTACCCTTAATTGTCTATCATTTAGGTCTACACATCTCTTCCATGTGACTTTTTCTATATTTAGCTCGTTTCCATGGTATATATGATTGTCTATAATAGCTGATAACAAATTATTTGCAGAAGTTATAGCATGAATGTCTCCTGTGAAATGTAAATTTATATCTTCCATAGGTGCAACTTGTGAATGTCCACCACCTGTTGCTCCACCTTTTATTCCAAATACGGGACCTAGTGATGGTTCTCTTAATGCTAGTATTGAATTTTTACCAATTTTTCTTAATCCATCTGCTAATCCTATCGCTATAGTTGTTTTTCCTTCTCCTAATGGTGTAGGATTAATTGCTGTAACTAATACTAATTTCCCATTTTTTTTGCTTTCTAGTTTTTTTAATATATCTAATGATATCTTTGCTTTATATTTTCCGTAGTTTTCTACATATTCTTCATCTATTCCAATGTTTTTTGCTATTTTTTCTATTTTCTCTAATTTAGTATTTCTTGCAATTTCAATATCTTCCATTATAATCACCTACTTTTTTTATCATATTTATACTACCCAAATATCCATCCTACTATAACACCTATTGCCGCTCCTACTACAACTTGTGTTGGAGTGTGACCTAATACTTCTACTAATTTTTCTTGTACTTGTATATTTGAAAGTCCTGGCGTTTCTACTAACTTGTTTAATAGTTTTGCTTGTTTTCCAGCTGCTCTTCTAACTCCTGCTGCATCATACATAACTACAAATGCAAACATTACTGCAAGTGCAAATATTGGTGAATTTAGTCCTTGTGTCTTTCCTATCATTGTTGCAATAGAAGTTACTACTGCTGAATGTGAACTAGGCATTCCTCCTGCTCCTAAAATTCTCTTAAAATTAAATTTATGAGTTGCTACCAAGTCCCATATCACCTTAAATACTTGAATACAAAACCATACTGAAATTGGTACTATCAAGTATTTATATTCTTCAAAAAAATTCATTATTATCCCCTTTTCTTGCCTTTATTATTCCTCAAAATTTTCCTCTGTAATTTCATCACCTTTTTGTAATAATATATTTATTTTTCTTTCAGCATCTTCTATTATACTATTACATTTCTTTGACAATTTCATTCCTTCTTCAAATTTTTTTACAGATTCTTCTAAATTTAAATCACCTTTTTCTAATTCTGTTGTAATTTTTTCTAATTCTTTTATTGCTTCTTCAAAATTTAATTCTTCCATGTTTTCCTCTTTTCTATTCCATTACTTTTTTAGTAAATGTACCGTCTTTAACATTTACTATGTAATATGCAAGTGCTTCAGTGGTGTTTGAATTTCTAACAGTTACTATATAAGATCCATTTTGATTTATTCCATCTATTGAAATTTCATAATTTGAACCATTACCCCAATCTTTCTTTACAATTTCTTTTGCTTTTTCTTTTTCTGTTTTTGGTTCTTCTATAAAAGTTTCAGATGATGTTTCATTTTGTATGACATTTTGCGTAATTTCATTTTCCATTTCATTTTGATTATTATCTATAATCTCATTTTTTATTTCATTTTTAATGTTATTTTGTATTCTATTTTCCTTTTGTGTATTTGTATTTATTGTATTTTTATTTTCAGTACTTTTGTTCATATTACACAAAAAAATTATCAAAACTATTAAAACTATTGCTACTATTACCCATATTACTTTTTTCATAATTTTCCTCCTTATTTATAAAACCTTAGTTTCTTTTTCTCCATCTTTTAGACGTATTTTTATTATATCCCCAGTATTTAATTTTGTTACTGTATTTATAACTTTATTATTATTATCCATTACTATTGAATATCCTCTTGTTAAAGTTTTTAATGGACTTAATGCATCTAATTTTGATATATATTTTATCATATATTCCTTGTTTTCTTTTACTTTTATATTAACTAAGTTTTCTAATTTTCTCTGTATATTTTCAACCATTAAATAACTATCATTTACTCTTTGTAATGGATTTGTAAATACAGATGATTTTAGACATTTTTCATAACGTAATTTCATTATTTCTACTTTTTTGTACAAAGCATTTTTCAACTGTCTTTCATAAGAAGTTAATTTTATCTTAATTTCTTCTATATTTGGTACCGCAAGTTCTGCTGCAGCTGATGGAGTAGGAGCTCTTAAGTCTGAAACAAAATCTGCTATTGTAAAGTCTGTTTCATGCCCAACTGCTGAAATTATAGGAAGTTCTGAATTATATATTGCTCTTGCAACAATTTCTTCATTAAAAGGCCATAAGTCTTCTAATGAGCCTCCTCCTCTTGCTAAAATTAGCACATCTGCTAGTTTTTTTTCATTCATTATCTCTATTGCTTTAACTATTTTTTCTGCAGCTCCTGGACCTTGTACTGGAACTGGAAATAATCTTATATACACATTTGGATTTCTTCTTGTTGAAACATTTATTATATCTCTTATTACTGATCCTGTATTAGATGTTAAAACTCCTATTATTTTTGGCATAAATGGTATTTTTTGTTTGTGATTTTTGTCGAATAATCCCTCTTGTTCTAATTTTTGTTTTAATCTTTCATATTCTGCATGTAAGTCTCCAACACCTTCTTGCTTCATTGCTTTTGCATATATTTGATAAACGCCATCTCTTTCAAACACAGATACAGTTCCTAATACCATAACTTTCATTCCATCCTTTGGGACAAAATCTAAGTGTACAGTTGCCGTTTTAAACATTATGCATTTAATAAGGGAGTTTTCATCTTTTAAGGTAAAATACATATGACCTGTATAATGATGCTTAAAATTTGAAATCTCCCCTTTTACTAATACATTATTTAAATATTCATCCTCTTGGAACTTTCCCTTTATGTACATGTTAAGCTCTGTAACACTAATTGGATGATAAGTCATTTTTTATTACTCCTCTTCTTCTAGTTTTTGACTTTTAACTATACTTGCTAATATTCCGTTAACAAATGATTTTGATGAATCATCTCCGTAATTTTTAGCAAGCTCTACTGCTTCATTTATAACTACTTTATATGGTACTTTAGAATAAAGTAACTCATATATAGCAACTTTTAATATTGACAAATTAATTTTTGAAATTCTATTTGTCGTCCATTTTTCTTTTAAATTTTGAGAAATAAGTTCAGTTATTTGCTCATTATTTTGTTTTACTCCGTTAAAAATAGATATTATATAATCTATTTCTTCTTTATTTTCTAAATTGTTTTCTTCAATAAAATAGTTTAGTTGTTCTTCATTCATTTCTTTTTGTATTTCACTACTATAAATTAGTGTAAATGCTATTTCTCTTAATTGTGATCGTTTCATATTTTCCCCTTTTATAACTTATCAATAAAATTTTTTATTTTTTCTTTTACATCATCTTTATTTATTTGAATATAATTTCCTAAATAAATTCCCATTCCGATTAAAATTATACCTATCATTAGTTTATAAAAACCTGTACATAAAATAAGTATTGCAATTATTCCTCCAATAATCGCTCCTCTATATTTCATTAAAAAATTTTTTATTTCTTCCATATTACACCTCTCTATTGTTGTATTTTTTCATTTTCTTTTGCATGTAATTCTTTTATACTTATATTAACCTCTTTAACTTCTAAATCTGAAGTCTTTTTAATTGCTGCTTTTATTTTTGTTTGTAAGTTATTTGATAGTTCTTTAATAACTGCATTTTCTTTAACATCTAATGTTACATATACTATTAATCTTTTTTCTTCATCTAATACAATTTTAGATGTTACATTTTGTGCACTCTCAAACCCATTTACGATACTATTTACTAATTCTTCTAAAGTTGTTTTTGATATTACTAAATTTCCATCTGTATTTTGTAATAAAATGCCATCCTTTATTCCATTTATTTCTTTTTTATCTGAACTAAAGAATACACATTTTATTGCAAGTAATATACATATAATTGAAATTACTAATAGTGTATTTGTAGCTATAGGATCATTTAATGCTGCTACAGTAAAGTCATACATTGTTTGAGGAGATAACCACCCAAATATTAACAAACATATAATTACTGATATAACTAGCATTAAATCAGAAAAAATAATTAACCCTATTTTATCTAAAATTTTCATCGTTTTCCTCCATTTTTTTCTTTAGTAAAGGGTACGTAAAAATGCGCACCCTTCCCATAAAATAATTATTCTTCTATTTTTGTTTCTGCTTGTGCTTCTTCTTTGCTTTCTGTGCTAACACCTTGTACATGAACATTTACTTCCAATACATTTAATCCTGTCATTGTTTCAACTGCTTTTTTTACTCTGTTTTGAATTTCAAATGCAACATCTGGAATTCTAACACCATATTCTACTATAATATTAACATCTATTTTTGTATCTTTTTCTCCAACTTCTACTTTTATTCCTTTGGCTAAATTTTTCTTTCCGCTTAATACTTCTGTAATTCCTCCTGCAAAACCTCCTGCCATTTCTGCAACTCCTGATACTTCTGATACAGCAACACCAGCGATAACAGCAACAACATCATTAGCTATTTTTATTTCGTTTGTTTCTGTAGATATAGCGATTTCTTCGTTTTCTACTTCTTCTACTTTTTTTACTTCTTTATTTTCTTTTTCCATAACAAAAGACCTCCTCATAATTTATACTTTTGTGCATATTTTTTTGATACTATAAGTATACCAATATCTTTTGTTTTTTACAACACTTTTGCTAAAAAATTAGTCAATTTTTATATGATTTTTTTGTGTATTGTTTTTTAACATTTCTTATGATATAATTGTTTGTGTAACTGTAAATTGTTTTTATATAAATATAGGAGGATTGCAAATGCAAAAACGGACCTTTGAAAACTTAATATTGGATGGTGAAGACCTCTTTCTTGAAGGAGACATCACTATTAAAGGCAATTTTAAAATGAAAGGTGCAAATCTTATCGTTTCAGGGCATCTCACCATTTCGTGTAATGATAATGTTGAAATTGAAAATGGTGACATCATTGTTTCTGGTACCATAAAAGTTTATCATGATATCTACATTGAGAGTGGAGACATTTCTTGCAATTTTTTAGATTGCTTTAGCATTTCCATTGCTAATGGTGATATTTGGACACGCACTAATTTAGATGCTGAACATATCACATCCAATGGTGATATTCAGGTTGGACAGAACAGCAACGTTACTTATATTACTTGCCTTAGTTACTTAGTTATAGGTAACAACAATTCAACAACTATTGATGCTTCCCAGGATGTTTATATTTTGGGTGATAATGTCTCCTTTGACTTAACTGCACAAAAAATTATAATAGTTGGTGATTGTAACACAAACAACCACACCATAACGGCTCAGAGTTTTGTATGTAAAGGAAAATTATCTTGTAAAGAAGTAATTATTAAATAATATCCATTCTTTCAAAGTTTCAAAAGTAAAAAACAACAAAAAAGAATTCTTTTTTGTTGTTTTTTATTTATTTTTACAATCAATATTTAATTATTCAAACATTTCTCCTGCCATTATCTCGTTTCCTCTTAGAAAATCTCCTACTGGCATTTTTTTTGCGTTTTCACCTTGAATTTCTTTTATCTCTATAATTCCTTCATTTGCCTTAACAAATAATCCTTTTTTGTCTGAAGCAAACATTATAGTTCCTGGCATTAATTCTTTTACTTTAAAGAAATATTCTTCTAATTCCGGAAATAATTCTAATAATTCGTTTTCTTCTCTTATTTTAGTTTTCCATATTTTTATTTTCTTATCATTTAAAAATGTATAAGCTCCCATTATTGGGTTTAATCCTCTTACTAAATTGTGAATTTCCACTGCTGTTTTATTTTCCCAATCAATTTTTGATATTTCTTTATTTAGCATTGGAGCCATTGTGAAGTCTTCTCCCTGTTTTTTCCTTGGAGCAGTTCCTTCTTCTATTTGTTTTAAAGTTTTAACTAAAAGATTTCCACCTATTTTAGAAAGTCTATTCCATAATTCTCCTGTTGTCTCTTCTTCACCAATTTTTGTTTCTTCTACTAAGATTGTATCTCCTGTGTCCATTCCTACATCCATATACATAGTTGTTACACCAGTTACTTTATCCCCATTTAAAACAGCCCATTGTATTGGTGCTGCTCCTCTATATTTTGGAAGAATTGATGCATGTACATTTACGCAACCATACTTTGGAATGTCTAATATTTCTTTTGGAAGTATTTTTCCATAAGCTACAACACAGATAATGTCTGGATTTAACTCCTTTATTTTTTCTATAAATTCTATATTTTTTCTTACTCTTTCAGGTTGGTATACATCTAATCCTTTTTCTAATGCATATTCTTTTACAGGAGAAGCTATCATTTTCATACCTCTTCCCTTTGGTCTATCTGGATTTGTTACAACACCTACAATATTATATTTTTCGTCTACTAAACACTTTAAAGACTCCTGTGCAAAATCTGGTGTTCCCATAAATAGTATATTTAGCATATTTTCCTCCTTTGAACAGTAGGGACGGTCCTTTTCGTTCCGAAATTGGAACATAGAGGACACTCCTTTTAAACTTTATTTTTCTTCTTTTGGTTCTATATATTCTAAAGTTCCTGGTATCATTTTGTCCACAAATACAACTCCATTTAAGTGATCTATTTCGTGTGATAATGCTTGAGCCAATAAATCTTTTGCTTGTATTTTTACTTTTTTCCCGTTTTCATCTAATGCTTCTACTGTTACTTCCTTTGGTCTTATCATTTTGGCATATTTATTTGGAAAACTTAAACATCCTTCTTCTACTTCTTGTTCTCCTTTTTGTTTTATAATAACAGGATTTATAAGTTTTATTGGTCCTTTATCATCATATAAATCTATTACTATTACTCTTTTTAAAATTCCTACTTGTACAGCCGCTAGACCAACTCCGTTGTATTTATGCATAGTTTCTACCATATCATCTAGTAATTCTTTTATTCTTTCATCTATTACTTCTACTTGTCTTGATTCTTTTTTTAGTATTTCGTCTCCTTCTAATCTAATTGTTCTTATTGCCATTTTTGTTCCTCCTTTTCTTATTATTTTTTATGCTGTAATTTTGTTTACACATTTTTTAATATTAGTTTTTACATCATATTATTGGGGTTTATTTGTATTATTTGCCTCACATCTTTTTTTAATTCATTATTTTGTATTGTTTCTTGTAAAAGTTTATTTATTTCATTATTGTATAAACATTTTATTATCATTCTATACCTGTACTTGTTTTTTATTTTATTTATTGGTGCAGGTACTGGGCTATATAATATTACTCCAATTCTTTCATTTATTATCTTTTCTTTTAAATATTTATGTATTTTTTTAGCCTGATTTATTGTATTTTGCTCATTTTCTCCACTAAATTCAAATACTATTATATCGCAAAATGGTGGATATTTCAACTGTTTTCTTATTTGTATTTCACTTTCGTAAAAAGATTTGTAATCTTGCATTTTTGCATATTCTATTGCTAAGCTATCTGGATTGTATGTTTGAATTAACACTCTTCCTTCTTTTTTTTCTCTTCCTGCCCTTCCTGCTACTTGGGTCAGTATTTGGAACGTCCTTTCATTTGCTCTAAAATCTTCTATATTTAAAGAACTATCTGCTGCAATTACTCCTACAAGTGTTACATTTGGAAAATGATGTCCCTTCACTACCATCTGTGTTCCTATTAAAATATTTATATTTTCATTTTTAAACTTATTTAATATTTCTTCATGTGAATTTTTCTTGCTTACAGTATCTATATCCATACGAATTGTAGATACATTTGGAAATATTTTATTAATTTCTTGTTCTAGTTTTTGAGTTCCTGTTCCAAAATATCTAATATTAGTACTTCCACATTCTGGACATAAGTTTACTCTTTTTTCCTCATGTCCACAATAATGACATTTTAACTTATCTTCCTTTAAATGATATGTCATTGTTATATTACAATTTTTACATTTTATAGTATATCCACAATCTCTACACATTACAAATGTAGAATAGCCTCTTCTATTCAAAAATAATATTGTTTGTTCTTTATTTTCAATATTTTTTTGTATTTCTTCTTTAAGTTTTTCACTTATCATACTTCTATTTCCATTTGCTAATTCTTCTCTTAAGTCTACTATTTCTATGTTTGGTAAAAGTGAGTTATTTGCTCTTTTTTTCAGTTCTAATAATTCTATTTTTCCTTCTTTTGCTTTTTTATAGCTTTCTAAACTTGGAGTTGCACTACCTAGTACTAAAGGACAAGAATTTTCTTTTGCTATATATCTTGCTATGTCTTTTGCATCATATCTTGGAGAGCCTTCTGATTGATATGATGTATCATGTTCTTCGTCTATTATTACTATTCCTACATTTTTTATAGGTGCAAATATTGCAGATCGTGCACCAATTACTATATTTACCTCATTTTTTGCAATTCTATTCCATGCATCATATCGCTCACCTATTGATAATTTACTATGAATTACTGCTATTTTTTCTTGTCCAAATCTTGATACAAATCTATCTACCATTTGTGGTGTAAGAGATATTTCTGGCACTAGCATAATACTTGTTTTTCCAGTTTTTATAACCTTTTCTATTGCTTGTAAGTATATTTCTGTTTTTCCTGAACCAGTTACTCCAAATAATAAAAATTCTATATTTTTATTACTATTTATTGCTGTTTCTATTTTCTTATATGACTCTTCTTGTTCTTTTGTGAACTCAAGTTTTTGTGATTTTTCAAGCATTTTATGTATAAGTGGATTTCTTTCCACTTGTTTTTCACAAATTTGTATATAGTTATTTTTCTCTAATGTTTTTATTATAGCTCTTGATGTATCTGTAAAAGCCTCTAAGTCAGAAATTAATACCTCATCATTTTTTAGTAAAAATTCAAGTATTCTTCTTTGTTTTTCTGACTTTATTTTTTTATTAATAATATCATCTTGAATTTCTTCTTTTTGTTTTTTTAAATATACAAAATTTTCTGTTTTTTCTTTTACTCTGTTTTCTATATTCTTGGCCCTTGTTCCTGGTGGCAACATTAATTTTAAACACTCTGATAAATTTGCAAAATATTTTATTCCAATCCATTTTGCAAATTTTATTTTTTTTTCATCTAAAAATGGATTTTCTTCTAATTTTAATATATCTTTTAATTTATATTCTGATTTTTCTTTAAAGCCTATTATAAAGCCTTCTTGAATTGTTTTTCTATTTCCAAAAGGTACTATAACACGACTACCCATTTTTGCTTTTTGTACTAAATCATTTGGTACATTATAGTCAAATATTCTATCTAAATCTTTAGCATTTTCATTTAGTATAACTTCTGCAATCATGTAATTTTCCCCTTTCTTTTTTATTCTAAATTAGTATATCAAATTTTTTTATTTAAAACAAGAAAAACCAGTTTTATTTTCATAAAACTGGTTTTTACCCCGAAGAGAATTTCGTAGAATTCTTCATTAAATCCCTCATTTCAGTATTTAGTTTTTAAGTTAAGATTTACTCTATGTATAAGTCTACCATATCATAAATCTTGTTAGATTTTAAATTCTTGCACTGCTCAAGTTCAGATTTACTTTTGAGCTCTATAAATTCCCTCTGTCTAATCCGGCATACCACAGGTACACCTGCATTTAGAAACTCCAATGCTTCATCTTCGGTTACTTTAGCCAACTCTTTCAAGTCTTCCAAATCCATGTCCAGCATTCTCATTTCTTTTCTCCTCCTTTTAAAGGGTGAAGTCTAACAATTCTTTTAGACTTCAATTTATTTATATTACAGTTATATTATATACCATTTTTAATTTTATGTCAATTAGTTATTGATTTTTTTGTAAAAATATGGTATTATATAAGTATAGTAACATAATATTATATTTTAGGAGGATTTCATTATGATAGTTAAGACAGCAAAAGGAAACGTTCGGGTTAATGGAATAAACTTTATTAAAAGTGATTCTATTTACGCAAATATCAAATATGCTTTTGAGCATTATGATACCGAGGAAAAAATAGCCAGTTATATAAGAGGATCTGTAGGTCAGCCGCCAAGAAACGTTTTTCTTAAACCTGAAATGAAAGTAGTGTTTACTTCGTTTTAAGATTTCCTGAAAATAGGAAGAAACCAAATGGTTTCTTCCTATTGCTTTTTGTTTAAAATTCTGTTTCTTTTAATTTATATTCATTTTCAATAATAGACTGAATTATTTGTACGCTCTTTTCTAGATTATTGTTTTTTATAACATAATCATACATACCAATTCTAGATTCTTCATAATCAAATCTATTTAATCTTAATGTTATTTCTTTTAAGTCTGGTTTATCTATTCTATTTTCTAGCCTTTTTACTAAAATTTCTTTTGGAACTCTTAAAAATATAGTTACTACTTTTGTATCTTGTTTTAATATATTTATTAAATTTTCTACTCCATTTACATCTATATCTTTTACTATTATTTTTCCACTTGCTATCTTTTCATTCATTAGTTTTCTTGATGTTCCATAATAATGTTCATGGTGAACATTATATTCATATAATTCATTATTTTTTATCATGTTTTCAAATTCTTCTGTTGTTACAAAATTATATGTTTCTCCTGCTACATCTCCTTCTCTCATTTTTCTACTTGTATATGATGGAAGTGATACTACATTTTCCATTCTTTTTATTAATTCTTTTTTTATTGTATCTTTTCCTGCTCCAGATACCCCTGATAATAATACTAACATTTTTTCCTCTTTTCTTTTATAAAAATTTTTAAGGCATGTACAAAAAACATGCCTTGCATTATAATATTATTCTTCTATTGTTACTTTTCCTTCTCCTATTTCATTTGCTGCTATTGTTACTGGTGCTTCTTCATCTACTTGTGTTAATTTTTTATCTCCATTTGCTATTTGTCTAGCTCTTTTAGCTGTTGCTATAACTAATCTAAATTTATTGTCTCCTATTTTTTTTACTAATTCTGCTGTTGTTGGTTTTACCATCATAATTTTATTCCTCCTTTAATTATTATTTTCAAAATCTTCTTTGTCTAATCTTGCAGCTACTGTTTCTGGTTGTACTGCCGACATTATTATATGTCCTGAATCCATTATTAATACAGCTCTTGTTCTTCTTCCGCATGTTGCATCTACTGCATTTCCAGCCTCTTTTGCTTCTTGCACCATTCTTTTTATTGGTGCAGATTCTGGACTTACTATTGCTATTATTCTGTTTGCTGATACTATGTTTCCAAAACCTATATTTACTAATTGCATACACAAACTCTCCTTTATTCTATATTTTGTATTTGTTCTCTAATATCTTCTAATTCAGTCTTTATATTTACTACCAAATTAGTTATTTCTAAACTTCCAGATTTAGAACCTATCGTGTTTGTTTCTCTATTCATTTCTTGAAGTAAAAAGTCCATTTTCTTTCCTATTGGTTCTGCTACCTCTAAAAAGTTATTAAATTGTACTATATGGCTTTTTAATCTTGTCAATTCTTCTTCTACAGAACATTTATCTGCGTATAAAACTACTTCCATTGCTAATCTAGATTTATCTACTATATCTGTTTTTAGAAGTTCTTTTACTCTCTCTTCTAATTTTACTACATATTCTTCTATAAGTCCAGTAGAATAACCTGAAATTTTATTTACCATTGTTTCAACTTTATCAATTCTTTTCTTTAAGTCTTCTTTGATTTTGTTTCCTTCTTGTAATCTCATTTCTATAAAATTGTTTATTGCTTCTTTTGTACATTCTAATAATTCGTCTTTTATTATTTCTTCATCATCATCTGTTTCTTTTAATGTTACTACATCTGGCAATTTTGTAATTTCTGTAATACTTATATTTGAAGACAATTCATTTTCTTCTGCAAGTTTTTTAAACTTTTGTATATATTGTTTTGCTAATTCTTCATTTATAGTTATTTGCTTATCTGCTTGACTATAGTTTTCAAAACCAACAAATACGTCTATTTTTCCTCTTGAAATATTACTTGCTATTTGCTTTTTTACATCATCTTCTAAATAACTTAAAGATCTTGGTATTTTTATTGTTATATCACTATATTTATGGTTTACTGACTTTATTTCTATTTTATATATTCTATTATTTTTATCTAATTTAGCTCTACCATAGCCTGTCATACTCTTCATTTTTTTATCACCTTACCCTACTATTTTGCTATCTTACGAATATCACTTGTTTTTTTAAGTGCACTCTTTTTCATTTTGACATAAATTACAATTGATTTTCCAACATAATAGACTCCATATAATATTGCTATACAATTCATAATGTACGGAAATTTATTGTTATGAGCCACATAGAAATAGCTTGTAAGTAAAGTTAGTATTGAAAGAATTAATATTTCTATTCCATAAATGGTAATATATCCACTATCTTTTTTGTATGCCTTTTCAAATAAAAGTATTGTTATTCCTATTGATATTACACTAAATACTTTTAAATCTACTAAATATTTTGTTTCATTTATATTGCAATATCCTAGGTTTATGAATATAAAATAAAATATAATTGCTATTGCTATAACAATATTTTGAAATATTGTTTTTATTATCTTCTTTTTTCTATCTTCAGAAATATTAGTTTGATTTTTTATTTCTTGTTCTATTTCCTCTAATTCTTTTTCATTTATTGTAGTTTCTTCAGATTTGTCTTTTACTACTAACTTTTTTTGTTTTTCAGTGCTTTTATTATTTTGCTTTGTTTCTTTTTTATTTTTTGATGTCGTTTTATTCGTTTGTGGTTTTTCTTCTATTTTTGAAGTTGCTTTTTTTGTTCTTGGTTTTTTTTCTATTTTTGATGTTGTTTTTTGTTTTACCTTTTTTACTTTTTTTGCTCCATCATTTAATTCTTCCATCATTTCTTCTAATTCTTTTTCTGCTATCTCTCTTTTTGTTTTTCTCGTTGTTTTTGTTGTCTTATTTTCTTTTATATTTTTTTCTTTATTTTCCTCTTTTACACTTTCTTTTTTTATATTTTCTTCCGTTGTATTCTTTCTTGGTCTGCCACGTCTTTTTACTTCTTTTACTTCTTCTTTATTATCTTCCATATTTATTTCCTTGTAACACATAATATTTAGGTTTTTATTGGATATGCCTATAAACCATATAATTCACATACTTCTAGTCTTCTAATTCATAAATTATATTACTTGTTATAACTATAGGTGCAGTTTCTGTTCTTAATATTCTTTTTCCTAATGTAACAAGCTTTACATTCTCTCCTTTTAACATTTCTATTTCTTCTTTAGCGATTCCACCCTCTGGTCCTACTAGAACTCCTATTTTATATTTTTCTTTTTTATTTAGCATTTTTAATTGTCTTTTCAAACTATTTTCTATTTCTTCTTCATAAGCTATTAAAAATATATCGTATTCATCAATTTTGCTTTGTATATCTTTTAATTTAATTTTTTCTTCTATTTTAGGTATTTTATCTCTTTTACTTTGCTTTGCTGCACCCTCAGCAACTTTTTGCCATCTTTCAATTTTCTTTTTTGCATCTTTTTCATCTAATTTAACAATGCATCTTGCCATTTCAACAGGTATAATCTTACTAACTCCTATCTCTGTAGTTTTTTGAATAATTAGCTCCATTTTATCTGCTTTTGGCAATCCTTGATATAAATCTATTTCTACATTTGATTCTGTTTGTAATTCTAGTTTTTCTATTATATTAACAATTACTCTGTCCTTTTCTATATTTAAAATTTCTGTTAGAAAAGTTTCCAAAGTACTATTATTTCCGATTAAAAACTGTTCTCCCTTTTGCATACGAAGTACATTTGCTATATGATTTACATTATCACCTGTTATTTCTACTTTATCATCTTTTATTTGATTTTCGTCCACAAAAAACTTTTGCATCTTTCTCTTCCTTATTATTTTTTTTAAATTATATCATATTTTTTCATTAATGCAACCACCAATTTTATAACATGTATTTAGAACGAGGCATTTTTTCTTTATATAGTTTTGATATTATATAAAATAAAAACATATCAATTTTAATAATGCTTTTTTTAAAATTGATATGTTTTATTTTAACTATTGTTTAATTTCAAATTTTATATAAAGGGCAAAAGTTACCCGTTCCCAAATGTCCGTTATCCAAATATTCCCTTTTTCTTTATTGGTGGCTGTTCGTTCATTGTTTTTGCAAGTTCCATCAATATGTCTCTTTGTTCCTTACTTAAACGTTTTGGAACTTGTACTTGTACCGTAAATACGAAATCACCTTGATAATTTCCATTTACTGATTTAAATCCTTTATTTCTTATAACAAATTTTGTTCCTGTTTGTGTTCCTTCTGGTATTCTATATGTTTCTTTTGTTCCATCTACCATAGGAATTTGAAGGTCTGCTCCTAGTGTAGCCTGTGTGAAAGTAATTGGCACATCACATAGTACTTTATCTCCTTGTCTTGTGAAGATACTATGTTTTTTCAAACGTACTACTATGTATAAATCACCTTTTGCTCCACCTTTTTCACCAGGTTCTCCCTCATTTCTTAATACTATTGTTTGGTTGTCATCTATTCCTGCTGGAATTTTTATTTTTATTCTAGCCTGTTTTCTTACTGTTCCTTTACCTTTACAATTTTCACATGGTTCTTTTATTACAGTACCTGTTCCATGACAATTTGTACATGGTCTTTGTGTTTGCATTTGACCTAAAATTGTATTTTGTACTTGTGTTATTGTACCTGTTCCATGACACATACTACAAGTTTCTGCATGAGTTCCAGGTTTTGCACCACTTCCATGACATGTAGAACATGTTTCGTTTCTATTTAATAGTATTTCTTTTTCTACTCCTGAAAAAGCTTCTTCAAAAGTAATATCTATACTTGCTTTTAAATCTGCTCCTTTGCTTGGTCCACGGTTTGTTCTAGAACTTCTTCCTCCAAAACCTCCTCCAAAGAATGATGAAAATATATCTCCTAAATCTCCAAAGTCGTCAAAACCTGAAGAAGTATATGAATAATATCCTCCTCCGAAAGGTCCTCCTGCTCCAGTACCTCCGCCAAATCCTTGTGGTCCATCAAAGCCAAATTGATCATACATTCTTCTTTTTTGAGGATCTGATAAGTTTTCGTATGCTTCATTTACTTCTTTAAATTTTTCTTCAGCTTCTTTTTTATTGTCTGGATTGGCATCTGGATGATATTTTTTAGCAAGTTTTCTATATGCTTTTTTTAATTCTTCATCTGTGGCATTTTTATTTACACCTAATACTTCATAGTAATCTCTTTTTGTTGCCATCTTTTCCTCCTAGCCCTAAAAACACCAGGTTAATTTAGGGTAAAGTTTTTATTTATATTGTAATTACCCCAAAAGTACCTGGCCCTTTTGGGGTAATTTTTATTTTTATATTTTATTTTTTAACTGTTTTTTGTTCCATCTCCAAATACAGCTTATTTATTATCTCCATTGTCTTCTACTTTGTAGTCTGCATCATATACATTTCCGTTTTCATCTACATTTGGTCCTGCTGTATTTGCATCTGCACCAGCGTTTGCTCCATTTGCTGCGTTAGCTTGCGCTTGAGCTTGTGAATATAATTTTTCAGATATTGCATAAAATGCTGTTGTTAATTTTTCTGTTGCTTGTTTAATAGATTCTACATCTGTTCCTTCTAATGCTTTTTTAACATTTGCTATTTCTTCTTCAACTTTAGCTTTTTCCTCTCCGCTTATCTTGTCTCCTAATTCTCCTAATGTTTTTTCTGAGTTATATACTAAGCTTTCTGCATTATTTCTAGCTTCAATTTCATCTTTCTTTTTCTTGTCTTCTTCAGCATGTGCTTCTGCATCTTTAACAGCTTTGTCTATATCTTCATCTGTTAAGTTTGTAGATGCTGTAATAGAAACGTTTTGTTCATTTCCTGTTGCCATATCTTTTGCAGATACATGAACTATACCGTTTGCATCTATATCAAATGTTACTTCAATTTGTGGTACTCCACGTGGTGCTGCTGGAATTCCTGTTAATTGGAATCTTCCTAATGTTTTGTTGTATGCAGCCATTTCACGTTCACCTTGTAATACGTGTACTTCTACTGATGTTTGACCATCTGCAGCTGTTGAGAATATTTGTGATTTTTTAGTTGGTATTGTTGTATTTCTTTCGATTAATTTTGTAAATACTCCACCATAAGTTTCAATACCTAATGATAATGGTGTTACGTCTAATAATACTAAGTCTTTAACATCTCCTGATAATACACCACCTTGAATTGCTGCACCAATCGCAACACATTCATCTGGGTTAATTCCTTTATCTGGTTCTTTTCCTGTTATTTTTTTAACCATTTCTTGTACACATGGTACTCTTGTAGATCCACCAACTAATAATACTTTGTGGATATCTGCTGAAGTTACTCCGGCATCTTTCATAGCTTGTTCTACTGGTATTCTTGTTGCGTCTACTAAGTCTGAAATTAATTCTTCAAATTTAGCTCTAGATAATGTAATATCTAAGTGTTTTGGTCCTGTTGCATCTGCTGTAATAAATGGTAAGTTAATTTGTGTTTGTTGCATTCCTGATAATTCTATTTTAGCTTTTTCTGCAGCTTCTTTTAGACGTTGCATTGCCATTTTATCTGATGCTAAATCTATTCCATTTGATTTTTTAAATTCTGATACTAGGTAATCTATAATTCTTTGGTCGAAGTCATCTCCACCTAAATGAGTGTTACCATTTGTAGCTAAAACTTCAAATACACCATCACCAATATCTAGAATAGAAACATCGAATGTTCCTCCACCTAAGTCATAAATCATAATTTTTTGATCTTGATCTTCTTTATCCATACCAAATGCTAAAGCTGCTGCTGTTGGTTCGTTTATAATTCTTAATACTTCAAGTCCTGCTATTTTACCTGCATCTTTAGTTGCTTGTCTTTGACTATCACTAAAGTATGCTGGAACTGTGATAACAGCTTGTGTTACTTTTTGTCCTAAATAATTTTCTGCATCTGTTTTTAATTTTTGTAATATCATTGCTGATATTTCTTGTGGAGAAAAGCTATCTCCGTCAATATTTACTTTTTCGTTTGTTCCCATTTTTCTTTTAATTGAAATGATTGTATGGTCTGGATTTGTAACTGCTTGACGTTTTGCAATTTGACCTACTAATCTTTCTCCATTGTTTGAAAATGCTACTACAGATGGAGTTGTTCTGTTACCTTCTGCATTTGGTATTACAACTGGTTCTCCACCTTCCATAACTGCTACACAACTATTTGTTGTTCCTAAATCGATTCCTATAATTTTTCCCATAATATATTTACTTCCTTTCTTTGAACATTAGGGACGGTCCTTTTCGTTCCGAAATAGGAACACTTGGGACACTCCTTATTTGTTCTTTTATTTTTTATATTTTTATATGATTTGAAACCTTCTATCGGTTGGTTTCATAAGATTTCCGCAATTTTTTATACGGCCATCTTAAAATTAATAACTAATTTATTGAATGTTAAGAGTTTAACTCTATTTATACTGTTGCTACTTTTTTTATTAAAAATATTAGTTCATGTATTTTTCTTTTGAATTCTTATTTACGACTTTATATATTCGTAAAAATAACTGGTAATTTTCTTATAAATATCTAAATTCAAAAAAGTCAATAAGGAGTGTCCCAAGTGTTCCTATTTCGGAACGAAAAGGACCGTCCCTAATGTTAGTTTGCTACTACAACCATAGAATGACGTATAACCTTTGAACCTATTTTGTAGCCTTTTCTATATTCTTCTTTTATAACTTTTTCTCCAAGTGTTTCATCTGTTACACTTGCTACTGCTTCGTGTAATTCTGGATCAAAACTTTTACCTACTGCTTCTATTTCTTGTACTCCATTTGCTGATAAAACATCTTTAAATTGTTTAAGTACTAATTCTACACCTTGTTTATATGCTTCATCTTCTGTTTTTGCTTCTACTGCCTTTTCTAAGTTGTCTATAACTGGTAATAAAGATGAGAATATATCTGATACTAGAGAGTTATATAATCCTTCTCTTTCTTTTGAACTTCTTTTTTTGAAGTTATCAAACTCTGCCATTAATCTTTTTAGTCTGTCTTCTTGATCGTCTAATTTTTCTTTTTGCAAAAGAATTGTATTTTTTAATTTTGTCAATTCATCATTATTTTCAGTTTCATCATTATTTTCTTTTGCTTCTTTTTCTGACATTTCATTTTCCTTTACTTTATCTTCTACTATTTCTTCTTTACTATTATCTTCCATTATATCTCCTTTCACTAAAATGTAATATTTTTAGCTACATTTTATTTTCTTCATCTTCTGATTTCTGTTCACTTATTTTTTTGCTTATATATTTCATTACAGAAATTACTTTTGAGTAATTCATTCTTTTAGGACCTATAATTCCTATTGTTCCTAGTTCTTTATCTCCGACAGAATGTTTAAATGTAACAACGCTAAAATCTTTTAATTCTTCTTTATCGTTTTCGTCTCCTATATATACATTTATATCTTCTGCCATTCCAGAATCTAATATATCTAGCATTAATTCTTTTTCATCTAATACATTAATAAAGTTTTTAGCTATTTCTAAGCTTTTAAATTCTGGTAAATCAAATGATTTATTTGTACCTTCTAAATATATTGTTTCTGCTTCATCTACAATTTTATTTATTTGATCTATAATTGGTTTTATAACATCTATACTGTAATTAATTTCAGATAAAATATATTCTTCCATAGGTTTATCTATTTTAGAAAGTGGTTTTCCTTTTAGTTTTGTATTAAATAAGTTATTTAATGTTTCAACTTGACTTTGTGTAATATCTTCATCATATTTTATAATTGTTTCTTTTACTAATCCACTATCTGTTACAATAACAACCATTAACATTCTACTTCCAAGTAACACAAATTTTATTTCTTCTATTAATTGTGTTTCTACCTTTGGGCCAATAGCAACTGTTGTATAATGTGTTATTTCTGAAAGTGTTGTTGTAGCAATTTTAGCCAAATCTTCTATTTCATTTACCTTTGTAGATAACTTTGATTGAATATATTTCATTTCTTCAACTGAAATATCATCTTCTTTTATTAATTCATCTACATAAAAACGATATCCTTTTTCAGATGGAACTCTTCCTGATGATGTATGAGTCTTATCTAAGTAACCATTTTTCTCTAGTTCTGCAAGTTCATTTCTTACTGTTGCACTACTGTAATTTAGTCCATATTTTTCTACAAGAGCGGAAGAACTTACTGGTTCCGCTGTATTAACGTATTCATCTACTACAGCTTGTAATATTCTTTTCTTTCTTTCGTCCAAGTTATCACCTACAATCCTTTGGTTTATATTTTGCTACTTTGTTTTATATATTGAGTTTACAACAATCATTTAGTATTATTAATGTTTAATTTTAGCACTATTTGTTTAGCATTGCTAACTTAGTATATATTATACCCAAAATTAGCACTTGTCAATACCAAGTGCTAATTTTTTTGTGAAAATTTTGTGAACTATTGGACTAAGTATTTAATTCGAGTACTTTTTTCTTTTATCTACCTCTTTTTCATAGTATCGGTTAAGTTCTATATCTTTAATAAATTAAATAATATTTCTGGTGACAAATTAGTCCGATTCAATAATATATATTTTTCTAACTTTTCTTATTAAAATTCTTCTTGAAGTCATATTTATTAGGATCTATAACTATTATAGTTTTTTGTATTATGTTAACATTTTAAACAAATTCTTCCCATACTAGGTTTGCAAAATCTAATCCTTTTTTAGTTAATTTGATCTTATTTAACTCAATTTCTAATAACCCTTCACTTGATAATTTTTCTAGTTCTTTATAAAAAACATAAATAGGATTATCTACAAATTTATTTTTAAATTCTTGTATATCTATTCCATCAATTTTTCTTAAACCTAATAGCATGTATTCTTTTTCTTCGTCGTTTTTATTTTGTATTTCACATATTGTCCTATTATTTATTAAATTATTGCTTTTCACATTTTTTATATATTCTTCTATACTATTTGTATTGCAATGTCTTTCTTTATTTATGTATGAATGAGCCGCTACTCCAAATCCAAGATATTCTTTTTGATACCAACAATTCATATTATGTTTAGACTCAAAACCTTTTTTTGCAAAATTAGATATTTCATAATGTATATACCCATTTTTCTCTAGGATTTTTTTTGTATTCCAATACATATTTCTTTCTATATCTTCATTTGGCAATTTTACTTCATTTTTATTTACCATCTCTTCTAATTTTGTATCTTCTTCTAATATTAAGGAATATAAAGATATATGGTTTGGTTTTAATTTTATAATTTTATCTAAACTGTCCTTCAAATCTTCTAATGTTTGATTTGGAAGTCCTAACATTAAGTCTACATTAATGTTTTTAAAATTCATCTTTTCTGCTAATTTATAGCAGTCTAAAAACTCTTCATAAGTATGTATTCTTCCTATTTGTTTTAATAAGTTATTTTTGGTTGTTTGAAGTCCTATACTTATTCTATTTATACCAATTTCCTTATATTTTTTCATTTTTTCTTCATTTATTGTTCCTGGGTTTATTTCTATTGTTACCTCTGGATATTCACTAAGTTTATAACTTTCTTCTATCTTTTTTAATATCATTTCAATGTAAAAAGCATCTATAAGAGATGGCGTTCCACCTCCTATATAAATAGTAGTAACTTTATACTCTTGATTCTTATATTTATTAGCTTCTATCTCTATTTCTTTAATTAAACACTCTATGTATTCGCTTATTTTTTCTTTTTTATTAGCATAAGATACAAAATCACAATAATAGCATTTTTGCTTGCAAAATGGTATATGTATGTAAATTCCTAGTTCTTTCATTTTTTCTCCTTTTAAATAAATAAGGTGCATATATACACCTTATCTAGTATTTATAAACCAAAAAATATTAATTCTATTTTATCGCTAGTTCTATTAATTGATTTAGTCTATGATTTACTCCTGATTTTCCAATAGGATTTTTTAACATTTGCCCCAACTCTGCTAAAGACGAATCTGGGTTTTCTAGTCTTAAATTAGCTATTTCCTTTAGATTGTCCGGCAAATTTTCAAATTTATTTTCCATTTGAAGTTTCTTTATTGCTTCTATTTGTTTTACTGCTGCACTTATTGTTTTACTTAAATTAGCTGTTTCACAATTTACTTTTCTGTTTATGTTATTTTTCATTTCTCTTATTACTCTTATTTCTTCAAATCTTATTACACTGCTATTAGCTCCTATAAAAGCTAAAAATTTTGATATTTCTTCTCCTTCTTTTATATATAAAGAATATCCATTTTCTCTACTAAGAAGTTTGAATTTTATTTGCATTTTTTGTAATATTTCTTGTATTTCTATCGCGTTTTCCTTTGTACTTAAAATCATTTCTAAATGATATTTATTTTCTGGATTATTTACGCTTCCGCTTCCTAAGAATATTCCTCTTGCTAATGATTTTATTAGCATTTCTTCTTGTTCACTTATTTTGTTTATATTTTCTAATTCTTTCTTATATTCTTCTGATATTTCAATATCTTTTTCTAAATAAGATATTTGTCCTATTTTTTGTATTTTTGGAACTGTTATTATATAATTTTTTCCTTTTATATCTATTTTAAAATTAGATATATTTATGTTTGAAAGTAATTTGCTAAATCTATTAATGTTATACTCATTTACTGTTGTGTAATATATGTTTTTTTTATCACATGTAGTATTATTGCTAATTAAATATCCTATTAATTCAAATTTTACTAATTCCTTATTTTTTAAATTTTGTATTTTACTTAAATTTTCTTTTAATTCTGATGAAAAAGACATAATCTTTCCTTCTTCCTTGATTTTATTATAATTTTTATGTTATTTTTTCTAATATTTTAAAATTACTACCCTATCATTTTGAGATAAATCTTTTATTACTTGCATACTTTTATAATTTTTATTTTCTTTTACTAAATTTTCTATATCTTCTTTCTGATCATATCCTATTTCAAAAATTAGTATTCCATCTTTTTCTAAATGTTTTGGTGCCTCATCTATTAATATTCTATAGAATTTTAATCCATCTTTTCCCCCATCTAAAGCTATATAAGGTTCATTTTGTACTTGTTTATCTAATGTAGGTATTATATTTGTTTTTATATATGGAGGGTTTGAAACTATTATATTGTATTTTTCTTCTATTTTTTCAAACATATCAGAATTGATGAATTTAATTTTCTCCTCTACGTTATTTCTTTTAGCATTTATTTTAGATATTTCTAAAGCTTTACTACTTATATCAGCTACTGTTAGTTTTGCTTTATTTAAGTAATATGCAAGTGATATTCCTATTGCTCCACTTCCTGTGCATATATCTAATATTTTACTTTCCATATTTTTCTTTACTATTTCTAGTACTTTTTCAACTAATATTTCCGTATCTGGTTGAGGTATTAGTACATTTTCATTTACAAAAAAGTTAAGTTTCATAAATTCTTGATTATTTATTATATATTGTATTGGTTTTCCTTGTACTATTTCTTTTATATATTTTTTGTATTCTTCTTCTTTTATTTTTTCTACTTCTTTTTCTTTTTCTATAATTATCTTGTTTTTATCTATTTTCAAAACATATTGTATTAAAATTTTAGCTATTATTGAAGCATCTTCTATTTTATTTTTTTCTAATTCAAATTTTCCATATTTTAATAGTTCTTCTACTTTCATATATTTTCCTTTTTTCATTTTTTCTTATTTTACTACATAAAAAGAGAAATAGCAATATTACTATTTCTCTAATAAAAAATTAAAGCCCCACATTAGCCGTAGGATGAAAGAAATTTTTATACCTGTTTGCACAGGTGGGTGTCTTGTTGAAGGCTCCTGGGTTTCTTACAATATTTAGTAAGCTTACACGCCACCTTCAAAGGCGGACTCCCCTTTTAAAATTTGTTGGTAATAAAATTTCAATCTATACGCACCACGCAGGGAAAATTAATACCTTGTTTTTTGTATATTTATATTAACATTTGTTTTTATTTTTTTCAATTTTATTTTTTCTTAAAATAATTATTCTAATTTTGTTTTTCATTATTTATCTTAATTATTCTTTATTTAATATATATATTTCTCTTTTTTTATTATTTGCTTTTTTCTATATAATATGCTATGTTATATAAAAGTGGTGATAATTTATCACTTTTTTATTTTGTAATTATTATATCTCTTTTTAGCCTATTTTCTTTTATTAATCCTGTTCCTAGAAACTCTCCATCTTCTTTATATATTTTATATATGTCTTCATTTTCATTCGTTGTTATTTTTACACCATTTAAAAATTGTTTTAAATTTTTATCCTCTAATATTATTTTTGGTTTGCTCTTTAATAAATCTTCCATTTCTATTAATTTATTATTTGCTAATTGTTTATTATTTTCTAACTCATCTATTGTTATTGCATCGCTTATTTCAAATATTCCTACTTTAGTTCTATTTAATTCTTTCATATAGCCAATAGTTCCAAGTTTATTTGCTATATCTACACATAAACTTCTTATATATGTTCCTTTAGAACAATCTACTTTAAATTCTATTTCATTTTTATCTTTATCTATTTTTATTAGTTCTATATTATAAATTTCAATTTTTCGTGGTTTTAATTCAACTTCTTCACCGTTTCTTGCATATTCATAAAGTTTTTTTCCATTTACTTTTATTGCTGAATACATTGGTGGTAATTGCTCTTGTTTTCCTATAAATGAATTTAATATTTTTTCAGTATCTTCTAAAACTAAACTGTCTACTTTTCTTTCTTCTAATATTTTTCCTTCACTATCTAAAGTATCTGTTCTTATTCCTAATTTTAATGTAACAATATATTCTTTATCATGTTCTATTAAATATTTAGATAGTTTTGTTCCATCATTTAAAAGTAGAGGTAATACTCCAGTTGCATTTGGATCTAATGTACCTGTGTGTCCTACTTTCTTTACATTTAATATCTTTTTGACTTTTGCCACAACATCATGAGATGTGTAGCCTTTTGATTTGTTTATTATAAGTATTCCATTTAACATCTTTCATCTTCTCCGTTTTTCTTTTCACATTCTTCTCTTTCTATCAATTTTTTCATTATCTCTGGTGTAATATCATATTCCATTATCAATTCTTGAATTATTTCTTTTTTACTATAACCTAGCTCCTTTTTTTCTTGTACATCTTCTAATATTTGATTGACTAACATTTCATTTTCTATATCTTCATATTGATTATTCGTATTGCTTTTTAATCTATCTAATTTTTCTTCTAATCCTCTATTTGTTTTTTTATTTAATGAATTAGTTTTATTACTCATAACTGCAATTTTTACACATTCAGCTCTAATATACAATCTAACTCTTGTATACAGCATTCTATTTAACATATCTTCATCTTTTCCAAAATTTCTTTCTATGTCTCCACAATTTGTATACATATACTCTATAGCTCTGCTTACCATTTCATCTATATCATAATCTATTTCATAAGTTAGGCATTTTTTTATAGCTAACATTTCCATCTTCTTTTTTAGTTTTTCATAGTTTTTTTCTACAAATTCATTACTCATCTTACAACGTTTTAGCCATAGTCTTCCTTCAGTATCTAATACATCTATATATTTTTTTGTATTATAAAATTTTTGGTTTTGTATAACATATATAATAAATTGTTTTATACCAATTTTATACTTTTTACACAATTCTTGTATCTCATCTTTTGAATAATATCTTTCTTCTAATATTTCTTTTATCTTTTTAGCTTTATATACTACAGTATAGTCTCTTATATACCCTTGCTTTTCTTTCATACATTTTATAACGCGATAGTATTCTCTCGTTATTCCTATTAATTCTGCAAATTCATATTCCATTAGCTTAGTTCTATATGGCCTATATAGTCTATGCAACATTTCATAATCTATTTTTTTACCTTCATATTTATCTATTATATCTTTTTTAATTCTTTGTTTGTAAAACTCATACTTTTCATCATCCGTTGCACATTGATTCATTAAGACTCTTGCTTTTGGAACTGTTTGATTTTTAGTATTTCTTCTAAGATTTCTTAAATTTTCATTTTTTATTCCAAGTAAATTTGCAAACTCATATTTCGTAAAACTTCCTTTATATTGATTATATAACTCCATAAATGTACATTTTACATTTGCATCTCTTTTATCATATGAAATAAAACTTCCCTTTTGTAAATCATTCTCTTGCACTAACTTATTTAAAATGTTTTCTTTTTCTTCAACTGACTTTTCTATATTCATTAAGATGCTTGCTTTTCCATTATAAAACTTTATATTTTTATATTTACTATTTGTCAATCCTAGTAATGTAGCAAACTCCCTTTCTGTAAATATTGTTTTATATTCTTCATAAATTTTTCCAAAAAGATTATAATCTATATATTGACCTTTTGCTAAATCAAACTTTTTTATTATTTGTTCCAATATATTATTCTTCTCTATTTCATCCATTTTTCTCACCAAAAAAATTATATATCTTTTTACAATTAATGTCAAAAGATATATAATTTTTAATTATTTTATGTATATTTTTACTTGATTTAAAATCTTTTCTTTTACTTGCTCTAGGCTTTGTGCTATAGTACATCCAGCGGCATGTATATGACCTCCACCACCAAACATTAAACACACATCTGAAACATTTACATAATAATTAGAACGAAGTGATGCTTTAAACCCCTTTGCAGTTTCTCTTAAGAATATAGACACTTCTACACCTTCTATTGCTCTACCTTCTTCTACTATTCCTTCATAGTCTCCAGTTTCTGCTCCAGCTTCTTCCTCATCTTGTTTTGTAATATATGTTAAAGCGATTTTTCCATCTTCATAAAATTCCATTCTATCTATTGCTCTTTTTCTTAATTCAAAATTTGCCTTTGTTTTTGTGTTCATTACTCTTTTATAAATATCAGAAACATTAACTCCTGTCTGTAATAACTCTGCAGCAAATTCAAATGTTTCTGGTGTTGTACTTTGATATTGGAATCCTCCAGTATCAGTAATAATCCCAGTTAAAAGACATGTTCCAATTTTTTTATCTATATCTACTCCAAAGTATTGAATTATACTTATTAAAGTTTGTGCACATGCTGGAGCATCTGGATTTACATAGTTATAATCACCATACATTGTATTTGTTCCATGATGATCTATTGTAACTTTTGATTTAGCATCTTCAAAATAATTTGCCCAACCATTAAGCATTTTTATTGTTGCACAATCTAATGCTATTGCTAAATCGTATGGATCTTTTGTCCCTTCCTTTTTTATATTTTCTACTTCAGGTAAAAAGTTAAATACTTTTGGAAGTTCTGGAATAATAATGTCTGGTTCTTTTCCCATTTCCTTTAGTGCAATGTACATTGCTAAACTACTACCTACTGCATCTCCATCTGGATTTTCATGGGTTAATATAACAATTCTTTTTGCTTTTTTTATTTCTTCTAATATATGTTCTAAAGTCATTTTATCTCTCCTTTTGATACTATTTGTTTAAATCTTTTAAAATAGCCTCTATTTTCATTCCATATTCCATTGAATCATCTTTTTCAAAAACCAATTCTGGTGTAATTCTTAGATTTATTCTTTTAGCTATTTGGCTTCTCATAAATCCTGCTGATTTTTTCAATCCTTCTATTGTTTTTTCATCATTTTTAGAATTTAAAATGCTTACATAGACTTTTGCATATTTTAAGTCTGGAGTTATTTTTACTCTTGTTACACTAATCATTCCTGTTACCTCAGGGTTCTTTAGTTCATATGAAATAATCTGACTAAGTTCTTTTTTTAACTCTTCATCAATACGATTTAATCTATTTTCGTTTTTTGGCATAACGCCCTCCTTTATCTCTCTTCTGAATCTAGTTCATTCTCTTTTTGAGATTCTTCCCACATTTTTTTAAACTCTTCTGAACAAAAAACATTTCCCGTTCCTGTTACTTTATGATTATTTTGCTTTTTCTTTGTTTTTTGCTTCACTTTCTCTTGATTTTCTTTTTCGTTACTATTTTTATTATAGTTTTTAATATACTCGTCTGTTTTTCTTTGTGCTTCTCTATAAAACTCTTGTATTTCCTTTTCTATTGCAATTTCTTCAATAGATGGTTGCCTTTCTGCTTTGTTCATTGCTTTTAAGAGTTCTATTCTTCTTTTTTCATCATGTTCTTGTGCTTCTATTCTTTTGTTATGACTTTCTATTTTCTTTTCGAGTTCTACTTTTTCACTTTCTTGTTTTAAACCTTTAATGAACTCTTCTCTCTTCTGTTTTTGTAAGTTCTTTTGATCTATTTCATATACTATGTCTTCCATTGTCATATAACTTATATTATTTTCTTCTTGTTCTATCATTTCCTCTATATCTCTATTTTTAGGAATTTTTATTTTTTTATTCTTCTTTTTTGACATTATCTCACATCCTTTTATCTTTTTACTTCTTCCATGACATAAACTTCTATAATATCGCCTTCTTTTAAGTCATTGTAATTTTCTATTTGCATACCACATTCATATCCTTTTGCAACTTCTTTTACATCATCTTTGAAACGTTTTAAAGATACTAGCTTTCCTTCATGAATAACAACATTTTCACGTAATACTCTTACTCCTGCATTTCTTTCAATTTTTCCTTCTAATACGTATGCACCTGCTATTGTTCCTACATTTGAAACTTTAAATACTTGTCTTACTTCAACATTACCAATAACTTTTTCCTCATAAATTGGATCAAGCATACCCTTCATTGCTGCTTTAACATCATCTATTGCTTGGTATATAACTGAATATTGTTTTATTTCAACTTCTTCTTTTTCAGCAGCTTGTTTTGCTGTCGCAACTGGTCTTACATTAAATGCAATTATAATAGCATTTGATACTTTAGCTAAAGTTACATCAGACTCTGTAACAGCTCCTGCTGCACTGTGTATAACTCTTACTCTTACTTCTTCATCAGATAATTTTTCTAAAGATTGTTTTAATGCTTCCGCACTTCCTTGTACATCTGCTTTAACAATAATATTTAATTGTTTTAATTTTCCTTCTTCCATTTGGCTAAACAAGTTGTCTAAAGTAACTGGTGCCATTTGATTTATAGATTTTTCTCTTTGTGCACGTTTTCTTCTTTCTATTAAGTGTTTTGCCATTTTTTCATCTTTAACTTCATAGAATACTTCTCCAGACTCTGGAACTTCTGTTAATCCCATTATTTCAACTGGTGTAGATGGTCCGGCTTTTTTTACCATTTGGCCTTTATCATTTTTCATTGCTCTAATTCTACCGATTGAAGAACCTACAACTATTGTGTCTCCTACATCTAATGTTCCTCTTTGTACTAACATTGATGCTATTGGTCCTTTAGCTTTATCTAATCTTGCTTCTATAACTGCACCTTTAGCTTGTTTATTAGGATTTGCTTTTAGTTCTAATACATCTGCTTGTAATAGTACCATTTCTAATAATTCATCAATATTTGTATGTTGTTTTGCTGAGATAGGAACATAAATTGTATCTCCACCCCATTCTTCTGGTACTAATTCATATTTCATTAATTCTTGTTTTACTTTGTCTACATTTGCTTCTGGTAAATCTATTTTGTTTACTGCAACTATAATTGGAATTCCCGCAGCTTTAGCATGGTTAATAGCTTCTACAGTTTGTGGCATAACACCATCATTTGCAGCAACTACTAATATTGCTATATCTGTAATTTGTGCACCTCTGGCACGCATACTTGTAAATGCTTCGTGACCTGGTGTATCTAAGAAAGTAATATCTCTTCCATTTATATTTACCATGTAAGCACCTATTGCTTGTGTAATTCCTCCTGCTTCTCCTTCAATTACATTAGTTTTACGAATTGCATCTAGCAAAGATGTTTTACCATGGTCTACGTGTCCCATAACAACAACTACTGGTGGTCTTGGTTGTAATTCATCTTCTTTATCTTCTGAGTCGTCAAATAAAATATCTTCTTCTTTTACACTTTCCTTTTTAGTTGCATTTACACCAAATTCTTCTGCAACTAAATATGCTGTATCAAAATCTAACTCATTATTTATTGTTGCCATTATTCCAAATCCAAATAGTTTTTTAATAACTTCTGCTGATGTTTTCTTTAATTCTACTGCTAAATCTTTAACTGTTATAGATTCTGGAATTGTAATTTCTGTTAACTTAAATATTTTTTGAGTTCTTTCTTCTTGAGTCTTAGATGCTTTCTTTTTATTTCTTTTTCCTCTCGCTGTAGTTAAATCATAATAATCAAGCATTCCACCTTCTTGATCATCAAACATATTTGATAGTCTATCTACTTGTTTTAAATCTTTTAATTTTCCACCATCAAATTCTTCGTTAAATCTTCCGCCTTTTTTATTTTTGTTTGCTTTTTGATTTTTTTCTTCTTTTCTTTCTGATTTAACTTTATCTATTGCTTTTGAAGCAAAATCTCTTTGGTTTTCCTTTTCTACAATATCTGTAGCCATTATGTCTTTTATATTTTTGTCAATTCCTCTATCATCTAATGGTCTTCTTTCACGATTAAAGTTTCCTCCATTTTGATTTCTATTTTGATTGTTTCTAAAATTATTATCACGCTTTTGAAAGCCATTATTATCTCTATTTTGGAAGTTTCCTCTATTATCTCTTCCTGGTCTATTTTCTCTATTATCTCTGTTATCTCTGTTTTGATTATTATTACGATTTTGAAAAGAATTTTGATTATTATATCTATTATTTTGTCTATTGTTTTCAAAGCTTCTTTCTGTTCTTTTTTGTTCTACATTTTCTGTTTTTTCTTTTTTTTCTACTACTTTCTCTGTCATAATTTCTTCTTTTTTGCTAATTTCCTCTTTCTTTTCTTCTTTTTTAGCTTCTTCTTTCTTTCCTATTCCAAAAAGTTCACTTACAGTCATTGGTTTAGTAGGCTTATTTCTATACACAATATTATAGTCTGCATTTTTGTTTCTTTCTACAAATCCAACTTGTTTTCCTTTTTGTTCTTTTTGCTTTTGCTCTTTTTCTTTATCTTTTTCTTCATCTGTAATAATTACTTGTCTTCTTATTATTACAGGTGTTTCGTTTTTCTTTTCTTCTTTCTTATTTTCTTCCTTTTTAATTTCTTCTTTTCTTTCCTTTCCAAAAGCTGATTTTATTTTTTCTGCTTCATTTTCATCTACACCACTCATGTGTGTTTTTGCTTCTATTCCAAGCTTTATTGCTTTTTCAATTACTTCTTTACTGGTTAAGCCCATTTCCTTTGCTAATTCATGAATTTTTATCTTACCCAATAACTTCACCCCCATCAATTATTTTCATCAATTCTTTTGCAAAATTTTCATCTTTAACTACAATTACAGCTTTATTTACTTGTCCTATACTTTTACTTATTTCTTCAATATTACCTATAATTCTAATTTCTGTATTATAATTTTCGCATAATTGTTTAAAATTTTTCTTTGTTCTTTCACTGCAATCTTCTGCAACTATTACCAATTTTGCTTTATTCTTTTCTATTATCTCTTTTGAACTTTCAGTACCAAAACTCAGCTTTCCAGCTCTTCTTGCTAGCCCTAATAAACCATATATTTTCTTATTATTTTCCAAGCATTTCACCTCTCAAATTTTCGTATACTTGAGATTCTATTGCAACTTCAAAAGTTCTTTCTAACCTTTTAGTTTTTATAGCTTTTTCTAAGCATTCTATATTATTACAAATATAGGCTCCTCTTCCATTTGCTTTTCCTGTTTTATCTACAAAAATCTCTCCGTTTTTATTTTTTACTACTCTTATTAAATCTTTTTTATTTTTTATTTCGTTGCAACCTATACATGTACGTTTTGGTATATCTTTCAAATTAATCACACCTTTATTTTATTCTATTCTAAGACTAGCTGTTTATTCCTAGTACTTCTATTCTTCTACTTCTTCAGTCTTTTCTTCGTTTTGCATATTTTGTATCATTTCTCTAAATTGACTTTCACTCTTAATATCTATTTTCCAATTTGTAAGTTTAGCTGCTAATCTTGCATTTTGTCCTGCTTTTCCTATTGCTAAAGATAATTGATCATCTGGTACTATTACTTGAGCAAAATGTTCTTCTTCTTTTATATCTACTGCCATTACTTGTGCTGGAAGTAATGCTGATGAAATATAAATTGCTGGATCTTCATTCCATTCAATAACGTCTATTTTTTCTCCATTTAATTCATTTATAATATTTTGTATACGTATTCCTTTTTGTCCTACACAAGAACCTACGGGATCTATATTTGGATTTTGTGAGTATACAGCTACTTTGCATCTATTTCCTGGATCTCTTGAAACACTTTTAATTTCTATTAGTCCTTCATATATCTCTGGAATTTCAAGTTCAAATAATTTTCTTACAAAATCATTGTGAGCTCTTGAAATCATAACTTGTGTACTTCCTTTTAATCCTCTTTCTACATCTATAATACAAGCTCTTATTTTATCATTTACATGATATTTTTCTGTTGGTATTTGTTCTTTAACTGTCATTATTCCTTCTATTCTACCTAAGTCTACAACAACTACTCCTCCATCTGCCTTTTGAACTATTCCTGAAACTATTTCTCCTTTTCTTTCGTTATATTCATTGTATAAGAATTCTCTTGATGCTTCTCTTATTTTTTGAATAATTACTTGCTTAGCTGTTCCTGCTGCAATTCTTCCAAAATTCTTAGGTACTAGTTCTTGTTCATATACATCACCAATTTTATACTTTTTATCTATTGCTTTTGCTTCTTCTATTGACATTTGTGTTTTTGGATTTTCTACATCTTCTACTATTTCTTTTTGCATATATACATGGATTTCTCCTGTTTCTTTATCCATTGTAATTTTTACATTTTCGTCTTCACAATCGTAGTTTTTCTTATAAGCTGTAACTAATGCTGTTTCAATAGCATCTAATAAATATTCTTTTTGAATTCCACTCTCTTTTCCAAGTTCCTCCATTGCTAAAATTAAGTTTGTACTATCTATTGCTGGTTCATTTCCTTTTTTTTCTTTTTTCTTCATTTTTTAATCAATCCTTTCTTTATTTTATATTTAAATTTCAATTTTTAATTTTACAATTTAATTTCTTTTCTATACTTTACCAATTAAATTTTAATTTCATTAACGAAATATTTTTTCTTTCTATTTCTTTTTGCTCTTCGTTTTCTTCTAACTTAAGTATTATTTTTTCTTCATCGTAATTTTCTAAAATTCCTATAAACTCTTTTTGTTTTTCTATAGGTTTAAACAATTTTACCTCTACTTCTTTACCTAATGCATCTTTTAAATGTTCATCTTTTCTTAATATTCTTTCAACTCCTGGTGATGAAACTTCCAAGAAATACATCTCTTTTATAAAATCTTTTTCATCAAGCAGTGGATTTATTTCATTGCTTACTTTTTCACAATCATTTAAATCTATTCCATCTTCTTTGTCTATAAAAATTCTTAAAAAATAATCTTTTCCTTCTTTTGAATACTGTATATCATAAAGTTTATATCCTAAATCTTGAACTTTTTCTTTTATTAAGCTTTCTACTTTTTCTTCAATGCTTGCCAATAACTTTCCTCCTTATTATACAAGTAAAGAGCGGAATTGGTTTCCGCTCTTTGCTAATTCATTTTGTTTACATTATTAGTATACACTATTTTTTCTTAGAATACAAGTGTTTTAGTAAAATTTGTCATTTTTTTATTTAAAATAAAAAAACCTAGTTAACTAGGCTTTTTTATCTTAATATTTATTAAACTAATTGTAAAATTACAACTTCTGCTGCGTCTCCTCTACGTGGTCCAGCTTTGATTATACGTGTATAACCACCAACTCTACCTTCATATTTTGGAGCTATTTCATTGAATAATTTTGCTGGTAAATCGATATTGTTTCCATTTTCATCTTTTACCTTATTCATCATTCTCATCATTTTTCTTCTAGCATTTAATCTTGTTGGCATATCTTTTTGTCTTTTTTCTGTTTTTTCTTCTTTTACAACTCTTAAATATTCTTTACCATTTTTGCTTTTTACAAGCTCTGTTTCTTTATTTCCTTTATTATCTAATTTTGCTTTTACAACTTTTACATCTACCATTTCAAAATTATCTTTTTCTTTTATTGCTAAGGAAATAATGCTATCAGCCATTGATTTTATTTCTTTGGCTCTTGCTTCTGTGGTTTGAATTTTTCCGTGTAAAATTAAGTCTGTTAAACCAGTTTTTAACATTGCATTACGAATGTCTGTTGTTCTACCTAATTTTCTATTTACTGCCACTTTGTTTTCCTCCTATTTCTTGGTAAGGTATTCTTTCCTTACTTATTATTTTATTTTTACTCTTCTTCTTTGGCAAAATCTAAACCTAATGAACGTAATTTAAATGTTACTTCATCTAAAGATTTCTTTCCTAGATTTCTTACTTTCATCATTTCTGATTCTGTCATATTAGTAATATCTTCTACTGTTGAAATACCAGCTCTTTTTAGACAATTAAATGATCTTACAGATAACTCTAAATCTTCTATTGTCATTTCTAAGACTTTTTCTTTCTTATTTTCTTCTTTTTCTATCATTACTTGTGTGTTTTTTGCAGTTTCTGATAAATCTATAAATAATTCTAAATGTCCTGTCATAACTTTTGCAGCTAAGCTTAATGCTTCGTATGGAGCTAAGCTTCCATCTGTCCATAATTCAATTGTTAGTTTATCGTAATCGATATTTTGACCAACTCTTGTATTTTCTACTGCATAGTTTACTTTTTTTACAGGTGTGTAGATTGAGTCTATTGGTAATACACCTAAAGGTTGATTCTCTTTTTTATTCTTTTCAGCTGAGTTATAACCTCTTCCCATTTCTACAGTCATTTCTATTTGAAGATGTGCTCCTTCTGATAAAGTAGCTATATGTAGGTCAGGATTTAATACTTCAACTTGATCGTCTGTGATAATATCTCCTGCTTTTACTTCACCTTCACCTTTTACATCTATACGAACTATTTTTTCTTCGTTTTTATGTAATTTTAATCTAACCATTTTTAAATTTACTATTATTTCTGTAACATCTTCTACTACATTTGGTATTGTAGAAAATTCATGTACAACACCTTCAATTTTTACACTTGTTATTGCTGCACCTGGTAAAGAAGAAAGTAATATTCTTCTTAGTGAATTACCTATAGTAACTCCATAACCACGTTCTAATGGCTCACAAACAAATTTTGCATAGTTTGTTTCATTGTCTATTTCTAAGCATTTAATATTTGGCCTTTCAAATTCTATCATTTTTACCTCCTATTTACTTAGAAGTTAGAGATTAGAGGTTAGAGGTCAGAATTAAATTTCTAATCTTTTTACCTTTTCCATACTCTACTTCTCCTTTTATCTTCTTTAGAAGTTTTATGCTTTGGTTTCTAATTTTCTAACTTCTAACTATTATTTAGAGTAAAGCTCTACTATTAAATGTTCTTCTACTGGGATATCAACATCTTCTCTAGATGCTAATCTTACCACTTTACCACTTAATTTTTCTACGTCTTTTTCTAACCATTCTGGAACTGGTCTTGCTGCATTTTCTTCTACATTTAATTTAATAGCTCCATTATCTTTTTTAGTTTCTCTTACTGCTATTACATCTCCCGCTTTTACTAAATATGATGGTATATCTACTTTATGACCATTTACTTCAAAAGCTCCATGTGTTACTAACATTCTTGCTTGAGCTCTTGAGCTTCCATATCCAAGTCTGTATACTACATTATCTAATCTGCTTTCTAATATTTGTAATAAAACTTCACCAGTTTTACCTTTTGTATTAGAAGCCATATCAAAGTATTTTCTGAATTGTTTTTCACCAACTCCATAAAATGCTTTTGTTTTTTGTTTTTCTCTTAATTGAGTACCATATTCTGAAAGTTTTTTCTTCTTTTGTCCATTTTGTCCAGGCGCATAATTTCTTCTAGAAATACTGCATTTATCTGTATAACATCTTGAACCTTTTAAGAATAACTTTTGTCCTTCTCTACGGCAAATACGGCATTGTTCGTCTTTATATCTTGCCATTTTTATATTTCCTCCTTTAATTTATGTAGGGGACACATCTTTACCTTCTGCCATCTTACTAGGGACAAGATATGTCCCACTCTTGTGAATTAATGATGTCAGTTTTTTAATGTTCTCCTTTTTTATTTTTATACTCTACGTCTTTTTGGTGGTCTACAACCATTGTGTGGAATTGGTGTAACATCTTTAATGCTACTTATTTCTAATCCAGCTGCTTGTAATGAACGGATTGCTGCTTCACGTCCTGAACCAGGTCCTTTTACAAATACTTCAACTGATTTTAAACCGTGTTCCATTGCTGCTTTTGCAGCTGTTTCTGCAGCTTCTCCTGCTGCAAATGGTGTGCTTTTTCTAGAACCTTTAAATCCTAGTTCTCCAGCACTTGCCCAAGAAAGTGCATTTCCTTGAACATCTGTAATTGTAACTATTGTATTATTAAAGCTAGAATGAATATGAGCCATACCTTTTTCGATATTTTTTCTATCTCTTCTTCTAGTTGTTGTTCTTTTTGTTACAGGCTTTGCCATTTATTTTACCTCCTATTTTTTATATGTAGGGGACACATTTTTACTTTTTTCATTTTCACTAGTGAAATATTTTTCCACTTATGTGAATTTATGATTTATTTTTTATGCTCTCCTAATTTCTATTTTTTACTTTTGCTTACTAATTTTCTTGGTCCTTTTCTTGTACGAGCGTTAGTTTTTGTTCTTTGTCCTCTTACTGGAAGACCTCTTCTATGTCTTAATCCTCTATAACAACCAATTTCTGTTAATCTTTTAATGTTTAATGCAACTTCTCTTCTTAAATCACCTTCTACAGTAATTCCTTCCATTGCTTTTCTAATTGCTTGTTCTTGCTCTGCTGTTAAATCTTTTACTCTTGTATCTGGATTTACACCAGCATCTTTTAATATTTTTTGAGAAGTTGATAGTCCAATACCATATATATAAGTAAGTCCTATTTCTACTCTTTTTTCTCTAGGTAAATCTACTCCTGCTATACGAGCCATATTGTTTAGCACCTCCATAATTTATTTTATAAATAATAGTTTGTCTACTTAAGGAACATAAAGTGAAATGCATTGGAAAGGTCCAATCTTTATATTTCTTTTAGACATGTATATAAACACAAATCAGATTTATAGATTTTAAAATCTACAGCCGCTTCTACATTTGTGTTAATATCGTAAATTAAAGTTATATAATTAACCTTGTCTTTGTTTGTGTTTTGGATTTTCACAAATAACCCTAATAACACCTTTTCTTTTAATTATTTTGCATTTTTCGCAAATTTTCTTTACTGATGGTCTTACTTTCATTCTTAACCACACCTCCTGCAATCTTGATTATCTTTATAATCTATTAAAATTATGAGTTATTTACTATGATGTGTAATGGTCAGATGTACAGGGTATCAGGCTAAATGAAATTATACATCTCACCAAAGCACCTCATTTTTAACACATAATCTTTTTAACTAAATATTAAATATTTTATTTTGCTCTCCAAGTAATACGTCCTCTTGTTAAGTCATAAGGTGAAAGTTCTACTTTTACTTTGTCTCCTGGTAAAATTTTAATGTAATTCATTCTTAATTTTCCAGAAATATGAGCTAATATTTGATGTCCATTTTCAAGTTCTACTTTAAAATTAGTATTTGGTAGTGTTTCTACTACTGTTCCTTCTATTTCAATAACATCTTCTTTTGCCATTTTTTCCTCCATTTTTCTATGGTTTTATTATTTTTATATGTGCACATTTTACATTTGCGCATACAATAGCTAATATAGTATATAATAATTTTAATTTTTTGTCAATATTTCTGGCTCATTTTCTGTAATTAAAATTGTATTTTCATAATGAGCTGCTCTTTGACCATCTTCTGTTATAATTGTCCATCCGTCATCTAGTTCTAGAATCTCATCTGAACCTACCATTACCATAGGTTCTATAGCAAGTGTCATTCCTGGTTCTAATCTTACTCCTCTACCTTGTTTTCCGTAGTTTGGTATTCCTGGATCTTCATGCATTTGTCTTCCTATTCCATGTCCTTGAAATTCTTTTACTACATTAAAGCCATTCTTTTCTACGAATTCTCCAATGGCATGTGATATATCCCCTATTCTATTTCCTTTTTTAGCAAATTTTATTCCTTCAAAAAATGCTTGTTTTGTTACTTCTATTAGTTTTTGTGAAGTCTTGTCTATTTTTCCAACTGCATATGTTCTTGCGCAATCTCCATTAAATCCATCTTTATATGCAACTAAATCTATACTTATTATATCTCCTTCTTTTAATATAACCCTTTTTGAAGGTATTCCATGAATTACTTCATCGTTAACAGATGCACATATTGATCCTGGAAATGCTGGTACTCCTTTTACTCCACTTGGATATCCTTTTTCTGCTGGAATTGCACCATATTTTTTCATTTCATTTTCTGCTATTTTGTCCAATTCCCATGTAGACACCCCTGGCTTTATAGCTTTTTCTACTGCTCTTTGTGCCAAATCTGCTATTTTTCCTGCTTCTCGCATTTTTTCTATTTCTTGTTTTGACTTAATTGTTACCATTATTTTTCCTCTTTTCTTTTTACCACTAATATTTATTATAACATAAAAACTAGAAAAAATAAACATTTTTTCTAGCTTTTTCCTTTTTTATTATATATTATTTAAAGTATTTGCATTTTTTGTAATTTACTTTTTTTGTTAAGACTTTTTATTTACCTAAATATTCTTTTACCTCTTTTACTACATCTTCGGATGTTTTTCCTGAATGTAAATTTAATTTTACAGCATATAATAGATCTTTGTTTTTATAGTAATCTACTAATTTTTCAGATGTTTCATGATATATTTCCAATCTCTGCTTTACAGTTTCTATTGTGTCATCTTTTCTTTGAATTAATTTACTTCCACATTTATCACAAATTCCTTCTATTTTTGGTCTTTTATACTCTAGATTATATATTTCTCTACAATCATTATTTGAGCACACTCTTCTTTTTATGATTCTGTCTATTATTTCTTCATCTGATAATTGTAATTCTACGGCTACATTAATTTTACTTTCTTTTTTATCTAAGAATTCATTTAATTCTTCTGCCTGTTTTATTGTTCTTGGAAATCCGTCTAATATAACGCCATTTTTACAATCTTTTTCTTCTAATCTCTTTTCTACTAATATTATAGCTAGTTCATCTGGAACTAGTTTTCCTTTTGATACATATTTATCTATTTCTTTTCCTATATCTCCTGCTTTTTTTATATAACTTCTAAATAATTCCCCACTTGATATATGGACAATTCCTAATTGTTCAGATAACATTTTTCCCACTGTTCCTTTTCCAGAACCAGGCTTTCCTAACATTATAATATTCATATATGCTTTCTCCTTTTTTATGTTTTTATATTTTCTTTATATATTATATCTTTTTTTAGTTATCCTGTATACATTTCTTTATGAAATTTTAATAAAAATAATAATTATTGATTTAAAGAACTTTTTTCTCATTTTCAAAAACAGTATTTTTTTATTATATTTTTATTGTACTTTTATGTTAATTGTGTTATAATACTTTTGTTACAATTTAATATATTTCTTTTTATTATTATGAAAGGAGATTTTTTATGCGGGAAGAAAAAAATATTCATGGTTACAAAGTAATTTTGGATCTTGGCATGGTTTCTATTCGTAATCGTAAAGACCATGTTGTTGCCGAATTTTCTTTACCTGAAGGCTTAACTGTCAAGGACATTCATAAAACTTCTGTTGTCATAGAAAACAACGAGAACTCTCTCTTAGGTGTCTATGACTTTTATGGACATGAGATTGTTCCTGTAAAGTACAATTACATTGTATTTTACGACATAGGAATTATTGTTAGAGAAGATTCAAAATTTGGACTTTATTCTTACTCTGGCACCATTCTTATTTCAGCGAAACATACTGTTCTTGCTCCTTGCTGTAACGGAACAAACAAAGTTGTTGTTTCAGATGAGGTTAAGATTGGAAATAAGATTAAATCTTTGTCAGGTGTATATGAAGTCGAAAGTGAATCAAGTGAACTTATTGTTCCTGTAGAATTCACTAAAGTAATAGTTTCTGACACTGGTTTAATTAAAGTTCAGAAAGAAGAAGACGGTCCTTTTGAACCTTATGTCCACGCATGAATATCTAAAACTAATTTTTATTAGTTTTAAGAGGATTCTTATTTTAAGAATCCTCTTTTTTTGACTTATGCTCTTATATTTTTATCTAGCTTTCAAAAAAAAATTAGACTTTTGTATGATGTATTTTACATCTAAAAGTCCAATTTTTTTATTTATTCTAAGAATCCTTTATAATGTCTCATTACAAGTTGAGATTCTAATTGTTGTACAGTTTCTAATGCAACACCAACTACGATTAATATTGATGTTCCACCAAATGCAATATTTAAATTTGTAAATCTTAAAAGCATTGGCAATATTGCAATTACTGATAAGAATAATCCTCCAAATATTGTTAATTTAGAAATTATTGCAGATAAATAATCCGTTGTTGGTTTACCTGCTCTTATTCCTGGTATAAATCCACCATTTCTTTTAATATTATTTGATACCTCTGCTGGATTAAATGTTGCATATGTATAGAAAAATGTAAATCCAATAATTAATAATAAGTATACTATTGCATTAACTATTGAATATCCAATTGCTACATTTGATGTAGATGTTGCAATTGAAAAATTGTATATTACATTCCAAAAACCTGTTTCATATGCGATATTTGGTGCAAACATTTGAATTATCATTGCTGGGAATGTCATAAAACTACTTGCAAAAATAACTGGCATTACACCTGCCATAGCAAGTTTTAAAGGAATGTTTGTATTTTGAGCTCCTACCATTTTTCTTCCTACTACTTTTTTAGAATATTGAACTGGTACTCTACGCTCAGCTTGTTGTACAAATACAACTCCTGCTACTAATAAGATTGCTCCTATTATAATTCCTAATGCAATTAATAATCCTGTTGTTGAAAATGTTCCTGCTCCAAATATTAAATTCCATATTGTTGTTACTCCTGATGGTAAACCAGCTATAATACCTACAAATATGATTATTGATATTCCATTACCAATACCTTTACTAGTAATTTCCTCTCCAAGCCACATAAGTAGCGCTGTTCCTGCCATTAATGAGATAACAACTGTTGTTCCAGTAATAAAGCTTGTATCTATAAATATTCCAGAAGAACGATAAGATAAGTAAATTCCTAATCCTTCAATTAATGCTAATACTATTGTTAACAATTTTGTATAACGATTAATTTTATTTCTTCCTTCTTCTCCACCTTCTTTTGTTAATCTTTCTAAAGCAGGTATTACCATTGCTAATAGTTGGATTACAATTGAAGCTGTTATGTATGGACTAATTGACATCGCAAAAATAGATAAACGAGAAAAAGCTCCTCCTGATATCATATCTATTAATGATGCAATTCCTTGACCATTAAATGCTTCACTTAATGCAAATGTATTTACTCCTGGTACTGTAATATAACATCCTAAACGGAATACTACAATTAGCAATAAAGTGTATAATAATCTTTTTCTAACATCTGGTGTTTTTAAAGCATTTTTTATTGTATTAAACAACTATATCACCTCTGTCTTTCCACCTAAAGCTTCTATTTTTTCCTTAGCTCCTTTAGTGAATCTTACAGCTTTAACAGTTAATTTTTTATCTAATTTACCTGTTGCGATAACAACTATACCATCATTTGCTTTAGAAATGATTCCATCTGCTATTAATGTTTCAGCAGTTACTTCTTCTTTGCTAGATTTGTTAAGCATTGTTAAAGTTACTTCTGTGTAATTTTTAGCATGTATATTTGTAAATCCTCTTTTTGGTAATCTTCTATATAATGGTGTTTGACCTCCTTCGAATCCACGTCTAACTCCTCCACCAGATCTTGCTTTTTGTCCTTTATGACCTCTTCCTGATGTTTTTCCTAGACCAGAACCTACTCCACGTCCAACTCTTTTCTTTGTTTCTGTTTTTTGTGCTGGTTTTAATTCGTCTAATTTCATTATGGGATTACACCTCCTCTTTAATATTTAAATTCGTATTAGAGATAACAGATATTAAATTTTATAATATATATTTTAACTCTGTTATCTATACTATATTATAAAATTTCTTCTACTTTCTTTCCTCTTTTTGCTGCAACTTGTTCAATAGTTTGCATTTTCTTTAATCCTTCAATTGTAGCATAAACAACATTTCTTGGATTGTTTGTTCCTATAACTTTTGTACGGATATCTCTATATCCTGCAAGTTCTATAACTGGTCTAACGCTTCCTCCTGCTATGATTCCAGTACCTTCTGTTGCTGGTTTTAACATAACACTTGCGCTACCAAATTTACCTATAAATTCATGTGGTATTGTTGTTCCTACGATTGGAACTTCTATTAAGTTCTTTTTAGCTTCTTGAATAGCTTTCTTTATTGCATCTGGAACTTCTGCTGCTTTTCCATTTCCAACTCCTACATGTCCTGCTCCGTCTCCTACTACTACAACAGCACTAAAACGGAAAGTTCTACCACCTTTTACAACTTTTGCAACTCTGTTAATTGCAACTACTTTTTCTTTTAATTCTGGTGTATTCTCTTCGTGCACTTTATCTTCCCTCCTTTTTTAAAACTCTAATCCTGCTTCTCTTGCAGCTTCTGCTAATTCTTTTACAACTCCGTGATAAACATATCCACCTCTGTCATAAACAACAGTTTTAATATTCTTTTCTATAGCTCTTTTTGCTATTAATGCTCCTACTTCTTTAGCAGCTTCTTTATTTGCATGCTTTGTTTTTACTTCTTTATCTAAAGTAGATGCTTGACAAATTGTAACTCCTGCTACATCGTCAATTACTTGTACAAAAAGATTTTTATTGCTTCTATAGATACATAATCTTGGACGTTCTGCAGTTCCGCTAATTTTTGTACGAACTCTAATATGTCTTCTGATTCTTTCAGCTTTTCTATCTGTTTTTGTAATCATTTCTTGATTTCTCCTTTCTACTAAGGTTAGGGGACACTTTTCACCTTTTCCACCTATACTTGGATTAATGAATATATCCATTTTCCTTGTTAATAGTGTTTAATTGGTTTTAGTTATCCTTTTTTCAATTTAAACTTTATTTTTTACCAGCTTTACCTTCTTTACGTCTAATATGTTCTTCAGCATATTTAATACCTTTTCCATGGTAAACTTCTGGTGGTCTTTTTGTTCTAACAACTGCTGCTGTTTGACCAACAACTTCTTTATCAATACCTCTTACAATAATTGTATTTGCGTTTGGTACATCAAATGTAATTCCTGCTGGTTCTTCTATCTCTACTGGATGAGAATATCCTAAGTTCATTACTAATTTATTTCCTTGTTTTTGAGCTCTGTATCCAACACCAACTATTTGTAATTCTCTTTTATATTCATTAAGAACACCTTCTATCATGTTAGCTATTAATGTTCTTGTTAATCCATGTAAACTTCTATTTTCTGCTTCATCATTTGGTCTTGTTACATTAATAACATTTCCATCTATAGAAACAGTAATATTTTTATGAATATCTCTTTCTAATGTTCCTTTAGGTCCTTTTACTGTTAGGTGATTTCCATCTATACTTACTTCTACACCTGCTGGTACATTAATAGGTTTGTTTCCTATTCTTGACATGACTTGCTTGCCTCCTTCTTTTCTTTTATTATAATTTAATTACCATATGTAAGCTAGAACTTCTCCTCCTAGTCCTTCTTTTCTTGCTTCTTTATCTGTTAAGATTCCTCTTGAAGTAGAAATTAAGGCTATTCCTAATCCATTTAATACTTGTGGTAATTCATCTTTTGATGCATATACTCTTAATCCTGGTTTACTAATTCTTTTTATACCATCAATTACTCTAGCACCTTTTTCATTATATTTTAATGTGATTCTTATAACTCCTTGTACATCATCATTAATTTCTTCAAATGATTTTATATATCCTTCTTCAAATAAAATTTTAGCTATAGCTTTTTTCATATTAGAAGCTGGTATGTCAACTGTTTTATGTTTTGAGCTATTTGCATTTCTTATTCTTGTTAGCATATCTGCTATTGGGTCTGTTGTATTCATTTAAATATTTTCCCTCCTTTTCCTCGGTAAGGAGTCACATTTTTATGTTTTCCTTACTTTAACTTTAATTTTTTACCAACTTGCTTTTTTAACTCCAGGAATTTCACCTTTGTGTGCTAATTCTCTAAAGCATACACGGCATATTCCGTATTTTCTAATGTAAGCATGTGGTCTTCCACAGATTTTGCATCTATTGTATTCTCTTGTTTTGTATTTTTGTTCTCTTGCTTGTTTTACTTTTAAAGACAATTTAGCCATTGGCTTTCTCCTTTCTTAAATCTTGATTATAAACTTAGTATTACGTTGTCAAACTTTTAAAATTTTTCTTTAATATACAAATATATTTCATAAAAATTTTATTTTTTTCCTAGTACTACTCGTTTTTAATCAAACTTTTCTATTTTACTTTATTATGCTTTAAAAGGCATTCCTAAAAGTGTTAATAATTCTCTTGCTTCTTCGTCTGATTTAGCAGTTGTAACGAAAATTATGTCCATACCTCTAATTTTGTCTACTTTATCATATTCGATTTCTGGGAAAATTAATTGTTCTTTAATTCCCATTGAGTAGTTTCCTCTACCATCAAAAGAATTTTTTGATACTCCTCTGAAATCTCTTACTCTTGGTAATGCTACATTAAATAATTTGTATACGAAATCATACATTTTTCCTTGTCTTAATGTAACTTTGCATCCCATGTTTACACCTTCTCTTATTTTGAAGGCTGCAATAGCTTTTTTAGCTTTTGTCACAATTGGTGCTTGACCAGTTATGATTTTTATATCGTTCATTGCATTTTCTAATGATTTTGGATTATCTTTTATATCTCCTAATCCTATGTTAATTACTACTTTTTCTAATTTTGGAACTTCCATAACAGATTTGTAGTTGAATTTTTTCATCATTGCAGGAACTACTTCCTTTTGATATTGTTCTTTTAATATTTCCATGGTTTATGTATTCCTCCTTCCATGCTTATTTTTTATTTTATTTTTGCTCCGCATTTTTTACAAATACGTACTTTTTCGTCTTTTTCTACTTCATAACCAATTCTTGTAGCCTTTCCACATTTAGGGCAAACTACATTTACTTTTGCTGAGTGAATTGCACACTCTACTGGAATAATTCCACCTTCTTCACCTTGTTTTCTTGGTTTAACATGTTTTTTTCTAATGTTAATTCCTTTAACAACGATTTTTTGTGAATTTGGTATTACTTCTAAAACTTCTCCTGTTTTTCCTTTATCATTTCCTGATAAAACTTTAACAGTATCGCCTTTTCTTATTTTCATTCTTTTATTTCACCTCTTCTTCTTATTATTTAAGGTCTCATTTTATCATTTTATTTGCTTTAATTTTCTTTTCAAAATTTACTTTTCGTACATTTCTCTACGGATTACAGGTTCGCTTCGCTCACCTGCATCTTTAATCTGTAACACTCAAATGTCTAGTAGACATTTTCGTTAACAGCTTAAAGAACTTCTGGAGCTAATGATAAAATTTTCATATAATCTTTATCTCTTAATTCTCTTGCAACAGGTCCAAATATACGTGTTCCCTTTGGATTTTTATCTTCTTTTATAATAACTGCTGCATTTTCGTCGAATCTTACGTATGAACCATCTGCTCTTCTAATTGGTTTTTTAGTTCTAACTACTACTGCTTTAACTACATCACCTTTCTTTACAACTCCTCCAGGTGTTGCTGTTTTAACAGAAGCAACTATAACATCTCCAACTCCAGCATATTTTCTATAAGATCCACCTAAACATCTAATACACATAATTTCTTTTGCACCAGTGTTATCAGCTACTTTTAATATGGATTGTTGTTGTACCATTTCGCTGTTCCTCCTTTTCTCTATCTTGTTTCAGATTCTAATGGGGATTAATTCTTTCCCCTTAGTATTCCTTTGCGGACAAGATATGTCCCACGCCGGGTAACTTTTATTACTTATTTAATTATAGCCTTTTCTACTATTTTAACAACTCTATATCTTTTATCTTTTGATAAAGGTCTTGTTTCCATTACTTGAACTTTATCTCCGATTCCACATTCGTTATTTTCATCGTGAGCTTTTAGAGTATATGTTCTTTTTTGAATTTTTCCGTATGTCTTATTTTTCTCACTAGTTTCTACAGCTACTACAACTGTTTTATCCATTTTGTTAGATTTAACAGTTCCTATATAAGTTCTGCGAAGATTTCTTTCTTCCATGATTTTCTAATCTCCTTTCTTGCTAAAATTTTGAAAAACTTTGTCTTACGTCGTCAAGCTACATTCATAAATTTTATATGTACTGATGTACACTTGTTGTTTACTCATTTTGCTTTCTTAGTAATACTTGTTTTTGAAAATTTTAGGCATTTTCTGCTAATTTTCTTTCAGTTAATACTGTATTTATTTTTGCAATGTCTTTTTTCACTTCTTTAATTTTCATAGGATTATCTAATCCATTTGTAGCTAAGCTAAATCTTAGTTTAAATAATTCAGATTTTAATTCTCCTAATTCTTTTTCTAATTCTGGTGAAGACATTTCTCTTATTTTACTAATCTTCATCACTTTCACCACCTATTTCAGTTTCTTTTTTAACAAATTTGCACTTAACAGATAGTTTATTTGCAGCTAATCTTAAAGCTTCTCTAGCTGTTTCTTCTGATACTCCTGCTATTTCAAACATAACTCTTCCAGGTTTAACAGCTGCTACCCAATATTCAACAGCTCCTTTACCTTTACCCATACGAGTTTCTGCTGGTTTCTTTGTTATTGGTTTATCTGGGAAGATTTTTATCCAAACCTTTCCACCTCTTTTAATATAACGAGTCATAGCAACACGGGCAGATTCAATTTGGTTTGTTGTAATTAAACCAGCTTCAATTGTTTGAAGTCCGTATTCTCCATCAGATACGAAATTTCCTCTCATTGCTTTTCCTCTGTTTCTACCTTTTTGTTGTTTTCTATATTTTGTTCTTTTTGGCATTAATGGCATTATTTGTCTCCTCCTTCCACTTTCTTTTTAGCTGGAAGAACTTCTCCTTTATATATCCAAACTTTAACACCGATTTTTCCGTATGTTGTATCTGCTTCTGCAAATCCATAGTCAATATCAGCTCTTAATGTTTGAAGTGGTATTGTTCCTTCTTTGTAGAATTCAGTTCTAGCCATGTCTGCTCCACCTAATCTTCCAGATACTGCAGTTTTAATTCCTAAAGCACCTGCTTTCATAGTTTTTTGCATACATTGTTTCATAGCTCTTCTGAATGAAATTCTTCTTTCTAGTTGTCCTGCGATATTTTCTGCAACTAATTGTGCATTTGTATCAACATCTTTTACTTCAACGATATTTAAATTAACTTCTTTACCTATCATTTTTTGTAATTCATTTTTTAAAGTTTCTGCTAAGTTTCCGCCTTTACCAATTACTAAACCTGGTTTAGCTGTGAAAACATTAACTTTTACAAATTTAGCAGTTCTTTCAATTTCTATTTTTGAAATTCCGCTAACATATAATTTTTTCTTAACATATTCACGGATTTTGTGATCTTCTACTAGGTAGTTTGCAAAATCTTTTTTATTTGCATACCATTTTGAGTCCCAGTCTTTAATTACACCTACTCTTAATCCATGAGGATCCATTTTTTGTCCCATTGTTATAGGCTCCTTTCTTTTCTTTTTGTAAGGGGACACATCTTTATCTTATGCAATTTCACTCGGGACAAGATATGTACCCTACTTGTGAATTAACGATGTCAGATAAACGACTTCCTCTTACTTTTTTTATTTTAGTTTTATATTTAATAATTAAGCTTCTCTTTCTCTTAATATTATTGTTATATGACTTGTTCTTTTACGAATTCTAACAGCTGAACCTTTTGCTGCTGGTCTAATTCTTTTTAAAGTTGGACCTTGGTTAGCAAATACTTCTGCAACGTATAATTTTTCGTGTGCCATATTATGGTTATTTTCAGCATTTGCGATTGCTGATTTTAATAATTTTTCTACTATTTCAGATGCTGCTTTTGGAGTATATTTTACTATTGCTAAAGCTTCATCTACGCTTTTTCCTCTAATTAAGTCTATTACTATTTTAACTTTTCTAGCTGAAATTCTAGCATATTTAAGTGTTGCGCATGCTTCTGGAATAATAACTTCTTGCATTTCTTGTTTTTCCACGTTATTTTCCTCCATTTCTCGGTAAGGGGACACATCTTTTACCTTATGCTATTTCACTTGGGACAAGATATGTCCCCTACTTGTGAATTAGTAATGTAAGTTTTTTATTGTATTCCCTTTTTCTATTTTTAAATTCTATTTTTTAGTTGTTTTTTCTCCTGCATGACCTTTAAAAGTTCTTGTTGGAGCAAATTCTCCTAATTTATGACCTATCATTTCTTCTGTAATATATACTGGTACATGTTTTCTACCATCATGAACAGCTATTGTGTGTCCAACCATTTGAGGGTATATAGTAGAAGCTCTTGACCATGTTTTTAAAACTTCTTTTGCTCCTGTTTCATTCATTGCTTCAACTCTTTTTAATAATTCTGGAGCAATGTATGGAGTTTTTTTAGTTGATCTTGACATATTTATTTACTCCTTCCTATTTTCTTCTCTTAACAATCATTTTGTTAGTTTTTTTGTTTTTCTTTCTAGTCTTGTATCCTAGAGCTGGTTTACCCCAAGGTGTCATTGGTCCTGCGTGACCTACTGGAGCTCTACCTTCACCACCACCATGAGGGTGATCGCATGGGTTCATTACAGAACCTCTAACTGTTGGACGAATTCCCATGTGTCTTGTTCTTCCTGCTTTACCTAATTTTACATTTTCATGGTCTGTATTTCCAACTGTTCCAATAGTTGCTCTACATCTTGTCATAACTAATCTCATTTCTCCTGATGGAAGTCTTACGTGAGCATATTTACCTTCTTTAGCCATTAATTGAGCTTCTTGACCTGCTGCTCTAACTAATTTTCCACCTTGACCTGGATTTAATTCGATATTGTGAATCATTGTACCTACTGGTATAGATTCGATTGGCATACAGTTACCTGGTTTAATATCAACTTTTTGTCCAGATACTACTTTGTCACCATCTGTTAATCCTACTGGTGCTAGAATATAAGATTTTGTTCCATCTTCATATTCGATTAATGCGATATTTGCACTTCTGTTTGGATCATATTCGATACCAATTACAGTAGCTGTCATATCGTCTTTATTTCTTTTAAAATCAATTATTCTGTATTTTTGTCTATTTCCTCCACCTTGATGACGAACTGTGATTCTACCATATGAGTTTCTTCCTGCTTTTTCTTTCTTTACTGTTAATAAAGATTTTTCAGGAGCTTTCTTTGTAATTTCATCAAATGTAGAAACTGTCATATTTCTTAATGATGGAGTTGTTGGTCTAAAATGTTTCATTCCCATTTTTTATTTCTCCTTCTTAAAACAATGAAAAACTTAGTCTTGCATTGTTTCTCTATTTTTCATTTTATATTTACGGCTTTCTTTTCCTGCCCCGCATTAGCAGATATTCTTTTTTATCCGAGTTATCTCTCGATACTTTTACTATCTTCTTTTAAAACTTCTAGAGAATGTTCTTCTTGAATATTTATATAAGCCTTAGCTGTTTGTTCAGGCAATACTCTAAAATTGCTTTTAAATTTATTTTTCCTTAAACTTTCTATGCTTTCTTCAATATTATAATTATCACTTTTTAGTTTAACTCTATTTATATTGTCTTTTTGAAACTCTCTATACTCTGTTTCTTTTCTATATTCTTTCGTAAAGACTTCTAATATTTTAGAAAAAATACTCATAACTAAGCTCCCATAAATTCATCTATTGAATCTTTGTATTTCTTAGACATTTTTGTAGCTTTTCCGCCTTTTGCAAGATATGTTTTTTCTGTTGGATTTGTATCTATTGTTACAATAGCTTTTTTCCAGTCAGAAGTTTTTCCTTCATATCTTCCAACTCTTTTTGTTTTACCTTTTACAGTAATTGTGTTTACACTTAATACTTTAACTTCAAATAGTTTTTCTACTGCGTTTGCAATATCAACTTTTGTAGCTTTTTTGTTTACTTCGAAAGTATATTTACCTTCTTGCATTCCATCATTACTTTTTTCTGTTATAACAGGTGCAATAATAATATCTTCTGGTCTCATTATGCATACACCTCCTCTAATTTTTTAACAGTGTCTAGAGTTATAACTAAATTTTTGTATTTTAATAAATCATATACATTTATTGTATTTACTAATGTAGTTTTAACTCCTTCAATATTTCTTGCAGATTTTTGAATATTTTCATTTTTGTCTGCTAATAACATTAATGTTTTTCCTTCTACTTTTAAGTTATTTAAAACTTTTACCATTTCTTTAGTTTTAATTTCTTTCATATCTAATGAATCTACAACTACTAATGTATTTTCTAATACTTTTGAACTTAAAACTGATTTAACAGCTAATTGTCTTTCTTTCTTATTAACTGTGTAGTAGTATGAACGTGGTTTTGGTCCTAAAGCTATACCACCTTTAATCCATTGTGGAGCTCTTATAGAACCTTGTCTTGCTCTACCTGTTCCTTTTTGTCTCCATGGTTTTCTTCCACCACCACGAACTTCTGATCTTGTTTTTGTATTTTGTGTACCTTGTCTTTGATTTGCTAAGAAGTTTACAAGTACGCTATGTACTACTGCTTCGTTTGGTACTATTCCAAAGATTTCATCTTTTAATTCAACTTCTTTAACTTTTTTTCCTTCTATACTATATACGTCTATTTTAGGCATTCTTCATTCTCCTCCTTCCTTATGCTTTTACACTTGTTTTTATTTTTAAGATAGCACCTTTAACTCCTGGAACACTACCTTTTACTAAAATTACATTTTTGTCCATATCAACTCTAACTACATCTAAGTTTTGAATTGTTATAGTTTGAACTCCCATATGTCCTGGTAATTTCTTACCTTTGAATACTCTACCTGGAGTTGATGTTGGTCCCATTGAACCTGGTCTTCTATGATACATAGAACCATGTCCCATTGGTCCACGACTTTGTCCATGTCTTTTTATAACACCTTGGAATCCTTTTCCTTTTGATGTACCTTGAACATCGATTTTGTCTCCTGCTACGAAAGTATCTGCTTTTATTTCGTCTCCTACTTTATAGCTTTCTACTTCGTCCACTCTAAATTCTCTTAAATGTTTTTTAGCTGTTATGCTAGCTTTTGCAAAGTGTCCTTTTTCTGGTTTGTTTACTTTGCTTTCTTTTACATCTCCAAAACCTAATTGAATAGCATTGTATCCATCAGATTCAACTGTTTTTACTTGAGCTATTACGCAAGGTCCTGCTTCAATAACTGTAACTGGAATAACTTTTCCTGATTCATCAAATATTTGAGTCATTCCAACTTTCTTTCCTATAATTGTTTTTTTCATTTATTTTTCCTCCTAACTATTGGCTGATAAACATCAGCTTGGTTTTGTTGTTTACTTTAATAAAGTAATAAATTATAATTTGATTTCGATATCAACACCAGCTGGTAAATCAATTTTCATTAAACTATCAACTGTTTTTTGTGTTGGGTAAAGAATATCAATTAATCTTTTATGTGTTCTCATTTCAAATTGTTCTCTTGAATCTTTGTGTTTGTGTGGAGAACGTAAGATTGTAACGATTTCTTTTTGTGTTGGTAATGGAATAGGTCCTGAAACTTTTGATCCTGTTCTTTTAGCAGTTTCTACTATTTGTTCAGCAGACTTTTCTAATAATTCAGCATCATAAGCTTTTAGTCTTATTCTCATTTTTTCACTTCCTACTTTGTTTGATGTTGCCATTTTCAATTTCCCTCCTTAAATAAAAATGTTTTTGGCTGGAAGTTTTAAACGCACCCTGGTGTTTCTTTTTTTACCAATATAAAACCCAATTGTTGCATGAAAACATTGGGATAAGTGCTTTTATATTTATAAAACTTACCGCCTGGTCTAAGCCATGACATACTCCATAGAAGTTCCCTCCACCCTATATAAATTTAGGATGTAGCCACATTCTACTTCATCGCTTTTATTACATGCCTATTTATTATACAATGCTTTTCTCCGTATGTCAACAGATATTATTAAACTTTTTGTAAAAATTACTATTACTATGTTTAAATTACATAAAATTTGCAATTTTAACAAATTTGTAGTATAATATATTTTATATAGATGAAAAATCATCTAATTTACACCTCGGAGGTATGCAAAACATGAAAACTACACAAAAAGAAAAAGAAGAAAAGCGGTTGGTAATTGCTTTTCAGGAAGAAGATGACTTCAATTCTCTTTTAGAGATTGCATTGGATTGCTCTGTCAGAGCTCCACTTAGAATTTCTAAAGAAAAGTTAGAAAAAGAGTATGATAATATAACTCTTCCTTCTAACATTGCTTTTGACAACATTTTTCTCTTTTCTTCAAGAAGTAGAGATAAGCTTTCAAGATTTGTCGAAACCGTAAAAAGCAATAATGAAGATGTTTTTATTTCATCTTTCTTTTAAAACTTTTATTCCACACTATTTTTATGGTGTGGAATTTTTCTTTTTTATCATATAATACATTTATTTTCATATATAATATATATGGAGGTATATATATGTTTGAAAAATATATTCTAGATAATAAATTAAATATAATAGGAAATATTTGCGATCTTATAACATTTCCAAGTATTTCCGTAGAAGAAACAAACTCTCCTTTCCCTTTTGGAAAAGATTGTAGTGATTGTTTAAAGCATTTTTTACATTTAGCAAATTCTTTAGGTTTTAGGACAAAAAATGTAGATGGTTATTGTGGTTGGGCAGAATTTGGAGAAGGTAAAGAGCTTATAGGCATAGTTGGACACTTAGACGTAGTTCCTGCTATAAATGAAGATTGGATGTACTCTCCTTTTATTCCAACTATTGCAAATAATTGTATATATGGTAGAGGTGCAATAGATGACAAAGGTCCCGTTGTTTCAACTCTTTACGCTATGAAATCAGTTATGGATTATCTAAATGAAAACAACATACTATTAAATAAACGAGTCAGATTAATTGTGGGTTTAAATGAAGAAAAAGATTGGAAATGCATAGATTATTACAAAAAACACGAAGAAATACCTTCTTTAGGATTTAGTCCAGATGCAGACTTTCCTTGTATTTATGCAGAAAAATCAGTCATCTCATTATTTTTGTCTGATAATATTTCAAAAATAGTTTATAATAATGCCAAAAATAAATATTCTAATTCATTTATTCCAATTACAATAGAAAATATTGATTGTATGAATAACGCAATTAATGTAGTCCCTAAGTTTTGCTCTGTTATTTTGAAAGTTAATAATCCTCAAATAACAGCAAATATTATTAATATATGTAAAAATTTAATACATAAGTTTTCTTATGAAATAGATTTATATAAAATTGATTCTTCTCACATAAAGCTAACATCTTACGGAAAAGCCTCTCACAGTGCCCATCCTGAACTTGGTAATAATGCTATTACTAAATTAATAATTGTTTTAAATGAATTATTCAAGAATTTAAATATGAGTTTTCCTCTTTTCCAAAATTTTTGTACATTAATTGGAGATGATTATACAGGTACAAATTTGAATTTAAATATTACTGATGAATCAGGCTCTCTTACTTTAAACACTTCTAAATTATATATTGAAGATGGTAAAATATATATAGGCATAAATTTAAGAGTTCCTGTTTCAAAAACACCAGACGAAATAATTGATACTTTTGAAAAAGCTTTTCCAGATCAAGTTACTTTAGGACGTGTTCAACCTTCCCTATTTATTGATAAAAAAAGTGATTTAGTTCAAAAATTATGTGGCATTTTTAATGAGACTTGTGGTACTGATTTAGAACCAATAGCTATTGGTGGAGCAACTTATGCAAGAGCATTTGACAATTTTGTTTGTTTTGGAATGAATTTTCCTGGAGATAAAGATATGTGTCACCAAACTGATGAATTTATTGATATCGACAAGTTAATGTTAGCTACTAATATTTACGCAAATGCCATTTATGAATTAATGAAGTAATTTATATAGTTACTATATATTAGTATTGTGGCCTTTTTTGTAATTCATAAATAGCAACAAAAAAACTTCATTTAAAAATGAAGTTTTTTACTTTTATATTATTCTGCTGATTCTGAATTTTCTTCAGTTTCTGGAGCTTCATAAGCTTCTAATATAGCTTTTTGAATTTTTTCTCTAGTTTCAGCGTTGATTGGATGAGCTATATCCTTGAATTCTCCGTTTGGAGTTTTTCTGCTTGGCATAGCAATAAATAATCCATTTTGGCTTTCGATAACTTTGATATCGTGTACTGCGAATTCGTTATCGAATGTTACAGAAGCAACAGCTTTCATTCTGTTTTCTGAATTTACTTTTCTTAAACGTACATCTGT
>CAKPHG010000006.1 GCA_934157035.1 uncultured Clostridia bacterium | reverse complement strand
CCTATTGATAATATTGCTACCTGGATTTATTCTGTAACAAAAAATGAAGCTATATCTTTATATAGAAAGAGAAAAAATACAATTGATTTAGATTGTATGTATGAAATAGCAGATTCAGATGATGAAATAAATAGAATAGTAGATCAAGACAGATACAACAGAATATTAAGTAAATTAAATGATAAAGAAAAAGAAGTTGTTTCCTTAAAGATATTAACTAATTTAACATTTGATGAAATTGCAAAATTGTTAGACGAACCTGCAGGAACTGTAAAATGGAGATATTATAAATCAATTCATACATTAAAATTATTAATAAGTAATTTAGGAATGTTTATTGTAACATTAGTAATAGGATTAAAAACAATGTTTATTACAAAAGATGGAGTAAACATTGAGCAAAGTAATAATATAGAAAAAGGAGATAATACAAAAATCGAGCAAGAAAATAATCAAACTATCACAGAATCAACAAAGCAAGATATAAATAAAAGCATTGAACAAGAAGAACAAAATACGGTACAAAATACAATAAATCAATCAAATGAAACAAAAGAAGAAATACAAGTACCAGGTAATGAATCTGCAACAAATATGAATAACTACAGTATTGGTATATTTGCTATTTCAAGCGTATTTTTAATATTAACTATAATTTTTTTAATAAATTTTATAAAATACCAACTAAAACGAAAGGTAAAAGCGTCTAAAGAATAGAAAGAGAGGTATGTTATGAAAAAATTAATATTAATTATAGTAAGTATTATAATTTTAATAGTATCAGGAGTATTTGCATATTCACAAATAACCAAAAAGACGGAAATAGAAGAGCCTAAGGCAACATCAAGTAGCCAAACATCATTATCTAGTACGGAGGGAATTACAACTGTATTAACATTAGATGATGAAATAACTGATAATACAATTTGGTGTGGTACATTTCAATTGATTTGGAATGATTTAAAAAATGATTTGGCAAAACAAGATATAGTATTCAATCCACAATTAAAAGTTGTAGAAAATCTTAATAAAGAAACATTTACAACAAAAGAATTGTCAGAAGCTTCTTATTATAAAAAGATAGGAACGCCATCACTTAAATTAAAAGAAGAAATTGAAAAGGCAATAAAGGATAAATTCAATGAAACAAGTGATATACTTGATGATTTTGATTGGGAAAATAGAGATCCATTAGACTATTTCCTATATGTAATGTTAAAGAAAGAATTTCAATTTGAAAAAGCATTTGAAGAACTTGAAAATGGAAAATTCAGAGATTATGATAATGTAAAATATTTTGGAATTAAAAGTGATGAAACAGGAGAATTAAAACAGCAAGTAGATGTTTTATATTATAAGTCAAAAGATGATTTTGCTGTGAAATTAAGGACAAAACAAGAAGACGAAGTAATTCTTTGTAAAAATCCAGAGGGAAAGACCTTTGGAGAAATATATAATAATATATTAGATAAAACGGAAGTAAAAGTCTATAATATGCCTAATAATCAAGATAATTATGAAGCTATAAAAGTATATGGAGAACTAAAAGAAGGAGAATTATTAAAAGTTCCAAATATAAAACTTAAAGAAAAAAATGAAATAACAGAAATAGAGGACAAAAAGTTTTTATTCTCAAATGGAGAAGTCTACTCAATTGAAAAAGCACTACAAACTATAGAATTTGAATTAGATAGGACAGGTGGAAAAATTAAAAGTGAAGCAGGAATGATGGTTAAAAATGAATCAGTAGCGATTATGGACGAAATTAGAGAATTTTCTATTGATGATACATTTGCTATATTCTTAATAGAAAAGGGAAAAGATAAACCATACTTTGCAGGAAAAATTAATGATATAACAAAATTTCAATAATATATAAATTAGAAGGAAGGTTAGTGTATGCTAACCTTTTTTTGAGCTTAAAAATGTGTTATAATATGAAATGCAACCGAAAATTGACAAAAAACAACCGAAAATTGGTAGTATGCAACCAGTAGAATAGATATAATTTGAAGCAAGAAAGGAGGAATTTGAGATGAAGTTATCAGATAATATTAAATTTATTAGAAAAGAGAATAACTTATCACAAGAACAACTTGCAGAACAATTAGGAGTATCAAGACAAGCTGTTTCAAAATGGGAATCTGGTCAAAGTTATCCAGAAATGGATAAAGTCCTATTAATATGTAAGCTGTATAATTACAATATTGATGAGCTTATGAATGAAAATGTCAAGGAGGTTAGTGAAACAAATCAGTCCAAAATTAACATTAATAAATATATAGATGATTTCTTTGAATTTATTACAAAAACAGTTGATATGCTAAGTAGTATGAAATTTAAACAAAAAATGAAATGTTTTATGGAACAAGTAATAATTGCAATCTTTCTAGTTTGTATATTTGCTGTAATAGGAATAATAGGATCTGAAATTTTAGGAGGATTAATAGGTAGATTACCAAATAATGTGTATTATACTATTAGAAGTATTTTTGCTTCAATTTATATGATTTTAGCTTTTATTATTGGTATTACTGTTTTATTACATATTTTCAAAGTAAGATATTTAGATTATTATGAGATAGTAAGAGAAGATGATATAAAAGAAAGTGATGAAAAGATAGAAGATTCTCATTCTGTAAAATTAGAGAGTGAAGATAGTAAAAAAATAGTATTAGAAAAAAGGAAAGAAAAGATTATTATAAGAGATCCAGAACATTCACAATCTAAATTTCTAACAGGAATTATAAAAGTTGTTTTATTGTGCATTAAGATTATGGCAATATTCTTTGGAATTGGATTTGCATTTTCTTTTGTAGGATTAGTAGCATTGTTAGTATTAAGCTTTTTATTTGTAAAAACAGGTCTAGTTTTCTTTGGTAGTCTATTAGGAATAATTTCTGCATTGATAATTAATTTTGTGATATTACAAATAATATATAACTTTATTGTAAGTAAGAAAAACCATAAAACACGAATTGCAATTTTGCTAATAAGTTCGTTAGTATTAGCAGGATTAAGTATCGGAATGATATTTATTGGAGCAACTTCATTTAATGTTGTAGAAGAAGATAATATCGAAGCTGAAGATGAATATAATATTCAAATGACAGATAACTTATCAATTGGTGGTTGGGATAGAAATATCGAATATATTGAAAGTGATTTAAGTGATGTAAAAATAGTTGTAAAACATTCAAAACGCTATAAGACATCTTTAGAAAATGAAAATGATATTATATATGTTTTTTCTTATACAGATGATATAGACTTTATGAATATGATTCGTGATATTATTAAAGATATTAATAATAAAGAAATAAAAAGTTATAATTATGATAACCTTATAACAGTCTATACTTCAAAAGAAAATATTGAAAAAATGAAACAAAACAAGCAAATACAATATGAGAGATCAAGAGATAGTGAGATTGAAAACTTAAATAATGAAAACACAAGATTAGAAAACAAGATATTAGAATTAGAAAATAAACTAGAAGATCAAGAATCTACTCTTGAAGAGCAAAAATTGGAATTGGAAGAAAAGAAAAGTGAAATTAAAAGTTTGCAAGAAGAATTTAATAGTATTAATGAATAGTAATAAATGAAAAAGGTTAGAGAAATCTAATCTTTTTCAACTTTTTTAATCTTTCCTTGAAGAATCTGGAAATATATTGTATAATATTATGAGGAGTGGTTGTAATGCTAGCAATATTAGAAGATAATATAGATGTACTTAAATTAAATGCAGATATAGTTGAAGTATTAAAAAAGAAAAAAATAATTCAAGTAAAACAATTAGCAAATCAAAGTAAAACAAAATTAAAAGACATAGGTCTATTAGGTTATCAAATATCTGAAATTGAAGTTAAACTTCAGTTAGAGGGATTAGATTTAAAAGGAAATTATTGATATGAAAGTGTTAAAGAGGATATTTATTGCAATTGTAATAATCTTTATAATATTAGTCATTGCATTTAGTGGAATATTGATTTTTCAAAAATATAAAAAAGTATATTCTGCAAAAAATTTTGGTATTGAGACAATAATAAGTAAAACAGATTATGATAATGACGGTATTGATGATTATACAGATATATTGCAAGGAGCAAGAATTGAAGCAGAAAATAAACCTACATATAAAAGTGCATATTATTCAGGAGGTTATCCACCAAAAAGCGAAGGAGTATGCACAGATGTAATATGGAGAGCTATGAAAAATGCAGGATATTCTTTAAAAGATATGGTAGATGAAGATATTAAGAGTAATACAGACAAATATCCAAGAGTTGAAGGAAAGCCAGATCCTAATATTGATTTTAGAAGAGTACCAAATTTAAAAGTATATTTTGAAAGAAATCAAATTAGCTTAACAACTGATTTAAGTAAAATTGAAGAATGGCAACCAGGAGATATAGTTATTTTTGGAACTAGCCATATAGGTATAATTTCAGATAAGAGAAATAAAAAGGGAATACCATATTTAATACATAATGGGGGACAACCATTAAGAGAAGAAGATATTTTAGAATTATATAATCAATACGAAAATATTTCAGGACATTTTAGGATAAAAGATACAAATTGAAATATATTTGTATTTTTTTCAATACTAATATACTACAAATAGGAGTACAAGTATTATAATGAGTGCTAAAGAATTAAAAGTTAAGGTAAAAAATTATTTTGATAAAAAAATGAATGAAGAATTTCAAAGAATGTTTGGAGAACCACAATATAATCTCTCGGAAGAAGACGTTAGAAAACTATTATATTTCATAAAATTTTCAGATGAAATTATAAACGAATATGGTAGTTTAGAAAGATGGGAAAAGATTATGAATAAATGTGGATTAGAACCTTATTTGTATTATGATTTTAAGGAGTTAATAAAAGAATGAAATATCACGCCAAAAAAGAAACAATTGATACAATGACAAAATATGAAAGGCTATCTATTGAAAAATTAAGAAAAATATCAATACTTAAAAATTTGCCACTTAAAGAGTGGACGAACTTAGAATTAGAAGATTTAATATATGAGTATGAAATATATTATATATTTACAAGAGTAAAAGAAGTTCCAGTCAGTATACACGAATTTTTACATAAAGGTCTATATGAACATTTTTCAATGTATGAAAACTTAAAATCAGTAGAATTGAATCCAAAAATAATTAAATTTAAAAAAGTTAAATCTATAAAATTGAAGAAAAATTAATTCTTAAAGAGTAGTTTAAACTATTCTTTTTTATTTACATAACTTTTTGCAAAAAGTTTGCAAAATCCTGCAGTATACTTTAATTAAATATTGTGTTAAAGTATGTTTAACCAATAAAAACCTTAAAAACTCCAAATTATTTGGAGGTATAAAATGCAATTTAAGTTAAACAAAATAATAAATTCGGAAGAACTAAAGAACAATAAATATTTTAAAGGAAGCGTAGAGATTGCTTTACTTAATGCACTATATAAAGAAAAAGAAATTGATGATAGAGAATATAGGGAAATCAAAGAACGAATAAAAAAATCGTATAATCTTTTTTAAATCTATCATTTTTTTCAAAAATAGTGTATAATAGATTTAATTTGATTAACGATTTCCCTTTATTACTCTGCTAGTAAGGAGGAATAAATGGAAGTTAAGACAATGGAAGTCAAGAAAATTCAAAAAATTGAAGGACGTATTGACAGAGTAACTGGAGCAAGAATAACAGAAAGGCTAAGAGTAGCACCTTATTGTAGAGTAAGTACAGATTCAGAGGAACAAAAAAATAGTTATAATTCTCAATTAAAGTATTATCAAGAACTTATAACAAGAAGACCAGAGTGGGTATTCGTAGATATATATGCAGATGAAGCCATATCAGGAACTCTTGATTATAAAAGAACAGATTTTATGAGAATGATTAATGACGCACTAAATGGAAAAATTGACTTAATTATAACTAAATCAATATCAAGATTTGCAAGAAACACATTAGATACATTAAAGTACGTTAGAATGTTAAAAGAAAAGAATATAGCTGTTTTGTTTGAAGAAGAAAACATTAATACTCTAGAAATGTCAGGAGAGTTACTATTAACCATATTAAGTTCAGTTGCTCAACAGGAAAGTGAAAACATTTCAGAACACGTTAAGCTTGGCATTAAAATGAAAAGAGAAAGGGGAGAACTTGTAGGCTTCAACAGATGTCTAGGTTATAAAGCTAATTATGAAACTAATACACTAGAAATCGTTGAGGAAGAAGCAGAAGTTGTAAGATATATCTTTGATAGATATATTCAAGGAGCAGGCTCTACTGTAATTGCAAGAGAGCTAAATGAATTAGGTAAAAAACCTATAAAGGGGAATAAATTTCAAGAATCTTCTATTAGAGGGATAATAAGAAATGAAAAATACAAGGGAGATGTGCTAATGGGAAAAACATTTACCATTGACGCTATTTCTCATAAAAGAGTAAAAAATTATGGCGAAGAAGATATGTATTATATTGAAAATCATCACGAGCCAATAGTAAGTGTAGAAACTTATAATAAAGCACACGAAATATTAGAAAAAAGAGCTGAAAATAGAAGGTTAGGACACGGAAAAGGTTTTGAAAGATATAGTAGAAAATATGCTTTTAGTAGTATGATTTATTGTGGGTGCTGTGGTAAGTATTATACCAGGAGAAATTGGAACTCTGGAACTCATAATTCTAAAAGAGTATGGCAATGTACTAATCTTGTAAAAAAAGGAAAAGATTTATGCCCTAAAAGTAAAGGAATACCTGAGGAAATTTTAGAAAAATGTTTTTTAGAAGCATATAAGTTATTAGTAAACAATAATAGTGAAATAATTGAAGCTTTTATTAGCAATATGGAAACTACTCTAAACGAAATTGGTAAAGATGGTATTTTAGAAAAGATAGATAAAGAAATTGAAAAACTAAATTATAAAATGAATAATTTAGTAGATATGAAATTAGAAGAAACTATTACTAATGACCAATTTGAAGCAAAAAGGATAAAAATAGCAAAATCATTAGAGAAAAAACAAAAACAAAGAGCTGAAATAGAAGACGAAATTCAAAATGAAGAAGCTATTAATCTTAGATTAGAAAAGTTTAAAAACATATTTGCTAATAGAACTATATTAGAAGAGTTTGATAGGGAAGTATTTGAATGTTTAATTGAAAAAATTATTATAGGAGAAGAAAAGGAAGATGGAACGTATGATCCTTATACAATAAAATTTATTTGTAGAGGAGATTCAAATTCACAATCTATGTTCCTAAGTAGCAATCAAGGTAACTCATCTATGTCCCTAAGCGACCAACCAGCCATGTTGAATGTGTCGCAGCATTATATCGAAGAGAATCTAAAAAAATGATATTAAATTAATAAAATGAAAAAATAAATATTTTTTATTAAGTAGGTGATAAGGATGATTAGTAAAAAGAAAATTAATGAAGCATTTGAATTTTATAATATAGAAAAATCATATAAAGAAAAATGTTATAGGTGTGCTGAAAAGATAAATCAAAGTGAATATTATGGAAAGTTATTTAATGATGTATATAATACTTTATATTGTGATGATTTTATTAAAATAAAAGAATTATGGAAGGTAAAAGATATTAATGAATTATTCGGAAATAATGTAAATCCATTTGTAACAAATTTAATGATAATACTAGGTTATGAATTACATAGAAATAATATTGATAAATACAGATTAGATATAAATCAAGTTAATATTCATAAAAATAGGGTAAAAGAATGTTTTGAGAGTGACTTAATATATAGAAATTATGATGGAGTAAGAATATCACAAATGTTATGGGCAGTATATTTTATTAGAGTTAGAATTATAGAAATAGGAAGATTACAATATGAATATGAGAGTACAGAAAAAAATATTTCTATAATAAAAATTCATATACCAAAAGGCAAAAAATTAGATTTAATCGAAGTAAAGGATTCAATAAAAGAATCCCAAAATAAAATAAAACAAATATATGGTTTAGATAAAATTAAATATATCTGTAATTCATGGTTATTAAGTAATCAAATTTATAATATAGTTGAAAAAAATTCGAATATTTTCCTTTTTCACAATTTATTTGATATTAGGGATGGAGAAGATTGTATTAATGATATTATGAATTTTGTATATGGAGTAAACCAGTGTAGTGATTATAAAGAATTATCTGAAAATACAACATTGCAAAAGAAAATAAAAGAACAATTATTATTGAATGAGAAATTTTATTTAGGCTTGGGAGTTTTAAAGGAAGAAAATTATTAAAATAAGAAAAATGCTGTAATATAAATGTTATGACAGAATGAAAATGATATAGTTATTACACTTAGTTTATATTGAAAGAATGCAGTATATATGATAGACATGCACAATATACATTTTAAAATTTTACTAGTCATAACCATAATATAAGTCACGTGGAGTGTGTTTGTGTGTTAAAAATCAAATAAAGCTATTGCTAGTTTATTTAATGTACAAAGACAGGCCATTCGTACAAGAGTGAACGAATGGCTTATCAAAAAAATTACAGATATTTTTATTGTAACTAGTGCAGATTACAATAAAAAATCTGAAGAAACATATACATTCTTTAAAATAGTTGAAAATAAGCTTCATTATGCCATTACTGGCAAAACGGCTATGTAGCTTATTTACGAAAGAGTATTCTTTTAAAGATAAGAAAGTATTAAGCAATTTTGGCAAAATATCACATAAACAAGCTATAGAAAAAGCTAAAAATGTATATGGAAAATTTAGAATAAAACAAGATAGAAAATATATTTCAAGTATGAATGAAATGTATAAAAGATATTTAGAAGAAAGCAACAAATAGTAAGTTATAAGGAAGATTAGAAAAATGAAAATAAGTTTTTTTGCGATATTTATATTGATAGGCTTAATATTGGTAATTTTATCATTGATATTTAAGAACAAAGATAAAAAGATGGTTGAACAATGTACTCTAACAACAAAAGGGAAAGTTATAAAGTATACATTATGGAATAATAATGGAGTACATTTTCCTATAATAGAGTATATTGTTAACGATACTAAATATAATCAAAGACTTAAATACGGTTGGGTTGTAAATAAGTCATCATCTTTTAATAGAATAAAAACTGAAGTAGAAAATGATGTTAAAGAGGAAAATTTGGTAATTAATAGTAATGTCCATATTTCTACCAATGCATTAAAAGAACATTTCCCAGTGGGAACAGAATTAGATGTTTTCTATAACCCACAGAATCCAGATAAAAGTTATGTAATGAGATTTGTAAAAAATCCAGCAGTAAAAGTTTTATTTTTTATAGGATTATTATTTATTGTTTTAGCATTTATTGGACTTGCCTTTTTACCAAAATAGAAAAAATAATATAACGAAATAACAGAAAGAATAGTATGAGGTGAAAAAATGGTTGAAACAACAAATAGATTTTTAGAATTATTTTATAAAATATTACAAATACCAAGAGAATCTGGTAAAGAAAAAAGATTTGCTGATTTTTTAGTAAATTTTGCTAAAGAAAATAATTTAGAATATTATAGAGATAAAACTAACAATGTTTTAATAAAAAAACATGGAAATAAAGAAAATAATGAACCTATAATATTACAGGCGCATATAGATATGGTGTGTGTAAAAAAAGACAATAGTAATCATAATTTTGAAGTGGATCCAATTGAAAAAGTTAAAAATGGTGATGTTATATCGGCAAAAGATACTTCATTAGGAGTAGATCAAGGAATTGGATTAGCCATTATGTTGTTAATATTAGAAATACTAAATAATAAAATATCTTTTATAATAGCACATAGATTAAACACTATAAAAAATGCAGACTTAATTGTGTTTATAGAAGATAAAAACATTGTAGAAATGGGAACTCATGATGAACTTATGAAGAAACGCGGAGAATATTATGAACTAGTTAGTGCCTAAGAATATGCAAATATAGGTAAAAATAAAGGAGATAATATTATGAATAAACCAATTATTGGAATTGTATCAAAACATTATGCTACATATAAAACAAATAGAACAGATACGTTTATAAGAGACGAGGTAAAGCAGGCAATATTTGATAACGGAGGCATAGCAATTGGAATTTTGCCTACCGAAAAACAAATTAATTATAGTGGTGATGATTGGAAAGATAATTTGTCTAAAGAGGAAAGAGAAAATTTAATTGCTCAAATTGAGTTGTGTGACGGAATTATATTGCAGGGTGGAGCAGAAACAGATAGTTATGAAACTATAATTGCTAAATATTGTTATGACAATAATATACCTATATTAGGAATATGTGCAGGACAAAATGTTATTGCTAGGGCTTTAGGTGGTACGACTTATAAAATCCCTAATCCAGAAAAGCATGATAAGTCATTTGATGAGTATGTTCATAGTATTAAAATAGATAAAAATTCAAAATTTTATAATATAGTAAAAACGGAAGAGATGATGGTTAACTCTAGACATAAAAGAACAATAAAAGAGTGTCCAATGTTAGACAAAGTAGCATTTTGTGAAGATGGTTATCCAGATGTTATTGAATCTAAAGATAAAAAGTTTTACATAGGAGTAAGATTTCATCCTGAAAGTTTATATACAAAAGACAAAAATATGAATGAAATATTTAAAGAATTTATAAATATATGTAAGAAATGAGAGGTTAAAATGGAATTAGAAGAAGCAATAAAAAATAGAAGAAGTATTAGAAAATATACAAATGAAGATGTGTCAAAGGAACTAATAGAAGAGCTAATAGAGAGTGCAAGATTAGCACCATCAGCTAAAAATAGACAACATTGGAAATTTTTAATAGTAAAAAATAGTACGAAAGATAAAATTGCAGATATTATGATAAAAAATGAAGAAGATTCAAAAGAAAGCTTAGAAAATCAAATATGTAACGCTAATAGTAGCGTTATAACAACAGCAAAAATAATAAAAGAAGCACCTATATTAATATTAGTTTTTAAAGAACATGAAGATAATTGGCTTATAGGAGATACACTTTCAATAGGAGGTGCTATAGAAAATATTTGCTTAAGAGCAACAGATTTAGGATTAGGTTCACTTTGGATAAGAGATACAGCATATACCGAGAAAGAAATAGCAAAATTAGTAGGATACGAAAGCATGGAATTAGTTTCAGCAATTTCTATTGGTTATCCAAATCAAACTCCTAAACAAAGACCAAGGAAAGATATAAAAGAAATTTTAGAGTGGTATTAAAATTAGAAAATGATACAGATAAAAAGTGGTCAGATTTGTGGTACATATATAAACCTTTTGGATATGAAAAAACTCTAGCACAAATGACAGATGAAGAAAGATTAAACAGAATAAAATATGAATCTGTAGATGCAATGAGAGAATTTGCTAAATGGTATAAAGAAGAAAAAATGAAGTGATAAAACACTTTATTTTTTTTGGCTTTTATGATATAAATTTAGTTAGTAAAAAATAAATGGGAGGCACATAAAAATGAATTTAAGAGAACAAATTGAAAACTATAAACCATATAATGAACAAGAAGAAAATGACAAAGAAATGATGTTACAATACATAGATACATTTAAAGATGTATTAACAAGAGAAAATAGAATGTGTCACTTTACAGCATCAAATTGGATAGTAAATAAAGAAAGAACAAAAGTGTTAATGATATATCACAATATATATAAATCTTGGGCTTGGACTGGTGGACATGCAGACGGAGATAGCGATTTATTACATGTAGCATTAAAAGAAGCAAATGAAGAAACAAGTTTAAAGAATTTGAAAGTATTAAGTGATGGATTTTTTGGAATACAAATACTTACAGTAGATAGCCACGTAAAAAGAGGAAAATTTGTACCTTCTCATTTACATTTGGATTGTTGCTTTTTATTAGAGGCAGACGAAAATGAAGTCTTAAAAATAAAAGAAGATGAAAATAGTGGAGTTGAATGGGTAGATATAGATAAAGCAGACATAATTACAAATGAAGAAAAAATGAAACCTATTTATAGAAAATTAAATGAAAAATTAAAATTATTATAGGTTTAAAAAAATATAAATATAAAAAAGAAAGGATTTGATTTTATGGAAAAGAAAATTGAAGAATTAAATGGTTTTAGGGATTTGAGGATAGTTGATAACTTTTATCAAACATCAAGCTTTTTCCCAATGCCAACAACAGAAATAGGAACATTAAGTGAATCTGGACAAACAAATATAGGTTCATATTCATTATGTTTTCCTTACTATATTGCAGGAAAGGATTATTATGCAATGGTACTTTGCTGTAGAAATAGCTCAAATACAGCAAAAAACATATTAAGAACAGGAAAATGCTCAATCAATTTTATTACAGATAAAAGAAAATATTTTAAAGAAGCGGTTAGACTTGGCTACCCAGGAGAAACAACTGAAGAAAAAATGAAAGACTGCATATTTACATTAGTAGATGGAAAAAGAGCAAGAGAAAATCCTAATGAACAATTTCCTAAAATAATTAGTGAAGCATTCCAAGTATTTGAATGTACATGGGTAAAAGAATTAGATGGAGCCGAGAATGATACAGTACAAGAAGAATACTTGCCACCATATCATGACTTTAATGGAATTACAAGTAAGTTTGGTGCACATTTCATTTTAAAAATAGATCACATTTTAATGAAACCAAAATATTATGATGCAATTGTAGACGGAGTAAATAGTAATTCATTTCCACAAGTACCAGTTGACTATGGATATCGTGATAACAAGAATTTCTGGTACACAAGATTTAAAAGACCAATATCAGAACCAATTCCAGCAAGCAAAGGTATTAGTTTAGACACAGTAAAATATGCAGCTTCAAGAATAGATCCAGAAGTGAAATTTACAGACGAAGCATGTGCAAAATTAGTAAAAGTACCAAGAGTATTTTTAAGTACAGTTTTAAAAGGTTGTGTATCATGGGCAAAAGAAAATAATGTTACATTAATAACAGAAAAAGAAATGGAAATAATACAAGATAAACGAAATAAAGAGAAAAAATAAAAAAATTCAGAAGGGACGCTCTTTGCTGACACAAAAAATGTCAAAAAAGAGCGTCCATTTTAAACTTTAAAAATTTTTAATTTAGTCACTTACTTGTAAATTTTCGACTTTTTAGTCATGAGTGTTGTAAAAAAACAAAAAATAATATATAATATGTACCAAATAGGGTAAAAAAGGGGAAAAAAGGGGAAAAATATGGTAAATATACTTTTATGTGGAAACAAAAAAGTTTTTGATGGAGCACTAACTCAACTTATATCAATGACCAATAGAACAAAAGAAGATATTAGATGTTTCATATTTACAATGGATATATCAAGATTAAATCCGGACTTTACATGTATTGAAGATGAACAAATTAATTTTTTAAATGAAGTCGTAAAATCTAAAAATCCAAATAATGTTGTAGAAAAGGTTGATGTTACTCGGAATATATGAAAAAGAATTTGCAAACTGTGCAAACGAAAATGCATATTGTACACCATATACATTACTTAGGTTACTTGCAGACTTAGTTCCAAATATGCCAAGTAAATTATTATATTTAGATATAGATATGATGATAGGTGATGATATAACAAAACTATACAACATAGATGTATCAAATTATGAGTATGCAGCAGTAAAAGAAAAATATGGTTCTTGGCTTATAAGACCAGATTATATAAATGCAGGAATGTTGCTACTTAATATGGAAAAAATCAAAGAAACAGGACTATTAAAAAAAGCAAGACATCTAATAAAAACTAAAAAAATGTTATTTGCGGATCAAGATGCAATATTTAGGTCAACAACAAAGAAACTACTACTTCCACGAATATTTAATGAGCAATCTAAATTTAACAAAAAAGATACAGTAGTTTGCCATTTTTGTAAAAGACTTATGCTTTTACCATATCCTCATACAGAAAACTTTAAACAATGGAATGTAGAAGAAGTTCACAAAGTTTTAAAATGCTATTCATTTGATGAAGATCTAGAGGAATATTTAAAATTAAAAGAAAAATACAACACAGAAAAAATGTATAAATAAAAGGGAGAAAAATATGGAAAATAATTTAGATGTAATACCAATATTTTTTGCGATAGATGATGGATATGTACCATTTTTAGCAGTTGCATTAGAGTCTTTAATTGAAAACTCATCAAAGCAATATTACTATTCAATTAAGGTATTATATACAAATATAAGTGAAGAAAATAAAAAGAAAATAAATAAATATAAAAGAGAAAATGTAAACATTGAATTTGTAGACTTAAATTACTATATAGAAAAAGTAAAAGATAAATTATATACACGTGACTATTACACAAACACAACATATTTTAGACTATTTATAGCTAACTTATATCCACAATACAATAAAGCAATATACTTAGATAGTGATATTGTAGTTTTAGGTGATATAGCAGAATTATATAATCAAGATATAGGAGATAATTTAGTTGCAGCAGCACCAGATGATGTTATCCAGACTATAAAAGTATTCCAAGAATATGCGGAAAAAGTTGTAGGTGTTGCAGATTATAGAAATTACTTTAATGCAGGAATTCTTTTAATGAACTTAGATGAGTTTAGAAAATTTGATTTTCAAGACAAATTTTTATATTTATTAGAGACTATAAAGTTTACAGTAGCACAAGATCAAGACTATTTAAACAGATTGTGCAAAGGAAAAGTAAAGATTATAGATAAAGCATGGGATAAAATGCCTATTGCAAATGATGATTTTGATGATAAAGATTTAAAAATTATTCATTACAATTTAGCAGATAAGCCATGGCACTATGATAATATTAGATATAAAGATTACTTTTGGAAATATGCTAAAAAGACAGAATATTATAATGAAATATGCAAAATAAAAGAAAATTATTCAGAAGAAGAGCGCTTTAGAGATATGCAACAATTTAAAACACTTAAAGATTTAGCACAAAAAGAATCAGATTGTGTAGGCGATGATAGAAGTTATAGAAGAGAAGTTCAAGTAATAGAAAAGTCAAAGGAAAGACTTGAAGTTCTAAAAAAGATAAAAGAACTAGAAGAAAATGGAATATTCGATGTAGATGTGGAAGATGACCCACCTACAGTGCCACTAACACCTGAAGATGTGGATTATTTAAGAACAAGTAGAAAAAGTAAAATAAAAAGTAGAATGGCATATAGAATGGCACAATGGTTTGTAGAAGATTTGCTAAAAGACAACAAGTTAATAATAAAGAAAATAAACGGAATGGAAAACTTAAAAAATGTAAAAACAGGTGCAATATTAACTTGCAACCATTTTAATCCATATGATTCGTTTACAATAGAAAAAGTCTTTAGATTAGCAGGCCAACACAAAAATAAAAAGTTATTTAAAGTAATAAGAGAAGGAAATTATACAAATTTTCCAGGAATGTATGGCTTTTTCTTTAGAAATTGTAATACATTACCATTAAGTTCTAATAAAAGAACAATGATAGAATTTGTAAAAGCAGTAGATGTTATATTAAAAAGAGGAGATTTTATATTAATATATCCAGAACAAAGCATGTGGTGGAATTATAGAAAACCAAAGCCATTAAAAAATGGTGCATTTAATTTTGCAGCTAGAAGCAAGGTACCAGTTATTCCTATTTTTATAACAATGGAAGACAGTGATATAATAGGAGAAGATGGTTTCCTTGTTCAAGAATATACTGTTAATATAGAAAAACCAATTTATCCAGATGAGAATTTAACAGAAAAAGAAAATACAGAAGCAATGAAAGAAAAAAATTATGAGGTTTGGAAAAATATATATGAAGACTTCTATAAAATGCCACTAGAATATGATACTTTAGAAAATAAGGAAAGTGTTAATGAATAGTAAGAAAATAATTTATTATGAAGATGAATTAAATGATGAATTTTCAGGAGCAAAAATAACACCCAGAGTAATTGATGAAAAATATAAATATAAACATAACTTTTTGTGGGACTTTTGCTCTTTGATTTTTCAAAATATATTAAGCATTCCGATAAAAATAGGGTATGCTAAATTTAAATTTAAAATAAAATATATAGGAAAAGAAAAAATTAAAAAATATAAAAAAGAAGGTTATTTTGTATATGTAAATCATACGCAACAATTTGCAGATACATTTATACCAAGCATTCCTATATATCCTAAAAGAAACTTTTTTATAGTAAATCCTGAAAATATTTCAGTTAAACCATTTGGAACTATAATAGAAATGCTTGGAGCATTACCTGTTCCAGGAAACAAAGAAGCAATGAAAAACTTTTTAGATATTATTCGTGAAAAAATTGAAAAAAAGTGTTCAATTACAATATATCCAGAGGCACATATATGGCCTTATTACACTGGAATAAGACCGTTTAAGTCAGTATCTTTTAAATATCCAGTAGAATTAAAAAAACCAACATTTTGTATGACAAACACATATCAAAGATATGGAAAAAAGAATAATAGACTAAGAATTGTTACCTATATAGATGGGCCATTTTTTGCAAATACGCAATTAAATATTAAAGAACAAAAGGAAGAACTAAGAAATAAAGTGTATGAATGTATGGTAGATAGAAGTAAGAATAGCAATTTTGCATATATGAAATATATAAAAAAGTAAATTATAGAGATTAATTAAAAATAAGAATTATAAAATAAAAAACGAGGAAAAGTTAATTAAACAATTTCCTCTTTTTTTATTTTTAAGCTCGTTCCTAAAACTTATAAATTAGAAATAGCATTTCTTGCAAGTTCATCACAACGATTGTTAAACTCGTTATCGCTATGACCTTTAACTTTAATAAATTCTATTTCGTGAGTTTTTGTAAAGTTATACAATGTTTCCCATAATTCTTTATTCTTAACAGGACTACCATCAGCAGTTCTCCAATTTTTCTTTATCCAATTATAAATCCAACCTTGCAAAAATCCGTTTACAACATAAGCACTATCACTATAAACTTTTATTTTACAAGGATATTTTACAAGTTTTAAAGCTTCAATAACAGCAGTAAGCTCCATTACATTATTAGTAGTATCTTTTTTACCACCAGAAATTTCTTTTTTATTATCTTTATACATTAAAATAGCGCCCCAACCACCAGGACCTGGGTTACCTGAACAAGCACCATCTGTATAAATTGTAATTTCTTCCATAATATTTGTCCTTTCAATTGTAAAATTCTAAATTTTATGATATTATATCAATGAAATTAAAATTATACAAGAGATGGAAAATAAAAAAGTTTTATCTTATAGGTAAGAGAGGGGAAAAATATGGCAACAGTTCTAGGAATAATAGCAGAGTATAATCCATTTCATAATGGACATTTATATCAAATAGAAGAAGCTAAAAGACAAACTGGTGCAGAATATGTGGTAGCAATTATAACAGGAAACTTTACACAAAGAGGAAATACTTCTTTAGTAAATAAATGGACTAAAGCACAAATGGCATTAGAAAATGGTGTAGATATTGTATTAGAACTTCCAACTGTGTATAGTATATCTAGTGCAGAAAATTTTGCACAAGGAGCTATAAAAGTACTTGAAAGTTTAAGAATAGTAGATACATTATGTTTTGGTACAGAAACAGGAGATTTTGCAGCATTAAATAATATAGCCAATGTTTTATATCACGAACCTAAAGAATATAGTGCTATATTAAACCACGAATTAGGAAAAGGAATTTCATATCCAAAAGCTAGAGAAAATGCATTAATGATGTATTTAAATGATATAAAACGTTATGCAAATATATTATCTGGATCAAACAATATTTTAGCAATAGAATATTTAAAAGCACTAAAAAAATTAAAAAGTGAAATAAAACCATTTCCAATAGAACGTAAAAAAGTGTATTATAATGATGAAAAAATTGTAGATGAATTTGCAAGTAGTACAGCAATTAGAAAGCTTGTGGCTTTAGAACAATATGATGATTTAAGAAAAGTTATGCCAAGAAATTCATATATGTTATTAAAAGAAGAAATAAGAAAAGGTAGCTATGTATTAGATTTAATAAAATATGAAAAAGAAATATTATACACATTAAGGAAAATGAACATAAAAGAAATTGCAGACCTTCCAGATGTTTCAGAAGGATTAGAACATGCTATAAAAAATGCAGCAAATTCATGCAATAGCTTATTAGAGTTTGTTAATATTGTAAAAAGTAAAAGATATACACAAACAAGAATACAAAGAATTCTTGTATATGTTTTACTTGGAATTACTAAAAAAGATATGGAAAATTCAAAAAAAGTAATTCCTTATGCAAGAGTATTGGGATTTAATAGTAAGGGAAAAGAAATGTTATCAGATATATGCAATATAAATCCTAAAATTCAAATGATTACTTCTGTAAAAAAATTTACAGAGCAAAACAATAATAAAATTTTAAAAGAAATGTTAGAAAAAGATATATTTGCAACAGATATATATACTTTAGGCTATGAAGCAGATTCTTGGGCAAATTTAGATTATACAAATAAATTAATAATAATATAATAAATAACGCATTAAGAATTATTCTTAATGCGTTATTTTATGGAATATAGTAAAATATACAAAAAATGTGACTTGTTACATGAATATTACAATTAGATAACATTTGCATTACATTGTTGAATTGTGCCGAAATATTAAATATAATAAAGAAAAATATATTTAAATTCCATAGGAGGGATAATATGGAAGAAACATTTGCACAATATATTTTAGATGAAAAAAACTTTACAAGAAAGCTTGAAATAGTTTTTTACTTAGAGAAAAAAACTAAAATTTTCTTTGACAAATCTGTAATATTAAAAACAGAACTTGCAAAGTTATTTATTGAGACTATGAAAATAGATGTAGATGAAAATTTAGTACTTACAGCGTGCCTTTTGTGTAATTGTAAAAAGCCATCTAATTTTATAGATTTAAGTAAAGTAAAATCTTATGCAAAAGAAGGAGCAGAATTTTTAAGTACGTTAGGATTTGATAATAGATTTTGCAAAATATGTGAAGAAGTAAATAGATATTCTGGAAGCGTTCCAAGAGAAAAAGAAAGTGATATTTTAGAATTAGTTGATCACTTTGGAGGAATGATTTTAGATAGACCTGAAAGAATTGGAATGAAGGTAGATGAAGCACTAGTACTTCTTGAATACAGAAACTTCAAAGATAAAAACAATAGATATTTAAAAGATTTTATAAAATTTGTTAATAAAATGCAGGAGGTGTATATATAAATGAGTAATTTACGTCCTAGTATTGAATATTTAGCTAAAGAATTTAACAAAATGCAAAATAATAGAGATTCTATTATTTTTGCAGTAGAATCAGAAAAACAAATAAAAGAAAAAGTAAAAGAAATGGAAGAAAAAACAAAAGCAGACATAGATAAAACATTGCCAAATTTCGAATTTAACCCAAAAGAAATACAACCAATAGTATTAAATAATAGAAACAAAGATGAAAGATAAAAAGAAGTTTCCTTATTGAAAAAAATAAAAAGTATTTCAATAATAGGAAACTTTTTTATAGAAAAGAGGAATTTATGAACGAAATATTTGCAGATTTACATGTACATATAGGAAGATCTGAACAAGGAAAACCAATAAAAATAACAGCAGCAAGAAGCTTAAATTTTGCAAACATAGCAAAAGAATGTTATGAAAGAAAAGGAATAAGCGTAGTAGGAATTATAGATTGTGCGTCACCGTATGTAATAGAAGATATAGAAAACTTTTTAAAAACAGGTGAAGCATACGAAATAAAAGATGGAGGAATTATATATAAAGATAAGGTTTGTATATTACTTGGAAGCGAAGTAGAAACTTCAGAGGTAGGAAGAAATGGACATAAAGGTGCAGCACATAATGTATGTTTCTTCCCACATTTAAAAGATATAAAAGGCTTTTCACAAGAAATGAGCCATCATATAAAAAATATAACACTTAGTACACAAAGGTCAGATTTATCTGGATATGAATTAATAGATATAGTAGAAAAATATAATGGAATATTAATACCCGCACATATTTTTACACCACATAAAAGCTACTATGGAAATTGCACAGATAGATTAGAAAATATATTTAAAGAAAAACTAAACAAGATATTTGCAGTAGAACTTGGCTTAAGTGCAGACACATTTTTAGCAGATACAATATCTGAACTTGAAAGAATGACATTTGTAACAAATTCAGATGCACATTCACTTCCTAAAATTGCAAGAGAATACAACAAAATACAAGTAGAAGATATATCATTTAAGGAAATAGTTATGGCATTAAAAAATGAAGGCGGAAGAAAAATACTTGCAAACTATGGATTAGATCCAAAGCTTGGTAAATATCATAGAACATACTGTGACAACTGTGAATCTGTTATAGAAACAAAACATCCAGTAGAAGTATGTCCAAAATGTGGAAGTGATAAAGTTACATTTGGTGTTTTTGATAGAATAGAGTTGATAAAAGATAAAGAAACAACAAAAAGCCCTGAAAATAGACCACCATACATATATCAAGTACCATTAGGATTTATACCAGGTGTTGGACCAAGATATATTACAAAATTATTAGATGCTTTTGGTACTGAAATGAACATATTACATAAACTTTCAAAAGATGATATAGAAGCAGTTGTAGGAGAAAAAATAGCAAATAAAATAGTAGATGCAAGAGATGGAAATGTAAAAATAGAATCTGGCGGTGGAGGAGTCTACGGAAAAGTTAAATAAATTAAAAAATATTAGAAAAAATAATTAAGAAACGGAGCAATTTAGTTTATAAAAAAGCTATATTGCTCCGTTTCTAATAATTTTAAGCATGTTACTAAAATTTAGAATTGAAAATGTTCTAAAAAGTTTTTTATAGAATACACATTATGTATAAACAAAAGGAGGAAACTATGAGAAAACAACAGAAAAAAGTATCAAGAATATTAAATATAATAAAAAATCATATATATAATAATATTAAATTATATATAGTAGTTGCTATATTATTTCTAATAGGAATTATAATAGGAGTAATATTTGCTAATAATGTAAATTTAGAAACACAAAATAATGTAACTGAATATATTAGAGAATTTACTAAGTCATTGAAAAACAACTATGAAATAGATAGTACAAATTTATTAAAGAATTTAATAATAAAAGATATAATATTAACTCTATTTATGTGGTTTATGGGATGTACATTAATAGGCATACCAATTGTTTATTTGACAATAGTATTTAAAGGATTTTCATTTGGTTACACAATTTCTTCAATAATATTAAGTCTGGGAATTGGAAAAGGTAGTTTATTTTGTGTTTTATCTATGTTACTACAAAATATAATAATAATACCAACTATAATTTGTATGGCTGTGAGCGGAGCAAAAGTATATAAATCTGTTATAAAAGATAAAAGAAAAGAAAATGTAAAATTAGAAATAATCAGACATACAATGTTATCTATATGTATGCTAATATTATTAATATTTTCTTCTATAGTTGAGACATACATATCTAGCAAATTATTACTTTTATCTATAAATATTATGTAAAAAAATAAGATGTTTTATTGAAAAATAAAAAAAATTGTAATTTTTTGAAAAACATCTTTACATTTCTTTGTGAATTTGATATAACATATACAGTTTACGTAAGTAATAATAAAAATAGATGGGGGAGCTAAATAAAATGGAAAAACAAGTTAAACTTTTTTTAGAATTTTTACAAAACGATAAGAAAGCATCAGAAAACACATTACAATCATATAGAAGAGATATTGTATATTTTAATAAATATCTTGAAACAAATAAAATAAATTATACTAAAGTTAAGGAAGAAGATATTAAAGAGTATCTAGAACATTTACAATCAGTTGGAAAGAAAGCTTCTACAATATCAAGAAATTTAGCTTCAATCCGTGCAATGTATCAATTTTTAGTTAAAAACAAAAAAGTAAAAGCAGATCCAACAGCACATATTCAATCACCAAAAATAGAAAAAAAGGCACCAAGTGTATTAACAGCAAAAGAAGTAGAATTATTATTAGATCAACCAAAAGATGTTGATTTAAAAGGTACTAGAGACAAAGCTATGCTAGAGTTTGCTTATGCTACAGGAATGAGAGTAACTGAAATTATTTCTTTAAATATAGAAGATGTAAAATTAGATGAAGGTTATGTTGTTTGTAAATCTGGTTCAAAACAAAGAAATATACCTTTAGGAACACTAGCTTTAAAAGCATTAAAAGAATATATTGAAGATGCAAGACCTATATTAATTAGAGATGAAAGCGTAAAAGCTTTATTTGTTAATGTAAATGGTCAAAGATTAACAAGACAAGGTTTCTGGAAAATAGTAAAATATTATAAAGAACAAGCTCATATTACAAAAGATATAACACCTCATGTTTTAAGACATTCTTTTGCAACACATCTTTTACAAAATGGAGCAGATTTAAAATCAATTCAAACAATGCTTGGACATTCAGATATTTCATCAACACAAGTTTATATGCAATTCCAAGATAATGGATTAAAAAACATATATAAAAAGGCTCATCCAAGAGCTTAAAATAAAACAAACTGGTTTTTATATACCAGTTTATTTTTGTTTAGAGTTTTTTTGTACAATTCTTTAAAATATCTTGACAGTTTACAATAATAAATATACAATAGTATTGGAGACAAAATATATTCTAAAAATTAAAATTTTATTAGAGTTATATATATTTATGTACATTGAAAATAAAATAGAAAGAGGTGTAAAATTATGGAAATCATAATTTATATCGCCATTTTTCTAATCTCAGCTATAGTTTTTACTTTTGTAGGATTTACAATTAGAAAAAAAATAGCAGAATCAAAAATGAAAAGTGCAGAAAATGAAGCAAAGAGAATTATTGAACTAGCAAATAAAGAAGCTGAAAATAGGAAGAAAGAAGAAATTTTTAAAGCTAAAGAGGAAATAATGAACTCTAGAAAAGAGCTAGATCAAGAGATTAGAGAAAGAAGAGGCGAAGTTCAGTTACAAGAAAAACGTTTAATTCAAAAAGAAGAAAATTTAGAAAATAAAGTTGCACAATTAGAAATAAAAGAAAAAGACTTATTTACTAAATCTCAAGAAAATGAAAAGAAAAAAGAAGAACTAGAAGAATTATATAGCAAAGAAATGACAGAATTACAACGTATTTCAGGACTATCTGTGGAGGATGCAAAAAAACAATTATTATCAGAAGTGGAAAAACAAATAACTGTTGAAAAAGCAAATCTAATTAAAGACTTAGAACAAAAGACTAAAGAAACAGCTGACAAAACAGCTAAAAATATTATAGGATATGCTATTCAAAAATGTGCAGCAGATCACTCACAAGAAACAACTGTATCAATAGTTTCTTTACCAAATGATGACATGAAAGGTAGAATTATAGGTAGAGAAGGAAGAAATATAAAAACATTAGAAACATTAACAGGAATTGATTTAATAATTGATGATACACCAGAAGCTGTAGTTATATCAGGTTTTGATCCATTACGTAGAGAAGTTGCTAAATTAGCATTAGAAAAATTAATAGATGATGGTAGAATTCATCCAGCTAAAATTGAAGAAATGGTAGAAAAAGCTAAAGAAGAATTAGCGCAAACTATAAAAGAAGAAGGCGAAAGAGCTGCAATGGAAGCTGGAGTTATAGGACTTCATCCAGACATTATTAATTTGTTAGGAAAGCTTAAGTACAGAACAAGTTATGGACAAAATGTTTTAAATCACTCAGTAGAAGTTTCAAATTTGGCAAGAATAATGGCTGAAGAATTAGGACTAGATACTAAGCTTGCAAGAAGGGCTGGTTTATTACATGATATTGGAAAGGCTCTAGATCACGACATGGAAGGAACTCATGTAGAGTTAGGTGTAGAGGTACTTAAAAAATATAAAGAAAATGAACTAGTAATTAATGCTGTACAAGCTCATCATGGAGATGTAGAACCATTAACAATAGAAGCTGTATTAGTACAAGCAGCAGATGCAATTTCAGCATCAAGACCAGGAGCAAGACGTGAAACTTTAGAAGCATACATAAAGAGACTACAACAATTAGAAGAAATAGCAGATTCATTTGAAGGAGTAGAAAAATCCTTTGCAATTCAAGCAGGACGTGAAGTAAGAATTATAGTTAAACCTGAAAAAATATCTGACGCAGAAATGACACTAATGGCAAGAGATGTTGCTAAAAAGGTTGAGAATGAAATGGATTATCCAGGACAAATAAAAGTAAACATTATAAGAGAAACAAGAGTTATAGATTATGCAAAATAAATAAAAAAATCAAGCATTTTATGCTTGATTTTTTTATTTATTTTTTTGTTAAAATTTTACTAAAAAACCTTTTATTTTTAAGTAATATAAGATATAATATATCTATCAATTTTATGCCAAGGAGGAAATAAAATGAAAAAGAAAAACAACAAGAAAATTAGCTCAAAATATGAAGACAAAGAAACTAAAAAGAATAACAAAAAAATAGCAAGCAAAGAAAATAAAGGAGAAAAGAAAAAAAACAAAAAGAAACATAAAGTATTAAAAAGAATAATTTTAACTATTTTTGTATTAGGTGTTTTAGCTTGTTTAATCTTAGCAGGAATAGTAGCAGGAATTTTCTTTAGCGATAAATTCAAACTAAGTGAAGAAGATTTAACTATTAAAAATGTTAATGGTGTTGTGTTAGATAAAGATGGAAATAATATTGCAACCATTTCTGGTAAAGAAAATAGAAAAATAGTAACTTTTGATGATATGCCAGAATATTTACCAAAAGCATTTATAGCAATAGAAGATAAAAGATTTTATAATCATAAAGGAATTGATTTAAAAAGAACTGCATATGCAACTATAATGTACATAGTAAACCGCGGAGATTCAGATGCTGGTGGAGGAAGTACAATTACTCAACAATTAATTAAGAATATAAAAAACGATAAAGCAGATGAAGGTAAAGCTGGTATAGAAAGAAAAATAAGAGAAATGTCAAGAGCATATAATCTAGAAAAAATTCTTTCAAAAGATCAAATATTAGAACTTTATTTAAATAAAATTCCTATGGGATCTACAGTATATGGTGTAGGAATGGCAGCAGAATATTACTTTAATAAGCCAGTTGGAGAGTTAGATGTAGCAGAATGTGCATTTTTAGCAGGAATAAACCATGGACCTAGTGCTTACAATCCATTTGTGGGAGCAGATAATGGAGAAAAAATAAAGAAGAGAACAAAAGAAGTATTGCTACAAATGAAAGAGCAAGGTTATATTAAAGATGAAGAAGAATATAATAAAGCAGTAGCAGAAGTAGAAGAAGGACTAAAATTTGAGCAAGGCGCTAATGTTTCAAAAGCTTCATATTCTTATCACACAGCAGCAGCTATAGAACAAGTAGTAGAAGACATAATGAAAGAAAAAGAAGTAAATAGAGAAACAGCAGAATTTATGATAGAAAATAATGGTTATACAATCTATACAACTCAAGATTCTGCAATACAAGCAAGAATGCAAGAAGAATTCTTAAAAGACAAATATATAAGAAGTGGTAGAAAAAAAGATAGTGAAGGAAACTTAATAAATGAACATACACAAGCTGCTATGGTAATTATAGATCATAAAACAGGTCAGGTTCTAGCTACTATGGGAGGACTTGGAAGTGATTCAAATTCAACAGGATTTAACAGAGCAACTAAAGGAACTAAACAAACAGGTTCAGCAATAAAACCTCTTGCTTGTGAAGCACCTGCATTAGAAAAAGGAATAATAACTGCAGCTACTGTATATGATGATTCACCAACAACTTTCGGAAATTATGTACCTCACAATTCAGGAGGATATTCAGGATTACTTACAGTAAGGCAAGCATTAGCAGAATCTTCAAATATAGTACATGTAAAAATAATAAGAGAAGTTGGAGCTTCTAATTCTATGAAATTCTTAGAACAATTAGGACTAAAAATAGATTCAAGATATGAAGGCTTATCATTAGCATTAGGTTCAGCTGATATTAGCCCTTTAGATATGGCAGCAGCTTATGCAACAGTAGCAAATAATGGAGTATACATAAGCCCTACATTTTATACTAAAGTTGTAGATGCAGATGGAAACACTGTAATAGAGTCAAAACAAGAAACACATAGAGCAATGACAGAATCAAATGCATATATACTTCAAAATTTATTAAAGGCACCAGTTACTTCAGGTACAGCTACAAATTGTAATATATCTAATATGGATGTTGGGGCAAAAACAGGTTCTACAAATGGATACATAGAAAGATGGTTATGTGGATTTACTCCATATTATACAGCTGCAACTTGGTTTGGATTTGATAGTACAGAAAATCCTGTATTAAGTGGAAATAACGCTTCAAACATCTGGGCAGCAGTTATGAAAGATATTCACAAAGGACTACCAAGTGCAAGATTTACAAGACCAAGCAATGTTGTATATGCAAAAATATGTATGGATTCTGGATGCATAGCAACAGATAGCTGTACAAGAACAACTTCAGAAGTATTTGTAAGAGGTACACTTCCAAAACAATGTGAAGGTCATACAAAACTTACAATATGTACTCAAAGTGGAAAAATAGCAAATGAATATTGTACAGAAAAAGAGGAAAAAACATATTTAGCAAAACCAGAAAAAGAAAACACAAATTTATGGGTTACAAATTATGGAGATAAATATGATATACCTACAGAAACTTGCAATATTCATAAAGCACCAGAAAAAATAGAAATGATAAATGTTGTTGGAAAAACTCTAGATGAAGCTAAAAAATTAATAGAAGCAAAAGGGTTAAAAGTAGAAATAAAATATAGTGAAAACAAAAAGAAAAAGGATAATATTGTATTAGAACAAAGTGTAAAAGAAAAAGAAAAAATAGAAAAAGGAAAAACAATTACTTTAACTGTGAATAAAATAGAAAAGCAAAATCCTATAATTAATGATATTAATTCAAATGAAGTTAATACAAATACTACAGTAACCAATACAACAATATAAAGAAAGGAAAATATTATGAGTTTGAAATTATACAATACTTTAACTAAACAAAAAGAAGAGTTTAAACCATTAAAAGGAAATGAAGTACGTATATATACTTGTGGGCCAACTGTTTACAGTTTTGCCCACATTGGCAATTTTAGAGCATATGTATTTATGGATACATTAAGAAGAGTTTTAAAAGAAAATGGATATACATTAAAACATGTAATGAATATTACAGATGTTGGACATTTGGAGTCAGATGCAGATGAAGGTGAAGACAAAATGGAAAAGGCAGCAAGAAAGGAAAACAAAGATCCATATGAAATTGCAGCATATTATACAGATATATTTTTCAAAGATATGGGAAGACTACATATAGAAAGACCAGAGATAATAGCAAAAGCAACAGATCATATTAGTGATATGTTAGAATTTGTTAAAACTTTAGTTAAAAATGGATATGCTTACGAAACATCAAAAGCTATATATTTTGATATTTCTAAATTAGATAAATACCCAGTGCTTTCAAATCGTAATTTGGACGATCAAATTGCAGGAGCAAGGGTAGATGTAGACCCAGAAAAAAGAAATCCGTATGATTTTGCAGTATGGATAAAAGCACCAGAAAATCATATTATGAAATGGGAAAGCCCATGGGGACTTTCTTATCCAGGTTGGCACTTGGAGTGCTCTGCAATGGGTAGAAAGTACTTAGGAGATGAATTTGATATTCATACAGGTGGTGTAGATCATATACCTACACATCATGAAAATGAAATAGCACAAAGTAAAGGATGCACAGGTCATGTTCCAGCTAAAAGATGGATGCATGTTGAATTTTTACAAGTAGATGGTGGTAAAATGTCAAAAAGTTTAGGAAATACCTATACTTTAGATCAATTACAAGAAAAAGGAATAGAACCATTGGCATATAAAATGTTTTGTTATACAGCACATTATAGAACAAAATTAAACTTTACATTTGAAAGTGTACTTTCAACACAAAAAGCATTAAATAGGTTACGTGAAGGTTATTTAACTCATTTACAAAACAATGAAAAAATTAGTGAAGAAGAAATAAGAGAATATAAACAAAGATTTTTAGATGCAGTGAATGATGACTTAAATATGCCACTTGCTATGGGAATTGTATGGGAAGTAGTTAGAAATAATAAAAAATCAAAACAGTTTGCAGATCTTTTATTAGAATTTGACAGAATACTAGGATTAGATTTAGAAAATTCTAAAAAGTATTTAGATGAACAAGAAAAAGTAGAACTACCAAAAGAAATACTTGACTTAATAGAACAAAGAAGAATAGCAAGAGAAAATAAAGACTGGGCAGAATCAGATAGAATACGTGATTTGTTAAAAGAAAAAGGGTATACTGTAAAGGACACTAAAGAAGGTCAAATAGTAGAATAATATATTTATAAAAAATGTATTACTCAAAATGAATTTTATATAGTAAAAATATTATAACGAAATAAAGAAGTGGAGTGCAAAAGATGAGTTCAGAAAAAGAAGAATCTTTCTTCAAGAAAGTAATAATTAGTATAAAAGACTTTGAAAAATATCCAGAACTTGCTAGTAAAAAAATAGGAGTAGTTTTATCTTATTTGATAAAATTACTTGCTATTTTTACTATAGTAGTTTCAATTACTTGTGTATATAAATTTTCATTAGAATTTAAAAGTATGCTTTCAAATATTCAAACAGAAATTCCTGATTTTACATTTAAAGATAATAAATTACATTTTAATTCTTCAACTGTATTAAAAGAAAATTTAGATGGAGTTTTTGATACAATAATATTAGATACAAATGATATATCACAAGAGACTGAGAAATCATATAGTGAAATAATAAAAAAATCAGCAAATGGAATAGTGGTTTTACAAGATAAATTTATAATAAAAACTGGATATATAAGCGAAAATGTAGAATATTCTTATGCACAAATAATAGGAAATTATCAAATTAGTGAATTTAATAAACAACAATTTTTAGAGTATTTTTCAGGGACAAACCTAAAAATTATATATGCTGGATTTTTTATAATAACTTATATTTATATGTTCTTAGTTTACATTACAAGTATATGGGTAGATATTTTACTTTTAGCTATTTTTGGATATGTAACGAGTTTAATTATGAGAATAAGAATAAAGTTTGTTGCAATGTGTAAAATAGCAATTCATAGTTTAACATTACCAATTATATTAAATGCAATAGTCATATTATTAGAAACATTTACTGGCTTTAAAGTAAAATACTTTGAATTTATGTATATAGGAATTGCTTGTGTATATATATTAGCTGCTATATTAATGATAAAATCAGATCTTATAAAGCACAAAGAAGAATTAATGAAAATAATTGAAGAGCAAGAAAAAGTAAAAGAAGAAATAGAAAAACAAGAGGAAGAGAAAAGAAGAGAAGAAAAAGACAAAGAGCAAAAAGAAGATAATAAAGACGAAAAAAATCAAACCGAAACAAAAAACGATGAACCACAAGGTGAAAATGCATAAAAATGAAAGGAACAAAGATTAAATGGATGGAAAAAAGCAACAAGAAAATAAAAATAAGTTAAACAAGATTCTATTGGGAGTATTAATTGTAATTCTGTTAGTAGTATTGTCAGTTATTTCATATTTTATATTTTTTAAAGACAAATATACAACTGAAGATAAAGAAATAGCTTATACTGAATTAATAAAGAAAATTTCAGATGGTGAAATAGAAAAAGTAGAGATGACAGTAGGAAGTACAACTGCCAAAATTAAACAAAAAAATATAGAAGATGAAAAAACAGTTATATTACCTAATACACAAGCCTTTATAGAACTAATTCAAGAAAAAGTAGCAGAAGGAAATGATATAGAATTAATACAAAATCCAGAAAATATTGTACTTAAAATTTCAGAAAAACTTTTTGCATTATTACCAACTATTATGATTATTGTAATGTTTATATTAATAGTTAAATTACAAGGACTTGGAGAAAAAGGAAAAGTATATGATGCAGAAACAACAAAAGAAAAAATAAAATTTGATGATGTAGCAGGTTTAGATGAAGAAAAACAAGAAATGATAGAAATTGTTCAATTTTTGAAAGAACCTAAAAAATTCAACGAAATGGGAGCAAAAGTTCCAAAAGGTGTATTATTATATGGAAAACCAGGAACAGGAAAAACTTTAATAGCAAAAGCAATAGCAGGCGAAGCAAATGTACCATTTATTTCAATGAGTGGTTCAGAATTTATAGAGATGTTTGCGGGACTTGGTGCATCAAGAGTACGTAAATTATTTGAAAAAGCAAGAAAAGTAGCACCATGTATAGTGTTTATTGATGAAATAGATGCAATAGGTTCTAGAAGATCTAGTGGAAGTGGCGCAGAAACAGAAAATAACCAAACATTAAATCAATTGTTGGTAGAAATGGATGGATTTGATACAGAAGAAACTATTATTGTTTTAGCAGCAACTAATAGACCTGAAATGTTAGATACAGCTCTTTTAAGACCAGGAAGATTTGATAGACAAATAACAATAAATGTACCAGATAAACGTGGAAGAGAAGAAATATTAAAGATTCATAGTAAAAATAAAAAATTAGCAGAAAATGTTAAATTAGAAACAATAGCAGAAGATACAGCAGGGTTAACAGGTGCAGAACTAGCTAATATACTAAATGAAGCAGCAATTTTAGCTACAATAAATGAGCATGAAGTAATAGAACAAGAAGATATAGAAGAAGCATTTAAAAAGGTAACAATAGGGCTTCAAAAAACAAGCAGAGTATATTCAGAAAAAGATAAGAAAATTACAGCTTATCATGAGGCTGGACATGCTGTAGTAAGCAGATATTTAGAAACACAAGAACCAGTAAAAGAAATATCAATAATACCAAGAGGTATGGCAGGTGGATATACAATGAATAAGACAAATGAGGATAAAAATTATATTTCTAAGACAGAAATGGAAGAAAGACTTATTGTTTTAATGGCTGGCCGTGCAGCTGAAAAAATTATAATAAATGATATTTCAACAGGAGCAAGTAATGATTTTGAGGTAGCAACTAAAATTGCAAAAGATATGGTTACAGTATACGGAATGAGTGATGTAGTTGGTACAATCTCAATAAATCCAGAAAGAGACCCATATGAGTTACAATTACTTGGAGAAAAATATACAGATGTAATAGGTGCAGAAGTAAAAATATTATTAGATACAGCGTATTCAAAAGCACAAAAAATTATAATTGAACATATGGATAAACTTCATATAGTTGCTAAAACTTTACTTGAACAAGAAACAATTAATGAAAATGAATTTGAAGAAATATTTAAATAAACATTAAAGCTGAGAAAGTAAATCTTATTTTCTTAGCTTTATATTTTGAGAGGATAACTTTTTATAAAAAATAAGTTTGTTAGATATATTTTTATGTATACTATTGAAAAACAATCAAAAATCTGTTATACTAATATAATCTAAAAACATTATACATTATGGAGGGAAAAGCTATGAAAAAGCAAATAATTTTGATTTTATCTTTTCTTATTATGGCATTTTTTTTAACAGCCTGCAGTACTAAAGTAAAAAAAGAAGATTTAAATGTGTTGGATGAGGTAGCCTATAATGTGGTAAATGCTACAGAAGGCTATGAAATTCCGAAAGAATATGAAGTCGTAAATATAAACGAAGAACAATTTTCGGTAATTCACACATCAAATGATTTTTTTAATGAAAAAACAACAGTAGTATATCGGAATGTAAACAACACAGCTAAGTTAGTAGAAATTGACAAAACTTACAATGGGAACATAGTGATATTAGTCGGAGCACTACTTTGTATGTTAGCTGTAGTTTTTACAGCATCAAAAAAGCCAGAAGAAGATTAACTAAAAAAGATTCACCTTAATTTTTAGGTGAATCTTTTTTTAGTTGTATACATTTTTCATTTAAATAAGATAAAATACCGCTTGAAGACGAAAAATTAAATTTTAAGCTATAACTTTCAAGTAATTGAGTCTTTTTATTAAATTTTTTATTTATTTCATTTTTGCCATATTTTCCATCTCCAATAATAGGAAGACCTATATAAGCAAGATGGGCTCTAATTTGGTGAGTTCTACCAGTTTCAAGCTTAACATCTAAAACAGAAATATTTTCTTTTTTATCTTCTTTAATAACCTCATAAGAAGTAATAATTTTCTGATAACCTTTTTTAGGTTCATCTGAAATGTAAACTAAAGATTTTTTACTATCTTTAAATAAAAAAGCTTCAAGTTTAGATTTTTTTACTTTAGGTATTCCATAGACAGTGGCTCTATAATGCTTTTCAATCTGGTGATTTTTAAATTTGTCTAGAAGAATATTTAAAGATTCTTCATTTTTAGCAAATAAAACAAGGCCAGTCGTATTTCTATCAAGTCTATGGCAAGGTTTAATGTATGAATATTTTCTTTCTAAAATAGAAGTAACACTATTTTCACCAACAACTTCAATGTTTGTAGGTTTATCAACAACTAAGATATTATCATCTTCATATATAGTAGGAATTGAAATGTTACTTTCTAGCAATTCATCATTAATAAAAACTTTAATTTCATCACCTGTGTGAAGTGTTATGTTTTCTGAAATTCTACCGTCATTTACACGAAAATCTTTCTTTCTTAAAGTTTTATAAAATAAACCTGAACTTAATCCAGGAAACTTATCGAAAATAAATTTATCCAATTTTTTGTTATTATATTTTTCATCTACAATTAAAATCTTCATAAAAACTCCATAAAATGCTATATTTTAAATATAAAATATTATATAATACAAAATTTCAAAAATCAATTGCATTTTCTAAATAGTTATGTTACAATAAATAACATTAAGAGAAAAAGGAAAAATAAACCAAAGGAGAGATAAAAATGGAAGTTTTAAAATACATAGTATTAGGAATATATTTATTAGTATGCATAGCATTAATAATAGTTGCTACAATTCAAACAAAAGATAGCCAAGGTGCATCAGGAACAATTACTGGTTCTTCTACAAGTAATTTTTATGAAAAAAATAAAGGAAGAACAAAAGAAGGAAGATTAAAAAGATTTACTATTATATTAAGTGTAGTATTTGTTATACTAACTATAGCACTTGGAATATTGTATGTAATTTAAATTTTTAGAAAAACTAAAGTGTAGTAACAAAAATGTAACTACACTTTTTTATATACTTGAAATTTGAAAGGACATTTGGGACGAGTCGATTTTGTCCTTTACGAGGAGAAAAAAATGGAAGATAAAGAAAAGTTAATTTTAGATTTTATGAGAGAAGATATATATGTGCCAATGAAAGCAAAAGAATTGGCAGCTATTTTAAGTGTGCCTAAAACAGAGTATAACGACTTTTTAGAAATTTTAAATAAATTAGAAGAAAATTATAAAATCCAAAAAAATAGAAAATCAAAATATCATTTGGTACAAGAAGGAAAATATATTTCTGGAATTTTTAGAGGAAATGAAAAAGGCTTTGGATTTGTAAAAATAGAGAATGAAGAAGATGAAATTTATATAGCAAAAAACAATACTAAAGGTGCTTTAAATGAAGATAAAGTTTTAATAGAAATAATAGAAGACAAAGAACAAAAAGGTCATAGAGAAGGAAAAGTTGTAAAAATTTTATCAAGAAGCAAAGACACTTTAGTTGGTGTATTTACTAAAAATCAAAACTTCGGTTTTGTAGTGCCAGATGATAGAAAATTTGGTACAGATATATTTATTTCAAAGAAAAATATGGGAAAAGCTAGAACAAATGCAAAAGTGTTAGTGCAAATTTTAAAGTACCCTGAAAAAGGTAAAAATGCTGAAGGAAAAATAATAGAAGTATTAGGTAATGTAAATGAAGCAGGTGTAGATATGCTTAGCTTAATTAAAGAGTACGATTTACCTTATACTTTTCCAGATAAAGTAATTGAAGAAGCTAAAAGCATAAAAGAAGAAATAAGCAAAAAAGAATTAGAAAACAGATTAGATTTAAGAAATGAAGAGATTTTTACGATAGATGGCGAAGATGCAAAAGATTTAGATGATGCAGTACAAGTAAAAAAACTAGAAAATGGTAATTACGAGTTAGGCGTTCATATAGCAGATGTTAGCCACTATGTAATACCTAATACAAATTTAGATAAAGAAGCAATTATAAGAGGTACAAGCATTTACATGTTAGATAGAGTAATACCAATGCTTCCTCGTGAACTTTCAAATGGAATATGTAGTTTAAATGAAGGAAAAGATAGATTAACTTTATCTGTAATAATGGAAATAGATAAACAAGGAAATGTTGTTTCTTCAGATATAAGAAAGAGTGTAATAAAGGTTACTAGGAGAATGAGTTACACAGATGTTGCAATTTTACTTGGACTTAATAAAGAGGAAAAAACAGAGAGAATAGAAGATGTAGATAAGGCTAAAAACAAAATAAAAACATTAGAAAAAGAACTAGAAGTAGCAACGAAATATAAGCCATTTATAGAACACTTCAAAAGAATGGAAGAGCTTGCACATATTTTAAAAGACAGAAGAAATAAGCAAGGAAGCTTGAATTTAGATTTACCTGAAAGCAAAATTGTACTAGATGAAAATGGGTATGCTATAGATGTAAAAAAATATGAACTTTCATTTGCAAATGAAATAATAGAACAATTTATGCTAACTGCAAATGAAACAGTAGCAGAGCGTTTTTATTGGTTAGAAGCACCATTTATTTATCGTGTACATGAAGAACCAGACGAAGAGAAAATAGACGAACTTAATAAGTTTTTATTTAATTTTAAATACAAAATTAAGTATAGTAAAGATAACATCCATCCAAAAGCATTTGCAGAGGTTTTAGAGAAAATAGTTGGAACAGACGAGGAAAGAGTAATTTCCACTTTAATATTAAGAACATTAAAAGTAGCAAGATATGAAAGTCAAAACAAAGGACATTTTGGTATTGCAAGTAATTACTATTGTCATTTTACATCACCAATACGTAGATATCCAGATTTATTTATACACAGAGTAATCTCACACTATATAGACAAAAACTATAATGTAGAAGATGATTGGAAACAAGAATATTTACAAAAAGCTGTAAATTATAGTGAATCATCATCTGAAAGAGAAAAAATAGCGCAAAAAGTTGAAAGAGATAGTATAGACATTAAGAAAGCAGAATTTATGCAAGATAAGATTGGAGAAGAATTTGAGGGAATTGTCTCTTCAATTACTTCATTTGGAATGTTTGTAGAACTAGAAAACACAGTAGAAGGACTAATTCGTTTTGAAGATTTAGGAGACGAGTACTTTATTTATGATGAAAATAGAAAAACTCTAACAGGAGAAAGAACAAAGAAAACATATAAGATAGGCGACAAAGTAAAAATTAAAGTAAAAAATGCTAATAAAATATTAAGACAAATCGACTTTGAAATAGTTGATAAAAAAGAAGAAATATGATAAAATAGCATAAAATTTTATAAAGCTCCTATTTTAGCAATATAGGGAGTTACTAAAAGTAACTAAAAACATTTTAAGAAAATAATATTTAAGGAGGAATTTATATGAAGAAGGAAAAGCGGAAATTCACGTTAGAACAGTTAGAAAGAAAAGAAAGACTTGAAAAGAAAATCCCTATTATAATATTAGTTTTAAGTTTTATTACATTTATAATAGGTATAATAATGGCTATTATAGTAAAAAAATTTTTTGAAAATGATGTAAATATAAACGTGATTTTATCAATTTATATTTACATAGAATTGTTTCTGTGTGTATTATTGATAATAAATTATAAAATTTCTGAGAATACGAAAAATCAAATAATTTTGGTAAAAGAAAGTGTGAAAGTCAAAGCCCTAAAAAAATTAGCAGAAGAACATAGTGGGCATATAAAGTCATTTGTTAGTCTTAAAGATGAAAAAGTAATAACAGATATTTTATCTAACAACATTGTAAGAATAACAATAGACTTTATACAAGACAAGAATTTTGTAACTACTATTCAATATGCAGATGATACACATAGGTCTGGAATACGTATTCCAGCAAAAGAATTTGTGTCCATATTAGATGAAAATAGCAAAAAAATAATGCTAAATGATTCTATAAAAAATATTATATTGGGAGATTCTGTCGGAGAAATAAAAGAAATTGTAATAACAGGTACAACATACATTTATAAGGAAGATATATCTGATGATGAACTGCTGGAAATGTTTGGACTAAAAGAATAAGATAACAGGCAAAACCTACTTGAATTTCAAGTAGGTTTTGTCATGAAGACATTTACAAATAAATAAAACTATGATAAAATAACATAAAATTTTATAAAACTCCTATTTTGACAGTATGAGGAGTTACAAAAAAGTAACGAAAAACATTTAAAAAAATAATTTTTAAGGAGGAAAATTTATATGAAAAAGGAAAAACGGGAACTTACATTAGGGCAGTTGGAAACAAAAGAGAAAATTGCAAAGAAGGTAGTTAAAATACTGGTAATTGTGTTCGAGATATTTGCAGTAGTTTATCTCGTAACTGGGGTTATATGCGTAATAGAAAGATTTCATAGTAAAACAATTCTTTTGAGCGGCATTCCTGTATTATTATTTTTACTTATAGTGGTATCAATAACCTGCAAAGTTTTAGAAAAAATAAGAAATCAGATAACTCTGAAAAAAGACAGAATGAAGTTAAAAGTCCTAAAACAATTAGCAAAAGAACATGGAGGACACATAAAGGCGTTTGTTAGTCTTAAGGATGAAAAAGCGATAACAGACATTTTATCTAAAGGTATTGAAAAAGTAGTAATAGACTTTACACAAGACTTAAAAGTTGGAATTACTACTATTTACTTTTCAAATGATGGATTTCAGTCGGATGTAATAACTTCAAAAGAGAGTTTGATATCTTCATTAAATGAAGAATGCAAAAAGAAAATTCTAAACAATTGTGTAGAAAGCATCGAATTAACAGAATTTGGTGGAAATAAAAAACAAATTGTAATTAGTGGACCAGGTTTTTGCTATGTAGACGAAAAGGAATCTGAAGATGAATTGATGGAAATGTTTGAATTAAAAGAATAATCTAACAACAAAACCTACTTGAAATTCGAGTAGGTTTTGTTATGCGTAAAAATAATATAAAATGAATTAATAATTAACAAAAACATTATTTTTTTATTAATTAAAATATATTGTTTTTTATAATGTACTTGTGATAGAATTATAAAAAAATAACAAAGGAAAGATAAAAATGGCAATAATTAAAGTAAAAGATTTAGTAAAAACCTATAAAATAATAGAGAAAGAAGATGGATTAATAGGATATTTTAAAAATCTAATTAAACCAAAATACAAAGAATTTACTGCAGTAAATCATATAAATTTTGAAATACAGGAAGGCGAACTAGTTGGTTATATTGGAGAAAATGGTGCAGGAAAATCTACAACAATAAAAATGCTTACAGGTTTATTAACTCCAACATCAGGAGAAGTTGTAGTTGATGACTTGGTTCCAAATAAAAATAGAATAGAAAACAACAAAAAGATAGGAGCCGTTTTTGGTCAAAAAACACAGCTTTGGTGGGACTTGCCTGTAATAGAGTCTTTTAGATTAATTAAGAAGATGTATAAAATTCCAGATGGTGAGTATAGAAAGAACTTAAAAAAATTCAGTGAAATACTAGAACTAGATGATTTATTAGAAAAACAAGTAAAGAACTTGAGTTTAGGTCAAAAAATGAGATGTGAAATAGCTGCAACATTTTTACATAATCCTAAAATAGTATATTTAGATGAACCAACTATAGGATTAGATGTTTTAGTAAAAGAAAGAATAAGAGCATTTATAAAAGAAATTAATAAGGAAAAAAATACAACAGTAATACTAACAACTCATGATTTAAAAGATATTGAAGATGTATGTGATAGAATAATACTTTTAGATAAAGGACAAATTATTTATGATGGTGAAAAAGAAAAATTTAAAGAGATATATGGAAAACAAGTAATAGCACAAATAATAGTAAAAAATAAAACATCTTTAATAACTACAGAAACAATAAATGATGAATTTGAAGTTGTAGAAGAATCTGATGAACAAGTAAAAATAAGATTTAATCATGATAAATACACAATAATGGACATTGTAAATAGAATTTCAAATTATTGTGAAATAACAGATATGCATATAGAAGAACAAGGATTAGAAGAAATATTAAAAGAAATATATAGGGGAGAAATAACATGCTAAAAACTATGCTTGGTTTAGCTAAAATGCAATTTAAACAATATAACATATATAAATCTAACTTCTATTTATTTACAATAAATAGAATAGTAGAAATAGTAGTATATATTTTTGTATGGCAAGCAATATATAATCAAACAGGAAATGCCAGCGATTATTCAATTTCACAAATGGTTACATACTACATTTTGGTTTTTTCAATAATTTCATTTGTAACTTGGGGAATTAATGAAGATATGGCACATTCAATTAGAAATGGTCAAATCAATAAAGAACTATTAAATCCATTATCATATTTTCAATATTATTTTGGAGTTAATTTAGGAGAACTTGGATTTGCAAGTGTTATAGGATTAGCTACATTTATAATTTGTAGTTTGTTTTGGGGTGTAACACTTCCAACTAGTATACTTAATTTTTTATTATTTGTAATTATAATATTGTTAGGAATACCAATTACATTTTTCTTACAAATGATAGTTGGTACAGTAGGGTTTTATAGTAACTCTATATGGGGAATGCAAATACTTAGAAAATCAGTTATATCAATTTTCTCTGGAATAATTGCACCTATAACGCTATTTCCACAATGGTTTCAAACTATAGCAAGTATTTTGCCGTTTAAAGATTTAGTTTATACACCAATCAACATCTGGCTAGGAAATATAACAATGCAAGAAATATTATTTGTAATAATAAAACAAATTATATGGGGAATTGTTTTATATATAGCTTCAAAATTATTTTTTAATCATGCTGTAAAAAATATAACAATAAATGGAGGATAAAATGTCAAATATATTAAGCAATATAACATTATACTTATCATTTGTAAAAGCGTCTTTAAAAGAAATGCTTGTATATAGAATTGATTGTATAGTTGGAATAATATCACAGCTAATAACACAGGTTGTAGAAATTATTTTTATTTGGATTGTGTTTCAAAATACAGAAAATTTAGCTGGATGGAATTTTAAACAAATACTATTATTATATGGTATAACTTTATTGTCAATTGGAATTGAAGATTTTTGCTTTGATTCTTTATATGATATTGGACCTAAATATATAAAAAATGGTGAATTTGATAAAATATTGTTAAGACCAGTGCATCCATTAATTTCTATAATAGGTTCTTCTAAAGCTTTTACTACCTTGGGCTACTTTGGTTTAGGACTTGTTTTAGTAATAATAATGCTTGTACAACTTGCAATACCGATAACTTTTTTGTTTATACTTAAAATTATATTTTTTAGTATAGTAGGTGCGTTAATAATAGGAGCAATTATGACAATATTTAGTATTACTTCATTTTGGACATATCGTTCTAATGAAGTAATATGGTCAGCATTTCGTATATATACATTTGCACAATACCCAATAGACATATATAACAAATTCATAAAAATACTAATAACTTTTATATTACCATTTGCGTTTGTTGCATATTACCCAACAATGAGCTATTTAGGTTTTAATAATTATATGATATACTTATCGCCAGTTGTTGCTATTATATTATGGGTAATAGCAGTTAAAGTGTGGAATTTAGCACTTAATAAATATAGGAGTACAGGAAATTAGGAGGAAATTTAAATGAAAAAATACTATTTTACATCAGAAAGTGTAACAGAAGGACATCCAGATAAACTATGTGATTTAATTTCAGATAGCATATTAGATGAATACTTAAAACAAGACGAAAATTCAAGAGTGGCTGTAGAAACATTTGCATCAAAAGATAAAATTACAGTAGCTGGACAAGTTACTTCAAATGGAGAAGTAAATATAGAAAATTTAGTAAGAAATGTAATAAAACAGGTAGGGTATGACAACGAAAAAACAGATATGGATTATAGAACTTGCAAAATAGATATAAACATTACAAAGCAAAGTTCAGATATAGCAATGGGAGTAGATGTTGGAGGAGCAGGAGACCAAGGTATTATGTTTGGCTATGCAAGCAGTGAAACTGAAAACTACATGCCTTATGCTATTAATATGGCACATAAATTAGCAAAAAGATTAGCTGATGTAAGAAAAGAAAATGAAATTACGTACTTAAGACCAGATGGAAAAACACAAGTAACAATAGAATACGAAGATAATATGCCAAAAAGAATAGATACTATATTAATATCTACACAACATTTAGAAGAAGTAACTATGAATAGGTTAAAAAAGGATTTAATAGAAAAAGTAATAAATGTAGTTGTACCAAAAGAAATGATGGATGAAAATACAAAAATATATATAAATCCAACAGGAAGATTTGTTATAGGAGGACCTTTAGGAGACACAGGATTAACAGGAAGAAAACTTATAGTAGATACTTATGGAGGATATAGCCGTCATGGCGGAGGAGCATTTTCAGGAAAAGATGCTAGCAAAGTAGATAGATCAGCAAGCTATATGCTTCGTCATATTGCAAAAAACATTGTAGCAAATGGATATGCAAAAAAATGTGAACTACAAGTATCTTATGCAATAGGAATGGAAAAACCAATATCTGTATGGATAAATACATTTGGAACAAACAAAATTCCAGAAGAAGATATAATAAAAATAATAGAAGAAAAATTTGATTTAACACCAAATGGAATAATAAAATATTTAGACTTAAAGAAACCAATATACACAAAAACAACAAACTATGGACACTTCGGAAAAGAAGAAATGCCATGGGAAAAAATAATAAAAATCTAAAAAAATGAGCCGAAGGGGACGTTTCTTTTCGGTTCATTTTTTCTTTAGGTATTGATTTTATTGGATTTGCTAAATTTTGAACCGAAAAGAAACGTCCCCTTCGGCTCATTTTAATTTAGCCAAACCATAATATTACTAAATATTACACTAAATACAGTAAATGAAATGACGGCAATTCCGCCAGTTTTATTTTTTTCTTTTTTTATTTCATAAACTCCGTAAGAAATAGAATTTATCAAAACATATATAGTAAAAATAGAAAATAGAATATGATAAGTTATTGGATGAATCATTTTTTTATTTACCTTTCTGTTAATTTTGTTGCTGAATTAATCTTTTATTTCAGTAATTAAAAAACCAGTTTGTATATGTGTATCTGTAAAGACCTTAAAAGTAGAGTTCTTATAATTGTTTTTCCAATCGTATTTTTCAAAATCATCAACAGTCAAAAATTTAGATAATGCGTATTTTCCAAAATCGTTTATATCAGATTGATATTTTAGAGATGTTTTATATAAATAGTTTGTTATAATATTGTTTAAATACTTGTTAGACAATTCAGATAAAGTTTTTATTTCTTCAGTATTTAAATATTCTTTATCTTCAGATGCAGAATAAATTTTACCTACAAATTTTTCACTAAATGTTATATATGGAGATCCATTTAATATATCTACGGTTATTTTTTTTTGTCCAGAAGGATAAATTATTAAATCTATTTCTTCTTCATTATTTTTTGGATTTGGTATATGAATTAGAAAACTTGAAACTTCGCCTTTTATTATAGAAATGCATAATGTTTCAGTGGCATCTAATTCGCCGACTAATTTATCTTCTTTAAAGACAGCAATTCCAATATTTTCAGAGCCTCTTAGGCTAGAAAAAGAAGTTTCAGTAGATTTCATGTCTCCTATATTATTACTTGGACTTATATTGTTGTTATCATTATACATATTTGAATTTATTCCACCTAGAATTGCAAAAGGTTCACAAGTGCTACCTACAAGTTGACTGAAGAAATCTCCTAATGTTGCATTATATATATATCCTGTATATTTGCTAGAATTAGGAAATAATTCATAGTATTTTGTAATTGAATTTTCAAGAACAGGGTTAGTATCTTTAATATATTTTTCTGCTGTATTCTTACAAATAATTATGTTTGTTGAATGGCGGGCTTGTGAGTTATTGACTAAAGAGTAAATTTCTTTAGATATACCATTTATAGCAACTTCTTCAGAAAAAATTACAACTTTGCAGTGAGACAAATTTATTTTTCTGGCCAGATAACTATTCATAAGATTTATAGCAGTATTTAAAGAAGGTGCTTCTACAGTATTTATAACAGTTTTATTTCCATTTGAAGAACTTGTAGATTCAGATTTTTCTTTACCACTTCTAGGAATAAACTGAAAGCTAACTTTATAAATGTCATTTTCACCAACATCTACACCTAAAGCAACAACATAAGCTAAATTATCAATATTTAAAGATGTATATGAAGCGTTAAAACCTAACAAAAGGACTATACACATAATAACTATAAATGAGTTTTTTATTATTCTATTCATTATCTTTTATCACCTGCTTTTTCTTTTTATAATTTGCAAATAATAAAGTACCGAAACCTACCAAAAAAGTTACACCGAGCATCATAAACGGGTAAATTACAGATTCGAAAAATCTAGTAACTGTTTGATCTGTTGGTATTAAAGAAATACCAAGAATTGTAAGACCAAAAGGTATAACTACAGGCTTTATATAATTTATTTTTGTCATTTTTCTAAAAAAGTATATTGAAAACATGTTTAACATTCCTAAATAACAACAAAAAGCAACAAGCCAAATTAAAAGAAAAATAGCTTCTAAACGTTGAAAGAAAGTTCCAAATTCAACATAAGTTGCGGCAGCATATAAAGGAATAATTTCATCTACTTTAGTAAAAAAAGGAAACATGAAAATAATTATTGATACAGCTAATAGAATATAACATCCTGAAATGCATACAGCTGAAATTGCTACTTTTTTTAATTTCTCAGGCTCTCTTAATAAAGGAGGTAAAAAGTAAATACATACAATTCCACTAAAGGCATAGATATTTCCTATACCCATAATAAATGTGTTAAAAAAGCCATTACCAAAAATGGGAAACATTCTCTCAGGTGAAAAATATCTAATATTTGCAAAAAATAAAAGAATAATACTAATTAGTGCAAATGGCGTTATAATGGAATTTGCTTTAAAAGCAGCATTAAATTCTAAACTATTTACAATACACACAGCAATTACAAAAATTGATATAAGAAATATGGCGTTTGTAGAAGGGTAATAAATAATTCTTAAATATTCACAAAAATTTCTTAAAAACATACTAGAACTTAAGAGAAAATATACTATAAAAATACTTCCTACAATGTTTTTTAAAAGTTTGCCACCAAGAAATTCTGAAATATCTATAATATCCATGCCAGGAAAATTTTTAAATAATTTGCATACAATTATTACGAAGATTATAGCTAAAATGCTAACATAAATTAAATTAATAAATGTTGCACTATTAGTTGAATTTAATAATGTTTTAGGTAAAGATAAAACTGTGTGAACAATAATTACAGAAAGTATAAGTGTTATAGCTTCAAATGTACCTATTTTTGAATGATTCATAAAAATCCTCCTTTTTATTTTTTATTTGTATTTCCATTTCATACTTATTTTTTCTTGCGCTTTTTCTTTTTTAGGATCAAGGTAAGTTGCTCTATATTCTTGTTTCCAAATAGGAGGTATAAAGTAGCTGTTTCCTTTAGAATTAACAGCAGGTGCAAAAGGTGAAGTAAAAGAAACACCAAAAGACTTCATATTACATAAAACAGAAGTGTAAACAAATAGTCCTACAGCAATTCCTAAAAAACCGGCCATATATCCTAAAAGAATAAAAAGAAAACGAAAAACTCTTAGGTGAAAGCCAAATAGAAAATCTGGAATAGCAAAAGATGAAATACCTGTTAATGCAACTATAATAATTAAAATAGGACTTACTATATTAGCACTTACGGCAGCTTGTCCTAAAACTAAAGCACCTACTATACCAATGGTAGAACCAATAGGTGATGGGACCCTTAGTCCAGCTTCTCTTATTAATTCAAAAGAAAATTCCATTATTAATATTTCGAAAATAACAGGAAAAGGGACACTTTCTCTTGAAATTAAAATAGAATTTAATAATTCTGTTGGCAAAATTTCTTGGTGAAAGCTAGTAACTGCTACATATACACTTGGAAGTAATAGAGTTAAAACAGCACATAAAATTCTTATCATTTTTAAAAAATTTGCTAAATAAGGTTTTAAATTAGTATCTTCTGGAGAAGACATAAAATCAATTAAACAAGCAGGCATTACAAGAGCAAATGGAGAGCCATTAACTATTACAACTACGCGACCTTGTAGTAAATATTTGGAGGCTTTATCAGGTCTTTCAGTAGATAAAGTTTCAGGAATTCCCATATTAGCATTATTGTTAACAAGTAATTGTTCGAGTTGACCAGATGATAATAAAGAATCTATTTTTAAATTGTTTAGTCTATATTTCACTTCTGCTACTAAATCATCATTGGTAATATTTTTTATATAGCACACGGCACATTTTGTTTTAGTAATGTTTCCAATATCTATATTTTCTATAACTAAATCTTCATTATTTATTATTCTTCTGAGTAAAGAGGTATTTGTTCTAAGGTTTTCTACAAAGGCTTCTTGAGGACCTTTAATTACAACTTCTGTATTAGGAGTTCCAATGCTTCTTTGTTTAAATCCTTTTACTTCAATATCGAATGCAAAATTTAAAGTGTCAACAAACAAAGCACAGTTCCCAGAATTTACACCTGAAAATAATTTTTCAAAACTTTTCTCTTTGCTTACACTATTTTGAGGTAGTAAACTATTAGAAATATAATCTACAATATTTATCTTCTTTATTTTTTTTATTTTGACTTTATTACTTTTAATAGAATTTGAAGTCATATAAATATCTTCATTAAAAGAATTTGCTTTATTTTTAAGCATTAAAGGTTTCAAAATATAATTATTAATTAAATCTGAATCTACCATTCCATCAACAAATAAAAGTAAAGCTTTATATTGCTTGTTTTTAACATTTATTACGAATTCTCTCAAAATAATGTCACTATTTATAAGCAAATTATATTCAGATTTTACAAAATCAGTGTTTAAAGAAATGTCTGAAAAAACATTTTGTGGCATATTTAAGTTGTCATCAGACACATAGTTATCTACAGTTTCATTACTATTTGGAATTGAAAAATCATACTCAATATTAGGTTTCCATATAAAATTTTTAACGATTTTTTTTAAATCCATTTTTTGCCTCAACTTTATAAAATATTTTATAAATATATTTTCCAAAATGGGTAAAAATATGCAACAAATATTTTGACATTAATATAAAATTAGAATATAATAAACAAGTAATTTAAACAAAAGATATGAAAGAGGTTTTTATGAAAGTTAGTTATAAAAATATAGAAATTGAAATAAAAAATGAAAATACTACAGTTATTGAAGCTTTCAAAGAAGCGATAGAAGAAAAAGAAAATATTATAGCATGTATGGTAAATAATGAAGTAAAACCACTAAATTATGTATTGAAGGCAAATGATGAAGTAGAATTATTAAATACATCTACAAGAGATGGTGCACGCACATATACAAGAGGGCTGTTATTTATTATGGCAATGGCTTTTGAAGAGTTATATCCACAAATAAAATTGACAGTAAATTTTCAATTATCAAGTAGCATGTTTTGTAAAGTAGAAAACGAAATTATTACAAATGATATGATAGAAAAAGTAAAAGCTAGAATGCAAGAAATAATAAATAAAAATTTACCTATAAAAAAAGTACAAATGTCTAAAGAAGAGGCTAGTAAGTTTATAAAAAAGGAAAACACAGAAATAGGAGAAATGCAACTAGAAAATAAGGATAAAAAAACAGTATCATTATATTTTTGTGAAGAATATTACAATTATTTTTATGGAGTTATGCCAATTTCTACAGGATACATAAACTTGTTCGACATTATGAAATACCATGACGGATTTTTAATTCGTTATCCAAGTAAAAACAAGCCAAATGAAATAAAACCATATCAAGAAGGAAAGAAACTTTTAGCAACACTAGAGGAGTATGACGATATATATAGAATTTTAGGAATTGCTACATTGAGCCAATTAAACGAAAAAATTAGAAATGGGGAAGCAAAAGATATTATTTTACTTTCAGAGGCATTACACGAGAAAAAAATAGCAAATATAGCAGATAAAATAATAGAAGATAGAAAGAAAAGAGTAATATTAATAGCAGGACCATCATCTTCTGGAAAAACAACATTTGCTAAAAGACTAGGAATACAACTAAAATTAAATGGACTAAAACCAAAGACAATATCTGTAGACAATTATTTTGTGGAGCGTGAAGAGACACCAAGAGATGAATTTGGTAACTATAATTTCGAAGCGTTAGAAGCGGTAGATTTAAAATTATTAAATGAACATTTAGTAAAACTATTAAATGGCGAAGAAATAGAAGTTCCAACATTTGACTTTAAAAAAGGAACGAAACATTATAAAGGAAAAACAATGAAACTAGAAGAAGACGAAGTACTTATAATGGAAGGAATCCACTGCTTAAATGATGAATTAACACCAGCAATAGATAAAAATCAAAAATTTAAAATATATATTAGTGCATTAACAGTATTAAATATAGATTATTACAACAGAATATCAACTACAGATACAAGAATAATAAGAAGAACAGTTAGAGACAGTAGATTTAGAAGCTATGATGCGTTAAGAACATTATCTTCTTGGTACTCTATATCAGCAGGGGAAGAAAAAAACATATTCCCATTCCAAGAAGAGGCAGATGTAATGTTTAACACATCACTTATATATGAAATAAATGCACTAAAAAAATATGCATTACCTTTGTTTAGTCAAATAGGAAAAGAAGAAAAAGAATATGCAGAAGCCAAAAGATTAACTGAATTCTTAAAATACTTTGAACAAATAGACATAGAAGATATTCCTAAAAATTCTTTACTAAGAGAATTCATAGGAGGAGGCATCTTTAATTACGATTGAGCCGTTGGGGACGTTTCTTTTCGGCTCATCTGTCCCTTTCGGTCCAAAAAATAAGTGTGTTGCTTTTGCATTTTGAATATATTTAGAATTATAATAAAGAAAAAATACAAAATTTATGTAATTTATTAATATTGATTTTGGTAATTCTATGATTTTTAAACTAAAGAATGCAAAGAAAGGAAAAAACAAATGGAAAGAAAATTTACTGAAATAGACGAGGAATTTATTTGTGAAAATTGTGGTAAAAAAGTTCCAATATTAGGATATTCTTGTAGAAACCATTGTCCACATTGCCTACATTCAAAACATGTAGATATAAACCCAGGAGATAGAGCAGAAGAATGCCATGGAATATTAGAACCAATAGGGCTAGAAATAGATAGTAAAAAAGGATATGTAATAATATTTAAATGCAAGAAATGTGGAAAAATTAGAAAAAATAAAGCAGCAAAAGATGACAACATGGACTTAATAATAAGTTTAAGTGCAAAACATTAAAAAAGTAGTAAACTAATAGGGACGGGCCTTTTTAGTTTAGCTAATAATAAAATAAAGCAGTATAATATTCAAAATAAAAAATATATATTATACTGCTATATTAATTTATAAAAAATGCTAAACTAAAAAGGCCCGTCCCTATTAGTTTATTATATTTCTCTATTTAAATTGCCATTTGTGTAATCTTTTCCTTCTAATCTATCGCCAGAAAGGACAGTGTTTACAATAGTATTTATATTATCTATTGTTTCATCTAATAAGTCTATTCGATAAGAAGTAGTATTAGGAAAATCTTTTGCGCAAATAGATGTTATTTTGCTATTATAAAGTGTGCTAACAGTTTGAATGCTATCTGAGAGAATAGGAAACAAGAAACCTAGTCTATCTTTTAAATAATATTTTCCGTTATTTTTACATTGTGTTCCACAAGTAGGATAACATTTGTTAGTTTTTCCAAGCAAGCAATAATTCATACTCATTAAAGGAGTCCTGCCATATACAATTAATTCTTGCTCTACATTAGAATTATTTAATATATCATCTATTGTAGATTTATCTAATTCAGGTGAAATTGTTAATCTATTAATTCCAAGTTCTTTCCATTCTTGAACACTATTATTATTGTAAATGTTAAGTGTATAATTACCAATAAACTTAAATCTGTTATTATATTTATCCTTCATTTGACCAATAAAGTTGCCATTTGAAATATTTGAAACAACAAAGCCAGATACTTTAAAAGTTTCAATAGAATTATCTATTACATTATGAAGCAAATTAGTATAGTTTGATTTGATAACTGTAGGTAAATAAATGTAAGTATTAAAGTTTTCGCAAATGTTTTTAATAATATTTTCATATTTTTTATTTCCAAAAAATTTTAATGGAATATATACATTATCTATATTTTTTAATTCGTTGTAATTCTTGTATTCATCTAACATATTTAATAAGACAGAAATTTCTTTTTTATTTTTTTGTGTATTTTTTGTGTTTGTTGCTTTATTAAAATTAGATAAAACAGGGGAGTTTCTTAAAATTCTACTGTTTGCAATCAATAGAATTTCATCTAATGCATTTCTTCTTAATTCATTTAAAACCTTTATAGAAGGCAGAAATAGGTTATCATCTAATATTACATCGATATCTTTAAAAGTAAAAATAGTATCTTTTGTCTTATTAAGTTGTGATACAACTCTATTGCTGTCTAAAGGTTGTGATTTAGCCTCAACAGGCAATGTATCTGAAGATAATGAGATACTTATATTATTGAAAATAGGATTAGTATTTAAAATAGTGCTAACATTAAGCAAAATAGGTGAATCTTTTTTCAATGTAATACAAGCACTTAAATCTACTTTTTTGTGCTCTTCTTGGTAAGACAAATGTGCAGAGGTAGAAAGTTCTTTACTATTAGTTTTATATACCTTATCTCCAATATGTAAGTTTCCTTTCATTCTACCAACTTCAACAAGTTGCTTTTTAAAGCCAGTAGTAATATTCTTGTTCTTTATCATAAATTCAGAAACAGTATATTTTGTAGATTCTTTTTCAAATTCAATAGTATCGCCAATAGATAGGTCATCTGTTAGATTAATAAAAACATGACCTTTGTTAGGTTTAAAATTTGCAATGTTTCCAATATAAATTCCCATGTTATTTGGTTTTTCAGGAAATACTAAAGATGTATTTGATTTAGAATCTAGATGACCAGTAGAAAAACCACCACGATTAAATACTTGCATTAAATCTTTTATATCTTTTTTGTCTATTACATAAGGCTCGTTTGATAAAGCTAAGTCAATATATTTTCTATAGATTCTGGTAACAGTAGCAACATATTCAGGAGTTTTCATTCTTCCTTCGATTTTAAAACACATAACTCCTGCATCAATTAATTTAGGTAAAAACTCTAAGCCACACAAATCTTTAGTACTAAGTATATATTTTTTCGAATTAGTATGAATACTATTCTTAAAATTTTCTGTTTCTGGTGTTTGAATCTCAGATTTGGCAGAGTTGGTTGATGAGCCGAAAGGGACAGATGAACCGAAAGGAAACGTCCCCAACAGCTCATAAGGGAGTCTACATGGACCAGCACATTTGCCACGGTTTCCTGATCTTCCACCTACCATACTTGAAAATAAGCACTGGCCTGAATATGAGATACAAAGTGCTCCGTGTATAAATGTTTCTATTTCTACATTTGTATTTGCGCATATATATTGTATTTCTTCTAGAGATAGTTCTCTTGATAAAACTACTCTTTTAAAACCTAGATTTTGGGCTTCTAGTGCACCTTCTAAGTTATGTATTGTCATTTGTGTGCTAGCATGTATAGGCAAATCTGGAAAATTTTTTATTAAAAAACGTGCTAAACCTAAATCTTGTACAATTATTGCATCTATACCAAATTCATAAGCTTTTTTAGCTAAAAGAACCGCATCGTCAAATTCTGTATCTTTTATTAAAGTATTTAATGTTAGGTGAGTATTAACGCCTCTTAATTTTGCATAAGAGATAGCTTCCTTTAAGCTAGTCAAGTCAAAGTTTGTTGCAGAAGCTCTAGCATTAAAATTGGCAGCTCCAAAATATACACTATCTGCACCATTTTGCACAGCTGCTTTTAAACATTCAAAATCTCCAACAGGAGAAAGTAATTCTATTTTTTTCATATTTATTGCTCCTTATTTTTTTACAAAAGTATTATATCACAAAGCATATAGTAACACAATAAACAAAAAAACATATTATATTATATAAAGAAAAAAGAGGAGGTAAAGGAAAATGCAAGATGAAGTAAGAAATTGTGGTTGCAACAATGGATGTGGTTGTAATAATGGCGGATTTTTAAATGGATTATTTGGAGGATGCGGCTGTGGAGATAGTGAAATATTATTCTTTATAATTATATTCTTATTATTATTCACAAACTTTGGAAATAATTGTTGCTGTGGAAGAAGCTGCTAAAAATAAACATATTCAAAAATAAGTAGTTTTTTACAAAAATGGGTAAAATTACTACTTATTTTTTTTGTTAACATCATTTATAGTATAAAAAATGATTATCTATTTTTCAAATTATTTTTCTACAGCTTTTAAAAATTAATATTTTTCTTTAAAGTGAACATAATATAATTATAAAAATAAAAAAAGAAGGGAAGATATTAAAATGGAAAATGATCAAAAGATTAATTGTACAGTTACAAGCTGTAAATATAATGAAAATGGAAGACAGGAATGTTCTTTAAAACAAATAGTAGTTACACCAGTAGAAAATTGTGATACAAAACAACCAGATGAATCTATGTGTAGTAGTTATAAAAACAAATAAAAGAAAAGAGCTTGGATAATTTCCAAGCTCTTTTTAATAAAGATATGCTAGTTTTAAACTAGAACTTTGAAGAAAATGATCTTTTAAGACCATATCCATCTACTCTGAACAAATAGTCTCTTTCTAAGATTCCAACCCCATCTGTTGGGTTAATTTCATCAATGATTCGATTAGCATAAATTTCTTTGCTATCTTTCTCACCATGATTAACGAGCACAAATTTAAGGGATTCAAACGGTCTTAAAAAGTCAATTAGTTCATCTGCTTTAGCATGGGCGGAAAATTCAGAAGTGAAGCGAACATCAGCTTTTTTTACGACTTGAAGTCCAAATACATCAATCTTGTCATTAGCTGTACACTCATAAAGCTTTCTGCCAAGAGTTTCTTCTGCACAATATCCTGTGAAATGAATTAAGGCATTTTCGCGTTTTAAATATGCAGGAAGATAAGTTTGGCAAGGACCATGTGAGCCCATACCTGAAGTTGAAAGAATAATTTTACAGCTATGATCTGCCATAATAGTACTGCGCATTTCTTGGCTTGAAATAAATGTGAAATTTTCTGGAATAAAATCCATACATTCCTTTTTATTATCAAGACCGTCTGTAAGATAAATATTAGTATAGGACATAGCTAATTTTCCATCTAAATAAATAGGAATATCCTTACTTAATTTACCTTCATTTTGCCAGGATTGTAAAGTATACAATATTTCCTGAGATCTACCAAGTGAAAAGACAGGAACAACAATTTCTTTGTTTTCTTTTATTGCTGATAACATGTTTTCTTCAAACACACATTTGATTTCAGAAGAATCCATTTTACCATAGGTGGATTCTTGAATTATCGTTATCGGCAACTGATGTACCCATTTAGGAATAGGTGGAACATCAAAGAACAGATTTTTGTTATTGTAGTCTCCAGTAAATAAAAGATTAATATCTTGATAATACTTGGAGTGATCTCGATATTTAGCTTGTAAAAGTACACATGCAGCACCAGGCAAATGTCCATTCATAAAGAAAGTAATTTTGATATTATCGTCTAACCGAACACTTTCTTCGTAAGGATGACCTTTGACATGTTTTAAAGTTTCTTCCACATCATCAATGCTGTACAGGTTAGGTTCGTTAAATAACTTTGATTTACAGCGAAGTACCTTATAACTATCACCGAGTGCATTTCCAATTAATTTAGTTGTAGTATAAGACATATGAATGTCTCCACGATAACCATTTTTAACAAGAAGAGGAAGCCTTCCTGTATGATCTACATGGTTGTGAGTAACTATAACATAATCAATCTTACTTGCATCAAACGGAAGCGTTTTATTTAGGTCAGCATAGTCTAATTCCTGAAAAAGTCCACAGTCTACAAGAACTTTCTTTGTAAAGTTAGGAAAAACTAAATTTACTAAGATACAAGAACCTGTTACTTCTACATGTAAAGCCATAATATCTGCATAAAACCGGTTAGATTTGCCCATTAAGCATAATCTCCTTTCTTACAATTTGCAATTAAAAGTTTTTTGGTTGCTATAAATTAAATACAATGTTATTTTATCATTTTATATGAACAAAATCAATAAAAATAAAATAAATAGTTTAAAATGTTGAAAAAAATAGAAAATTATGATAATATATTTACATAAAAATTAACTAAATAGTATTTAGTATTATATTTACTTTTATTATTAAGAAAGGAGAAAAAATTATAATTTATAAGTACTACAAAAAACTTAATGAAATAAAGACAATTTAAAGGAGGTAGTAATTATGAAAAAGTTAGAAGGGTATATTGAACTTACAATAAAAGTTAAGGGAAAAGAAGAAAAAATACAAGTGTCTGCAAAAGAATTAAAACAGGCTATAAAAGCTGCAAAGTTGGGAAAAAATGCAGAAGATATTAGGCTCCAAATTGAAATGGACAATGAAGAAATGTTAAATGTTCCAATAAAAATGAGTGTAGCACAAAATTTAATAAAATGTGCTGAACTTATGGTAAATTTGGTTCCTACAAGTTTGAATGGATACTTGACAGATGTAAGCCAAAAGTTTGCTAAAAGGCAGACTATGCCATTGGTAGGTAGAGATAATGAAATAGAAAAAATATGGTTTTATTTATCTCAAAGAACAAGAAACAATGTATTTTTAGTAGGAAATATGGAGGTAGGAAAAACAGCCCTTGCAGAAGAAATAGCAAGGCAGATTGCAACGAATCAGTGTCCAAAAGAATTCTTTGAAAAAAGAGTAATAATGTTCAGTCCTGAAAGAATACTAAAAATAGAAAATGATTTTTTGATGGAAATGATGGTCAAAAAAATCTTTAATTTTTTAGTAAAAAACCGTAAACAGGTTGTTCTGTATGTAGACAAAGCATTGTACATGAAAACAGATTATTGGTTGATTAAAATGCTCAAAGCTTTAATTGTTGCATATAAAATTCCTTTTATTACAACATGTAGTACGGAAGATTTTGATACTTATTTTTTACAGGATGGAACTATTGCAAAACATTTGAATGAAGTATATGTTGAAGAACCGGAGCTTGAAGAATTACAGCCAATGATAAAGAATCATATTGAATCATTTGAAAAGAAGTATAAAGTAAAAATAGATGACAATATGATTAAGTTTGGAATATATACTTCATGCCTTTCTGAATCTATTTCTTGCAATCCTGGTAATGTAATTAGTATCTTTGAGAAAGCATTTTTGGAAGCTAGAAGAAAAGGTAAGAAAAATGTAGATAAGCAGTCTGTATTAAGTTGTTATAACACATATCTTAAATTGTATAATAATACAAGTGAAGATGAGAAAAGAATGATAGCTTATCACGAGACTGGACATTATATTGTCTCACAGAAATGCTTAAATGTGAAAGATGAAAAAATAGCTTTTGTTTCAATTCTTCCTATGATGGATTTTCTGGGAGTAAACTGGCCATATAAAATTACAGGAAAAACATTAAATTATTCCAGAGAATATTTCATTGATCAAATAGCAATGTATTTAGGAGGAAGAATAGGCGAAAGCATTCTTACACAAAAAGATAGCACAGTAGCATGTTCAGATTTAAATGCAGCAAATTCAATAGCTAGGAATATGATTATGTTTTATGGACTTTCGAAAGAAGCAAGCAACAAGAACAGGTCATATATTAGTGAATATGGAGCAAGAGATTACCTCATTTCAGATGAGAAAAAAGCCCAGCTTGATAAGGAAATTCAAAGCATAATCAATGAAGGAAATGAACATGCGGAAAAGATTATAGAAGACAACAAAGAATTGCTTGGAATTATTGCTGAAAGACTTCTTGTAGATGAGATTCTTACCGGAGAACAACTTGAGCAGATTTGCAAAGAGTATGAAGAAACAAAAAAATAATTTTTTCTTAAGAATGGGCGCAGTTAATACTGCGCTCATTCTTTATGCTTATAGGGTATTGGTATATATAAATGTGTAATAGTTATTATTTTTTATTGACTTAACAAAATTATAAATATATAATACCAAAAGAAGTAATAATAAAATTACTAAGGAGGAATTATATATGTTAGTTACAACAAAAGAAATGTTTAAAAAATCAATGGAAGAACACTTTGCAGTTGGTGCGTTCAATGTTAATAATATGGAAATAATTCAAGGAATAATGGATGCAGCAGCAGAGAATAAGTCACCTGTTGTTTTACAAGCGTCATCTAGTGCAATAAAATATGCAAGAATAGGATATTTGAAAAAAATGGTAGAAGCAGCTATAGAAGAACACCCAGAAGTTCCAGTAGCACTTCATTTAGATCATGGACCAGACTTTGAAACTTGTAAAATGTGTGTAGATGCAGGTTTTACTTCAGTAATGTTTGATGGATCAAAATATGACTTTGAAGAAAATGTAAGACTTACAAAAGAAGTTGTAGATTATGCACACGCTCATGGCGTAGTAGTAGAAGCAGAACTTGGAAAACTTGCAGGAATAGAAGATGATGTAAATGTAGCAGAAGATGATGCTATGTATACAGATCCAGAGCAAGCAAAAGAGTTTGTAGAAAGAACAGGATGTGATTCTTTAGCAATAGCAATAGGAACGAGTCATGGAGCATATAAATTTAAGGGAGAACCAAGACTTAGATTTGATATATTAGCAAAAGTAAAAGAATTAATACCAAACACACCAATAGTATTACATGGTGCATCAACAGTTATACAAGAACTTGTAGAAATGTGCAATAAATATGGGGGAGACATACCAGGAGCAAAAGGTGTGCCAGATGAAATATTACATGAGGCAAGTTTAAAGGGAGTTTCTAAAATAAATGTAGATACAGACTTACGTTTAGCTATGACTGCTCAAATAAGAAAAGTATTTGCAGAAGAACCATCTGCATTTGACCCAAGAAAATATTTAACACCTGCAAGAGAAGAAGTAAAAGCGACTGTTTCTCATAAAATGAAAGATGTATTTGGCTCAGCTAACAGAATTTAAATATTAGGGGACGGACTTAAAAAATAAAAGTGGATAATTTTGATATTATCCACTTTTTTGATGATTTATATTGTTTATTTAAATATCTTTTGTTTACATATCTGGAAAAAATTAAGTTTTTAATTCATTCGTTAAAGTTTAAGAATACTTTTCAGATAAATGTTGTTTAATTCTTCTTTCAGCATCTTTTTTTGCAATATCTTCACGCTTATCATATAATTTTTTTCCTTTTCCAATACCAAGTTCTAATTTAACAAATGAACCTTTAAAATATAGACTAATTGGAATTAAAGTATAACCTTTTTGTTTTATTACACCTATTAATTTTCTTATTTCTTGTTTATTTAGTAATAGTTTTCTATCACGCATAGGGTCTTTATTAAAAATATTTCCATGTTCATAAGGACTAATATGCATTGAATGAATAAAAACTTCACCATTGTCTATTGAAGCGTAGCTATCTTTTAAATTGACTCTTCCGCTTCTAATTGATTTTATTTCTGTACCTGTTAAGACGATACCAGTTTCTATTGTATTTATAATCGAATAATCATGTCTAGCAACAGGATTTTTTGCAATTAATTTTGACATATATGTAACCTCTTTAAATTTTTTTTATATTATAACACAAAAAAATAAAAAAAGGAAATAGCATAAAAGTTATTTCCTTTAAATATTAATAATTATTATCATCATTACGATTGTATTTTGGATCATGTTGTTTTCCATAATACCAAACAAGAGAAACAGTAATAATTCCTAGAACAGCCATTGTAAACCATGCTAAAGCAAGAGGTGTCATTCCTAGAAAAGTATTAGATGTTGTATTAGAAGATGTTCTTGTAGCTGTATAATTAGAATTATTATTTGAACCATTTGAAGTCATTGCACTAGTAGTATTTTTAGTAGCATCTTTTACATCTGTAACTCCGTCTTTAATACCAGTTGCAATTCCACCTACAGCATCTTCAACAACATTTTCTGCACCGCCTACAAAATTTCTAACACCATTAGCAGCGTCTTTCATATTATTTGTTGCAAAAGACGCAGAAATAAAAATGGCAGACATGGCAAAAATGGAGAAGATAGCAATTAATATTTTTTTACTCATATTATACCTCCTTTTTTGTTAAGTACGTTAATTAAGTACTCTTAAATTTATTAACATATTTAAATTTTAAAAATTTAAATTCAATATTAGTATTGTTTTTTTAAAATAAAATATACTAATATTATTAACCAAAAAAATAAAAGTAAAATAAGCAAAAAATAAAAGATATATAAATTATATATCTTTTATAAAAATTTAATGTAAGCGAATTAATATTGCGATAGCAAGTAGTATTAAAACAATTCCGAACAGCTATTAAGATTATATTAACGATGTTTGTAACTCCTAAAGAATCGTTTTGACTAGAAGTAGTAGAAGTAACTGTTGCTGAAGAACTCTCAATACTAGTAGAACTGTTTAATGAATTATTTAAAACATTTCCAGTTTGGTTTGTCATAGTATTAGAATTTTGATTATTAGTTTGTGAAGATAAATTCATATTTATATCTGTAGCTAAAGATATTGATGAAACTATTACTAACAAAAATAATAATACTGAAATTATTTTTATACTTTTTCTCATAAGTAAAACCTCCTAAAAATCTTAGTATGAAATAATAATATACAAAATAAATAAAAAAGTCCAGTAATTTTATTTATTTTGTTCATTTTCTTTATTTTGAGAATTATATACATCTATAATAAATGGTGGTCTATTTCTTGCTGCGTCAAACATTCTCCACATATATTCTCCTAAAACACCCATAGAAAGCATTATAATACCAAATCCCATAAGCATTATAATAAGTAATGATGAATAGCCTTCTACATCTATAGAACCAGCAATTTTTCTTATTAGTGTAACTATAAGTAAAATAAATGCTGCAACAAATGTAAGAATTCCTAAACCAGAAATAAATCTAATAGGAAAATAAGAGAAACTTAAAATAGAATCTATTACTAATTTTACTTTTTTAGAAAAAGTCCATCTAGATTTACCTGCTTCTCTTTTTAATCTAGTATATGGAACACTTGCTGTTTTAAAGCCACTCCATAAGATTTGACTCATTAAAGATGTATTTTTTTCAGCCATATTAACTAAAACATTAATAACTTTTCTATCTATTAAGAAACTATCGAATCCACCCTTTGGATAATTAGATAAAGCAATTTTTCTCATTATGTTTGCATAAGTATTAGCTAAAAAAGTTTGCATAAAAGATTCTTCTCTATCTGCTCTTGTTGCAATAACAACATCATTTCCTTCGTAGTACTTAGTAAGCATGTCTATAATAAGTTCAGAAGGTTCTTGTAAATCTGCAGCTTTTCTAACAGCCATATCACCAGTACATTTAGAAAGTCCTGCAAGGATAGCGGCATGTTCACCAAAGTTCCTAGATAGCCTTATTGTAACAATTTTATCATCTAATTTTGCAATTTCTTGCATTATTTTATAAGAATTATCTTTTGAGCCATCATCTACAAAGATTAATTCATAGTCAATTGAAAGTTTATTTAGTACTTTTTCTCTTAAATCATTATATAGTGGTAATAAGCTTTCTGAATTGTAGTACACAGGTACTATTATTGATAATTTTTTCATTTTAAAATCCCCTTTATAACACAAAAATAAGTATTATAATTAATTATTATAGCACAAAATAAAAAAAAGTAAACAAGCTTACTAAAAATTAGTTGACTTTCAAAATTAGCAAGTATATAATCTTGTTACTTATATAAAAGAGACGAAATAATAAAAGGGGAAAAAATGAAAAAAATTAAAATTAAAGAAAAGTATTTTAAAATTGCATTTATTATACTTGCATTTGTATTAGCATTGACTTGGGCAATCATACAACCAAATAATGATGGACCAGATGAAGCAATGAAGATGGATATATGTAAATATATTGCAAAACATGGAAGTCTTCCTCATGGTGGAGACCCGGAGGTAAGGCAGCCTATGTGGGGAATATCGTATGGTTTTACTCCGATATTATCTTATATTTTTGCTGGAATTTTTATAAAAATAGCAAAAGTATTTACGCAAGATATTCATATAATTTACATTGCAGGAAGATTAGTGAGCGTAATATGTTACACATTAATGTGCATGGTTAATATTAAAATTGCAGAAAAACTGTTTAAGAATATATATTATAAATGGTCTTTTATAATACTTTCATGTATGCTTCCACAGTTAATATTTTTAGGATCATACATAAATAATGATTCATTAGCATTGTTTTCAATATCAATTATTATATATAGTTGGATAATTGGATTAGAAAAAAAATGGAATATTAGAAGTTGCATTATACTTTCAATAGGTTTAGCACTTTGTGCATTATCATATTATAATGCTTATGGATATATATTAACAAGTGCAATCTTATTTATAGCATCATATTTTATAAATAAAACAGAAAATAATAAGATTGATATTAAAAACATGTTTAAAAAGGGTTTTTTAATAGTTGGAATAACATTCTTATTATGTGGCTGGTGGTTTATAAGAAGCGCTATTATATATAATGGTGATTTTTTAGGCTTAAGGACTACAGAAGAGTATGCCCAAAAGTATGCAATCGAAGAATTAAAACCTTCAAATCGTGATACTGATCAGAATTCTAATAGAAGTTTGAAATATATGCTAGTAAATAGACAATGGATAAGAAGTACAGTAAAAAGTTTTATAGCTATGTTTGGACCTATGAGATTTCAAATGGGAACAAAGTTTTATATGTTATATTTAACAATTTTTACTGTTGGAATATTGGGATATATAGCAAACTTTTATAAATTTAAACATATAAAAGATATGAAGGAGAATAAAAACAAAGGATTATTAGAAATAATATTTGGAATAAATATTATAATACCAATTATTTTAAGTATATATTATTCATATTGTAGTGATTTTCAACCACAAGGAAGATATATAATGCCAATAGTAATGCCATTTATGTATTTTGTTGTATCAGGATTAGAAAATATTATAGAAAAATTTATAAAAAATGAAAAAATAAAGAAGATAGTACAATATACAATAATATTTGTAGGAATATTATTGCCATTATTATGCTTAAGAAAAATGATGATAATATATTAAAAAAGGAAGTTGAATAAAATGATAGGATTTAATGTACCTCCAGTTGTTGGAACTGAAAATAAGTATGTAAAACAAGCAATTAAAAATCACAAAATATGTGGAGATGGTGAGTTTACAAAAAAATGTAGTAAATGGATGGAAAATAAATTTAATGCAAAAGAAATACTCCTTACAACCTCATGTTCTAGTGCTTTAGAAATGACTGCACTTTTAGCAGATATAAAGCCTGGTGATGAAGTTATTATGCCAGCATTTACTTTTGTTTCTACTGCAAATGCATTTGTTTTAAGAGGAGCTAAAATAGTATTTGTTGACATTAGACCAGATACAATGAACATAGACGAAAATTTAATAGAAGATGCTATTACAAAGAAAACAAAAGCGATAGTCCCTGTTCATTATGCAGGTGTAGCTTGTGAAATGGACAAAATACTAGAAATTGCTAAAAAGTACAATTTGCTAGTAATTGAAGATGCTGCACAAGGCGTTATGGCAAAATACAAAGATAAATATTTGGGAACCATTGGAGATATAGGATGTTATTCTTTCCATGAAACAAAAAATTATAGCTCTGGTGAAGGTGGAGCAGTTGTATTTAGAGATGATAGATATACAGAGATGGCTGAAATTATAAGAGAAAAGGGAACTAATAGAAGTAAGTTCTTTAGAGGACAGGTAGATAAATATACATGGGTAGAATGTGGTTCATCATATTTACCAAGTGATATAAATGCTGCATATTTATGGGCAGAATTAGAACAAGCAGATAAAATAAACAATAATAGACTTGCAACATGGAATTATTACAATGAAAGTTTAAAAATATTAGAAGATAAAGGTTACATAGAAAGGCAATATGTTCCAAAAGAATGTGAACATAATGCACACATGTATTATATAAAAACTAAAGACCTAGCAGAGAGAACAGCACTAATTAAATATTTAAAGGCTATGGATATACAAGCAGTATTTCATTATGTACCACTTCATACTGCACCTGCAGGCATTAAGTACGGTAGATTTAATGGTGAAGATAAATATACAACAAAAGAAAGTGACAGACTATTAAGATTACCAATGTATTACAATTTAAAACAAGTAGATGCAGAAAAAGTAGTAAAAGCTGTAAAGGATTTCTATTTAAAAGAAGCTAAATAAAATTTAAAATTATAAAAAAGAGGAATTTTAATATGAAGAAAATAGCAATTATTGGAGCAAATGATTTTCAAAATCCATTAATATTAAAAGCGAAAAGTTTAGGATATGAAACACATGTATTTGCATGGCAAGACGGATCTATTGGAGAAAAAACCGCAGATTATTTTTATCCAATAAGTATAGTAGAAAAAGATGAAATTTTAGAAAAGTGTAAAGAAATAGGAATAGATGCAATTGCAACAATAGCATCAGATTTAGCAACATTAACAGTTAATTATGTAGCTGAAAAATTAGGATTGCCAGGAAATTCTTTAGAATGCACAAAAAAGTCTACAAATAAATATGAAATGAGAAAAGCTTTTAAAGAAGCGGGAGTAGCAACTCCTGGATTTGAAATAGTATCTTCTCCAGAAGATATAGAGAAATTAAGTGATATGGAATATCCACTAATTGTAAAACCTACAGATAGATCAGGAAGTAGAGCTATTACAAAAATATATAAAAAAGAAGAGTTAGAAGAAGCAATTTCAAAAGCTATAGAAAATTCATTTGAGAAAAAAGCAATAGTAGAAGAATATATTGAAGGAAATGAATTTAGTGCAGAAGGAATAACATATAATGGAGAACATAAATTTCTAACAATTACAAGAAAAGCAACTACTGGAGCACCTCATTTTATAGAAACAGGTCATATTGAGCCAGCAGGACTTTCTAAAGACATGGAAGAAAAAATATACAATGAACTTACTAAAGCATTAACTGCATTACAAATAACTAATAGTGCAACACATTCAGAATTTAAAATTACACCTAATGGAGATGTTAGAATAATAGAAATAGGTGCTAGAATGGGCGGAGATTGCATAGGTTCAGATTTAGTACAAATTTCTACAGGATATGATTTTATAAAAATGGTTATAGATGTGGCAATGGGAAATAAGCCTTCATTTGAAAAGGTAACAGAGCCTAAAATTGCAGTTATAAGATTCATATTTAACAAAAAAGACTTAGAAAACTTTGAAAGAGTAAAAAAAGAAGCACCAGAATTAATCTATTTTGTAAGCAAAATAGAAGATATTTCTTTACACAAAGTTGTAGATAGTTCTTCAAGATTTGGATTTTATATACTTGCATGTGAAAATAAAGAAAAGATTAGGTGGTTATTGAACGAAGATGAACAATATTAATAGTAATGGAAATTTTGAAAATATAGAAGAACAAAGAAGTTTAGAATTAAAAGATAAAAGTACTACTAAAAAAGATAAAAAAAGTTTTATTAAAAACATTATAATACTCCAAGTAATAATTCTTATTTATACATTGTCAACAGTAACAGCAAAATTTGCATCAAATGAAGAATTCTTAAGCCTAAAATTTATATTGTTTTATGGTCTAGAAATATTTATATTAGGTGTTTATGCAATACTTTGGCAACAAATAATAAAGAAATTTGAAATATCAGTTGCGTATGCTAATAGAGCAATGTCTCTTTTATGGTCAATAGTATGGGCAATAGTATTTTTTGGAGAACAAATTACCTTAAAAAATGTAATAGGAGTAATAATTGTAATAATAGGTACAATTATAGTGAATAGTGATGAATAGTTATGTGTTTTTATTAATAGCCTCTGTTTTAATAGCATCATGCTCACAAATAATATTAAAAAAGAGTGCATCAAAAGAATATAGTTCAATTATTAGAGAATATTTAAATGTAAGGGTAATTGTAGGATATGGAATGATGTTTATATCTACAATACTTACAATATTTGCATTTAAAGGTCTGGATTATAAAAATGGTCCAATAATTGAATCTTTAGGGTACATATTTATAATGTTTTTAAGTAGAATTTTCCTAAAAGAAAAAATAACAAAGAAAAAAATAATAGGTAATTCACTAATACTTTTAGGAATATTAGTATTTTATATTTAAAAAGGACATTTGGGGACTTACTCACTTTTGTTCTTTACAAAAAATTAAAAAATGTTAATGTCAATAAGGAGTATTCCTTATTGACATTTTTTGTGTGGTAATATAATATTAATTTAAATATAAAAGAAAGTAGGAAAATATGAAGTATATATTTATAATAAATGCTATAGCAGGTAGAGGAAAATATAAAAAGATATTACCAAACATAGAAAAAATATGTAAAGAAAGAAAAATAGAATATGAAATAAGATATATTTCAGAAGAAAAAGATGGTTCACAAATAGCTTCAGAATATAAAGATGAAGAAAATGCAATATATGTAGTTGGCGGAGATGGAACAATAACAAGAACTTTAGCTGGTATAGTAGGAACAAAAAACAAATTAGGAGTTATTCCATCAGGCTCTGGAAATGATACATACAGAACAATAAAAATGTTACCAAAGGGAGAAACTAAAATAGATTTAGCTAAAATAAATGATACTTATTTTATAAATGTAGCATGTACAGGAGTAGATGCAGAAGTTGCAAACAATTTAGATAAACTAAAAGAAACCAAGATTCCAACAAGTCAACTTTACAATGCAAGTATTGTATATACATTTGTGAAATTTAAACATAAAAGAATGAAACTCCATACAAGCATAAAAGACATTGATTCCAAGTATACAATATTAAGTATTTGCAATGGTGCATATTATGGAGGAGGATTTAATATAGCTCCAAAAGCAGAATTAACAGATGGACTTTTAGATATTTATTATGCAGAAAAAATGTCTAAAATAAAGATGATACCGCTTCTACTAAAAATGAAAAGAGGAAAACATGAAGGAAAAAGAAAAATACATAAATTTAGGACAAATCACGTCGAAATAGATTTTGAAGAAGAAATTACATTTAATGTAGATGGAGAAAAAGTAACTAATAATCATTTTACAATAGATATTTTACCGAAAATAATTACATTATATAATGATGATGAATTCGTTGAAGAAGTAATAAAGGGAAAAATTCAATAATTTAGAGAATACGATAGAACCTTTTATTTACTAAAAAGTGAATACTTATATAAAAAATACCTTTGGAATGGCCAAAGGTATTTATAATTTATTCAAGTAAAAATATTCAACAATAAAGTTACCAAATTAACACGGAAAAAATGGCAAAAATATAAATCATAATATACATTTATGATAAGATAATAAGTATAAAAATAAATAAAATGAAAGAGGGAAAATAATGAAAAAAATAAAAACTTTATCAATATTATTTATAGCATGCTTATTAGCTAGTTTAATATTTCCAATGTATGTAAATAAAGTATATGCTGGAATCAAAAATGAAGTAACATTAAATTTTAAAGGTGGAACAATTCATGATGGCTATGTAGAATATAGCAAAAAAGCGAAATTACAATTATTCAAAGGAGATGAGTTAGTTACTAATATTTCAAATAATATGGTAATTGATTTAAACGAAGCAGAGTATAAGTTTGTAATTGAAGAAATTGAAGATACAAGTCTTTCTGGTGTTAATACCCACATAAGATTAAATATTAATAATTGGTATTACCAAATAACAACAATAGTAGGAGAAGCTAAATCTACATTCAAATTAGAATCAAGTAAATTTAGTGGAACATTAGATGTTAAATTTGTAAGAACCAATATTGCTATTAACACAACAGTTAAAAATGTTTATAATGATATATCATCAAAAGGTGTAATAAATTTGACTAATGGTAAAGAATATGTAATAGATTTTTCTAAAACTGATGAATTGACAGAAGGATTAAAATCATTTGCAGATTTAGATAAAACACTATATTATAAGAGAAGCAATGATGGTCTATTAGCAACAGACAATGAAAGTGAAGCTGTTATAAAGATTGCTGGAAATAGGTCAGAAAATAAAGCAATATTAACTGCAGTGAATGTTGGAACTAAAAAAAATGAAGTTTTTAAAGGATTTCATACTCAATATACAGGTTCTAAATTGAGTTTTACTGGCTCAGATGGTGGAATTTTGAATGAAACAAGATTTGATTATTATACTAGATGTACTTATGAATTTGCATTTCAATATGTAAAAGAAGAAGTTAAACCAAAAGAATACAAATTTATTGAAGGTGCAAATCAAAAATACATAATAGATGAGTCAAAAAATGCAACATTTAGAATAGATGCAGAATATAATGTATTTGAAAATGATGGAAAAGTATATGTTGATAATACTTTAGTAGATAATAGCAATTATACTTCTAAATCAGGAAGTACAATAATAACTTTAAAAGATGCTTATTTAAAAACATTATCTGTTGGGGAACATACTTTGAAAGTAACTTTTACAGATGGTGGAGAAGCAGCAACTAAGTTTGCAATAGCTAAAAAAGTAGAAGAAAATGAAAATAAAGACAATAACAACAATAATAAAAATGATAATAACAATAACAATAAAAACGATAATATTGATAATAATACTTCAAACACAGAAAGCAAAAATAAGGAAGAAAACATCTCAAATCCAAAAACAGGAGATAATGTAATGCTATATGTAGCAATAGCAAGTATGTCAATATTAGGTTTAGGAGCAACAACAATAGCTTCTAAAAAGAAAAAAATGAACTAAAATAATAAAAAACGTCAATCTAAAAAACAAGGTATATTAAATGCCTTGTTTTTTTATAATATAAATGATATAAATAATGCAAAGGACATTTGGGGACGGGTCACTTTTGTCCTCTGTAAATAAAAATATAAAAAGGAGAAGAAATGTTTAAATTACACTCAGAATATAAGCCAACAGGCGACCAACCTGAGGCAATAGAATATTTATCTAATGGAATAAAAGAAGGCAAGAAGTTTCAAACATTACTAGGAGTAACAGGTTCTGGTAAAACCTTTACTATGGCAAATATAATTCAAAATGTACAAAAGCCCACACTTGTTTTAGCACATAATAAGACTTTAGCAGGGCAACTTTATTCAGAATTTAAAGAGTTTTTTCCAGAAAACAATGTAGAATATTTTGTTAGTTATTATGATTATTATCAACCAGAAGCATATATTCCACAATCAGATACTTATATAGAAAAAGATTCTTCTGTAAATGATGAAATAGATAAACTTCGCCACAGTGCTACGGCCTCTCTTTTTGAAACAAGAGACACAATAATAGTAGCTTCTGTTTCCTGTATATATGGATTAGGAGACCCAATAGATTATGAAAATATGGCTGTATCTTTAAGACCAGGAATGCAGATAGAAAGAGATAAAGTATTAAAAAAATTAGTTAATATGCAATATACAAGAAATGAATTAGATTTCAAAAGAGGTACTTTTAGAGCTAAAGGTGATATTGTAGAAATTTACCCATCAGATGAAAGTGAAACTGCAATAAGAGTGGAATTCTGGGGAGATGAAATAGAAAAAATTTCAGAAATAAATCCACTTACAGGAAAAGTACAAGCTACAAGAAATCATATTGTTATATTTCCAAATTCACACTATGTTACAACTTCAGATAAAATGGAAAGAGCGATAGAATCTATAGATAAGGAAAAAGAACAAAGAGTAAAATATTTTAAGTCTATTGGTAAATTAATAGAAGCACAAAGAATAGAAGAAAGAACAAATTTTGATATAGAAATGATGAAAGAAACAGGATTTTGCCAAGGAATTGAAAACTATTCAAGACACATAAGTGGAAGAGAGGAAGGTAGTCCACCATTTACATTATTTGATTATTTTCCAAAGGATTTTTTACTTTTAATAGATGAATCACATGCAACAATACCACAAGTAAGAGCAATGTACAATGGAGATAGAGCAAGAAAAGAATCTTTAGTAAACTATGGATTTAGACTTCCATCAGCTTTTGATAATAGACCTTTAAAATTTGAAGAATTTGAACAAAGAATTAATCAATGTATATTTGTTAGTGCAACTCCTGCAGATTATGAAAAAGAACATTCTAAAGATAATGTTGTAGAACAAATAATACGTCCTACAGGTCTTTTAGATCCTAAAATAGAAGTAAAACCTGTAACAAATCAAGTAGATGATTTAATAGAACAAATAAGACAAACTACAGAAGCGGGAGACAGAGTATTAGTTACAACTCTTACTAAAAAAATGGCAGAAGACTTATCTAGTTATTTAGCAGGTATAGGCATAAAAGTAAAATACATGCATTCAGATATAAAAGCATTAGAGAGAATGGAAATTATAAGAGATTTAAGACTTGGAGAGTTTGATGTTTTAGTTGGTATAAATCTTTTAAGAGAAGGTTTAGATATTCCAGAAGTTTCTTTAGTTGCTATACTAGATGCAGATAAAGAGGGATTCTTACGTTCAGAACGTTCTTTAATTCAAACTATAGGACGTGCTGCAAGAAACACCAACGGCAAAGTAATAATGTATGCAGATGAACTTACAGAAAGTATGGAAAAAGCAATTTCTGAAACAAATAGAAGAAGAAAAATACAAGAGGAATATAACAAAGAACATGGTATTGTTCCTCAAACAATAAAGAAAAATATTAGAGATACTATTAAAGCTAGCATAGTTGAAGAAGCACAAAAAGAATATAGTATAGATAAAGAAGCGGATATACAAGAAGTAATAGATAAATTAACAGATGAAATGCTTAAATATGCTTCAAAAATGGAATTTGAAAAAGCAGCAGAATTAAGAGACAAAATAAAAGAATTAACTGGTGAAAATTAATAATAAAGAAAAAATAAAAAAGCCTATCAAAAAAACGATAGGCTTAAAAACTACGTTCTCTTATAAAAAGAGAAATGTTATTTCTTGCGAACAACGCAAGCAAAACGTTTGTCATCTGAAGATGCCAAAGTCCTGGGTCCTTTCTGTATCACTAATGAATGATAATCCCGAGTGATTTTTCTTATTTCACTATTATATAAATCAATAGTGAAGAAAGGAGCAGAGGAACTTAGAAATTCTTCTACCTTGTTGTGAATATACTGACTTCTTGTGATGTACTGCATAAAAGAACCTCCTTTAAGTAGTTTTATAAAATTATTATTTGAACATTATAACATAAAACTAAAGATATGTAAACTTTTTTATAAAAAATGAACATAAAATAGTAATTAAAAATGTTTTTAGTATAAAATAAAACAATAAAGAAGTATTAAACACTGAGATTTAATACTTCTTTATTAGTTAATTAGAAAATCCAAGGTGCCGAAGGTTGATTCTTCATAGAGAGAATCCATAACTTTTGTGCAAAAGAATATTTTGAATCATTTTCATCTAAAGATTTCACATCTTTGCACTCAACTCTGGCTTCTTTCCAAGAAATCCGGTGAACTCTCGGAAAATAGTTGAACTCTTTTAAATCTGTTACTTCAAGGCCATTTTGCCTAAGCTCATTAGCTTTAGTTTTACCAATTTTAAAATTGGCTACAAACAAGCCAAATTCAGCTTCAGACTTCAATTTTTCTTCTACAGTTGCATTGATCATAAGTTGCCCTCCTTTTAGAATATAGCATAAATTAAACAAAATTATACTGATTTCAACAAGTTTATGCATAAAGTATACCATAAAATAACAAATATGTAAACTAAAATTCTGTTATTTTATACCAAACTCTTGTTTTTATAAAATTAATATAGTATAATGAAAAAGATTTAAGACAAAATAATTTATAACATATATTATGAAAGAACAATAATAAATTATATGTTTATTATATAGGGGGCAAATATGAACGATAAAATAATTATAAAAGGTGCGAAAGTACATAATTTAAAAAATATAAACTTAGAAATACCAAGAGATAAATTAGTTGTTATAACAGGGCTTTCAGGTTCAGGAAAATCATCTTTAGCATTTGATACTTTATATGCAGAAGGACAAAGAAGATATGTAGAAAGTCTTTCTTCATATGCAAGGCAATTCTTAGGAATGATGGAAAAGCCAGAAGTAGAGTCTATAGATGGACTTTCACCAGCAATTTCAATAGACCAAAAAACAACTTCAAAAAATCCACGTTCTACAGTAGGAACAGTTACAGAAATATATGATTATCTTCGTTTATTATATGCAAGAATAGGCGTACCTTATTGTCCAAAGTGTGGTAAGAAAATAGAAAAACAAACAGTAGATCAAATAGTAGATTCTATTTTAGAAATGCCAGAAGGTACAAAAATACAAGTATTATCTCCAATAGTTAGAGGTAGAAAAGGTGAGTTCGTAAAACAATTAGAAGGATACCAAAAAGAAGGTTTTGTTCGTGCTAGAGTAGACGGAAATACAGTAGAACTTTCAGATGATTTAGATTTAGACAGAAAGAAAAAACATAATATAGAATTAATTATAGATAGATTAGTTATAAAAGAAGATATTAGAAGCAGACTTACAGAAAGTGTTGAAATTGCATTAAAAAATGCTAATAATTTAGTCCTAATAGAAGATGCAACAAATAAACAAGAAAAATTATATAGTGGCAATTATGCTTGTCCAGATTGTAATATTAGTTTTGATGAATTATCTCCAAGAATGTTTTCATTTAATAACCCATTTGGTGCATGCCCAAGCTGTACAGGTTTAGGTTTCTTAATGAAAATGGATGAAGACTTAATTATACCTGATAGAAATAAAACTCTATATGATGGAGTAAAAGCATTTGGTGCAAGTACTATGAAAAAAGGCGATACTATGGCAAAAATGTATTTTGAAAGTATCGGAAAACACTATGGTGTAAAAATAAAAGATGTTCCTATAAAAAAATTACCAAAAGAGTTTTTAGATAAAATTTTATATGGAACAGGAACAGAAGAAATAGATTTTGAATATTCATCACCATCAGGAGTTAGAAAATTTAAAGCTCCATTTGAAGGAGTAATACCAACATTAGAGAGAAGACATAATGAAACAAAATCACAAGGAATGCGTGAATTTTATGAAATGTATATGAGTGATAGCGATTGTCCAGAATGTCATGGTTCAAGACTTAATAAAAACAGCTTGGCAGTAAAAGTAGGCAGTAAAAATATAAAAGAGCTAACAGATATGCAAATTACAGGAATTAAAGATTATATAAATTCTTTAGAACTAAGCAAAAAAGACGAAATGATAGCAGGGCAAATAGTTAAAGAACTAAACACAAGATTACAATTCTTAATAGATGTTGGTTTGGACTATTTAACTTTATCAAGAAGTGCTGGAACACTATCTGGTGGAGAAGCACAACGTATTCGTTTGGCAACTCAAATTGGTTCGGGTTTAACAGGTGTACTTTATATACTAGATGAACCAAGCATAGGACTTCATCAAAGAGACAATGATAGACTAATAGCAACTCTTAAAAAGTTACGTGATTTAGGAAATAGTGTTATAGTTGTAGAACATGATGAAGATACTATGTATGCAGCAGATCAAATAATAGATATAGGACCAGGCGCAGGTGTTCATGGAGGTAGAGTTTTAGCACAAGGAACAGCAGAAGAAATTAAAAAAGTAGAAGGCTCTATTACAGGAGATTATTTAAGTAAAAGAAAACAAATTCATGTACCTAAAAAAAGAAGAAAATCAAACGGAAGAGCAATAGAAGTAAAAGGTGCAGTAGAAAACAACTTAAAAAATGTAAATGTTAAATTTCCACTTGGTGAATTTATATGTGTAACAGGTGTTTCAGGTTCTGGAAAAAGTACATTAGTAAACGAAATATTATACAAAACTATTGCAAAAGAATTAAATGGCTCAAATATTAAACCAGGAAAATGCAAAGAAGTAAAAGGACTTGAAAATATAGATAAAATTATAAATATAGACCAATCACCAATTGGTAGAACGCCACGTTCTAATCCAGCAACATATACAGGAGTATTTGATTATATTAGAGACTTATTTGCAGGTACAAACGAAGCAAAAATGAGAGGATATGACAAAGGTAGATTTAGCTTTAATGTACCAGGTGGAAGATGTGAAGCATGCTCAGGTGACGGTGTTCTAAAAATAGAAATGCATTTTTTATCAGATATTTATGTACCTTGTGAAGTATGTAAAGGTAAACGTTATAACAAAGAAACATTAGAGGTAAAATATAAAGGGAAGACAATTTCAGATGTACTAGATATGACAGTAGAACAAGCATTAGAATTCTTTAAAAACTTACCTAAAATAAAAAATAAAATACAAACTTTATATGATGTAGGACTTGGATATATTAAGCTTGGACAACCATCTACAACATTATCTGGTGGAGAAGCACAGCGTGTTAAATTAGCTACAGAGCTTTCTAAAAAGCCTACTGGAAAGACATTATATATTTTAGATGAACCAACTACAGGACTTCATATTGCAGATGTTCATAGACTAGTTGATATATTACAACGTTTAGTAGATACAGGAAATAGCATAATAGTAATTGAACATAATTTAGATTTAATAAAAACTTGTGACTATATTGTAGATTTAGGACCAGAAGGTGGAGATAAGGGTGGAGAAGTAGTAGCAGTTGGAACTCCTGAACAAATAACTAAAAATGATAGAAGTTATACAGGAAAATTCTTAAAGAAATATTTGGAAGCATAAATGACAATAACAATAAAGCGAAAACTTCTAGCTATAAAAATCCTATTTTAAAAGTTAATAATTTTTCATCATCAAAAAGGACCACAGAGTTACTGTGGTCCTTCCATATTATTTCATTTCTCTAATTTCAGAATTAAATTCATTTAAAGGAATACTATTAAAATAAATTTTCTCTGGTGCAATATCTTCACCAGTACTCCATTTTAAAGTAATTCCAAAAACATTGACTGTTTTGAAATTTTCTTTTTCTCTTAAATTTTTATAATAATCAAATTTTAACATTTCTTTCATATCATATATTTTTTCTTCACCATTTTGAAATTTAATATATAATAAAAAGTTTTCCAAAGCTTTTACCTCAACAGGTAATTCTTCTATTAAATCTTCCATAATATAAGCCCCCCTAATTTAATACTATTTTAATGGCTCTATTGTAAAACCATTATTTCCATTTTGAAGTATATTCCATAGAGTATTCAAATCCTCTTTTCTAAGTTCAATCCATGCTTGAATCAATCTTCTTTGTCTATTTGGAATATTACCAGATAATATGTTTCCATCGAAATCAAAAACACATCTATATTCAGCATATTGTACATGAATATGTGGTATATGATGTTTGTCTGTATCATTGAAAAACATACTAATAATAATTCCATAAAATTGTGAAATAATAGGCAATAATCTATCACCTCCCAAATTATAACAAGTTTAAAATATAATATCAATATCTTTGGAAATTTTACTATAGAATTATAGTAAGAATTAAAAAAATGAAATAATAAATTATATATATCACATTATTTTACATAATACAATACTTTAAATAAAAAATATAAAAAACCATTACATTAAAACATGTAATGGCATTTTAAAATTATCTACAGTTGTTATTACTATTTTCATTATTATTGTTTCTGTTTTGATTTTGATTATTTTTCTTGCTGTTATTTTTCTTATTTTCTTTATTTTTTTCTGACATATTAAAAGCACCTACCTTTCTTTTCAACAATAGTTTGACCTAAAAATTTAAAATCTATACATTGAATTACATGTCGATATTTGTCGCAAAAAAATGTTTGACTTTTTATAAAAAATAACATAAAATATGTGTGTAAAATATACAAGGAGGTAATTTTAATTGGAATATATAAATTATGATGAATATGAAAAAATAAAAATACAAGAAGCTACACAAATAGCACAAAAAATTATTGATGGAAAAGAAAAAACAATTCCATTTGAAATTGCAATGATGCAATTAGACAAAAAGATAAACAAAATGGAAAAGAAAGAAAAAAGAGTAAAGAATATGAAAAAAAAAGAACTAAGAAATATTATTAAAGGAGGAATAAGATATACAATATAAATATAAAATAAACTTTAGAAAATCTCTTATAAAAAATTTAAATAATATAGTAAATGATTTATCAGAGATTTCAATAGATTTTGCTAAAAAATTTAGAAACGAATTTTATTCAAAAATTTCAAATCTTGAGTTATTTCCCGAAATGTATCAAATAGTAAAGAAAATTAATAAAATAGAAATCAGGAAAATTATCATTGAAAAGTATGTTCTTCTATATTTTATCTTCAAAGATTCTGTCTATATAATTAACATATTCTCTCAAAAAGTTAATTACATAAATCTAATAAAAATATAAAATTTTTGCATTTATTATTAAAAAAAAATTATCTATATTTTACAAATAAAAAATATATGTTATAATACATTTACAAAATAAAAATAAGGGATGATAAATGTGAGTAATATAGTAATAGGAATAGAAGGATTAGTTGGAAGTGGAAAAACATCAATGTGTAGAGAATTACTTAACGAAATTCCAAATAGCATAGTTTTTCATGGAGGAAATTTATATAGAGGAATAATATATGCTGTAATGAATTCTAACAAAGAATTAGGAAGTAATATGCAAAACTTAAAACAAATGATGCAAGATGTAGATATAAAAAATATAATGGATAAGTTAAAAGTAGAGTTTAAAGTAGAAAATAGAGAAACAGTTGTATATGTTGATGGTAAAAAAATAGATGAAGAAAAATTACAATCAAAACAAGCTTCAATGGCTGTATCTGTTGCGGGAGGAAGTGCAGACAATACAAAACTATTTTCATTTTGTAAAAATATCATAAATGAATTTAAAGAAAAATATAATGTAATATTATCAGGAAGGGCTTTAATGAGTATTTATCCAGAATTAGACTATCATTTTTTTATAACGGCTTCTTTAGACGAAAGAGTAAAAAGAAAAGCTTCTCAATATGGAGAAAATGCAAATATAGAAGAATTAAAAGAACATATAATGTTAAGAGATGAACTTCAAAAGAAAGCTGGATTTTATGATTTAAATGAAAAAACAATACAAGTAGATGTAACAGATTGCAAAAGTGTAAAAGAATCTACATATAAATTGTTAGAATATATAAATAAAGAGACTATATTAGCATAATTGAAACCTAATATAATAAAAAACTTGTATGATATAACTTTGAGAAAGAGGGAAATATTTTGGAATATAACAACGAAAAGCTAGAAGAATTTAATAGATATATAAATGGAAAAAAAGTAGCAATAATAGGAATGGGAGTTAGTAATTTACCACTATTAGACTATTTTTATGAAAAAGAAGCAAAAGTAACAGTATTTGATAATAAAGAAGAAATAGATGGTAGTATCATATTAAAATTAAATAGGTATGGATTCAACTATTTCTTTGGAAAAGATAATTTAGATAATTTGAAAGGATTTGACATTATATTTCGCTCACCAAGTTGTATGCCTTTTACAAAACAATTAGCAGAAGAACAAGAAAGAGGAGCAATTATTACTACAGAAATAGAAATGGTGTTAAAACTTGCACCTTGTAAAACAATAGGTGTAACTGGTACAGAAGGAAAAACAACAACTACATCAATTATATATGAAATAGTAAAACAAGCAGGTTATAATTGCTTTTTAGGTGGAAACATAGGAAAACCAATTTTTACAAAAATTAAAGATATGAAACCAGAAGATATTGTTGTATTAGAAATGAGTAGTTTTCAATTAACAGATATGGACGTGAGCCCAGATATTTCTTTAGTTACAAATATTTATCCAGATCATTTAAATGTTCATCGTTCGTATGAAGAATACCAAGATGCAAAGAAAAACATATTTAAACATCAAAATGAAAAAGGAATATTAGTACTTAACTATGATAATGAAATTACATGTTCATTTGCAAAAGAGGCAAACGGAAAAGTAATATTTTTTAGTAGTAAACAAAAACTTGAAGATGGATATATTTACGATAATACAGACGGAATGATAAAACAATGTGAAGACGGTATAAGAAGACATTTAATAAGTAAAAATGAAATAAAATTAAGAGGAATTCATAATTATGAAAATATATGTGCAGCATTAGCTGTTACTTCTAGTATAGCGGATATTACTTCACAAATAAAAACGATAAAAGATTTTGCTGGTGTAGAACATAGACTAGAATTTGTAAAAGAAATAAATGGGGTTAAATATTATAACGATTCAATAGGAACAAGTCCAGCAAGTACAATAGCGGGACTAAATGCATTCGACGAAAATATAATTCTTTTAGCAGGTGGTTCAGATAAAGGATTAGACTACGAAGAGGTAGGAGAAGCAATAGCTAGAAAAGTAGGAACTTTAATCTTATGTGGACCTACAAGTGAGAAAATAGAAAAGGCAACTTTGAAGGCATTAGAACAAACAAATAGAAATATAGAAATTTGTTATACAAATAATTTAGAAGAGTCTGTAAATGTAGCATATACTAAAGCAAAAAAAGGAGATATAGTTTTACTTTCTCCTGCAAGTGCAAGCTTTGACGCATTTAAGAACTTTGCAGAACGTGGAAATAAATTTAAAGAATTTGTAAACAAACTTTAATATAAAAAATATATTTTTGTAACAAAATCTTTTTTGTTTGAATATGATAATACATAATAAAATAGGAGGTAAAACCCATGTATTATCAAAATTATGAAGATTATATGAGAACAGTTTTAGGCTATCCAGTAGAAAGAAGACAAGAATACATTCCAATAGAGCAAAATTATAATTTCGAAACTAGACTTACAAACACAAAAGAATTAGAAAATTGTTATCCGGAAATATACAGAATAGTAAATCCAATAGTATGTGAAGTATGTAATAAATATAAAGGAAATTATACTAAAGAAAATATTGATATGATGGTAAATGAAGTTTATAAAAAAGTTAATTTAAGTAATGAAATTAATATAAAGATTAACTTAGATAATAGAATTCAGGAAAAAGAAATAAATAGAAATAGTATTTCAAAGAAAAATAATGAAAATGATAGGCAAGTAAGACAAAATAATCCTTTTTTGAATGATTTAATTAGAATATTATTATTAAATCAAATATTAGGCGGAGGAGGTTTCTTTCCAGGAAGACCACCAGTAAGACCTCCAATGCCACCAATTAGGCCACCATTTCCTGGCGGAGGAAATCAAAGACCTCCAATAATAAGAGACAGAGAATATGATGAATATATAAATTAAAAAATCCTCTAAATTATTTAGAGGATTTTTTAATTTATTTTGTAGAAATAATTGATTTTATGTATTTACCAGAATCAGTTAAATTGTTGTCTATGTCTTCTGAAGTGTTAATGTAAACAGGTTTTAAAATTGCAGAATTTTCATCCTTATTAGAAAATGACCAGTTAATCCAACTTATATTATTTTTATCTAAGAATTCTATCCACTCAGCAGAAGAACCTAAAGAAAGTTCATCATCTCCTGTTAAATTTGTAGTACCCCATTCAGATACAAATACACATAAATTATTATCTAAAACCTTTTGAACTTTATTTCTATTGTCTGTCTTATGAGTACCAGCATAAAAGTGGCATGCATATAAAATATTTTTAAATTCTAAAGGAGAAGCTATTATATCATCTACATAAGTAGACCAATTTGGAGTACCAACAATTATTAGAGAGTTTGGACTATTTTTTCTTATAATAGGTATAATTTCATTTGCATAAGGTTTTATAGAATCTTCCCAGGTAACATTATTTGGTTCGTTGCATATTTCATAAATAACATTAGGACAATCTTTATATTTAAAAGAAACTTCGTAAAAGAAATCTTTTGACTCATTTATATGAATCATAGGGTCTCCGTCAGATAAAATATGCCAGTCAATAATAACATACATATCTAAATCAATAAGATTATCAGTCAATTCAAGTAATTTATTCTTTAAAGAAGGATTGGAAATATAACCATTTTCTTCAGTATATAATGCAAGTCTAAAAGCATTTATGCCCCAATTATCTCTAAGGTATTTTAAATTATCATAAGTTAAAACATTGCTATACCATTGTAGACCATGACTACTTAAACCTTTTAAAACAAATGGCTCATTATATCTGTTATATAATTTACTTCCTTTTACATATAAATTTCCACTTCCAGAAACTAAATTAGGAGTTCCATATCTTATAATGTTTTTCCATGGAATAGCCAAGCAGACTGATGTAAATATTAAAAATGAAAAACAAATAAAGACCTTTTTAAATCCAGTTATTTTCTTAACTTCAAAATTATTTTTCTTTAAAGTTAAATTTGTGAAAATATTAAATATTGATTTGATAGAGTATTTTTTTACCTTATTTGGTTTAAAATCATTTACATTATATAATCTATTATTTGTATCAAATATAGTAGCAACTGTTAAATAAAATATATTTGAAAGCAAAAATAATAAAGAAAGTATGTATATTGGTGAAAATGAATATAAAACAAATTTATAAAAACAAACTATATAACCAATAATATTAAGTACTAACAAGGTTAGATGACTACATAATAGCTTAATATTAGCTTTTGAATAGCTACTTTTTAAAGTTTCATTTTTAGGAGAAACTTCAAAACCAATCTTTTTTATGCCAAATAATTCTTTAAAGACTTCTTTAGAAATAACAGGAGCTAGAATAGTTTCATATATTTTATTCCATGTTGAAGAATGAGTATGACCTGAAAATATGTCTATAATCAATCTTCTAAATAAATAACTAGGTAACCATAAAGCAACAAATACTTTCAAATTACAATCTATAGTAATTATATTTAAAAAAGTAAATAATAAAGGAGCTAATAAATAAATTAATCTTTTAATACCAAAAAACCAATAAGAAATACAAGAAAGATATTCTAATTTCTGTTTTATATTTAATCCTTTTTTTAATATAAAATTAGAATGTTTAAGTATTTGTATACAACCTCTAGACCACCTGGTACGTTGCTTTAAAAAGCCTTCTAAATCCAAAACAGATTCTCCATAAACTAAAGGTATATCTAAAACAATGCCTTTATAGCCATTGGCTTCAATTTTCATTCCAGTGGAAAGATCTTCTGTTAATGTATTTGTAGAAAAATTATTTACTTCTGCTAGTGCTTTTCTAGAAATGACAGCGTTTGTTCCACAATATATGCCTGCATTAAAAGAACTTTTCTTTTGGTTTATAAAATTATAAAAATAATCTTGTTCAAAAGGAATTTCTTTTTCTAAATTAAAACGATATTGGTAAATATCAGGATTTCTAAAACTTTGTGGTAACTGTACAAATCCAACTTTTTCTTCTGAAAAAAAGTATGGAATAGTTTCCATTAAAAAGTTTGCCTCTGGTGCCATATCTGCATCTAATGTTACGATATAAGGAGAAGAGGTTTTGGATATTGCATTATTATAATTTCCAGCTTTAAAATCTTTTCTATTAACTCTTGAAATATAATTTACATTGAGTGTTTTCGATAATTCTTTAATATTTTTTCTATTTCCATCATCACAAATATATATGTGAACCATATTTTTATTAGGGTAGTCTAACTCTAAACATTTAGAAACTGTGTATTTTACAATTTTTTCATCTTCATTGTAAGTTGCTATAAAAATATCTACATTTGGAAAAGAAATATTATTAATATTAGGTTTATTGTATTTAGGAGAGTTAGGAATTAATATATTAAAAAAGAAAATATAAGCATCAAAACAATCCCAAAGTTCCACGAGTAATAAAAGTATAGAAAAGATTAAACAAATAGTACCTAAATTAAAAGATATTGTAAAAAATATTCTATATAAAATATATATTGTAAAAATAATAACACACAAGAAATATATTATTTTTTTAAATAAATTTTCTTTCATATTTTGCCTCCAAAGTTGATTTTAAATGATTATATATTACTAAAAATAAATTGTAAAGAAAATATTATCAACAAAATGAACTATATTTGGAAATATAGTTCATTTTGTAATATAAATGTAATATAAAAATAATATAAATTAAATTGACGAAAAAAGGAAAGAAATGTAAAATTATACTTATGAGAAAATACAAAGGAGGAAAGGAAAAATGTTTAAGAACAACAAAGGTATAACTTTAATAGCTCTTGTTATTACAATAATAATATTATTAATTTTAGCAGGAGTATCTGTAAGTGTATTATTTGGACAAGAAGGATTAGTAGAAAAAGCAAAATGGTCAGCGTTTGCAAGTGACTTAACTAAAATAGAAGAATCTATTATATTGTCTAACAAAATAGGTGAAAATGGTACAACACTTCCAGAAGAAGAGGTTTTTGATGGATTATATGATGGTACTAAGATTTCAAATACATTAAAAAGAGATATAGTTTATGCAAAAGAAGGAAAAGAAAGCGAATATACACAAGAAGAAATAAATACAAAATATGAATCTTTAAAAGATGATGAAGGAAAAATAGAAAACTTATACTATGTTTCAAAGAAAGTATCTGGAAAAGAAAAGAAATATTTATATGATAAAAGTTCTGGAACAGTATTTGATGCGCCAGGAAGAACAATATTTGGTAAGAAATATCATATATATAAAATAGGTTCAATAACAAAAACAGCAAATGGAACAAATAATATAAACAAACCAAAAGGACCAGTTTTACCAGAACCTAGTGATGAAATACCAGATGGTTGGATACCAATTTATACAATAGAAAACTGGCAAAAAGTAGCAACAGAGACACAAAATTATGATATTTATAATTTAAGTGGAGCAAAAGTTGGAACATATAATATGAATAAAAATTCAAATTATAGACTAATGAGTGATCTTGACTTTACAGGAGTTACAGTAGATCCAATAAAAGGATTTGCAGGAATTTTTGATGGAAATGGACATTATATAAGAAATATAACAGTAGATACTTCAGCAAGTACAGAAAAATATTCATATTATTCAGAAGATAATTTAAAAACATCAGGAATAAATGAAATAGAAGTAATAGCGCCAGCAGGTTTATTTGATAGAATAGAACTTGGAACAGTAAAAAATCTAGGAATACAAAGTGCAACAATAACGGGAAAAGGAAATGTAGGTATACTTGCAGGAGAAATAATAGAAACAACAATAGAAAATTGTATAGTTAAAGATTCAACAGCTACAAGTGATACTAAAAAAAGTTATCAAGGTTCTATAGGTGGATTAGTTGGATGGGTTTATAATAAAGAAAATCCAACAATAATAAAAAATATAGGAATGAACAATATAAATATTACAGGTTATAGTGTTACATCGGGAATGATAGGAACAACAACAGCAGATATAGTAATTACAGGAAGTTTATTGGAAAATTCTACAATAACTAAGATACCACCTTCAGGAGAAGGACATGGAGGTATTCTTGGATTTACTGCTGGAACAAACACAACAATAAGTGATTGCTATGTAGGAAAGACTAATTTTATAATGCAAACAACAAGCAATGCAATAAATGCTTGTGGAGGTATAATAGGAGCTACTAATAATGCATGGGACGATAAAACAACACCAAAGACTGTTAATGTAAGTAATTGCTCAATAGAAGATTCAGAACTAGCATACGGAGAAATAGCTGGAGGAATATGTGGAAGTTTATGTAATACAAATTTAACTATAAACATTTCTAAATGTAATGTTAAAAATTTGAAAGCAAACGCAATAAGAGTTGGTGGAATTTTAGGAAATGGCGGATTTGAATGCAAACAACTATCTATATCAGAATGTGATGTAGATAATTTAGAAACAATAGAAGCATCTAACGGCGGTAATTATAAAAATGTTGGTGGAATATTAGGATTTGTAAAAACTGAAGCAGAAAATGGTTTTGAGATAAAAGATTGCAATGTAACAAATAGTAAACTAAATATGTATACAAGTGGAAGTAACTCAACAGTAGCAGGAATAGTAGGATTTATTTGGAATGATAATTCTAGTGTATTAAAAAAAGATATAAAAAATTGCAATGTAGAAAATACAATTATAAAGGCTACAGTTGAAGGAAAAACTCAAACTGCAAGTACAGTACATAGTGCGGGAATACTTGGTGATGGAGTTGCGAAAGTACAAAATTGTATAGTAAATAATTCACATATATTAATGCAAAGTAAAAATCCTTATGAAGGAAAGTATGATAGTTATGGTGAAATAAGTGGAGCAGCTGGTGCTTCTGGAATAATAGGAGTAGTAGGTGTGGGTTCTGGTGATTCTGAAATTCAAAACTGTAAAGTTAAAAACACGGAAATTAAATCTAATTATACAACTGCAGCTGGAATATGTGCTTATACAAATACAGGATATATAACTATAAAAAGTAGCAATGTAGAAAATTGCGATATATATGCTAGATTTAATGCGGCAGGCGTAGGTGGTTTTACAAGATACTATACTATAGATGGAGTAAATATTAAAGATACAAATATAATATCTGAAGTAAGAAACGCCGCAGGAATTACTAATGTAGGATGGACTGATACAGCAATAACTAATTGCATAGTACAGAATTGCAAAATAGGAAATACAAAACAAGAAGCAAGTAAAGGAATAAGCACTTATGGAACTGGTGCAAGAAATTGTGGAAATGTAGGAGGAATAGTTGGATATTGCCAATCTTCTAAAATAACAAATTGTAATGTAATTGACACTAAAATTACAAATAACTACATGAATACTGGGGGAATAGCTGGATTTGTTGTTTCAGGACCAGAAAATATAACAGGTTGCACAGTAACAAACACAAATATAATAGCAAACGATCAAAATGTTGGAGGAATTGCAGGTTACTTTGGAAATGGTTCTAGCTCAGTAAAAAATAATAGTGTAATTGGAGGATCAATTACTGCTAAAGGACCATTTGTAGGTGGAATAGTTGGATATGATAGTAATTATAACCGGAATAGAAGAATCTACAGTAAAAGATATTACTATAAATGTAACAGATGGATTAGTAGGAGGAATATCAGGAGTATATTCACAAAAACTTACAAAATGTAATGTGGAAAATGTAAATATAACATCAAATGGAAAATTTGTAGGAGGACTTGTTGGATATGCATATAAAAATGATTATTCAAATTGTAATGTTAAATCTTCTAAAATTATAACTCAAAATTCAGCAGTTGGTGGAATTGTTGGAAATGCATCAAGCGGAACTATAAATGTTTGCAATGTAACAGACACAGAAATTGCCGGAAAAGATAATGGCATAGGAGGAATTATTGGTGAAGTAAGTGGAAGTCCAAATGTTACTTCTTCAAATGTTACAAATTGCAAGATAAAAATAAATGGAGCAGATGCAAAGGCAGTAGGTGGTATTGTAGGAAATGGCTATAATGTTAAAAGTGCTACAGGAACAATAGATTCTTGCATAGTATCTGGAACAGAAATTACAGGTATAGATTATGTAGGAGGAATAAGTGGTGTAGCAACTCCAAACATTACAAATTGTACTGTGGAAAAAAATACAACAATAACAGGAACAAATTGTGTAGGTGGAATACAAGGATTTGGTGGAATACATGGAATGTTACCTATTTCTTATGTTGAATATACTTATACAGGAACATCTTCAACAAAAACAAGCAAATCATATTATGACTCTACTCAAAAGAAATTGATTACAAATACAAGTGATGAAGTATCAACAATGAGTAATATAGATGGATGTACAGTAAAAAATTCATCTATAAAAGGAACAACAGATGTAAATTATATTCAGGGGAAAAACTCATACTTTAAAGATGATTGGACAGGGACAAAATCAGAAGATACAATAACAAATTCAACTTATGAATCTGTAACATTAAATTAATAAAAATAAAAAAGTTTCAATGCAAGTTTTATACTGTATTGAAACTTTTTTGTGATGTAATAGATAATAAAAACAAGAAAGCCTTAAAGTATTATTCTACTCTAAGGCTTTCTCACATGAAAATAATGGAAGGGGTGAGTTTAAAAGTAATTAATACTTTTAAACCAACGGAGTAGGAAGGATTTGAACCTTTGATTACTAGTTCTGTCCGAACTAGTTGCGTTACCGAACTTCGCTACTACTCCAACCCAAAAATTGAATTATCTTAATATGTATACATAATAGCAAAATTATATATAAAAGTCAATAGAGATTTGCAAATATTTGAAAATTAAACAAAATGTATGAATATTAATAAGAAAAATGAACAGAATAAATTTAAATAATAATGAAAGGTGGTATAGAAATGAAAGTTAAAGAATGTATGTGTCATAATGTAGTTAGTGTAACTCCAAGTAGTACTATTTGCGATTGTGCTAAATTAATGTGCAACGAACACATAGGGTGTGTTCCTGTATGTAACAAAGATAAAAATATAGTAGGTTTAGTTACAGATAGAGATGTAATATTAAGATGCATTGCAAGTGGCAAAGATATAAATACAACTCCAGTCAGTGACATAATGACATCAAAAGTATGCTGCTGTAGCGAAAATGAAGAAATTACAAATGCACAAAAAACAATGTCAGAGTATCAAATTAGAAGATTGCCAGTTGTAGATGATAACAATAAGGTGATAGGAATATTAACATTGGGCGATTTATGCAAAAATGAAAATATTAATAATGTTGGAGAAACAATAGAAAATATATGCAAATGTAATACTAAAAATGCTGAATAAAACAAAGACAAGCATCATAAACTAAAAAGAGGGAGGAAGAAATATGATAATTGATATGAATTATTGGTCAAAGGTATTTCGAAAGATTATAATCCTTCTTTTTTCAATTTTAGGAGTCTATTTGGCTTTTAAATTAGCTGTTTTTTATATGCCTTTTTTAGTAGCTTTTGTACTTTCTCTTTTTATAGAACCAATTATTAGATTTAGTATGAAACATTTTAAATTAAAGAGAAAGACTAGTGCTATAATAGTTTTTATTGTTGTATTGTCCATATTAATAGGACTTTTATCATGGGGAATATTTTCTCTTATATCAGAATCATCCAATTTGTTAAATAGTTTAGGTTTTTATGTAGAAAAAATATCTCAAAAATTTGAAGAAATTATAACAAATGTTGATTTAAATAAAATAAAGGTTCCAAAAGAAATAATAAGCTTAATAAATTCCTCTAGTGAAGATATACTAGGCACTTTAGCAAATTGGCTGAAAGATGTATTAAATAATTTATTAAATGTAATAACATCTATTCCTACAATAGGAATTTATACGGTTATTTGTGTTTTAGCGTTATACTTTATGTGTATAGACAAAATATATATGATAGATCAATTAGAACACCATTTCCCAGAAATATGGGTTAAAAAATTCAGCAAAAACTTAAAAAAGATTTCTAAATCTTTAGGGTGTTATTTAAAGGCTGAGGCCATTTTGGTCCTAGTGTCTTTTATAATATGCTTAATAGGATTATATATTTTTAAAATAATTGGATTAAATGTTCCTTTCCCATTAATAGCAGCATTAGGAATAGGTTTTGTGGATGCACTTCCTATATTTGGTAGTGCAACTGTTATGATACCGTGGGCTATAATTAGTGCGTGCAATGGAGATATAAAATTAGGAATTAGCATAATAATTTTACTTGCTATAATGAGCATAGTAAGACAAGTTATAGAACCAAAAGTAGTATCTGGGCAAATAGGAATACATCCAATTTTTACGTTAATTGCAATGTATACTGGATTTAAAATAATAGGAGTAATAGGAATGTTAATTGGGCCTATTATATTAATAATATTAAAAAACATATTTTCAAACATAATAGATAAAGGAGTTGCAAAATCTATATTTGAAAGAGAAATTTGACAAAAAATAGATATGAATGTTGAAAAAGATATAGAATTGTGTTAAAATAAAGTATACAATATAAATAAAATAACATTAGGAGGGTATTTTTTATGGCAAAAAGTAAAGCAAAAATTAACCGTTTATGCCGTTCTTTAGAAAGTGAAAGAGTAACGAAGGAGGTTATGCTTCAGACATGGGAAAAAATAAAAAAATACCAGGAGGCAGAATATAGCATAATGGCCATTATGTATTTTTTGTCAAGTGAAGATCCTAAGCATAGTTTTTCACTTACCGAAGACCATAATGGTTTTGCTGTGACTGTATCTTAAATAAAAAAGCAGAGATATTTGATAATTTAAATATCTCTGCTTTTTTACTACCAAAAATTAATTTGAAATAGAATTTTATAAAAGAATTATTAGCGTTTATTTCGACTATAATATAACTGAAGTAGGAATATAGTTATTATCTGGTGGATATACATATTCATCTTCTGGTTTTTCTATTTGTTTTAAAGAAATTATTTCCAAAATAGGAATAGATGAGCCATGGTAATTTCCTTTTGTTATTTTTCCTTCAATTTCTACCCAAGAAGAATCACGAAGTTTTATAGAATCTTTATAATGACATAAAAAGCCTACTACAACACTTTGAAAATCCGAACTTATAATCATATTTCTAGCTAAGATGAATTGCTCATTATTTAGGTCGTAAACTCTATAAACATACCCCGAAAATTTTATTTTCTGACCAACATAAGTATCTATATCATCATGTACACTTTTTAAAACATTAGTATAATTTTTAGTAGTAAGTGTAGATGTTTCTAGCTTATAATTATCTGTTTTTATACTTGCTTTATAAAGTTTATAAGATACAATACCACAAAGAATGACCACAATTAAGATTATTATAGCAAGAATAATTTTGAAAAAAATAGAGCTATTTAACTTGAAATTATATATAAACATAAAAGACCTTCTTCCATATAAATATTAAATTATTAAAATATATGAAAAGTACAGAGTAAATATACTTTAAATTTAATAAAAAATTGTTAATTCATTTTATTGCATTTTATAATAAATAATGATATAGTAAGACCTATAAAAATGATTTACGAAAGGATGAAAGATTACATGGGACTATTTAAAACATATAGTGAAAAAGAAGTAAAAAGAATAAAGCCAATAGTAGATAAAATAAATGGCTTAGAAGAAGAAATTTCAAAGTTATCAGATTCAGAATTAAGAGCAAAAACAGAAGAATTTAAAAATAGATATAAAAATGGAGAAAGCTTAGATAGCTTATTACCAGAATCTTTTGCAGTAGTTAGAGAAGCATCAAAAAGAGTTCTAGGAATGAGACATTTTGATGTTCAATTAATAGGTGGAGTTGTACTTCATCAAGGTAGAATTGCAGAAATGAAAACTGGTGAAGGTAAAACTTTAGTTGCAACACTTCCTGTATATTTAAATGCTCTTACAGGCGAAGGTGTTCATGTTATTACAGTAAATGATTACTTAGCTAAAAGAGATAGTGAATGGATGGGAAAACTATACAAATTTTTAGGGCTATCTGTAGGTTTAGTTATTTCAGGAATGAATCCAAAACAAAAACAAGCAGCTTATGCATGTGATATAACTTATGGAACAAATAATGAATTTGGTTTTGATTATTTAAGAGACAATATGGTTATATACAAAGAACAACTAGTTCAAAGAAAGTTAAAATATGCAATAATAGACGAAATTGATAGTATTTTAATAGATGAAGCTCGTACACCTTTAATTATTTCAGGTAGAGGGGATAAATCTTCAGATCTTTACAAAAAAGCAGACAATTTTGTAAAAAGATTAAAAGCAAAAGTTATTGTAGAAGAAGATGCAAAAGACTTTGAACAAGCTGAAGATAATGAAAAGTATGATTATATTGTAGACTTAAAAGCAAAATCAGCTTCATTAACACAAAAAGGTATAAAAAAGGCAGAAGAAGAATTCCACTTAGAAAACTTTAATGATATTGAAAACTCTGAATTAGTACATAATGTAAATCAAGCACTTCGTGCTCATGGAATTATGAAAAAAGATATAGACTATATAGTTAAAGATGGAGAAGTATTAATAGTAGATGAATTCACAGGTCGTATAATGTATGGAAGAAGATACAATAATGGTCTTCATCAAGCAATAGAAGCAAAAGAAGGAGTAAAAATAGCAGACGAATCTAGAACTTTAGCAACAATAACATTCCAGAATTACTTTAGAATGTATGAAAAACTATCAGGAATGACAGGTACTGCAATGACAGAAGAAGCTGAATTTGAAGAAATTTATCATTTAGACGTTATTGAAATACCAACAAATAAACCAATGATTCGTATAGATCATCATGACATTATATACAAAAATGAAGCTGCTAAATTTAGAGCAGTTATAAAAGATATAAAAGAAAGTCATGAAAAAGGTCAACCAGTTTTAGTTGGTACAGTTTCTATTGAAAAATCTGAAAAATTAAGTAGTTTACTAAAAAAAGAAGGAATTAAACATGAGGTATTAAATGCTAAATTCCATGAAAAAGAAGCAGAAATTATAGCACAAGCAGGTAAATTTGGTGCAGTTACAATAGCAACAAACATGGCAGGACGTGGTACAGACATTATGCTTGGCGGTAATAGCGAATATTTAGCAAAACAAGAAATGAGAAAACTTGGATATTCAGAAGAACTAATAGAACAAGCAACAGCTTTTAATGAAACAGATAATCAAGATATATTAAATGCTAGAAAGAAATTCAAAGAATTAGAAGATAAACACAATGAAATTATTAAGGAAGAAAAAGAAAAGGTAATAAATGCAGGTGGACTAAAAATAATAGGTACAGAAAGACATGAATCAAGAAGAATAGACAATCAGTTACGTGGTCGTTCTGGACGTCAAGGAGATAAAGGTGAGTCTAGATTTTATATAGGTTTAGATGATGATCTAATGAAAATTTTTGGTGGAGACAGAGTAACTGCAGTATTTAATTTACTTGGTGCAGATGAAGACATGCCAATAGAATCAAAAATGATTTCAAAATCTGTAGAAACTGCACAAAGAAGAGTAGAAGGTAGAAACTTTAGTATTCGTAAAAATGTACTTTCTTATGATGATGTTATGAACGCACAAAGAGAAATAATATACAATCAAAGAAGACAAGTACTAGATGGTGTAGACTTAAAAGATAAAATAATAAGAATGATGGACTCTGTTACAGAAGATATTATACTTCCTTATACAGCAGAAGAAAAAATAAATAAAGAAGCTTTAGAACAAGAAATAAATACAACTCTTGGAATTGAAGAATTAGATTCATTAAAAGAAGAAAAAATAAATGCAAATAAACTTATTGATGAAGCAAAATCAAAAGTTGAAGCAAAATATGAAGGAAAAGAAAAAGAATTTGGCACAGAAGAATTAAGAGAACTAGAAAGAGTTGTTATGCTTAAAATAGTAGATCAAAGATGGATGGACCACATTGATGCAATGGATGAATTAAAAGACGGTATAGGACTTCAAGGATATGGTCAAAAAGACCCTGTTGTTCAATATAGATTAATTGGTGGAGAAATGTTTGATGAGATGAATGAAAACATTAAAATAGATGTTGTAAGATTTTTATTAAATGCAAGAAAAAGAGAAGGCATAATAGAAAGAAAAGAAACAACAAGAGTTACTTCAGCAAGTTTGGAAGATACAGCAATTAAATCTTTAGATGGAGTATCTCCAGATAAACAAGTAAATAAAAAGCTAATAGTAAATAAAGAACCATCAATCGGAAGAAATGACCCTTGCATTTGCGGCAGCGGCAAAAAGTATAAAAACTGTTGCGGTAAATAACCTCGCAAACCCTTATAAAATAAGGAATTGTTAAAAATAGAAAAAATGATAAATTTGTCCACAGATGACAATTTGTCCACGATTTGTCCACATAGAATAAATAATGTGGACGGAATCGAGGAAACCCAATAAAAATCAATAAAAAAGCTACGTGGACAATTATTGTGGACATAGTTATATAAAATGTCAGCATTCGAAATGCTGGCATTTTTCCGTTTCATTAAGTTTTATAATGAAGGAGAGATAACTATGGTAAGCGTAAGAAAACGTGGAAAGGTATATGAATACCGATTTGAAATTGCAACAGTTGAGGGAACAAGAAAATGGATAACAAAGTCAGGGTATCCAACAAAAGCAGAGGCTTTTAAAGAAGGAGCAAAAGCCTATAACGATTTTTACTACAATGGTCAAAAGACGCAGTTAAGAGAAAATATGTCGTATGCAGATTTTTTAGATTATTGGATAGATAATTATAGAAGTAAAAGAAGCAACAGCGGGAAATCAACATTGGGTTGCAGTTACGGGAGTAAATGGTAATAATATTATTATGGTTGATCCAGCGTCTAATCAAACAGATATGTGGAGTGCATACGAGTGGAGTAAATCATCTCAATTTAACTATTT
>CAKPHG010000005.1 GCA_934157035.1 uncultured Clostridia bacterium | reverse complement strand
TCTAATGAACCAAATAGATATATTTTAGAGTGTTTAATTGATAAAATATGGATTTATCACGATAAAAGTGTGAAATTTGAGCTAAAACCTGAAATTAGCCGATTAATATAATATCCCCAAATTGAAGGCTTTTACCCCCGTAAAGTCTTAATCTTTGGATGAATTACAATTGAATAATGTGAAAAAAGTTATCTTATACTTGTATAAGGTAACTTTTTTTGGTATACTTTCGATATGGAGGTATTAAAATATGCAAAAAACTATAGTATATTTAATAAGACATTCAGAACAATTAAAAATAAATGGAATAAAAAATATAGAAGAAGATGATCAGATAAATAATGAAAAAATCATATTATCAGTTGAAGGAGAAAATAAAGCAAGAGAACTAAGTAAGAAAGAAGAATTAAATAATATAGATGTTATATGGTCAAGTAACTATGTAAGGGCAATGCCTACTGCAAAATATATAGCTTATAGAAATAATTTAGAGATTAATATAGATAGTAATTTTAATGAAAGAAAATTAGGAAATTTAGAAACATTAAAAGAGTTGGGAAAAGATAAAAAATATTCATATGCCGAAGAACAGTTATTAGATGAAGAACTGAGAAACTTTGAAGGAGAAAATAGGATAGAAGTTAATAATAGAATGAATAATTCGTTAAATAAAATATTAAAAGAAAATAAAGGTAAAAACATAGTAATTGTAAGTCATGGAGGGTCAATTAAATTCTATTTGCTAAGTTATTGTAAAATAAATGAAAGCTTGAATCTTGAATACAAAGGAAAAGAGCTAGCTATAACTTCGCCTTGCTTATTAAAATTAACTTTTAGAAAAAATGAGCTAGTAAATTTGGAACAAATACAATAGGAATATTAAAATATGTAAAATTTTATAGGGTGACCAAAAGTCTCCCTCTTTTTTTATGAGTCACCTGCTAAAAGCCACGCTTTTAGGCGTAAATGGGAGTTCGGGGGGACTTACTGTTACTGCAAATTTCTTTTTTTATAAAGTAACATAGACGAAAGAAATATTAATATTTCTTTTAGCATAATATTTATAGAAAAATATTATGGAGGAGATAAACAAAATGCAAGTTACTTCTTGTAAAATTGCAAATAAAGAATATATGCAATTTTATTTAACAGAAGAAGAATATAAAGAAAAACAAACAAAGGAAGTAATTGAAAAATATAAAAAGGAAAAACATAGCGTGGCTATTTTTGTAACTGGAAAAGAGAACTATCCCGAGATTCTTGAAAAAATAGTTACGAAACAAGTGAAATTAGATAAAAATGTATGCTAACATAAAAGCAAGCAATATCAGGCGAGATTTGGAGGGGAAAATGACAGTTGTAGGATATTGTAGATTGTCTAGAGATGAAGATAAAGAGAATTATGCAAGTATTGAAGAACAAAAAAGAATTATTCAAGATTATGCAAATTCTTGTAATTGGACTGTCTCAGACTTTTACATAGATGACAATGTTTCGGGATATACCTTTAATAGACCTGAATTTACAAAGATGATGGAAAGAGTAAAAGGAGGAAAAATTGATGTAGTTATATCAAAAGATTTATCAAGAATAGGTAGAAATAATGGACGAGTTTTAGTTTTAATAGATGAATTTAAAAATATGCAAAAGAACTTAATATTGGTATCTGAAATGAGTGGAACTTATGATGTTTTAAATGATAGAGATGATACAATTGGAATAACAACATGGTTTAATGAAAGATATGTAAAAGACTGTTCAAGAAAAACCAGAGATCATATGTATTCTAAACAAAAATCAGGAAGACTAATTATGGGAAATTATTATGGATATGAAAAAGTTTTTAAAGATGATATACCTATGCTTTATGTAATAAATGAGATTAAACCTGTTATTGAGTTAATTTTTAAGTTATACTTAGAAGATGGATATGGTTTTCAAAAAATAAGTGAAATATTAAATACAAAATATAGCTTTCCTACTCCATCTGAATACTACAGAATGAAACATTTAGAACGAGGGAGAATTTATAAACACAAAGTTCAAGAAAAATGGACTAAAGATATGGTTAGTAATATCTTAAAAAATGAAGTTTATACAGGTACTTTAATAACTCATAAAAAACGAACAGTAAATATTAGAGGGAAAATTGTGAAAATACCTAAAAAAGAACATTTTATATTTGAAAATCATCACGAACCTATTATTTCAAAGGAAATGTTTAAGTTAGCACAAGAATTAAGAAATAAAAAATATAAACAAAATACATCAGGAGCCAAAACAAAACATAACTATATTTTCTCTGGAATGTGTGTATGTAATGAATGTGGTTCAGGAATGTCTGGTGTTACAATAAAGAGAAAAGTAAATGAAAAAGGTTATGACTGTTCAAAATACAGGCAATATAGTACAAAAGCCTGTCATTGCCACGAAATTAAAGAAAAAGATATTTTAATTCATTTAAGAGAATTTTTAAAATTTACTAAACAAAAGTATTTAAAAGAAATAAAGGATATTAAAATTGAAATAAAACAAGAAAATAAAACTAGCGATAAATTTAAATTACAAAATAAGCTTAATATTCTAAATAAAGAATATAAAATGCTAATTAATCAAAAAATAAAAGAACTAGCATCTTGCAATAACTCTATGCAGAGAGAAATTATAGAGAATACATACAAAGAATTAGAAAAAGAAAAAATGCAAAGTATTGCTTATTTACAGGAATTAACTCAAAGTGATGAAAAGAAAAGTTTAGAAAAAAATATTATAAAACTAAAAACTTCAGTAGAGTATTTTGATGAGATTATAAATTCTGAAGAATCAAATAGAATTATATTACAAATGATAATTGACAAAATTTATATACATAGAGATAAAACCATTAGGTTTAAGCTAAAAACAAATATTGAAAAATTGTTAAAATAATTCACTAAACATATTGCGTGCAAAACAAAAGTTTGCTATAATTATTTTTGAATTAAATATAAAATCTAAAGGAGTGATTTTATGTCAAAAATAAATGTACAAAATATTGAAATTGGATATCAAGTTGTTGATGATCAAGATTATATTTGTTTAACCGATATGGCGAAGCAGAAAGATGGAAGAATAGAAATCATTATTCAAAATTGGATGCGTAACAGAATGACAATAGAATTTCTTGGACTTTGGGAAAAAATTAATAATCCAAAGTTTAATCACATCGAATTCGATGTATTTAGAAGTAAAGCTGGATTAAATAGTTTTTATTTAACTCCAACACAATGGATGGAAAAAACAAATGCAATTGGAATTATAACTAAAAAAGGTCGTTATGGTGGAACTTATGCACATAGAGATATTGCATTTGAATTTGCAAGTTGGCTATCTCCTGAATTTAAATTATATTTAATAAAAGAATTTGATAGACTGAAAAACGAAGAACAAAAGCAACTTGGCTGGGATATAAAAAGAAATTTAGCTAAAATTAATTATAGAATACATACAGATGCAATAAAGAAAAATCTTATACCAGAGAAATTAAATAGCAAACAGATAAATATTGTATATGCCAATGAGGCAGATGTTTTAAATATGGCATTATTTGGAATGACGGCAAAACAATGGAGAGATAATAATCCAGATAAAGAAGGAAATATAAGAGATTATGCAAATGTCAATGAATTAGTTTGTTTATCTAATTTAGAAAATGTAAATTCTATTTATATAAATGAAGGTATGAGTCAAAAAGATAGACTTATTAAATTAAATGAAATAGCAATTTCACAAATGCAAATATTAACAAGAGATACCGTTAAAATGTTAGAAAAATAATAATAAAAACCACACCCAAAGATTCGTACTTTACCCCCGTATGCACTACAGAAATGATAGCATTTGCAAAAGCTAATACATATTTTGAAAGCTTAAATACTTGCCTAATAGGACTAAGCGTAGATAGTAATCCTTCTCATTTAGCATGGGTATATGATATTTACTGTAAAACAGGTATAGTAATTCCATTTCCAATAATAGCAGATAGAAATGGAGTAATTGCTAGAAAATATGGAATGATTTCAAGTGATGTAAGCACAACAGAAACTGTTAGAAATGTGTTTATTATAGATGATCAAGGAATTATTAGACTTATACTAGTATATCCTCTAAATATTGGTAGATGTATTCCTGAAATTTTAAGATGCGTAGAAGCACTTCAAACATCAAATGCAAGTAAGGGTTCTACACCAGCAAATTGGGTGCCATGTGAACCAATTATTGTACCTTTTCCAAAAACATTTAAAGAATTAGAACAGAGAAATAGAGAAATAGCAGAAAATAGAAATGGAATGAATTGGTATTTAAGTTTTAAAAATCCAGAAAAATGTATAAATGCAGAAACAGAATGTAAGGGAATAGAAGAGAATAACGATAAAAAAGTTTTATAAATAAATTTTAAGAGGAGAAATATATATGAAGAAAGTGATATATTGATTTATATATAGAAAGAAAAATTAAAGAACTATCATAGAAAAAAGATTTTAATAAGTTGACTTTATATAAAGTTGACTTATTTTTTATGACAAAGAAATACATATAGTAAAATAATGTAAAAAAGTTATCTGTTAATTGTGCAATGCGATTTTTTGTGATATACAGTGATTGTATAAAAAATATAAAAGAAGATGATAGAAGAAATTGTTTATAATCTATTGCATAATTTTTAATAAACATGATATACTTTTTTCAGTAAAAAGACATTAAATGATAAAATAATAGATGATAGAAATTAAAGGAGAAAAATATGGAAGATTTAATAAATGATACAATAAAGTATATAAAAGAATTTTTTAAAGAAGAATATAGTGGTCATGATTTCTATCATAGTTTAAGAGTATATGAATTAGCTAAAAAAATCGCAAGAGAAGAAGATTGTGATATGGAAATTATCTGTCTAAGTGCACTTTTACATGATGTTGATGATTATAAAATAGTAGGAGAGCAAGAAAGACCTTTTACGAATGCAAGAGCTTTTTTGCAAAAAGTAAATTATCCTGAAAATAAAATAGAAAAAATTTGTTATATAATTTCTCAAATATCATTTAAAGGAAAAGATACAATAATTCCAAATACAATAGAAGGAAAGATAGTTCAAGATGCAGATAGATTAGATGCAATTGGTGCAATTGGAATAGCAAGAACATTTACATTTGGAGGAAATCATAAATTACCTATGTATAACCCTAATATAGATTATAAAGATATAGATTGTTCTCAAAACGATTATAGAACAACAACAACAATAAATCATTTTTATGAAAAGTTGCTAAAACTAAAGGATTTAATGAATACAGAAACCGCTAAGAAAATAGCAGAACATAGGCATGAGTTAATGCTAAATTTCTTAGAAGAGTTTTATAAAGAATGGAATATAGAAATATAATAAAAGTAGCATAAGTATAGGAGATATTATTATGATGGAACTAAATTTAAATTTATATAGAATTTTTTATTTTGTTGCTCAATCTAGAACAATCATGGAAGCTTCACAAAAATTAAATATTTCACAACCAGCTGTAAGTAAAAGTATAAAGAATTTAGAAAATATGTTGAATATTAGTTTGTTTTATAGAAGTAAAAATGGAATAACATTAACACCAGAGGGAAAGAAATTATTTGAAAACATAGATAAAGCATATAATCATATAATAGCAGGAGAAAAATTAATTAAAGATATGGAAAACTTAACAAGTGGTTCTTTAACAATCGGTGTTCCTTAGCATATTGCATGTTTTTATCTAATAGATTATTTAAAACCATTTACTGAAAAATATCCTAATATAAAGATTAGATTGATTAGTATGTCAACTACAGAATTAGCAAAAAGACTATATGATCATAAGCTGGATTTAATTGTTGATTCACCACCAATTAATTTAAGAGGTGAAGATGTTAAAGTAAAAAAATTAGCAGAACTTGAAACAACATTTATTTCAAATACTAAGATTGCTGAATTTTCAAAAGAAAATATGAAAGATTATAAATATATATTACCATATTCTAATAGCCCTATGACAGTTGAACTAAATAAGGTATTAGAAAAAAACAATATATCAATTAGTCCAATTTATGAAGTTGATACAACAGATGTAATCATTTCATCAGTAAAAAATGGAATAGGAATAGGATATGTAGTAAAAAATGCTATAAAAAGTGAACTAGAAAAAGGAGAAGTTTATGAAGCAAAATTAAATTTAGAACTTCCAAAATTAGAATTAAATTTAGTATATATGAAAAATTATATGACAAAAGCAACAAAAGTGTTTATAAAAGAATTTCTTACAAATTAGATAGGTGATAAAATGAAATTAAATACGGTTTTTATAGGAAACATTGCATATGATATAAATTCTTTTTATTATGGAGAAAAAGAGGAGCAATTAACAATAAAAAATAAAGGAGGAGCATGTTTATATTCAGCAATACCAGCAAGTTTATTTTATAGAGTTGGAATAGTAGGTAAAATCGGAGATGATTTTGATACATCAATATTTTCAGAATATGACATTGATACAAAAGGATTAAAAGTTTATGAAAATGAAAAGACAACATATTTTCATCAAATATATAAATATAAAAATCAAAAGATAAGACAAGTAGAGGAAAATATAAATAAAAAACTTATAATTTTAGAAGAAGATATTCCAAATGAATATTTACAAGCAAATCATATACATATAACAACTAATGAACCTAAAATACAATTAAGATTAGTAAAATATATAAGAAAAAAGTCAAATGCAATAATTAGTGTTGATACAATAGAGGGTTATTCAAAAGAAAAAATAACTAAAGAAGTATTTGACTTGGTAGATATTGCATTTATAGATGAAGAATTTACAGATTTGTTAGATTGTACATCAAAAATAAAAATTATAAAAAAAGGCCCAAATGGATGTGAATACATAAGTAAGAATGAGAAATTTTTTGTAGATGTTAATAAAATCGATGCAGTAGATAAAACAGGCGCTGGAGACTGTATGAATGGAGTATTTATTAATTTAATTTCTAATGGTTGGAGTAATAAAGAAGCGTTAGAAAGAGCAACAAAAGTAGCAACAGAATCAATTAAAGATAATGGAATAGAGCATTTGAAAACTAAAACATTTTTATATAATAAAAATAATGGCTAGTATAACTAAAAGTTATACTAGTATTATTTTTTGGTATTTGTAAACTTCTCATATGTAAGATATAATCTTTCACATAAAAGAGGTTTTTGGTTATGATAGTAGGATTTGAAGGTTTAAATGGTGCTGGTAAAAGCACTATGGCAAAAAAATTTGCTGAGGAATTTAATTATAAATATTTAGCAAGACCAATTTATAATGTTTTTGGTGTTGATAAAGAACAATTAGGAGAAGAATATAAAGTAGCTACACAAGTAGAAGATAGAATTTATAATTTAGATAAAAATTTTGAATTGAAGGCATGTTTAACGGGATTAGGACTTTTATATACTCATAAGGTTATGAATAACGAAAACATAGTTATAGATAGAGATTTATTATCAAATTTTTCATTTAATGGAACAAAAGAATCACTACCACTATTTGAAGCTTTAATAAAAATGGGAGTATATCCAGATATTTCATTTCTTTTATATGCTTCTCAAGAAGAATTAACAAAAAGAATTATTAAAAGAAACTCAAATGATTCAGATTTAACAGATCCAGATGTTATAAATCAATCATATAAAAAAATAATGAAATTTGCAAAAATATATAAATTACCAGTAATTGTTATAGATACAAATGAGAAAACAGAAGAACAAGTATTTGAAGAGATAAAGAAAAGATACAAGGAGGCAATAAAAGAATATGGAGATATTGAGTCCAGCAGGTAATAAAAACTTAGTAAATACAGCAGTAACTAGTAAATCTAATGCAGTATATGGAGGTTTTAAAAACTGGAATGCTAGAAATAGTGCTATTAATTTTTCAAAAGATGAATATAATTATTCAGTTGAATTATTACATAAAAATAATATTAAATTTTATTTGACATTAAATAACTTATGTTTAGATATAGAAATTGAAGAAATAATTAATTATTTAAAACAAGATGATTTGATAAAACCAGACGCATTTATAGTAGCAGATTTAGGATTAATACAAGCACTAAAAGAAAATTTTCCTAATATTGAGATTCATGTATCAACGCAGTTTGGAACACATAATATAGATGATTTGAGATTATTAGAAGAACTAGGAGTTAAAAGAGCAATTTTAGCAAGAGAAGTAACAAAAGAAGAATTAATGTACCTAAGAGAGAATACTAGTTTAGAATTAGAAGTTTTTGTATGGGGTTCTCAATGTTTGAGTTTTTCAGGGTTATGCTTTTTTGGATCATTAATAAATGGAGGAACAGGAAATAGAGGAAAATGCATAAACTTATGTAGAGATTGTTATTCATCTTCAAAATATGATAATGGAACGCTTTTATATGTTTCAGATATGAACTGTATAAATCTTTTAGAAGAATTAAAAAATATAGATTCTTTAAAAATAGAAGGAAGAAGAAGAACACCAAAAGAAATAGAAAATGTTATTAAAGAAATAAAGATGAGAAAAACAGAAGGTAATAATGTTGGTTTTTTATATGGTGAAAATAATACACAAAATAAAATGATTAATAATATAAATTTTAGAATAGTACCTTTATATAAAGCATATGAAATGAAGAAAAAAAATTATTATGATGTTTTTGTTAAATTTATAGATGGAAAGCCAATAGAATTCTGCAAAGAAATAAATAGTGTAGATAATGATAATAAAGATATATATTATATATATTCCGAGTTATTAAGTGATTATAAAATTGATAAAAAGAATTATACTATGGAAATTGAGTTTGATGAAAATGGAATAATGATAAATTCATCTATAACAAATTATAAAGGTGAAAATACATTAATAAAATATAAAATGGTGAATGATAAAGAAAAATTCGATATATTTGAGGTAAAAGAATTCAAAAGAAAAATAATGAGTGTATCAGAAGAGGATATCAATTTAATAAAAATAAAATTTAAGAAACCATTAAATAAAGAATTAAAAATTTCAAAAGAAATATTAAAAGAGATATTAAATTATTTTGAAAAACAAACAAATATAAAGAAATTAGAAAAAGTAAATAATGATTTTGCTGGAATTAATGATTTATATATTCAAACAGATGATTTAAATATAGTAGATAACTTTATAAATAACCAAGATGTAAAAATAATATATGAGATATCATCTGTTAAGGAATTAAAAAATATAGAAAAAATTACTAAAAAGTATAATGATAAGATTATTTATAGATTACCTATATTTAATTGGAAAAGTGAAGATTTAAGAGAACATTATAAAAAACTAGAAGGTAAAGAAGTAATGTTTACTAGATATTCTCAAATACTTCAATTTAAAAATATAAATTTGAAGAAAAGATATACTGATTATTTAGTATATTCATGGAATAAGAAAGCACTAAAATTTCTAAAAGAACATAATATTGAGGAATTTACAGCAACACCTGAATTAAGTGTAAATCAAAATAATGATATTTTTGAAAATGAAAATGTTCAATATATTGTTGCTGGTAGGCCAACATTAGTTTATACAAGAAATTGTTTGAAAAGTATACTAGGGTGTAAAGAATGTAATAAAGATAATATAAATCAAAAAGAAATATTAAATAATAGTAAAAATTTAAATTTTACTATCTCATGTAAACCAGAGCATAGAGAAATGTATTATAAAGAACCAGTACTTAATGATTATTCTAAATTTGAATTAAATAAAAATATAAAATTTAGATTTATAACAAAAGGCTTCTTGGTAGATGATATAAAAGAATTTATATTAAGTGTTAAACAAGAAGATTATTACAATAAGTTAATACAAAAAGAAATTTGGAAAAATTCTTATGAATGTAATCTATTAGATGGAAGAAATTAATAAAGGAGTGATAGTTAAATGAAAACTAAAAGTATATGGGGGAATCCACCAACAAGAATTTATAAATTAATGAATTTAGCAGAAGAAAAATGGGAGAATAATTATACTGTATGTATTGTTGGATGTTCAGATGGTAAGTTTTTAATGCCGTTTGCAAGAAACAATGCAAAAGTAACAGGATATGATATTGATAAAATAGATTTATATGGTGGAATTAAAGAAAGACCAATTAGACCAGGAAACCCAAAATATAAATATTCACCGGATTTTGTATCACCCAAATATGAATTAGAAGAAATTGAAGTACTAGGTGTAAAAAAAAGATTGGAATTAGAAGGGGTAACTAAATATGCAAAAATAGAAGAAAGAGATTTTTATAAAAATCCACCAACTGAAAAATTTAATGTTGTTTTTACAAGTTGTTCTTTACATTATACAATTAATAATCAATTTACTTTAAAAGAGAAAATAGATAAATTAAAGAATATAGTAAAAAAAGATGGATTATTATATATTGATTATATGATGGCGTTAGATGAAGCGGATTATGAGAAATATCCCGAATATAAATTTTTTAGAAATGGGGAAGCTAAGAAATATTTAGGAGAAGGATGGAAAATAATTTCTTATTATGAACAAAAAAAACCTGTATTTGAAGCAGGACACGTTGTTACAACTTATGATCATTTTCATAGATTTGGATATTTATTAGCGAGAAAGGTAAAATAAGATGAAACAAGAATTAAGAATTATTATTACTCAAGCTTGTAACTATAACTGTTATTTTTGTCATCATGAAGGATTATACAAAATGAAAAAAACAATGTTAACAACAGAAGATTTAATCTATCTATATGAAGCGGCAAATAGAAATTTACAAATGACTAGAATGACTTTAACAGGGGGAGAACCTTTTATATTAAAAAATATAGTAGATGTAGTTAAAGGTCTTGATGAACTAGGATGTGAACTTACAGTAGTAACTAATGGAAGTTATTTAAAAGAAAAAATAGAAGCATGTAAATATATAAAAAAATTAAATATTTCTATGCACTCTCTAAATAAAGATGAGTATGAGAAAATTGTAGGGAAGAAAGATACTTTTGAAAAAGTAATTAATAATATAAAAATAGTTAGAAGTAAATATCCTAACTTAGAAATAAACTTAAATTATGCTTTTATAAATTGTGAAAACATTTATGAGAAAGTAACTGATTTAATAGAGTTTGCAAAAGGAAATAAATTAAATATAAAATTTATAGAACTTTTCCCAAAGAATTGCAAAGATTTTATTGCAATAGAAAACTTACAAGCATTCTTATTAAGTAATGGTCATACTATTTTGGAAACTAATGATAGAAAAACAAAATTTTCAAATACGAAAGATAGTTATATTTATACAACAAAATGTTTTTGTTCAAGATCATTAGATTTTGATTCTCCAAGTGACTTTTGCAATAAAAATAACGATGTGTTTATCACACCAGATGGAAATGCAAAAGTATGTAGAATGAAAAAAGATGAAATTGAATTAATGAATGATATAAAAAATAGAAATGAAGTAGAACTTGCAAAAAAATTGAAAGAATCCTTTGAAAAACTTGGAAAAGGTTGTCCATTTGAGAAAAATGTGGTATTATAGATATAGCAATTTTACATAGGTGGTGTTAAGAAAAATGGAAAAAGAAAAAGAAGTAAGATATTTAATTAGCAAAGAACAAATTGGAGAAATTATTAAAAATACAACTCCATATAAAGAAAAAATGGAAATGTTAGATATAACTTGTGGGTATGACGGATTTAATTCATATTCAAAATATGGTTTTATTTGTAGAATAAGACAAAAAGGAAACAATAAAACTCTTGAAGTAAAAAATTATATAAATAAAAATGAATGTATGGAACAAGCTATAAAATTAGAAAAAGTTGCAGATGGAGTTAACTATTTAAAATTGATTGGAATGGAACCATACTTGTATTTAAAAAGAACAAGAGAAGTTAGAAAATATAAAAATTTAAAAATATTTATAGATGAGTTTGACATTCTTGGAAATTTTGTAGAAATAGAATATCAAGATTCAGAAAATGAAGTACAAGAAGTAGAAGAATTTATTAAATTAATAGAAATACAAGGATCTGAACAAGATATGTATGGTGGAATTGTAAAAGATAAACTTGAAAGTGATGAAAACTTTAGAGAAATGTTTGCTAAAGGTTTATTTAAAATATTAGAAAAATATTAATTAAAAAATTAGTATAGATTAATAATTTATAATTACCGATAAAAAAGCTAAATGCTTTTTATATATAAAAACATATAAAGTAAAGGAGGTAACTTATGTTAAGATTAACAATTAAAGAAGCAGATGAAATGCGCAATATGATTGACAAAAAACGGAAAGAATTAAAAGAACTCGGAAAGTACAAGGGGTCTGCTTATGAAGAAGAAGGAGATGGATTCCATGACAACTTTGCTTTTGAACAAGCAGAAATCAAAGAAAGAGGACTTTTAAGGGAAATTGCTGATTTGAAGTCAAAATTTGATGAGGCAGAGATTATTGATATTAAAGAGGAAACTAACAATGCAGACGGCAAAGTAGCAATTGGTTCTAAAGTTACTGTAAAACTTAAATTTGATGGTGTTGAAGAAGAAGAGACATATACAATAACAGGAGGATATGGAAACATGCTTAAAAATATTGTTTCAATAGAATCACCGTTAGGAAAATGTTTGATAGATAAAACTGTCGGATTTGAAGGTAGTTATACAGTAAACGGAAATGTAACTGTAGTAAAAATTGTTGAAATATCATAACTTTATATGTAAAGAAAAAGTAAAGGCTATTAAAAATTTAATAGCCTTTACTTTTTTTAAAATAACATGTTATTAAAATAATAGATTAAAAAAAGTTTGAAAACTATACATACTGGTACCCTTGTATGCACTACAGAAATGATAGCATTTTCTGAAGCTAATGGATATTTTGAAAGATTAAGTACTTGTTTAATAGGATTAAGCGTAGATAGTAATCCTTCACATTTAGCATGGGTATATGATATATACTGTAAAACAGGTATAGTAATTCCATTCAAAATAATAGCAGAAAATAGAAACGGAATGAATTGGTATTTAAGTTTTAAAAATCCAGAAAAATGTATAAATGCACAAGAAGAAAAAAAGAAAATAGAATAAAATATTACAAAAAGACATAAATATTACTATAATATTACATTTTTATAAGTTTTATGAATTTTATTGACGGTATTTTTAGTGAATGATATAATTTAATTGTAAAGAAGTTGACTAAAATAAAGTTTACTTTTGGGAGGAAAAAATGAGTATCATTCATCTTAATTTAAAAGAATGTAAGAGACTGAAGTTAGTAGCAATTACAATATTACTAACTTTAGTTTCTTATATTATTTTAAGTTTTGTAAATATAAATAAAGTTATGGCACAAACAATAGTACAAAAGAGAGAACCATATACAGGAAGCTTGAAAGATTATCCTGGATACACAGAATTAATAGAAAAATTAAAGAAAGATCATCCAAATTGGAAATTTACAATATTTTATACTGGTCTAGATTGGAACCAAACAATAAAAATGGAAACAACAGAGGTTCATGGAAGAAATGTTGTACCAGCAAGTAAGTCTGATGCATGGAAATGTAGCATATGTGGAGACACTCCAAGGGGAGGAACTTCATGGAGATGTGCTTCAGAAGCAACAGTATGTTATTATATGGACCCAAGAAATTGGCTAAATGATACATATATATTTGAATTTGAAAATTTAGCATATAATAAAGAAACACAAAAAGTAGAAGGTGTAGAAAAAATAATCTCAAATATGAAATATATGCAAGGAGATAAAATAACATATACTAATACAGAAGGAAACACTGAAACTATAGAAAAGACTTATGCACAAGTTATATTTGAAGCAGCACAAGAAGCAGGAATTAGTCCATATCACTTAGCTTCAAGACTTAACCAAGAACAAGGTGGAGGCTCAAGACCTGGAAGCACAGCAACAGGAACATATCCTGGATATGTTGGATATTATAATTACTTAAATATAAAAGCTTCTGGATCAACAGATGCAGAAGTTATAGTAAACGGATTAGCACATGCAAAATCAAAAGGTTGGACAAACCCAGAAATTTCTATAAAAGAAGGAGCAAAAGTATTAGCTAAAAACTATATTAATGATGGACAAGACACATTATACTTACAAAAATTTGATGTAGACAATTCAGATGGAACATTATATTATTTTCAATATATGCAAAATGTATCTGCCTCTGCTACAGAAAGTTTAAAAGTAAGAAAAGCTTACGAAGAATTAGGATTTGTAGATAACGCAATAGAATTTGTAATTCCTGTATATGAAAATATGCCAGAAACACCTTATGAGGAACCCAAAGATGCATTAATTGTAACTCAGAACATAAAAATTAAAGGAACAGAAGTTAATGTAAGAAGTGGAGCAGGAACAAGTTATAGCAGTATAGCTAAAGTAAATACAGGAGATACTTTACTTAGAATAGAAAAAGCAACAATAACAAAAGGCGGTTACTATTGGGATAAGGTAGTTTTACCAAATGGAACTATTGGATATGTTGTAAGAAATTATATAGTAGAAATTGAAGATATAACAAATACAAACGAAACAGCAGTTGCAAACACATCTACATATTTAAGAAATGGACCAGGTTTAAATGGAACAACAGTTGTAACAATATTGACTAAAGGTCAAGCTTTAACAAAAATAGAAACTGGAAAATATAATTTAGATGGATTTATATGGGAAAGAGTAAAATTAGAAGATGGTAGACAAGGTTATATACAACAAAAATATTTGTCAAAACCAGGAGAAGTAGATTCATCAGGTGATAAAATTGAAATAGTAAAAGTAATATGCAAATCTGGAGTAAAAATAAGAAAAACGCCAGGAATATCAGGAGAAATAATCAGTTATGCTGAAAACGGAGATTTTTTAACAAGAACTAAAGCAAATGCTTCTAATGAAAATGGGTTTATTTGGGATAAAATAGTTACACCTAATGGAATAGAAGGATATATTGCTAGAGGAGATTCAACAGAAGATTATATAGAAGTTGTAACAAAAGATCTAAACGAAAATGATGGCAAGATAGTAACTGATGATATAACTACTAAGTTAAAAGATGGTAAACTTATTTGCATACCTAGTACAACAGTAGAAAATATTAAAAATTACAATAATACAGCAGTAGTAAAAAATGCAAAAGGAGAAGTAATAAATTCAGGAAATATAGGAACGGGATATACTATAACAATAAATAACTTTACTTGTACAGTGGTAAAATTGGGAGACGCAAATGGAGATGGCAAAATAAATTCAGGAGATTTATTTTATACACAGAAATATTTGCTAAAAAAATCAAACCTTGACGAAAATGCAAAAAAAGCATGCGATGTAAACAAAGATAATAAAATAAATTCAGGAGATTTATTCTATATACAAAAATATTTATTAAAAGAAGCAGAGTTTTCTTTATAGATAGGAGGATAAAATGAAAATAAGAAAAATAGTTTTTTTTGTAGTTTTAGCTATAATGATAGCGATGGGAACTATAAAAGTAAATGCAGCAAGTACTTCAATTAGTGCAACTTCAACAAAAGTGGAAGAAGGAACAGAAGTAACTATAAATGTAAGTTTTACAGCAGCTGCATGGAATTTGACAGTAACAGGAGATAAGATAACAGGAGATAGTTATGCATCACAAACATCAGATTTATCAGAAACAACGATAAATAAGAGTTTTAAAATGGATACATCAGTAGCAGGAAAGTATATAGTGAAATTAATTGGAGATATAACAGATAAAAATGGAGATACAGTAGAGGTAGAAAAGTCTATAGCAGTAGAAGTAACTAAAAAACCAGATCCAACACCAACACCTGCCCCAGAACCAGACCCAACGCCAGATCCTACTCCAGACCCAACGCCAGATCCTACTCCAGATCCAACGCCAGATCCTACACCGGATCCTACTCCAGACCCAACACCAACACCTGATCCAGAACCACAACCAAAAGAACCAACATTTAAGGATGCAAATCAAAAAATGTATTCAACAGGAAATATTAACTTACGTGCAAGCTGGTCAACAAGTAGTGAAGCTACACAAATAGAAAAAGGAACAGAATTAACAATAACAGGAACATCTTCAGAAAAAATAAATGGATATGTATGGTATAGAGTTTCATATAATGGACAAACAAAATATGTTTCAAGTAGTTTATTAACAAGTACAAAACCAGAAGAAGAAAAAAAATCAGATAATGCAAATTTAGCATCAATATCTATAAAAGATTTTGAAATAGAACCTAAATTTAGTGCAGATGTAACAAGTTACACTTTAAAAGTAAGCTCTGAAATAGAAAAATTAGAAATAGAAGCAAAAGCAGAAGATGAAAAAGCAAGTGTAAGCATTCAAGGAAACGAAGACTTAAAGATAGGAGATAATTTAGTAATAATTTCAGTAAGTGCGGAAGACGGAACAACTAAATTATACGAGATAAAGGTTATAAAAGAAGAAGAAAAAGCTTTTGGATTAAAATCTTTAAAAATTGAAGATACAAAAATAGACAAAGAATTTAAAACAGACAAATATGAATATACTATAGAAGTAAAAGATTTAGATAAATTAGATATTGAAGCTATTGCTACAGAAGAAGATGCATTAATTGAAATAGTAGGAAATCAAGATTTAGTAGAAGGCGAAAACCTTATAACAATAATAGTAAAATCTAAAGATGAACAAAAAACAGCTACATACCAATTAAATGTTAATAAAAGAATAAGCAATAAAGCAGAAACAAAAACAACAGACAATTTGAAAAATAATAAAATATTTATATATGGTGGAATAGCATTAGTAACATTAATTATATTAACAGGCGTTGTAATATATGTTATAAAAAACAGAAACAAAGATAATATGTATTACGAAGTAGAAGACGATGAAAACTACAAATATGAAGATGAAGAAGATGATGAAATAGATTTTCCAGGAGAATTACCAGAAAAAATAGAAGAAGATAAAGATGCAAAGGATAAAAATAAGTTTGGTAAAAAAGGAAAACATTTTTAAAAATATATATAGTAAAATACAATGCAAAAAAAGAAAATCCAGAACTTTCTGGATTTTCTTTTTTACAAACGATATTCAGTTTTAATTTTCTGTTACAGGTTCCTTATAGAGTTTAATGCTTATTACAGCTTTATAGCTATAAGCTTCAATCTTTATAGGAAAATCGTAAGAATTTGTGAATACAAAATCCATATAACCATAAGCAACTGTTGCATCATTTTTTGTATAAGAAGAACCTATACTATGCTTATGGACTTCATCAGGAACGATAGAAGTGTCTAATATAGCATTGTAAAGAGTACTGCTTACTTGGCAAATACCTCCTCCAAGACCAGTTGTTACCTTTTGGTTTAAAATAACTGGAGCAGACAAATATCCTTTTTCTTTGGTAGCTTTGCCAACTATTTTACTCCATGTAAATGTTTCACCAGGCTGTAAAACAATACCATTAATAGTATTGCACGCAATACTAATATTAGTGTCTCTATTATCCTTAGAAGTATAATGAATAATAGAATGTCCAAGAAGATTTGAATCCTCTGAGGGCTCTTCTTCAGTAAAAGAAACATATTTCCAAAATACATAGCCGGAAATGTCATTATAAACAACACTAAACCATTTGCCAGTCTGATCAACAATAGTAAAATGTTCACCAGCGGAAATGGTTGCTAATATTTTGGAATTGGTAGAAGGGCTCTGCCGTAAATTGAGACTTTCAGTATCTCTTACAGTTGCATCCATACCATTAATGGTAAAAACATAAGGTTCCTCTTCGTTGGTCGTTATTACCTCATCAGTGCTGTCTTCTAAAGGGCTAGCATATGCCCGAATAGGCAAGCAGAAGGAAGTAAAAACTATTAATGTTACTAATAAAGTTTTGAAAGTTTTCATTTGAAAATCCTCCCTTAATATATAAAATTTTTAAAGTGCACTTAATTATACCATATTTTAGAAATAAAATCAAATATCATTAAAAATATTAATTTTGTACATTATTTTAATTGACAGTAAAATATAAAAAATATATAATAAACAAGTAAATTCAAAATGCTACTGTAGCTCAGTTGGTAGAGCAACAGATTCGTAACCTGTAGGTCGCCAGTTCGATTCTGGCCAGTAGCTCCATTAATTGCGAGTCTTTTGAGATTTGCTTATTTTTATATTTGTAAGAAAAGTGACAAAAAAATTAAAAAGTAAAATCGGTGTATATAAACTACACCGATTTTACTTATATTCCTTATATGATTCTAGGTGTTTTTTTCTTGCAAAAATAGCCAAAAGATGTTATAATACATAAAGTTATAAAAACAAGAGAAGAGGTATAAAAATGGGTTTTTTTGATAAATTAAAAAATGGTTTAAACAAAACAAAAACATCATTTGATGAAAAAATAAACAATGTATTTAGTAATTTTAGAAAAGTAGATGAAGAATTACTAGAGGAATTAGAAGAAGTATTAATAATGTCAGATGTTGGAACAGAAACATCTTTAAAAATAATAGAAAATTTAAGGGAAAGAGTAAAGAAAGAAAATATAAAAGATGAAGAAGAGGTAAAAAGAGCATTAAAAGAAATAATAAAGGAAATACTAGACAAAGAAGACTCAAAATTAAAGCTTGAAACTACACCATCTATAATATTGGTAGTGGGAGTTAATGGCGTAGGAAAAACCACTTCAATAGGGAAAATAGCAAACAGAATAAAAAAAGATGGAAAAAAAGTTATAGTTGCAGCAGCAGATACATTTAGAGCAGCCGCCGTAGAACAACTTGAAATATGGGCAAATAGAGTTGGTTGTGAAATAGTAAAAAAAGAAGAAGGAGCAGATCCAGCTTCAGTTGTATATGATGCTATAGCAAAAGCAAAAGAAGAAAAAGCAGATGTACTTATATGTGATACTGCCGGAAGACTACACAATAAAAAATACTTAATGGACGAGCTAGAAAAAATTAAAAAAGTTATCGATAGAGAATTGCCAAATGCTTCTAAGGAAACCTTATTAGTATTAGATGCAACAACAGGTCAAAATGCAATAATGCAAGTAAAAGCATTTAAAGAAACAGTAGATATAACAGGTCTTGTTTTAACAAAATTAGATGGTACAGCAAAAGGTGGAGTTGTAATTGGAATAGTACAAGAAAATAATTTGCCTATAAAATTTATAGGGGTAGGCGAACAAATAGATGATATGGAAGTATTTGATAGTACAGATTTTGTTGAAGCATTTTTAAATTAAAGTTTTATTATTTATGGAGGTATAAATGGAAGAAAACAAACAGCAAATAGAAACAGAAGAAAAAATTATAGTAAATAAAAAAAGCAAAACTAGATTTTTTGTTGTATTAACTGTTGCTGTAATTGCTTTTATTATAACGTATATTATATTTAGAGGAACTTATTTAGAAACATTAGAAATAGGCGAAAACTATATAAGTGTTTTTTGGCAAAATGTTAAGCATATGTCAATTACAATAGCAATTAATTTTGTAGTTGTTTATTTTATGGTATACATTACAAATTTAAAAATAAAAAAAGGCTTGAAAGAATTTTTTGAGCAAGAAAAAAGAATAATGCCTAAATTAATAAATAAATCTGTTGCTTTTATAGCAGCTATATTAGTTAGTGCATTTACATCAAATATACTTTTTGAAAAAGCAATGCTTTGCTTTAATAATGCACAATTTGGAATTCAAGATCCAATATTTGGATTAGATATAGGATATTTTGTATTTCAAAAACCTTTTATAGAACTTCTAATATGGTATTTCTTAATTGCAGGTATAGTTTTACTAATTTATACAGCAACATATTATATTACTGTATTTAATATGTTTTTTGATGGAGTAGATAAAAGGACTTTAAAAAGAAGTCAATTATTAAAACAAGTTACTACCTTAACAATGATAATAACTATACTAATATCAGTTTTAATATTTATAAAAACACAAGATATAGGAAGTGAAAAGTTTTTAACATTAAAAAGTGAACAAGCAACATATTCTTTATATGGAGCAGGTTTTATAGATGTTACTATTAAATTATGGGGATATAGATTATTATCACTAGTTATAATTTATTCAGTACATTTAATAATTAAATATTTAAAACAAAGAAATAGAAAAAAAGTACTTATATCTATAGCTATTGTTCCTATATATTTAGTAATTTTATTTTTCGTATTAGTATTAGCACAAGCAATATTAGTAACAGGAAATGAATTAGATAAAGAAAAAATATATATTGAAAATAATATAAAATATACTAAAAATGCTTATGGAGTAGATATAGAAGAAGTGAGCATTCAAACTTCTGAACCTATAACTAATAAAGATATAACAACATATGAAAATGTTTTAAATAATATTAACTTGGTAAATAGTGATGTTGTTTTAAAAGATTTAAAAAGTGGACAAACAGCAAAAGGCTATTATACCTATACAAATGCAAAAATAGGTAAATATTTGATAAATGGAAAAGAACAATTAGTATATATCTCACCAAGAGAAATATTAAGCAGTACAGGAACATATAATAATAAAACTTATGAATATACTCATGGCTATTCGGCAATAGTAACATCAGCTTCAACAACCGATACAAATGGAAATTTAAATCATATTCAAAAAGGATTTAATAAGTCAGATGATGTATTACCAGTTACAGAACCAAGAATTTATTTTGGAATGCAAACTAATGATACAGTTGTAGTAAATAGCAAAGATAAGAAAGAATTTGATTATCCAATATTAGATTCTACTACTGCTGAAAATGCCGAAAATGTATATGATGGACAGGCAGGACTAAAGTTAAACTTTATAGATAGAATGATTTTAGCAATAAAAGAGGGCGATTTAAAATTAGCTTTTTCTTCAAATGTAACAGGCGAAAGTAAAATTTTAACTAATAGAAATATAATAAAAAGAGCTAAAACAGTAATGCCATATTTATTATATGATGAAGAACCATATATGGTAATTACAGACGAAGGAAAGTTAGTATGGGTATTAGATGCATATACAATTTCAAAAGAATATCCATATTCACAAAAAACTACAATAAGACAAACTTCTACAAGCAAAATTGAGTTGAATTATATAAGAAATTCTGTAAAGGTTTTAATAGATAGTTATACAGGAGAGATATCTTTCTATATAACAGATAGAACAGATCCAATAGCAATGGCATATAGAAACATTTATCCAGATTTATTTGTAAGCTTAGAAGAAAGTATACCTACAAATATAAGTGAACATTTTGTTTATTCAGAATATTTATATAAAATACAATCAGAAATAGTTGCAAGATATCATAATATAAAACCAGATGTTTTATACAGAAACAATGATATATGGGAAATTGCAAGTCATAATACAGGAAAAGTAATAACTAAAAAAGGAACACAAATAGATCCTTATTATACAATGATAAAAACACCAGATGAATCTAAAGAAAAATTAGGACTAATACTTCCATATACACCAGAGGGAAGACAAAATTTAATTTCCTATTTAGTAGGAACATGTGACAATGAAGGTAATAGCAAGTTAACTATATATAAATATGAAGCGGATAGTAATATATTAGGTCCTATGCAATTAGATACTCAGTTAGAACAAGATGAAACTATTGTGAAAGAACTAGAAAGTTTAAATATAAGTGGAACAAAAATGAGTAAAGATATTATAATGGTTCCATTAGATAATACAATTTTATATGTAGAACCAATTTATATACAATATTTAAACGAAAATGATTCTTTACCAACTTTAAAGAAAGTAATTGTAGCATCTGGAAATAAAGTTGCAATAGGAGATAACTTAAAACAAGCATTAACAAAATTATTTTCTCAAAATGCTGTAAATATTCAAATAGAAAATACAGATACAATAGAAGATTTAATAAACACAATAATAAAAGCAAATAATAATTTAACTAAATCAAATGATAGCAATAACTGGGAAATGATGGGAAAAGATGTTCAAAAACTACAAGAGTTAATCGAAAAATTAGAAAAGCTAGTTGAAGAAGATAAAGTAAAAAATAAAAATAATTTAAGCACAAGCGAATACGAAAATGTTTTAACTAACGAAATAATCTAAAGTATTAAATTAAAGGTATAAAAAAAATGAAAAAATACACCCTAAATATGAAGGGTGTATTTTTATGTTTGAAAAAAGAAAAAAAGAAAAAATTTTAATAAATCAAATAGATAACTTAAATAAAAATTTGTTAGAAAGCAATATTATAGAAATAAGTCAGTTGTTAGGAAACAGAAAAAGACTTTTATGGGTAAATTTAATATCAGGAATATCTAGAGGAATAGGCATAGGTATAGGAGTAACGCTTATCTCAGCAATATTAGTGTGGATATTGCAAAAAATAGTGACTTTAAATATACCAGTAATAGGTGAATATGTTTCAGATATTGTAGAGATAGTAATGAAAAAATACTAAAAGGCGAGAAATTGAATATTTTTCTTGCTTTTTTTTATATACAATTATATAATAATTGTGTGAAAAAATGAATTAAAAGTAACGGAGGAAATTAGAAATGAATCTAGCAAATAAACTAACAATATTTCGTATTATTTTAGTGCCAATAATGATAATAATAACATTTTTTAATATACCAGGTGAATTCTTAGGAATAAATACAACTGCATGGATTTTAAATATAATATTTATTATAGCCTCTATAACAGACAAATTGGATGGATACATTGCAAGAAGTAGAAATCAAATTACTACATTTGGAAAATTTTTAGATCCAATAGCCGATAAAATATTAGTAATAACAGCAATGATTATCTTAGTAGAGATGGGCAAACTTCCAGCTTGGATTCCTACAATAGTAGTTTTTAGAGAGTTTTTAGTTTCAGGTTACAGATTAGTTGCTGTTGAAAAAGGTGGGCAAGTAATTGCTGCAAGTGTATGGGGAAAATTAAAAACAGTTACTCAAATGATAGCAATTATTTTTGCATTTATAGATAATAATAGTTTTGGAACAATATTTACAGGAAGTTTAACAAATGGATATGAAATAGCAATAAATGCTATAACAACATCAATGATGATAATTTGTACATTTGCTACAATTTTCTCTGGAATTGACTATTTAAAAGGTGGAAAAGAATTATTAAAGGACAAATAAAGTATGGAAGTAAATAAACAAGAAAAAATTGATATTTTAATGGCAGTATACAATAGCAATATAAATTTTTTGACTAAACAAATAAATAGTATTTTAAATCAAACATATCAAAACATTAATCTTATAATTAGCGATGACTCGTCTACTAATACTGATGTAAAAAGAGTCTTAGAAGAATATGCAAGTAAAGATAATAGAATAATTCTATACTTTCAAGAAAAAAATTTAGGATATTTAAAGAATTTCGAGTTTTTACTTACAAAGTCTAGCTCAGAATACATTTGCTTTGCAGACCAAGATGATATTTGGTATGAAAATAAGGTAGAAAAATGTATAAATGTATTAAAAGAAAAAGACGTAGATTTAGTATATTCAGACTGCAAACAAATAGATGAAAATGGACAAGTATTACATAAAAGTTATTTAGATTATAAAAATTATCCTAAGGTGAATGGAAAAGATAACATATTAACATTTTCAAGACATTTTGCAATAGGATGTTCTTGTATGTTTACTAAAAAGATAAAAGAGCAAATGTTACCTTTTACAAAAAGCGTAATGGCTCATGACTGGATAGATGTTTATTTAGCCTCTAAGCAAAAAGGTATAGCATGCATTGAAGAACAATTATTTGAATACAGACTTCATAGCTCAAATGCTTTTGGAGGAAGAAGTTTGAAACAAAATTTGAGTACATGGAAACAAAAAAATGGAAAAAGTTATTCAGCTTATAAAAAATATAGAAATGAAAGAGTAATAAAAAAAGCTTATTTAGACGGAAGTTTGATGTGTTTAGAATATAGAAATAAACTTGGATTAAACAAAAATGAAAATGAAGATGGAGTAATTGAATATTATAACAAATTACTAAAAACTAAAATACTTAACATTCATTTACTAAAATATAATAAGTATTTAGCTTATAAAAATATAGGAAAAAGAAGAATAAAAGAAGAAGGAATATTTCATTTTCCACTAATTTCTTATTTACTATATTTAATTAAATAGAAGAATTTTTTACTAGAAAGGAAATGTAATGGAATTTATAAAATCTATAATAAAAAATAAAAAACTAATTTGGCAATTAGGTAGAAATGACTTTAAAAATCGTTTTGCAAGCACAAGTTTAGGAAGCATCTGGGGATTTTTACAGCCATTTGTTTTTATGTTTACATACGTAATAGTATTTCAATATATATTAAAAACTGAAAGTGCAGGAGATTCACCTTATGTAGTGTGGTTTTTACCAGCAATGGCAATGTGGCAATGGCTAAACGATAGTATACTAAATGCAAGTAGTTCAATAAGAAATTATAGTTATTTAGTAAAAAAAGTTGTATTTCCAGTTGATGTAATACCTATGATATCAATTGTAGCTTCTAGCTTTGTAGCATTATTTTTAGTGGCTGTTGCAACTATTGTATGTATAATATTTGGATATATTCCAAATGTATTACAACTAATATATGTACTTTTTGCAACATATTGCTTTATTATAGCTTTTACAAGATTTACATCTGCTGTTACAACAGTAGTGCCAGATTTTGCAAATTTACTTGGAATTGCTATGCAACTATTTTTCTGGTTTACACCAGTGGTATGGAACCTAAATATGTTAAATGACCATCAAACAATATTAACTTTAGTAAAATGTACACCTTTTACTTATTTAGTAACAACATTTAGAGAAGTTTTTATAAATGGAAACATTATAACAGAAAATAATTTTTTATTTACAATAGTATTTTGGGCAATTACAATTATTATGTTTATATGGGGAAATAGTGTATTTAAAAGAAATAAAAAAGATTTTGCAGATGTTTTGTAAAGAAAGGAAAATAAAATGTCAAATAATGAAAAAGAGACAATTATTGAAATAAAAGATTTAGTTAAAGACTATAAAATGTTTACAAGGAAACAAGATAGATTAATAGAAACAATTTTTCCAATGGCAAAAAGACATTCTACTTTTAGAGCAATGAATAATTTGAATTTAGAAGTAAAAAAAGGTGAAGTTCTTGGAATTCTTGGGAAAAATGGTGCGGGAAAATCTACACTTTTAAAAATGATTACAGGTGTTGCTGTACCAACAAGTGGAGGTCTAAAGGTAAATGGAAAAATAAGTTCTTTGCTAGAGCTAGGAACAGCTTTTAATATGGAACTTACTGGAGAAGAAAACATTTACCAACATGGACAAGTAATGGGACTTACTAAAAAAGAAATAGAAGATAAAAAACAAGAAATTATAGATTTTGCAGATATAGGAGAGCATTTATCACAACCGGTAAAAACATATTCATCTGGTATGTTTGCAAGACTAGCATTTGCTTGTGCAATAAATGTAGATCCAGACATATTGATAGTTGATGAAGTTTTATCTGTAGGAGATATGGCTTTTCAATTAAAATGTTTTAAAAAGTTTCAAGAATTTAAACAAAGAGGTAAGACTATTCTTTTTGTAACTCATAATGTTTCAGATGTACTAAAAAACTGCACAAGGGTAATTATACTAGAAAATGGAACAAAAACATTTGATGGAGATACAAAAGAAGGAGTAGAACTTTATAAAAGAATAATTACAGGAAATTCAACTAAAAAAATTGAAGAAGGCGAGAATGTTCAAAAGTCAAATAGCAAAGCTAAAGTGGAAAATACAGATATAAATACTTGGAAAAGTCATTTTAATGAAAATCCAAATTTAATAGAATATGGAAATCAAAAAGCTGAAGTTATAGACTATGGTGTGTTTGATGAAAATGACAACTTTTTATCAAGTATAGATAACGAAAAAGAAGTAGTACTAAAGTCAAAAATTAAGTTTAATGAGGTAATAGATAATCCTATTTTTACTATGACAATAAAGGACTTTAATGGAATAGAAATCGTTGGAACAAATACAATGAACGAAAAAATATATCCAGGAAAATTTGAAAAAGGAGATATTGTTTCAGTAAGTTTTAAACAAAAATTACCATTAGCGCCAAATAAATATACATTATCTTTTAGCTGTACACACATAAATGCTAAAGGAGAATTAGAAGTTTTAGATAGAAAATATGAAGCTTTATTAATAGAAATAATATCTTCAAAAGATTGCGTAGGTTTTTTAAGAATTGATCCGAAAGTTCAAATTATAAAAGAATAATTAAATAAAGGGGAATTTCTAAAATGAAAAAGAAAGAAAATTTGATAGCTATAATAGCAATAATATTATCTGTTATAGCTATAGTAATATCTATAATAAAAACATCCAATCAAAAAAATGTAGAACTAACTCAATTATCTGATCATTCATCAAGACAGATGATGGGATATATATTAAAAACAAGAAACGATAAAATAATAGTTATAGATGGTGGAACTATTGATGATACAGAAAACTTAGTAAATCAGATAAAAAAACATGGAGGTAAAGTAGACGCATGGTTTTTTACACATTTACATGATGATCATCTTGGAGCTTTTTCAAAAATAGCTAATAATGAGGAAATTAAAATAGAAAAAATATATTGTTCATTTAATGATTATTCTTGGTATGAAGAAAATGAACCAGCAAGGGCAGAATTTTCAAAACAAATATTAGAAATATTAAAGCAAGATAATATAAAAGAAAAAGTTGAAGAAGTTAAACTAAACCAAAATATAAATATAGATGATATTAATATAGAAATATTAGGTATAAAAAATCCTGAAATTACTGAAAATGCAGGAAATGAGCAAAGTATGGTAATTAAATTTGATACAGGAAAAACTACATTTTTAGTATTAGGAGATACTGGAATAAAATCAAGTGAAAAATTGCTTAATACTCAAAAAGAAAAATTAAAATCTGATATAGTACAAATGTCACATCACGGACAAAATGGTGCAACAGAAGAATTATATAAACAAATAAATCCTACAATATGTATGTGGCCAACACCTGAGTGGCTATGGGACAATGATTCTGGAAACGGAAAAGGCTCAGGAATATGGAAAACATTAGAAACAAGACAATGGATGGAAAAACTAAAAGTAAAGAAAAATTATGTAGAAAAAGACGGAGATATTACAATAAAATTAAAATAGCTGAAAGGAAATATTATGGAGCAAATAGATATTTTACTTACAACATATAATGGAGAAAAATATTTAAAAGAACAAATAGATAGCATTTTAAACCAAACATATACAAATTTTAGACTTTTAATTTCAGATGATTGTTCAAAAGATTCTACAATTAAAATTTTAAAAGAATATGAACAAAAAGATAATAGAATAAAAGTTTTTCTTCAAGAAAAAAATCTTGGATATGTAAAGAATTTTGAATTTTTACTTACAAAGGTAGAAAATGAAATATATGCACTTTCAGACCAAGATGATGTATGGAACAATGATAAGGTAGAAAAAACGTACAAAAAATTAAAAGAAGAAGATGCAGATTTAGTGTTTACAGATTTAGAAATTGTAAATGAAAAATTAAAAACAATTAATTCATCTTTTAACGACTATATGTTTCTTTCAAGAAAAATAAAAAAGTATTATAAAGATTATAGACTACAATATTTATATAATTGCATTACAGGATGCACATTAATGTCTAAAAAGAAATATTTAGAAAAAATAATTCCTATACCTATGGATTCTAAATATGTAATACATGACACATGGATAGGACTAATTGTAGCACTAAACGGAAAAATTGCTTATTTAGATGAAGTAACTATAAAATATAGACAACATGGAAATAATCAAGTAGGAAGTAATCACACATCGCATAAATACACTAAACTAAACCAAGTTAGAGAATTGTTCATAGATGTAAAATATCAATTATTTAATACATATATAAATAACAGTAGTATATTTACAAAAGATTTACAAAAACAAAATGAAAAAGCACTTAAATACTTTAAAATGTTAAAAAACAAAAAATACATAAATTTTAGAGGATGGAATGTTTTTTACAAATTATATAAAACAGAAACATTTAAATACTACATAGAAAACTTTATAATATTAAACTTGCCAATACTAGCAAGTATTCCATTTAAATTAAGAAGACTTATATTAAAAAATAAAATATAGAAAATTTTGGAGGATAAAATAGTGAAAGAATTTCTTGAAGAAATAAAAGAAATAATAGAAAAAAATGAAAATAATGATTATTCTAAAATTCTAAATAAAAGTGAAAAATTAGAATATGTTTTAGCACTTTCACCAGTAAGATCTAACATTATAAATTGGTATTCATTTAAAGAAAATAGTAGTATATTAGAACTTAATGGAAACTATGGAGAAATAACAGGTTTTTTATGCCAAAAAGCAAATAGAGTGGTAACTTTAGAAGAAGATAATAGATTTGCTGAAATAATAGAGAAAAGATATAAAAATGAAGAATGCTTAGAAGTAAAAAACACAAGCATATATAATGAAAATATAAATGAAAAATTTGATTATGTAATAGTTATAGGTATAACCGAAAAATTAGAAGATTATATAAAATATGCAAAAGACCATTTAAATGAAAATGGAGTAATACTACTTGCAATAAATAATAAATTTGGTATAAAAAGCTTTATAACATGTACAAATGAATATAAGTTAACAAATAATGACAATTTAACAATTACGAAAAATAAGTTAGATAAAATGTTAGATAATCAAGAGCTAAATTATAAATATTATTATCCATTACCAGATTATAAATTGACAAATGTAATATTTACTGAAAATTATATGCCAGACTTAGAAAATATATCAAGAGATATAACATATAAATGTGGAAATGTTAACTTTAACGAGATACAAGCCTATAGAGAATTACTAAAAGATAATAGAGATAACTTTAAATTTTTTGCAAATTCGTTTTTAGTAGAAATATCAAAAAAAGAGTTAGAGGATAATTCAATAAAATTTATTTCATATACAAATATGAGAAAAGAAAAGTATAGAATAAGGACAACAATAAAAAATGAATATGTAGAAAAAACATATGTAAACGAAGTATCTAAAAAACATATAGAAATAGTAAAGAAAAACATAGACTTATTAAATAAATTAGAAATAAATACATTAGACTCATATACACAAAATGAGATAATAAGTAAATTTACAACAGCTCAAACATATAATAAGATTTTATTAAGTACACTTAAAGAAGAAGGTATAGATAAATTTATTGAAAAAATAATAGAATTTCAAGATTTTCTAAAACAAAAATTAGAAACAGTAAAAGAAATAGAACAAAATGTATTTGATAAATATGAAGTCGAATATGAAAAAGAAAAAATTGAAAAATTGACTTTTGTAAAAAATGGATTATGGGATTTAACATTTCAAAATTGTTTTTATATAGATAATAATTATTATGCATACGACCAAGAATGGTTTGAAGAAAACATTCCTGTTGAATTTATAATATATAGATCAATACTTTATTTTAATGAAATAAAGCAAATTATATCAGATGAAGAAATTTTCAGTAAGTTAAATATAGATACTTACTATTTAGAATTATTTAATAAATTAGATAATATTTTACAAACCAAAATAAGAAAAGAATCAATGTGGAAGTTACATACTAAAGAAGAAAGTGAAAGTAAAAAATATCAAAAAATTAAAAATGAAAATGAAAACTTAAAACAATATGTAAAAATTTTAGAAGAAGAATTAGCAAATAAAACATGTGAAGTTCAAAGAGTAACAAATTCGTTATCTTGGAAAGTGACAAAACCTTTAAGAGCAATTAGGAGATTAGGGAGGAAATAATGAACATAGAAAATATAAAAAATGAAACAGTATACTATTTTAAAAAATATGGATTTTGGAAAACTGTAAAAAAATGTGTATATAAAGTTTTTGTTAAAATAAAATCTATGATACATAATAGAAAATTACTAAAATTAAACAATTATGAAAAGTGGTTATATTTTAATGAACCTACACAAAATGAAATTGAAAAACAAAGAAATACTAAATTTAAAATAAATCCTAAAATCAGTATAATTGTACCAATGTATAATACTCCAGTTAACTTTTTTGAAGAATTAGTAAATAATTTAATAGATCAAACCTATACAAATTGGGAACTTTGCTTGGCTGATGGAAGTAAAGAAAAAAACAGTGAAATAGAAGAAATTTGTCAAAGAGATAAAAGAATAAAGTATAAATTTTTGAATGATAATAAAGGAATTTCTGGAAACACAAATGCAGCTTTAGAACTTGCAACAGGAGATTATATTTCGTTATTAGATCATGATGATTTATTACCAGTATATTCACTTTATGAAATAGTAAAATGTATTAACGAAAATCCAGATGTAGAATTTATATATACAGATGAAGATAAATTTGAAAAATTAGGTGGAAGAAGATATGATCCACATTTTAAGCCAGATTTTGCGATAGATACATTAAGATCAAATAATTACATTTGCCATTTTAGTACATTTAAAAGGGAATTAATGGACAAGCTTGGTGGATTTAGAAGTAAATATGATGGAGCCCAAGATTATGACATTATAATAAGAATGAGCGAGCTTACAGATAAAATAGTACATATTCCTAAGGTTTTATATCACTGGAGAGTACATCCAAACTCAACAGCTGCGGCTACTGCAGGAGATGCTAAGCCATATGCTTTTGAAGCTGGAATTAAAGTATTAGAAGATCATTTAAAAAGAGTAGGTTTAAAAGGAACAGTAGAACACGGAATAACTCTAGGTAATTATAAAATAAATTTTGAAGTAGAAAAAAATCCTAAAGTATCAATAATAATTCCTAATATGGACCATGTAGGAACTTTAAAAGTATGTGTAAATTCAATATTAAATTTAACAACATATAACAACTATGAAATTATTATTGTTGAAAATAATAGTAAAGAACAATCAACTTTTGAGTATTACAAAGAATTAGAAAAAAATGAAAGAATAAGAGTTATATATTTTGAAGAAAAAGTATTTAACTACTCAAAAATAATTAATTTTGGTGTAAAAAATGCAACTGGAGATTATATAATGCAATTAAATAATGACACAGAACTTATAACACCTAACTGGATTGAAAGTTTATTAGGTTATGCTCAAAGAAAAGATGTTGGAGCTGTAGGTGTAAAATTATATTATCCAGACAATACTATACAACATGCAGGTGTAATAATAGGAATGTGTGGAATTGCAGGACACATATTTAAAGGATTGCATAAAGATTGTAGAGGATATTTTGCAAGAGATAGCTTTGTACAAAATTTAAGTGCGGTAACAGCAGCATGTATTTTTTCTAGAAAAGAAATTTATGAAGAAGTCGGATATATGGACGAAAAATTTGCAGTAGCTTTTAATGATATAGATTTTTGCTTAAAAATAAGAGAAAAAGGATATTTAATAGTATATAATCCATATGTAGAATTAAAACACTACGAATCTAAATCTAGAGGGGCAGAAAATACACCAGAAAAGAAAAAGAGATTTGAGGGTGAAATACGAAGATTTGAAGAAAAATGGGGAAGAATATTAAAAGAAGGAGATCCATATTTTAATCCAAATTTTAGACTAGATGTAAATGATTATATAATAAAAGAAGAAAAAGCTATTAATATCGAAGATAAAGTAGGAGAATAAGATGAAAAACACAATAAAAAAGATAATAGAAAAAGGGAACTATACTAAAATAAAAGTAGTTATAGCAATAATATTATCAATACTATTAGGTACTTTTATTACTATACATAGTAGAAATAACATTTGGGATAGAATACCAGTGTACAGTTGTATAATAATGTTTGCTTTTTTACATTTAATAATTCCAATAAAAAATATATATGAGTTTATTTATAAAAAAAGATATATTATTGCATTAGCTTTACTAATATATTTAGTTGTTATGGAATATTCAGGTTCATCTATAGGATGTTATAATATTAATATTCAACCAGATGACAATTCAAATAAATACTATAGTCCAATATTTGGAAAAGCACAACCAATAAGAAGTGATGAATGGAATGTAAATACGCCTATTGCGGTTTCACAAGTTATAGATGAAGAAAATCAATTTAAATATTTTAATAATAATTTAAGAGGAACTATGACAGAAATGTTTTCTGTAGCATCATCACCAGTTCTAGATATATTATTATTAGCTAAACCATTTTTTATAGGATATATATTGTTAGGTGCTTCAAAGGGACTCGCATTTATGTGGTATGGTAAAATTATAGCAATGATGCTTGTTTCTTTTGAATTGTGTATGTTGTTAACTAATAAGAAAAAAGTTGTTTCTTTGTTAGGAATGATATTAATAACATTCTCAGCAGCAACTCAATGGTGGAATATAACAGAATATATAATTTGGGGAGGTCTAGCATTATTATTATTATTTGATAAGTTTATGACTTCTACAAAATATAAAATAAAAATACCATGTGCAATAGGAATTTTTATAAGTGCAATATCTTATATATTTATATTATACCCAGCATGGCAGTTGACATATGGATATGTATTTGTACCAATATTTATATGGATAATTTGGAAAAATAGAAAAGTATATAAAATGAACTGGAAAGATATTTTAATAATACTAATAGTGATTATAGCTATTGCAGGTATAGGACTAAGATATTATATGATGTCAAAAGATGTTATAAATGCTGTTTCAAATACTGACTATCCTGGAAAGAGATTTGAGCTTGGAGGAGCGGGTGTTTCTGCATTATTCTCTTATGTATATTCATTCTTCTTTCCTTATACATCAAAAGTATCAAATCCATGTGAGTTATCAGGAATGATTTCAATATTTCCAATACCAATGTTAGTAGCAATTATATATATGATTAGAAATAAAGAAAGTAAAAAACATTTTTCTTTTTTAATACCGGCATTAATAATAGGAATATTCTTATCAATTTGGTGTTTAATGCCAACAAATGAGTTTATTGCTAAAGTTACATTTATGTATATGGTTCCAGGAACAAGAGCAGTAGTTCCTTTAGGATTATTACAAATATTAATAATGATATATATAATGGGAAATGTAACTGAAAAAGATAAAATCATAAACAATGCATCTATAGCTAAAATTTTTGCAACTGTATTAAGTGTAATAATTTTATCTATAGCAATAAGAACTGATACAGAAAATGTATTAGGTAACTTAAAAGCATATATATGTGGGTTAGCTTTATTTATACAAATATATTCATTATTAACAATAAATAACAAAAATAGCCAAAATACATTAATAGCAGTACTTATTCCAATTGCTATTGCAACAGGTGCAATGGTTAACCCAGTACAAAAAGGAATAAGTGTACTACTAGAAAAACCGGTAGCCAAAGAAGTACAAAAAATAGTAAAAGAAGATAAAGAAAACAATATGTGGATAGCTGAATATCTACCAAATTATTTTCTAGCTAGTGGGGCAAAAGTAATAAACTCAGTAAACACTTATCCAAATTTTGATTTATATAAAACAATATTAAAAGACAAAGCTGATGAAGAAGAATATAGAAAAATCTACAATAGATATGCTCATATATATGTACAAATAATAGAAGAAGAAAGTACAATTGAATTAGTACAAGCTGATGCTTTAAGAATAAAAATAAATCCAGAAACTATAAAAGAATTAGGAATAAAATATATAGTTGGAAGTTCACAATTAGAAAGCTTTAGCACAGAAAATGTACAATTTGAAAGAATATATGATGAGCTAGGAATGTTAATATATAAAATAAACTATTAACGAAAAAAAGAAAGGGATAAAAATGAAGATACTACTAATAATACCAGCGTATAATGAACAAGAAAATATACTAAAAGTATGCAAACAAATTGAACAATATAATTCAAAAAGCAAACAAAAACTAGATTATATTGTAATTAATGATGGTTCAAAAGATAATACTTTGAAAATATTAAAAGAAAATGACCTAAATTATATAAATTTAATAAATAATTTAGGAATAGGAGGAGCGGTTCAAACTGGTTATAAATATGCTTACGAAAATGAATATGATATATCAATACAGTTTGATGGTGACGGACAACATGATGTAAATTTTGTTCCAAATATATGCGAGCCAATTATAAATGGACAAGCAGACTTAGTAATAGGAAGTCGTTATTTAGATAAAAGTTCTAGTGAATTTCAATCTACATTTATGAGAAGGTTAGGGGGAAATATTATCTCTTTATTTATAAAAATATGTACGAAAAAGAAAATTAAAGATCCTACATCTGGTTTTAGAGCAGCCAATAAAAGCGTTATAGAAGAATTTGCAAAAGATTATCCAACAGAATATCCAGAACCTGAGTCAAGCGTACACTTATTAATTAATGGATATACAATAGAAGAAAAACCAGTTAGTATGAATGAAAGGCAAGGAGGAACATCTTCAATTCGCTTCTTAAAAAGTGCAGATTACATGGTAAAAGTTGTACTTTCAATTATAATAGATAGTATAAGCTTAAAAAGAAAGGGGAAAAAGAAATGTCAATAGAATTAAGAGTAGTATTAATAATTATTACATTGTTTTATTTGTTTGTTATATTAAAAGCAATAAAAAATAGAAAAATGCAAATTTCTCTTTCTTTATTTTGGATTTTTACAGGAATCATTTTATTAGTAGCAGCAATTTTTCCTAATTTATTTGGATATATTTCAAATTTATTAGGTTTTGAAACCACATCAAATATGATATTTTGTATTACAATTTTCTTAGCTTTTTATTTAATATTTAATCTAACAATGATGCTTTCAAAAGAAAATAAAAAGACGACAAAATTAGTGCAAGAAATTTCTTTATTAAAGAACAAAGTGGAAGAATTAGAAAAAAAGATTCAGGAGGACAACAAATGAGTATTGTAGAAAAACTAAACAAAATAGAAACAAAAAATATTTTAGTTATAGGTGATGTTATGCTAGATAGATATTTTTTTGGAATATCTAAAAGAATTTCACCAGAAGCACCTGTACCAGTACTTTTAAAACAAAGTGAAAGAATAGTTTTAGGAGGAGCAGCAAATGTTGCTATAAATATAAGAAAAGCTAAGCAAAAGGTTTCTATATTAAGCGTAGTTGGAAATGACCAAAATGCCGATGTATTATTAAATATATTAAAAGACAATAATATAGATTCAAAATTTATTATTAAAGATGATGAACGATATACAATAGTCAAAAATAGGTTTATAGGTCAAAACAATATTCAAATGTTTAGGTATGACGAAGAAATAAAAAAGGACTTAAATAGTGAGATAAATAATAAAATATATAAAATTTTAGAAGAGAATGTCTCAAATTATGACATTGTAGTAATATCAGACTATAATAAAGGTTTGTTAAATACTATAAATACAAGCAAAATTATAGAAATAGCCAATAAAAATAATGTTAAAGCCATTATAGATATAAAAGAACCAAATTATGAAAAGTATAAAAATGCATATTTAATAAAACCAAATGTATTAGAATTACAAGATATAACTAAAATGAATGTGGAAACAGAAGAAGAAATAGAAAAAGCTTCTAAAACTTTACTAGAAAATGCAAATTGCCAATATGTACTTACAACAAGAGGAAAAGACGGAATGATGTTAGTGAGTAAAGATAAATCTATTAAAATTAACTGTGAATCAAGAGAAGTTTATGATGTTACTGGAGCTGGAGACACAGTAATTTCATACCTTGCAGTAGGGCTAAGTAATAAAATATCTTTAATAGACTCAATACAAATGGCAAATTATGCAGCAGGAGTTGAAGTTTCAAAAATGGGAACTTATGCTGTTACAATAGAAGAAATTAAAGATTATATAAACAAAGAAAATGATGTAAATTATGAAGATAAAATAGTATCAATAGATAAATTAAAGGAAGTTTTAAAAAATAGAGAAAACAAAACTATAGTATTCACAAATGGATGCTTTGATATATTTCATGTTGGTCACGCAAGATATTTAAGAGAAGCTTCAAAGTTAGGAGATATGTTAATAGTAGGAGTTAATTCAGACACATCTGTAAAAAGACTAAAAGGAGAAAAAAGGCCAATAGTAACAGAAAATGAAAGAATGGAACTACTAGCAGCTTTAGAATTTGTTTCTTATGTTATTTTATTTGAAGAAGATACACCTTATAATATAATAAAACAAATACAACCAGACATTATAGCAAAAGGCGGAGATTACAAGCCAGAAGATGTAGTGGGAAAAGATATTGTAGAAAAAAGAAATGGAAAAGTAGTTATATGTCCACTTATAGAAAATAAATCTACTACTAATATAATAAAAAAAATAAAAGGTGAATAAAGGAGAACACAAATGAAAGAATTTATAAAAGAGTCAATAATGAAAAGCATAAAATGCAAAGAAAATTTATTACAAAATGAACAGACATTAAATAATATAGAAAGTACTGCAAAATTGATTTGCGAAGCATATAAAACCGGAAAAAAAGTATATATATGTGGAAATGGTGGTTCAGCGGCAGATGCACAACATTTTGCAGCCGAATTAGTAGGAAGATATCTAATAAATAGAGAAGCATTGCCAGCCGTTGCATTTACAACAGATACAAGTATATTAACTGCAATAGGAAATGATTTTGGATATGATGAAGTATTTAAAAGGCAAGTAGAAGCATTTGTAAAAGAAAAAGATATATTTATAGGAATAAGTACTAGTGGAAATTCTAAGAATGTTGAACTTGCCATGATAGAAGCAAAAAAAAGAGGAGCAAAAATAGTAGGACTATTAGGAAAAGATGGCGGAAAATGTAAAGAACTTTGCGATTATCCAATTATAATAGAAACCAATAGAACACCTAACATTCAAGAAAGTCATATTATGATAATACATATTATTTGTGAAATAGTGGAGAATGAATTATATGGAAAATAAAGCTGTTTTTTTAGATAGAGATGGAACAATAAATGTAGAAAAAAATTACTTATATAAAATAGAAGACTTTGAATTTGAAAAAGGGGTAATAGAAGGACTAAAAATATTACAAAAATTAGGTTATATGTTAATAGTAATATCAAATCAGTCTGGAATATCTAGAGGCTATTATACAAAAAAGCAAGCTGATGATTTATTCAATTATATGAGAGAACAATTAAAAAAAGAAAAAATTACAATAAATAAAATATATTATTGTCCACATTACAAAGAAAACTGTAATTGTAGAAAACCAAAATTAGGTTTATTTTATAAAGCACAACAAGAATTAAATATAAATTTTTCTAAAAGTTATGCAATAGGAGATAAAGCTAGAGATGTAGCTATTTGTGAAGTAGAACCAGTTAAAGGTTTTATAATAAGCAAAGAAGAAAAAATAGAGAAAATAAAAAATGTAGAAATATGCAATAATTTTTTAGAAGCAGCAAAAAAAATAGAAAAACAAAAGTAAGAAAGGATTATTTATGGAAACAGCAGATCCTAAAAAGGTAAAATTAATAAAAAAAGTAAGCAATATATTTTCCATATTTTATCATACAAAAAAATCAAGTGATAAAATAGATTTCGAAAATGCAAAAGAAGTATTAGTATTTGACCCATCCCTAATAGGAGATACAATAATGAATATACCATTTTTAAAAGTTGTAAAAAATAACTTTAAAAATGCAAAAATAACATATTTATGTGCTAAACATGCAGAAACTATATTAAAAGATACAGGACTAGTAGATAAATTTGTTATTTGTAATGGAGCACTATCATTTATTTCTATAAAAAATATTTTGAAAGATTTCAATCATTTAAGAAGTGTATTAAAAGAAGTAAATAAGTTTAGTTATGATGTAGCCATAGAACCAAGAGGAGATTTTAGATATATATATTATATGCATTTTTTTAAAGCAAAAAGAAAAATTAGCTTTAATTATTCAGGAGGAGAATGTTTTCTAACAGATGTAGTAGAAATGCCAAAAAATTATAAGACAACACATGTAACAGATGATAAAATATATTTAATGAAACAAATTGGGGCTAATATTAATGAGAATGATTTAAATCCAGATTTACCAATAACTGAAGAAATGAAAAAACTAAAACAAGATTTTATAAAACAAAACAATTTAGAAGGGTATAAGTTAATAGGAATCCATCCAGGAGCCAGAGAGAAAATAAGAAGATTTGAAAAATTTGATGAATTAGTAGAAAAAATACATTTAAAAGATAAAAATATAGCATTTGTAGTGTATGAAGGTGTTAATGAAGAAGAAGCAGTAAAACAAGTAATAGATGGAGCTAAAAGATGTGGAGCAAAAATAGTACATTCAAAAAGTAATTTAGAACAGTATATAAAAATGATAACAGTTGTAGATGCTATGATATGTAACGACAGTAGTGCAGGTCATATTGCAAATGCTTATCGTATACCTACAACAGTAATTTATGGACCTGTAAATCCTGAAGGAATTAGACCTTATAATAATAAAACAGCAATATTAAATTGTATAAGTATACCATTAGATTGCAAACCATGTTATAAAACAGAAACTTGTCCAAAGGGAACTTATGATTGTTTTAATAAAATAAATGTAGAAGATTTATCAAATATAGTATTAAAATCTATATAATAATTGGAGTGAATAAAGTGTCAATAGATAAAAAGAACATAATATGGAATATAATTGGTGCAAGTATGAATGCATTCAATTCATTATTTTTTACAATAGTAGTAACAAGAATATATGGAATAGATGATGCTGGGATATTTACATATTGTTTTGCAACAGCTTGTTTGTTATATATAATAGGAGTTTATGCAGGAAGAACATTTCAAGTTACAGATATAAGTAATAAAAATTCGGATACAGATTACATATATCACAGAATTATAACTTGTTTAGTTATGGTTTTAGCTATATTTGTTTTTGGGCTTGTTAAGCAATTTGATATATATAAATTTATGATTTTCATAGAACTTGGTTTGTTTAAATGCGTAGAAGCTTTTGCAGAAAGTATTTACGCTATAATTCAAAAAAATAATCAATTATATAAAGTCGGAATATCAATGTTTTTAAAATCAATTATAGCACTAATAGTATTTATAATAATAAACTTAATTACCAAGAACTTATTAATAGCATGCTTAAGTATAGTAGTAATAAATATTATAATATTAATATTATATGATTTAAGAAACTTAAAAAAAATAAATGTAAATAAGACAAAGTTTTCTAAAGAAATAATAATAAATCTATTTAAAATAGGATCTTTTACATTTGTATTAACTTTTTTAGGAAATTATATAATAAATATATCTAGATATGCTATAGATGATGTTCTAACAAATGACATACAAACAATTTTTGGAATCATAATTATGCCGGCGAGTTTAATGGGATTGTTAGGACAATATATTATTCAACCAGCATTAACTAAAATATCTGAATATATAAAAAATAAAGACTATAATGGACTAAAGAAAATCTTTTATAGATTAATAGGAATAAACTTTGGGCTAGGAGCAATAACTGTAATTATTGCATCTGTATTAGAGGTCCCTGTTTTAGAACTAATATATGGAATTGAACTAAAACCTTATTTTTTAGGAATGATAATAATTGTAGTTGGTTCAATATTGTACAGTTTAAGTACTATTTTATCAGCAATATTAATAGCAATGAGAAAAACAGGAATTCAAACATTGATGTATTTGGTAACGGCTATAATATCAACCATAATTGCATACGCATTAGTAAAAAATATAAAAATAGATGGAGCATGTATAACATATTTTATTACAATGTTTATGATATCCACTTTATTTTTAATATATACAATATATAATTTGAAAAAATATAAAAGAAAGTGGAAAGAAGAGGAAAAATAAATGAAAATATCAATAATAACAGCAACTTATAATTCAGAAAAAACTTTAAAAGAAACATTAGATTCTGTACTTAACCAAACATATAAGGATTATGAGCATATAATAATAGATGGCTTATCAAAAGACAATACAATGGGGATTGTAAAAGAATATGAGAAAAAATATAACGGAAAACTTAAATATATATCAGAAAAAGATAGTGGATTATATGATGCAATGAATAAAGGAATAAAAATGGCAACAGGGGATATTATAGGTATACTTAATTCAGATGATAAATATGCAAATGAAAATGTACTACAACTAATTGCAAATAAGTTTGAAGAAACAAATTGTGATGGAACTTATGCAAATTTAATATTTATGGATGAAGAAACAATGACTAAACCAAAAAGAATATGGAAATCAGCATATGGAAAATTAGAAAATGGTTGGCATCCAGCTCATCCAACATTATACTTAAAAAAAGAAGTATATGATAAAATTGGACTTTTTAACCTAAAATATAGAATTGTAGCGGATTATGACTTTATGATAAGAATGATGAAAGATAAAACAATAAAGTTAGAATATATAAATGACTATATTGTATATATGAGAATAGGTGGCACAAGTACAGCAGGAATAAAAGGGTACATTAAAAATTTAAAAGAAGCACATAACGCTTTAAAAGAAAACAAAATAAAACATCCTATAATTGTTGATATAAAAAGAATAGTCAAAACTTTAAAAGAAATACTAATGAAGAAAAATGTATAATATGCTCAGAAAGTAGTAGAAACTTGACTTTTTAGAAAGAAAAGTATATTATATAGTACATAAAAAATGCAGAAAGGAAGGAAAATCTTTATGAAAATTTTAATTACAGGAGCTAATGGTATGCTTGCAAAAGCAGTAAGAGAAAGATTCATGGAACATGAATTAATCTTAACTGATGTAGTTGGAACAGAGCTTTCATTAGATATTACAAACCTTGAAGAAGTAGAAAAGTTTGTAGAAAATGTTAAGCCTGATGTCATCATCAACTGCGCAGCTTATACTGCTGTTGACAAAGCAGAGTCAGAGGAGGAGTTGGCAAAGAAAATAAATGCAGACGGACCTAAGAACTTGGCAATAGCAGCAAACAAAAATAATTGTAAGTTGGTTCATATCAGTACTGACTATGTCTTTGGAGGAGACTTATCTTTAGAAGAAATTTATAAAGAAGATGCTCCAAAGGCACCGGTAACTGCTTATGGAAGAACTAAGCTTGCTGGCGAAGAAGCTATTGAAGAAAATACTAAAGATTTTTATATCTTTAGAACAGCTTGGCTTTATGGAGACGGAAAAAACTTTGTAAGAACAATGCTTAAGTTTGGAAAAGAAAAAGAAGAAGTTAGCGTTGTTTATGACCAGCATGGAAGTCCTACTTATGCGGTAGATTTAGCAGATATTATCTACCAGGCATTAGAAAAAGAAATTCCTTATGGTATATATCATACAACAAACTTAGGATTTACAACATGGTATGATTTTACTAAAAAGATTTATGAAATAGCAGGAATTTCTTGCAGAGTAAATCCTGTAACTTCAGAGCAATTTGCTAGTGCAGCTAAAAGACCGGCAAATTCAATGCTTTCAAAAGAAAAGATTTTAGAAGCAGGAATTACTGTTCCTTCATGGGAAGACGCCTTGGAAAGATATTTAAAGGCAGAAAAAGAGATTTAAATAGAAAAACGAGATTCTTGAAATTTTTTAGAATCTCGTTTTTTTATTGATTAAATTTGAAAGATAAAATTAAAGTAATAAAACATAAAAATATTACAAAATTTAGTAAATCTGTTGAAAAATATAATAAATAATGATATTATAGAAACATCAAAAATATGTAAAGGAATGAGAAAAATGAAAAAAAGAAAAGGAATTATATTAGCAGGAGGAAGTGCAACAAGGTTATATCCTTTAACACTTGCAATTTCAAAACAAATTATGCCAGTATATGATAAACCAATGATTTATTATCCACTTGCAATACTTATGGAAGCAGGAATAAGAGAAGTATTAATTATTTCTACACCAAGAGATATTGTTACATTTGAAGCATTGCTTGGTGATGGCTCAAAATGGGGAATGAATTTTGAATATAAAATTCAAGAAAAACCAAGAGGACTTGCAGAAGCATTTATCATAGGAGAAGAATTTATTGGAAATGATGATGTAGCCATGATTCTAGGAGACAATATGTTTTATGGAGAGCGTCTACCTAAAATATTAAAAAGAGCAAGTAATAGAGAAGAAGCAACTATTTTTGGCTATTTAGTTAAAGATCCAACTGCTTATGGAGTTGTAGAAATAGATGAAGAAGGAAGAGCTATATCTATAGAAGAAAAGCCAGCTGTTCCAAAATCAAATTATGCTGTACCAGGTTTATATTTTTATCCAAATAATGTAATAGAAATTGCTAAAAATGTAAAACCTTCAGCAAGAGGAGAATTAGAAATAACTTCTATTAACGAAGAATATATGAAACAAGGAAAATTAAATGTAGAAAAGCTTGGTAGAGGCACAACATGGTTCGATACAGGTACACATGATGCACTTTTAGAAACAGCAAGTTTTGTTCAAACAATAGAAAAAAGACAAGGACTTCAAGTTTGCTCACCAGATGAAATTGCATATATAAATAGATGGATTTCAAAAGAACAACTATTAGAATTAGCAAAACCATTAGAAAAAACAGAATATGGAAAATATTTAGAAAGTTTAGCAGAAGGAAAATTAATAGAAGATTAAAAATAGGAGGAATTAAAAATGAAAAATATATTAGTAACAGGAGCCGCAGGTTTTATAGGAGCAAATTTTGCAGAGTATTTTGTAAATAAATACCCTGAATATCATATTGTAGTAGTAGATAAATTAACATATGCAGGAAATATGGAAAATTTAAAAAATGTAATAGACAAAATAGATTTTGAACAAGCAGATATATGTGATTTTGAAAGAATGACAGAAATATTTGATAAATATGATATAGATGGTGTAATCCATTTTGCAGCAGAAAGTCATGTAGACAACAGTATAAAAACACCTTTCATATTTACACAAACTAATGTGTTAGGAACACATACATTATTAGAAGTTGCAAAAAGAAAATGGGGAGAAGGTTCACCAAATAAATTTATGCATATTTCAACAGATGAAGTATATGGAGCATTGGGAGATGAAGGATATTTTACAGAAACATCACCAATAAAACCAAGTAGTCCATACTCAGCATCTAAAGCAAGTTCAGATTTATTAGTAAAAGCATATCATGAAACATTCAAAATGAATGTAAATGTTACAAACTGCTCAAACAATTATGGTCCATATCAACACAATGAAAAATTAATACCACATATGATTAAATTAGCATTAAATGATGAACCATTACCAGTTTATGGTACAGGTAAAAATATTAGAGATTGGTTATATGTTGAAGATCATTGCGAAGCAATAGATTTAGTATTCCATAAAGGAAGAAATGGTGAAAGATATAATATTGGTGGACACAATGAAAAACAAAATATTGAAATCGTTAAATTAATATTAAAACAATTAGGAAAACCAGAAAGTTTAATTACATATGTAGAAGACAGAAAAGGACATGATTGGCGTTATGCAATAGATCCTACAAAAATAAGTACAGAACTTGGATGGCTTCCAAAAACAAAATTTGAAGATGGAATAGTAAAAACTATAGATTGGTATGTAAATCATCCAGAATACTTAAAATAAAATATATTAAAAAGGCAAAATGTAAATAAAATTTTGCCTTTTTTGTTGCATAAAATAGCAAAAAAATATATAATAAGTCTAATAAAAAATAACTTGAGTAAGGAGAAAAAAATGAAGAAAATTAGTATTATTATACCAGCATACAATGAAGAAGAATCACTACCAATGTTATACGAAAGATTAAAAAAATTAATGGATGAAATTAAAAATTATGAATTTGAAATTTTATTTGTTAATGATGGAAGTAAAGATAAAACAATACAAATAATAAAAGAATTTAGAGAAAAAGATAACAGAGTATGTTATGTAGATTTCTCTAGAAACTTTGGAAAAGAAATTGCTATGATAGCAGGACTTGACTATGCAGATGGAGATTGCGTCATATTTATGGATGCAGATCTTCAAGATCCACCAGAACTAATTCCAGAATTAATTAAATACTGGGAAGAAGGCTATGATGATGTATATGCAAGAAGAAGTAGCAGAAAAGGTGAAACATGGCTTAAAAAGTTCACTTCAAAAATGTATTATAGAGTGCTTCAAAGTTTAACAAGAGTTCCTATTCAAAAAGATACAGGAGATTTTAGATTATTAGACAGAAGATGCGTAAATGCTTTAAGAAAATTAAGAGAGTCTCAAAGATGTTCAAAAAGTATGTTTAGCTGGATAGGTTACAACAAAAAAGAAGTTATGTATGACAGAGACCCACGTATTGCAGGTACTACAAAGTGGAATTATAAAAAATTAATAGATTTAGCAATAGATGGAATAACATCATTTACTACATCACCACTTAGAATTTCAACATATTTAAGTATACCAACGTTTATGGCATTATTCATATATTTTATTTATGTAATAGTAAAATGTATAGTTACATCAACATTTGTACAAGCATATCAAGCTATAATATTACTTATATTATTCTTCTCAGGAATACAAATATTGCTATTTGGCATTATAGGAGAATATTTAGGAAGAATATTTAATGAAACTAAAAATAGACCATTATATTTTGTAAATGAATACAATGGAATAAAAGAAACAAACGAATAAAATGCATTGTTTTTAATTTGTTTTTAAAATGTAAGAAATTAACTTTGCTTGGGGTACGAGAAAGGAAATTAATTAAAAAATGGAAGAAGACAATAGAATAATTCGTCCAGAACTTGAAAATATACAAGAGGAGAAAATGGAAAACACATTAAGACCTCAAAAACTAAAGGATTACATTGGACAAGATAAAGTAAAAGAAAATATGAAAATATATATAGAGGCTGCCAAAAAAAGAGGTGAGCCTCTTGATCATGTTTTATTATATGGACCTCCAGGACTTGGAAAAACTACACTTGCAAATATTATTTCAAATGAAATGAACTCAAATATAAAAATAACATCAGGGCCTGCAATAGAAAAACCAGGAGACTTAGCAGCAATTCTAACGGGGCTAAATGAATTTGATGTTTTATTTATAGATGAAATACATCGATTAAATAAATCTGTAGAAGAAATATTATATCCTGCATTAGAAGATTATACATTAGATATAATTATAGGTAAAGGACCAGAAGCAAAATCAATAAGAATAGATTTACCAAAATTTACTTTAATAGGAGCCACAACAAGAGTAGGTTCGCTTACAACACCTTTAAGAGATAGATTTGGTATAATACATAGATTAGAATTATATAGCATAGAAAATTTAAGCAAAATAGTAAAACGTTCAGCTAAAATATTAAATATAGAAATAGATGACACATCTTGCGTGGAAATTGCAAGACGTTCTCGTGGAACACCAAGAATTGCAAATAGACTATTAAAAAGAGTAAGAGATTATGCATTGGTAGTTGGAAATGGTTATATAGACTTAAAAATTACAAAGTTAGCATTAAATGGGTTAGAGATAGATGAATTGGGGCTAGATGAAATAGACAGAAAATTATTAGAAACAATGATTTTAACATATAATGGAAGGCCGGTAGGAATAGATACTTTAGCTACAACTATTGGAGAAGAAATAGAAACAGTAGAAGATGTATATGAACCATATTTAATTCAAATAGGTTTTATAGCAAGAACTCCAAGAGGTAGAATACCACTTAAAGATGCATATACACATATAGGAGTACCTTTTAATGAAGAATAAATAACAAAAGAGGAGAAAAATAATGAGCAACATCTTTTATAGTATTAGCATTTTAATAATAGGAATATTATTTCTTATTGTTAGAAAAAGTGATAGAAAAATAGATATAATACCACAAATTTGTATTACATTTTTATGTACTTTAGCATATCAAACATTAGAATGCATTTTTTTAAGTGCTGTTAATATTTCAATAAATTTGTATACATTATTATTAATAAACATTATTGTTATTATTTTATTAATAATAGAAATAAAGAAAAATGGAGTACAATCTTTTAAAATAGATAAAAAAGATATCTTAGTAGCAGGAATATTTATAATAATAGTTTCAGCTATAGGTTACTATGATTTTGGGAAAATAGAAAATATAAAATATTATACAACAGACGCAAGCATTCACTATATAGCAGCAAAAGAATTTTATCAAAATGATAAGTTATTATATAAAACAGAAGGAACAGAAACTGCTACACAAATGATGCCGGTAGCGTATGTAAATGTAGGATTAACATTTAAAGCCTTAGAATCTATAATAGGAGAGATGAACTTTTATAAAGTATTTATAATATTTGACATACTAATATTCTTAACTAGCGCACTAACTTTTTACTTTATTATAAAAAATAAAGCTAACAATAAAATTCAAATATTATTAGCAATAATTATAACAATTATTTATCTTTTAGGATATCCATTAAACAATTTATTAAGTGGATTTTATTATTTAGGAGTAGGATGTCTTTCTATTAATGCAATATTATATGTTTTAGGTCAAAAAGAATATAAAAGAAGACTTGTTCTTAGTTTATTAAACACTGCAATAATACTTTCATATTCATTATTTGCACCAGTTGTTTATATTTCTATATTTATTTATGATGGATTTATAACATATAAAAAATACAAAAAGATATTAAATAGAGAATTTATTATAGATACATTAATAACATTAATAGTTCCTGGTTTAATAGGTACTATATACATGTTGTCACCTAATATAGAAACAGTAAAATACATAGCTGTTGAAGGATATATATATAAGAGTTTGTTAATAAATATTTTATTTTTTATTCCGTTTGTTTTTTACTTTTTTATACAAAAAATAAAAAATAAAGAATTAGATTATAAAACAATATATATTACTACATTAATAGTATATGCACTAATTCTATATATAGGAACAAAGGCAAAGTTAGTTTCACAATATTATTTTTACAAAAATGCATATATTCTTTGGGCAATAATTATAATTTGTTTTTATGAAGGATTAATTAATTTTACTGAAAAATATAAATCTAAGAGATATATAGTATATATATATTTAATTGTATATGTATTATTAGGAGCAGTTTCAATAGTATTAAATAGACATACTCTTTCAATATACGATATATATGAAAATAACCGTTATTTAATTACATGTACAGAAAACCTAAATAGTGAAGAAATAGAAATGTTAAAATATATGTACGACAATAATATTCTTAGCAAAAATGAAAACAACACATTATTTATAGAAGATTTTATGGGAGAAGCTTGGATAAGAGCCATTTTTAAATACAGAAATAGGTATCCTTTAGAAGCGGGAAATCATTTAAAATATATAGAAAAATGGAATAATGGAGAAATAGAATACTTAGTTATATTTGAAAAAAGCAAAATTTATAAAATATGTAAAGAAAATATAAATTTAGAAAATTGCAAACTCTTATATGAAACATCAAATTCAAAATTGTATAAACTTAACAAATAGAGAGGTGAAAAATGGAGAAGGTTAAACAATCAGCTTTAAAAAAAGAAAAAACATCTGATAATATATTAATAGAAATATTATATTTATTAACAAGTATAGTTTTTACTATTCCATCTTTTGAATATCTTAAAACTCATAAATCTATTTATTATTTTATTTATGTTTTTTCATATATGTATAAAGATATAGAGCAAAGATATGAACTTTATATAAATGCAATTATATATGTAGTATTATTTTCAATTTTATTTTTATTATATTTTAAAATATTAAAAAATATAAACAAGATTTTTAAAACAAATAAAAGTATGTTTTTATATATAATAATTATAGCAGTTCTATTTGCTATAATTATTCCTACAACAAGTTTAGATGTATATTCATATATAGGAAATGGATGGGTTGATTCAAAATATAATGAAAATCCATATTATACATCAGTACAAGATATTTGGAATAAAAATGGACCGGATGAAATGTTAGGAAAAGTAGCAAGATGCTGGAGAAATGAACCAGTAGTATATGGACCGGTTTGGAGTGTTATTTGTAAGATATTAACTTCTTTCTCTTTTGGAAACATAACAGCATCATTATATATATTTAAAATAATAACATTATTAGTATTTCTAGCAAGCACATACTTAATATATAAAATAACAAATAAAAAAATGTTTACAGCTATGTTTGCATTAAATCCATTTATATTGTTTGAATTTTTAAGTAATGTTCATAATGATATATTTTTAGTGTTTTTTGTATTACTTGGAATTTATTTCTTGAAAAACAAGAAAAACATATTTTTATCAGTTGCATGTATTGCACTTGCGACAGGAGTTAAATATTTAAGTATATTAATGCTACCTTTTATATTAATATATGGACTAAAAGATGAAAAAATAAAAAATAAAATAGGAAAATCTGTATTATATGTTACAGAATTCGTTTTAATACTATTAGCTTTTTATTTATTGTATGTAAAAGATATACGAGTGTTGTCTGGAATTTTTGTACAACAAAACAAATATAGCAGATCAATATTTTTAGGACTATATTATTTACTTAATGGAGATACAAAAGTATTAAGCTTAATAAAAGCAATAAGCTTAGGAATATTTGCTGTTTCATATGTTATAATTATTTTAAAATTATTCTTTAATGAAAATAGTAAAATAAAATTTAGTAAATTAATGAAGACATATCAAGTTTTTTTACTAGTTTTTACATTTTTATTAATAACAAATTTCAATTCTTGGTATGTAATTTGGCTATTTCCAACACTTTTTTATCAAAAGTCTAAAAATATTAGATATACACTATACCTTTCTATGGGGGTAATATACTCTTATGCAATTACATATTCAACGAGAATAGATGATGAAACAGTAGGAATACCATATTTTTTAGTCATGGTATTTACAGTAGTATTGTTAGAATTAATGAGGAATATAAAAAGAAAAGGATTAACAAATAAAGGAGATTAAGATGAAATTATTACTACATACATGTTGTGCACCATGTAGTGTGTACTGTATAGACAAGTTAAGAGAAGAAGGAATAGAACCAACAGTATACTGGTATAATCCCAATATTCACCCATACACGGAATACAAAGCACGTAGAGACTGCCTGAAAGAATATACAAAATCAATAAATGTACAAGCCATATTTGAAGAAGAATATGGCTTAGATGCGTTTTGCAGGGAAGCCGTGAAAAATTTAAATGCAAGATGCGTAAATTATTGCTATCAAATTAGGCTAAGAAAAACATTTGAATATGCAAAAGAAAATGGATATGACACTGTTACTACCACATTGCTATACAGTATATATCAGAAACATGATTTTATAAAAAAATTAATGGAGCAATATAGCAAAGAATATGGAATAGACTTCTTGTATAGAGATTTTAGAGTTGGTTTTTGGGAAGGACATCAAAAGGCTCACGACTTAGGATTATATATGCAAAAATATTGTGGCTGCATATTTTCAGAGGAAGATAGATATAGTAAACAAATAAAGAAAGATAAAATATAATTTATAGTTGAGATTGAATTAAAAAAGAAGGAGTAAAGAATGAGAAAATTAAACTTAATAGTAGTATTTAATACAGGTTTAGATAAGGCACTTTTTTGTATTAGAGCGAAAGAACCATATAAAGGGCTATATAATTTTGTAGGAGGTAAAATAGAAGAAAATGAGACAAATGATGAAGCTGCATATAGAGAATTATTTGAAGAAACAGGAATATCTAGCAAAGATATAGAATTAGAACACTTTATGGATTTAAATTATTTTAAATATGAAAATAATATACAAGTTTATTATGGCATTTTACAACATGAAATAACTTTGGTAGAAGAAAAAAACAAGTTAGAATGGGTAACTATAAACGAAGAATTACTGGATAATTCTAAATTTGCAGGAAACTATAATATACCACATATAATAAAACAGATAAAAGTATATTTAAAAAATTCTTACTAAAATACATTATGCAATTCATAGCAATACAGCAACAAAAATTATATATCAAAAAACAGAGCATACCAAGGAAAAAATAGAAGTGCGGTCTTAAGTGGTTATTTCTAAGGAAGACAGATATAGCAAATAAATAAAAAAGGACAAGAAAAGACAAATGAATATCTTTAAAGATGAAATAAATAAAAATTACAATTTAAAAGTAGTAGATATTGAAAAAAATATAGACTCGACAGATGGCAATGTTTATAATATAAAGACAATAGATTGTGAATATATTTTGAAAATATATAAAAGTGAAGAACATGCTAAGACTATGTCTAAATTGTATGAAGAATTATTAAAAAACAACTTTTATGTACCAAAAATTATTAAGACAAATAAAAATGAAAAGTATATTAAAATTAACAATTTGTATCTAATATTGTATTCATTTTTGAAAGGGAAAAGTTTATATAATAAAAACAAAGAAATTTCTAAAGAAATTTCGGTAATGCTTGGAAGAAAACTAAAAATATTTCATAAAGTAAATTGTAAAAATACTGAAGGATTAAAAACGGTAGAATTTATAAATGATAATACATTGAGAAAATCTGTTTTACACTTTGATTTAACAAGTAGAAATATATTCTATAATAAAGAAAAAAATGAAATAGGATTCATTGACTTTGATGATGCAAAATACGGACCAGCAATAATAGATATCTCTATACTTATAGCAAATTGTTACTTTTCAAAATCAAGAGGAATAGATAAAGAAGGTATAAAAGAATTTTTAAATGCTTATTATGATAAAGATATAGAACTAAAAAGAAAAGAAGTAATTTTAATAAAAGATATTTCAAAAAAATGGATAGAATATGTTATGACAAATCATGAATTTGATTCATCAATAAAACAAGGTTTTGAAACTAAAAAGAAATTGATTGAAAATTTTAACTTTGATAAAATATAAAAATTAGAACAATCGGTCAAATTTATTGTTTTTTATTTTAAGTTTTTATATAATTTGCGTATAAAAAATAGGAGGAATTTTAAAATGAAATTTAATAATGAACTTCATAAAGCACACGAGATAAACAACTTTAAAGAAATGATAGATTATACAGTAGAGCATTATCCAGACAATATAGCATACAAATTTAAAAAGAACTTTAAAAAAGAAAATGAGTGTTTAGTAGAAAAAACATATAAAGAAATAAAAGAAGAAATAGTAGCTTTCTCAACAGCTTTATTAAATATGGGACTAGAAAATAAAAAAATAGCTGTTATAGGAAATAATAGATATGAATGGTGCGTAACATATTTAGCTACAACAACAGCAAATATGGTAATAGTACCATTAGATAAGGCACTTCCAGAAGGAGAAATAGAAAATTTAATAAAAATAAGCAAAGCAGATGCTGTTGTATATGAAAATAAATTTGCAGAAGTATTTAATAAAATTAGAGAAGAAAATACTAGCAATTTAAAAACATATATAAACATGGACTTAGAAAAACAAAAAGATGGAGTACTATCATTTCATGAATTAGTAAATGAAGGAAAAGAACTAATAAAAAATGGTAATAACAGTTATGAAAAGATAAAAATAGATAATGAAAAAATGAGTGCATTATTATTTACATCTGGTACTACATCTCAAGCAAAAGGTGTAATGCTTTCACAAAAAAATATATGCTCAAATGTAATGGCTATGGCTAAAATGTCAAAAATGTATTCAAATGATGTAATATTATCATTTTTACCATTACACCATACTTTTGAATGTACAATAACATTTTTGTATGGTTTTTATAGTGGAGTAACAGTAGCATTTTGCGATGGACTAAAATATATAGCTAAAAACCTAGAAGAGTATAAAGTTAGCGTAATAGTAGCAGTTCCTTTAGTTTTAGAAACTATGTACAAAAAAATAGAAACAGGAATTGAAAAACAAGGAAAAACTAAAATAGTAAATACAATGGGAAAATTCTCAAATTTCCTATATAAATATTTACATATAGATATTAGAAGAAAATTGTTCAAATCAGTTATAGATCAATTAGGTGGAAAAGTTCGTATATTATACTTCGGTGCTGCAGCAATGAACAAACATGCAATAGACGGATATAACACATTTGGAATAGCATCAGTTCAAGGTTATGGATTAACAGAAACATCACCATTAATTGCAGCAGAAACAGATAAACAAAAAAGACCAGGAAGTGTTGGAAGAAATCCATACAATGTTCAAATTAAATTAATAGACGAAGATGGAAATGAAATAACAAATACAAATGCATTAGATACTGAAAAAGAAAATACAAAAACAAAAGTCGGAGAAATAGTTGCAAAAGGTCCAAATGTTATGCTTGGATATTATGAAAATGAAAAAGCAACAAACGAAGTATTACAAGATGGATGGTTTAAAACAGGAGATTTAGGTTACTTCGATAAAGACGGATTCTTATATATTACAGGAAGAAAGAAAGAAGTTATAGTACTAAAAAATGGAGAAAATGTTTATCCATCAGATATTGAATTTTTAGTAAATAGATTAACATATGTACAAGAAAGCATTTTATTCCCAAGAGAAAATTCAAAAAATGAACTTGCACTTGGAATAAAAATAGTATACGACGAAGAAGCAATAAAAGAAAAATTTGGTGAAAAAACAGAAAAAGAATATGAAGAAGCAGTGTGGGAAGATATTAAAGAAATAAATAAGAATTTATCAGTATTTAAAAGAATAAAAGAACTTATATTAACAAAAGAACCACTAGAAAAAACAACAACACAAAAAATAAAAAGATTTAAAGAATTAGACAAAATTTTAAATAATAAATAATTTTTCTGTTAGAAAAAAAGTATAAAATAAAAATATAAATTAAGAAAACATTGTTTTTGAATTTATATTTTTATTTTTTTGTATGCAAAACTTATATAATTATTAATTTTTCATTGGCAAGTGTAAAAAAATGTGATAGTATATAAAAATAGATAAAGAGGAGAAATGTAATGCTAAATAAAATAAAAGAAAAATTAAAAATAGATGGCAAATGGGAAAGCATATTTATAGTTATGGTAGTAACAATTATTGTTGCATGTAACTTTTTATATTTTTCGTACAAAATCAATACAGGAGATTTTTTTAATTATAAAAATGAGACAGGAATAATTAGTAAAGATATTACAGCTATAAAGGTAACATATATTGTATTATCTACATTATCTATATATGTTATTTTAATGGCATTTATAATTATAAAAGAAATAAAAACAAAAAATATAAAAGTAGAAAAAGTATTTTTAGCATTAGCTTCTACATTTGCAATTTTATTTATAGTTGCAATGCCTATAACAACTGGGCACGATGAGAGTATTCATGCTTTAAGAGTGTATGAATATACTGAGGGAAAATTTATAAATAATGGTAAAGAATATTATTTAGAAAAAGGTGCATTTTTAGCAACAAACTATAAAAGAACATATAGCGAAATATTAAATAATATAGATCAATATACAACAAATACAAATAAAATTAAGGTAAGATATAGAGTATCAACTTATTCACCTGTAAATTATTTACCTGAAATTATGGGAATTTTGACAGCAAAAATGTTTACTAAAAACGTTATAGTTCACTTATATACTGCTAGAGTATTTAGTAGCATTATATGTATAGCGCTTTTATATTTTGCAATAAAAAAGATTCCATTTGGAAAAAATTTATTATTCTTGTTGTGTATTATTCCAACAACTATTGAGGGAATTGCAACAATCTCGGCAGATGGATTACTTTTTTCTGCAAGTATGTTTTTTATAAGCTATATATTATATTTGACTTATAATAAAGAAAAAATAAATAAAAAAGACATAGCTATTCTTGCAATATTTTCAGTAATAATAGCACTTAGTAAGACTGTATATATTACATTAATTCTTTTTATATTTATTATACCAAAGGAAAAATGGAAAAATATAAAACAAAAGAATATAATATGTTTTGCAATTTTTATAGTTTCATTAATATTAGACTTTTTATGGTATAAATTTGGAATACAAAAAGAAGAAATAAGCAATATAGGAAATGATGCAATAACATATATTATAAATTCACCAATTGGATATATACAAAAAATTATATATACAATAGTACTTTTATTTGAAAAATATTTAACTGAAATTTTTGGTGCAACTATTGAAATAAATGAAGTTATTAAAATAAGTATTTTTCCATATATTCTTTTTATAATGAGTATTATTGTTAGTATAAAAGGAAAAAATAAAACAGAATTTAAATTGTACCAAAAAATAATAATGATTTTCATTGTAGTAGCATGTATGGGAGTAATATTTTCAGCGTTATTTATAGAATGGTCTAGACCAAACTTAGAATATATTGAAGGAATACAAGGACGATATTTTCTACCTATTCTTCCAATTATATATATGATATTTTGTAACAAATTTTGTGATGAAAGAAAATACACATATACAATAGCGGTAATAGGTTTATTAATGCAAATGTGTGTTACAATGGAACTTTTATTGTACCATATTTAAGTGGTAAAAGGAGGAATAAACTTTGAATAAACTAGTTTTAGTAGATGGAAATTCCATAATGAATAGAGCCTTTTATGGAATTATGGGCTCAAAAATGCTTATGACAGAAGATGGAACATATACAAATGCAATTTATGGATTTTTAGCTATTTTATTTAAAATAGAAGAAGATATAAAACCGGATTATATGGCTGTTGCATTTGATTTAAAAGCTCCAACTGCAAGACATAAAATGTATGAAGGTTATAAAGCAAATAGGCACAAAATGCCAGATGAATTGGCTATGCAAATGCCTATAATTAAAGATATTTTAAGAGATATGAATATTACAATTATAGAAAAGGAAGGGTATGAAGCAGATGATATATTAGGAACTCTTTCTAAAATTGGAGAAAAAGAGAACTTAGAAGTTACAATATTATCTGGAGACAGAGACACATTTCAGTTAACTTCAGATAATATAAAAGTTCGAATTCCAAGAACTAAAATGGGAAAGACAGAAGTAGAAGATTTTGATAGAAATAAAATCAAAGAAGTTTATGGATTAGAGCCAGCTCAATTAATTGAAGTAAAGGGACTTCAAGGAGATGCTTCAGATAATATTCCAGGAGTACCAGGAATAGGAGAAAAAACAGCTCTTTCAATGATACAGACCTATGGAAACATAGAAGAAATATACAAACAATTAGATGAAGGAAAGGCAGAAACAATAAAAGGAAAAACAAGAGAAAAAATGTTAGAAAATAAAGATTTAGCATTTCTTTCAAAAACATTAGGAACAATAAACCTAGAAGTACCATTACAAGAAAAAATAGAAGATTTAAAAGTAAAACAATGGGATAACAATAAAGTTTATGAAGATTTTAGAGTATTGAAATTTAATAGATATATAGAGAGATTTAATCTGAAAAATGAAGAAAACACAAAAAATATCGAAAAAGAAGAAGATGAGAATTTTCAAATAATTAAATTTAATATAGAAGATTTTGAAAAAATAAACGAAAGAATAAAAAAAGAAAATTATTTAGTATACTATTTTGATAAAATAGAAAACAAAGAAAGTACAAAGATAATAAAAAAAGAAATAATATCTATTAGTATATTAATTGGAAATAAAGTATATTATAGCAATATAAATAACGTAAAACAACTTAGCTTTTTAAAGGAAGTTTTTGAAAATGAAGAAATAAAAAAAGTAGGATATCATTTATCAGAAGATTATGTAATGCTAAAGCAAGAAAATATAGAAATGAAAAATCTTTTTTTTGATGTAAAAATTGCAGCATATCTCTTAAGTCCAACAACAAACAATTATAAATTAAATGAATTGATAAATGAATACTTAGGAGTGGATGCAGAAGAATATTTAAAAAGCAAAGGAATAGAAAAACAAGAAGAAAAGCAAATAAATTTATTTGAATCAAATACTAATGAAAATGAAACACCAATTAATGAAGAAAAAATGGAGAGAAATTCTTTTATAACATATAATATTGAAAAATTAAAAAATGTATTAACTGAAAAGTTAGAGAAACAAGAACAAATTGATTTATTTAATAATATAGAGATGCCAGTAGCTGTTGTGTTAGCAAAAATGCAATATAATGGAATGTATTTAGATAAAGCAGAATTGACTAATTTTGGTTTAGAACTAAAAAAAGAGTTAGAAATATTAACAAATCAAATTTATGAGTTAGCTGGAGAAGAATTCAATATAAATTCTACAATTCAACTAGGAAATATTTTGTTTGAAAAGCTAAAGCTAACAAGTTCTAAAAAGACAAAAAAAGGTTATTCAACAGATGTAGATGCTTTAGAGAAAATAAGACAAGAACATCCAATAGTAGAAAAAATCTTAGAATACAGAAGTTTAACAAAGTTGAATTCAACTTATGTAGAGGGAATGCTTCCTTATATAAATAAAGAAACAAATCGTATACACTCATATTTTCACCAAACAGTAACAGCAACAGGTAGAATTAGTAGTACGGAGCCAAACCTTCAAAATATTCCTACTAGAATAGAACTTGGAAAAAGACTAAGAAAAGTATTCAAACCAAAAGAAGGATATGTGTACATTGATGCAGACTATTCTCAAATAGAATTAAGAGTTTTAGCACATATATCTCAAGATGAACACATGTTAGAAGCATTTAAAAATAATGAAGATATTCATAGACAAGTAGCTTCAAAAGTGTTTAATATTCCTATTCAAGAGGTAACAAAAGAACAAAGAAGTGCAGCAAAAGCGGTTAATTTTGGAATAGTATATGGAATTTCAGATTTTGGACTAGCTGGACAATTAGGAATATCTAGAAAAAAAGCTAAAGAATATATAGAACAATACTTAGAAAAATATAATGGAATAAAGATTTTTATGGATGAAATAGTAGAAAAAGCTAAAAAAGAAGGGTATGTAGAAACTTTATTTCATCGTAGAAGATATATCCCAGAATTGAAATCAAATAATTATATGGTTAGAGAGTTTGGAAAAAGGGTTGCAATGAACACTCCTATACAAGGAACAGCAGCAGACATTATGAAAATAGCAATGGTTAACTTAAATAGAGAACTAGAAAAGAAAAAAATAGATGCTAGCATTATACTACAAGTGCATGATGAACTAATACTAGAGGCTAATGAAAAAGACAAAGAAGAGGCGAAAAAAATGCTTAAAAATTGTATGGAAAATGCAATAAAATTATCAGTGCCATTAGAAGTAGAAGTATCAGAGGCTACTAACTGGTATGATTGCAAATAATTAAAGGAGAATGTAAAAACATTGAATAAAAAGCTTAAGAAAATATTATTAATATTAGGTATAATTATATGTATTTTTATTGTTTTATTTAGAATAATTAAAGTACAAAATTATTTTCTAAAAAAAATCTATAAAAAGGAATATAGTGAATATGTTTATAAATATTCTAAACAATATGATATTGATCCTTATCTTATTTTTTCAATAATAAAAGTAGAGAGTAATTTCAATAGAAATATTGATTCTACAAGTGGAGCAATAGGATTAATGCAATTAATGGAATCAACAGCTAGAGAAACTGCAACTAAAGTTGATGAAGAAGTAATAGTAAAAGAGTCTTTATATAACCCTGAAATAAATATAAAAATCGGGACACATTACTATTCTTATTTGATTGAACACTATGAAGGAAACATATATTTAGCAATAGCAGCATATAATGCAGGAATGGGAAATGTAGATAAATGGATTAAGGATGGAACGATAGAAAAAGATGGTTCTAATTTAGAAAATATTCCTTATAAAGAGACAAATAATTATGTAAGAAAAGTAATAAGAGATTATAAAATATATAAAGAATTATATAAATAATAATAAAAAGCAAGAATTTTAGATAGATATAATCTATAAAAATTCCTGCTTTTTATATTAATGGTTAACACTGTAAGATACTAGAGACCTTGTCTAATACAATATTTTGCATTTCTACAAAAGTAAGCCCAGAAGTATCCAGTTTAAAAATAGATGTTTCGGTTTTGTATTTTTCACAAAATACATCTAATTGCTCTTTATACAAATCGATAAAGGAATTAGTAGAAAGAACAACAGCTTCTGAATTTTCCATAGCGTATCTACGCTTTAAAGAAACTTCAGTAGAAACATCAATTACAAATAAATAGTCGGGTTTGAAATTGAACTGAGAGTCTAATCCCCTGATAATATTAATTGCAGAAAGACAATCTTGCTCAGAACAAACACCCTGAAGCTTTAATAAATTAGGCCAGAATAAAGAGTCATAATAACCTCTGTCAATCAATACCACATCTGAAGTAGAGTAATTAACTTCTATTAAAGATTGTAATTGACCTAAAGTAATCCAAGCATTCCTTGCCCAAGTTTTCTTAGGAATAGACTTAGGAACAAGTTCAGCATCCTCTTTTTTATTTCTACAGAATAGTTGCATTTACTCAGTACATCATGTAAAAAATTGACAAGAGTTGTTTTACCTGAATTAGGTGGACCTGTAAATTCAATTATTAAAGGCTTTTTCCGTATAGTCATACGATGTGTATCTCCTTTCTAATAATATAGTAAAAATGATTATACTATCTAAAATAATAAAAGTAAAGAAAAATAATAAATATTTTAATATTTGTTGATAATAAAAATAAAGTAATATATAATTTATAAAGCAGATAAGGAGGAAATAAAATGAATAGAGATAAAATTGAGTATGCAATATATTATGCAACAAAAGCGCATAAAGGACAAACAAGAAAAGTAGAAGATGTAGATATGATATTTCACCCATTTACAGTTGGAATGATTTTACAAAGATGTGGATGTGATGAAGATGTTGTTTCAGCAGGAATACTACATGATGTTGTAGAAGATACACCTCATACTTTTGAAGATATTGAAAAAGAATTTGGAAAAAAAGTTAGAGACTATGTTTATGATTCATCAGAGCCAGATAAAACATTACCATGGAAGGAAAGAAAAATACATACAATAGAACATATAAAAAATGCGCCATTAGGTTCAAAATTAATTGTAGCCTGTGATAAAATAAGCAATTTAGAGGATGCTTTATCTAATATTGAAAAGTATGGAGAGGATAAAGTAATAAATAGAAATCCAGAAGAACAAAAATGGTACTATACAAGTGTGTATAATAGCTGTATAGAAGGAGTGGATGAAAATCATCCTATATTCAAAAGATATAAAAGTGTATTAGAAAGAATTTTTAAATAGGAGGAAATAAAAGTGTCAATATTAGTTACAGGTGGAGCAGGATATATTGGAAGTCATACAGTAGTTGAACTTTTAAATGAAGGAAAAAAAGTTATAATAATAGATAACTTTTCAAATAGTAAACCAGAGATACTTGACTCTATAAGAAAAATAACAAACAAAGATTTTAAATTTTATGAAATTAATTATTTAGATAGAAATGCATTAGAAAAAGTTTTTGAAGAAAATAAAGATATAGAAGCAGTAATGAATTTTGCAGGATACAAAGCAGTGGGTGAATCAACTAAAAAGCCATTAGAGTATTATATAAACAATATATCAGGTACTTTAGTTTTGTTAGAAACCATGAAAAAATATAATGTAAAAAAATTTATATTTAGTTCATCAGCAACAGTTTATGGAGATCCTGAGATTATTCCTCTTACAGAAAATTGCAAAACAGGAGGAACAACAAATCCTTATGGAACGACAAAACTATTTATAGAACAAATTTTAAAAGACTTATATGCTTCAGACAATTCATGGAATATTGCAATACTTCGTTATTTTAACCCAATAGGAGCACATGAAAGTGGACTAATAGGAGAAGAACCTCAAGGAATACCAAACAATTTAATGCCTTATGTTGTAAGAGTTGCAGCCGGAATATTACCAGAACTATCAATATTTGGAAACGATTATAATACACCAGATGGAACAGGTGTGAGAGATTATATACATGTTGTTGATTTAGCTAAAGGACATATTAAGGCTCTAGAAAAACTAGAAAAAGAAAAACAGGGACTTTTTATATATAACTTAGGAACAGGAATAGGATATAGTGTATTAGATATTGTAAACACATTCGAAAAAGCCAATAATGTAAAAGTAAAATATAAAATAGTAGAAAGAAGACCGGGAGACATAGCTATGTGTTACTCTAACCCAGAAAAAGCTATGAAGGAATTAAACTGGAAAGCAGAAAAAACATTAGAAGATATGTGCAAAGACTCTTGGAACTTTATTATAAAAAACACAGAAAATGCCTAAATTTAGGTGTTTTCTTTTTGATTTTAAAATAACAAAACAATAATAAGTAACCATAAAATTGGTAACAATAATTATAAGTTTTCATAAAAAATAACGTTTGTAAAAAATGACAAAAAATGACAAGCTGAAAGTATTGAAAATAGGTTATCAACAGAGTTATCCACAGTTTCCACATAAGTTATTTTAAAAAATAATATTACAAAAACAAGTTACATAACACAAAGGTAAGTAACAAAAATGAAACAATTATGTAATATTTAACTTAAAAAAGAAAGATTTTGTAATATTATTGTAACAAAACTACTAAAAAACAATAATTTTAAAGTAAAAAGATAAAAAAACAATGTAATATAGTAATATTTTTGTAATAAAATTAACTAATAAAAAATAATATTTTTAAAATATAAAAATGCATATAATATATTTTTTATAAAAATCATTGACTTTATGAAATTAAGTTGCTAAAATAAATAAAGAAAATAAATAATGCGATGAAAAAGAAAAAACATTTTTAATATTTAAAGAGAGTTAATATATGGTGAAAGTTAATAATAAAGAAAATGTGGGGAGCTTTGGAGCATATTAAAATAAAGTGGATGAATATAAAATAAAATATTTATCAATTAGGGTGGAACCGCGGAAATTAAACTTTCGTCCCTAGCTATATAAAAGCTAGGAATGAAAGTTTTTTTATTAACTATTTTTAGAAACGGAGCAAAAAAAGTTAATAAAAAAGAAAAATAAAAAGTTAAACTGTTTTTTGGCTCCGTATTAAAAAACAGTTAGAATAGGAGAAAATTTATGAGTGAATTAACAATGGACAAAATAGTAGCATTATGCAAAAATAGAGGATTTGTATATCCTGGTTCAGAAATTTATGGAGGTTTAGCAAATTCTTGGGACTATGGTCCATTAGGTGCAGAACTTAAGAAAAATATTAAAGATGCATGGTGGAAAAAATTTATAATTCAAAATAGACACAATGTAGGAATTGATGCAGCAATTATGATGAATCCACAAGTATGGGTTACAACAGGACATGTTGGTGGATTTTCAGACCCACTAATAGATTGTAAAGCTTGTAAAACAAGACATAGAGCAGATAAATTAATAGAAGAATGGGAATTTGCACAAGGTAAAGATATCTCTGGGCTTGATGGATGGACAAATGAACAATTAGTTGAGTATATTAAAGAAAACAATATTCCATGTCCTAATTGTGGAAAACAAGACTTTACAGATATAAGAAAATTCAATTTAATGTTTAAAACATTTATGGGAGTTACAGAAGATGCAAAATCTGAGGTATATTTAAGACCAGAAACAGCTCAAGGAATGTTTGTAGACTTTAAAAATGTATTAAGAACAACAAGAAGAAGAATGCCAATGGGAATTGGACAAATGGGACGTTCTTTTAGAAATGAAATAACACCAGGAAACTTTATATTCAGAACAAGAGAATTTGAGCAAATGGAACTTGAATTTTTCTGTAAACCAGGAACAGACTTAGAATGGTATGAATACTGGAAAAACTTCTGCAAAAACTGGCTTGTAAGTTTAGGAATGAAAGAAGAAAACTTACGTATGAGAGAACACTCTAAAGAAGAATTATCATTCTATAGTAAAGGAACAACTGACATAGAATTTTTATTCCCATTTGGTTGGGGAGAATTATGGGGAATAGCAGATAGAACTGACTATGACTTGTCAAGACACATGGAAGCTTCTAAGGAAGATTTAACATATTTAGACCCAGAAACAAATGAAAGATATGTACCATATTGTGTAGAGCCAGCAGTTGGCGTAGATAGAATATTCTTGGCAATGATGTGCAACGCATATGAAGAACAAGAAATAGCTGAAGGAGACACAAGAACAGTACTTCACTTACATCCAGCATTAGCACCATATAAAGTTGCAGTACTTCCACTTTCTAAAAAGTTAAGTGAAAAAGCAGATGAAGTATATACAAAATTATCAAAGAAATTTATGTGTGACTATGACGAAGCAGGTTCAATTGGAAAACGTTATAGAAGAGAAGACGAAATAGGAACACCATATTGTGTAACAATAGATTTTGATACTTTAGAAGATGAATCTGTAACAATTCGTGATAGAGACACAATGGAACAAGTAAGAGTAAAAATAAATGAACTACCAACATGGTTAGAAAATAAAATGGAGTTCTAACTTGACAATTAAAACAAAAGAATATATAATAGGCAACATAAAATTGTTGTCTATTTTTAATTAGGTAATTACCGAATAAGAAGGGAGAAAAAGTATGGAAGAGCGGAAAACAACAGTAACAGTGTCTTTTGATATTACATTGGAGGATCATTATGACTTGTTGAAAAAAATTTTTGATTTAGATAAAAATTTTAAACTAAATCAGGAAAAAGCTTTATGCTGGGCTGTAAAAAATAATAATGCTAAATTAGTTAGTTTGTTAATTCAATTAGGAGCAGATGTAACAGCAAATGATAACGAGGCTATACGACTTGCGTCAGAGAATGGTAACGCTGAAACAGTAAAATTACTAATAGAAGCAGGAGCAGATGTAACAGCAGATGACAACTATGCTATATGTCTTGCATCAGAAAACGGTCATGCTGAAGTAGTAAAATTACTAATAGAAGCAGGAGCAGATGTAACAGCAGATAATAACTATGCTATAAGATATGCATCAGAAAATGGTCATGCTAAAACAGTGAAACTATTAATAAAAGCAGGAGCAGATGTAACAGCAAATTGTAACTATGCTATAAGATATGCATCAGAAAACGGTCATGCTGAAGTAGTAAAATTACTAATAGAAGCAGGAGCAGATGTAACAGCAGATGACAACTATGCTATATGTCTTGCATCAGAAAACGGTCATGCTAAAACAGTGAAACTATTAATAAAAGCAGGAGCAGATGTAACAGCAGATGATAACTATGCTATACGACATGCATCAAAAAACGGTCATGCTGAAGTAGTAAAATTACTAATAGAAGCAGGAGCAGATGTAACTGCAAATAATAACTACGCTATAAGATATGCATCAGCAAATGGTCATGCTGAAGTAGAGAAGCTATTAAAAGAAGCATGTGCAAAAAATAAATAAGTAATAAAAACTAGTAATTTCAATTGAAATTACTAGTTTTTGTTTTACTCACCTAAACTATCAATTAAAATGTTTAAATGATAATTTTGTAGTTTTGACAATGCATCATTACTGGTCTTATAAAAATAAACTATAGAATTTTCTGAGGAAGAAGTAAAATAATAAATATTGCCTGTACCTAAGTAAAAATCAACATTTTTTGGAACAAAAAACCGATGCTTTTCATCAAAAGTACATTTACCTAAAAATTCATAATTTAAATTTTTACCAACTGATATATCTGCTATAATAACTCTTGAATCATTTGATATAAAAAAGCCAAAAGTATTTTTAGCGTAATCATCAAAATTAGATATATCCCAGATATCTTTTGGAACAGTTAACCGTTTTTGTGTAGATTTTATTGCCATAGTAAAACCTCCTTTAATAAATTATGTTAATTATATACCAAAATGAAAACAAAGTAAATAAAAACATTGAAAAAATTACCAAATATACTTTACAATTAAGCAATTTACATATATAATTAACTCGTTCCGGAGAAGATACTTTGGAATAATCATAAAAGTAAGTTTTAACAATTTTTATATAGTTAAGACAGATAGAAAACAAGGAGGTTTTTTTATGAGTCAAAAGTATGTATACCTTTTTAGCGAAGGAAATGCAGACATGCGTGAACTTTTAGGAGGTAAAGGAGCTAACTTAGCAGAAATGACTAATTTAGGTTTACCAGTTCCTCAAGGTTTTACAATCACTACTGAAGCATGTACAAAGTACTATGAAGATGGTAGAGAAATTAATGAAGAAATTCAAAAACAAATTAATGAGTACATTGGTAAAATGGAAGAAATTACAGGAAAGAAATTTGGAGACAAAGAAAATCCATTATTAGTTTCTGTAAGATCAGGTGCTAGAGCATCAATGCCTGGTATGATGGATACAATTTTAAACTTAGGTTTAAACGAAGATGTTGTTAATGTAATAGCAGAAAAATCAAATAATCCACGTTGGGCATGGGATTGCTATCGTAGATTTATTCAAATGTATTCAGATGTTGTTATGGAAGTTGGTAAAAAATACTTTGAACAACTTATCGATGAAATGAAAGCTAAGAAAGGTGTTAAACAAGATATAGAACTTGATGCTAATGATTTAAAAGAATTAGCAAACCAATTCAAAGCAGAATATAAATCAAAAATAGGACAAGACTTCCCAAGTGATCCAAAAGAACAATTAATGGGAGCTATAAAAGCAGTATTTAGATCATGGGATAACCCACGTGCTAATGTTTATAGAAGAGATAACGACATTCCTTATTCTTGGGGAACAGCTGTTAACGTTCAATCTATGGCATTTGGTAATATGGGAGATGACTGTGGTACAGGTGTTGCATTTACTCGTGACCCAGCTACAGGTGCAAAAGGTCTATTTGGAGAATTCTTAACAAATGCACAAGGTGAAGACGTTGTTGCAGGTGTTCGTACACCTATGAAAATTACAGAAATGGCTAACAAATTCCCAGAAGCATTCGAAGAATTCAAAAAAGTATGCCAAACACTTGAAAATCACTATCGTGATATGCAAGATATGGAATTTACTGTTGAACATGGTAAATTATACATGTTACAAACAAGAAATGGTAAAAGAACAGCTCAAGCTGCTTTAAAAATAGCTTGTGATTTAGTTGACGAAGGAATGCGTACAGAACAAGAAGCTGTATTAATGATAGATCCTCGTAACTTAGATACATTATTACACCCACAATTTGATACAAAAGCTTTAAAAGAAGCTCAAGTTGCTGGAAGAGGTTTAGGTGCTTCTCCTGGAGCTGCTTGTGGTAAAATAGTATTTACAGCTGAAGATGCTGAAGTTCAAGGTATCGGTGGAAAAGGTGAAAAAGTCGTATTAGTAAGACTTGAAACATCACCAGAAGATATTACAGGTATGAAAGCTGCACAAGGTATCTTAACAGTACGTGGTGGTATGACATCACACGCTGCAGTTGTTGCTCGTGGTATGGGTACATGTTGCGTTTCAGGATGTGGAGACATCGTAATGGATGAGGAAAATAAGAAATTCACTTTAGCTGGAAAAACATATCATGAAGGAGATATAATCTCAATAGATGGAACAACAGGAAATATCTATGACGGAGCAATTCCAACAGTTGATGCTACAATCGCTGGTGAATTTGGTCGTGTTATGGAATGGGCAGACAAATATAGAAAATTAGGTGTTAGAACAAACGCTGATACTCCAAGAGATACTAAAAAAGCTATCGAATTAGGAGCTGAAGGTATTGGATTATGTAGAACAGAGCATATGTTCTTTGAAGAAGAAAGAATATTCGCTATCAGAAAAATGATATTATCTGAAACAGTTGAAGAAAGAGAAAAAGCATTAGCTTTATTAATTCCTTTCCAAAAAGGTGACTTCAAAGCTATGTATAAAGAATTAAAAGGATTACCAATGACAGTACGTTATTTAGATCCACCTCTACATGAATTCTTACCAAAAGAAGAAGCTGATATCGTAGCTTTAGCTAAAGATATGGGTGTTACTGTAGAACACTTAACTGCTAAATGTGCTGAATTACACGAATTCAACCCAATGATGGGTCACCGTGGATGCCGTCTAGCTGTAACTTACCCAGAAATAGCTAAAATGCAAACTAGAGCATTAATGGAAGCTGCTATTGAAGTAAAAGCAGAAGAAGGATACAATATAGTTCCTGAAATTATGATTCCATTAGTTGGAGAAGTAAAAGAATTAAAATTTGTTAAAGATATAGTTGTTGAAACAGCTGAATTAGTTAAGAAAGAAAAAGGTTCTGATATGGAATACCATATTGGTACAATGATTGAAATACCAAGAGCAGCATTAACAGCTGATCAAATTGCAAAAGAAGCTGAATTCTTCTCATTTGGAACAAATGACTTAACACAAATGACATTTGGTTTCTCAAGAGATGATGCTGGTAAATTCTTAGGAGCTTACTATGCAAACAAAATTTATGAACAAGATCCATTTGCAAAACTTGATCAAGTTGGTGTTGGACAATTAGTAAAAATGGCTGCTGAAAAAGGAAAATCAGTAAGACCAAATATTAAATTAGGAATTTGTGGAGAACATGGTGGAGATCCATCAAGTGTAGAATTCTGCCATAATGTTGGATTAACTTATGTATCATGCTCACCATTCAGAGTTCCAATCGCAAGATTAGCTGCTGCACAAGCTGCAATTAAAAATCCTAATAGATAGGAATTAAATAAAAATAAAAAAAATCGCTTACTTCAACTTTAAAGTAGGCGATTTTTTTATATTTTAAATTTTAAGAATGTTCTAAAAATCATTTAGAAGGCTATAAATATTAGTTAAAGATTATTAATTAATAAATTCATTGTTTATTGGATTTATTGACATTTTACATAATGTACTATATAATATTTACATATTTATATAGCAGTCCTGTTTTCATTTAAATTAATTAACTATCAACAAAGCAAAAAAATTTTTTTCAGGAGGGAAAAGTATGAAGAATTTCTTTAAGTTAATTTTTACTAATGAATTGTTTGTGTATACAATAATTGCATTTTCAATTATACTCTTAATGAGTTCTGGAAATACCGGATTTCTGGTAAGTGCATGTCTGTTAGTACTTATAATATTTCTATTCATAATGAGTATAAGATATCTAAGACGCAGATATTTATCTAAAAAAGAACGGCAAGAAAATCAAAAGATAATAAGTCTTAGAGAAAAATACAAAAGTTATGTTTCTGTTGTAGAAAGTTCTATTCCAGAAATATTAAAAAAAATCGGATTTGACTCTATGAAAGAGTTACAAGACCAATTCTTAGTAAAGGAAAAGCAAGATGAATATCTAATAAAGTTTGACGAATATTTAAATTATTTGACTGTTGAGAATAATTTACTGCAAAAACCTAACATATTTCTTATCTCGTCTTGTATGATGTATGCACTAATAGAAAAACCTATATATAGGTCAAAATATGCTATACCAGAATTAAAAGCTATTACTGAAAATGTTAATTTTTCTATTGCTTTTGAAGTAGCACTGAATATTTTAGCAGAACCTGTAACATATTATTCTGAAAAATTAGGTATTAAATTAGAGGAAAATGGCCCCAAAAATAGCATAACTATACCAAAAGGAGTTTTAGGGAACAAATCACTAAGAGATTCAATACTGAAGACTTTAAGAAAAGATTCGAAAGATTACTATTATGTTTCACAAATGGCAAATATGTTTCATTTAATATATTTGTATAATTGTAAACAATAAAAACAAAAAACGCTTACTTAATTAGTAGGCGTTTTTTATTTTAGAAATTAAAGTTTTTAAACTTTTAATCGTGTTCTTAAAATTCAATTCTTGACAAAAAAATTAAATAATATATAATAAAAGAGCAGTAGACAAGGGGAGATTAAATTGATACTAATAAATGCAGTAAAACATTTTGGAACAATAACAAAACATAAATGGATAGTATTTAAATTATGTTGCAAAGCAGGAGAACCATGGAGAGGATTTATGCACGACTGGTCAAAATATAGTCCAACAGAATTTTGGGAGTCAGCTAAATATTATACAGGAAAATTCAGTCCAATACATGCATGTAGAAAAATAAATGGATATTCAGAAGCATGGCTTCACCATAAAGGTAGAAATAAACATCATCATGAATATTGGTATGATTATGCAACTGTTGAAAAAACACCAGTAATGCCATATAAATATGCTGTTGAAATGATATGTGATAATTTAGCAGCGGGAATGGTTTACAATGGAAAGAAATGGACTAATAGTACACAACTAGAATATTGGACAAAAGTAGAAAGTAAAAAGAGGGTAAATCCTAAAATAAATGAATTTGCAAAAGAAATATTTAAACAAGTTAGTGAACAAGGAATAGATCCAGTTATTAAGAAGAAAAACTTAAAAAAAGTTTATAATGATATTATATTTAGCAAAGATAAAGAAATTAAAGAAAAAATAGAAATAGGAAATAAAGAGAACAATAGGGGTTAGTATTGAAAAAATATAATAAAACACTCATTTTATCTATATCTACTTAGTAGAATTATAGTTAAAATGGGTGTTTTATTTGAACCTTAATACAAATTATTTAATTCTGATATCAAGTTTTCAGATAACGCTTTCCTTTCTGTCGATGTAAGTTTTTGCATATGAAAAGTTTCACAAATATTGATGATTCTTTCTTCAGCCTCTGAAAATTTTATATGTCTCTTAGTACAAAGTCTTCTTAATCTTCTTGCATTCATCTCAAACTGATTACAATATACGATGCAGGGATTAAGAAAACCTATTTGATAAGCAAAAGCATATAAAAAATACGGAACAGTACTTTGTGAAAATTGAGAATATAAGACTGAATTTTCACTTTTGGGATTTAATGTAATATCTCTTACGAATGTAACATTTTCAGAAAAATTTGCTTTTAGATTTTGTAAACTTGGAAATTTATTTGTTTTATCAAACAAATAAATCCGGTTTCCATTTTTTATTACTTCTTTTGCTGCTTTCATCATCATATAGTTATCCTCCTCCAATTTAAAAAGTATATATAAGCATATCACAAATTACTACAGAAGTCAAATTGTAATATAACTGTAATGCAAAAGTAAACAAAAAGTAACACATTTTGTAAAGAATAGTGCTATAATATAAAAACAGTTTAATAAAAAAGGTGAAAAGATGGAAAAAGAAGACAAATTAACAAAAGAATTAAATAATTTAGAAGAAGAAAAAAGAAAAAGAAAAGAAGAATTTGATGCAATACTAGACAAAATAAAAAAAATGTCTGAAGCAGTTGAGTTACATTCTAATGTGAAAAATGCTGTCTCAAAAGAAGAAGTAGATAATAATTATTTAAGATATATTGAAAATTCCTTAGAAGATAAGCTTTTTAATGATGCAAAATTTGATAAAATAAAATCAAAAATATTACTTGAAGTAGTGTGCCCAAGCTTAGTTTCAATAGAAAATTTTGAGATTGATAAATTGAAAATAATAGATATAGGTTCACACTTTGAAGAACAAATAAATTATATGGATAAACTATGTACTTATGACAATAAATTTGTTTGTTTGTTTGGTGTAGATGAGCAAAATCAAGATAAAGTTATAAAATATGAGGCTAGAAAGTTTAGTAGAACAGATATGTTAGAAGCAATATATGAAAAACTAAATGAAGATAAAGATCTAAAAATAGAACAATATGACGAATATTACATTGTAAACAATGATAATGGATTAAAGGTATTTTCAGAAAGGAAAATTACATCTTTAGCAAAAGTAGAAGAAAATGTTTTCGACAAAATAAAGACAAAGTTAACATCATTATTTACAACAAATTTATTTGCAAAAAAGAAATATTTACCTAATATAGAACTTATATATGACACGAATGAAAATAGATTTAACAATTTTAAAACAGATATAGAAAGTAAAGTAGATGCCAAAAAAAGAATGAAAGCTTTACTAAAAAGAGAAAGAGAAGTAACTAGAAGCGAAAGCTAACAGGTTTGCTTCTTTTTTTTATTTGTATAATAAAAAAATCGGAATATATAGAAATATTTGATAAAAAAATTAAAATATGTTTTAAATCTATGAAAAGTATGTTATAATACTATTCGTAACTATTGTTTTAGCTATATAAAAGGAGGACAAGATGAAAAAACACATTAAAACTCTTAACACGAGAAACTTAAAAGAATCCATGAAAAAGGGTGGATGTGGAGAGTGTCAGACCTCATGCCAGTCTGCTTGCAAGACTTCTTGCACAGTAGGAAATCAGAGCTGCGAAAAAATTAAATAAGCAGCAGAAGTAAAAAGCAGGAAAAAAGAGTTGTAATAATTTACAACTCTTTTTTCTTTAATACAAAATAAAGAGGAGAGGAAATACCTCTCCAAAAAATTAAGAGCGTGAACAAACAATTCTTTGACCGCGACTATAAGATAAACAATTATAATTATATTCAGGATATAAGTTATCCAAAACATATTTTACCTGCTTTATTGTAAATCCATTACTAGCGATTTCGAAAGCTGTAGGTAATTTATCGTTATACTTATGTGCAATAAATTCCAGTTCATCTAATATTGGAAAGTAAGGTTGCATTGCCTTGTTTTCCCGTAAAATCTTTGCTCTTTTTGAAAACCCTTTTTTAAATATTGCCATAATGCTACCTCCTTATGTTGTTGTTATTTATGGGTACATATATATAATAATATAAATATTATATCACAAATATTACAAAAATCAATATGGTACTAAAAAGGAAAGAATGAGGAAAAAAATATTTTTCCTCATTCTTCCTTAGTTGGGAAGTAAGACAATTACGAGAAATTGATATAAGCTCCTTTATAACGATAATGAATCTGAACACAATCTCCTAATATAGTATAAGATGTTTCAGTAGCTCCATCAGGAAAAACAATATAAATAGCTTTTCCTAAGCAATTTCTAACAATCTTTATCTCAGGGTGTTCTGCTTCAAAATCTTCTAATGTTTCTTCAATCCGCTCTGCTTTTATCATAATTTAATCCCCCTTATGAAATTATATAAAATAATGTATAATTAATTATAGCATTTTGCAGCAATAAAATCAAGAAATTTGTCGAAAAATGTAAAAAAGCTTGAAATAAAAAATAGAATATTGTATAATTAACTTTACCAAAAATAATTACAGGAGGAATTTTTATGCAACAATTTGATGATTTAAAAGGAATAAGACGGCTAATAATTATTAGCAATATGAAACCTGAAGAAGTGGATGAACTGTATTTCCAGGTTAGTAATATTAAAGATATTACTAGAACACAACTTATTAGAGCTTTAAAGAAAAGAATAAAAGGACTGCAACAGCAAAAAGAGTCAAAAGAATGGATTCTAGTTATTAAAGAAGCAGGAAGCAACAAAGTTATAGGAAAGATTGAAGTAATGTGTCTTGGTGGAAATAAAGCATTTCTTAAGATAAATATGCCAAATGAAGTTTATTCCTACAAATATGGAGTAAGAGCCATAAAGCAGTTTATAAAAATTTGCAGTGAAAATAATTATTTTGAAAGTATTTTACTGAATTCAGGAGATATAATTTCAGAAAGATACAGAAATAGTTATGACATTGAGAAATTACCGGTAAAAGTAAGTTTTGCATAGAAATTTTAGAAAGCTACCCTATAAAATAAGGGTAGCTTTTTTACTTCTGTTTTATTTTTATGACTTTTTAATAATTTTTCTGTATAGCTATTGACAAAGAATAAAAAAGTTAGTATAATTTTAAGGTACTAAAAAGAGAAAACTATGTAAAACACATACATAAAGATAAGTTTCAAGGGGGGAATAAAAATGGCACAACCAAAAAGAAGATGGTCAAAAGCAAGAACAGGTTTAAAAAGATCTACATGGAAATTAGAAAATAAAAATTTAGTAGAATGTCCACATTGTCACGAAATGGTAATGCAACATAGAGTTTGTTCAAATTGCGGATACTATAATGGAAAAGAAGTAGTATCAAAAAAAGAAGACTAAAATTATATAAATTAAGGTACAGTATAATAAAATATACTGTACTTTTTTTATACACAATGATATAATAGCAAAAAAATAAGGAGACAATTATTCAAATGATAAAAAATAATATAATTAATCTTTTAAAAAAAATAAGAGGTAACAAATATGTACACTATTTTGTGATTATTATTATAGGAATTATATTAAGCATACCGCTTTGTAATATACAAATAAAAGATACACATGATGGAAGTATACATATGCTTAGATTGGTTGGAACATTAGACTCTTTAAAAATAAATCAATTTCCTCCACTTATAAATCAGAATTTTTGTAATGGGGCAGGATATTCAATGAATTTATTTTACCCTCCATTAGTAACATATATTCCTTTAGTTATTAAAATATTTACAAGTAGTTATTTTACATGTTTAAAAATATTTGGAGCGATATGTATAGTAATTTCAGGAATAACTATGTATAAATGTACATACCAAATAACTGAAAATAGAATTATAGCATTTTTTTCTGCTGTATTTTATTTAATAGCACCATATAAATTAGCAAATGTCTACAAAAGATATGCAATAGGTGAATTTTTTGCTATGAGTTTTATTCCACTGGTATTTTTAGGAGTATATAATTTATTTAATGGAAATAAAAAAAAGCATTATTACATAGTCATAGGTGCAATAGGACTTATACTTTCACATACAGTAACAACATTATATACAGCAATGTTTTGTGTTATATATATGTTATTTAATTTCAAAAAGTTAAAAGATAAAGAAATATTAAAAAAATGTATAATAAATGTTATTTTTATATTGCTAGTAAGTATAATGTTTTGGCTTCCAATGTTAGAGGCTACTTCAAATGCTGATTATGTAATTATGGATGACGATTTCATGAGAACAAATGGAATATTTGCTTCACAAAACACTATAAGTTTTTCACAATTATTTAAAGATAAAAATGAAGAAAATCAAACGACTTATTTATTAGGAATACCAACAATATTAGCAATGATATTAACACTTTTTGTATATAAAAAGGTTGATAAAAAATATAAAGAAATATATTTAATTTTTCTTATTTTTTCTCTAATATCTGTATTCATGGTAAGTAGATTTTTCCCTTGGAAAATTATGCCTAATATAGTATGCAAATTGCAATATCCTTGGAGAATGCTAGGTTTCTTAAATTTTTTTGGAAGCGTTATTTGCTCTGTAAATTTATATTATTTTATAAAGCAAATGAGCAAAAAGGAAAATATAAAAACAATATTAGCTATTATATTTATAATACTTTCTGTAACAGATAGCATTTTTATAATGTCAAGATTTTATACTAAAGACAGATTAAACGATGAAAAATATGAAGATAACATTTTAAAAAATAAAAAAATATCTTGTATGCAAATAAATAGAGATTATATGCCTATTAAATCTATAAATAATCTATCTTATGTTTTAACTAGAAAAGATAAAACTTATATATTAGAAGGAGAAGCAGAGATAATAAAAGAAGAAAAAAATGAATTACAAGATTTAATAGAAATTAGGGATATAAAAGAAAAAACAATATTAGAGTTTCCATATTATTATTATGTTGGATATGAAATAACTATTAATAACAATGGAAAAATTGTAAAAGCAAATCCCATTGAATCTGAAAACGGATATATTTCATGTATGATAAATGAAAATATAGAAAATGCTAACATCAAAGTAAAATATGTAGGAACAATAATAGAAAAAGCTTCATATATAGTTTCAGCAATAAGTTTTATAATATTTATTGTATATATAATAAATGAAGAAAAAAGAGGAGAAAAGAATGGAAAAAGTCAAGAAGATATTAAAAAATGAAAATGTAACATCAATTTTAATATTATTTATATGTTCTTTTATAGTATGTATTCCGCTTCTAAACCCAAAAATAAATATAGCTTATGATGATGGAATTCAGCACATAGCAAGGTTGATGGGAACTTACCAATCAATTACAGAAGGACAAAGTTTTCCAGTTATAATGTCTAAGTTTTGTAACAATTTTGGATATTCATGGAATTTATTTTATAGCCCACTTACAGCTTATATTCCATTAATATTTAAACTATTAAATTTTTCATTTATAAATTGTATAAAAATATTCATATTATTTGTAACTTTTATATCTGCAATTACAATGTATTTTTTTACTTTTGAAGTTACAAAAAACAAGAAGATAGCAGTATTATCTGGAATTTTTTATATATTTGCTCCATATAGGTTTACCGATATGTATTTACGAAATGCATTGGCAGAACTAACATCATTTGTATTTATACCAATGATATTTCAAGGATTGTATGGAATATTAAAAAATAAACCTAAAAGAGAATATATATTTATATTTGGGTGTGCAGGTTTAATTTTAACTCATACAGTAATTACGCTGTACACAGCAATACTTTGTGCTATTTATTTACTAACCCAATATAGAAAAGTAAAAGACAATAAAAAAATAATAATAAAACTAGCTATATATATAGGAGTAATTTTAGCAGTAACAAGCTTTTTCTGGATGCCATTATTAGAGCATAGATATAGTACAAATTATGAGGTGTTTAAACCTGGAAGAATGGAAAGAACAGAAGTATTAGCTGCATTTAAATTAAGCTTTTCAGAATTATTTATTACACCACCAAATAATATAATGATATTTGAAATAGGTATATTATCTACAATATTATTAATATTAACACCAATAGTAATAAAAAAGATCAAGACAAAATATAAAAATACGGACTTTTATATTTTTTATAAATACTCACTAATAACAGCAATAATTTTGTTAATAATGACATTAAAAATTTTTCCTTTTGAAAAGTTACCATCAATATTGAAAATGATACAATTTTCATTTAGACTATTAGAATTTACTTCATTCTTTATTTCTTTTATAGTGGCTGTAAATTTAGGAAAATTAATAAAAAACTTAAAATACAAAGATATAGCAATAATTACTACAATATTGATTATATTAAGTACTACTTTTATTGTACATATACATTATGAAAATAATATAAATGAAGAAAATCTGTGGCCAGCAGTTAGGGTAACAAAAGATACCGGTAGAGTTCATGCAGGTTGTGCAAGTTTTGAATATTTGCCATGCAAAGCTTTTGAAAACAGAAAATATATAGAAGATAGAGAAGACAAATCAATAGTTTTAAAAGGAAGTGCTGAAATAAAAAATGAACAAAAGGAAAACACAAATTTAGAATTTAATTTATTAAATGTAACAGAAGAAACAGAAATTGAACTTCCATATATATATTATTTAGGATATGATGTTAAACTAGAGAGTAATAATAAAAATGAAACTCTAAAAACATTTGAAACTGAAAACGGATTTGTAGGAATTAAAGTTTCAAATGTTGAAAACGGAAATATAAAAGTTAAATATACTGGAACACCAATAATGCATATTTCTAGATTAATTTCTGTAATTGGAGTAGGACTAGTACTATTTAATAAAATAAAAAATTCGTTGACTAAATAATGAAAATGATATAAAATAAGTAATGTAAAAAATACAGATAAATAAAGGTTTATAGGCAAAACCTTATTAAAAACCTAAATATAATATTAAGGATATTAAAAATGAGTAAACCAACAGTAGCAATAGTAGGAAGACCAAATGTAGGAAAATCTACATTTTTTAATTATATAGTAGGAAAAAGAATATCAATAGTACAAGATGAACCAGGAGTAACTAGAGATAGAATTTATGCAGATGCAACTTGGAAAGGAAAAACATTTACATTAATAGATACAGGAGGAATAGAACCAGAATCTGAAGATATTATTGTTTCACAAATGCGTACTCAAGCTAATATAGCGATAGACATCGCAGATGTAATAATATTTTTAACAGATATAAAACAAGGAGTTACAGCAGCAGACAAAGAAATAAGCTTAATGCTTAAGAAGTCTAAAAAACCTATTGTTTTAGTATGTAACAAGGCAGACAACTATGGAAAAACATCTGATGACATTTATGAGTTTTATAACTTAGGACTAGGAGATCCATATCCAGTTTCTTCAGTTAATGCAATAGGAATTGGTGATGTATTAGATGCAATTTACGAAGAGTTCCCTGAAACAGAAAAAGAAGATGACAATGAAGCTATAAAAGTTGCAGTAATAGGAAAACCAAATGTAGGAAAATCTTCATTAGTTAATAAAATATTAGGTGAAAATAGGGTAATAGTAAGTGATATTGCAGGAACAACAAGAGATGCTATAGATTCTGAATTTGAAAACGAATTTGGAAAGTATGTTTTTATAGATACAGCAGGAATTAGAAGAAAATCAAAAGTCGAAGAAAAAATAGAAAAATATAGTGTAATGAGAAGTGTTTTAGCTGTTGAAAGAGCAGATGTATGTTTACTTATGATAGATGCAAACGAAGGCGTTACAGAACAAGATAAAAAAATAGCTGGTGAAGCTCATGAAGCAGGAAAAGCAAGTATTATTGTTATAAATAAATGGGATACATACGAAAAAGATGAACATACAATAGAAGAATACAAAAAGAAAGTATATGAAGAACTTGCATATTTATCTTATGCTCCAATAATATTTATATCAGCAAAGACAGGGCAAAGAGTCAATAAATTATTTGAATTAATAAATCAAGTAGCTAATCAAAATGCTTTACGTGTTTCAACTTCAGTGTTAAATCAAGTATTAAACGAAGCAATAGCTATAGTTCAACCGCCAACAGATAAAGGAAAAAGATTAAAAATTTATTATATGACTCAAGCGTCTACAAAACCACCAACATTTGTTGTATTTGTAAATGATAAAAAATTATTTCATTTTTCTTATGAAAGATACTTGGTAAATCAAATAAGAAAAGAATTTACTTTAACAGGAACACCAGTTAGAATAATGGTGAGAGAAAAGAAAGAAAAAGATGCTTAAACTATTAGGGACGGGCCATTTTAGTTTAGCATATAGATAGAAATAGGAGGAATTTATTATGGCAAGTTATATTATAGTAGCAGTTATTGCTTATTTATTAGGAAGCGTTAGTTTTTCGGTAATAATTAGTAAAAAAATGGCAGGATTTGATGTAAGAGAAAAGGGAAGTGGAAATGCAGGAACAACCAATGTACTAAGAAGTGTTGGAAAAAAAGCAGCCATATTTACACTTCTAGGAGATGTTCTAAAGGGTGTTATTGCTATATTAGTAGCATATATAATAGGACTAATAGTAAAAGAAGGAATAGATAAAGCATTACTAATTCAACTTGCTGGTATATTTGTTATTTTAGGACATACTTTTCCAGTATTCTTTAAATTCAAAGGTGGAAAAGGAATTGCAACAGCATTAGGCGTTCTTTTAATGACAAATTGGAATATTGGTTTAATATGTTTAGTGTTTGCTTTAGTATTAATGGCACTTACAAAAATGGTTTCTTTAGGATCTATTGCAGCAGCAATATTATTTCCAGTACTTATAATATTTATGCCTCATACAGCATATTTAGTAGATGGAAATTATATTATATATAGTATATTAATTGCTGTATTAGTTGTATATAATCACAGAGCAAATGTAAAAAGATTATTAAATGGAACAGAAAATAAATTAGATTTTAAAAAATTCAAATAAAATATAATTTACACCAAACATTTATAAGGAGAAGACAAAATGAGAAATATATGTATAATAGGTAGTGGAAGCTGGGGAGTAGCTCTAGGTATACACTTAGCAAAATTAGGAAATAAAGTAAAAATATGGTCTTTCATGCAAGAAGAAGCAGATTTAATAAATAATGAAAAAAAATGCAAGTTCTTACCAGAGGTAACTCTTCCAGATGGAATATATTGCACAACTTCGTATGAAGAAGCAATAAAAGAAAGTGAAATTATATTGCATGTAACTCCATCAAAGTTTACTAGAAACACGGTAAAAGAATATAAAAAATATATAACAAATCAAACTATTGTAATATGTACGAAAGGATTTGAAAAAGAAACATTATTATCATTAGATGAAGTGTTTAAACAAGAAATACCAAATGTAAAACTTGCTGTTCTATCAGGACCAAGCCATGCAGAAGAAGTTTCTAAAGCAGTACCAACAGCTATGGTAATAGCAGCTGAAGATGAAAAAATAGCAAATGAATTAAGAGATATATTCATGAATGAAAACTTAAGAGTATATACTTCAAAAGATGTTAAAGGAGTAGAACTTGGCGGAGCATTAAAAAATATAATTGCGTTTTGTGCAGGAGTTGCAGCAGGGATAGGACTTGGAGACAATTCTTTTGCAGCATTAATTACAAGAGGTTTATGTGAAATTTCAAGATTAGGAGTAGCATTAGGCGGAAAGTACGAAACATTTTATGGATTAACAGGACTTGGAGACTTAATAGTTACATGTTTAAGTGAGCATAGTAGAAATAGAACAGCAGGAAAACTTATGGGACAAGGAAAAACATTAGAAGAAGCAAGAAATCAAATAGGAATGGTAATAGAAGGTGTAGACAACATAGAAGTTGCATACGAACTTGCAAAAAAATATAATGTAGAAATGCCAATAGTAAATGCTGTATATGACATGTTATACAACAATTTATCACCAAAAGAAGGAGTAACAAGACTAATGACTCGTGATAAAAAAGCAGAGTAGTAATTGTTTTGAGTTGAAATGGACGTTTCTTAATGACATAAAAGTGTTGAAAGAAACGTCTTCTTTTTGCTTATTTAATTCATTTTATTATATTAAGGAGAAATAAAATATGAAATTAGTTATTCAAAGAGTTAAACATGCTAAAGTAGAAGTAAAAAACGAAATAGTAGGAAAAATAGAACAAGGTTTTTTGGTACTTCTTGGTGTGGGACCAGAAGACACAAAAGAAACAGCAGACTATTTAGTACAAAAACTTATAAAATTACGTATATTTGAAGACGAAAATGAAAAAATGAATCTTAGTATAAAGGATATAAATGGAGAACTACTAATAGTCTCTCAATTTACATTATATGCAGATTGTTCGGGCGGAAACAGACCGAGTTTTACATTAGCAGCTAAACCAGATAAAGCAAATGAGCTATACGAGTATTTTATAAGTGAGTGTAAAAAAGAAGTTACAAAGGTAGAACATGGAATTTTTGGAGCAGACATGCAAGTAGAACTTTTAAATGATGGCCCAGTAACAATAATTTTAGAAAAATAACATATATTTTGGTACAAATAAAAAAACAGCTTGTATGTAAAATTAAGCTGTTTTTTTCCCAATCTCCAAATCAAGCTTAAATAATTTAATATGGGAATCTTTCATATAAATATCGAATTAATCCGTCAACATTATTTTGACTAACATTAATAAGAACATCTTTATCTAAACTTACCCACATATTAATTTTAAAATCATCTTTATTATCAATAAAAACACCTATAATATCTGCCATTTCAATAGGATTCTTATACAATTTTTCCCACTCAAATAAAGAAGACTCTTTTTCATCTATATTTATATTTGTTTTACTATAAAATTTATTTAAAAATTTATAAATTTCACCTTTTTCATTACTAAATAATTTTACGATTGTACCCATTAAAAAAAATCTCCTTTTATAATTATTATAGAAAAAAATTTTTTAAATATACTAGGAATAAATTTCATTTTTTTAGAAAAAATAAGAAAGAGGTGGGATATGAAGAAAAAAAGAATTTTAATAATTTCAATAACAATATTAATAATTATAACAATTATTATATCTATTTTTTTATTTTTTCTGTTTAAATCTAATAAACAAGAAGACAAATTAAAAGAAAAATCTGTAGAGCAAATAAATTATTTAGAAGAACAAATAGTAAGTTGTATGAACACATTAAATAATATAACTTTTAAAACGGGTAAATTAAAAAAAGACATTGAAACTATGACAAAAAGCAACTCATCTTCAGATCAATCTTCTTCACAAGGTTCATCTGATAATTCAACAAATAATTCTTCAACTGAAAGTTCTACATCTGAAAATAGTAAAAATGAAAAACAACAAATAAAATATGATATTCAAAACAATAATATTTTATTACTAGACTTATCAAACATAGATTGGAATTATATAAAAGATAAGATAGATAATTTACATTCAATTTGGCCAAGTATAATTGTAGATTTATATACATTAAATGTAAATAATCAAGATATATTAAATTTTAGTACTGCATTAGATCAAACAACAATAGATATTAAACAGGAAAATAAAAAAGCAGTATTAAATGATTTTGCTAATTTATATTCATATTTACCAAAATACTTTGAGCAAACTTCAAAAGATAATAAAAAAATAAATTTAGCATATACGAAATCTTATATACTAAACAGTTATGCTCTAGTAGAACAAAATAATTGGGATGGAATGAAAACTCAAATATCAGAAGCAAACAACTATTTTTCAAAAATCATGAACTCAGTAGACGAAAATACTGAATATATACAAAATAGAATTACTAAAACATATATTTTATTAAATGAACTAAATAATGCTATAAATAAAAAAGATAAAGAACTATATTATATTAAATATAAAAATGTTATGGAAGAATTAATGGACTTATAATTTGACTTTTATAAAAAAATATATTAAAATAAAAGATGTAAGTAAATTGAATAGTCGCGTATAGCAAGGTCGAAAGACAGCGTACGAGGAAAGTCCGGGCCCCATAGAGCAAAGATGCAAGATAACGTCTTGTGAGGGTAACCTTAAGGAAAGTGCAACAGAAAATAACCGCTACGAGCGTAATTTTTTTCGACGTAGTAAGGATGAAAAGGCGAGGTAAGAGCTCACCGCTTCTATGGTGACATAGAAGGTCAGTGTAAACCCCATCTGGAGCAACACCGGGACAAGAAGGCTAAGACTGCTCGTCATCTTCTTAATCTGGTGGCTTTGAGCTACATAGTGATATGTAGAGTAGATAAATGACTATTCACGACAGAACCCGGCTTACAGATTTGCTTATAATATATGAAAAACACTCGGTTTTAAGCCGAGTGTTTTTTCTTTAAAGAGGTTAAATCATCTGGAATATTCGCAATGTAAGTTACCTCTTTTTTTGTAATTGGATGAATAAAACTTATTTTATATGAGTGAAGTGCTTGTCTTTTTATAAAATTAGTATTTCCACCATATAAATCATCACCTAAAAGAGGATGACCTATATGAGACATGTGAACTCTAATTTGATGAGTTCTACCAGTTTCTAATGTACATTTAACAATAGAAATAGGTAAATTTTCTAACTTTTTTTCTTCTAAAACTTCATAATGAGTAATAGACTCTTGACCTTTACTTGCAACACATCTTTCTATAATACTATTTTCTTTTCTAGCAATAGGAGCATTTATAGTCCCGAATCTTACAAGAAAAATGTCCCTCTACAATAGCAATATATTCCTTTTTAAATATACCATCTTTCATTTGTCTAATTAAACATTCTTGTATATACTCATTTTTTGCAAAAATAACTAAACCAGAAGTATCTTTATCAATTCTATTAACAGGTCTAATTTTCTTTTGTAATCCTATTTCATCAAAATAATAGCAAACGCCATTAGATAAACTATCTTCATAATGGAGAATAGAAGGGTGAACAGGAATTCCATAAGGTTTATTTATAACTAGGTAAGCTTCATCTTCATACACAATATCTAAAGGCATTTTAGTTTTAACAATATTTGAATTATCTTCTTTGTACGAAAAAGAAACTGAAACCTTATCATTTTCAGTTAATTTATGTGAGACATTTGTAACACTATTATTTAAAAATATAGAATTCTCTCTTTTTAATGTTACAAGAAGTCTATGAGAAATATTAAATTTAGTAAGTAAAATATCTTTTACACATTTATTTGTATCATTTAAAGTTACAATATATTCTAAATCCATAATTACCTCAAAATTAATAAAACACTTTTCCATTTTTTTCATATTTTTTAAAAGTAGATATACATTCGTCTCTATCAATTTGTTTTAAAGTTATTAAATCCTTTTTATTTCCTTTAAGGTATTCATATATTAAATCATCACGAAAACCGATTTTTGCGGCATCCTCACGCGTACAAGCATAGTATATTTCCATATATTTATTCATAAAATCAATCCTTCCATTTGAGAGACATTGTATCATAAAAAAATTAATATTTCTACTATTGTATAATAAGAATACATATATTATAATTCAAATATAAGATAAATATGTAAAGGAGATTTAAGCATGATAGAAGAATTTAAATTCAAATCTAGTACAGGAAAAGAACTTTATGCTAAAAAATGGTATGATGAAAAACTTAAAATTTATAAAGGCGTTGTCCAATTAGTACATGGAATGGAAGAATTTATAGGAAGATACGATGAATTTGCATTGTTTTTAGCATCTAAAGGATATATGGTAGTTGGACATGATCATATAGGACATGGAAATAGTGTTAAAGATGATAGTGAACTTGGAAATTTTGGATGTAAAGATGCATGGTTTAGATTAGCCCAAGATATTCATATTTTACAAAACAAAGTAGCTAAAGAATATCCTAATATTCCATATATAGTAATGGGACATAGTATGGGTTCTTTACTTACTAGAACATATTTAACAATATATAATGACAATTTATCAGGTGCTATTATAACTGGTACTAGTGGTCAAAAGTATGGCTTACATTTAGGAATTTTACTTGCTTCTATTATAAAGCTATTTAAAGGAGGAGATTACAAAAATAAACTTTTAGAAAGATTAGTTACAGGATCTTTTAATAACAATTTTAAGCCTACAAGAACTGAAGCGGACTGGACTACAAGTGATGAAGCTAAAGTAGATGAATATATGAAAGTTGCAAAGCCAAATAGAAAGTTTACAGTAGATAGTTATATAGCTTTATTTAAAGGAAGCATATATCTAAACAGAAAAGATAAAATTAAAAATACTCCTAATATTCCAATACTAATATTTTCTGGTGATAAAGACCCTGTTGGAGCAAACGGCCAAGGAGTTAAAAGAGTTTATAATATGCTTAAAGAAGCGGGAGTAGAAGATATTACTTTAAAACTATTTGAAAATGGAAGACATGAAATGCTTAACGAAGTTAATAGAAAAGAGGTATTTGACTTTGTATTAGAGTGGATAGAAAAAATATCGTAATATAAAAATTAGAAAAGAGGAATTAATATGAAAAAAGTGATAAGAATAGTAGGAATTATAATAGTTTTATCAATTATAATAATTGCTTTATATACAATTACTAAAAGTAAAATAAGAAAAAAATCAAATGACGATGAGTTTAGTAGCACAATTAAAGCAGTAGTAGTAAATCCAGAAAAAGGTTTACTTGTAATGGGAACAGAAAATACAAATGAGTTATATAGTGTAAATTATCAAAATAAAGAAAATATTGAATTTAAACAAGGACAAGAAATATTAATCTATTTTGATGGTGTAGTATTAGAAACTTATCCTGCACAAATTACTAACATAGAAAAAATAGAAATATTAAAAGAGAAAAGTGATATAAAAATACCGGACAATATATTAAGATATTGTTATAGTTCTCGTAATAATGTTATAGTTTCTATATCTGAAGTATCGAAAACAGGAATAGAGATTATTATAAAAGATACGAATGAATTACAATATGAATATTCAAATAGCTATAAAATTAATAAAAAAGTTAAAAACAAAGACTATACAGGTGTAGGATATCAAATTGGAGAAAATACTGGAAACAGTACAGCAGGATTTACTCGGTACAGGTCTTGAATATATATGGGAAGAGGTACCAAAGCTTTCTAATATATCAAGTGAAGATACAGGTGTTTTTTCAGAAGATAGTAAAGAAAAAATTATTAAGAAGAAATATGACTGGACAAATTTATACGGAAAACTAGAAAATGGAGAATATGAGTTTATTTTATCAGCATCTCAATTTACAATAAGAATAGGATTTAATATAAATACAAATGGAAAAATATCATATAATAATCCTGAACTTTTATAGAAAATGTTGATGAATTTAATAGTAATCAAGAATATGTAGAAAAACAAAAAATATAATACCTAAAAGTGATGAACATAGTATAACAAAAAGCAAAAAAATGCTACTTATTGAAAGTAGCATTTTTTTAAGGAGAATAAATTTTTTGTAGAAAATTGTAATATTTTTTTATTTTTATACACTAATAAAGTGAAAGGAGGAGAAAGTTATGCAGAATATAGAAGAAGTATATGTTAAATATTCAAAAAGTGTATATAAATACATATTCTGTTTAACAGGAAATAAAGAAATAGCAGAAGATATCGTACAAGAGACTTTCTTAGTGGCAGTAAAAGAAATAAACAAATTTGAAGGTAAATGCAAAATTACTACATGGTTATGTCAAATTGCAAAAAATATTTGGTATAGTAGATTAAAAAAAGATAATAAAGAAATTTCACTGGAAGATATAAAAGATACTTTATTTATAAATGAAACAATTGAAGATACAATATGTAAAAAAGAAGAAAAAATTGAATTACTAAAAAAACTTCAAAAATTAGATGAAGAGACCAAAAATGTAATGTATTTAAGATTATTTGGAAATTTAGATTACAACGAAATATCTGAAGTTATGAACAAAACACCAAATTGGGCGAGAGTAGTATTCTTTAGGGGAAAGCAAAAAATAAAGGAGGAAAGTAAAAATGAAAAATGAATGTGATATAGTTCGAGATTTATTATTTGGTTATAATGACAAGACTTTACGAAATACATCTAAAGAATTTATAGAAAATCATTTAAAAGAGTGTAATGAGTGTAAAGAAGTATTGAAACAAATTCAAAATGATACTGAACCAGAAGAGGAAATAGAAAAAATAAATTATTTTAAAAAAGTAAGAAGTAAAATAAATAGAAAAAATATTTTTTTATTAATTGCTTTAGTGTTATTAACACTAGTTGTTTTATTTAATATACTTGTATTTGTAAATTATAATAACAAAGCGAGTGAAATGAAAATAATATTAAAAGATAATGTTACACAAGAACAATTAAATAATATTGAAAAAATAATAAAATCAAATTTTAAAGATGTAGAAATGAAATATTCTTCAAAAGAGAAAGAATTACAAAAATATAAAGAAAAGTTTAAGAATTTTATGACAGGATATGATGAAAATAATAATCCATGTAGCGACATGTATTATATAAAAGCAAACATTAATGATATAGAAAAAATAGATAAACTATTACAAAATGTAGATTATATAAAAAAAGTAGGTACTTATACTACTGCTAACCCATATTTATTATTTATAAACAAATTTGTTAATAAATAATTTCTATATTAATATTTTCTGGTAATAAAGATTTGTATATAGGAGTTCCATCTATGTAGAAGAATAAAGATCAGAAACTTTGTAAACAAAATTAGCCACCTATTGTAAAATGGGTGGCTAATTTTATAAGTATTAGTCTAATTGTAATAAATCACATTTTCTACAAAAAATCATATTATAATACAAGGGGAGTGAAGAAAAGTGGCGTATTCAGATAGAGAATTGTTAGCAAGAATAGTGCAGTGCGAAGCGGGAGGAGAAGGAGACAATGGAATGAGAGCAGTTGCATCTGTTGTAATGAATAGAGTAAATGTGCCGTATGGCGAATATGCAAGAATATCACAAGGTGGAAGTATTAGAAATATAATCTTTCAGCAAGGTCAGTTTGACTGCGTAAGAGAACAATTATATAACATGTACAATCCTCAAAACATATATAATATGAATCCAACAGACATACATTATAATATTGCAGATTGGGCAATTTCAGGGAATAGACTAAATGATATAGGAGAATGTTTATGGTACTTAAACCCATTTAAGCCAAATTGCGATTCTACATTTCCTCGTAATGGTTCAGGTACATTTCATACAAGACTTGGTGACCACTGCTTTTATAGGCCAACATCTAGTTACGCAAATACTTAAATGAAAGGAATGAAATTTTTATGCAAGAAACTTCGAATAATGAAAATAGACAAATGGAGGGTGGAGTTCAAATAAACTCGAATAGCCCAGAAATATTAACAAATAACATATATACTCCAGCATTTTTAAGAGAACAGATAGGAAAATTAATGAGAGTAGAATTTCTAATTGGAACTAATAATTTAGTAGATAGAATAGGAATTTTAGAAGATGTAGGAGCAAGTTATATTCTTCTTCGTTCTTTTGAAAATGATAGTTTAGTATATTGTGACATATATTCTATTAAATTTATTACAATTTCAACAACAGGAACGTATGCTATGAATAATAGATATTGGTAGAAATAAACTTATATTATATTTGAATGTAATAATGAAAAATAGCACCTTTAATAATAAATATTATTGGTGCTATTTTATTGTGAAAATTTACATACAACAACATAAAAATTTATGAAAATGACTTGTACTTTTTCCTTTTTCCTTATATAATATTAAAGTATTAAACTAAAAGGAGGAAACAGGTAAGATGTCTTTTATAAACGATATAAAGCGAAGAGCAAAACAAGATATAAAAACAATTATACTACCAGAAAGTAATGATTTACGTGTTATAAAAGCAACTGAACAAGTCTTAAAAGAAAGATATAGCGATATTATATTAATAGGAAACAAAGAAGAAATAAAAAAATTAGCACAAGAAAATAATATAGACATATCAAAAGCAAAAATTGTAGATCCTTTAAAATCAGATAAATTCAGTGAATATGCAGAAAAATTTTATGAATTAAGAAAAGCAAAAGGTATGACATTAGACAAAGCAAAAGAGATAATGAAAGACAATGTATATTTTGGAATGATGATGGTAAAACAAGGTGACGGAGATGGATTAGTATCAGGTGCTTGTCATTCTACAGCAGATACTTTAAGACCAGCACTTCAAATATTAAAAACAAAACCTGGAACAAAACTTGTATCAGCATTTTTCTTTATGGTAGTTCCAAATTGTGAATATGGTGAAAATGGAGCATTTGTTTTCGGAGACTGTGGTTTAAATGAATATCCAGATTCAGAAGCATTATCAGAAATAGCAATCTCATCATCTAAAAGTTTTAAGCAATTAGTTGGAAAAGAACCAAAGGTTGCAATGCTTTCATATTCAAGTTATGGAAGTGCACATTCACCACTTACAGATAAAGTAGTAGAGGCAACTAAGTTATTAAAAGAAAAAATGCCAGACTTAATTGCAGATGGTGAACTACAATTAGATGCAGCAATTATACCAGAAATTGCAGCTTCAAAAGCACCAGGAAGCCCATTAAAAGGCGAAGCAAATACTTTAATATTCCCAGATTTAGATGCTGGAAATATAGGATATAAATTAGTTCAGAGGTTTGCAAAAGCAGAAGCTTATGGACCACTTTGCCAAGGTATTGCAAGACCTGTAAATGATTTATCAAGAGGATGTAGTGCAGAAGATATAGCTGGAGTTGTTGCAATTACAGCAGTTCAAGCACAAGAACAATAGAAAAAACAAATATGAGTACCAATATATTGAAAAATAAATAATAATGTGTTATATTATTTACATATTTTTATAGTATTAGTTACTCAAAAATAATTATTTAAGGAGGAAATAAAATGAAAATTTTAGTTTTAAATAGTGGTAGTTCATCACTAAAATATCAATTAATCGATATGGAAAATGAACAAGTATTAGCAAAAGGAAACTATGAAAGAATTGGAATGGAAGGCTCTTTTGTAACACACAAAGTAGGAGGAGAAAAATTCAAATACGAAAGAAACGCAAAAAATCATGAAGAAGCTATTTCTTTTGTACTTTCACAATTTACAGATAGCGAGCATGGAGTAATTTCATCATTAGACGAAATTTCAGCAGTAGGACACAGAGTTGTTCATGGAGGAGAAAAATTCAATAAATCAGTTGTAATTACAGACGAAGTAATAGATACAATTAGAGAATGTATTCCTTTAGCACCATTACATAACCCAGCAGCTTTAACAGGAATTGAAGCTTGTATGAAAGTTATGCCAGGTAAGAAAAATGTAGCAGTATTTGATACAGCATTCCACCAAACAATACCAGAAGAAAGATATATTTACCCAATACCATATAAATATTATGAAAAATATGGTGTAAGAAAATATGGATTCCATGGAACAAGCCACAGATATGTATCTGCAAGAGTTGCTGAACTAGTAGGAAAACCAGTTACAGAACTAAAAACAATAGTATGTCATTTAGGACAAGGTGCAAGTCTATGTGCAGTATTAAATGGTAAATCTGTTGATACATCAATGGGATTCACACCACTTGCAGGTATTGCAATGGGAACACGTTCTGGAGATTTAGACCCATCAATAGTTACTTTCTTAATGAAAAAAGAAGGATTAACACCTGATGAAGTAGAAAAAATATTAAATAAAGAATCTGGACTATTAGGAATGAGCGAATATTCAGCAGACAACAGAGACCTATTAGCTTCTATAGATGCAAATGACGAACATGCTGAAAAGAGCAAATTAGCAATGGAAGCTTATGCTTATATTATAGCTCAATATATTGCTAAATATGCAGTTGCACTAAATGGTGTAGATGTAATAGCATTCGCTGGTGGAGTTGGAGAAAGAGGACCAGATGAAAGAAAAATGATCTGTGAACAACTAAAATGGATGGGTGTAGAATTAGACCTAGAAGCAAATAATGTAAAAGCAGAAGAAAGAGAAATTTCTACAAAAGATTCAAAAGTAAAAGTTTGGATCGTTCCAACAGAAGAAGAATTAATGATAGCAAGAGATACAGCAAATTTAGTAAAATAAAATGTATACTACAGAAGAACAAGAGAAAGAACTTGGATTTTGTAAAAGAGGCTATAAACAATAAAACATTTAAGATGAGAAGAAAATTTCTTCTCATCTTTTATTTTTTACCTTAAAATCTATTGTGCTTTTTTATTTTTATAGGTATAATAACAAAAGAATTAAAGTAAAATTAGTTTAAAAAAGAAAACTATGTAAATTTTTAAACAAATAAGAAAGGAATTGAATTTAATGAAAGTTTTAGTTATCAATTGTGGAAGTTCATCTTTAAAATATCAATTAATCAATATGGAAAATGAACAAGTATTAGCAAAAGGAAATTATGAAAGAATAGGCCAGAAAAATAGCTTTGTAACACATAAAGTAGCAGGAGAAAAATACCTAATAGAACATCCTGTATCAACACACAAAGAAGCTTTTGAAATTATGCTTGAACAATTACAACATAAAGATTACGGAGTAATAAAAGATCTAAATGAAATAAATGCAATAGGACATAGAATACCACATGGAACAGATATATTTGATAAATCTGTATTAATTACAGATGAAGTAATTACAGAAATAGAAAAAACAACAGAATTAGCACCAATTCATAACCCACCAACAATAAACGGAATAAAAGCTTGCAAAGAAATAATGCCAGGAAAACCAATGGTAGCAGTATTTGATACAGCTTTTCATCATACTATTTCTAAAGAAAGATACATTTATCCAGTACCATACAAATATTACGAAAAATACAAAATGCGTAAATATGGTTTCCATGGAACAAGCCACAGATATGTATCTGCAAGAGTTGCTGAGTTAATTGGAAAGAAGAAAGAAGAATTAAAAACAGTAGTATGTCATTTAGGTCAAGGAGCAAGTTTATGTGCAGTATTAAATGGTGAATCTGTAGATACATCAATGGGATTTACACCAGTTGCTGGCATTCCAATGTGTGCTAGAAGTGGAGATTTAGACCCTTCAATAGTTACATTTTTAATGAGAAAAGAAGGGTTAACACCTGATCAAATAGATACAATTTTAAATAAAGAATCAGGAGTTCTTGGAGTTTCAGGAGTAAGTCCAGATTTTAGAGATATCGAAAAAGAAGCTGATGAAGGAAATGAAAGAGCAGTGCTTGCAAGAAAAGCATATTGCTACTTAGTTGCACAATATATTGCAAAATATGGAGTTTCAATGAATGGAATAGATGTAATTGCATTTACAGCAGGAATTGGTGAAAATCAAATAAATATTAGAAAGATGATTTGTGAAAATCTAGAATGGCTTGGAGTAAAAATTGATTTAGAAAAAAATAACTCAAGAGGAGAAGAGATAGAAATTTCTACACCAGACTCTAAAATAAAAGTATGGGTAGTTCCTACAAATGAAGAACTAGTAATAGCAAGAGATACTAAACAAATAGTTGAAAACTTATAATTTTAAAAAAGAAAAGTCTGAAATTTCCCGAAATGAAATATCAGACTTTTTATTATAAACTGAATAATATAAAACGGCTTAAAGTAGTTTAAAGGGCTTATCTTTTTTTCATTTTTATAAGCAAATAAAAAAACGAACATTTTTTCTTAAAAAGTATTGACAAAGAATAAATGTTCGTTTATACTATGTTTACAAAAACAAAATATTGTTCGTAGTAACGAATTTAATAAACATATAATATTATAGGAGGTAATATATGAAAATAGTAAACATGAAAAAATTTATAAAAATGGTTTTAGTTTTAATAGGAATAATAATATCTACAATATTATTATTTTCTAACAAATCTTATTCAAAAGGAGAAATAAAAGAAAAAATAGTTTATGTATCAAGTGGAGATACATTATGGAATATAGCAAGTCAAGAGCAAGAAAATAATGACTACTATTCAGAAAAAGATATAAGAGAAATTGTGTATGAAATAAGAAAATTAAATAATTTAAGTAATACTAGCACATTAAGTGTAGGTCAAAAACTAAAAATAAAAAGTTTATAGAATTTTTAAAAGAACGCTATTACTTTTTATAGCGTTCTTTAGTTTATTAATAATATTATTAATATTTTATGCATTTAACGGATTTTTTTCAACGGCATCTCGTACTTGTTCATTTGCAACGTGAGTATAAATTTCTGTTGTAGAAATACTAGCATGACCTAAAAGCTCTTGTAAAGCCCTAATATCTACTTCACCATATTGGTACATTAAAGTAGCTGCAGTATGTCTTAATTTATGCACAGAATATTTTGTAGTATCTAGTCCAGCTCTTTTTAATTCTTTTTCTACAATATATTGAACAGATCTTCTTGAAATTCTTTCACGTCTTTCACTTAAAAATAAAGCATCTTTAGATTTATAGTCAACACCTTCTTTAGGTCTAACCTCTAAATAATCTTTAATAGCATTCATACAGGCTTTATTTAAATAAATAGTTCTTTCTTTATTACCTTTTCCAATAACAGTCATTTTGGCATCATCAAAATGAATATCTTTAATATTTATGCCTATCAATTCGGATAAACGCATACCACAATTTAAAAATAGAGTAATAATAGCAAAATCTCTTTTAGCATTTCTGTTATCATCATCACTAGTAACTTCTAATAGTTTTTTGCTGTCTTCTAAAGTTAAATATTTTGGCATTCTTTTATCCAATTTAGGAGTTTCCAAGTTTTGGGCAGGATTAACATCAAGTATTTTTTCTTTTACAGTTAAGTATTTAAAAAATATACGTATTGTAGAAACTTTTCTTGCACGTGTTGCACTTTTGCTATGGTTAGTTTCAGCTAAAAAGCTTACAAACGCATGTATATCATTTAAAGTAATTCTTTTTAAAGTATCTATATCAAAATCATTAATTGTAATCTTACTAAAGTCTGTTTCACTAGTTTGTTTAAAATGAATTTTCATATATTTTAAGAACATAGTCAGATCATAATTATATTCTTTAACAGAGTTAGTAGATTTATTTAATATTGTAATAGAATAATCTAAAAATGAATTTAAAAATTCTGGGTTATCTTCACGATTTATCATAACTTTCACACTCCAATTATTTATAAAAAGATTATATATCAAAGAAATAAAAAAGGGAAGAGAAAAGAAAAATTTTGTGCAATGTCTTTAAATGTAGAAAACGTATTTTGACAGTTTTATGTAAATATGTTATAATTATCATATATGGGAGTCAAGCATTTCCAATTTATATACATTTAACCTTCATTTTTCACTAATAGTGTTAAGCATAAAATAAATAATTTTTAGGAGGAAAAAATATGTTTATACTTATTTATTTATTTTTTACTAATGTACTTATTCCTGACTTTTTAGGAGCTGTATCCTCGATAATACCTTCCGTATTAATTATTACAATTACTTTAGCAGGAATTGTAATATTACTTAGCTCTGTTGGATTAAAAATATCCAGCAATTTAGGAAGTAGCATCGTATATAGTATTTCTAAAGGAATAGGGTGTATTGTAAAAAGTTTATTCAAAGGTATTTTCTGGATTATTAAAAGTGTTATTGGAATAATACCTAAAATGTTTAGCAACATTCAAAAAAACTTAATATCTAATGGTGCAAGATTATGGCTTGCAAATTTAGTAGCAACAGTTTCAGTAATCCTATTCATTGCAATCCTTGTATAAGTATAAAAAATCTGCTAGTTTATTACTGGCAGATTTTTTATGTTATCCAAATTTACTATTTTTATATGTTTTATACAATTAATGTAATAAAAACTTTATAATATAATATATTTATAAAAATCATATTTTTGATTTTATAAATTAATTTGTAGAGGTAAAAAAATGACACTTTTAAAAATTTTTAATCAGAGAGTTAAAGAACTGCAGCCGATATCTAAAAAAATCGAAAAATCGATATTAAGCAAAGGCTGGACTGAAGAAAGGACAAATCAGGCAATTGAAATTGTGCGGCAAATTAAAAAGAAAGATTTATTTATAACAGGTTATGCTTATACAGAAGGTTATAATTATATTCTGTTAAATCAGTTATCAATAACTCTTTTTCCAAGTGAATGTGGTATAAAAGCTACAATGTTTCATGAAGAGAATATCTCACAGGCAACAAATTACGTTCGTAATTTGTTAGAGGATATCAACAAAATATCTGTGCCAGATATTTATTTTTCAATTGGAGGACATGATTACGAAGAAAACACTACTTGCACATTTTATATTGATTGGGAATTTTGAGAAGTAAGAAAATCTATAAAAAGAGAATATCTTCGCGATATTCTCTTTTTATTTAAAACAACAAATATTTTTAATTATAATTCATTTCTTTACTTTTAAAAAAATATATGATATTATAGACACAACCTAATTTTAACAATCTCCTTTTGGAGTTAACATATATAACATGTAAACAGCAAAATAATTATTTTAAGGAGGACATTAATTATGAATGATGTAAAAATTTCCAAAAGTAATGAAGTGCTTACAGGTAATGGTGAGCCTATAAGAATTTTTTCTTATAATTGTTCCAAATGCACAAGCTATTCATTATACAAAACATTTCTATTGGATTCTAATAATAAATTTATAGGAGAAATACCAGCATATTATATGCTAATTTATAATAACCTTCCTTGTTCTTCTGATAAATTTCCTTTAATTCTATCAGAAGAACTTGTCAAACAGATTATAAACAATCCTGAAGAAGGAAGCGAAATAGCATATAATATATGGATGAATAGAAATAGATAAAGAACGGAAAAAACAAAGTTAATTTATTTAAACTCGAAAACTAATTAGTTAAGGAGGTAGAACAAATGGAAAGACAAAGAGCTCAGGCGATTATCGTTTTATCAAGAAATGTGGAGGAAGCAGACTCGGAAATCATAAAATTTCTCGGAAATGTAAGCACAAAAGAAAAAATTGCATTTTTAAGAGGAATGTTTGATGTGCAAATGGTTAGTCAGGCAAAAGATGACGAAACTAATTATTTTATAATGCTGAGCAGCATTTTAGTAGCATTCGAAGAAAGCTAAAATACAAATTATTAGAGAAAAAGGAATTATAATTATTATAATTCCTTTTTCTCTTTACTTTTGACTAAAATAGTTGTATAATTTACATAAATTTTAGCAAAAATGCTAATTAAATTTTTGTTATCCTATTTTTCATCAAAGGATTATTATAAATCAACTTTTGTAAAATTATTATTTTAAGGAGGAATAAATATTTATGACAATTTATGTAAAAGTAAAAGTAAATTCTTATAAACTCACATGGCCATCAAGTAATTATATTGATAAACATAAAAAATATAATCTCAAATGTAAAATCAGAAAAGAAGATTTAGGAATTATTTTTGATAAATATGAACTTAAACTGACAGGAAAGAAAAAGAACATTGAATTGTATTTGGGGTATTTACAAGGAAAAAAATTTAAGTTTGTACAAATCCCATCAAAATTCCAAGTTACATTTTAATTTCTTAATAGCAAAGGCTCGTTCTTGAGATGAGCCTTTGTTATTATTTGTATTATATAAATCACACTATCAAGATGGAAAAGTAAAGTAGGGGGAATAGCCATATTTTTATATATATAATAAAATAAAAAGAGATGTAGAAAAATTTTGCACGAAATTTTTACAAAATATATTTCAGATTTATAATTAAAAATTTTTTTAATTATAAAAATAAAAATAAAACTAGAAAATAAAAAAATTATTGTATTTGAAATTTTAGAATTTATAAAATCTTAAAGCAGAATTTTCAAAAACGAACATTTGTTAAAATTGTTTGTAAACAAATTTTGTATAACTATTATATAATTTCAGATTGCAAATCCATAATATAATTTTGCAATTATAACACTCTAAAATCAATTTTAAGGCATTTTTATATTTAATCAAACAAGTTTATATGTTTATGATTAGATATGCTAATTTATAAATCTAGTGTTTATTATATAAATTTTAGTAGAAATGCTGATTTTTAGGCATTTATTAAAAATGCTCGAAAAAGGCTAAAAAAGCGACGCACGAGAATCGATTTTAAGGCGTTTTTATTTTTCAGACATATAACTTGTTGTTTGAATAATTGAGCAAAATATTGAAATATGAGGATTTGTGAAATTTTTATAAAAATAATCTAAAGTTATATAAATTTTTTTAAAATATGTGGTTACAATAATGAAAAAAAATCCAACCAAGAATAATTAAAAATAATGAAGCTTCAGAATCAAATTTAAGAGAGTTTTATAAGGAAGTAATATAGTTTGTTGTTAGAATAAACAGCTTAAATACTAGTAATAGCAAGGAATTGCAAGATTTTGTGGGCAGGACCATATATGTATGGTTTTATATTTTACTCCTATCTCTTTTTGCACAAAACTTTGATTTTGTGCAATGTTCTGTATTCCTCTTTTTACACTTTTCCATATCTACTTCTACCTCTCTTCTATTGCTTATTGATATGTAAAGTGAATCCAATTATAATTTACTATTTTATTATTTTATGTTTTTTTAAATTAGCTTTCGTAATGATTTTAGTTTGGAAATTATTATAATTCTTCTCTTATGTCTTATGATTAAATTTTAGTTTTATTAAAATTATATTTATCATTTAATATTTATTTTTATAATTATAAAATTTTGGATTATTAAAAAAATATTTGTAACTTTTACTATTTTTTCTTTTATTCCCCTACCTTCTTAAAAATTAGTAATTTTACTTAAATTATAAACAACAAACTATATGTCCAAATCATAAAAAACGCTTAAAAACGATTCTCGTAAGTCTTTTTTTACTAATATTTTTAAATTTTTTATACAGCTCTTATATCTTTGTTTTTTGGTATCATGTTAATAATATTTGAATCATTTATCATTTTTTGACCATAAGCAGTTAAATTATTAGTATTATTTCTTTTTGTATTAACTTGTTCTGCTTGATCTGATAAAACTTGTTCATAAGTATATTTTAACATTGCAATTTTCTTCTGTCTTTCATCATCAGAACTTTTTTCCCCATCTAACATATATTCTAAATTATATGCATATAATTCTAATGCTCTTAATATAATATCTACTTGTTCTGATAACATTTTTATTTCAACTGGATTAATATCATCTAAATTGAAATTTGCTTCTGAATTATTCATATTAATTACCGTTCCTTTCTTACAAGGCACAAAATTCTATTGCATTTTTCATTTTAAAATGTGCCAATGGGTGTTCTTGCATAGTTTTTTCTACTTCTTTATCATATAAATGAGTATATATTTTTGTTGTGTTTACACTTGAGTGTCCTAATATTTCTTGTATTAATTTTATATCATATCCTGATTTATATAGTATTGTTGCACATGTATGCCTTAAAGTATGCACTGAATATTTATTTTCATCAATTTTTGCTTTCTTATATAATGATTTTAAATCTCTTTGTATTGTTCTAGTAGTAATTCTACATTTCCTTTCAGTTATTATGTATTTAACTAAATATTTTTCTTTATCATCTGTAATACATCTATTAGCTTCGATATTCTTATTCTCATTAAATTTTCTTATGTATTCCATTTATTTTAAATCTTCATAATATTGTTCTTCTGGTGTAGTACATTGATCTGACCATATAATAATTAAATATAAAAATATTCCGATTCCAAATAGACTAATTATAATTATTATGGTTATCATTGCGATTAAATTTAATTTCATTTTGCCTCCATTTTTTTAATTTACTTCATTGTTAAATTCAGTTTGGTTAGAACTGACATAGGACTTTCACCTACCAGAACTCTGGCTTGTACTCATTGCGTGGGACGGTTATTACCTCGCTCGAACTGTGACTATACAAAAGTATCTTATCTATGCCTACACATTAATCGACCAGTTAATACCTAGAAAATGGATTTTATCCCACCTTCACATAAAACTATTTGTATTTAACAAATCTATTCAATTTTCAATGTGCAATCCATAATTAGAAAGGTTTTTATTTTCCTCTCTAACTTGAATAGCACTTGAAATTTTAAAAAGCGGGACAACAAATTTAAAAAATTTTATAAATTTCTTTTTTTCTAATTAATTCAATAGAATAAGTAACTAATATGCTCTTTAGATCTTCCTCAATTTCGCTATTTTTCTTTGATAATTTATTTATCATTGGTATAATTCTATCTAGTACAGTAACTAATGCTGTATCATCAGTCACAGCATTTTTTAATAATTAGTGGAATTTCGTTTTTATCATTGTAATATTCTCTACTTTCTAACTTTTTTAATGTTCTATATTTAATTTTTCTAACACTTTCAGATTGCAATCCAAGCATTTCTCCAATTTCCTTATATGTTAGTTTGTCCTTAAAATGTAATTTAAGAACTCTTTGCTCTTTTTCACTCAAAAAATTACAAACATCAAAATCCATTTTTTCATTACTTTGCAATACATTATCCAATCCTTCAAATGAGCATTCCATTTCATTAATTTTTTTATAATCTCTAATATAATTTAATTTTTATGTAACAATGCTTTTTGCATATAATTTAAAAACTTTGCAAATACTTCATCATCAAATGATTTATAAAACATAAAAAACCTCCTATCAACTCGAATTTTTGTAATTTGAGTGATAGGAGGTCCTCTACATTTTTTAACTAAAATATAAAAAAAGACAAACTTATTCACAAAAATAAGCTTGTCCTCATTTAAATATATAATTAATTCTTCTTTATATACAATAATTCTCACATCTACACTTCCTAATACGTAGATTAAAGAACCATACGATAAACATCTAAAACTACGTCAAATATCTTCTTTTATTTTCTTCTTTTAGTCTGTTTAATGATATTTATGGTAAGTACCTAACTGAATTATTGTATGTAAAGAAAAAAGCATACAAGTAACCTAATAATAAGCTATTGTATACTTTTTAAAATTCTTTTATATACTATTAAATAATCCATCTTATCCTCCTAAATCTATATTACAATCTTTAGTGGATTGACGGATTTTTCTTTCGCTGTTTCCATAGTATATTATCATATTTTTATTGCGAAATTTGTCGAAATATGCGAAAAACTCAAAAAATATAAATAAAAGAGCCAATGGCTCTCTTATTTATTGAATTTTTGTTTGATTTTGAGTACTCTTTTAAAAATCTTTTCTCTTCTTTTAATTACTTTTTTAGATTTAAGGCTTTTTCTATATGCCTTTATTGCACTAATACAATAAGAATGATTCCAGATATAGTACCAATAAAAATCTTTCATAGCCAAAAAAATTGAGTAAAAAAAAGAATTGGCTTTATTTTGCATATTGAAGAACTTTTTAAATTTAGTCCATTCAAATTTTAAGATATACATCTTATCATGCAATTTTTGTTTCTGTGGTTTACTCCAATCAATTACAATAATATCAGGTTTTTCCATAATAATATTATCATAACGATTTAGTGTATATCCTTTTCGCCAATAATAATTAAGGACTAGCTCAAGTTCAATATTTGATAATTCATTCAAATCAAGTTTTGTACTGTCTATTCCATAGGCTAAATTTGATGTGTCATAACAAAAAACTCCCATTGTCTGCATAGAATACAATTCAAAATTAATTTCATGTATCCAAAACGAAACAATATCTTTTGCCTGTTTATCAGCAAAGTTTTCTTCTGACAATCTTCTTAATTCTATGTTATATTTAATAAATTCTTCAATTTGATTCCGTACTTCTTTCTTCATATTTTCCTCCTCCAATAATTATTGAATAGTAGATTATAAAAATTAAACTATGTGAATTATATCACGATTTCGTATAAAAGTAAAGAAAAAAACTATCATGACTGATAATTCCTTTCTTTACACTTTCAATATCCAATTACAATTTAATCAGTTCTATTAATTGTTTTTCAGTAACTGTTCTTTTTCTTCCTGTCTACGAAGAAATTCTCTTGAACTTGTAAATACTTTAATAGAATTTCATCAACATATTCTGTATCTTCATTATTTTCTATGAATTTATTACGCATCGCTTTTAAAGAATTAATAATAATTCTCACTTCAAAACTTTATAATTTGATTTTTCTTTTAAAGAACTTAAACATAAAAAAATCACACTCCTTCTATCTTTTATAGTGTTATATTAACGACTATTTTCAGATAGTTCAAATGTGTAAATTAATAATTGAATTTGATATTTAGAATAAAAACATTTTGATTAAAAATCTTTGAATTAACACTTTTAATGTTAAAACTTCAATATTTTGCATTTTCAATGCTCCAAGTTGGTCGTATTAGATTGATTTTGCGCAATGTTATATAATAAAAAATGAAGTTGAAAAGTCTTTGTATCTGACCTTCTACCCTTCATTTTCATTATTAGATTTTATATAAAATACATTAATTAATCTTTAAATTTATATAAGAAACTATCAAGTTTATCTACAAACTCTGCATTGTCTTTAGTTAAAATCATTTGGCTAATTATTGTTTCTGTAACATCTTCTGCTGGCATTTTAGATAATGCTTTTCTTAATGCAAATACAGTTTCTAGTTCTTTTTTAGTTAATAATTTTTCTTCTTTTCTTGTTCCAGATTTATTTATATCTATTGCTGGGAAAATTCTTTTCTCTGAAAGTGCTCTATTTAAATGTACTTCCATATTACCAGTTCCCTTAAATTCTTCAAAAATTACATCATCCATTCTACTACCAGTTTCAATTAATGAAGTAGCTAATATTGTAAGGCTTCCCCCATTTTCTATGTTTCTTGCTGCACCAAAGAATTTTTTTGGTTTATGTAATGATGCAGGATCAAGACCACCAGATAGTGTTCTTCCAGATGAAGGAACTACTAGATTGTAAGCTCTTGCAAGTCTTGTAATACTGTCTAACAAAATAACTACATCTTTTTTATGCTCTACAAGTCTCTTTGCCCTTTCTAGTACCATTTCTGCAACTTTTACATGGTTTTCAGGCATTTCATCAAATGTAGAATATATAACTTCTCCTTTAATTGAACGTTTCATATCTGTAACTTCCTCAGGTCTTTCATCTATAAGAAGCACAATAAGCTCAACTTCTGGATTATTAGTACTTATACTATTTGCTATTTTTTTAAGCAATGTTGTTTTACCTACTTTTGGAGGAGCTACAATTTGACCTCTTTGTCCTTTACCAATAGGAGATATTAAATCTATCATTCTCATAGCATATTCATTTGGTGTTGTTTCTAAGCGTAATTTTTCTTCAGGATATATTGGTGTTAGATCATCAAATTTTATACGTCTATAAGCTTTTTCTGGTGCTTCTCCGTTAACTTCACCAACAAATATTAAAGCAGGAAATTTTTCACCTTCTTTTGGAAGTCTAGCAATTCCTTTTATTTTGTCGCCTTTGTCTAATTTGAATCTTTTTATTTGTACTGGAGATACATATATATCTTTTGGTGTAGATAAATAGTTAGGACCTCTTAAAAAGCCATATCCATCTGGCAATATTTCCAATATTCCTTGCACTATTCTATCATCTTCACTTGTTAATTTATATCCTTCCCCTGCTTCTAACTCTGGACCTTCTGGAGAAACATTTTCATTTACAAGAGGATAAAATCTCCTTGCTGAATTTGTTTTTTCAGTATTTGCTTCTATTTCTTCTTGCTTTTTATTTAATCCATTTTCAAGAATTTCAATTAATTCTTCCTTTTTTAATTTTGATACATTCTTAATATTCTTTTCTTTTGCTAATTGACGTAATTCAACTAATGTTGCATCTTCCAACTTCATATATAATAAGCCCCCTTCGTTTTATTTACTTCAAAATTAATTTTATTTGGTGATTATTTATAAGAATTTAAAATTATTTTGATATATAATACATAATCATTATACTATAAAAAAATAAATATGTAAAGAAAAAAAGAGGCTTTTGCCTCTTTAAAATTACATTATTTTCCAGCATCTATAAAAACTGTTTCGTTTGGTAAATACATACTTAATTTTTCTCTTGCTATTTCTTCTATATATTTAGGAGAATTTACATTATCCTTCATTGCTAATAAAGAATCTTTTGTACTATTTGCTTCTTCTATTTGTTCTTCATATTTTGCAACTTCCCTATTATATGCATTTAAATCTTTTTGTTGTGAAATAAATATAGTAGCTATATATACAATTATTATTATTAAAAGTAATTTTTTAAATATATTTTTTAATATTCTCATTTTTCTCTTTCTCTCTTGTTAATATTTTATAAAAATCATTCTAATTATATTTTTCTACATTTTTTCTTAAAATCCTTCTTTCCCTATGCATTTTTTTATTTATTTTTTTATTTTTTGACTGTTTATTATAATTTTTATTAAATTTTAATGTCGTATTTTTTATATTAATGACAAAAAATGAAATTGGCTTTAATATTTTCAACATAATATTAAATAGCATTTTAAATGGATATAATATGATCTTAAAAATACTCGTAAATATCTTTTTTATTATTAATATTATTTTTACATTTATTTTTATAAAATATTTGCTTATAAAAACCATATAAATAATATTTCCTATAAATAAACCAACAATATTATATATCCTAAATTGTCCGATTATTTACTTTAAACATTATTAAAATCAAAAATATTCCTGTTACAATCCAAAATATTATATCTTCAATATATGTAATAAAGTCAGGTGTTTTAAAGGACTTTCTAAGAATTCTAAAACAATCAAAAAAAATCCCAATTATGATACCACTTATTAAAAAAATACCTAAAGAAGAAAGTTGAATTAAACTTGTATTTTCCAAAATACATACACCTTCTTTATTTACTTAAATATCTTATTAAATAGTCCACCTGTCTTTTTATCTAAATTATTTTCACTATAAGCTAAATTATATATTTCACCTTCAACTATTACTTCTGAAGTATCTATACTTAATTTATTTATTCTTAGATTTTCTCCCTTTATTGTAAGAAGGCCCAATTCAGTTTCTACTATTACAACCTGGTCATCAAAACTTAAAACATCAAGAACTCCGGAAATACTTAATTTTTCTCTATTTTCTAAAACTAAATTTTGAATAACATTCATAGTATTATTTGATTTTCTCTCTTCTAATGTCATACTTATTTTCCTCCTTTTTTATATGTAATATATATATATTCAGGTCTTGTCTATTTTAGAACAGCTAATAAATAAAAAAGAAGTAAACCTTTTTGCTTAGGTTTACCTCTTTTTTATTTTCTATATTCCTTTATATTTTCTTATTTTTATTAATGAAATTACACCTATAAAAGTAATTACTGAAAGAGTTAAAGATATAATTGAAAAATTAATACCTGTTTGTGGTAACTTATCATCCTTTGTTACTGTATTATCTTTAGTAGAATTTTTATCATTATTATTATTATTATTGTTGTTATTGTTACCATTATTATTGCTATTATTGTTATTGTTATTGTCATCATTATTTGCATTGTTATCTAAAGTAGCATTACAAATATCGCATTTTTTACTTCCAGAATGTTTTTCAGTAACAGAGAATTCGCATATTGAACATTTTCCTGTATGAGTACCATCTTTATTATCTATATAGTCTTTAATTTCATGTTTCTTTATGCTGTTTTCTTTAATTTCTTTACATTTAGAGCACTCTTCCCAATGTTGTTTTTCATCACTTTTTATTATATATGTATGTACACATTCTTCTGGTTTTTCTTGTTTCGTGGCTTTGCAATATTTACAAACTCCATTTTCATATATACATTCTTCTTCTTTAGAGTAGTTACATGTTTCGCATTTTGTTGTATGTTTTCCAGTTGTACTTGGTTTATATGATGTAAATTTATGAGTTGCTAAACTATTTGGCTTAACAATCTTACATTTAGAGCACTCTTCCCAGTGTTGGCTTGAATTACTTTTTACTATATATGTATGTGAACATTGTTCTTCTTTCTTTTCTGCATTGCAATAAATACATTTATTGTTTTCATATTTATGTTCTTCTTGTAATGTTATGTTACATATTGAACAATTTGCGGAATGTGTACCATTATTATTATCTTTATAATTTTGTAACTTGTGTGATTCTATTTCTCCTAAATAAGTTTCTTGACACTTATCTTGCATACAAGAATATACTGGTACATGTCCTTGAACTGTTGTATTATATTTTAATATTGTTGTTGATTTTTTATGGTTTTCATATACAGTACTACATCTTGTACATTTACCACCGTTTTCATGTGTTGCTCCTGTATGTCCTAATGCGTTAATTGTTTGAGTTTCTGTGTTTCCACATCTTGAACAACTTCTTGTTCTTTTTCCATTAGTTGTACATGTTGCTTCTTGTGTTGACCAATTTCCGTAATTATGTCCTCCATAAGAATTTATTGTTTGATATTCAGAATATCCACATGTTGAGCAAGTTCTTACTCTTTTACCATTAGATGTACATGACGCATTTTGAATATTTTTCCATTCTCCGTATGTATGTCCTGCTTGTGAACCTTCTGTTGTAGAAGTACATCCTGAGTTTGTACAACCATATACTGGTTTATGTCCATCAGCATTCGTTGTGTATGATTTAGGACTTGAAGAGTAATTGTGTCCAGTTGCATTTAAAGTTTGTGTTTTTGAATCTCCACATACACATGTTCCAACCTTTTTTCCATTAGTTGTACATGTTGCTGCTTGAGTAGTTTTCCATGTATAACTATGTTCTGTTGCAGTTCCAGCTTTTGAACCATTGCAACCTGTTCTCACACATTTATAAATAGGAGTATGTTGTGTTGCAGCCTTTGAGTAGTAACTTGGTGTTGATGAGTAACTATGTCCAAGCTTTGGTATTGACTTTTTGTCCGAATAATTACATGATGTAAAAGTACAATTTACCAAAGTATAGCCATCTTCTGTACAAGTAGGTGTCTTTGTTTCAGAAGCCTTTGTAGTATGAGCTTGATATATTGTATCACATGTGGTACATTTTCCATTATTTGAATGTGTTCCACCTGAGTGATTTGATACTAACTGATATCCACAAACAGTGCATTTTTTGTAATGTACTGAATTATTCTTAGAATAATACTTTGTATCATATGCATGAGATTCTCCTTTAATTGCAAGATTACCCCATGACTTAGATTTACACACTGTACATTGTAAAACATGTTCATCTTTATTATAGCTCTTAACTTCCCACTTATCATTATTATTACAATAAGTACATGTTGGATGTACAACAGCACTATCTGCTTTATTTAATCCATTTAGTATTCCAAAAGTTATTGCTGTGAAAATTAAAACAACAAGAACAGGTGAAATATAAATATATATTCTCTTGTTTTTCATAGAGTAATCCCCCTATAATATTTCATATATTATTTACATATAATATACCACTATTTTTTATATATTCAATATCACTCATTTTTACATTTTTTACAAAGCATTAAAAACTACAGTAATTTCAATAATTACAGAAAATATTACAAGAATATTACTTTTTCGATATATTTTTATTACAGCAAAAATAAAAAAGAGATATTACCTCTTTTTCATTTTTAAATATGCATTCATAAAATCATTTAAATCGCCATCCATAACAGCTTGTATATTTCCCACCTCATAATTAGTTCTATGGTCTTTTACCATTGTATATGGGCAAAATACATAAGAACGTATTTGGCTTCCCCAAGCTATATCCATTTGATTTCCTTTTAAGTCTTCTATTTTATCTTTATGCTCTTTTTCTTTTAAATCTAATAATTTAGATTTTAACATTTTCATAGCTGTTTCTCTATTTTGAATCTGAGAACGCTCAGATTGACATGACACAACTATATTAGTTGGAATATGAGTTATACGCACTGCAGAAGATGTTTTATTAATATGTTGCCCTCCTGCTCCAGAAGCTCTATAAGTATCTACTCTTAAATCATCTGGGTTTATGTTTATTTCTACATTTTCTGTAATTTCTGGTAAAACTTCTACCGAAGCAAAAGATGTATGTCTTCTTCCTCCACTATCAAAAGGAGATATTCTTACCAATCTATGTACTCCCATTTCTCCCTTTAAATATCCATAAGCATATTGTCCCTCTACTGAAAAAGTAACACTTTTTATGCCAGCTTCTTCTCCATCTAAATAATCCAACTCTTTTACTACATATCCATTATCTAAAGCCCATCTTGTATACATTCTATATAACATTTGAGCCCAATCACAGCTTTCTGTTCCTCCTGCACCTGGATGTATTGTAACAATAGCATTATTTAAATCATATTTTTCAGAAAGTAATGTATTTATTTCTAATTTATCTATTTGATTTTCAATTAATTTTATAGATTTAATTAATTCTTCTTCTAAACTTTCTTCTTTTTCCTCTTTAACTAATTCGTTCATTTCTATTATATTTTCTAATTGAGTTTTTGTTTTATTATATCCTTCTATTTTAGATTTTAAATTATTTATTTCTTTTATAGTTACTGCAGAACTACTATTATTATTCCAAAAATCTGGATTATTTGTTTCTTTTTCTAACGCTTTCAATTTTAAAATTGAATTAGATATGTCAAAGAGACTCACCTATTTCTAATAATTTGCTTTGCATGTTTTTTAATATTCTTCTATTTTCTTCAAAATCTACCATTTAATCACTTCCCTATTTCAATTTAAACTATTATAATATTATTTACTACAAAAAAACAAGTTTATTTATAAAAATATTTTACATACTCATAAAAAAGTGGTATAATATATTCGTTACTTAATTAAACCTACTTTACAGGTAATTTGTAAAGAAAAAAATTAAAGGAGGACCAATAAATGGGACAGGTAAAAATTGTTGAAGAAACAGGTATTGAAGGATTAAAAGTTGTTGAAACTACAAGACATGGTGACAGCAGGGGTTACTTCATGGAAACATACTCTAAAAGGGACTTCGAGGAAATCGGCATTGATTGTACTTTTGTACAGGACAACCAGTCTTTCTCTAAAAAAGGAGTAATAAGAGGTTTACACTTCCAAAACGGCGAATTTTCTCAGGCAAAACTTGTTAGAGTTGTTAAAGGCTCTGTTTACGATGTCGCTGTTGACTTAAGAAAAGATTCTCCTACTTACGGAAAAGCTTACGGAGTATTACTTACAGAGGATAACAATCGTCAGTTTTTCATTCCCGAAAATTTTGCACATGGCTTTTTAGTAACATCTGATGAAGCTATTTTTGCATACAAAGTTAACAAATTTTATCAACCTGGAGATGAAGGCGGACTTATCTGGAATGATCCTGAACTTGGAATTAACTGGCCTATTGAAGAAGTAGGTGGATTAGAAAAACTTACTTTTTCTGAAAAAGATACAAAGTGGCCTACTTTAGCAGAATACAGCAATAAATAATCGCTGCCAGTAAATTGTAACATTGAAAATAGCACTCGTTATTAAACGAGTGCTATTTTTCATACAAAAACACATTTTATATTAAATCTTCTTTAAGAACCTCCTGAATCATATTTGATTTTTGTTTAATATATCTTCAATAGTATGCCATGCTAAAAGTGCACATTTTACTCTAGCAGGCATATTAGCTACATTTCTAAAAGCTATAGCATCTTCTAATTTTTCTAATTCTTTTTCATCAGTTGTTTCTCTTTTTATCATTTCTATAAAAGTTTTTACAATCTCTTTTGCTTCTTTTATAGTTTTACCTTTTAGAGTATCTATCATTATAGATGTTGATGCTTGAGAAATTGCACAACCATGACCCGTAAAAGCCATATCTTCAATTATATCTCCATTTAGTTTTAATTCAAGTGTTATTTCATCTCCACAATTTGGATTATGACCAACCTCACAGTAGTCTGCATCTTTAAGTTCTTTTTTGTTATATGAATTCATACTATGTTCCATTATTAGCTCGTTATAAACATCTGTTAAGTCTTCCATTTTTATTTCCTTTCTTTAATAAAAAAATAGTTTTAATAATTTAATAATATATTGTTTTGCAATACCGCGTAAGTCGACCAAACGAGCTATGCGAGTGCGATTGGAGCGGCCAACGTACTAGCAATTTTATAAAAGGCAGGCCGCGACACCAAGGTATAAAAAACAATATATTATTAAATGAGTTAAATTAGTTGTTTATTTTTTAACAATATATTTTTTAAACATTTCATAAGCGCTATTTATTGCTTCTACTAGCTTGTCTACATCTTCTTTTGTATTGTATAAGTAAAAGCTTGCTCTACAAGTAGAGTCTATTCCTAAATATCTCATTAATGGCTGTGCACAATGGTTTCCGTGAACGCACACATACTCCTTTACTGTCTAATATACTTGCTACATCGTGTGGATGTACTCCATTAATATTAAATGAAATTACGCTACTATGATTTTCCTTATTAGGTGTTGCATACACTGTTAAATAATCTAATTTCTTTAGCTCTTGCATAGCATATGAGACTACTTCATTTTCTATTTGCTGTATTTTGTCATATCCTATATTTTCTATATAATCTATTGCAGCTCCTAGTCCTATTACACCTTCTACATTTTGAGTTCCTGCCTCAAACTTATTTGGAAGCATAGCAAATGTTGTTTCTTGTTCATATACATATTCTATCATATCTCCACCCATTAGGAAAGGAGTCATTTTTTCTAATATTTCTTTTTTTCCGTATAAAACGCCTATTCCTAAAGGAGCTAGCATTTTATGACCTGAAAATACTAGAAAATCAGCATCTAGTTCTTGTACATCTATTTTAATATGAGGTATACTTTGTGATGCATCTACTATTACTATTGCGCCTTTTTTGTGTGCATATTCGATAATCTTTTTCACATTATTTATTGTTCCTAAAACATTTGAAACATGTGTAATTCCAACGATTTTTGTTTTGTCCGTAATTTTTTCTTCTATTTCTTTATCTGTTAATTCAAACTCGTCATTTATATACATGTATTTTAACTTAGCACCTGTTTTTTTAGTTACTTTTTGCCAAGGGACTAAGTTTGAATGGTGTTCCATTATTGAAATTACTACTTCATCATCTTTTTTTAAGTTTTCTAATCCATATGAATATGCAATTAAATTTAAACTTTCTGTAGCATTTTTAGAAAATATTATCTCTTCTCTATGTTTTGCATTTATGAATTTTGCAATTTTAGTTCTTGTGTTTTCATAAATTTCAGTTGCTTCAACACTTAAAGAATATGCTCCCCTATGTGGGTTTGCATTGTATTTTTTGTAAAATTCGTCTACTGCATTTATTACCTTTAATGGTTTTTGTGTTGTAGCACCACTATCTAGATATGTTATATTACTATTTTCTAATAACGGAAAATCCTTTTTTATCTCTTCAATATTCATTATTTATTATTCCTTTCACTAATTTATTTTTATATTTAATTATTTTCAACAGCGTATTTTTTATTCTACTAGATTTAGTAATTCAATTAGTTTTCATTGACTTTATGTTAATTTTATAGTATAATATTTCTAACTTTATTAATTCAAGTATATAATAGTTTGTATACTTTATCACTTCATAGGAGGGCATCTTTATGAACTATCATTATTTTGTTTCTTATTTAACACTTGAAGACGGTAATTTCTTGTCAGCTGGAATGTGTGACTATTATAATTGCACTAAAATAGAATCGTTTGAAGACATAAAAAACATGACTTCAGAAATTACTGAAAACCTTAATCTTGAACAAGTACTAATATTAAATTATAAGCTCATTCGTGAAGAACCTTATTAAAAGCCTCTTTTGAGGCTTTTTCTTTTGCTTAAAATTAACACAGCCTTCCTTCTATCTTCCATCATCTATTTCTATCATTTTTCTAGATTCTCTACATTCTTGAGTACTTACTATTTTCTTTTCTTCATTAAACGCTCTTTCAAACTCATCATAATTTGGCTCAATCGGATTCAATTTTACATCTTGGTACTTAATCATATTTTTCCAGTTTTCCATAAAATTGTCCATGAACTCTTTTGAACTTTTCATTATTCTTTTCCCTTTCAACTTATTTTTATTAGTCTAGCCTTTTCTCAATTTCATTTATAATTTGATTTTTTAATTCTTCATTTTCTATTCTTTCTAATATTTCGTTAAATCTTGCTCTAACCATTAATTTCATAGCTTCTTTAAGTTCAAAGCCTCTACTCATTATATAAAATAGCTCTTTTTCTCCTATTTTTCCTGCTGAACTTGAATGATTTCCTTCTACCTCTTCTTCTGAGCAAAGAAGCATTGGCAAAGCTAAAGATTTTGCTGTATCAGATAAAAGCATACATGCTTCATTTTCATTTCCAGTAGCTTTTTTACAACCCTTTTTGAAATCTATTGTGCCTTTAAAATGCTTTTTCGCTTTATCTTTTAAAGCTCCTTGAACTTCAATATCTATATTAGTTTTTTTGCCACGTAATTCTGCAATGTAGTTTAGGTCAAATAGTTGGTCTTCTTTTCCTAAATAGATAGTATTTAAAGTGTTGTCTGAAAAATCACCTAACAAATTAGAATAATAATTTGTTATACTATTCTTTCCACCAAAATCTACTATAGTATAGTTAACTTTAGCATTTTCTTCAAAATCATTTTGTATGCTCATAAAATTGTTTGAAACTTTATTCATAAGATTTACTATTACTATATTTACTATAGCATTTTCTTTGGCTACTACATTAATTATTCCATTATGAAGTGCTTGTACATCTTCTTCAGATTCATATTTTATTATAATAGTAGCTTTTGAATTTTCATTTGCTTCTATTTGAATATTTTCAAATAATGTAGCATTTTCTTTATCAAATTTAAAATCTATTTGAACTTCTTTTTCTTCGTTTTCTTTTACTTGTATTCTAATCTTTTTATTTGCCCTGCTTTTTACCAAATTGGTAAAATCCTCGTGTATGCCATATACAAGATTAAAATCATTTACATTTTCGTCTATTATTAAATTAGAATTATTGTTAATTAGCACATTACTAAATTCAGGTATTATTTCCGGTATCTCTATGTTTTCTAATTTAATATTATTTATATTAAAATTCCTTGAAGTTCTTACAGGTGTATCATTTAATTTTAATTTTTCCATGTTTAATATTGGTCCTTTCATTGATTTTCTCAAGTTTATATGTTATAATATTCTATATAAAAATTTCCTAGGAGGTATATTATATGAGTAAAAAACGGTGTTGGCAAATTTTAGCTGCAATAGTAACTATTATTGGTCTTATATTTCTCATAGAAACTGTACTAATATCATCATTAATTTCTGACTGCATCTTATTTGCTATTTTAGCTTTGCTTCTTGTTGTTATTGGTGCGGTATCATGGGCAATACTTCAATTCTATTATTAAAAACCGTTTTAAATGTCTAGAAATATTTTCTAGACATTTTTTTATTATAAAAAAGCCTTGATAAACATTTCTTTATTCATTTTACGTAAAGAACAAAAGTGACCCGTCCACAAATGTCCTTTAGCCGATTGCTCCTTCTAATTCTAGGTTTATTAAGTTGTTCATTTCTACTGCATATTCAACTGGTAATTCTTTTGATATTGGATATGCAAATCCTCTTACTATCATTGCTTTTGCGTCTTCTTCTGATAATCCTCTACTCATTAAATAGAATATTGTTTTGTCGCTTATTTTTCCTATTTTTGCTTCGTGTGAAAATTCTACTTCATCTGTTCTTATATCATTTACTGGTATTGTGTCTGATATTGATATATCGTCTAACATAAGTGATTCGCATGATACAGATGATTTAGAATTTACTGCATTTTCGTTTATTCTTACTAAACTTCTATATGTGCACTTTCCACCATTTTTTGATATTGATTTTGCATTTACTACACTTGATGTGTTTGGTGCGTTGTGAACTACTTTAAATCCATTGTCTAGGTTTTGTCCGCCTCCTGCAAATGAGATTCCTGTATATTCTGTTTTAGCGTTTTCTCCATTTAATATACTCATTGGATAAAGCATTGATATTTTTGAACCAAATGAACCTGTTACCCAGTCTACTTGTGCATTTTTTCCTACAATTGCTTTTTTTGTATTTAAGTTAAGCATATTTTTTGACCAGTTTTCTATTGTAGAATATCTTAAATATGCGTTGTCTTTTACATATAATTCAACACATCCTGCATGTAAATTTACTTTGTTGTATTTTGGTGCGCTACATCCTTCTATAAAGTGAAGACTTGCTCCCTCATCTACTATTATTAAAGTATGTTCGAATTGTCCTGATTCTGGTGAATTTAGTCTAAAGTATGATTGAAGTGGTATATCCACTTTTACTCCCTTTGGAACATATACAAAAGAACCTCCTGACCATACTGCTCCATGAAGTGCTACAAATTTGTGGTCTGTAACTGGCACGCATTTCATAAAATGCTCTTTTACCAAGTCTGGATATTCTCTTACTGCTGTTTCCATGTCTGTATAAATTACACCTTGTTTTATAAGTTCTTCTTTCATACTATGGTAAACTACTTCTGAATCGTATTGAGCACCAACACCTGCTAAAGATGTTTTTTCTGCTTCTGGAATTCCTAATTTATCAAAAGTATTTTTTATATCTTTTGGTACATCTTCCCATGAACTATTTAATTTCGTTTTTGGACGTACATACGTTGCAATTTCATCCATATTTAATTCTGAAATATCTGGTCCCCATGTTGGCATTTCTAATTTGTTATATACGTCTAATGCCTTTAGTCTAAATTCTCTCATCCAGTCTGGATCATTTTTTTGTTTTGATATTTCTTCTATAATTTCTGGTGTTAACCCTTTTTTTATTTTAAAGTCATATTCGTCTTTATTTTTTATATCATAAATATTTCTATTTATTTCTTCAACTTGAGTCTTTGACATTTTCATTTCCTTTCATTATTTGCATTTTCATATTACTTGTGTTATAATAAATTTTGTAACTAAATGATAATTTTCCAATTTATATGGAGGACAATTCTATGATTATAGCTTTATTGGCTGCATTTGGTATTTCACTTATAGTACTTGGATTTCTTTTAGTCATTGGTCCCATTGCTATATGGAAAATTCTTATAACAGTTGGAATATTTCTCTTGTCACTATCTATTGGAATTTCTTTTTTTCATGATTAAAAGTAAATACTTCCAAATTAATTTTTTAAAGTCCTCACTGGCTAGTAGCTGTATATTATACAGATACTTTTTTATTTGTACATTTGGTATCCGTTTTCTTCAATTTCTGTTGCTAATTCTTGTCCACCTGTTTTTACTATCTTTCCATTTACTAAAACATGTACATAATCAACTTTTAAGCTGTGTAAAATTTTAGTATTATGAGTAATAATTAAAACTGCATTTTCCTCATTTTTAAACATTTTTATTCCTTTTGAAACAGTCTTTATTGCATCTACGTCTAGTCCTGAATCTGTTTCATCTAAAATTGCAAGTGTTGGATTTAATACAAGCATTTGTAATATTTCGTTTTTCTTTTTTTCTCCGCCAGAAAAACCTACGTTTAAACTTCTTTCCATATTCTTTGGATTCATGTTTAGCTCTTCCATATATTTTGCTAGTTCATCTTTAAATTTAAATATTTTTACAGGCTCACCAGTAATTTTATTTTTAGCATATTTCAAAAAGTTTGTAACAGAAACTCCTGGTATTTCTTCTGGTAATTGGAAAGACATAAAAATACCTTTTCTTGCTATTTCGTCTGTTTTTAAATCTGTTATATCTTCTCCTTTAAAATTAATTGTTCCATTTGTTTTTGTGTATTCTGGATTGTTTAATATTGCGTTTGCAGTTGTAGTTTTACCAGAACCATTTGGTCCCATTATTACATGGATTTCTCCTTTTCTTATATTTAAATCTATTCCTTTTAAAATTTCTTTTTCTCCTGCATTTACATGTAAATCTTTTATTTCTAATAATTCATTACTCATTTTCTATTTCCTTTCTATCTTTCTTCTTGCACAGCATCTGCACTTTTCCTTATTTATATCATAATCACAATCTAGATTTGTTAAACCTAAAACTTTATGAATATATTTTGCAAGTTTATTTGTTGTATCATCTGATATCACAGATTTGATGTTTTCAGCTTCTTCTTGTGCTTGTCCATCTTCTAAATTTAAAACATCTTTCAAAAATAAATAAACTATATCATAAGCTTCTAATATTTTTTTAGCTAGTTCTTCTCCTTTTTCAGTTAGCTCTATAGTTCCGTATGATTGATAGTTTACCATTTCATTTTCCTTTAAATTTTTTATTGCTTTATTTACACTTGGTTTAGTACAATTCATTTTATTAGCAATATCTGTAACACGTACATTTTCATTCTGTTTTTTTAATATGTATATTGTTTTTAGATATTCCTCTAAAGACTTTGATATCATAATATTTCTCCTTTTTGTTAGTCTCGGTTAACATTATAATATTTTTTAAATTGTTTGTCAAGGCTAACATTACTTTTTTTGCATATTTTTCCCAATTTTTTTAAATTAATTCTAACTGTTTTTAGGATGTAACAAAAAACAGAACTCTAAAAATGTAAAAAAAGATAAAAAAGTACTAAAATTCTTTTTTTATCTTTAATTGCTTTTAAATATAGTTTAATTATATTGCAAACTAATAAATTATATTATCCTAGCGCAACATCTAAAATCATCATAACTACAAAACCTATTGCTACTCCTATTGTTCCTATATTTGAGTGTTCCCCTGCTTGTGACTCTGGTATAAGTTCTTCTACTACAACATATATCATAGCTCCTGCTGCAAAAGCTAGCAAATATGGAAGCATTGGTACCACAGTATTTGTTAATAATATTGTAATCATTGCTCCTATTGGCTCTACTATTCCAGATAATGTTCCATATAAAAAAGCTTTAGGTTTTGACATTCCTTCACTTTTTAATGGCATTGAAATAATTGCACCTTCTGGGAAGTTTTGAATTGCTATACCTATGGCTAATGCAAATGCTCCTGCCATTGTTATTCCTGCGTTTTGTGTAAGTGCCCCAGCAAATGTTACTCCTACAGCCATTCCTTCTGGAATATTATGAAGAGTTACTGCAAATACCATCATTGTTGTCTTTTTTAGTTTACTTTTTATTCCTTCTGGTTTATCACTCTTTAAGTGTAAGTGTGGAATTATACTGTCTAGCACTAGTAAAAATGTTATTCCTAGTAAAAATCCTATTGCAGCTGGCACCCATGCTATTTTTCCTTGTGACTCTGACATTTCTATTGCTGGTATTAGTAATGACCAAATTGATGCCGCTATCATTACTCCTGAAGCAAATCCTAATAAAAGTTTTTCTATTTTACTATTTATTTTATTTTTCATTAGGAATACCATTGCCGCTCCTAATGTTGTTCCTAAAAAAGGAATTGCAAGTCCTATAACTAAATCCATTTTTTCCTCCCTTGTAACATTTTTATATCTTAATTTATTTCTGCAAAAGACAATTCTTTCTTATCATATTTTGAAATAATTTCATCAGGTAATCCAACATCTATTATTTTGCCTTTATCTATTACTATAATTTTGTCCATGTCTTTTAGTGTTGATAAGCGATGAGCTATACATATAATTGTTTGATTTTTAAAATACTTGTGAATATTTTTTTGAATTTTAAACTCTGTATTATTATCCAAACTGCTTGTAGCTTCATCAAATATAACAATTTTTGAACCTCTTAAAAATATCCTAGCTAAAGCAATTCTTTGCCTTTGACCGCCAGATAATTTTATTCCTCTTTCTCCAACAATGGTATCATATTTATCTTCAAGACTTTCAATGAAATCGTGTAATTCTGCTCTTTTAGCAGCATTTATTATTTCTTCTTTGCTTGCTGAAGGTTTCGCAATCTTTATATTATCATATATGCTTGTGTGCAATAGTATAGTTTCTTGAGGTACATATGTTAAATTGTTATATAATGATTTTGTGTTGTAATTTTGAATATCTTTATTGTCTATTAATATCTTACCATTTTCAGGTGAATAAAATTTAAACAATAAATTTACCAATGTAGTTTTTCCGCTTCCGCTAATTCCAATTACACCTATTTTTTCTTTATTTTCTATATTTAAGTTAAAATCCTCAAATATATATTTTTTATTATATTTAAAAAATACATTTCTAAATTCTACATTACCATTTGTTATATTAATATCATCTTTGTTGTCTTCTATAATATTGTTATTTTCGTATAATAGTTGATAGCTGTTTTTAATTTTTACTAATGTTTCTCCTATATGTATATATGCCCAGGTAAAGCTTGTCGTCTGAGATTTTAATGTTATCATTGCATTTATAAAAAATATTAAATTTCCTAGTGACATTAAATTGTTGCTATACATTTTTACAGAATACAACATTAATATTGTAAAAACAATTATATAAATTCCATTAGCTACTGCTCCATACGTAAACTCTTTTTTAGATGCATTGTTTCTATATAAGTTTGCATCCTCTTTTTTGCCTTTTAATGTTTTTGAAAAACTTTCTATCGCACTATAGATTTTCAAAGATGTAAAATTTAAGACAGCATCATTTAGAATTCCATTGTACTCTCTATTATATTCTTGGGCTTTTTTTACAGCAGGTAAAAACCTTTTTGAAAAATATATAGATCTTGTAATTATTATTCCAAAAAATAATATGAAAGCAACTATAAAGATTTTTACATCAATTGTATACAATATTATTAAACTGCTTATCATAGAAGTTAATATTGATATAAATTTTGATGTAATTTTTTCGTTTAAAACTTGTGTCTCGTCATTTATTTCATTTATAGAAGATGCTATTTTTCCACTATAATTATCAATAAAGAATGGATACGCTTTTTTATTTAAATTGTTAAATAACTTTTCTGAAATATATGGTGTTTGTTTTTTTAGCATATAAATTGTTCTTGTAATATTAGATGTATAATAAAATATTAATTCAAGTATTATTACCCCTAATAGTATAAAAATAACTCTATATAAATCAGTAATTTGAAAACCATTTGTGTTTGGCAAATCAATTATTCCTTTAATTATATATTGCTTTACTAAGTCTAAAGCCTGTGAAATTATCATACTTGCTATCATAATTATTGTTAACATTTTTACCGGTTTATATAATGATTTTAAAAACTCTAAAAAACCTCGATTTTTTTCTATGTATTTTTTTGCCTTATTCATTTTGACATCCCCTATATTTTTATTTCTTATGGTACAGCTCCAAAGTATATTTTACTATACCTTTCTTTTACTTTAGCATTATTGTATCATAATGCTAAAAATTTTTCTATATTTATATATAAAAGTATTTCATATCTAATATAGTTGTATCTTTAAAATTAATTTTTGCGAAAAACGCTTTTTCTATATTTACATTTTATGTCAATTATAGTATAATAATCTCGTTGCTATAAAGTCATTTCATTATGGAGGTAGTTTATGAATTGTAAACTAATATTAAGTTTGTTCCTTTTTGTCGCTTCTATTTTATTAAGTGTCGTTGGATTAATTGATGTAAGCACATGTCTAATTTGCTTATGCTTAATTAGTCCTACATTTGCAACTGAAATAGATAAATTAAACAAAAAGCAATAATTTCTTGTTAGGCAGCTATAAGTTTAGCTGCCTACTTTCTTTGTATAAAAAAATTATTATATGTAACTTTTTACTTAAAAAATGTTGACTTTTCACATTTCCATTTACGTAAAAAATGAATCTATTTTCCTAAATGTTCTTCAAGATATTCTTTAGAAATTTTTATTGTTGTTGGTCTTCCGTGTGGACATGTGTATGGGTTATTTAATGATAATAAATCTTGTATTAAATCATCTACTTCTTTTTCTTTTAAATCCATATTTGCCTTTACTGCTGCCTTACATGCTACTGTTGCTATAAATCTTTCTTCTACATCTTTTACAGATGTTCTTTCATTACTTAACATTTCATCTAATATATCTAAAAATATATTGTTTGCATTTGCTCTATATTCTAAATCTGGTATTCCATTTATTTTTAATGTATTTTCTCCAAATTCTTCTATGTCAAACCCTATATCTCTAAATAGTTTCATATTTTCTTTTACAAATTCCATTTCCTTATGTGTTAAGTTTACTACTTCTGGTATTAATGTTAATTGGCTATTTTGTTCTATATGATTTTTATAATTTTCTTTTATTTGTTCATATAAAACTCTTTCATGTGCTGCATGTTGGTCTATTAAATATATTTCGTCTTCTATTTCTATTATTATGTAAGTTCTAAGTAGAATTCCTATATACTTATATTCTACTTTTCTCTTTTCTTCTCTTTTTCTAAGTTCAATATTTTGATTTTCTACTTTTGGTAAATCGCTGTTTTCTATGATTTTTTCTGTATTTTCTTCTATTTTTAAAGATGTCACATCTGCTTTAGGTAAATCAAGCTTACTCGTTTTATTGAAATCTCCATTGCTTTCTATTTTGTTTGTTGTCAAAAATTCAAATTCATTTTCAATATATTTTTCTTTGTCTTCATTTTGATTATTTCCTAAAAACTCTGAATTTAATATTGAATTTTTTATTGCATGATATAAAATTCTAGTTATTTCATGCTCTTCATTAAATCTTACTTCTATTTTTGTAGGATGCACATTTACATCATAATAATTTGCTGGCATTTCTAAATTTAATATATAAAATCCATATTTTCCAATTCCTGTAGCACCTTTAAAAGCTTGGTCTGCACTGCTCATTAAAGCTACATTTTGTATATGCCTTTTATTCAAAAATATTATTTGGTCCTTTCTTGTATCTCTTGCTACCATTGTGTTTCCTACTACGCCAGTAATTTTTATATTATTTTCTTCGTAGTCTACTTTTACCAAATTTTCTTTTATTTCTTTTCCGTATAACAAATAAATGATATCTTCTATTTTTCCATTTCCATTAGAAAAAAATACTTGTTTTCCATCACTTATCAATTTGAAAGATACTTGTGGATTTGCAAGTGCTATCTTATGAACCCATTCTTTTATATACTTATTTTCAGTAGCATCTTGTTTTAAAAATTTATATCTTACTGGTGTATTAAAAAATAATTTTTCTACTATTATTGTTGTACCAGTTTGTGCTCCACATTCTTCTATATCTATTACATTTCCTGCCGTTGTTTGAATTTTATATCCTATTGTCTCCTCTAATGTTTTAGATATCATTGTCATTTCTGATATTGCGGAAATACTTGCTAATGCTTCGCCTCTAAATCCCATTGTATATGTGTTTTCTAAATCTTCTACTTTTCTTATTTTGCTAGTTGCATGCCTTTCAATGGAAATAGGTATATCATCTTTAGATATACCTTTCCCATTGTCGGTTACTTTTATTAAAGTTTTACCACCATTTTTTATTTCTATTATTATTTGGCTTGCTCCTGCATCTAGTGAGTTTTCTACAAGTTCTTTTACCACGTTTGCAGGTCTTTCTATAACTTCACCTGCAGCTATTTTGTTAATTGTTAGATCATCTAATAAAACTATATTTCCCATTTTTTCTTTTTCCTCTATTTAAAGCAGTATAACTCATATCAAATTTTGTGGTAAAAAAGGGCGTCCCTTTTGCCACGTTACTCGTTTCCTTTTAAACTGCTTACCATATCAATTGTTTTGACTTTTCTAGATAATATTTTATTTACAACTAATGCTACTACAAAGCTTCCTATTGCTGCATATAAGTATGAAGGTACGCTTATCATTGCTGGAAAGTCATAGTTTTCTCCAAGTGCTGCTTTAAATATATAGTCTATCATTATATATCCTAGTGGTAATCCTGCTAGAATACCTACTATAGAAAGCCATATATTTTGTTTTACAAATATTTTCTCTATTTGCTTGTCTTTAAATCCTAATACTTTTAATGTTGCAAATTGATATTGTTTTTCTGCAAATGATAGTATTCCTAAATTGTAAATAATTACATATGCTAAAATTACTGATACTACTATTAATATTACAACCATTGTTTTTGTAGTTTCTAACATGCTTTCTATACCTTCTCTTAGGTTTGAAATGCTTTGTATTGTTTCTACTCCTGCGATTGTTTTTGTATCACTCAAGTCATAATTAGTATATAACGAATCTGCTTTATATTCAAGTCCTAAAGACTCATAATATTTTCTAGTCATATTTAAATTTTGATTTTGTGGGTCGCGATTTATTCCTACTATTTTACATGTATACCAATTATTGTTTCCAAATGCATGCCAAGATATCTCGTCTCCAACTTTTAAGTCGTATTTTTCTGATAATTTTTCTGTAATATATATTCCATCATCTTTTAAGTCTATATAGTTTTTGTTATGGTCTGTATATTTTAAATAATCTTTTGCATCATTTATTGTTAAAGTATTTGTTTCTTTTTTATCTCCATTTTTTACTTCTATTGCTAGAGTTTGACTTGTAGCATTTCCGTATTTGTTTTTTGCATCTTCTAGCTCTTCATCAGTATAGTTACTTGATAATCCTAATTTATATTCAAAATTATTTATTTTATCAAATTGCCAGTCTAAGTAAGAATTCATTGTGTCTAGTAAGCCAAATGCACATACTAAAAGCATTGTACATCCTATTATTCCTACTATACCCATTATGCTTCTTCCTTTATTTCTTCCTATATCTCTTAAATTCCATCTTGTAGAAATTGAAGCCTTTTTGAATATTCCTTTTGTTGTTAAGTCAAAATTTGTTTTCTTTACTTTTGGTATTTCTATTCTTAATGCTTCTACTGCTGGTTCTTTTAAGATTTTTCTGCAAGAGAAATATGTTGCAATAGTTACTATAACTACTACAAATACTGCAAGTATATATACTGTAGGTAATAATATTGTACTATAAACTGGAACTTCAAAATACGACATTTCCATGTTCATGAAGAATTTGCCTAATCCAAAGTTTCCAACTAATAGTGCAAGTATTGAAGCTGCTATACTTATATAAAATCCATATCCTACATAGTGTCTTATTATTTTGCTATTTTTAAATCCTAATGCTTTTAGTGTTCCTATTTGTGTTCTTTGTTTTTTCACAAATCTGTTCATTGTTGTTACAACAGATAATATTGCTATAAATAAGAATAAAAATGTGAATACTTCTGAATAAGTTGCTCCCTCTTCTATTTCTGAATTGTATGTTTCGCAAGATGCACTTGCTTCTCTATCTGTAACTGCTATTGCAGCTTTAACATCGTTTTCTATATTTCTTTTTGTTTCTTCTATTTTGCTCGTATCATCTACATCTACAATTACTTGATTAAATATATAATAATCTTCTATATTAAAGTCTGGAATCATTTTTTCTATTGTTTCGTTTGTTATGCTATCTTTCATGTTTTTCATTATAGGATTTTGAGCTACAATTTTATTTTTTAGCTCATCATAAATATATTGTTTTGGAAACTCATTTATAGAAAGATATATGTAACCATAATCTTTATGTGTTGGAAAAATCGCTGTTTCATCTTTTACAAAATAAACATGGTTTGGTGTATTTACTAGACCTCTTATTTTTTCTGTCATTGTGTAGTCTTTATATTTAAAAGTAATTTCATCTCCAACTTTTAAGTCTAGATATTTTGCTAAATAGCTATCAAACCATACACCGTCTTTTTCTTTAGAAAATTCTTCTCCATCTGCAATGTACATTTTTGATATTTCATTTGATTCTATAAAGATTGTTTCTAGTTGTACATCTTTTTCTTTTTCATTTTCTAAATCTGTTCTTATACTTAATAATCTTTCTGCATTTTTAACATTTTCGATATTTTTTACTTTGTCTAAGTCTTCTTTATTAAAGTTTTCACCAGTTAGCCATAAGTCTTGTAAATTGTTTGATTCATAGTAATTATCTCCACTTATTTGCATACCATCCATATATGAATGGACTCCTGCAAAAACAAATACTCCTAAAAATATCATAATAAAAACATTAAAAAACTGCATTTTATTTTGTTTTATATCTCTTAATATTTTTTTGTTTAACTTAGCCATTACCATTTCACCTCGTCAATCTTTTTAGGATTTTCGTTTGCAGTTACGCTTTCTATTTTTCCGTTTTTTACTCTTATTACTGTGTCTGCAATATCTGCAAATAGACTATTGTGAGTTACTATAATTACTGTATTTGCTCCATTATTTCCATCACATTGTTTGCGTAATAGTTTTAAAACCTCTACACCAGTTTTTGAATCTAGTGCACCTGTTGGTTCATCGCATAAAAGTAATTTTGGATTTTTAGCTATAGCTCTTGCTATAGAAACTCTTTGTTGTTCACCTCCAGATAATTGATTTGGAAATTTATTCATGTGATTTTCTAATCCAACAGCTTTTATAGCTTCTTTGCTATCGTTTCCGTTTTTTACAACATCTTTAATCAATTCAACATTTTCTAGTACTGTAAGTGTTGGTAATATGTTGTAAAATTGAAAGATAAATCCAATATTTTCTGCTCTATACTCGCTTAATTTGTTCTCATTATATTTTGAGATATCTTCTCCATCAATTTTTATAGTTCCATTTGTTGGTGTATCCATTCCACCTATTAAATTTAATAATGTTGATTTTCCTGCTCCTGATGGTCCAAGTATTACAACAAATTCTCCTTTGTTTATAGATAAATCAATGTTGTCTAGTGCTTTAAATTCTTTTTCTCCTGTTTTGTAAATTTTACTTACATTTTTTATTTCAACTATTTTTTCCATAGTTTCCTCCTTAACTTGAAATTTATTTCATATTCTGTTAGACATTATAAATATTATTATTTCAAAAGTCAATAGAATATGAAAAGTTTTTCATATTTCTTGACTTTTTATTTCGTTGACATTATAATATAATTAATTTAATTTTAGAGGAAGGTCTGATAAATATGACATCTAACGATATTAGAGAACCTATACAAAAACGTTCTATTGAGAAAAAAGAAAAAATTATAGAGGCTGGTTTCGAGCTTATATGTAATAAAGGATACTACAACACAAACACGGCACAAATAGCAAAAGCTGCTGGTGTTTCTACTGGTATTGTGTATCAATATTTTAATGATAAACATGATATATTACTTGAAGGAATTAAAAGATATGCAGGTGACATTTTCTACCCTATGCTTACTGTAACTGAGCAAAAATATTTTTCAAAAGATAATATAAAAGAAATATTAAAAGAGATGATTGATAAATTTGTAGAAAATCATAAGCTTTCACAATCAGCTCACGAAGAAATTACAGCTATGGTTCACTCAGATAAAGAAATAGCTTGCTTTTTTCAAGAGCACGAAATGTATATGACAAAAACACTTTATAATATACTAGCAAATAATGGTTTTAACACAACTAACCTATATGAAAAAGTTCATATAGCAATAAATTTAATTGATGACTTATGCCATGAAATTGTATATCATAAACACAGTGAATTAAATTATGATGTAATGACAAGTACAGTAATTGATTTAATAGCAAGTTTATTAATATAAAGGACATTTTTGGTCAGATTACATCTGTCCAAAAATGTCCTTTATAAATGTTTTTATTTTTTTAAATCTAATTCACCATTTATGCAGTCAACTGTCACTGTTGTGTTTGGTAGAATTTCTTGTGCTAATATTTTCTTTGCTACTAATGTTTCTAATTTCTTTTGTACAAATCTTTTTAAAGGTCTTGCACCATAAATTTCATCATATCCATTGTCTATTAGATATTCTTTTGCTGAATCTGTTAATTTTAGATTAATGTGTTTGTCTTCCAATCTTCTTTCTAAGTCTTTTATTAACAATTCTAATATTTTTGAAATTTCGTTTTTCTTTAATGGTTTATAGAATACTATTTCATCTAGACGATTCAAAAATTCTGGTCTAAAACTTTGTTTTAATAATGCATTTACTTTGTTCTTTGCTTCTTCAGATATTTCTCCATCTTTTTGTATTCCCTCTAGAATATACTCTGAACCTAAATTTGATGTTAATATTATTATTGTATTCTTAAAGTCGACTGTTCTTCCTTGAGAATCTGTTATACGTCCATCATCTAAAACTTGTAATAATATGTTAAATACATCTGGATGTGCTTTTTCTACTTCATCAAATAATACAACTGAATAAGGTTTTCTTCTTACTGCTTCTGTTAATTGTCCTCCCTCTTCATATCCTACATATCCTGGGGGTGCACCAATTAATCTAGATACAGAATATTTTTCCATATATTCAGACATATCTATTCTTACAATATTGTGTTCATCATCAAACAAACTCTCTGCTAATGCTTTTGCAAGTTCGGTTTTACCAACACCTGTTGGGCCTAAGAATAAGAATGAACCTATAGGTTTGCTTGGATCACTAATTCCTGCTCTTGAACGAATAATTGCTTCAGAAACTTTTTCTACTGCTTCATCTTGACCTATTACTCTTTTATGCAATATTTCACTTAAATGCAATAATTTTTCTCTTTCACCTTCCATTAATTTTGAAACTGGAATTCCCGTCCATCTAGAAATTATTTTTGCTATTTCGTCTTCTGTCACTTTGTTTCTTAATAAATTGTCATCCTTATTTTTCTCTTTTTCTGCCTTTTCTTCTTCAATTTCTAGTTGACTTTGTAATTCTGGTAATTTGCCATATTTTAATTCTGCAGCTTTATTTAATTCATAATTTCTTTCAGCTTGTTCTATTTGTCCATTTACCTTTTCAATTTCTTCACGTAATTTTTGTACTTTCATTATGTCTTGTTTCTCATTTTCCCATTTTGCCTTCATTGAATCAAACTTTGTTTTTAGTTCAGCCTTTTCTTTTTGAATATCTTGTAATCTTTGTTTTGAAATTTCATCTGTTTCTTTAGATAATGCAGTTTCTTCTATTTCTAATTGCATTATTTTTCTAGAAATTTCATCTAACTCTGTTGGCATTGACTCCATTTCAGTTTTTATCATACTACAAGCTTCATCTATTAAATCTATGGCTTTATCTGGTAAAAATCTATCTGAAATATAACGATGTGACAAAGTTGCTGCTGCTATTAATGCATTGTCAGCAATTTTTACGCCATGAAATACTTCATATCTTTCTTTTAAACCTCTTAAGATTGATATTGTATCTTCTACTGAAGGTTCATCAACCATTACAGGTTGAAAACGTCTTTCCAAAGCTTGGTCTTTTTCTATATATTGACGATATTCATTTAATGTTGTTGCACCTATACAGTGTAATTCTCCTCTTGCAAGCATTGGTTTTAATAAATTTCCTGCGTCCATTGCACCATCTGTTTTACCTGCACCAACTATTGTATGGATTTCATCAATAAATAATATAATTTTGCCTTCGCTTTTCTTTACCTCTTGTAATACTGCTTTAAGTCTCTCTTCAAATTCTCCTCTGTATTTTGCACCAGCTACAAGAGAACCCATATCTAATGAGAATATTGTACAGTCTTTTAATCCTTCTGGAACATCTCCTCTTACAATTCTAAGTGCTAATCCCTCAGCTATAGCTGTTTTACCAACACCTGGTTCACCAATTAAACATGGATTATTTTTTGTTTTTCTTGACAAAATTCTTATAACATTTCTTATTTCTGTATCTCTTCCTATAACAGGATCTAATTTTTGTTCTCTTGCCATTTTTACTAGGTCTTGACCATATTTTTTTAAAGCATCATAAGTCTCCTCTGGATTATCTGTTGTTACTCTAGTGTTGCCTCTTACACTTGATAAAGCTTTTAAAAATTCATTTTTTGTTATACCAAAAGTTCTAAATAATTCTTTTATTTCGCTGTTTGCATTATCAAATATTGATAGCATTATATGTTCTACTGAAACATACTCATCTTTCATATTAGTTGCAATTTTTTCTGAATCATTTAAAACTATATCTACATCTTGTGATACATATATACTATCGTTTCTTCTTGCTCCTCCTGTCATTTTTGGTTTTTTGTTAACATTTTCTTGTAATACCTCTTCAAATTTTTCTGAGGTACCTATCTTTTTTAATAGTTCTTTTATTAAACTATTATCTTGTTCTAACAATGCAAGTAATAAATGTTCTTGTTCTATTTGTGCATTATTATTTTGTATTGCTATATTCTGAGCATTTTGTATTGCCTCAACTGATTTTTGTGTAAATTTTTGAATATTCATATCTTTTCCCTCCTTACATAAATCATTTTAAAAGCACAATCTTTAATTTTAGAATGTGCTTTTTGTTTATTTTTTATTAGTAATTATGTTTTTTTCTTTGCTACTATATTATATCATAAAAAATTAGCACTTTCAATAGGAGAGTGCTAATTTTTTTATTTTTTTGTGTTCTTTACTTTCCGCAACAGTTTTTATACTTTTTGCCGCTGCCACAAGAACTTTGTACTCCCATATTATCTGTATTATTTGTATTTATAATATTACCTGTATTTCAGGCTTTTCCAGACTAGGTAACATCTATATTATTTGTATTATCTGTACTATTTATATTATAAATATTTCTCTACTGTGGACAAATTGTGGACACCGTCCACATCCGTTCACTGCTAACATTATACCATATTTCAAAGTTCAATAAATTGTGCGAATTGTAAAATCATACATTTGTGTTTTTTCTGTTCATAATTATATACTATATATTAAGGTAAAAATCAAATTATATCTTTTGCTATCTTTATTACTTATTTCTTCTCTAACTATTATAATTACACTCCAAATAAACTTGCTGAATTATCTGCTATTGCACCATCAACATTAAGAGCATTATTAGCAAACAATGTAGATAATCCAAGTTTTACAATTATCTTTAAAATGTGTAAAACTTTAAAAATAGAACTTAAAGATTTTTATGACTCTCCATTATTTGATATGGAGAAATTGGAGTATTAAAATAAGAGGCTTGTAATAGCCTCTTTTATCGTTTTATCAGATATATTATTTTTCTTTAATTATATTTTTACTACATATATAAGTTATAAAGAAATAACCTCCATATATAAATATTATAAATAAAGCTGTTATTATAACTGATTTTAAATTAAAATTAACACCCATTGTTTTTAAAATATTGTTACAAAACATTATTCCAAATACTGAATGTATACTTGCTAAAATAAGTGGAAACATGAAAAATATTCCAATTTGTCTAAATAAAGCCTTATTAATCATTGCTTCATCTACACCAATTCTTCTTAACATCTTAAACTTCTCTACATTATCACTTGATTCTGATAACTCTTTTAGAGCAAGAATTGCAGCACATGATATTAAAAATATGATACCTAGATATAAACCTAAAAATGTAACTACAGCACCTAAACCAATACTTGCTTCTCTAATATCTTTTTTTGTATTAATAGTTATGCCGTAATCAATATAAAATTGATTATTTTTAGTGATTGAATTAATTGTAGATTCAATATCATCAGGATTTCCATTATAATCAGCAATAATTTGATTTCTAATTTTTTGTTCGTCTTTAAGAGCATTGTCTGGTAAAACAATGAAACCAGCTTCTGTTTCTTGACTTCCCATTTCATAAAAACCATTGATTGCTTTTTTATATTTTGGATAATAATCTTTTTGATTTATTGTTATCTTAGTATTTCTTTCTAAGGCTTCATTTTTAATATTAATAATGCTCGAATAATTTCCTACTACAACATATTCATTATCTTCCAACTTGACTTTTTCCAAATGAAAGCTATCTGCTATATTATTATAATCACTATTTTTAACTAAAATAATATAGTCACTATAATTTAAAAATGGATATTGTTTATTTGCTATTTCATGATAAGATCCAAGTGTAGACTTTAATGTAACATTATCATCATAATATAATGAAAATTTAACAATATTTTTTAAATTGCTATTAAAATCAAACCCAAATTTTTTAAATGCTTCTTCAATACTTAATTTTAAATTCTCCTTTTGTATATCTGTAATATCAGATTCTTCTTGATTAACGTTACATCTTTTTGAAAGTTCTATATCTCTTGGTGAGAAATCAATGAAGTTTTTATTTAAAGAATTCTTCATCGATAATGCACTTGATAGCACACAGATTGTTATAAACAGCATCAAACATATTATTGTCACAGAAAAAGTCATAGTATTTATTTTACTTGAAAACTGTCTAAGGGTGAAACTATTTAACCCTTTATAATAAGTGTTCTT
>CAKPHG010000004.1 GCA_934157035.1 uncultured Clostridia bacterium | reverse complement strand
GAACACAGAAGTCAAGCCTCTAAATGCCGACGATATTTGCGAGTTACCTTGCTGAGAAAATAGGTTGTCGCCAGGTTATATATTCCCTTTTAGCTCAGTTGGTAGAGCGCTCGGCTGTAAAGCAAATCTTTGAATTTACTTTCAAGATTAAAATGTTAGCAGCTCTGTAAGGAAACTTATAGATGAAAAAGGTGGCTAATTCGGTGAAACTCGTAAGTAATTTAATTACACGACAATACCGAGCAAGGCGAAAGCTATGTGTAGAGACTTTACACCACCTACCTAAGTCTAAAGATATGGTAAAGAGAAAGTCCAGACTACAAATTATGAAAAATCATAATGTTAACGAAAGTTAATGTGGTGCAGTAACCGATAGGTCGTTGGTTCGAGTCCAACAAGGGGAGCCAATAAAAGATAACAGATAAGAAATTATCTGTTATTTTTTTGTTCGCTTGTTTAAAGAAAGAAAAGTATGTATAATACATATCAAGGATGTGAAAAAATGATAAAAATATGTGAAATATGTAATTCAAAATTTGAAACAAAATCTTTTACTAGAATTTATTGTTATAATTGTAGTAGAGAATCAACAAGAAGTGATAATGAAACTAGAAAACATCAAAAAACAATATTAAGAAGAAATATGAAAATACAAGCAATAAAGCTATTAGGTGGCAAATGTAGTATATGTGGATATAACAAATGTGTTGATGCTTTAGAATTTCATCATGAAGATCCAAAACAAAAAGAATTTAAATTAGGTTCAGGAAATACAATGTCATGGAAGGAATATAAAGCAGAGGCATTAAAGTGTAAATTAGTATGTTCAAACTGCCATAAAGAAATACATAGCAAATTAGGATATATCTATAATAATTAGATTAAACCAAAAGAAGCCAAATCTAGAAAAAGTATTGATAATTATATAGATTTAGTATAGAATGAATTTAAATTAAATATTTATATTGGAGGAAAAGTATGAATAAAGTTGCATTAGTTACAGGAAGTTCAAGAGGAATAGGTAAAGCAATAGTAGAAGATTTTGCAAAAAAAGGATATAATGTTGTTATAAATTACATAAAAGAAAATGAAGAAGCAGAAAAATTGAAAAGAAAACTAGAAAAAAAGTATAAAATAAAAGCACTATGCATTAAAGCAGATGTTTCAAACGAAAATGAAGTTAAAGATATGATAAAAAATATCATTAATGAATTTGAGAAAATTGATGTTCTAGTTAATAATGCTGGCATTGTTATTGATAAAGAGTTCGAAGATAGAACTGTAGAAGATTGGAAAAGGACACTAAATATAAATTTAATTGCACCATTTATTGTAAGCAAATATGTGGGAAATGAAATGTTGAAAAATAAAAGTGGCAAAATAATAAATATATCAAGTACAAATGGAATTAATGCATTCTTTCCAACTAGCATAGATTATGATGCTTCAAAAGCAGGGTTAATAAATTTAACTCATAATTTAGCAATTCAATTTGCACCTTACATAAATGTAAATTGTGTTGCACCAGGTTGGGTAAATACTGATATGAATAAAGATTTGCCTAAAGAATTAATTAAAGAAGAAACAAATAGAATTTACAAAAAACGATTTGCAGAACCAAGTGAAATTGCAAATGTAGTTACTTTTTTAGCTAGTGATGATGCAGATTATATAAATGACGAAGTAATAAAAGTTGATGGAGGATACTAGAAATAAGAAATATAGACAATATACAGAGATAAAAGGTAAAAAGGTTGGTATTATTATTAATCCAGTGGAAATTTATAATCATGAGTTAGTGCTTAAAAAAGCAGAAAACAATGAGATAAGTTACGCGTTTGAGATATACGATGATAAAACTTTAACTGATTATAAAGGTAATATTATGGCAACAGCACCATATTCATTTTATACAAAAGAGTCAATTAATAGATTAGTAGAATTATGGTGTAGTAATACAATAGAAATATTGAATAATAATCCTAAAAATGTTTTAAATTAGTACTTTCAAATTGCTATGGAAAAATATATAGCAAAAATAATAATTAAAAAGGAGAATAAACATGAAAATAGGAGTAGATATAGATGGTGTACTTACTAATGTTATTAGATATGCATGTGATTATGGAAGCAAGTATTTTTTTGAAAAATATGGCAAACTAGATATTAATATTAACGCATGGTCATTAAAAGATATGTTCAATACTACTGATGAAGAGGATAAAGAGTGTTGGCTGACATTAGTAAAAGATTATTCAACAAATGAACCAGCAAGACCATTTGCAGCTGAAATAATAAATAAAATAAGAAATGAAGATAATGAAATTTACATTATAACAGCAAGAGGGGCAAGTAAGTGGGATGATGTAGAAGGAAAAGTGAATAGCGTTTTAATATCATGGTTAAATCGCAATAATATTAAATATGATAAATTAATAATTAGCGAAGATAAACTTGAAATATGTAAAAAATATAATATTGATATTATGATTGAAGATAAAACAGAAAATATTATTAGCATATCAAAAAAATTACCAGTTATTTGCTTTCATGAAAACCATAATAAAGAATTAAAAGGGAAAAACATATATAGAGCATATAGCTGGTATGATGTTTACTATAAGTATTTAATAATTAAGGAGAGTATAGATAATGAAAACAATTAAAGATTATCCAAGACCACAATTAGTAAGAGATAATTGGTTAAATTTAAATGGAAAGTGGAAATTTGTTTTTGATGATAATAATATTGGAGAAGAAAAACAATATTTTAATAATTTTCCAGAATCAAAAGAAATACTTGTCCCATTTACTTATGAAACTAAAATGAGTGGTATTAATGATGAAACTATTCATGAAAATATTTGGTATTCTAATAATATAAAATTAGAAATTAATAAAAATAAAAGAACCATATTACATTTTGAGGGAAGCGATTTTATTACTAAATTATGGGTAAATGGGAAGTATGTAGGAAAAAATGTAGGTGGATATCATAGATTTTCTTTTGATATTAGTGAATGTATAATAAATGGAGAAAACAACATTACTATAAAGGTAGAAGATTCATTATCTAAAAGCCAACCAAGGGGTAAACAAAGATATAAAAGTGAAAGTTTTAAATGTTGGTATATTCAAACAACAGGTATATGGAAAACAATATGGATTGAAAATGTACCTAAAGATTATATTATATCAGTTAAAAACACACCAAATTATGATGAAAAAAATCTTAATATTGAATTACATACAAGTATTAATGAAAAAGATATTGAAAATTACGAAATAGAAACAGAAATTAAATATAATAACGAAATAGTAAACATTGAAAGAAGAAAAATTGAAGATAGTATATTCAAATATGAAATGAATATATGTAATTCAAAAGACAACTACAATATTAAAGAATGGGCTCCAGAACATCCATATTTATATGATATTAACTATAGATTATATAAAAATGATGTACTAATTGATGAAATATCTTCATATTTTGGAGTCAGAAAAATATCTATAGAAAATTCCAAAATATTATTAAATAATAAAGAATTATACCTAAAAATGATTTTAGACCAAGGGTATTGGGCAGATTCACACTTAACTCCTCCAAATGAAGAGTCAATAATTAAAGACATAGAAATCGTAAAGAAATATGGATATAATGGAATAAGAAAACATCAAAAGATAGAAGATGAAAGATTTTTATACTATTGTGATATAAATGGTATATTAGTTTGGAGTGAAATGGCTAATTGTTATGATTTTAATGATGAGTCAATAGAAAATTTTATGGATGGATGGATAAAAGTAGTGAAACAAAATTATAATCATCCATCAATAATTACATGGGTACCTATTAATGAATCATGGGGAATTCGAGGGGTATCAGAAGATATAAAAGAGCAAAACTTTGCAAATAGCTTATATTACGTTACTAAATCAATTGATAAAACTAGACCAGTAATATCTAATGATGGTTGGGAGCATACAATATCAGATATAATAACTATCCATGATTATAAACAAGAACCAGATTTATTGTACAATGAATATAATGATAAAGAATTAGCAGTACTAAATAATAAAAAAGCTTACAATACAATTCATAAATTGTTTAGTGGAGATTATAAATATGATGGACAACCTATTATAATGAGTGAATATGGTGGAATTGCACTAAATTCAGATAAAGGTTGGGGATATGGAAAACAAGTAATTGACGAAAATGAATTTATAAAAAGATTTGAAGAGTTAACTGATGTAATTAGAAAAACACATTATATAACTGGATATTGTTATACACAACTTACAGATGTGCAACAAGAAATAAATGGACTAGTTGATGAAAATAGAAAAGAAAAGTTTAGTAATGAAATTATTGATAAAATAAAAAATATAAATGAAAAATAATAGATTGATATATAGAAAAGTATGATAAAAATACGTAGAAGCATTGAAAAACATACTAAAATAGAATATAATATAAAGCATAATAAATAAAAGGAGATATACTTATATGGAAAGTATAAAATATTTTTTATACTTACTAGATGTTGATCCATTTTGGGTCATATTACTTTTAGTTCTAGTAACAGTCAATGGAATGTATCCATATAGGCTAAAAGGAAAAAGTATTACTACAGAAGATAAAGATGGAAATAAAGTTACGAAATACTTTGAATACAAAGATTTATAGGTATTTTAAAGAAAAAAATAAACATAAAGATAAAAGTAAGGTAGGTTATTATTATAAAATAATGAACTAAATTAAAATTATACACTAAAAAGATAAAGAAAAAAGAATTGATTTTTAATCAATTCTTTTTTCTTGTAATTCAAATAAAATAAAATTATAAAAAAACAATAAAATTGTTTATATAATTAACAAAATTAGTCAGCTAATTTATTTCCTTTAGCATCTGTGTCAATACTTCCTGTTAAAATTTGGATACCTTCAATTAATCCCCAAATTTCAGAAACTACAGCTAAGAATCCACAGCTTAATAAAGAAATTAATAATTGAGCTATAGCTTTACCTGTATATCCTAAATAGAAGTTATGAACACCTAAAGAACCTAAAAAGATACCAAGTAAACCAGCAGCTATTTTAGATTTTGGTTTTTCTGTTGAAGTAGTTGAGTTGTTAGATTCAACTTTAGTAGCTTCAACTTCTATTGTTTCATTGTTTTCTTTGTTTTTGCATTCATCGCAAACTTCATTTTCAGTTTCTTTTCCGCAATATTTACAGAACATAAAAATTCCTCCTTTAAATTTCTTAATACCTATATTATACATTATTCTACATAAATTTCAAGTAAAAAAGTAAAATTTGTGAAAATCATTGTAAAATATTTATAAAAATGATAAAATTAAAAACATAAAGAATAGAGCATTTCATATATTAAAAACAGAGGTGATAAAATTTGAATATTGAGAAAATATATGAAGATTTGACTAAAATTATTCCAAATTCAGAGATTAAATTAAATGAAGATATGTCAAAACATACTTCATTTAAAGTTGGTGGAAAAGCAGATGTCTGGGTAAAGGTAAAAACATTAGAAGATTTAAAAAATATATTAAAATATACCAAAGAAAATAATATACACCTAACTGTTATTGGAAATGGAAGCAATGTATTAGTAAAAGATAATGGAATTAGGGGAATAACTATATCTTTAGATTTTAATAAAATAGACATAGATAAAGAAAAAGATGATGTCTTAGTAAATGTAGGTAGTGGAGTAAAATTAGGAGCGCTTTCTGTTTTACTTCAAAAAAATGAAATTGAAGGATTTGAATTTGCATCACGGAATTCCTGGAACAATAGGTGGAGCAATTCGTATGAATGCAGGTGCTTATGGAAAAGAAATAAAGGAAGTAGTTGAATCAGTTACTTACATAGATAAAGAAGGAATTGTTAATAGCATAGAAGAAGATAAAATAGATTTTTCATATAGACATAGTAGATTTAAAGAAAATAAAGAAATTATTATAGGTACAACCCTTAAACTAAAAAGAGGAAAGAAAGAAGAGATTGATAAAAAAATAGAGGAATATAGAAATTTAAGAAAAGAAAAACAGCCAATAGATATGCCAAGTGCAGGAAGCACTTTTAAAAGAGGGACAAATTTTATTACAGCACAGTTAATAGACCAAGCAGGGCTAAAAGGCTATAAAATAGGAGGAGCACAAGTTTCTTTAAAACATGCTGGTTTTATTGTAAATACAGGAAATGCTACTGCAAAAGATATATTGGAATTAATAGAATATGTAATAAGAGTTATCTATGAAAAATTTGGAAAAGTAATAGAACTAGAAGTAGAAGTAATAGGAGAGTAATTTAGGAGGAAATATGAAAGGTTTTTTTAGTTGGTTTAAAAATAGTTCAAAAATGAAAAGATGGATGTTAATAATTATTATAGGAATATTATTAGCATGTTATGGAATGACAAAGTTATTAACAGGAAAACAACTAGAATTCAAAGATTTAGCTAAAATAATAGTTAGTTTTGTTGTAGGATTTTCATTAGTGATAATAGGAAATATTTTTATGCAAAGAAGAACATTAGAGTTGTTAGTACAAGATACAGATAACAGAGAAGAAGCAAAAGAAGGAAAAGTTAAATCTCTTATATTCAATAAAAAAGTGTATAATGAGGGACCAAATATTGTTGTAATAGGTGGAGGAACAGGACTTGCTTCTGTTCTTAAAGGACTAAAAAATTATACAAGTAATATAACTGCAATAGTAACAGTTTCAGATTATGGAGAAAAGGTAACAGATTCTAGAAAATTGCTAGAAACAATGCCATTAGATGATATAAAAAATAGTTTTTCAGCTTTATCAGAGAATGAAACAGTTATGAATGGAATATTAAACTATAAATTTACGCAAGGAAGATTAAAGTCATTATGCTTTGGTGATATTTATCTATTAGCAATGAAAGAATTATTTGGAGATTTCACAGCATCAATAGAGCAATCTAAAAATGTACTAAATATGGTAGGAAAGGTACTTCCTGTAACTTTAGAGCCAATAGATATTTGTGCAGAATTAGAAGATGGTACAGTTATAAAAAACAGAGAGCAAATTCCTGAAATAGTATCTAGTAAGGTAAGTAAAATAAACCGTATTTTTATAAATCCTTCAAATTGTTCACCAGCTCCTGGAGTAATAGAAGCATTGCAAAATGCTGATGCAATTATAATAGGTCCAGGAAGTCTTTATACAAATGTTATTCCAAACTTATTAGTAAAGGGTGTTGCAAAAGCAATAAAAGAGAACAAAGGCTTTAAAATATACATTAGTAATATAATGACAGAACCTGGACAAACTGATAATTATACATTGTCTGATCATATAAAGGCCTTAAATGAACATGCTGGAAAAGGAATTGTAGATTATTGTATATATGATACTGGAGAAATTATTCCTGAATTTGTAAGAAAATATAACAGAGAAGGTGCAGATCTAGTAGAAGAGGATATATATAAAGCTAAAGAACAAGGAGTAAAATTGCTACAAAGAAATCTATCATATATCGATGGAGAATTTATTCGTCATAATCCAGATGCAATAGCATCTTCAATAATAGAACTTATATGCGAAGATTTAAAATTTAGAGATATGCAAAATGATACTAAATATTTAATGTTAAATTCTAGATTAAAAGATACAAAGAAAAAGTTAAAAACAACAATGAATAAAAAAGAAGTAAAAAAAGCAACTAAAAATCAAGAAGGAAAAAGAGGAAAAAGTAAATTTGCTGAAAAGTATCAAGACAGAATAAATTCAATAAAAGAAAGTGATGAAAAAGCTTTAAAAAGAAAACAAGCCAAAATGAAGCAAAAAGAAAATGCCGAAAAAAGAGCATCAGCTAAAAAAACGACAAAAATAAAAAAAGAAGATAATAAAGAAATATAGAAACAAAAGAAAAAATAATAATGAAATATTAATAGTACAAAGGAGAAAAAATGAAGTATACTAACATAAACTTACAGAAAGATCTTAAAAGAGAATGGATTATTACAAATGGAATAGGAGGATTTGCAAGTAGTACAATATGTGGAGCAAATACTAGAAGATATCATGGATTATTAATAGCGCCACTTACTCCACCAGCGAGAAGACACTTAATTCTTTCTAAGGTAGATGAAAGTATAGAAATAGACAATAAAAAGTACAATTTATATACAAATATATGTAAAAATTATATTTCAAACGGATATGAATACCTAGAGAGCTTTGAAAAAGAATATATACCAATATATACATATAAAATTGAAGATATAATTATAAAAAAATATATTTGCATGGAATATGGAAAAAATACTGTTGTTGTATATTATCAAATATATAACAAAAATCACAAAGCTAAATTGATATTAACTCCAATAGTTAACTTTAGAGATTTTCATGCAGAAAACTATAACCATGAATTTGATTTAAAACAAGAAGAAAAAAATAGAAAGTTAAAATTAATAATAGACAAAAATTCAGAAAATCCTATATATATAAATGTTTCAGAAGGAAAATATATTGTACATAATAATGATAGTTTTAAAAATATGTTTTATATAGAAGAAGAAAAAAGAGGATTTAATGCTGAAGAAAACCATTCTATTCCAGGAAGATATGAGATAGAAGTACAACCTAATGAAGTAAAAGAAATTACATTTACAGCTTCATTAGAAGAAAACATAGAACAAATAAATGGAAAAGATATTATAAATAAAGAAATAGCAAGAATCAGTGAATTAGTATATGATTCAGAGTTAGAAAAAAATTCAAAATTGCAAGACAATAACGTTATAAGAGATTTTGTTATATCATCAGATAATTTTGTTGTATATAGACCTACATTTAGACTACATACTATAATAGCAGGATATCCTTGGTTTTTGGATTGGGGAAGAGACACATTAATTTCTTATGAAGGAATACTATTAAAAACTAAAAGATATGAAATAGCAAGAGAAGTTTTACTTACTATGATAAGAGATGTTAAATATGGATTGGTTCCAAATGGATATTCTGGGTATGACAATAGACCATTATATAACAGTGTAGATAGTTCGCTTCTATTATTTGAGCAAATAAAAAAATACTTAAAATACACTGGAGATGAAAATTTTATAAAAAATAATTTTTATACTGTGTTACAAGATATTATAGAAAATTATAAAAAAGGAATAAATATAGATAATAATAATATTTTCTTAGATAAAGATGGATTAATTTCTTCGGGGACTCCTGAAACTCAAAACACATGGATGGATGCAAAAATAGGAAACTATGTAGTAACTCCAAGAAATGGCAAAGCAGTAGAAATAAATAGTATGTGGTATAATGCTTTAAAAATTATGGAAGAATTAACAATAAAATTTGAAAATAAACAAAAAGCTAATAAATACAAAAAAATGGCAGATTTATGCCAAAAAACATTTATAGAAAAATTCTATAATAAAAGAAGAAAGTGCTTATATGATGTATTAGGAGATGGAAAAATAAGACCAAATCAATTATTTGCATTAAGTCTTACTTATCCAATAATAAATCCTAAAACAGAAATAGCCAAAGAAATGTTTGAGACAGTAACTAAAAAGTTGTTAAATAATTATGGTTTAAAAACATTAGCTAAAGGTGAGGAAAACTATGTAGAAGTATATGAAGGAGATAGCTTTAGAAGAGACATGAGCTATCATCAAGGAATTACTTGGCCATGGCTTTTGGGAATATATTATGATTCATTCAAAAAAATAATAGAAGCAAGTAATAAAACAGAAAAAAAGGAACTACAAGAAAAATATAATAAATTTGTACAAGGTGTAAGAAATACATTTATAAAAGAATTTTATGAGGAAAAGACAGTAGAGGGAATATCAGAACTTTATGATTCAGTAAAACCTTTTGAATCAAAAGGAACCATAAATCAAGCATGGAGTATAGCAGAAATATTTAGAATAATTTTAGAAAATTAAAATAAAAAGGAACATCTTAAATTAGATGTTTCTTTTTATATATAAGAAAATAAAGTATTATTTAAAAGGAATCTATAAAATAAAATCCATAAAACAACTTGAATTTCATATTATAAAATGATAAGATGGTAACATAAATGAAAGGAATTAAGGAAAAATAATGTTAACCATTGAAAATTTAGAAAAAGATTTAAAAGAAGGAAAACAAAATAGCATTTATCTTTTATATGGGGAAGAATTATTCCTTTTAGAGTCATGCTTGAAAAAGATAAAAAATAATTTCGGGGAAAGAAAAGCAGGAATAAATGAAATTAAAATAGATGAAACAAATGTAAACGGAATAATATCAGATATAGAAACACCAGCATTTGGGTATGAAAAAAAGCTAATTATTGCAAGAAATACAGGCTTATTTAAAAAAGAAGGAAGAAAAAAGACAGGTGTAAATACAGAATTAGCAAATAAAATTGCTGACTACATAAAAGAAAATATAAAAGTTATAAATGAATCTGTAGTATTAGTATTTGTAGAGGAAGAAGCGGAAAAAAACGAATTATATAAAATAATAGAAAGTGTAGGAGCGGTTTGTGAATTTTGTGAATTAAAGCCTGTTCAAATAGGGGCGAGAATAAAAGCAATAACGAAGGCCTATGGAGTGCAAATAGATGACATTACTATAAAATATTTTATAGAATGTTGTGGAACAAATATGCAAGTTTTAATAAATGAAATAAGGAAACTTATTGAATATGCAGGAACGAATGGAAAAATTACTAAAAATGATATTGACTTATTATGCATAAAACAATTAGATAGTGTTATTTTTGATTTAACAGATAATCTAGGAAATAAAAGAGTAGATAAAGCCTTAGATGTTTTAAACAATTTAATATATCAAAAAGAACCAATTCAAAAAATATTAATAACTTTATATAATCATTTTAAAAAATTATATATAACTAAGACAGTACAAAGGGAAAATGGTAATGTTGCAGAATGCTTAAATTTGAAACCTAACCAAATGTTTTTAGTAACCAAATATAAAACACAGTCAAACTATTTTAAGGAAGAAGAGTTAAAAAGCATAATAGAAGAGTTAATAAATTTGGATTATAATTATAAAATTGGTTTAATAGACTTAAATATAGGATTAGAATCAATATTGTGTCGCTATTGCTCTTAAAATAATTTTTTTAATAAGAAAATAAAAAAGTAGAATATATATTTCTACTTTTTTTATATTAGCTGTATAATTATTATTTATCAAAATTACGAATAAATTTATTTTTTTTTCAAATAATAAGAAAAAGGAGTGAATTTATTATGTTTAATTTTAGAACAGATTTGGCAGATGAAAGAAGAGATTTATATAGAAAAGCAAATAGCATAGAAAATGAAGTAAATGGAGTTGAAACTGAGGTAGAAGATATTAGCGAAAAGATAAAAGTAACAAGAGTTAAAATTGTAAATGAAGAAGGAGAACAAGCAATAGGAAAGCCAAAAGGAGATTATATAACAATAGATATAAAGAAAATAAATTTATTAACAGATAAAGAACTAGAAAAGTCATCACAAGTTTTAGCAGAAGAATTAAAAAAATTATTAAGTGAAAAAGTTCAATTTAAAGATGATATATTAATAGTGGGACTAGGAAATGAAGAAGTAACACCAGATGCTTTAGGTCCAAATGTAATAAAAAATGTGGAAGTAACAAGACATATTATAAATTATTTACCACAATATATAGATGAAAATGCAAGACCTGTGAGTGCTATTGCACCAGGAGTGCTAGGAACAACAGGAATAGAAACTCTAGAAATAGTAAAAGGGGTAGTAGAACATATAAAGCCAAAACTTTTGATTGTAATAGATGCATTAGCTTCAAGAAGTATGGAGAGAATAAGTTCTACAATACAAATTTCTAATACAGGAATAGTTCCAGGAGCAGGAGTAGGAAACACTAGAAAAGAAATTTCTATAAATACTTTAGGAATACCGGTAATAGCAATAGGAATACCAACAGTTGTAGAAACAGCAGTTGTTGTAAATGATGCTTTAAATATATTTATTGAGAAGTTGCAACAAGAAGCAAAATCAAATGATTATTTAAACGAACTAAAGGAAAAGGATAATTATAATGAAATAAAAGAAGCCTTACTCCCAAAGGAATTTAATTTTATAGTAACGCCAAAAGAAATAGATGAGCTAGTTTTAAGTATGTCTGAAGTTGTTGCAAAGGGAATAAATATGGCATTATAAAAAATCTCTATATAAATAGAGATTTTTTTATGACGCTATATGTAAAAAATATAAAATTAATAAGTGCAAAGGATAGAAAATGTAAAAAAAGTATTTAGTTTTTGGACCTTCTTTTCCATTATAGAAAAGTATAAAAATAGTAGCTAAGAAGGTAAAAAATGCACATAGAATATATTGAAAATAAAAAGCAGGAAAAGAAATAATACTTATAATATACTTAGAAAAACATAATATAAATGTAGCAATACTCATGTAAACTTTTTTATCTTTAAAAATATAAAATAAAAATACTAATAAAACTCCAAATGCACCATAATCTACTTTTACTAATTCAGCAATTATACTTATAAATATAACACTTATAAATCCTAATATTTTATTTTTACATTTATCGTAAAAAAACATGGCAAATGTAGCAAGTAAAAATGTAAAGAAAATATTTAAATAAAAATCATTAGTGAAAGTTGATAAAAAAAGCACAAATGGAATTTGAGAAATTATTGCAAAAATAAATAACTTAATTATATGCTTTTTTAAATCTCTAGTATGTGTGTAACCTACAGCAAGTTGAAAAGCAAAAATAGGAAAAGCAATTCTTCCAATTAAGTTAAAAAAAGAAAATCTTCCTAAAATAGCATCTCCAACATGATCAAACAACATTGTTATAACACCTATAATTTTTAAAATAAAACTTGTCATTAAAATCACCTAGAAATATTATCTAATAAAAGAAAATAAAAATCAAGTAAAGTAAAAAAATATCTTGCATAAAATATTTAATTGATATAAAATCATTTTATGGAATACTAAGGAGGAGTAAAATGAGTAATATAAAATTAGAATTAGAAAATACAAAGATAGACAATAAGCAAATACTAAAATATGCAGAAAAAGTAGAAGAAATTCATAAAGAACTACACGAAAAAGCAGATAAAGAAGATGAATTTTTAGGTTGGATTAATTTACCAGTAAACTATGATAAAAAAGAGTTTGAGAAAATAAAGAAATCATCTAAAAAAATACAAAAGGACTCTGAAATATTAGTAGTAATAGGTATAGGGGGATCATATTTAGGTGCAAGAGCAGTAATAGAGAGCTTAACTCATACATTTTACAACTTATTAGCAAAAGAACAAAGAAAAACTCCACAAATTTTATATGTCGGAAATAATATGAGTGGAACATATTTAAACGATTTAGTAGAATTAATAGGAAATAGAGACTTATCTGTAAATGTAATATCAAAATCTGGTACAACTACAGAGCCAGCAATAGCATTTAGATTCTTTCGTGAATTTATGGAGAATAAATATGGAATAAAAGAAGCTAGAAAGAGAATATATGTAACAACAGACAAAGAAAAAGGAGCATTAAAAAAATTATCAGATAAAGAAGGATATACAACATTTGTTATTCCAGACAATATAGGAGGAAGATATTCTGTATTAACAGCAGTAGGACTTTTGCCAATAGCAACAGCAGGAGTAGATATAGACAAGTTAATGGAAGGTGCAAGATTCGCAAGAGAAAAATACAATGATGCAAATTTAAAATATAATGATTGCTATAAATATGCAGTTGTAAGAAATATACTTTATAAAAATGAAAAAAATATAGAAATATTAGTAACTTATGAACCAAAGTTGCATTACATAATTGAATGGTGGAAGCAATTATTTGGAGAAAGTGAAGGAAAAGATAAAAAAGGAATATATCCATCAGGAGCAGAATTTACAACAGATTTACATTCACTTGGACAATACATACAAGAGGGAAGAAAAAACTTATTTGAAACAGTAATAAATGTAGAAAAACAAGAATCAAATATAAAAGTAAATTTAGATGAAGATAATTTAGATGAGATAAATTATTTAACTGGAAAATCACTAGACTATGTAAACAAAAAAGCAATGGAAGCTACAATAAATGCACATGTAGATGGAGATGTACCAAATATTTTATTAAATATAGAAAAATTAGACGAAGAGGCAATAGGACACTTAATTTATTTCTTTGAACTTGCTTGTGCAATGAGTGGAAATATTTTAGGAGTTAACCCATTTAATCAACCAGGTGTTGAAAAGTATAAGAAAAATATGTTTAAACTACTTGGAAAACCTGGATATGAAAAATAGAAAATGAATATTAAATATGAAAAACACAGATAGAAAATATTCTATCTGTGTTTTCAAAAAGAGACTTTTTGTGTTCAATTAGGCATACAAATTTCCTTCAAACTCAAAAAGTTTGGGAAATTTGTCTTTTAGCTCCTCTAAAGTGATGAATTCATCAACAATACCAAAATAGAGGCTAAAATCTCCCTCAATAGTCCACTTAATCATCAGAGAAATATGACCTTCAGAGGACTGATAGACATAAGTTGCTTGAACATTAGCTTTCTTTGGAATGTCATTAGCTTGAACAGAGAAACCTTGAAGAACCCATAGCCGAACTCTTTGAGTGAGGTCCATTGTCATTGCTTCTTCCAGTTTGATGTTCTCGTACTTACAAATTTCATACATTTGATTAAGCACCTCCTTATTCAAAGTTTTGCTTTTTTAATTTTACTGGTTAACATTGTAATGATATCAGAAGTTTGACGATTTTTCAAGTTTTTTTCGCTTTTTCAGGTTAAGTTTTTATATAACTAGTATGCTCTGCAAGGCTAATTAATTTGATATTTACTAACTTCCACACTTGAAACCTTTACGATTATCGACTATATATACATTTTAACATATAATTAAAAAAAGTGTTTTTAATAAAATGATAAAAAAAGAGAGAACTAGTTTGATACTAGCTCTCTCCAAGAGTTTCACATTGTGTTCGCCTTATTCTTCGGCTTCAGAATCGGTTTTATTTTCTTCATTGTTTGGATGTTCGTCTTCTTTTGACTCAGTAGCTTCCTCTCTTTTGAGTCCAAGAATTCTTACAAAGATATCTGCAGGATCAAGGATATCTGCAGGATCAAGGATATCTGCAGGATCAAGCTTAAGCTGAGTTTCATCTACATAAGTAATAGTTCCCTCCTTACCTTCTTCTGCATTTTCCCAAGAAATCTCATTATATGACATAGTGTCATCAGCTCTTTTGACAATTTTGATATCAAAACCGTCCTTAGCAATCATTTCTGCAACTTCAGGGTACAGAGTTCCATTACCTACATGGGTACTTTTCCATCCCCAATTCATTGCCTGGCTAATTTCTTTCATTGCTGAATCATACTGTGGCTTAACAGATGCTTTCCGTGTTTCAAATGCTTTCATAGTAAAATCCTCCTGTAAATTGTTTTTATTGTTTTTGTTTTACTATTTTCCCTTCAATGAGATACTCTTGATTTCTTGCCACCTATAATGTAGCAAATAAATCGAGAAAATATTCTCAATTTAAAAGAAAAACTTTTTACATATTTATTGTACCACATTTTACATAAAATTGCAACTTTCAAAAAATTTCTTTCATGCTATTGTAAATATTATATAATACTTCAAATACAAAAATATTTTGTTCTTTTTCAGTTAGTTCCATTACTTGTGCAGATGTCATAAGTAAATGTTTATAGTTAAGGAGATTTAAAAATTTAGTTCTTTACTAATATTGATTTGTTTCTTGATTGTGTTTAACATAATATCACATCTTTCCGAAAATTTTAATACTTAGGTACGAAAAAAATCGACCTTTTACAGTCGATTTAATCGTTTTTCTCGTCTGGTGCGACGATATTATCCTTTGGTGCCGTCGAAGTAATTATCTACAACTTTTGGTCTCTCATAACTATTGATACAAATATCGATCAAGTTAATAAAATTATAACATATTTTTATTATAATGTAATACTATTTGGAAAATATTATAAATAAGTTGAAATATTATGTAAAATAAGGTATACTATTATTGATGTTCACAAGAATATCAGTAGTAAATTAACATTTGCGATTGCAAGGAGGTAAAATATGGAACGGAAATTTGAAATTCCTAAAATGAGCAATGAGGAAATCGCTCGCTGGTACGCAACCATCAAACCCATCGTCGGACATGATACCTATCTCAGAGGATTGTCCGCTGATGAATTAACTGGTAGTGCATATACATGGCTTAATGAGCCCTCAGATTATGCAGACAAAGTTGATTTTTCCAAGCTGTCAGTATTAGAAGACAGAAAAATGCTTCATGGTTATGGATACTATGGTTTCTTTAAGCCTAGCGTAGGCGAAGTGATTCGGCAGATTCCGAAAGAGCATCTTAAGAAGGTTGTGGCCTTTGAAATCATTGATGGAGCCATAGCAATGAACAGCACATTCAACGCTGAATTCAACGCGGGATTCCATGTATCTATCGTTCGCTTATACCAAGCAAAAGATGATACAAATGGGGTAGCACAGCCAATCACAGAGTACCCGACGAGCGATTCAAAATTACCTGTCGGAATGACAGAAGAAGAGTTTAAAGAGTTATTTCAGTAATCGTTTCATCTCTAGCAATAAGCCAGAGGTAAATAGAGTGTCCAATTTTAGGACACTCTATTTGTTTAAGTATGACATACTATCATAACTTATGGGCGCTACAAGGCAATACACACTGACAAAACATATAATTTTTTAAAAACAAAAAAATCAACCATTTTAATGATTGATTTTTGTATATGTAGTTCGAACAAAAATGTCATTGGTGCTGATGGTGGGACTCGAACCCACATGGTTTCCCGCTGGATTTTGAGTCCAGTGCGTCTGCCAGTTCCGCCACATCAGCATATATAGTATATTTATATAAGTATGTATAATATAATAGCAGAAAATATAAAAAATATCAATAAAAAAATTAAAATAATTTATAAAAACTATATTGTCAATTTATTTTGCTAAAATTAAAATAATATATATATACAATATCTTGTTAAAAGATAAAAAAATGTATATAATAATATAAAAAATGTCGAATAGGTGAAAAAAATGATGTGTCAATATGAAATAATAGAAGTAAAAAAGAAATTTAACATAAAGAAAATTATTTTAATTATATTTTTAGTAATTGTTATCATAACATTATCTGTTTTTGGAACAATAAAATTAATAAAACATAATGAAAGTATAAAACAGCAAAAAGAAATAATGGAAGAAGAAAAAATAAAAAATGAAGAAATAGAGGAAGAAAAAAGAAAAGAACAGGAAAAAAATAAAAATGCAAATCCACTAACAGAAGAACAAATTGAGTCTATTGAGAATATATATAGTAAAGAAAATGGAAAAAGAGTATTTTTAACATTTGATGATGGCCCAACACAAAGTGTTACACCTTTCATATTAGATTTACTAAAACAAGAAAATATAAAAGCTACATTTTTTGTGTTAGGTAATAGAGTAAAAGCAAATCCAGAACTAATAAAAAGAGAATTTGAAGAAGGTCATTACATAGCAAATCATGGATATACTCACAAATACAGTCAAATTTACCAAAATTCTCAGACTGTGCTAGATGAATATAATTATACAGAAAATTGCATACAAGAAGCATTAGAAAATCCGAATTATCATTCTAGAATATTTAGATTCCCAGGTGGCTCAGTGGGAGGATATTATCATAGTATAAAAAAACAAACGAAATCTTTCCTTAAAGAACAAGGAATAGTATATTTAGATTGGAATGCTTTATCAAAAGATGCAGAAGGAGCAAAAACAAAAGAAGATTTATTACAAAATGTCATAGATACAACTGGAAACAAACAAAGTGTAGTTCTTTTAATGCATGATGCAGCAGATAAAATACTAACGTATGAAATATTACCAGATGTTATAAAATACTATAGAGATAATGGCTATGAATTTAAGAATATTTATGACATATTATAGGAGGAAAAAATGTTATATGATGTAATTATAATAGGAAGTGGACCAGCAGGAATATCAGCAAGTTTGTACACAAAAAGGGCAGGTTTAGAAACTCTTATTGTTTCAAAAGGAATTGGAACGTTAAATAAGGTTGAAAAAATCGAAAACTATTATGGAACACCAAATATAAGTGGAAAAGAAATTCAGAAAATAGGAGAAAAACAAGCAAAAAGCTTAAATATAGAAATAAAAAATGAAGAAGTAATGCAAATAGATTATGGCAAAAATTTTATTGTAAAAACACTAAATCATGAATATGAAACTAAAGCAATTATTATAGCAACAGGAAGTAATAGAAAAGTAGCAAATATAAAAGGAATAAAAGAATTCGAGGGAAAAGGAGTAAGTTATTGTGCTACATGTGATGGATTTTTTTACAAAGGTAAAGATGTTGCAGTACTAGGAAGCAAAGAATATGCTTTACATGAAGCGCAAAATTTATTACCAATAGCTAAATCTGTAACAATGTTAACAAATGGTGAACAGCCTGTGGAAAAAAGAACAGAAGGTATAGATGTAGAAGAAAATAAAATACGAGAATTCAGAGGAACAAATAGTATAGAAGAGATAGAATTTGAAGATAATACTACTAAGAAAATAGATGGATTATTTGTAGCACTTGGAACCGCATCTAGCAGTGATTTAGCAAGAAAACTAGGAATTATATTAGATGAAGAAAATAACATAAAGGTAGATAGCAAAATGGAAACTAATATAAAAGGCGTATATGCTTGTGGAGATTGTACAGGAGGAATCCTTCAGATATCAAAAGCTGTATATGAGGGAATGACTGCGGGAATGTCTGTAATACAATTATTAAAAAGTACAAAAGAATAAAAAGCTTAAATTTATAATACTAAAAAACTAGGGTTATAGGTTAAATCCTCATTTAAAAACCTAAATAAATTATAAAAGGAATGAAATTAATATGGAAATAACAAGTGAAAATTTTGAAAAAGAGGTACTAAATTCAGACGTACCAGTACTAGTAGATTTTTGGGCAAGTTGGTGTAATCCTTGCAAGATGATGGGACCAGTTGTAGAAGAAGTTGCAAAAGAATTAGAGGGAAAGATAAAAGTATTTAAACTAAATGTAGACGATGAAAGAGATTTAGCAATAAAATATAATATTATGAGTATACCTGCATTTTTACTTTTCAAAAATGGAAAAGTAGAAAAACAAACAATAGGAATGCAAAGCAAAGAAGAATTAATGAGATTTTTGAAATGAAAATAGGATATGAACTAGTACTATTTTTGAATAAAAAGTAATTTATAAAAAAATTTAATAAAAAATTAAAAAATTTTAAAAAAATTGTTGACAAAAAATAAAAAAGTATGTATAATAAAAATCGTTCGAGAGAGAACAAAAAATATTATACAGATGCAGGTGTAGTTCAATGGTAGAATTCCAGCCTTCCAAGCTGGCTATGCGGGTTCGATTCCCGCTACCTGCTCCATAAAAAGTCGAATAACTCGACTTTTTTTATTATCTCAAAATATTATTTGAATAAAATCTTACACTATTTGGTGTAAGATTTTTTATTTATGGAAATCATTGAAAAAACAAAACAATATTGATATACTATTAACAAATATTTTAAGAGGTGAAATATGGATATAGAAAAAATAAAAGAATTTTTAATGCAAGAACATATATTAGTTATGATATTAACAATAGTTATAGCAGTAATAATACTAAAAATAAAAGACAAAATCTTTAATAAAGCAATAAAAAAGATAGAAACAAATCAGAAAGTACATAATAAAAAAGAAATAACATACATAAAACTTACCAAAAATATAATAAACTATTTAATAATAATAATTGCAATTTTATTTATATTACAACTATTCGGAGTTAATGTAAGTTCAATTATAGCAGGATTAGGAGTAGCCTCTGTAATAGCAGGTTTAGCACTTCAAGATGCATTGAAAGACATTATAATGGGATTTAATATAATAGTAGATAACTATTATTCAGTCGGAGATGTAATAAAAATAGGAGATTTTGAAGGAAAAGTAATTGAATTAGGTGTAAAAACAACAAAATTGCAAGATGTTAATAATGAAAATGTATTAATTATTGCGAACAGAAACATTGGACAGGCACTAAAATCATCAGATGAATTGATAATAGATGTACCAGCTCAATATGAAGAAAAAACAGAAAAAATTGAAAAGATTATTGATGTAATTGTTGAAAAAATAAAAGAAAATGAAAATGTAAAAAAAGTTAAATATGTAGGAATAAATCAATTTGCAGATTCAGCAGTAAATTACAGAATAATTATATGGTGCTCTCCAGAAGTAAGATTACCAGTAAAAAGATATGCCCTAAGAACTGTAAAAGTGACATTAGATGAAAATAATATTACAATACCATACACACAAGTAGATATTCACCAAAAATAATTATACTATGCTACTTCTGTTTAAGAAGAAGTATAAAGGATTAGAAAAATAAAATAGGAGAAGAAATATGAACATAGGAATAGATATAGATAACGTTATTTCAAATTTTGATGAAGAACTATTAAAGGAATATATAGAACATGATAAAGAATTAAGAAATAGTGGAATAATAAATCCAAATGCTAAATATATCAGAAATGGTATGTTTGACTGGAGCAAAGAGGAAGATGAAACATTTTATAAAGAAAATATAGAAAGAATCGTTAAAAACTTAAAAGTAATTGAAGGAGCAAAAGAATATATAGATAAACTAAAAGAAGATGGTCATAACATATATATAATTACTGGAAGAGATAATGGAGATTATTCAGATCCTTATAATATGACAAAAGAATGGCTACAAGAAAATAATATATATTATGATAAACTAATTTTTACAGATGCTCGTGACAAAATGCAAAAATCTAAAAAATGTATTGAAAATAATATAGAAGTAATGATAGATGATTCAATTAGCATTTGTAAAAATTGTGTAGAAAGCGGAATAACTACACTTATAAAGGACAAGCCTTACAATAGAGAAGAAGAAAACTTAACTAGAGTTAAAGATTGGAAAGAAATATATGAGTACATTAAAAATTATAAAAAAGAAAAGTTCAATGTAATTTTAGATACAGATACATATAACGAATGTGACGATCAATTTGCACTTTCATATATGTTAAAATCACAAGATGTATTTAATATAGAAGCAATTACAGTTGCACCATTTTCGCATAAAGTAAAAAATGTGACTACTGAGGAAAGCCAAGAATTAAGCTATAATGAAATATTAAAAATATGTAATTGGTTAAATTTTGATACAACAGATAAAGTATTTAAAGGTTCAACAGATTATTTGCAAAATGGATATAATGAAGAAAATGAAGCGGTTAATAAAATAATTGAAATAGCATTAAAAAATGAAAAAACATATATATTAGCAGTTGGGGCAATTACGAATATTGCGCTAGCAATAAAGAAAGAGCCTAAAATAATTGAAAAAATAGAAGTAATTTGGCTAGGCGGACATAGCTTATTACAAGATAATAATAGAGAATTCAATTTTAGACAAGATGTTGAAGCAGTAAGAACAGTATTTGAGTCTAAAGTAAAATTAACAGTAATACCTTGCAAAAATGTAGCATCTAATTTACGAACATCAATATATGAATTAAATCATCACTTGAAAGATAAAAGTGAACTATGCAACTATTTAATAAGTAGATTTTATAACGATAGCTATCATGGAAATCAAGAAAGAAGAATTATATGGGATATTTCTGTAATTGCTTATATGATAAATAAAAAATGGTTTACAAGTAAAGATATAAATTGTCCAAATATAAAAGAAGATACATCATATAAAATAACAACTAATAGGCATAATATAACAATGGTAACTTATATAGATGCAAATAGTGTTTATAATGATTTATTTGAAAAATTAGGAGAGTAAGTATGAAGATATATATAGTAAGACACGGACAAACGAATTGCAATAAAGAAAATAAATATAATTGTAGATATAATGAAGATATAAATGAGATTGGAATAAAACAAGCTGAAAATATAAGAGGAAAAATTAAGGAATTGAATATAGATTTAATTATATGTTCACCAATGAAAAGAACAAAGCATACATGTAAAATAATAAATGCAAACAATATTCCAGTAATTTATGATGACAGGCTTATCGAAAGAGATGGAGGAATATTGACTAATACAATTATTGATGATTATTATTTTAAAGAGTATTATAACTATTATTCAAAAAACATTGTTGAAGGTTTGGAGACATTGCCAGATTTATTTAAAAGGACTCATTCGTTTTTAAATGATATAAAAGAAAAATATTATAATAAAAATATTTTACTAGTTACTCATGGAGCAGTAGCAAGGGCTATGCAATTTTATTTTGAAAAAATGCCAGAAGATGGGATGTTACTAAATGTGAGCGGTCAAGAAAATTGTGAAATAAAGGAGTATGAACTATGAAATTAACAAGTGAAGGAGCAAGAAATTTATTAGAAGAGGAAAGAAAATATACAAAAGACGATAGATGGATAGAACATTGTTTATATGTTGGAAATAGTGCTGGAAGAATTGCTAAAGCGTTAGAAGAAAAAGGATATAAAGTAGATGTTGATAAAACAATAGCTTTAGGTTATGTGCACGATATAGGAAAATATAATGGGGAATCACAAGGACATGTTATGAGAGGATATAATTATTTAAAAGACAAAGGGTATGATGAGGAATATTGTAATATATGCCTAACACATTCATATTTAAATAATGATATTACTTGCACTGCAGGGGGAGGTCCAAAACCAGAAGATAATCCATTTTTGACAGACTTTATAAAAAATCATAAATATACAATAGAAGAAAAAATAATAAACTTATGTGACTTAATGTGTCCTCAAGGTCAAAAGGTATATACAATAGATAAAAGATTAATTGATATTATCATTAGAAGAGGTGCATATTCAAATACACAATATCATGTAAAGGAAACATATAAATTAAAAGAATACTTTGATAATTTATTAGGATATAATTTATATGATTTATTTCCAGAAATAAAAGAAAACTTGTAAAATTTAAAATTAAAATACTTACACAAATTACCAAATTGTCAGTGATTATTTGGTAATTTTTCTTTTAATTAAATGCCAATTATACTATACTTTAAATAGAAATGATGAATATATCATTATAAGAAAAAGGAGGGGAATATTATGGCATTAATAAAATGTCCAGAATGTAATAATCAAATAAGTGATCAAGCAGATAGTTGTCCAAAATGTGGATATGAACTAAAAAAGAAGGCAAAAGAGACAGAAAACAAAGAAGAAAGTAAATCATTTATAAAAAAGGGTAACTTAAAATATTTAATAATAGTATTAGTAATAATTGTAGGTGCATTTTTGTTTTTCCAACAACCTAATAATAATACAGGAACTGGTACTGGAACAGAACAACCAACTACTCCATCAACAAATACAGGATATTCAATTTATAATGATGCTTATCTTGACATATCTTTTGAAGTACCAAGTAACTATAAAGTAACTACAGATAAAGAAGGATATATATATGTAGGTAAAAATATAGATAGCAAAGGAGCACTAATTCCATATATAATTATTGGAAGATATGATAAATATAATAACGGAGTACAGTTCTTAAATAATTTTACAGATTACATGAGAAAACAATATAGTGACCTTAAAATTACAATTGATTTGCTTTCTGGAGTTATTGGAAACAGAACAGTATATGGACTTGCATATAATTATAATGTAAATAATCACTTGATAGTAGATAATAGATACGCCGTTGTTATAAATAATAAAGTATATATGGTAGGATCTAAAGAAGAAAATACAAATACAACTGAAATAAATAATGTAGTAGAACATATTTTATCTACTTTAACAGAAAGGGGTGCATAATATGGCATTAATAAAATGTAGTGAATGTGGAGAAAGTATATCATCAAGTGCTAAAACATGCCCACATTGTGGTGTAAAAATTAATTTACAAACATGCCCTGAATGTGGTGCAAAATTAAAAGGTGATGAAATTAACTGTCCTGAATGTGGTTATCCAATTAATAAAAAGAACGCAACAAATATAATAACTGAAAATTTAGACAAAATAACAGGTGCTAAATCTGAAAGCTATGTAAAATTTAAAGATTTATTTAAAAATACTTTCAAAAAACATACAGAAGAAGAACTAGATGAAGTATTTGTTTGTGGTTCAGAAAAAACAACTCCAAAAGTAGAAGATATAAATCCAAAACAAGCAAGTGCATGGGTATATTTTAAAATATTATTATTTTTCTTAATTGCATATATTCCAACGCGTATAGGATTTATAACTTATGGAAATACAAACTTTTTACCTATTATGGTTATGTTAGCAGCATTTGCAGTACCAGTAACAATACTTATATTTTTCTTTGAAATTAACTTGTTCAGAAATATACCATTTTATAAAGTAATAAAATATTTCGTATTGGGTGGTTCATTATCACTAATTTTAGCAATTTTATATTTCTCATTACCATACTTTGAGACAAATGCTACAACTCAAACTTTTACAGGGGCATTGTTAATAGGATTAGTTGAGGAAGCTGCTAAAGCTGTTATTGTTGCAATTTTCTTATTTAAAAGCAAAAAGAGCAAATATATACTAAATGGTTTATTAGTAGGTGCAGCAGTTGGAGCAGGATTTGCAGCATTTGAAACAGCAGGATACATTTTAAGATATGGAATGAGTGGTGGTTTACAAACGATGCTAGAAATTATTAAACTACGTGGATTTTTAGCACCAGGTGGACACGTTGCTTGGGCAGCAATAGAAGGAGCAGCATTAATGTATGTTAAGGGCTTTGATAAATTAGATAAAAAACATATAAATGATAAAAGATTTTTACTAATTTGTTTAATACCAGTAGTACTACATGGAATTTGGGATATGCCTATTGAACTTCCATATTATTTAGTACAAATTGCAATGACTATTATTGCTTGGATTGTAATAATATATTTCATAAATCTAGGACTAAAACAAATTGATGAAGCTAAAAAGTTAGAATTGGCTAAAAAAGTAGAGGCAAAGAAAAAAATAGAAGCAAATAAATAATTAGATAAAAAACAAGTGGATGGCAAACGTAGAATGCATCCACTTGTTTTATTTTAATTGTTAACATTATTACATTTTTATCAAAATTAGTTATCTATCCAACTTTTCGTATACATAGGAAAAGAGCCGATTCCTTAGTGGAAACGGTCAAGTTAAACAACAATTTTTAAATTTACTCTATATATAATTTTTTAAAATATTTTTAAGAAATATAGAAAAAAATGTCTAAATATAGTACAATTTAGCAAAACAACAATTCATAATAATTAAGGAGAAACAATTAATGAAAAAAGAGTATTTAGATTTAGCACTCCCATCTGGATTTGAATGTATAGTTGGTGTTTTAATTACTATGACAGATACATTTATGATATCACAGTTTGGTTCTGAAATAATAGCATCTGTTGGAGCAATGGGAACAGTTATAGATTTTATGTATTTGGTATTACAATCAATAAATGTTTCTAATAATGTCATAGTGGCTAGGTTATTAGGAAAAAACGATAAAGACCAGGCAAAAAATGCTGTAGGAACAGCTTTAATAATTGCTGTAATTTGTAGTTTAATTTGTATAATTTTAACATTAAGTATAAGTAAATTTATTCCAAAAATGTTCCTAGTTAATGAAATTGGTTTAGTATATTTATATATAAGACTGATTGGAGTTATGCCTAATACAATTCTAACAATATTAGGTGGGTATCAAAGAACATTAGGAAATAGTAAAAGAATGTTTAATATCAGAATGCTTTGTTTTTTTATTAATGTCATTCTTGATTTTATTTTTGTTAAACTTGGTTTTGGAATTACAGGTGTAGCGATTTCAACTGTATTGGTAGAAATAATAAATATGGTAGTATTGATTTATTATTCAAAAAGATTAGTAAAAATTAAATTTGTAAAAAGTATAGCAAAAGAGGAATTTGATTTAATACGATATAATATTTATGAAAGAATCTTTAAAAGAGGAAGTAATTTTATTTTAAATGTTATTATGTCTAGGATTGGTACGCTTCAATATGCTGCACATATAATTGTAATGCAATTTTTAGATTTAATGAATAATTTCTTACATGGAACAGGTATAGGTACACAAACTATGGTTGCAACATCAATTGGAAGTAATGATAATGAAAAAGTTAACGAGACAACTAAAGTTATAAATAATATAAATAAAAAAATAGTATATATAACTACTTCAATCGTTGGGGTTGCAATGTTAATTTCTTTACCATTTTTTTTAATTGAAAAAGAAAGTTTAATAATAGGTTATAAACTATTATTATTTGTTATATTAGATTGTATTTTAATGGGATTTTATCATTATTATACTAGTATATTACGAGCAATGAAAGAATTTAAATATATTTCAAAATTAAGTTTATTTATAAGCGGAGGATTAAGACTAATTTTAGCATATTTGTTAAGTAAAGTCTGCGGTATATATGGAGTTTGGATATGTTATATTATCTCGGATTTTATAATGAACATGTTGTTAAATAAAAAAATAACTGAAATACAATTAAAAGAATATAAGTAATAATAATTCTCATTCCTATATATTTTCAAAAGGGAATGGAAGAAATTTGTAATATAATGTATAATAAAATGGAATTTTATTTGAAAGGAAAATAAAAATGAAAACTAAATTAGATAGAAGTGCAAAGTCATTAATGGCATGTGACCTAACCAACGGTATTATAAATTTATTTGGCGAAACTTTTTTAGTAGCATATTTTTTACAAATTTCTAATGAAAATATAATACAAGTTTCAACATTTTATATAATTTTATATTTACTATTAGGTGTAGGAAGTATTTTATTAGGTAATATAATCAAAAGCAAACCTAAAAAAAAAGTTTCAATTTATCGATTTGGTATTATAATCAAATCGATTTATATATTATTAATAGTATTGTTCAAAGATAAAATAAGTCAATATTTTATAATTTTTGCAATCTTTTATGGCATTGCAGAAGCTTTATACTAGTCAACACATGATGTAATGAATACACAAATAGTCGATAATGAAAACCGAAAAAAATATATGACAACAAAAAGAATTTTAAGTAAATTTATCAATATATTAGTTCCTATAATATTAGGAACCTCTATAGAATTAACATCTTTTGGAAACATAGCAATATATATATTTGTATTAACTTTATTCCAAATAATAATGTCATTACAAATAGATACTAACAAATTTGTTATTGACGATAAAATTCAAAAATATAGTTTAAAAAAATATACAACCAGTTTATCTAGCAAACAAAAAGAGAATATAAATAAAGTTTATAAATTAGCCTTTTTATATGGAATTATGATGGATACAATACGAGTATTAGTAGTTATAATAACAATTATGACTTTTAAAACATCATTTAATTTTGGAATATTAACAACTATATTCTCTATATTTTCTATGATATCACTATATTTATTTAATAAATTATATCAAAAAAAAATATGCAAAAAGATTATTGATTTTTTGTGCTACATTAGTAGTGTTAGGTGTATTAGGATTAATATTAAATATAAGCAAAACAACATTAATAATTTATAATTTTACATATAGCATAACTGTATATATTTTAGAAGTTATGTTTAAAATTAAATCAGATGATGCAGTTAAAGAAAATAATATAGAAAAATGGTTAGTAGAATATCATACTTTCACAGAAGGTTTTATGGAAATAGGAAGAATAATAGGATTTATACTAATGCTATTGGTAGGCTTGTTGAATAATGTTATATACTTTAAATTATTATTATTGATAGTTACTATTTCTATACCTATATATGCTAGAATAATGTATAAACTAGAAAAACCATAAAAAAACGACAATGCTTAATCGGCATTGTCGTTTTTTATGTTTTCTTGTTATATATGTTAAAACCAAAAGTGAGAGGATAATTCCTTCACTAATTAGTAAATATAGGAAATAATGTATTTCATTTATATGATAAACATTTTTCATAAAAGAGCAATACTAAAACTATTGACAATTAGTAAAAGTTTGGATAATATACATAAAGATAGGAATATATAGACGATACTTTAAAATATAAAAGATAAACTAACTAGTGCTGCATCTAAGCATGAAAAGAGTCTTGATATAGATATACACTTTAATGAAGAAGATGATTTTTTTATTAAAAATATAGAAAGAAACTAATATAAATAAAGTTGGTGAAAGTAGTGGTGTTAAATGAGTAAGAGAATTACGATGATAAGTTTTATGAATAAAACAGAATTAAATAAGATAGAAAAGTTAATGAACAATATACAAATAAAGACTTGCAAAGTTCCTTATGGTATTGATGAGAATAGATACAATATTGATAATTTACCATATCACTTTACTATTTTTGCAACTAACAAAGAAAATGAAAATGAAATAATAAATATAGCTCAAAAAATAGAGATGGGTAAGATAAAGGTTAAAGTAAATGATGTTAAGATAATGAAATGTAGAAATGAGAGTTTTGTTTTATATTTAGCAATAGAAGATAATGAGAAAATAAAAGAATTACAAAGAATCTTTTTTAATAAATTTCCAAAAGAAAAATATAATCCAGAGAAATTTACGTTTCATTTAACTCTACATATAGATAAAGATTATGATAAGATTTTAGAATTGAAAAACACAATTAAGGATAGTTTTAAGCCATTCTATTTAGAATTTGATAGATTAGCATTATATGATTATCCAGGAGAAATGATAAAAGAAATTAGCATTCGAAATTATGAAAATAGGTGAAAAAATAGAAAATATAAAAATATATTATATTTAAATGGTATAACATTATAAAACCAAAGGTCAAGGCCACTAGAATTATCTAGTGGCCTTTTTCAGCTGAATTTCTTAGTAATGTTGCTTTTACGATTTTTTCTCTTCAGGTTTAGGATTAACAAATTCCTTTACCTTTTTAATATACTCATATGCTTTGTCATTTCCCCACGCGTGAATGCCACGCTCCCATTTAGTAACATCTTCGCTGTCAAAAATACTCATATCGAAAGGTTTGAAATTATCTTTCCATTCAATAGAAATAACTCTTTTTCTCCAGCCGATTTCGATGTCACCATCAGGAGTATGACACAAAAACCAAGGCTTATGAGCATAACACGGTTGACTACAATAGCCATTAGGAAGAAGTTCAAAGGTTAATCCATCTTCATAGATAAATTCCATAATTCGATGAATAATTTTGTTAATCTCCCTTTCATGTTCATACTGCTTTGCACATTCGCTATGGGCGACTTTACCATTGATAGTGTCAAATCTTCCTTTTCTTACATCTTCAATAGTAAATTTTTTGGTACACCAAGGACAACTATCATCTTCAGAAGGAATAGTGCATCTGCCTTCCCAAGATACAAGTGCATCAGGCTTTACTTTATTGTAAGCTCTATAGAACCCGATTTGAGTACAAACGATAGGCATTTCAGGGATTTCATATTGCTCACCCAGTGTCCATACCTGGGCAAATTCATCAAGGCTATATCTACCAAAAATAACATACTTGTTGAGTTTGCCCCTACCTAAAAGCTTATCATAAATCACTCTATCTCTGAGTAATCTATTCAAAGACTCAAGGTCTTTGATTCCGTTTTTAATTCCATCCAAAGAATTAACTGCATGCGGGTCGATGTGGACATTTGCACTATCATACGTAACTAATGCTGTAAGTCTGTAATCTTTTCCATATATTCTTTCAAGAGAGTTCTCTTTCCAGTCAAAAAGGTCACAGATTTCCTTTGTAAATATCGGCCAACCGAAGATATTGAATTTTTTCGGATAAAGCCTTTGCCCACAAAGAGACACAATTACTGATTTAGGATCTGCCATATGTTGAAGTTCAATCAGTCCATAGGTATCTCCTGCACGGTTACCACATCTTTGAATTCTGACGCTTTCTTGATATTGCATATTGTTTTCCTCCTTATGCTTTAATTATAATGCAACAAATACTAACTAAGAAATTTTTCCTCATTTTCTGAGAAATCAACCAAAAATATTATACCACATTTTGGCTATTATGTAAATAAAAAAGAGGTTTAAAATAAGTTGTATTATGTGTTTGAAGTATTAGGAGTGGTATTTTATTTGCTAAATTACCTATATAGAAATACTCATGCTGATTTTTTCAAGGAAGTGTGGAAAAAAATTGTAATATAATGTATAATTTTTATAGATTAAAACTTAATTTTATACTGGAGGTTGTTATATGAGAATTGGAATAGATATTGATAATGTAATAGCAGATTTAGATAAAACATTTTTAGAAGAATTTGAAAAAGAAGATAAAAATAAAAGAAATAAAGGAATTATAAACAAAAAAGCTAAACACATTACTGAAGGAATGTTTGATTGGAGCCCAGAGGAAATAGAAGATTTTATCCGCAATAATATGGATAGAATGGCTGAAAAATTTGATTTAATAGAAGGAGCTAAGAAATATATTAATAAATTATATGAAGAAAATGAGATATTTTTAATAACACACAGATCAAATTATTTTTTTAAAAACCATGAATTAGTAACTATAAATTGGTTAAATGAAAAAGGTATAAAATATGATAAATTAGTATTTACAAAAAGCAGAGATAAAAGTCCAGAATGTATTGAAAATAGTATTGATATTATGTTTGATGATGAAGCAGATAAATGTAAATACATATTAAACGCAGGAATAGAATGTTTTTTAATGAAAACAAGATATAATGAGAAATATAATTTAAATATTCCAATAGTAAACGGATGGAAAGAAATATATAGTTTAATCTGTGAAAAAAATATAATGTAATTTTGAATACAGATACATATAATGAAGCAGATGACCAATTCGCATTATCTTATTTACTAAAAAGCAAAGAAATATTCAACATTGACGCTATAACAATAGCACCTTTTAGACATGAAAAATGGCAAGGAACAGTTTCTGATTCTATAGATGCCAGTTACAATGAAGCATGTAAAGTATTTGATTTATTAGGATTAAAGGATAAATCACTTATATATAAAGGTTCCCGTGATTATTTAAAAAATGGATATAATGAAAAAAATTCAGCCATTAATAAAATAATTGAAATTGCTAACAAAAATAAAAAAACATATATATTAGCAATAGGGTGTTTAACAAATATAGCATTAGCATTAAAATCTAACCCAGATATTGTTGATAAGATAGAAATTATATGGTTAGGAAGTAATTTTTTATTTGGACCTAATAAAGATTTCAATTTTGATCAAGATGTAGAAGCGGTAAAAGTAGTTTTTGAATCGAAAGTTAAACTTACTGTTATGCCTTGTTCTCCTATAACATCGAATCTAATGACATCAATATACGAATTAGAAAGTGAATTAAAAGGCAAAAACGAATTATGTGATTATTTATGCTATAGATTTTATAATAGAGCCTATGGTCCTACTAAAAGATGGCCACTATGGGATATTAGTGTAATAGCATATATGATAAATAAAAATTGGTTTAATACAATGGATGTTAGTTGTCCACTTATAAATACTGATAATACTTTTAAACTAACCGAAAACAGGCATAGAATTAAATTTGTTAATTATTTAAATGCAAACGAAATATTTAAGGATTTGTTTAATAAATTAACAGATAATAATTAAATGATAAAGACAACGTTTAGATGATATTGTCTTTATCGTTTTTATAATTTTTTCCTCTTTTTTGATATTATCTATTATAAAAAAACTTACGAACAATTAAGTCCGTAAGTTGATTTTAAATGGAGCGGATGGCGGGAATCGAACCCGCGCTATCAGGTCGGAAGCATGACATTCTACCACTAAATTACACCCGCAAATGAAACTAAACATATTATATAACATATAAAAAATACTTTCAAGTAAAAAAAGTAAAAATGACTTGCCAAAATAAAAAACAAATGGTAAAATAATAAAAAATTTAAAGGGGAGTAGCTTATAAACTACTAATCAACATCTCGGCAGAAAATGCATGGTTAGTAACCTTTAAGGTAAGCAAGACTTTTAAAGAAAGGAGTACATGTAAATGTAGTGTTTTCTTTAGGAGTCTTATTTTTTATTTTACTAAAAGGTAATTATTCGAAAAAGTATAATGTACTTTTGAGAAAAATGTTAAAAGGAGATGAAGAAAGTTTAGAAAAAATGGACTATTAAACAAAAAAATGGAAAAAATAATAAAAAGGAGAAATGAAAATTGGAAGAAAATTGGTTTAACAAAAGTATTGAACAAACAGAAAAAGAATTAGAAACAAATATCGAAAATGGATTAAACAAAGAACAAGTAGAAAAAGCAAGAGAAAAATATGGTTTAAATGAATTAAAAGCTAAGAAAAAGAAAAGTTTAATAATTAAATTTCTAGAACAATTTAAAGATTTCATGATTATAATTTTAATTATTGCAGCAATAATTTCAGGTGCTGTAGGAATTGCACAAGGAGAAGGAATTACAGATACAATTATAATTTTAATAGTTGTAATAGTAAATGCAATAATAGGTGTAGCACAAGAAAACAAGGCAGAAAAGTCTTTAGAGGCTTTGCAAAAATTAAGTTCTCATGCAGCGAAAGTAATAAGAAATGGAAAAATGGAAGTATTACCTTCAAAGGAATTAGTGCCAGGAGATATAGTTGTACTAGATACAGGAGACTATGTACCAGCAGATTTAAGAATTTGTGAAGGAGCAAATTTAAAAGCTCAAGAATCTTCATTAACAGGAGAATCTGTTCCAGTAGAAAAAAATACAGATACCATTGAAGAAGAAAAAATAGGTATTGGCGATAGAAGTAATATGTTATTTTCATCTAGTTTAATTACTTATGGTAGAGGAAAAGCAATAGTAGTAGCAACAGGAATGAATACAGAAGTAGGTAAAATAGCAGAAATAATAACTGGTGTAGAAAGCACAGATACACCACTTCAAGAAAAATTAAATAAATTAGGAAAAACATTAGGAATAGCAGCAGTTCTTATATGTATAGTTATTTTTATTATAGGAATAGCTATAGGAAAAGATGCATTAGAAATGTTTATGACAGCTGTAAGTTTGGCGGTAGCAGCTATACCAGAAGGCTTAGCAGCAGTTTCAACAATAGTTTTAGCAATAGGTGTTCAAAGAATGGTAAAGAAAAACGCTATTGTAAAAAAACTTCCTGCAGTAGAAACTTTGGGTAGTGCAACAGTTATATGTTCAGACAAAACAGGAACATTAACACAAAACAAAATGACAGTACAAAAAGTATTTTACGATGATATTTTACAAAATGTAGAAAATGCAAAAGTAAACAATAACAATGAAGAATTAAAAAAATTAGTATATATAAGCATGCTTTGCAATGATACAAAAGTAGCTTCAGACAACACTTTAACGGGAGATCCAACAGAAACAGCATTAGTAGATATGGGATTTGAGTTAGATTTTCCACCAGCTTTATATGAAGAATATCCAAGAGTAGAGGAAATTCCATTTGATTCAGATAGAAAATTAATGACAACAGTTCATAAAGCTGGAAAAACATATTTTATTTATACAAAAGGTGGAATAGACGAAGTACTTGCAAGATGTAAAGCTTACATTTTAGATGGAAAAATAGAAAACAACCTAGAAGAATATAAAGAAACAATAGCAAGAAATAACGAAGCGATGGCACAAGATGCTTTAAGAGTACTTGGAATGGCTTATAAAGAAATGGATCATATGCCAACAAAAGAAGAGATGAAAAATATAGAAAATGATTTGATATTTGTTGGAATGGTTGGAATGATAGATCCACCAAGAGAAGAAGCAAGAAAAGCGGTAGAAAAATGTAAAACTGCAGGAATAAAAACAGTTATGATTACAGGAGATCATAAAATAACAGCAATAGCAATAGCAAGACAATTAGGCATTTTGGAAAATGATGAAGAAGCAATAACAGGTGCAGAACTTGAAGAAATGAGTCAAGAAGAATTAGAGCAAAATGTTAGAAAATATAGTGTATATGCAAGAGTATCACCAGAGCATAAAGTAAGAATAGTAAAAGCATGGCAAAAAAATGGAGAAATAGTTGCAATGACAGGTGATGGTGTAAATGATGCACCAGCACTAAAAACAGCAGATATTGGCTGTAGTATGGGAATGGTAGGAACAGATGTTGCAAAAGAAGCTTCAGATGTAATACTAACAGACGATAACTTTGCAACAGTAGTGTCAGCAGTAGAAGAAGGAAGACGTATATATGACAATATATTAAAAGCAATACAATATTTATTATCTAGCAACGTAGGAGAAATTATTATTCTATTTGTAGCAATATTAATTACACCATGGCTTTCAAGCAAATTTGGAATAGATGTTAGCCTAATAGTTCCATTACTTCCAATTCATATATTATGGATAAACTTAGTAACAGATTCACTTCCAGCTTTAGCACTAGCAGTAGATCCAGCAGAAGAAGATATAATGGAAAGAAAGCCTTTAAAAAGCGGAAAAGGAATATTTACAAAAGGAATGACATGGAGAGTAATATACCAAGGAGTAATGATAGGATTATTAACACTTGCAGCATTTATTATAGGATTAGCTACACCAGAAGCTGAACTTCCACAAATAGAAGGATTAAGTGTGCAAGAAATAAAAGTAGAAATAGGCCAAACAATGGCATTTACAGTTTTAGCACTATCAGAACTTGTTCATGTATTTAACGTAAGAAATAACAAAAAATCAATATTTAAAACAAAAGCTTTAACTAATAAATATTTATTATTAGCTATTGCAGTGTCAGCAGCACTTATGTTGGTAATACTATTTGTACCATTCTTAAGAGAAGTATTTAGTATACCAGTTTTACCAACAGCTAATATAATTGAAACAATAGCACTTGTATTTGCTCCACTTGTTATAGTAGAAATATTTAAATTATTAAGAATAAATACAACAAAAGACGAATAAAATTAAAGAAAGAAGAGCAACTATTTTTAGTGCTTTTCTTTCTTTTTGTTGCAAAAGTGAACATAATGTGATAAAATAGGAAGTATTATAAAGCACATTGAAAAATTTAACATCTACATGTAAAAGGAGGAAGAATATGCAAACAGTTAAAATGAGAACTACATGTATAGGGGAATTACCCAACAAATGCGTTGTCTTTGAAAATAGACGGTGCAAAATAATAATGGATGATTATAATCCAGTGTTGCCTAAGGTACCTATTGAGTATGAAGGAATATTAAGAAACAATAAAATACCTTACTCAATAGTAGAAGACCAATGCAAATTTTGGAATCCGTCTACTTATGAAGAAACCGAGGTTACATTGCCATTTTATGCTTTTATGCAGGGAGAATATCGGTATGTAAAAGAATATACCGTAAAAATTCCTACGAAAGATTCAATAAGTATGGCAAATAAGACAAGAGGTTTTGTAAACGAGGAAATAAGAAAATACAAAGCTATTTTAAAAGAAGTAGGAAGGTACAGAAGTTTGAAAGAAACTTTGAATGGAGGAGTAATCAAAATAGTTTCAGATTTTAGAATTACAGCAGAAACAATCAATGGAAACGAAGACATTGAAATGAACAAAGATCATTTTAAAGTTTTAGTTTGTTATTATGCCAGTGGATTTATTACTGGATATTCAGTTGTTGTTGATATGAACAAAGTTGCTAAAGAAGGTTACTTGTATTTGATTGTACCAAAAGGAATATTGGGACTCGTCATAGGAAAAGGAGGAGAAAACGCTAGAAGATGGGAAAAAATTCTTGGTGTTAAAAAAATTAAAATTATTCCTGAAGATTAATAAGATGGAATAAGAAATGAAAAAGAACATAAATTATAATTATAATTTATGTTCTTTTTTTAAACTAAAATATAGGATTAAGTAGAATAAAAATATACAAAATTTGACGAATATGCTAAAAGGTGGTATAATAAAGAGGTGGCTGAAAAAAAGTCACTAAGAAAGGATGTTGAAAAAATGAAAAATAATGGAGAAAGTTCCCTGAAAGTAAAAAATTTTATAGCAATATTTTTAATACTAGTAACATTAGGAGCTAATATTCAATTATTTACATTAAACAATGTAAAATTAGCAAAAGTAGATACGAAAGAAGATAATAATGGAGTAGAAGAACAGTTAGTTGTTGCTCAAAGTGTACAAACTATTACTCAAGAAAGAAATGTAGAAACTACAACAAGATTTTCAGAAGAAAGAACAACAAAAGAAACTATACAAGAGGAACAACCAAAGTATATATCTATAGAAGAAATAACAATTTCAAGAGACATGGATTTAAGTAAAAGATGCGGAATATCAAAAGAAGACTTTATAAATTTAATGGCTAATATGAAAGTAGACTATTCAGGATTTTTTGCAGAAAATGCTGAAGCAATATATGATATATGTGAAGAATATGAAATAAACGAAATATTCTTTTGTGGATTAATTGCAGCTGAATCAGGATGGAGTATAGCATCTAACCATAGAAATACTTGTAATTATATTAGTATGATGTCTGGAGGAAAATTAATTAGATATTCAACACCAGCAGAAGGTTTAGAAGCTGCAGCTAAATTATTACACAATAGATACTTAACAGAGGGAGGATCTTATTATTCTGGTAAGACATTATCAGGAGTGCAAAAGAGATTTTGTCCAAACTCTTCAACATGGGTAGGTTTAGTTTATGGATGTATGAAACAAGTTATAAAATAGAACAAACAATTTACAAAATATGTAAATTAATTATTGACATTGCTTATAAAAAGAGTGTATAATGATGAATATACTAATAGAGATAGTAATTTAAACTATAATAGATGTGCTAACATCTTTAAAAATCCGAAACACTTGTAAGACGAATGTGCTTATTGTAGACAGACAATAGAAAAATTAGTAATAAAAATATAGGGCTTATAATTTTTTATAGGCTCTATATTTTTTGTTATATTTAAATAAAAAAGATATTGATGTAATAAATAATAATACAGATTTATCTAAAAAAATAAAAAACAATAGCAATTTATAAAATATATTGCTATAATAAAGGAGGTTAAAATGCAATTAGGTTTATTTCAAAATATAGTAAATGAAATAAGAAAGATAAATATTAGTGACTTCATAAATGAAGTTATAGAAAGGCTAGAAAAAATGGAAGAAGAATTAGTAATAGATAGATTTGAGGAAAATATTGCTGTTTGTGAAGATAGAAAAACAGGAAAAATAATAGAAATTCCAATAGAAAAAATTCAAGAAAATGTAAAAGAAGGAGACGTAATAAAACAAGTAGAAGGAATTTACAAAAAAGATATAGAAAGACAAGAAGAAATAGAGAAAGAGATAGAAGACAAGATGAATAAAATATGGAAAGACTAAATGTAAAAAATACATGAGTTAAATTAAAAAGTAAGAAGATTAATAAAAACTTGTAATAGGGGGAAAACAAGTGGCAAATAAGAACAAAAAAACTAGAAGAATAGAATTTATAATTGGGCTTATTATATTAATATTAATTGGAATATTAAGTGAAAGTGGAGTTATAACAGTAGGAGAATTTTTAAATAGTGAAGTTTCAGACAGCAACGAAATTTCAAAAAGAGTTACAGCAGAAGAAAGTGAAAATGTAATATTAGAAGGAGAAGATATATTAAAAATACACTTCTTTGATGTAGGACAAGCAGATAGCACTTTAATAATAAGTAACAACAAAACTATGCTAATAGATGCTGGAACTAATGAAATGGGACCAAAGGTAGTAGCAAATATAAAAAAACTAGGAATAGAAAAAATAGACTATCTTGTAGGAACTCATCCACATGAAGACCATATTGGTGGATTAGATGATGTGATTAAAAGTTTTGAAATAGGAACAATATATATGCCTAAAATACAAACAAACACAAAAACTTTTGAAGATGTACTAGATGCAATAACAGAAAAGAACTTGACTGTTACTACTCCAAAAGAAGGGGATAAATTTAAATTAGGAAAAGCAGAATGTGAAATAATGCTTTGCGGAACTGGAAAAAAAGAAGAAAAAGAAAATTTGAATTTATCTTCAATAGTAATCAAATTAACATACGGAAAACAAAGTTATTTATTTATGGGAGATAGCGAAAAGGAAAATGAACAATCTAGAACTTGGCCAAAAGTTAATGTACTAAAAGTAGGACATCATGGTTCAAATACAAGCTCTTCAAAGGAATTTTTAAACCAAGTATTACCACAAATAGCAATAATAAGTGTAGGAAAAGATAATAGCTATGGACATCCAAAACAAGTAATATTAGATAGATTAAACAAAATAGGAGCAGTAATTTATACGACTAAAGATAAAGGAAACATATTAATAGAAAGTGATGGAAATAATAATAAAGTATCATTTTACTAAAGTATAGATAAGTAAAAGTTGAAAAAATAGAAATTATATGTTATAATAACAATATGTTTCTGTAAAAATAGATAGTAGGCATTGTTACTATCACCACCTAAAAGGAGGAAAATATGAAGCGGAAGGTTTTAAAAGGTATTGCAAAAACTATTGCAGTAGTAGTTGCGCTTGGAGGTATAGCAGTAATAGTGCTTTACTACATTTGTCCCGAACTTAAAAAAATAGATTGGGAAGATGATGAGTGTTTTGACTACGAAGATGAAGAGATTGCAAACGATTTTGATTGTAGCTGTTGTAAAAGCTAAGTAACATCTTGCAATTAATCAAAACTTAAGTTTCAAAAAAGTGGATACTAAAAATAGTATCCATTTTTTTTAGAAATTTAGCAAAAAGTAATTCACATAAAATTTACATTACAGTAATTGACAAATATTGGTTTATCACATATAATTCTTAAGTTAATAAAATGTAATTGTATATATAAAAAAGGAGAATAAAAATGTTTAAATTGTTAAAAAATTTAAAGTCATCTATATTATATGTTGTAATAATTGTATTACTATTATGTGTGCAAGCATGGGCAGATTTAACACTTCCAGATTACACATCTAAAATTGTAAATACAGGAATTCAAGCAGGAGGAATAGAAAATCCATCTCCAGAAGTTATAAGAAAGAGCCAAATGGATAATCTTTTATTATTTACAAAAGAAGAGGAGAGTATTATAAGTAAATATACATTAATTTCGAAAAATTCCTTAGAAAAAAAGAAATACGAAAAGTATGTGGAAAAATATCCTGCATTAGAAAATGAAGAGTTATATATTATAAATAATCTTTCAAAAGAAGAGCAAGAAACATTGAATAATCAAATTGCAAAACCGTTATTAATGCTTTCAAACTTAAGCAATGAAGAAACAGCTAAACAAATTAAAATGCAAATAATAAGTTCTATGCAAGAAAGTAGTGCTAAGTCTATAAAAGAAGGAGATTATGCTTTACCAGGATATCCTTCAACTTCAGGTATATCACCAGAAATATTAGAACAAATGAGTTTAATAGAAATATTAAAAGTTATGCCAGAAGAACAACTAGATAATATGGTAAAAAATGCTCAAGAACAAGTAGACAAAATGAGTGACTCAATAATAAGTCAAGCAGCAATAGTTCAAGTAAAAAATGAATATAAACAAATAGGAATAGATACAGAGAAAATACAAAATGACTATATTTTTATGGCAGGGCTTCAAATGTTAGGAGTAGCATTTGTTAGTATGTCAAGTGCAATTATAGTTATGCTTTTATCTGCAAAAGTAGCAGCAGAATTAGGAAGAACATTAAGAGATAAAGTATTTAAAAAAGTGATGGAATTTTCTACAAAAGAATTTAGAGAGTATTCAACAGCATCTTTAATAACAAGAAGTACAAACGATATAGCTCAAATTCAAAACTTAATAACAATGCTATTTAGAGTAGTTGTATATGCACCAATTATAGGAATAGGTGGTGTACTTCATGTAATGAAGAGTAGCGATAACTCTATGGCATGGATTATTGCATTAGCAGTTGGAGCAATTATAGTTATTGTATTAGCATTATTTTCAGTTGCAATGCCAAAATTTAAAAAATTGCAAGATTTAATAGATAGACTAAACTTAGTGTCAAGAGAAATATTAACAGGTCTTCCAGTTATAAGAGCATTTAACACACATAAACGTGAAGAAGAACGTTTTGATAATAGCAACAAAGATTTAATGAAAGCAAATATTTTCGTAAACCGCGCAATGAGTATAATGATGCCAGCACTTAGTTTTATTATGAATTCTATTATGCTACTTATCGTATGGGTTGGAGGTCATAAAGTAGATGAAGGTGTAATGCAAGTTGGAGACATGATGGCATTTATACAATACACAATGCAAATAGTAATGAGTTTCTTAATGATATCTATGATATCTATAATGCTTCCACGTGCAGCAGTTTCAGCAAAACGTATAAATGAAGTATTAGAAACTAACCCAAGTATCAAAAATAAAAAAGAACTAAAACAATTTAAACAAGATAAAAAAGGATTAGTAGAATTTAAAAATGTAAGTTTCAGATATCCAGATGCAGACGAAGAAATATTAACAGACATAGACTTTACAGCAAAACCAGGAGAGACAACAGCGATTATAGGAAGCACAGGAAGTGGAAAATCTACAGTTGTAAACTTAATACCTCGTTTCTATGACGTAACAAGAGGAGAACTTGTAATAGATGGTGTTAATATTAAAGATGTAGACTTAAAAGAATTAAGAAAAAAAGTAGGGTTTGTTCCTCAAAAAGGTGTGTTATTCTCTGGAACAATAGAAAGCAATATAAAATATGGAAATCCAGATATGAGTGACGAAGAAATGATAAAAGCAGCTAAAATAGCACAAGCGGAAGAATTTATTATTGCAAAAGAGGATAAATATAAGTCTGAAATAGCACAAGGAGGAAACAATGTATCTGGTGGACAAAAACAACGTTTATCTATAGCAAGAGCAATTGCAATAGATCCAGAAATATTAGTATTTGACGATAGTTTTTCAGCATTAGACTTAAAAACAGATAGCGAATTAAGAGAAGCATTAGCAAAAGAAACTAAAGGAAAAACAGTTATAATAGTAGCACAAAGAATTAGTACAATAATGAATGCAGAGCAAATAATAGTATTAGAAGAAGGAAAAATTGTAGGAAAGGGCACACATGAAGAGCTTATGAAAAACTGCGAAACATACAAACAAATAGCACTTTCTCAATTATCTGAAGAAGAACTAAACTAATAGGGACGGGCCTTTTTAGTTTAGTAGAATAATTATTAATCTATAAAATTGATTGAAATCAATTAATTTAACTAAACTAAAAAGGCCCGTCCCTATTAGTTTAGGAAAGGAGAGAAAACATGCCACGGACCAATGGGAGGACCAGGCAGAGGACCTGGTAAAACAGTAGAAAAAGCAAAAGATTTTAAAGGAACAACTAAAAAACTATTAAACAATTATTTATCAAAATATAGATTAGCATTAGTAATAGTAATAATATTTGCTATTGGAAGTACAATATTTTCAATAGTAGGACCTAAAATATTAGGAAATGCTACAACAGAAATATTTAATGGATTAGTTAGCAAATTATCTGGTGGAAGCGGAATAGACTTTGGAAAAATAGGACAAATTTTACTTACATTACTTGCATTATATGGATTAAGTGCATTATTTTCACTTATCCAAGGGTTCACAATGACAGGTGTTGCACAAAAACTAACATATAAAATGCGTAATGATTTAGCTAAAAAAATAAACAAATTACCTATGCATTATTTTGATAAAAAAACAAAAGGTGAAGTATTATCTATAATAACAAACGACATAGATACACTTTCTCAAAACTTAAATCAAAGTATTACACAAATTATAACTTCAATATGTACGCTAATTGGTGTGGTAATAATGATGTTTTCAATAAGCTGGGAAATGACACTTGTTTCACTATTAATTTTACCAGTTACTGTATTTATAGTAAAAAATGTAGTAGGAAAATCACAAAAATACTTTAAGAAACAACAAGATTATTTAGGTCATGTAAATGGTCAAGTAGAAGAAATATATGGCGGACACACAATAGTAAAAGCATTTAATGGCGAAAATGAAGCAATAAAAGAATTTAGCAAAGCCAACAAAGAATTGTATCAATCAGCATGGAAGTCTCAATTCTTATCAGGTTTAATATTTCCAATAATGAACTTTATAGGAAATATAGGATATGTAGCAGTTGCAATTTTAGGTGGATATTTAGCAATTCAAGGAAAAATTACAGTAGGAAATATACAATCATTTATACAATATAACAAACAATTTACACAGCCAATAAACCAAATAGCACAAGTATCTTCAATGTTACAAGCAATGGTAGCAGCTGCAGAAAGAGTATTTGAATTTTTAGAAGAACCAGAAGAAGTAGAAGATGTAGAAAATCCAAAATCTACAGAAGGTCTAAAAGGAAATATCACATTTGACCATGTAAAATTTGGATATGATGAAGATAGAATAATAATAAATGATTTTAGTGCAAAAGTTGAAGATGGTCAAAAGATTGCAATAGTAGGACCAACAGGCGCAGGAAAAACAACAATGGTAAAATTGCTTATGAGATTTTATGATGTAAATAGTGGTGCAATTTTGTTAGATGGAATAAATATAAAAGATTTCAAACGTGAAGATTTAAGAAAAATGTTTGGAATGGTACTTCAAGACACATGGCTATTTGGTGGAACTATAAAAGACAATATTCGTTATAGTAAGCCAGATGCAACAGATGCAGAAGTAATAGAAGCAGCAAAAGCAGCACATGTACATCATTTTATAAAAACACTTCCAAGTAGTTATGACATGGTACTAAATGAAGAATCAAGCAATGTATCTGCAGGTCAAAAACAATTATTAACAATAGCAAGAGTAATTTTAGCAGATCCAAAAATATTAATATTAGACGAAGCAACAAGTTCAATAGACACAAGAACGGAATTACAAATTCAAGCAGCAATGGATAACCTGATGAAAGGAAGAACAAGCTTCATAATTGCACATAGACTATCAACAATAAAAAATGCGGATCTAATTTTAGTTATGAATCATGGAGATATAGTAGAGCAAGGAACACACGAAGAGCTTTTAGCAAAAGGCGGATTCTATGCAGACCTATACAATAGCCAATTTGAAGAGGTAGAAGAATAAAGGACATTTTGGGACTTACTCACTTTTGCCCTTTACATAATTGAATTTAATATAATAAAAAATATCTAATAGAATTATACTTTGTTAGATATTTTTTTGTTGCATTTAAAATACTTTATATGATAAAATCAATGAAAATTGTAAAAGAGGAGAAAATAATGAGAGATAAAAATAAGATAGTAATTTTTGACTGGGGTGGAGTAGTAGAAAGTCACAGAGAAGGAGAATATAACGTTTTTAATGCAAGAACAGATATAATAAAGAGTTTGATTGAGAATAAATTAAGTGAAAATGCAATAACAAAAAAATGGAATGAATGCAATCATGATGAAAATAATAAATGTATTTCAGAAATATATAAAAAAGAAGATATACAAAAATGGTTTGAACGAATAAAAAAATCATTTGGAATACAATGTAATTATGATGAATTTTATGCTATGTATCAAGAAAAATTTGATAAAATTGAATACTATAAAGATGTTGTTAAATTTGCACATAGTTTAAAAGATAAATGCAAAATAGGAATTTTATCTAATTTATCCATTTTAGATAAAAACAGAATAGATAAACATTACAATTTATCAAAATTTGATTATGTTTGGCTATCTTTTGAAATGGAATGTAAAAAGCCAAAAGAAGAAATATACATTAAAGTAGAAAATGATTGTAAAATTGAACCAACAAATATTTTATTTATAGATGATGTAATGGAAAATTTGATTCCAGCACAAAAAAGAGGCTGGAATATTTGTAATGCAGATGGATATGAAATTGAAAAGATAAAAAATACAGTTGAAAATTTTTTAATTACTGATGGAAAAATATATGATGAATATGGAGGAAAAAATGAGAATAGGAATTGATATAGACAATACATTAACTGAAGTGCAAGAAGAACTAAATAAAGCAGCATTTGAATATGCAATTAGTTTAGGAAAGAAAATTGATAATTATGATAATCCAATGGAAGATATAAAAAACAATGGAGATACATATAGAAAAAAGTTTCAATTTGAATATGAGGAATTAAAATATTTCTTAAAAAATATTCAAGAAAATATTACTAATAATGCAACTCCAAGAGAAAACGCAAAAGAAGTAATAGATAAATTAAAAAAAGAGGGACATGAAATATATATTATTACAGCCAGAGATTCAGAATTTCATGACGATCCATATAAATTAAGTAAAGATTGGCTGGATAAAAATGAAATTTATTATGATAAATTAATAGTAAACGCTAGAGAAAAATCATCTGTATGTAAAAATGAAAAAATTGATTTATTTATAGATGACCAACTTAATAATTGTCTAGGTGTTCAAAATGTTGGAATACAAACAATTATGATAACTAACGAAATTTATAATTATGATAAAATTAAACAATTAAAAAATTGGAATGAAATATATAGTTACATAAATGAAATGGAGTAACAAATGAAAAAAATAAAAAATGAAAATCAAATACTAATAATGTTAGCATTTTTCAGCATATCAGTTGGATTATGGGGAAACTTTAGACAACTATGGTTACAAGATAATAATTTTGCTGTTACAAATATAAGTAGTATATTAAGTATAGGAACTTTAATAAGCGTTGTAATTATTGGATTGATTGGAAAATATGTAAAGATAGATAGACTAAAGAGTGTATTAGTTATAGTTATATTAATAAAATTTATAAATATGTTTTGGTTATGTTTCTTAAATAGTACAAGCTATGTAGGAAAAATTAAATTATCGATAATAATAGATATTGTAACAGAATACATAATAATCACAAGTATATATCCATTAATAACTACAATAGTAAAAACTGGAACAATCTATAGCAAAAGAAGATTAACAGAGTATTTATTTAGAGATGTTGGAATTTTATTTGGTGGAGTATTTATAGGCAAAAGTATTGCAGGATTGCTTATAAATTATAATGTTTGCTTATTTATAGCAAATTTATTCTTAATGTTTTCACTATTTATATTGCTTAATATAAAAGTAAATAACTTAGAAAATAATAATGAACATAAAGAAATATCTTCAAAATATATTTTTAAAGATAAAATTTTAATATTATATTTGTTTTATACTTTAATAGGAACTATTGCAATGTCAACAGCACTTGGATTAAAAATGCTAACATTAACAAATTATTTTAATTTTAGCGATAATGTAGCAACAAATTATTTATTAGTAATTGGTCTTTTAGCAGACATATTTGGAATTATAGCATTAAAATATTTAACACCTAAAAATGATTATCTAACAGTAACTATAAAATTTGGAATAAGATTTTTAGGATATATAGTAGCATTTGTATCAAATAATATAGCAATTACATTAATTGCAATTACCTGGTCAATATTTATTTCAACAGCATACGAAAATATTTGTGATGCTGTATACATTAATAGATTAGAAAATAAATATCAATTAAGTTTTTCAAATGTATGTCATATAATTAGATTTTTAGGAGAGGCAATAGGAGTATTTTTGTGTGGTCTAATGTATGAAAAAGGATTACGATATATGTTTGGCTTATCTGCTTTATTTATGATATTCCAAATAAGTTTAGCTTATTATATGATATATTTAAGAAAAAGGGAGAAACTATGTTAGCGGATAAATTAAATTATGGAGATACTATTGGAATAGTAGGGGTATCAAATAGTTTAGCTTTAAATAATAGGTATAATGACTTTGCTAATGCAAAGCAATTTTTGGAAAGCAAAAATTTTAAAATCAAATTTGGAAAATATGTAGAAGAAGATTACTATGGCTCTTGTGGAACAAGAAAACAAAAAGCAGAAGATCTTATGAATATGTTCTTAGATGACGAAGTAAAAGCAATAATATGTTTAGAAGGTGGACAAACATGCAATACATTTATAGATTTATTAGATTATGAAGAAATAAAAAAGCATCCTAAAATATTAGTTGGGTATAGCGATATAACAGTATTACTTCAAACGATTTATAAAAAAACAGGATTAATTACATTTAGTGGACCAAATTTTATATCATTTGGAGACACAAATTCTAAAGAACAGTATAAAGTATTTGAAGATGCTTTTATAAATAAAAAGTTAGATAAATTTAATAATGAAAATAAAGAAGTTATAAGAAATGGCATTTCTTCAGGAAAAATTATTGGAACAAATTTAGGTTGTATGATGTACCTACTTGGAACAGAATATTTACCAAGTATTGACCATAATATTTTATTTATCGAGAGTTATGAAACATCACCAAATGAGTGTCAAAGAAGATTTGCTCATTTAAAACAATATGGTATATTTGATAAAATAAACGGTATTGTAATTGGATATAATTATGATTTAAAAAAAGATGGCAATATATATCCACAAATGGAAGATATATTGCTTGAATATACTAAAGAATATAGTTTTCCAATTATTAAATGTAATGATTTTGGTCATAAAATTGTTAATAGTATAATTCCAATTGGAGTAAATGTAAAAATAGAAAATAGTAAAGTAATAATAGATGATGAGTTTTTGAAGTAGTTTTTTATTAAGAAATATAGAAAGGAAAAATAATAAAAATTTCAAAAAATAATTATTTTTGGCAAAATGAATCATATTTTCATGAGAGAAGGGAAAAATAGATGAATTACAATGAAATGAAACAAGCTGTAAAAATACTGAGTAAAGAATGGAATTTAGGAAAAAAAGAAGCAGGAGCAGATAATGATATTTGTGCTTGGATATATTTATTAGATATTTTACAAGAAAGTGAAAAGATAATAAAATATAAAGAAGGAAACAAACTTATAGGATTTTGTGGTTATTCAAAAGAAAATTCAAGTAAACATGTAGCATCTAAAAAGTTTTATGAACTTGTAAAAAATAAATTGTACAAAAGCAAAAGTATAAAAAATTTAGAAGCATTTAAAGAATATGAAAATAATTATAATTACATTCCAGAGAAATTAAAAAATTATTTTGATGGAGAGGTTTCTATACTAATAGTGGATGAAGATTATAGAGGTAAGAAAATAGGTAAAAAATTATTATTAGAAGTATTTGAACTTGCAAAAAAAGATAATATGAAAAATCTTCAAATAATGACAGATGAATCATGTAATTATAAATTTTATGAAAATTTAGGATGTAAAAAAGTATATGAAACAATAGTTGAAAACAAAGAAATAGGACAACTTGGAAACGGATATACTGAAAAAGCGTTTATATATGAAAAGAAATTGTAGAAAGGAGAGAAATTGTGCAAAAATTTAACTACCATACACATACAAGAAGATGTGGACATGCTGATAATAATATGACAGATGAAGATTTTGTAAAACTATTTATTCAAAAGGGTTTTACAAAGATAGCATTTACGGACCATTGCCCTGAAAAAGAAGAAATAGATTATAGAAAAAATATGAGAATGAAATATAGTGAAAAAAATGAATATTTAAATAGTATAAAATCTTTAAAAGAAAAGTATAAAGATAAAATAGAAATAGAGACTGGTTTTGAAGTTGAATATTTACCAGGACAAGAGGAAAACTTATTTGAAATAAAAAATGAATCAGATAAGATAATTCTGGGACAGCATTTTATATATGATGAAAATAATGATATTAAAATTTTAAGAAGACAAGAATTTACTGATGATGATGCTTTAAAATATGCGGAATATGTAAAAATAGCGATTGAAAAAAACATACCAGATATAATAGCACATCCTGATATATATATGCTAAGTAGACAAAATTTTAGAAAAGTAGATGAAAAAGTTGCACACATAATTTGTAGTACAGCAGAAAAATATGGAATACCAATAGAAATTAATTTATCTCATCCTAATGAATGTATAATAGGAAAAAGAGAAAGTATAGTGTATCCTTGTAAAGAATTTTGGAAAATAGCTTCAGAGTATAAAAATTTAAAGGTATTATATGGAGTAGATGCTCACTTTAAATATCAAATTATGAACTGTGAAAAAGCTGTAGAAATTGCAAATAAACATATAGGACAAGATATTATAGATAAATTACATTTTTGCAATGAAAAGTTAGAAATAGAATAGGAGAAAAAATGAACTATAAAAAGGAATACCAAAAATACTTAACTTCATCAGTACTAGATAATGCAAACAATAAAATAGCTAGCACATCGTTTATATCAGCTTTTGCTGTATATTTAGGTTTATCAGACTTGGCAATTGGAATTTATGCTGTTTTAGATACAATAACGAATGTTTTACAAATATTTGCAGCACCATTGTTTTCACGAATAGGACAATCAAAAAAAGTTGTATTAACAAATTATTCAATATACAGACTGGCATCAGTATGCTTCGCAATTATTCCGTTTATATCAAGAGATGTAAACATACGAACTATATTGTTCTTTATATTTGCTTCAATATATGCAATTACAGGAGAGATGGGATATATAACTTTTGTTAATTGGAGAATGTCTTTATTAAAAAAAGAAGACAGAACTAAGTTTGCAGCAACGAAAAATATGTATAAAAATACCATAGTTTTATTATTTAGCTTAATTATGGGAATTACTCTTGATAGATTCACACAAAATGGGTATGAGTTATACGGATTTATGATTTTATTTTCAATTGTATTTTTAATTGCATTTATAGATATAACAATAAGAATTAATACATACAAACCACCTATAAAAGAAGATAAAATAACCATAAAGGATACAATAAAAATTCCAGCAACAGATAAAAAATTTAGAAAGATAATTATAACATGTGGAATAAATAGATTTGCAAATGGAATAGGTATAATGTATTTAAATGTTTTCTTACTTAGATATTTAAATATAAATTATATTTATTATAGTTTGTTAAATATCATAATAAATTTATCTGAAGCAGTATCAAGTAAGTTTTGGTCAAGAAAAGCAAATAGTAGGAATTGGAAAAAGGTTATTTTACCAATGTGTATGATATTTATATTTGCTTTTTCAAGTTTATTTATTGCATCAAATGAAATATTAATATATATATTACCAATAATTTATTTATTACTAGGAATGGGGAATGGAGCTTATGAAATATTTGATAATGTTGCTATATATGAGGCTTCAAAAGATAAATTACAGACATCATATGTTACTTTTGAAAGATTTATAGAAGGAATTGTAACAGCGATTTTGCCAATACTATCATATACAGTTTTGTCTGAAAATGATAATGTTATAAAAATTACTTTTGGTTTAGCAATATTATCATATATAACACTAGGAATTTATTTTGTAAGTAAAAAAGAATGAAGTTATGTAAAGAACAAAAGAGCCCCGTCCCCAAATGTCCTTATTCTTCTTTTCTTATTTATATTAATATGATATGATAGTAGATATAAATGGTGAATAATAAGGAGCAATTAATGAAAATGGGAATAGATAATGTAACATCAAATTTTAATGAAGAATTATTGAAAGAATATGTAGAACACGATAAAGAATTAAAAAACACAGGTAATATTAATAAAAAACAAAGTAATAGACTTTCTAAACCTGCTAAAACACTCATTGTAGATCAAACAATAGGAAAAGTTATAAGTATATTTTTAGATGTATTTTTAGCAGCATACTTTTATAAAATTACGGAACAAAATATTTTATATTTATCAATTTATAATATAGTTGGATGGATAGTAGCAACAATAGGTGCATTTATTGTTGCTAACTATATAAAAAAGAAAGATAAAATTAAATTATATAGATTTGGAACTATTATAAAAGCTTTATATATTTTTATGATAATTGTAATGGGAGATAAAATAATTAATTTTGTATATATAATTGGGATAATGTATGGTATTTCTACAGCGACTACAGGATTTCCATTAAATATGATGGAGTCAGAAAGTATTCTGCAAAAAGAAAGAACAAAATACATAGGATTAGTTTCTGTTTTTACAGAAATAATAAGTTTTGTTGTTCCTATAATATTAGGTGCTTATATAACTTTAAAATCATATCAAGTAGCTGCAATTTTAATATTAATATTTTCAATTATTAAAATTTTAAATACTTTTAATATAAAAAATAAAAATATACAAACATCAAATATAAAAGTAAAAGAATTTGCTAATAAATTGAAAGAGGATAAAACATTAAAAAAATTGTATGCTATTGAATTTTTAAAAGGCATAAATAGATATGGAGTTATGAGTTTAGTTGTATCGTTATTAATTATATATAATACAAAGAATGAATTTGAATTAGGTTGGATATCATCATTACTTTCATTATGCTCTATTTTAACAATGTATATATTTGCTAAATTTTATAAGGAAAAACATAAAAAGATTATATTAGGTTTTTCTTTAGGATTTCTTTTTATTACTTTTGCTTTAGTAATGAACAATATAAATATGAATTCTATTATTTTATACAATATCAGTTATTACATTTTTATGAATATTATATTAAAAATTACAGAAGTCAATTTATTTAATTATTCTAATAAGAAGGAATATAAAGATAAATACAATACAGAGTATTTTTTATATAGAGAATTATTTTTAAATATTGGAAGAATATTAGGTTATACTTTGTTATTAATATTTGTTGGATTTTCACACAATTTGAATAATTTGAAAATAATTTTTATATTTATAATTATATCTATTGTTGGAACTATAGTATTAAGTAATAGTGTTACGGAAACACAAAAGGAAAAAAGAATATTAGAGAAAGGCTAAAAAGCATAATAGATACAATTTATAAAAAGGAGATATTAAAAATAATGAAAAATAACGAAAAAATTGTACCAGAATTTTTAATAGAAATGTTAAATAAGCAATATGGGGAAGGAATAACAAGTAAAATATTAGAAGGATATTCTCAAAAGAGAATGGTAACTTTTAGAATAAATACTTTAAAAATGAGTATAGAAAAAGTAGAAGAAGTACTAAAAAATAATAATATAGAATTTGAAAAAGTTTCTTGGAGTGATGTTGCATATATAGTAAAAAATGTAAGAGAAGATACTTTAAAAGAATTAGAAATTTATAAAAATGGCGAAATTTATCTTCAAAGTTTATCTTCAATGTTACCACCTATAGTACTAGAGCCAAAAGAAAATACAGACATTTTAGATATGTGTGCAGCACCAGGTGGAAAAACTACAGAGCTTGCAAGTTTAACAAACAATAATGCAAATATAACAGCATGTGAGTTAAATAAAATAAGAATAGAAAAGCTAAAATACAACATAGAAAAACAGGGAGCAACATCTGTATATATAATGCAAGAAGATAGCAGAAGAATAAATGATTTTTTCTCATTTGATAACATACTTTTAGATGCACCATGTAGTGGTAGTGGAACTTTAAATGTTGAAGATGTAAATTTAGAAAAAACATTTACAGAAAAACTAATAGAAAAATCACAAAAAGCGCAATTAGAATTGTTAAACAAAGCAGTAAAAATATTAAAACAAGGTCAAGAAATGGTATATTCAACATGCTCTATTTTAAACAAAGAAAACGAGGAGATAGTAAGTAAAATATTAAAAAACAATAAAGTAGAAATAGTACCAATAGAATTTAAAGGAAAAGAAGAATTACCATTATTACCAACCAAAATAGATGGAACACTTTGTGTAATGCCAACCGAGCTTTATGAAGGCTTCTTTATAGCAAAAATAAGAAAAAATCACAATTAGGGGATAGTCCTCAACTGATACTTTTTCTCAATTCGGTACAATGTTTAGAAAAATGAGTGGAAAAATATTTTGTTTTATGATATTATATAGCTACAAAGTAAAAAAGGATGTTGAAAATGAAAAAAAAAGAAAAGAAAGTAAAAGAGGTTAAAATATACAAAGAGCCTAATAAAGCCGAAGAAGAAACAACAATAAATGTACTATATGAAGAAAATGTTTTAAGCATATATACAAATAAAGTAGAACTTCAAAGGCAATTAAATAAAATAGCAGGTGAGCCTTCAAAAGAGTATAAAAAAGGCAAATCTATTTTAGCTAGTAATTGGAATATTCCATTAAGCGAAAAAACTAAAATTTCAAAAATAGTATTAAAAGCAAATATATTTGATTTATAATTAAAATATAAGAAATATAAAATAATCCCTCATAATTAGAGAAAATATCTAATATGAGGGATCTTAATTTGAACTTTTTTATTTAAAAAAGCAATTTATTCTATTTCTGTTATTTTCAAATTAAATTTATCTTCAAACACTTTTTTCTTTGCAATATATTCTTTAGTTTTAAAGCCTTTTACATCTATAACTTCACTAGAACCATCTTTATGAAAAACAATAAAGTCAGCTTTATATTTTAGACTAGGTGCTAACATAAAAGTAGGTTGAAGGCAAAAACCATTTATTTCTTTAGCTTGCAAACGTAATTTTAATTCATTATAATAAGTAGCTTCCTTTTGACTATCGAAAGTATGTCCATCAACAGAGACTTTATTTGATCTATATTTACTTTTTTTCTTTTTACTACCATCAGTATAATTTTTGTAATCTTCTACACTCCAATGCTCCATAATAAAACTCCTAACTATTAATTACAATTTATTATAATAATAAACATTAAAAAGTGCAAGTAAAATAAGAAATTACAAATATTTTTTTAAAGTTTCAACGCTATCTTCTTGCATAGTAACAAAATCATCTAAAATACCTTTTACATCTTTATCAGCATCAGGATTTTGATTTATTAAACGTCTTCCTTCAATAATTCCCATATTAGTTCCTTGCATTAAAAGTTCAGATAATTTAGAAGTAGTATCGTCAGTCATAGTTTTCATTTGTATGCCATACCATGTCATCATTTTTGTCATTCCATTTGTCTCATGAGGTTCTTTTTCATCTGTGTAATTTGAATAAATATTATTTACTCTTCTTGAAATATCTTTATATTTATTGTACTCACCATCTAACACCTTTTTAAAAGTATCATCTTTTACTTTTTCGCTAATATAAGAAATTGCATCCATTCCCATAGTTGCACCTTTGTTTACTTCATCTAGAATATTTAAATTTTCATTTTTCATTGTAAAATCCTCCATAAAATTATTTTATTATAGTATGTATAAATTTTGTAAAAAAATACATTTTCTGATATAATAAGTTTCAATAATACTTCAATAAAAGTTTGGTATACTTTTATAAAAATACAGGAGGTATATGTATGCGCATTTTAATTATAGAAGATGAATATCCACTAGCTGATGCAATTTCAGAGACTTTAAAAAAAGAAAACTTTAATGTAGATATAGTAACAGATGGAATAGATGGAGAAAATGAGGCTTTAACAGGAATATATGATTTAATATTATTAGATATAATGCTTCCCGGTAAAGATGGATTTGAAATTTTACAATCTATAAAACAAGAAAAAATAAAAACACCTGTAATTATGCTTACTGCGAAATCTCAAATAAACGACAAATTACAAGGGTTAGAAAATGGAGCAGACGACTATATAACAAAGCCATTTCATACAAGAGAGCTTTTAGCTAGAATAAAAAATATTTTAAAAAGAACAAATGATGTTGATAGTATAAATAAATTAGAGTTTGGAGATTTAACATTAAATTTAGATACGGTGAAGTAAAAAACTAAATGCAATTCTGTAAAGTAAATGCAAGTTGTATGATTAAATGCAGTTTAAAAGCAATTTATACATCTACATTAACACTAACAGGAGACTGTTATGTAACAAGTTTAACAGATGAAGATACATCATATAGTAACATTAACTTTAATGGTTATAAATTATATGTAAATGGTACATCAATTAATTAAAATATACACTGTCACATTATGTAAAACAAAATCATATTATGTAGTGTGAGGTGAATAAAAGTGGGTTGGTTTGAAAATTTAAATCCAGTAATTCAGGCATTACTTGCTTGTATGTTTACTTGGGGAGTAACAGCATTAGGAGCCTTGGTTGTTTGCTTTTTTAAAGAAATGAATAAAAAAGTATTAAATACAATTTTAGGTTTTAGTGCAGGAGTTATGATTGCAGCAGCTTTTTGGTCATTAATTGCACCTTCAATTGAATTATCTGCAGAATTAGGATACATAGAGTGGATTTTACCTGCAGTAGGTTTTATTATAGGAGGATTATTTGTATTATTTTCTGATAAATTCTTGGATAAAGCTCTAAAAAGTAAAGATAGTTTAAGAAGTAAATCGTCTTTAAAAAGATGTATTCTTTTAATATCAGCTATAACTATACACAACATACCAGAAGGAATGGCAGTAGGTGTAGCTTTTGGAGGAATAGCAAGTGGTGTACCAGGAATGACTTTAGTAGGAGCAGTTATGTTGGCACTCGGAATAGGAATACAAAACTTTCCAGAAGGAGCAGCAGTGTCTCTTCCTCTTAGAAGTGAAGGATATTCAAGATTTAAAAGCTTTATGATAGGTCAGGCGTCTGCATTAGTTGAACCTGTAGCAGCTGTAATAGGAGCAGTACTTGTTTTATATATAAGAAGTATGTTGCCATTCTTATTAGCTTTTGCAGCAGGTGCAATGATAATAGTAGTTGCAAGAGAATTACTTCCTGAGTCAGTAAAAGATTACAAAAACTTAGCTACGATAGGACTAATAGGTGGATTTGTATTAATGATGGTACTAGATGTTGCATTAGGATAAAAATGTTTTGAATTATAAAAAAAAAGAAAAAATATAAGAGCAGATAATTGATAATTATCTGCTTTTATGTTATAAAATAATTAATTACTATTTATAAGAATAGCTAATATAATAATAAAAAGAGTAAAAGGGGAAAGAAAAAATGAAAAATTTTGGAAATATACTATGGGGAATAGTATTAATAGGAATAGGATTAATTATAGGAGGAAACGCTTTAGGAATAACAAATATAAATATATTTTTTGACGGATGGTGGACTTTATTTATAATTATTCCATGTTTTATAGGATTATTTAAAGAAAGAGAAAAAACAGGAAATATAATAGGCCTATTAATAGGAATTGCTTTACTATTAGGATGCCAAGATGTATTAAATTTTGATACAATCTGGAAATTAGCACTTCCAGTAATATTAGTAGTAATTGGACTATCACTTATTTTTAAAGATACATTTAATAGTAAAATAAATAGTGAAATCAAAAAATTAAATAAGAATATGACAAAAGATAACGAATATTGTGCAACTTTTTCAGGACAAGATGTTAAGTTTGAAAACCAAGAATTTAAAGGAGCAGATTTAACGGCTGTATTTGGAGGAGTTAAATGTGATATAAAAAATGCAATAATAAATCAAGATGTAGTAATTAATGCAACAGGAATATTTGGTGGAGTTGAAATATATGTACCAGAAAACTGCAATGTAAAAATCAAATCATCTTCAATATTTGGAGGAGTAACAGATAAGAAAAACTATAAAGAAAATCCAGAAGGACATATTATATATATAAATGCAACATGTATATTCGGGGGTGTAGATATAAAATGTCAATAGTACAAAAAATAATAAAATATTTAGCTATAGCACTTGCAATAGCGTTAATAGTAGGAATTATTGCAACAATAGTAAGAGTTGTAAGTAGCATACCATTAACATTAAAAATAGGAAAAAATAACAGTGATAGTAATAATGTAATTGAAACTTCATCAAATATTGAAAACGATAACATAGCATTCTTAGATATAGACATAGCTTATTCTAATTTAACAATAAGAAAAGGAGAACATTTAAAAGTAGAATCAAGCAATAAGGATATTCAATGTAAACAAGATAAGAAAAAAATTCAAATAAAAGAAAAGGACAACAATTGGTTTTTTAACAATAATAAAAAAGAAGAATTGATTGTATATGTTCCAGAAAATTTACAATTTGACAGTGTAAATATTAATACAGGAGCAGGAAAAGTAAACATAGAAATTTTAAACACTAAAGTATTAAAAATGGATTTAGGAGCTGGTGAAACTTCTATGAAAAACATTAATATTACTGAAAGTGCCAAAATAGATACTGGTGCAGGAAAAGTTATAATAGATTCTTCAAAAATAACTGACCTAAAATGTGATTTAGGTATAGGAGCTACTGAAATTTCAGCTAAATTAATAGGAAATACTAGAATTGGCACAGGAGTAGGAAACTTAAAATTAGATGTAGTTGGAATTAAAGAAGAATACACAACAAAGATAAATAAAGGTTTAGGAAAAGTTACTATAGATAAAGAGAAAATTTCAGATAACAAAGTAGTGGGAAATGGAGAAAATAAAATAAATATAGACGGAGGAGTCGGAAATATTAAAATCAATTTCATAGGAAAATAAAAAATGGTTCAAATGGTCACGGAGGAAAAATCTATGTATTACGTGTATATGTTAAGATGTGAGGATAATTCAATATATACTGGAATAGCCAAAGATTTAGAAAAAAGAATGAATGAGCATTTCTCTAAAGATGAAAAGTGTGCTAAATATACAAAAAGTCATAAGGCAAAAAAGCTTGAAGCATCATGGCAAACTGAAGATAAAAAATTGGCATCTAAACTTGAATATGCAATAAAAACTCTAAAAAAAGAACAAAAGGAAAAGTTAATACAAAAACAAATAAATTTAGAAGATATATTCTATGAAAGATTAGAATGTGAAAAATATAAAAGAATGTAAGAAACAAAGGAGGAAAATATGTTAAAGTTAAAAGATGTATCGAAGTTTTACTATAACAAGGGTATGATTTCAACAGGTTTTACAAAAATAAACCTAGAATTAAAAATAGGAGAATTTGTTGCTATTACTGGAGAGTCTGGTAGTGGAAAAAGTACTCTTTTAAATGTACTTTCAGGTTTAGATAGCTATGAAGAAGGCGAAATGTATATAAATGGCAAAGAGACTAGCCATTATACAGAAAAAGATTTTGAAGACTATAGAAGAAAATACATAGCAAACATTTTTCAAAGTTTTAATTTAATAAATAGTTATACTGTATATCAAAATGTAGAATTAGTGCTTTTACTAAATGGTTATAAAAAGAAACAAGTAAAGCAAAAAGTATTAGATATGATAGAAAAAGTTGGTCTTACTGAATTTAAAAATACAAAAGTTTCTAAATTATCAGGTGGTCAAAAGCAAAGAGTAGCGATAGCAAGAGCAATGGTAAAAGAAACACCAATTATTGTAGCAGATGAACCAACAGGAAATTTAGATGCAAATTCAGCTAAAGATGTAATAGAACTTCTTAAAAAAGTTGCAAAAGACAGACTTGTAATAGTTGTAACTCACAACATAGAACAAATACAAGATTATGCTACAAGAATTATAAAAATGCATGATGGTAAAATTATAGAAAATAAAGAAATAAAACATATTGAAGAACCAGAAAAAGTAGAAGAAAGTAAATATACAAAAATAACTGTTGGTAATAGGTTAAGACTAGGAATAAGAAATACTTTTAACATACTTCCTAAATTCTTACTTTTATTTGCTGTATTTTTATTTATAACAGCAGCACTACTTAGCGAATATGCAAGTTTTAAACAAACAGAATATGAGGCAGGAAAAGCAGGTTATAACTATTATTTTAGAGATTTATCAGAAAATAGAATAATATTAAAAAAGGCAGATAATATGTATTTTACACAAGAAGATTACGAAAATATACGAAAAATAGAAAATGTAGACTACATAGAAAAAGATGACTTACTTTTAGATACTACCATAAACATGCAATGTGATGATATGTATTTTTATGGAAAAGTGACTAGTTATGAAAGATTTAAAGGTACATTAACAGCAGGAAGAATGCCAGAAGAGGATTATGAAATTATTATAAAAATTCCAGATGACTATTACTATATAAGGGATGGAGCAGATAGTATACTAGAAAAAGATTTCACAATAAGAGATAATTATGGAAATGGAGAAAAAGACTTTAAATTAAGGATAGTTGGAGTAGAAGTATATAAGCAAAACAACATGTTTTATTATGGAATGGATACAACATTTTATGCAAGCAATACAGTACTAAATAATTTAAGAAAAGATGTAAATCAAAATTATAGCAATATAAAAACTTTATTTGAAGGAAAATATTATAAATCTGAACAATGGAATTCATACTTTAGGATTATGCCAAGTAATAGAGTAAGTAAAGGAAACGCTGTAGTTAGTGACGAAGTAAATTATTTATGTTCAAATAATAGAGCAAGAGGCAAAGATTTAAAAATAGAAGTAGAAAATATCTATTATAGTGATGAATTAAATTTAAAAGTATCTAGTACATATACTAAAAATTCATTTACAAGGTTAACAGGTTATAAAGAATATGAACAATATAAAGGTGCTGTGTTTGTGAATGAAGATGAGTATATAAGTCTATTTAACAAAGAGCCTTATCAATCATCAATTTTTGTAAAAGATGCAGATAATGAAAAGATGCAAGAAACAATAAACAATTTACAAAAAATAGGAGTAATAGGAAAACCAATAAAAGAATTCAAAATACTTGAAGGACAAGAAATGTTGCAAGTTATAAAAATATTTAAAGTAGTAATAACAAGTGTATTAATTTTTGCACTATTCTTTATTTCTTACTTTATTATAAGAATTATATTAAAATCTAGAAATGTATACTTTACAACATTAAGAATGCTTGGAGCAACTACAAAAAATGTTAAAAAAATACTAGATATAGAATTATTTATAAATTCAAGCTTAGCATATCTAACTTGTATAGTATTCATATTACTTAACCAATATAAAATTGTAAATGTAGCATTTGTACAAGAATTAATAGAATTTTTAAGCTTAAGAGAATACATTGTTATGTACGCTATTTTAATTATAATGTCTATATTAATATCAAGAAGAGTTTCTAGAAAAATCTTCAAAAAATCTGCAATAAAGACATATAATGAGGAGGTGTAAGGCAATGATAAAAATAGAAAAAGCAAATAAATATTTTAATAAAGGAAAGAAAAATCAAATTCATGTTATAAATAACACAACACTTGAATTTGGTAAAACTGGATTAGTTGCCTTACTTGGACATTCTGGAAGCGGAAAGACTACACTTTTAAATAGTATAGGCGGATTAGATAAAATAAATAAAGGCAAAATCTATATTAATGGGCAAAAAATAACTAGAAGAACAAGCCACAAAGTTGATAAAATAAGAAACTTAAATATAGGTTATATATTTCAAGATTACAAATTACTAGATAATATGACAGTTTTCGAAAATATTGCAATTACACTAAAAATGATAGGAATAAAAGATAAAAACGAAATAAAAAAGAGAGTAGACTATGTATTAGAAAGTGTAAATATGTATCGTTATAGAAATAGACTTGCAAGTATGCTTTCAGGAGGAGAAAGACAAAGAGTTGGTATAGCAAGAGCAATAGTAAAAAATCCAAATATTATTATAGCAGATGAGCCAACAGGAAACTTAGACAGTAAAAATTCATTAGAAATAATGAATATAATAAAAGCAATTTCAAAAGATAAACTAGTCATTTTAGTAACACATGAGGTTGAACTTGCTAAATTTTATGCTTCAAGAATAATAGAAATAGTAGACGGAAAAGTAGAAAAAGACTACGAAAATACAGAAGAAAAAGACTTAGACTACAGACTAGATAATAAAATATATTTAAAAGATTTTGAGAAAATTGAAGAAATTAAAAAAGACAACATAAATTTAAATATATATAAAGAAAATGAAGATTCTTTAAATATACAAATTGTAATAAAAAACGGAAATATATATATTAAATCAAATGATAAAAAAGTAGAAGTTATAGATGAAAGTTCAGTTGTAGAACTAGTAGATGACCATTATAAAAAAATAGATAAGACAATATTTGAACAATATAATTATAACTTAGATAAAATAACAGATAAAAGTATAAAACCTAAATATAGCTCTATTTACAGTATACCAAGGTCAATAGTAAATGGATTTAAAAAGATATTAAGTTATTCAGTATTAAAGAAGATTTTATTAATAGGATTTTTTGTATCTGCAATGTTTGTTCTATATGCAATTAGTAATATTGCAGGAACATTAAATACAAAAGATGAAGATTTTATTAGCAGAAACAAAAATTATTTAGAAGTAAAACTTCCAAGATTAAATGTAGACCAATTCTTAGAATATGAGCAAAACGAAAATGTAAATTATATTTTACCAGGAAATAGTAGTGTCTCATTTGCAATAAAATTTGATGAATATTATCAAACAAGCAAACTAGATGGAGAACTTGCAGGATCACTTTCAACAGTAAATATGTTAAGCGAAAGTGACATTACAGAAGGAAGACTTCCAAAAAATGAATACGAAATAGTAATAGATAAAATGACAGTTGATAAAATGATAAATTCAAATAGTGGAATATCACATGCTGGAATAAAAAATGCAAGTCAACTATTAGGCAAAAAAGTATCAATTCCAAATATGAAAAATTTTGAAATAGTAGGAATAGTAGACTTAAAGAGCCCATCTATATATACAAAGGAGACTATTTTTAACAACATATTATGCAATACCAACAAATCTGATAATATGACAGGAATAGTAATAGATAATAGTGAGCAGGAAAAATCACAAGAAAATATAGTAAATTATGAGCTAAAATTAGACACAATTACGCTAAAAAAGGGAAGACTACCAGAAAACGACTATGAAGTAATTGTAAATATAAGCAATCAATATAGTATGAAATTAAACAAAAAAATAAAGACAACAATAAATGGAACAGAACTCACAGTTGTAGGATATTATGACTCAGAAACAAATGATAATAGCTACTTAGTAAATGAAAACACTGCTAAATACAAATTAATAACAGAAAGTCAAAACCTTGTTATTTATCCAAAAGATGAAGAAAAAGTAATTAGTGAATTTGACGAAAAATATAATTTGTTTGTAGAAAATACATATCAAAATGATAAAAAAGCATATTTAAAAGAACAAAGTTCTTCAAGAAAAAGTGCAATTATATTTGCAGGAATAATACTTGTAATATCATTAGTAGAAATATATTTAATGATGAGATCATCATTCTTATCTAGAATAAAAGAAGTTGGAATTTTGAGAGCAATAGGAGTAAAGAAAAGCGACATTTACAAAATGTTTGTAGGAGAAACTATAGCAATAACAATATCTGTTAGTATGCTTGGAATAATATTTATGAGTTATATACTAAATTGTCTAATTCAAATAAGACAATTATCAAAAATGTTTATAATAAACTTCCAAGTAATAGGACTAAGTATATTGTTAATATATGCATTTAATATTATAGTGGGATTATTGCCACTATTCAGAGTATTAAGAAAAACGCCAGCACAAATATTATCAAGACACGATTTAGAGTAAACTAATAGGGACGGGCCGTTTTAGTTTAGGACATTTTTAAATAGGTCATTCTTGTTCTTTACATAATACTGCTAAACTAATAGGGACAGTCCCTATTAGTTTAGTATATCAAAATGTGGTATTTATAGTAATAAAGGACATTCTAAGCATAATAAAATTAAATAAAAATGTTTAGGAGGTTTTATGAAAGTTGTTAAAATAAAGAAAAGTACAATTTTAAAAATACTATTATTGTTTGTTTTTACTTTTACAATTACGAAAGTCACAATTTCATTTGGAATGCAACATTACTATAAATTAGACTTTTCTACTGGAATAGTTACAGCAAGCAGTTTAAATGTTAGAAGTGGACCAGGAACCAGTTATCCGGTCGTGGCAAAAGTAAATAAAAACGAATACATACGAGTTTTTGCAGGCGTTGGAAATTGGTACATTGTACAAGTAGAAGGAGATTATGTAGGAGCAGTAAGCAAACAATATGTAAAAGCAGTTTATCCAAATAGTGGAGGAAGCTCAAGCAGTGGAAACTCAACTGGTGGTAGTAGTAATACAACGACAAATACATCAGGATTAACCAAAGATGAATTAGAGGTGTTTAATTTAATAAATGAACAAAGAACTAAAAATGGATTATCTGCTTTGAAAATAAACTCAGAGGTTCAAAATGTTGCTAGAATAAAAGCACAAGATATGGTAAAAAATAATTATTTTTCACATACATCGCCAACCTATGGTTCTCCATTTGATATGTTAAATAGTTTTAAAGTATCATATAAAACAGCAGGAGAAAATATTGCAGGAAACTCAAGCAATTCGGCAGCGGTAACAGCATGGATGAACTCTTCAGGACATAAAGCAAATATACTAAATAGTAGCTTTAACTATACTGGAATAGGAGTAGTTAATGGATCTAAGTATGGTAAAATTTATGTTCAGATGTTCATAGGAAAATAGAAAAATTTTAAGTTAATGTTTTTAAAAAGAAATGTTGACAGTCTAAAAATATAAAAGTATAATGCAAGAAGAAAAACAAAAGAGATAAAAGAAAAGGAGTAAAAAGATTATGAAAAAATCAAGTATTGGAATAATATGTGTTATAGTGGTTATAGCAATAATTGGTATAACAATGATAAGTAGCTATAATGGTATGGTATCAAAAAAAGAAGCAGTAGAAAGTTCTTTGGCTGATTTAGATGTAATGTTACAAAGAAGAGCAGATTTAATACCCAATTTAGTTAGTACGGTTAAAGGATATACAAATCATGAAAATGAAATTATAGAAAAAGTAACACAAGCAAGAGCAAAATTAGTAAATGCAAGTAGTGTAGAAGAAAAATCTAGTGCTAACGATGAGTTATCTAGCTCAATAGATGCCTTAATGGTAGTTGTAGAAAATTATCCAGATTTAAAGTCATCAGAAAATTTTAAACAATTATCTGATGAATTAGCAGGAACAGAAAATCGTATTGCAGTTGCAAGAAAAGATTATAATAATTCTGTAAAAGCATTAAATACATCAATAAAAAAATTTCCTAATAATGTATTAGCTGGAATGTTTGGATTTGAACAAGCAACATATTTTGCAGCAGATGAGAAAAGTTCGGGGGTGCCTAGTGTTAGTTTCGAATAAAAAAAATGTTTTAGTTAAGATACTAATAATGTTTTTTATATTAATAAATGTTTTTAATGTGAAAGTATTTGCTATTGTTAAACCAACAACAGATTTCTATGTTAATGATTATGCAGGATTACTTAATACAGAAACGAAAAACTATATTATAAATGCTAATAAGAGCTTATATAGTCAAACAGGAGCGCAAATAGTAGTTGTTACTATTCCTAGTTTAGGTGGTAGTTCATTAGAAGATTATGCAACACAATTATTTAGAAATTTTGGAATAGGAGACAAAACAAAAAATAATGGTGTACTTTTATTACTTGCATTAGAAGAGAGACAATTTAGAGTAGAAGTAGGTTATGGTTTAGAAGGAATATTACCAGATGGAAAAACAGGAAGAATACAAGACGAATACATTATACCTTATTTAAAACAAAACAATTGGAATGATGGAATAAGAAATGGGTTTAGTGCAATATTACAAATAGTTGCTGACGAATATAATGTTGATGTGGGTGCGGAAAAAGCAGAAGCAAGTGATAGTAATTCAAATATGCCTTTTCTAGGAATTATGGGAACACCTTTTGTATCATTAACATTTGGAATAATATTAGGCATTTTAGAGAAAACAAAAAGAGTAGAAAAGAAAAAAATAAGATTAATTGCAATTATCTATATAGTACTTATTGCAATAGCATGTAGTTTAATTTTTAAAGAAACAAAAGTGGTAGGTGTTGAATCATTTATATCAAAACAACTTATGACTACAGGTTTCTTTACAATATTTAACTCAATTTGGCTTATTTCAGGTATGTCATGGCTTTCTGGAAAGCGAGGCTACGGTGGAGGTGGCTATTATGGTGGCTCTTCTGGAGGATTTTCTAGTGGCGGCGGAGGATCCTCTGGTGGAGGAGGTTCTTCTGGCGGTGGAGGAAGCTCAAGAAGTTTTTAGATATAAAAATAAAAATATTTCTATTTAAACTATTGAAAAAAAGTATAAAAGATGTTAATATATAATACAACAGTTAAATAATGAATAAAAACAATAATAAGGACAACACAAATAAAAAAAGCCTTAAGAGAGCTAGATACTTGGTGAAATTCTAGTAGGAACTATTTTATTTGTTATCACCTTTTAGTTTTTAAACTGAAATTTGAAAAAAGATTAAGTTTAAACGTAATTCTCTGCGTTAAAGGAAAATAAGTGGAAAATAAAAATCAAATTATTTTCAATTTAGGTGGTATCACGGAAAGTTCAAACTCTATTTCGTCCTATGTAGGATGAAATAGAGTTTTTTGTGTGACCTGTGAGCCGAAGGGGACGTTTCTTTTCGGTTCATCTGGTACAAACGGTTCAAAAAAATCGATAGAAGTGAACCAAAAGGGACAGATGAACCGAAAAGAAACGTCCCCTTCGGCTCACATAAAGAGAGGTGAGAAAAATGCAAGAACTAAAAATAAAAGGAATATACAAACATTTTAAAGGAGACTATTATTTAGTAGAAGACATTGCAAAAGATTCTGAAACAAAAGAAGAAATGGTTGTATATAGAAGACTATACGAAGATAATAGCCTATGGGTAAGACAAAAAGAAATGTTTTTATCAGAAGTTGATCACGAAAAATATCCAAATGTTACACAAAAATACAGATTCGAATTACAAGATATAAAAAGCGTAGCAGGAAATTTTAAAAAATAAATGTATAAAAAAGTGATAAAAACACCAAAAGAAAACATTACTAATGTAATAAAAATAAAGGAATGTCCCATGTGTTCCGAAAACGGAACGAAAAGGACCGTCCCTGGTGTTCGGAAAGGAGAAAAGAAAGATGTACAAGAAAGTTGAACTTAAAGAAAATGGATTTGTTGGAATGGAACATGAAGTAAAAGATTTATGGGATAAAAAAGATATTATCCATAAAAATTTTGCAATTAACGAAGGTAAAAGATATTTTACTTTTTATGATGGACCTCCAACAGCTAATGGAAAGCCACACGTTGGTCATATTTTAACAAGGGTTATGAAAGATATTATCCCAAGGTATAAAGTTATGAAGGGTTACAATGTAATTCGTAAAGCAGGTTGGGATACTCATGGTCTTCCAGTTGAACTTGAAGTGGAGAAAAAACTTGGTATTTCAGGAAAACAACAAATTGAAGATTATGGTGTTGAAAAATTCATAGGTGAATGTAAAGACAGCGTATTTAAATATGTTTCTATGTGGGAAGATATGACAAACCAAATTGGTTATTGGGTAGACATGGAACATCCATACGTTACATATCATGATGACTATATAGAATCTGAATGGTGGGCTTTAAAACAAATGTGGGATAAAGGTCTTTTATATCAAGGACATAAAGTTATGCCATATTGCCCAAGATGTGGAACAGCACTTTCTTCACACGAAGTTGCACAAGGTTACAAAGATGTACAAGATTTAACATGTACATGTAAATTTAAAGTAGTAGGTGAGGAAAATGTTTATTTCTTAGCATGGACAACAACTCCATGGACATTACCTTCTAACTTAGCACTTTGCGTAAATAAAGCATATACTTATGCTTATGTAAAAGTTGAAAGACCAGTTATAGATGGAAAAATGCAAGAAGAAGGAACAGAAGAAATTTACATTTTAGCTAAAGACTTAATCGGAGCAGTTTTAAAAGATATTCCATACGAAATAGTAAAAGAAGTAAAAGGTTCTGAATTATTAGGAATGAAATATGAACAATTAATGCCATTTGCAAAACCAGAAGGAAAAGCATTTGTTGTAATTCATGGTGACTATGTAACATTAACAGATGGTACTGGTATAGTTCATATTGCACCAGCTTATGGTGAAGACGATAGCTTTGTTTCAAAACAAAATGGTATTGCCTTTGTAAACTTAGTAGATAAAGAAGGAAAATTCGTACCAGAGGTTGAACCATGGGCAGGGAGATTTGTTAAAACTTGTGATAAAGATGTATGTATTTGGCTTGCTAAACAAAATAAATTATTTAGCTCTGCTAAACATACACATAGCTATCCACATTGTTGGAGATGTGATACACCACTTCTATATTATCCAAAAGAGAGCTGGTTTGTAAAAATGACAGCAGTTAGAGACAAGTTATTAGAAAACAATAACAAAATTAACTGGATGCCAGATACAATTAGAACAGGTCGTTTTGGAAAATTCTTAGAGAATGTTATAGACTGGGGTATTTCAAGAGATAGATATTGGGGAACACCACTACCAGTATGGCGTTGTGAATGTGGTCACATGGAATGTATAGGTTCTAGAAAAGAATTAGAAGAAAAAGGTATAAATGTACCAGAAAATGTAGAATTACACAAACCATACTTAGATCCAATTCACTTAAAATGTCCAGATTGTGGTGGAGAAATGGTAAGAGAAAAAGAAGTTATAGATTGCTGGTTTGATTCAGGCTCTATGCCTTTTGCACAATTACATTACCCATTTGAAAATAAAGAACTATTTGATAAAAACTTCCCAGCTCAATTCATATCAGAGGCTGTTGACCAAACTAGAGGATGGTTCTATACACTTTTAGCAATTTCAACATGTATATTTGACACAAACCCATTTGAAAATTGTATAGTATTAGGACATGTTTTAGATAGCAAAGGTTTAAAAATGTCTAAACATTTAGGAAATGTTGTAGACCCATTTGAAGTATTAAATTCAGTAGGAGCAGATGCTACAAGATGGCATTTCTATACATCTTCAGCACCATGGCTACCAACAAGATTTTCTATAAAAGATGTAGAAGAAACACAAAGAAAATTCTTATCTACATTATGGAATGTTTATTCATTCTATGTACTTTATGCAGAAATAGACAAATTCAATCCATTAGAATATGCAAATTTCAAATCAGAAAATGTTATGGATAAATGGATAATTTCTAAATTAAATACATTAATAAGAGATATAGAAGAAAAATTAGATAAATATGATATAACAAATGCTGCAATAGAAATAGAAGAATTTACAGACAACTTATCTAACTGGTATGTAAGAAGAAACAGAGAAAGATATTGGAGTGAAACTTTAACAGACGATAAAATAGGCGCATATATAACACTATATAAAGTATTAACTACTTTAGCCAAAGTTTGTGCACCATTTGTACCATTTATTACAGAAGAAATTTATCAAAACTTAGTAGTAAACTTAGATAAAAATGCTCCAGAAAGTATACATCTATGTACTTGGCCAGAAGTAGATGAAAGTACTATAGATAAAGAATTAGAAAAAGAAATGGATTTAGCTTATACAATAGTAAAACTAGGAAGAAGTGCAAGAAATAGTGCAAATATTAAAAATAGACAACCACTTTCAGAAATGTTAATTTCAGTAAGTACTCTTCCAAAATATTACGCAGATATAGTAAAAGATGAGTTGAATATTAAGAAAGTAGAGTTTGGAGCTCAAATGTCAGAGTATGTTAATTTTGAAATTAAGCCAAATCTACCAGTATTAGGAAGAACTTATGGAAAACTAATACCACAAATTAAGGAAGAAATTGCAAAACATAATCAAATGGAACTTGCATTAAAAATTCAAAAAGGTGAAGAAGAAGTAATAAAAGTAGGAGAAGAGACAATAACATTAAATAGCGAAAATCTTTTAATTACAATGCAAGGTAAAGAAGGATTTGCATTTGCAGGTGAAGGTGAAATTGGTGTTGTATTAGAAACTACAATTACTGAAGAACTTAAAGAAGAAGGTTATGTAAGAGAGATTTTATCTAAAGTACAAAACATAAGAAAAGATAGTGGATTTGAAGTACTAGATAGAATTAACCTTTATGTTACTGGAAACGAAATGTTAGAAAATGTAATCAAAAAATTTGCAGAGCAAATTCAAAGAGATACTTTAGCAAACGAAATTATATACAATGCAGAAAGAAATAATTACACAGAAACATCAATAAATGGTGAAAAGCTTCAAATAGAAGTAGAAAAAGTATAAAATAATAAGGATAATTTAGGTAGTAGCAATACTAAGTTAAATTATCCTATTTTTTAGCTAATGTATATGAAAATTCTGTTGGTATAGTCCGAAAATCTTATAGTATAAAAAATAAGGAACTCTCTTTTTAAAAGAGATATTGTTTTAAGAATTGTATCATGGTATAATAATAAAGATTTAAAAATAAACGGAGGAAAAAATGCAAAAGAAAAACAATTTTATAAAAAACATAATATCAACAATTTTTATAATAATATTAATAGTAGTTGGAACTAAAATATATCAAAAAAATAATTTTAACGATTATATAAAGGCAGAATATAAACTAGGATTGTCAAATTTCGAAAGAGATAGTCAAGAAAAGTGCTCAGAGTATAATAGCTATAAGATAGAAAACAAAAATTACAATGATGCTATGTTTTACAAAACAATTGATGTCATTCCAAACACTCCATACAAAGTAACTTGCAAAATAAAGACAAAAGATGTAAAAACTTTAAAAGAAGAAACAGATGCAGGTGCACATATATGCATAAAAGACGGATTAGAAAAATCAGATAATGTAACTGGTACAACAGATTGGACACAAGTGGAATTTTACTTTAATTCTAAAAATAAAAGTAAAATAGATTTAGGATTTAGACTAGGAGGATATGAAGATAATTGTATAGGTACAGCGTGGTTTTCAGACTTTACAATAGAATCAGGACTTGCAGAAAACTCGAATGAATGGAAAGTACTATGTGTTTTATTTGATAATGTAGACACAAATATTGATGGAAAAAATATTAAATTACAATTAACATCAATAGATAAAGATGATATTGCTACATGTATGAGAAGATTTAAATCTTCGATGCAAGAAATGAGTAAAGGAAAAATTAAAATAGAATATGATATAATAGAAACAAAAGAGCCAATACAAAATTTTACATACGATGAAGAAAATGGATATTATGTTTCTGGATATAATGTAAGGTATGTATTAGATACATATATAAAACAAGGAAAATATGATCACATATTTATAGCATTTAGAACGGGTGACTTAAATCAAAAAGGAGCAATACAAATAAATGATTGGATAGGTCTTGGGTCTATGGAATATAGAGGCATAGGACTTTCTAACATAAGACTTCCAGATGATGACCATACTTATGTATATAAATATGATACAAGAATAAATACATTTCCGGAAGAGGTATTTGTTCATGAGTTTTTACATACATTGGAAAGAAATGCATTAGAATATCAATATGAACGACCAGAACTACATGATAATGAAAAATACGGATATGAAAATAAGAGACTAATAGGTTTAAAAGAGTGGTATGAAGATTATATGAATAAAAATATAAATACTGAATCAGGAAAAATCGGACTTCCAGAAGAAATATTTGAAGAAAAACCAGTTAAGACAACTAATTTTAGTTATTCACATAAATTAAATTCATTCCAAGAACCACAAAATATAATAGAAGAAATAAATATTATAATAAATAGATTTAAAAGAATTTTTGAAAATAAAGAAAATATAAAAGTATAAAAAGGAGAAAAAAATGAAAGTATCAGACTTTGATTATGAATTACCACAAGAGTTAATTGCACAAGTACCAATAAAAGATAGAAGTGCAGCAAGATTAATGGTATTAGATAGAAAAAATAAAACAATAGAAGATAAAATATTTAAAGATATATTAGATTACTTACAACCTGGAGATTGCTTAGTTAGAAATAACACTAAAGTAATACCAGCAAGATTATATGGAATAAAAGAAGAAACTGGAGTACATATAGAATTTCTATTATTAAAAAGAATAGAAGGAGATATATGGGAGGTAATGGTACATCCAGGAAGAAGACTAAAAATAGGAACAAAAGTCATTTTTGGTGATGGATTACTTAAAGCAGAAATTTTAGAAATGATGGAAGGCGGAAATAGAAAGGTAAAATTTGAGTACGATGGAATATTTAATGAAATATTAGATCAAATTGGTTTAATGCCACTTCCACCATATATAAAAGAAAAGCTAGAAGATAAATCTAGATATCAAACAGTATATGCTAAATATGAAGGTTCAGCAGCAGCACCTACAGCAGGACTTCATTTTACAGAAGAACTATTGGAAAAAATAAAAGAAAAAGGTGTTGAGATTGCTAATGTAACACTTCATGTTGGAATAGGAACATTTAGACCAGTAAAAGTAGAAAATATAGAAGAACATGATATGCATAGTGAACATTATTATATAAAACACGAAGATGCAGAAAAAATAAACAATACAAAGAAAAATGGAGGAAGAATAATAGCAGTAGGAACAACATCTTGTAGGGTACTAGAATCAGTAGCAGATGAGAATGGTTTTGTAAAAGAAACAGAGGGAGACACTAGCATATTTATATATCCAGGCTATAAATTTAAATGTATAGATTGCTTAATTACTAATTTTCATTTACCAGAATCAACATTAATAATGTTAGTTTCAGCGTTAGCAGGAAAAGAATATATAATGAGTGCTTATAAACATGCAGTAGAAGAAAGATATCATTTCTTTAGTTTTGGAGATGCAATGTTTATTCAATAACTTTAAAAAATATTGACTTTTAAAAATAGTGTTGGTAAAATTATAAAAACAAAAGAATAAGGAGATAAGTGTATGAAAAGAGAAAGTGGTATAACTCTTGTAAGTTTAGTAATAACAATAATTGTGTTAATAATTATTGCGGGAATTACTATTAATATGACAGTTGGAGAAAATGGAATACTTAATAAAGCTAAAGATACAAAGAAAAACACAGAAAACTTTATGGAAGGCGAAGAACAAGATATAAATGAACTATATGATTTTATGGGTGGAAATACTGTAAATGGTGGACTAGCTTACGATAAAATACGCGAGTTGAAAGAAGAATTACAAGCACATAAAAAAGCAATAGCAACAGCTATTACAGAAAAAGGAGTTCCAACACAAGAAACGGATACAACTAAAACTATGGCAGACAACATAAGAAAAATAAAAACAGGCAGTTCAAGTGGTGGTAGTTCAGGTGGAGGAACAGGAACTAACCCAGCCATGCTATTTTGTAATTATAATAGAAAAGAAAGTTATTCAGGAACAAAAACAACAGCTACATTAACTTATGAAAGCACATACACTGGACCTGCGTATGTATATGCATACTATTATGGAAAAACAACATATAACCATACAGAATCAAGTAATGGAGGAAAAAACACATATACTCTAACCTTAAATGGAGAAACCATAACAAGTGGGTCATTAGTAGAACTTAAAGAAGAAGATGTTATAACATCAACAATGACAAGAGTAGGTTCAGAAGAAGGAAAATCATATTATGAATGTTATACTTTTTTAGCAATATGTGGAGTTGAATAATAATTATAAAATCCAGATTATAATAAGAAAAAATAATACTTATTATAACCTGGATTTTTAGTAGCAAAAAAATTAAAAAAATTAGTAAAAATACTTCTTTTTTTTAGTACCTTATGATAGAATGTGTTACGAGATAAAATGCATAAAGGAGGATTTAATATATGCCTGAAACAAAGTATAAAAGGGTACTATTAAAACTTAGTGGAGAAGCAATCGGAGGTAAAGAAGGAAGAGGAGTAGATGCCATTACTTTAGGAAGAATATGTGATAATATTAAAGAAATGGTAGACTTAGGAGTAGAAGTTGCAATAGTTGTAGGTGGCGGAAACTTTTGGAGAGGAAGATATGGACATCAAATGGAAAGAACAACATCAGACTATATGGGAATGCTTGCAACAACAATGAATGGATTAGCACTTCAGGACTCATTAGAAGCAAGAGGCTTAAAAACGAGACTTCAAACGGCAATAGAAATGAGACAAATTGCAGAACCATACATTAGAAGAAGAGCAACTACACATTTAGAAAAAGGAAGAGTTGTTATATTCTCTTGTGGAACAGGAAACCCATTCTTTACAACAGATACAGCAGCAGCACTTCGTTCAGCAGAAATAGAAGCAGAAGTAATACTTCTTGCTAAAACAATAGACGGAGTATATTCTGCAGATCCAAAAGTTGATAAAAATGCAACTAAATATGATGAAATAACATACTTAGATATATTAAACAAAGATTTAAAAGTTATGGATTCTACAGCTACATCACTTTGCAAGGATAATCAAATACCATTAATAGTATTTGGAATAGATGAACCAGAAAACATGGTTAGAATTGTAAAGGGTGAAAAAATAGGAACAGTAGTAAAATAAGGAAGAAAGATGATAGTTTTAATATTAATAAACATATTAATAATAGTATATGTGTATTTAAAGTATTACAAAGAACCTAAAAATATAACTGGTGAAATAAAGAGTATAGAAGAACAAGATTCAATGGTTATAGGATATATAAATGATGTAGGACTTAGTAGCAGTTTTGATTTAATTCTATCAGAAATTATAGAATTAAACATAAAAGGATATATTACAATAGAGTATAATAAAGAAAATATAGAAAAATACGATTATGTTATTAAGCAAAACATTGAAAAGGGTTTAAAAGAATTAAAAAAATATGAAGTAATAGTATTGAAATTTTTATTTTCAAATAAACAAGAGATTACCAAAAAAGAATTAGAAGAAAAAATTAATAATACATTTCAAGTTTACAATGTTCAAAATAATGAAATAGAAAAAGTTTTAAATGAAAAACTTGCAGAAGAAGATATAATAGATTTAACAAAACAAAACAAATTACAAAAGGAAACCAAATTATGTATAATAATATCTTGCATTTTAGTATTATTAATAAGCATATTAGGAGCACCAGCAATTCTAGATATTTCGCCAATATATGTTCTAATTTATATATTAGAAAAAGTAACATTGTGTACATTATTAATAAATGCAAATTGTTATACATATAAAGGAAGAATATTAAAATATAACATTGAAAAATATAAAATGAAAATTGAAAATAAAGAATATTTAACTACTAAAAATTCAATGAAAGAAGTAGTCTTAAATAAAGAATTTGCTAATTCTATGGCATTACATATAAATACTTTAGCAAAAGAAACATTTATAAATAATGAAATATCAAAAAACAATAAAGAATTAATAAAAAAAGTAATTAGAAATTTTTTAGTAGGTTTCATTATATTTGTCTCAGTCATAGTAGTATTACTTACAATAATGATGGGACTGTCAAAAAATGCAAAAATAATGGTATATTCAATTGTGGCTATAGCAACAGCTTGTGTGGCAGATATAACATTATTATATAAAAATAAAAAATAAATTAAAAGGAGAAAAGAAAAATGGATTATACAAATATTGAAGAAAGAATGAAAAAAACAATAAGTGTTTATGAAGAAAGTTTATCAGAAATAAGAGCAGGTAGAGCAAACCCTGCAATATTAAATAAAATTAGTGTTGAATATTATGGAACAGCAACACCAATTAACCAAGTAGCAGGAATATCAGTTCCAGAAGCTAGATTAATTGTTATTCAACCATGGGATATAAGTGTATTAAAAGAAATAGAAAGAGCAATATTAGCTTCAGATATAGGAATAACACCAAACAATGATGGTAAAGTAATAAGATTAAATTTTCCAGAACTAAATGAAGAAAGAAGAAGAGATTTAGTAAAAGACATAAAGAAAATGGGAGAAGAAGCAAAAGTCGCAGTAAGACAAGTAAGAAGAGATGGACTAGACGAATTTAAGAAGCAACAAAAAGATTCATTAATAACAGAAGACGATTTAAAACAAGCAGAAGACCAAATTCAAAAATTAACAGACAAATATGTAGAAGAAATAGACAAATTAACAGACTCAAAAGAAAAAGAAATAATGACAATATAAAATAATAGAAACACCCAGCGTGGAAAGTATCTTAGCATTAAAGAATTTACCACAGAAAAAGATGCGTCCCCGACAAAAATTAAAACAAGATAAATAAGATAGGTGAAAAAAGATGGAAAAAGAAAAAATGCCAAAGCATATTGCAATTATAATGGATGGAAATAGAAGATGGGCGAAGAAAAAAGGTTTAGACCCTAAGTTAGGACATAAAGAAGGGGCAAAAACTTTAGAAAAAATTGTACGTTATGCAAATAAAATAGGATTAGGTTATATCACAGTGTATGCATTTTCAACAGAAAATTGGAAAAGAACTTCAGATGAGGTAGGAGCACTTATGCTATTACTTCAAAATTACTTAGATGAGTATAGTAAACGTGCAGATACAGAAAACATAAAAGTAAAAGTGCTAGGAGATATTTCAGCACTACCAGAAGGAATGCAAAAAAGTATTAATAAATGTATGGAACGAACCAAAAATAATACGGGAGTAACATTTAATATTGCATTAAATTACGGTGGAAGAGACGAAATTGTAAAAGCGGTAAAGATAATATCAGAGCAAGTAAAAGAAGGAAAAATAAAAGTAGAAGATATTAACGAACAACTAATATCAGACAATTTATATACAGCAGGTCAACCAGATCCAGACTTACTAATTAGAACAAGCGGAGAATTAAGAATAAGTAACTTCTTACCATGGCAAATAGTATATTCAGAATTTGTATTTGTAGAAAAGAACTGGCCAGACTTTGAAGAAAAAGACTTAGACGAAGCAATAGAAATTTATCAAAAGAGAAATAGAAAATTTGGAGCACAATAGAAAGGATTATTTATGGATTTTAAAAGATTAGCATCAGCATTAATTGGATTTCCATTAGTAGCAATAATTTTGATATTTGGAAATAAATATTTAGTAGATATAGTAGTCAGCTTAATTGCTATTATGGCATTACATGAATATTTTCATAGTTTTAAGGAACAAAATAAAAATAAAGATTTAAGATGGATGGCATATATATGTGCATTATCAATAGCGTGTATACATATAATTCCATCTGAATATGTACTAAAAGTAATTGCAGCATTAATACCAATTTCTATTTTGGTATTGTTTGCACAAGTAATAGCAAGTAATATGAAATATAACATAAAAGATATAGCAATTACTTGCTTTGGAATATGCTATATTGTAGTATTTTTAATGTATATTCCAGTAATTCGCGAAATGCAAAACGGTAGAATTTTAATTTGGTATGTGTTTTTTGCAGCTTGGGGTACAGATATTTTTGCATATTTAATAGGCAAGAAATTTGGAAAACACAAATTTACACAAATAAGTCCAAATAAAAGTATAGAAGGTAGTATAGCAGGAACAATAGGTGCAGTTATTATAATGCTAATATATACATTTATATGCAATACATATCTAGGAATGAATTTTAATTATTTATATATAATATTAATAGGAATTGTTTTAAGTTTAGTAGGACAAATGGGAGATTTAGCAGCTTCTAGTATAAAAAGATATACAGGAATAAAAGATTTTAGTAATCTAATTCCTGGTCACGGAGGAATGTTAGATCGTATAGATAGTGTTATATTTATTGCTCCATTTGCATACTTTTTGCTTATGTTATTGTAAAAAGGAGATTTTAAATTGATTTTTATTATAAATGCTTTAAAAATAATATTTGTTTTAGGTTTTTTAGTATTAATACATGAGGCAGGTCATTTTTTTGTGGCAAGGCTATGTAAAGTAACAGTAAATGAATTTTCTATTGGTTTTGGACCGGTTATATGGAAAAAGCAAGGAAAACAAACAAAATATTCAATAAGATTAATTCCTTTGGGAGGTTTTGTTAATTTAGAGGGAGAAGAAGAACACTCAACTAAAGAGGGTTCTTTTAGTGAGGCAAGCATTCCAAAAAGAATAGCGATAATAGTAGCAGGAGCCTCAGTAAATATTATTTTTGCAATAATTATATATTTTACGCTAACATTGTGTACAGGAAATAATACATCTTTAATTGTAAAAGAAACAATAAATGATTATGCAGCTCAAAATGCAGGTATACAAGCTGAAGATGAAATAATAAAAATTAATAATAAAAGAGTCCACACAAAAAAAGATATAGACAAAATAATGCAAAATTATAATAAAGAAGAATTAGAGCTTACAGTAAAAAGAAACAATAATGAAATAAATGTATTATTAACACCAACGAAACAAGAATATAAAAGTACAGGAATATATTTAAAATCATCAGGTGAAAGCACAAAAATAATAACTATAGAGCTAGGAAGTAATGCAGAAAAGCAAGGAATAAAAGCAAATGATGAGATTTTAAAAATAAACCAAAAAGAAGTAAAAAATCAAAATGAAATTATAGAAGAAATTAATAAAGAAGAAAATGAAACATTAGATTTTACTTTAAAAAGAGGAAATGAAGAAATAAATATAAAGGTTGAGCCAGATAAGAAATATAATTATTATTTGGGTATATATTTTAAACAGGCTGAAAATAATTTCTCTAATAATTTATATTATGCTTTTTTTGAAACAAAAGACTTTTTATTTTCAATATTTGATAATTTAAAAATGTTATTTACAGGAAAAGTAAAAATAGATCAATTTATGGGACCAGTAGGAATCTCAGAAGTTGTTGTTAAAACAAACAAAATACAAGATTATATATATATTCTAGCTCTTATATCTTTATCTTTAGGAGTAACAAATTTGCTACCTATACCAGCATTAGACGGAGGAAAATTCTTATTACTAATAATAGAAGCTATAAGAGGCAAAAAAATTAGTGAAAAAGTAGAAATAAATATACAACTAGCAGGATTTGCATTGTTAATTGCTTTATCAATATATGTTACTTATAATGATATTTTGAGAATTTTATAAAGCTAAGGAGAAAAAAATGAAAGATAATAATGAAGAAATATTAGATGAAAAAATAAAAGAATTGAATGAAACAATAGAAAAATCACAAAATGACCTTATTTTAAAATTTCAAAAATATGTAGAAGATAACAAATATGATAAAGAGATTGAAACATTAAAACAACTATGTCAAAAAATAATGGATTTATATCAATTAAACAAAAAAGAAATAGAAAGAATAGATAAAGTACAAAAGAAATTTAGTAAAGATGGCAAAGAAGAAATAAGTTTAAGTATTGAAAAAGAGTTAGAAGTATTACAGAAAAAAAATGAAAAACAATTTGAAGCTTTTAGAAAAGAATTTGATAAACTTACAGTTAGAGTTAAAGAATTAACGCCTGTACAAAAAATGAAAAAAATAATATTAAAAATCTTAGAAAGCAAAAAAGAACTTGAGGAGAAAATTGGTTCAGAAGTAAATTCTTTAAGAATAGAAACAGAAAGCAAGATGCAAGAGTTACAAGAAGATACACAAGTAAAAAACAGAGATATAGAAGATAAATTAATAGAAGTACAAAGTAATTTTGAAGTTACAGGAGAAGAACTAAAAAAGAATTTAGAAAATTTATTTGAAGAAGAAAATAATAAAATTAACCAACTGGTTAAAGAAAATGATGAAAAACTAGAAAAACAAATAACAGAAATAAATGATTTTAAAGTAGAATTTCAAAAATATTTAGATGAACTTCAAGAAGAAGTTAAAGAAACAGAAAAATTAAATAAAACAAGAAATGATAGTATAGACAAAAAATATAGTAAACAAATGAAAGAATTGATAGATGAGTTCAATCAAGCTATATTAGATGTAAGAAATGATTTAGAAGAAAGTAAAAAACAAAATAGTGAAATAGTAACAAATTTCACAAAAGAAAATAAAGAAGAGTTAGACAGATTGATAAAACAATTTAATGACGGAATGGTTAATTTGCAAGAAGATACTGAAGAAAAGAAAAATAAAATAGAAGCATTGTTAAAAGAAAATTTAGAAAAAATAGAAAAAACGGTTCAACAAGACAAACAAGAAAGAGATGAAAAGTTCCAAAAATATGAAGAAGATTTTGTAAATACAACTTCAAAAATAAATGCGGAAAGTGATCAAAATAAGAAAGAGTTTAACAAGCTAATAAATGATTTATCTAAGAAAAATGAGAAAGAAATAGAGAAAACAAATAATAAGTTTCAAAAAAAGCAAGAAGAAATAGAAGAAAAAATAAATGAAAAGCAAATAATTTTAGAAGAATATTTAAAACAAAAAAATGAAGAATTTGAAGATAATATAAATAAAAAACAAGAAGAAGTACAGGAAAACTTAAATAATAGAATACAAAGTTTAGAAGAAAATGCAAGCAAAGAAATAACAGTTTTTAAAGAAAAAGTAGATACAAAGGTTCAAAATTTTGAAGAAAATACAAGTAAAGATATAGTAGTACTAAAAGAAGAATTAGATAAAAAAATTAATAATTTTAAAGAAGATGCAAATCAAAAAGAAATAGAATTAACTGAAGACCTTAATAAAAAACTTCAAGATACAAAAGTTAAGATTAATGATGAATTAGAGGAAATAAGAAGTATAATAGACAAAGATAGTGAGCAACAAAATATTATTATAAATAGAGGTCTAGAAGCTAATAAGACTGAAATAGAAGAAACGAAAAATGAGTTTAATGCAAAATTTGAAGATTTAGTAAAAGAATTAGACGCAAATAAACAACTAACAGAAAATATAATAAATCAATTTGAAGAAATAAATGAACAAGATTCTAAGAAAAAACAAGAAGAAATAGACTCAAAATTGCAACTTTTCCAAAAACAAATGAATAAAAATGTTTTAGATATGAATAAATTAGTAAAAGTGCTTCAAGAACAAATAAATAAAAAGTTTATTCAAGTAGAGCAAAATAATATAAAAAGACAAGCTTCAAATGATGAAACAAATAGAGAAATACAAGAAAAAAACAAAGTTATAGAAGAAAAAAATAGAGATTTACAAAATATAGTAGAAAATTTACAAATAGAAAATAAAAATTTAAAAGATACTGTAAAAAAATTAGAAAATAGAATAGAAAAATTAGAATCAAATTCAAATACAGATACAGATGTAAAAGTAATTGAAAAAATAATAGAACAAAAAATAAAGGCGATTACTAAAAATGTAGTACAAGAGGAGAAACAAAAAAAGACAACTACAAGTACTAAGACAAAAAGTAAAACTGAAACTAAAGAGCCAGAAAATAATAAAGTTATAGAAAAGACTCAAAAAATAGTAGCAAAACCAATAAAAAAAGAAACTACTATTATACAAATGAAAGAACCAAAGATTATAGAAGAAAAACCTATAACAGTAAAAAGAAGAAATTTAGGTACTTCACAAATTCTTGGATTATTTGATACAGAAGATGACATATATTAAAAGCTTAGGGGGCTTAAATAAAAATGGATGGGGCAGTAAAAACAGTAAAAGAAGTATTTAAAGACTTTTATTCAAATAATAAAGATTTACTTAGTTCTACAGTAAAAAGTGTAAACTTGTTTAAAAAAACAAATACATTAGAGGTAGAACTTAATGTAAATAACCAAATAAAAGTAAAAGATGTATATAATTTCGAAAAATACTTAGAAACACGCTTTGGAATAAAAGAAGCGTGTATCAAACTTGTTTATAATGAAAATAAAGAAAAAGAAAATGAAGGTGTTTGCGAAACAAACGTAGAACAAGACAATATTACAAATGAGTGGACAGATATAATAGAATATATGGCTGTAAAACATCCTATGACTAAAGCTATTTTAAATAATAGTATTATCACTATTGATAAAAGTCAAGCAAATGTAATGCTTTTAATAAAAGGAAAAGACTTTTTAACAGCAAAAAAAATAGATGAAACATTGTCTAATTTTCTATTTAATATATATGGTAAAAAATTAAAAGTTAATTTTATAGAAAATATATCAGAAGAACAAATAAGAGTGCAACAAGAATATGCAAAAAAGCAAGAAGAAGAGCTTATAAAACATTTGCAAGAAGAAATAAAACATGTAGAAGAAAATAATATAGAACAAAATAAGCCAGTAAAAGAAAATATAGAGCATACAGGTGTAGCTGGAGAAGAATTCTTTGGAGAAGATGTACCAGTTCCAGACGAAGCATATCTTTCTGAATTAGAAGAAATGGAAGAAGCAAATAATATAATATTAGGAACTGCTTCAAAAGCAAAAGAATGTAAGGTAAAAATAAAAGATATAGAAGCAAGTAATAAAAGAATAACAATAGAAGGAAGAGTTGTAGAATGTACAGCAAGAGAAACTAAAACAGGTAAAGGAATGCTTGTATATGATATATATGATGGAACAGGAATAATTACTTGTAAATCATTTACTAAAAATATTGAAGAAGGAAATGAAGTAGCAAATAAAATAAAAAATGCAAGCGGAATAAAAACAATAGGAAAAGCAGGACTAGATTCATTTGCAGGTGATGTTACAATTATGGCAAATACAATATTAGAAGTAAATGGTGAAGATTTTCCAAAACTTCCTACAGATGATGAAGATTCACCATTAATTTTAGGAATGCACCCAGAAATAAAAGAACCATTAGTAAAAATACAAGATTTAGGCGTAGAATCTGGAAATGTAGCTATAGATGGCGAAGTTATATCTATGGAAGACAGAGAACTAAAAGGTGGAAAAATACTTTTAAGTATTGCTGTATATGACGGAACAAGCACTATTACATGTAAGGCATTTTTAACAAAAGAAAATAGCAAAAAAATAATGAGCAAAATAAAAGAAGCAAAAGGAATAAGACTTGCTGGAAAAGCAGGAATGGATACTTTTGCAAACGAACTAACAGTAATGGCAAACACTATTATAAAATCAAATGGAATAAAAAGAGAAATAAGAATGGACAACTCTGAAGTAAAAAGAGTTGAACTTCACATGCATACTCAAATGAGTCAAATGGATGCAGTAACTCCTGTTACAGACCTTATAAAAAGAGCAATGAAGTGGGGAATGAAGTCAATAGCAATTACTGACCATGGAGTTGTACAAGCCTTTCCAGATGCACACAAAATGTTAGGCTATGACAATCCAGATATGAAAGTTATATATGGTGTAGAAGCATATTTAGTACCAGATAAATCAAATGTAGTATCATTTTCCAAAAATCAAAACATAGAAGATTCTACATTTTGCGTATTAGACTTAGAAACAACTGGACTTTCATTTAGAACAGAAAAAATCACAGAAATAGGAATTATGAAAGTTAAAAACGGAGAAGTAATAGATAGTTTTTCAACATTTGTAAACCCTGAAAAGCCAATACCACCAAAGGTTGTAGAAGTAACAAATATTACAGATGATATGGTAAAAGATGCGCCAAAAATAGATGAAATATTCCCTAAAATGTTAGAATTTATTGGAGAAGATAGTATATTAGTTGCACACAATGCAGACTTTGATATAGGTTTCTTAAAATATAATGCAAAACAATTAGGTTATACATTGGAAAATACATATTTAGATACATTAAGACTTGCAAAACTATTATTCCCAGAATTCAAAAGATACAAATTAGGATTGATAGCAGACAAATTAGGTATAGTTGTAGAAGTAGCACATAGAGCATTAGATGATGTAGATACAACAGTAAAAGTTTTAAATGTAATGTTTGATATGCTTAAAGAAAAAGAAATATATACATTAGATGATATAGATAGAAAATTCGAGGTAGACTTTAAAAAATTACCAAGTTACCATGCAATTATTTTAGCAAAAGACTACGTAGGTCTAAAAAATTTATATAAATTAGTATCAATATCACACTTGCACTATTTTTATAAAAAACCACGTATATTAAAATCAATTTATAAAAAATATTCTGAAGGTTTAATACTAGGAAGTGCCTGTGAAGCAGGAGAACTATATAGAGCTATTGTAGAAGGAAAAGATGAAGAAGAAATAGAAGAAATAGCAAAAGACTACGATTACTTAGAAATTCAACCTACAGGAAACAATATGTACATGGTAAGAAATGGTACACTTCCAGATGCAAAAGCAGTAGAAGACATAAATAGAAAAATTGTAAATTTAGGAGAAAAACTAGGAAAGCTTGTAGTTGCAACTTGCGACGTTCACTTTATGGACCCACAAGATGAAATATATAGAAGAATATTAATGGCTGGTCAAGGCTATGAAGATGCAGATGAACAAGCACCACTATATTTAAGAACAACAGAAGAAATGCTTAAAGAATTTGAATATTTAGGCGAAGAAAAAGCATATGAAGTTGTTGTAACAAACACAAATAAAGTAGCAGATATGTGCGAAAGAATAAGTCCAATATCACCAGAAAAATGTCCACCACACATTGAAGGTTGTGAGCAAACAATAAAAGATATTGCATTTAGTAAAGCACACGAGCTATATGGAGATCCACTTCCAGATATAGTACAAGAAAGACTTGATAAAGAGCTAAATTCTATTATAAAAAATGGATTCTCCGTTATGTACATAATTGCACAAAAGCTAGTATGGAAATCAAACGAAGATGGATATATAGTAGGTTCCAGAGGATCTGTTGGTTCATCATTTGTTGCAAATATGACAGGTATAACAGAAGTTAACTCACTTCCACCACACTATAGATGTCCAAATTGTAAATACTCAGATTTTACAGACTATGGATATCAATGTGGATTTGACTTACCAGATAAAGATTGTCCAAAATGTGGAACAAAAATGGTTAAAGACGGAATAGATATACCATTTGAAACTTTCTTAGGATTTAATGGAGATAAAGAGCCTGATATCGACTTAAACTTCTCAGGAGAATATCAAGCAAAAGCACATAGATATACAGAAGTAATATTTGGAAAAGGAACAACATTTAAGGCAGGTACTGTTGGTACAGTAGCCGATAAGACAGCTTATGGATATGTTAAAAAATATTACGAAGAAAGAGGAATTCCAGTATCAAATGCAGAAGTTATAAGAGTCTCTGCAGGATGTACAGGAATAAAAAGAACAACAGGACAACACCCAGGAGGAATTATAGTTGTACCAAAAGGTAGAGAAATATATGAATTTACGCCAGTACAACATCCAGCAGATGATCCTAATTCAGATATTATAACAACACACTTTGACTACCACTCAATAGATCAAAACTTGTTAAAACTAGATATACTAGGACACGACGATCCAACAGTAATACGTATGCTTTATGATTTAACAGGAATAGACCCAACAAAAGTACCGTTAGATGATAAAGAAACAATGAGTATATTTAGTTCTACAGATGCATTAGGAGTAACTCCAGAACAAATAGGAAGCAAAGTAGGAAGTTATGGAATACCAGAGTTTGGGACAAAATTCGTAAGAGGAATGCTTGTAGATACTAAACCTAAAACATTTGACGAATTAATTCGTATATCAGGTCTATCACATGGTACAGATGTGTGGCTTGGAAACGCACAAACATTAATAGATGAAGGAACGACAACACTTCAAGATTCAATCTGTTGTCGTGACGATATTATGATTTACTTAATAAAGAAAGGTGTACCACCAAACCATGCATTTAAAATAATGGAAACAGTACGTAAAGGAAAAGCATTAAAAGATCCAGCAAAATGGGCAGAATATAAAGAATTAATGAAAGAACATGATGTACCAGATTGGTATATAAAATCATGCGAAAAAATAAAATACATGTTCCCAAAAGCCCATGCAGCAGCATATGTAACAAACGCATTTAGAATAGCATGGTTTAAAGTACATCAGCCAAAAGCATATTATACAGCATATTTTACAATTCGTGCAGACGAATTTGATAGTGAAATAATGTGCTATGGAAAAGAAAGAGTAAAAAACAAAATGAAAGAAATAGACTTAGCAGGAAATAGTGCGACAACAAAAGACAAGAATATGTACGCTATTTTGGAATTAGTATTAGAAATGTATGAAAGAGGAATAAAATTCCTACCAATAGATTTATACAAATCTCATAGTACAAAATTTAGAATAGAAGAAGATGGAATACGTCCACCACTAAATAGTGTACCAGGACTTGGAACAGTTGCAGCACAAGGAATAGAAGACGCAAAAAAAGACGGAAAATTCATGTCAATAGACGATATGAAAATTCGTTCAAAAATAGGAAATTCAGTAGTAGACCTACTTAAAAAAATGGGTTGCCTAGAAGGCATGAGCCAAAGCAACCAAATGAGCCTATTTGGATAAATTAAATTTTAGGGACGGGCTTAAAAATTTAAAGTAATCCGAATAAATACATAAGTTATAAGATTCCCCTAAAAGTAGCAAGAACTTTTAGGGGAAAATAAAAAAACGCGGAGCAAAAATGAAAGAATATTTGAAGAATAAAGATTACATAATGCAATATATAGATAATTTTTTTAGAACATTTGCTAATAGCATATATGCAGTATTTACGCCAGTAATACTATATAAATCAGGTGTAAATGTAACAATGATAATATTTATATATATGATACAATTTTTAGTAATGGGAATTTTTTCACCATTATCAGGAACATGCTTAAAGAAAATTGGAGCAGCCAATACAAAATTATTAAGCTATATATTAAAAACATTAAGTATGATATTAGTTTTAACAGTTGACACAAATATATATTATTATTTAGCAATAGCAATTGTGTATGGAATTAGTGGAGCAATAAATAATCCGCTAAATACTTATATACCAGGAAAATTAGTGAAAGAAAATTTTAGAGGAAGATTTAATGCATTTATATATATTTTAAGATGTTTTTCTAGTATATTAGGATATATTTTTGTTGGAGTGTTTTTAACTAGAAATAATAATTTAACAATAGCATTATCAGTATTTTTTTCATATCTTATAGCATATATTGGATTAGCCAAAATAGACAAAAATAAGCTTAAATATGAAATGAATGAACCAATTAAAGAAAGTTATAAATATTTAGTAAAGAAACATGAAAATACAAGATTAAAACTAGTTAGTGGACTACGATCATGTATAATAATAGAGAGATTAATAGCAGTGCCTTTATATTTATACATTACATTAATGGACCTAAAAACATTTACTTCACTTTATATAATATCAACTATAATTGAATTATTAAGTCTGTTTATCGCTGGAAGAAGATTAGATAAAAATAAAATAAAAACATTTAATATAATTTCAATAATAAAAGGAATAGTTACTTCAATTTTTATATTAAGTAAAAATTTATATTTATTAATGGTAAATCAATCAGTATATAAGCTAGTAGATAATGTATATGATTCAGCATACTCAGCTTTATCACAAAGCAAAGTTAAAAATGATAAAAAGAGTACAATATTACTTTCAATAATTCATGAAATGTGTTTATGTTTTTTTGAATTTATAGTTTTGCTAATGTTACTAATTATAAGTATGTTTAATGTAGAAATAACATTTAAAGTAATGTTTGCAAGTTCAATAGTTGTGATAATAATAAATGCAATATTAATAAAAAGATGGAATTAAAAAACTAAACTAAACTCGAATATTTGGATAGTAAACTATTAGGAACGGGCCTTTTTAGTTTAGCTTTTTTATAAATTATTATAGCAGTATAATATATATTCTAAATAAAAAATATATATTATACTGCTATATTTATTATACGCTAAACTAAAAAGGCCCGTCCCTAATAGTTTACTATCTTTCGTCACCCATATCAATTTCAATGTCGACAATTTCATTGTTTGCTCCAAGTTCTGTATAAGAACCAGAAGATTTACCAACTGAAGTTTTACCTTTTAAATCATCACTTGCAACTTTCTTTAATGGTTCAGCATGCTTTAAAAAATAAAAACCTTCTTTATTATAAACTGTATTAGAATCTGGAAACACAACAAATTCTTGATTATTATTATTTTTAAATTCAACCCAAGTGTCTAAACTTTTTGCTTTATCTGCAATACCATAAGTATATCCAGTAACAATACTATTTGGAAAAGTAAGCATTTGTGAAATATATTCTGAACGATAACAACTTTTGTTTACAACATTACTTCCTTTATTTGAAGGTGTAACATTTTGAATACCTGGAATAATATCTGATAATTTTGAAACTTTAATAGTATTTGAAACAGTCTTAATAGATATTGCATCTTTTTGATCTACAATACCTTTTACAATTTTATTATTTTTAATGTTTTCTAAAAGTTTTTCCCTTTTTTCATTAGAAGGATTTCTATTATATAGTTCAAAAATAGAGTGGTCAATAGAGTATTCATCTAAATAAACATTTCCAGCTTTACTTAGTAATTCGAATATTCTTTTCTTATCTCTATTTTTGGTTGCATCATGAAAAGATTGATTCCATTGTTTATCTTCTAAAGAAAAAGACTTATAACTTTCATACATATAAAATCACCTTCTTTTTCAAATACACAATAATTATACCATAAACTGGCAGAAAAATCAAATTTATCCCTAAAAGCTTGATTTTGATATACTAAGTTTTGTCTATAAAATTTAATAAATAACAATCTTTATTATATAAATTTATATCCAAGATATTCTATTAATTTCTAATTACTGATTTTATTTTTATTCCTAAAATATAATAATCATATTTAGTTATTCCATTAGGTTTTTCTCCTGGTAAAAAATTTCCCTCTATAGTAAATGAATATCCTAATCCTACATATTTTCCAGAACCACCATCTTTCATTGCCAGCGTACAAGTACAAAAAATAGGTTTTTTAAATTTTGATACTCTTAAATAATCGATGGTTGCTAAGATTATTATAATAACTAAAAATATCAAAATTATGTAAAAGATTTTTTTCATTTTTAATATCACTCCTTTTACGAAGAATAAATTGGTTGAAAAATTTTAACTTATATTTTTTTACCTTCGCATTTTTAATTTGATTGTATTATATTTTATATTTTTTTTCAATGTTTTAACACTCATTTTTTGAAGCAGCTAAATTCGACCAAAATAGATAAAAAATTATCCTACCATTTGCACAACTAAAAAAGTATGGTATAATTTGACTAAATTTGTATAAAAATAGAAAAAAGGAGAAAGTTATGTTTGAAAACGCTATTGATTTAAGTAAAATATTCAATTTGCAAAATGCAATTATATACTTAATTTTAATAAATATAATAACATTTGTAGTAATGGGAATAGATAAGAAAAAAGCTAAATTTGGAAAATGGAGAATAAGTGAATCTGCTTTATTTACACTAGTACTTTTAGGAGGAGGTATTGGTGGAATAGCTGGAATGTATGTGTTTAGACATAAAACAAAAAAGATGAGATTTGTTATAGGATTTCCTGCAATATTAATATTTGAAATTTTTGTAATTATATATTATACTTTTATTGCATAATAATGTCGAAAAAAGGAGAATAAAATGGAAAAAGAAAATGTAAAGAAAAACCCAAAAGAATCTTTTACAATATTTGGAGTAAGTATTTGGAGAATATTTGCATACTTTATTATTTATAGTGTTATAGGTTATATTATAGAAACAGTATTTGGAATGGTAACAAAAGGCGTTTGGGAAAGCAGACAAAGTTTTTTGTATGGACCATTTTGTGCTATATATGGTTTAGGGGCAGTAGTAATGATACTTTCTCTAAAATACTTCAATAAAAACTGTAATACTCTATTTATTGGAGGATTTATAGTAGGTTCAATAGTAGAATATATAGTTAGTTGGTATGGAGATATATTCTTAAATGTAAAATGGTGGGATTATTCAAATATGCCACTAAATATTAATGGTAGAATATGTGTATTTTTCTCATTTTTCTGGGGATTTTTAGCAATTTATCTAATGACACATGCAAATCCAAGAGTAGATAAATTAATAGATAAGATAAAATCAAAAATATCAATTAAAAAATTAAAAACTATAACAATTATTGTTATAATTTTTATGATGATAGATTGTATAATCACTGGTATAGCAATAAAATTATTTACAATTAGAAAAGTGCATGAATATGATCTTAAAGTTTCAAATAAACAAGAAGTTGAAGAAGCATATAATATTATATATGGAAATGAAGGATTAAATAACTTTATAATGAATTGGGCAGGGGATAAAAAAATGATAATGACATTTCCAAATTTAAAAACTCAAGATGAAAATGGAAATATGATATATTTTGATATGTATGTTGGAGATATTAAACCATATTATTATAAATTTAATTCTACATGGAGAGGAGATTTAGTAAAAATCTTAAAACATCAGGAGGATGAAAGTAACAATATTAACAATATAAAAGGAGAAAAGTAATGAAAGAAGAATTTATAAATTTATTGAAACAAGTAGATAGAGAAGGAATGGACAAGCTAATAGAATTTTTAGAGCGTACAGACTTTTTTGAAGCACCTGCAAGTACTAGATTTCATGGATGCTTTAAAGGAGGACTTTTAGAACATAGTATGAAAGTTTATGAAATACTAAAAACTAAAACAGAAGATTCAGATTCTGTAAAAATAATTGCATTATTACATGATGTATGTAAAGCTAATTTTTATAAAGTAGATTATCGTAATGCAAAAAATGAACAAGGAGTATGGGAAAAAGTTCCTTATTATACAGTGGATGATACAATTCCATATGGCCATGGAGAAAAATCTGTAATGATGATTTCAGAATTTATAAAACTAACACCAGAAGAAAGATATGCTATTCGTTGGCACATGGGATTTACAGAGCCAAAAGAATTATATGGAACAATAGGAATAGCATATAAAAAATATCCTATAGCATTGCTTGTACATGAAGCAGATTTAGAAGCTACATATTTTTATGATATATAATTTTGAACTGGTAGTCAGTTTAGTTGTACTACTAAACTCAGTGTGGTAAAATATATAGAAAAGAGATAGTAATAATACTATCTCTTTTTGCATAATACGAATTTTCTAAAAAAATATGGAAATTATATTTATATAAATTAATTAGGAGTGAAAAAATTATGAATTCAAAAAATAAAATTTATGATGCAAAAGAATTTAAGAATATAAGAGAAATTATTAATAATGCTATAGAAAGATATCCTGAAAATAATGCTTTTATTATAAAAAACAAAGATAAAAATGAAGAAAAATACACCAATATAACATACAAAGAATTTGGAGAGCAGATAAACTCTTTAGGTTCTGCTCTAATAAATAAAGGATTAAAAAATAAACATATAGCAGTTATTAGTCCAAATCGTTATGAATGGGCATTAACATATTATGCAGTGTTAAACGGAACTGGAATATTAGTGCCTTTAGACAAAGGGCTTCCAGATAGTGAAATAGAATCTTTATTACAAAGAAGTCATTCAAATGCAGTTGTTTTTGATAAAAAGTATGAAGAAATAATGAAACAAATAAAAGAAAATAAAACAACAAATGTAACAGAATTTATTTGTATGGACGAAAATGACACTTTCACTTCTATAAATGAATTATTAACAGAAGGAAAAGAGTTATTAAATAAAGGATATAGAGAATTTTTAGATGCTAAAATAAATGAAGAAGAAATGAGCATTATTTTATTTACTTCAGGAACAACTTCTGCTTCTAAAGCAGTAATGCTTTCACATAAAAATATAGCTTCAAACATTTATGCATTAAATAGTGCAGAAAAAATTTACGACACAGATGTCAACCTAGCATTTTTGCCATTTCACCATACATTTGGAAGCACAGGATTATTATTTTTCTTATCAAATGGTGCAACTAATGTATTTTGCGACGGAATAAGACATATACAAAGTAACCTTAAAGAATACAAAGTAACTACTTTTGTATGTGTTCCATTATTATTAGAAGCAATGTACAAAAAAATAATGAAAGAAATAGAAAAAAAGGGAAAAGAAAAATTAATAAAAAGAATTATACCAATAACAAACTTTTTACTAAAATTTAAAATAGATATAAGAAGAAAAGTATTTAAAGATGTTATTGATAGTCTGGGTGGAAATATACGTTTTATAGTAAGTGGAGCATCAGGAATAGACAAAAAAGTAGCAAAAGGTTTTAATGATTTTGGTATATTAACAGTTCAAGGTTATGGTTTAACAGAAACTTCACCAGTTTTAACAGCTGAAAATGAAAATTGTATACGTTATGGTTCAATAGGTTATCCTATGGTAAATGTAGAAATAAAAATAGATAATCCAAACGAAGAAGGAATTGGAGAAATTATAGCAAGAGGACCAAATGTAATGCTTGGATATTATGAAAATGAAGAAGCAACAAATGAAGTTATGGTAGATGGTTGGTTCCATACTGGAGATTTAGCATATCAAGATAAAGATGGATACATTTTTGTTGCAGGAAGAAAGAAAAATGTTATAGTACTAAAGAACGGAAAGAATATTTATCCAGAAGAATTAGAAATATTAATAAATGATTTACCATATATAGAAGAAAGTATGGTATTTGGTATGCCAAAAGAAGATGATTTGGTAGTTTCAGCTAAAATAGTATATAATAAAGAATTTAAAGAAAAGAACAATTATACGCAGGAAGAATTAAAAGAAAAAATATGGCAAGATATAAAAGAAATAAATAAAGAACTACCAACATATCAACATATAAAAAATATAATTGTAACAGACGAACCTATGATTAAAACAACTACAGCTAAAGTAAAAAGATATGAAGAAATTAAGAAAATTATAGAAAATACTAAATAAAAAATGAATATAATTTGAAATATTTCGTACTTAAATATTTACTCTATATAATAAAAAACATTGGTAATACTAGAAGGAACTTGCAATTTTACATAAAATGTGATATATTATAGTAGTAACCTAAAGTAAATGTTAAAAGTAAATAATTTTACATTAAAAAATAGGAGGAAAAAATATGTGCGAAATTACAAGATATCCGGGACTTTATAACAGGGCTAATGCTCTTTTACGGAGAGAAAAAATAAACCCTCAGGTTCCTGGCTATGAACTCTTGAAAATTGCAATAGTAATATGGCATGTTGAAAAGAGTTATTCATGGAAGGAACTTCTCAAAAAAGTCAAAGATGAAGGCAAAATAATTCCTTCAAACAAAGAATTAGTCAGTGCAAAGGACGAAGTAGAGCAGTGGATGCTTGAAGCCATTAAGGCAGCCGGAATAGATATTTCTGTAGAGAAATATGTAAAACAGTTGTCTGAAGAACTCAGGTGACCGATATGAGCACAAAAATAAGAATCCAAGAAGATATTTCTTGGATTCTTGCTTTTTTATATTAACTAATTTTAAAAAAAGACTACACAAAAATAAAATAGTATGATATACTGTTTGTGGTTTTTTTAAATGATATAATATAAAAAGATTATTAAAAAATAATAAATAAAGTAAAAAACAAAAAAAGAAATCAAAAGCTGAAAAGCTTTAAAATAAAGGAAAAAACTAAAGGAGGAATAATTAAAATGTCAGGACATAGCAAATGGCACAACATACAAGCCAAAAAAGGAAAAGCAGATGCTGCAAGAGGAAAAGTATTTACAAAATTAGGTAGAGAATTATTAATGGCAGTAAAACAAGGAGGAGCAGATCCAGCTGGAAACTCTAAATTAAAAGATGTTATTGCAAAATGTAAAGCAGCAAATATGCCAAACGATACAATAAACAACGCAATAAAAAAAGCAGCAGGAGCAGCTAATAGTGAGAACTATGAAGAAGCAATATATGAAGGATATGGACCAAATGGAATAGCAGTTATAGTTGAAGCTGCAACAGATAACAAAAATAGAACAGCAGCAGATATAAGACATGCTTTTTCAAAATGTGGTGGAAACTTAGGAACAAATGGATGCGTATCTTATTTGTTTACAAAAAAAGGTGTAATAGTAATAGATAAGTCAAATTGTTCATTAGACGAAGATAGCTTAATGATGCTTGCAATAGAATCAGGAGCAGAAGATTTTTCTTCAGAAGAAGAAGTATATGAAATAACAACAACACCAGAAACATTCTCAGAAGTAAGAGAAAAACTAGAAGCCGAAAATCTAGAATTCTTAGAAGCAGGAGTACAAATGGTACCATCAACATACGTAGCATTAGACGAAGCAGGAGCAGCTAGAATGGAAAGATTACTAGATATGTTAGACGAACTAGATGATGTATCAGAAGTTTATCATAACTGGGATGAATAATATAAAATAAAAATTAATAAAAAGAAAGGATTTTATAAAATCCTTTCTTTTTTTGTGTTACAAATTTAGCAATAATTAAGTTCTAAATCAAAAACAATATGCATAAAATATTAATATTACAATTAAGAAATATAAAAAATAGACTTAACAATATTAAAAAATAAGCTTAAAAAGTTAAAGGAGAAATAATGATTTATATTAATAGCATTTTAAGATATTTTCCCGTTAGAATAGCAAAAAAAATTGAAGATTATTTTTTATCAGAGAACATAAATATTAATTTAATAGAAGAAATAAGAATAAGGACAAACCGACCAATTTTATTAAAAATAGGCCAAGAGGAAAGAAAAATAGAATACATAGTTAAGCAAGAAGAAATTTTAGAGATACTTCAACATATATGTGATAATTCAATATATAGTTATCAATCTCAAATATGCAATGGATACATTACTATTCAAGGAGGACACCGTGTTGGTATAACTGGTAATGTTGTAATGAAAGAAGGAAAAGTAAGTAATATTAATTATGTATCAAGTCTTAACTTTCGTGTTGCCAAACAAGTTATTGGTTGTAGCAGTAAGATTGTAAAATATGTAATTAATCAGGAAGAAAATTCAATATACAATACATTAATAGTATCACCTCCAGGAGTAGGAAAGACTACAATTTTAAGAGATTTAATTAGAAAATTGAGTAATGGAATAGAACAAATAAATTTTCACGGAATAAATGTAGGAGTAGTAGACGAAAGAGGAGAAATAGCTGCAATGTATAGAGGAGTGCCTCAAAATGATATAGGACTTAGAACAGATGTGTTGGACAATGTAAGCAAAGAAAAGGGCTTAACAATGCTTATAAGAAGTATGGCACCAAAAGTAATTATTGCAGATGAAATAGGAAATAAAGAAGAAATAAAGCCAATAATGCAAACAATATGTTCTGGTATAAAAACAATATTTACTGCACATGGAGAAAATGTAGAAGATATAAAATTAAATCCAACAATAAGAGAATTAATAGAAAATGGAGTTTTCGAGAGAATAATTTTTTTAAGTGAAAAAAAAGAAAAAGGAGAAATAGAAAAAGTATATTGTTTAAACAAAATAGAAAAACAATATGTAATTATTAATAATACATAAAATATGGTTCTAAAAAAGAATAACATGCATATAATTTATATAGAAATTAGAATTAAGAGGACAAGAATATGAATATAATAAAAGTTATAATTTTATTTTCAATACTATTTTCAAGTAGTTATATAGGAATACTACTAGCAAAAAAATATGAAAATAGGGTAAAAGAATTAAAACAAATAAAATCATCTCTTAACATGTTTTCTGCTAAAATACAATTAACGTATGAACCAATTCCAAATATATTTGAAGAACTTTCAAAAAAAGAGAACATAAATTGTAAAAATGTAAAAAACATATTTAAAAATGCTTACGAAAAAATGACAACAATACCAGCAGGACAAGCATGGATAGAAGCTTTAGATAAAACTAATACAAATTTAAACAAAGAAGATATAGAAGTTTTAAAAGGGCTAAGTAATTTACTAGGAAAAGTAGATATGCAAGGTCAGATAAATGAAATAGAAGTAGTAGAAAATTTTATAAACATGCAAATAGAAAAAGCAGAAGAAGAAAATAAAAAGAATAAAAAAATGTATAAAACTTTAGGAATAACAGCAGGACTAGCAATGGTAATTATATTTATATAAAACATAGAAAGGAATTATATATGGATATAAATTTATTATTTAAAATAGCTGCAATAGGTATATTGGTAGCAGTACTTCATCAAGTGCTAGTAAGAGCAGGAAGAGAAGATCAAGCAATGATGACGACTTTGGCAGGAATAGTAATAGTACTTACGATGGTAATAAAAGAAATAAGTACATTATTTGACACAGTGAGAACAATATTTAATTTATAAAAAATACATAATGCTATAAAAGAAAGAGAGAATTATATGGAAATTGTAAAAGTCATAGGTATTGGTTTAATAGCATTAATTTTTATTGTAATATTAAGACAATATAAGCCAGAATTTGTAATATATATATCGCTTTTAGCAGGAGCGCTAATATTAACATTAAGCTTTACAAAGATATCAGCAATAATAGAGTTGTTAAATAATCTGTCTAGTAAAATAGCAATACATAAAGAATTTTTAAATTTACTAATAAAAATAACAGGAATAGCAATACTTACAGAATTTTCAGTGAGTATATGCAAAGATTCAGGGGAAACAGCAATAGCAAATAAAATAGATATGGGAGGAAAAGTAATAATAATTTCAATGTCAATACCAATTATGGCAGGATTATTAGAAACAATTCTAAAAATATTACCATAAAAAGGGAGAACTAATGAAAAAAATATTCATATTAATAGTAGTTATATTTTGGCTATTTTATCCAGCAAAAAGTGTAGCTTCAAATAATATAAGTAATACACAAATAGATAGCAATCAGATTATTAGCACTCAAAAAGATTCTGTTAATATATCAAAATTTATACAAGAAGCGAAAAAATATACAGAAGATGTATATAAAGATGTAGACTATAATGAACTTTTAAACAATGCAATACTTGGAAAAATTGATAATGAAAAAATAGGAAAAAATATATTAAGTTTAATAGGAAAAGAAACAATGTCTTCTATATATACAATAGTAGCTATTATGGTAATAATAATAGTTCATAGCATATTAAAAAGCATAAGTGAAGGGCTAGAAAATAAATCAATATCACAAATAAGCTACTATATACAATACATATTAATAGTGACTCTTATAATGAGTAATTTTGCAGAGATAATAACAGTAACAAAAGAGTCTATAAGCGATTTAGTAGCATTTTCAAATACATTAGTACCAGTTCTAATAACACTAGTACTAACGACTGGAAATGTAATATCTGCAAATTTACTTCAACCAATATTGCTATTTACAATAACTTTTATAGGTAACTTTATATATGATGTAATAATTCCAGTATTACTTGCATCAACTGCACTTGGAATAGTATCTAAAATATCCGAAAGAATACAATTAGATAAACTATCAAAATTTTTTAAATCATCGACAGTATGGATATTAGGAATAGTTTTAACCTTATTTGTAAGTTTGGTTTCTGTAGAGGGAAGTTTATCTAGTAGTGTAGATGGAATAACTGCTAAAACAGCAAAAGCTGCTGTTTCTAGTTTTATTCCTGTAGTAGGAAAAATTTTAGGAGATGCAGTAGATACTGTAATAGGTTGTGCTTCTATATTAAAAAACGCAGTAGGAATAGTAGGGGTTATTGTAATAATAGGAATATGCATAAAGCCTATTATAAAACTTTTAACAATAATGGCGACTTACTATATAGGAGCAGCAATTTGCGAGCCAATAGCAGACGGAAAAATTGTAAAATTATTAGAACAAATGGGAGATACATTTAAAATTTTACTTGCAATTTTATGCTCTTTATCTGTAATGCTAATAATAGGCACAACACTAGTTATGAAAATTTCAAATAGTGGACTAATGTATAGATAGGAGAATTTGAAATATGAATTTTTTAAATATATGGTTGCAAGGAATAATAGTAGCAGTAATAATAGCAACAATAATAGAAATGATACTTCCAAGTGGAAACAGTAAAAAATACATAAAAATGGTATTACGGAGTATATATAGTCTTTAATATAATAGCTCCGATAATAAATAAATTTAATAAAAATACATTTGAAATAAATTCACTAATAAACTTAGAAAAATATGAAAAGAGTTTAGATACATATAAAACGCAAAACAATGATTTAGAAAAAAACAATGAAGATAATATAAAACAAATATATATATCAAAATTAGAAAGTGATATGAAAGCAAAATTAGAAGAAAAAGGATATGAAGTAGAATATATAAAAGTACAAATAGAAAATACAGAAGAATATAAAATAAAACAAGTTAATATTTTTATAAAAGAAAGCAAAAAAGAGGAAAAAGAACAAGAAACTAAGACAGAAAATAAAATAGAGGTTAAGGTAAATAAAATAGAAGAAGTAAATATACAATTAAGAAATAATGAAGCAGAAGAGACAACAATAAATGAGAATTTAAGTAATAATATAAGTAAAGCAAAAGAAAAAGAAATAAAAAAATACATATCGTCAGTGTACGAGATAAAAGAAAATTTGATTATTATAAATTAATCTTTACTAAAGAAAGAAGGAATTTTTATGATAAAAGAAAAATTACAAAAGCTAAAAGATATTATCAAAATTAAACAAAATGAAGAAGGAGACAGTAAAAAGAAAATAGAAAATCTAGTAGTTTTTATAGTAATACTTATAATAACAATGATAATAATAAATTCAATATTAAAAACAGATAAGAATAAAGGCGATACAAAAGATACTGAAAAAGTGTTAGCTAAAACCAGCGACACTACACAAGAAAGTAAAAATAATACATCAAGTAATCTAGAACAAAGACTAGAAAATATATTACAAAAAATAGAAGGAGTAGGAAAAGTAAATGTACTAATAACATATTCTGAAAGTAGTAAAACATTAGCTATGTATAACGAGGACAATCAAAAAAATGACACCGAAGAAACTGATACGAGTGGAGGAAATAGGAAGGTAAGTCAGACAACTACAAAGAAAGAAGTAATATATCAAGAAATAAACGGAGAAAAAATACCTGTCACACAAAGCATAATAAATCCCAAAATAGAAGGAGCGGTTATAATAGCAACAGGAGCAAAAAACACAAATGTCAAAACTGATATTATACAGGCAGTAGAAGCGGCTACACGGACTTGCAACACATAAAATACAAGTTTTTGAAATGACAAACAATTAAGGAGGAATTATGAAAATATTAAAGAAAAATCAAATTACTATATTAGTAATAGCATTAATGCTTGTTTCTGCGGGATATCTAAATTTTACAGCTATGAATAAAAATAAAACTGTAGAAACCTCAAAAAATTTAAATAACCAAGAAGTAGATTATGCAGGAATAGGAGATGCTAAACTAGTAAGTAGTAATGGTGTGGTAGAAAATAATAACGAAGAAGCATTAGTTCCAAATGAAAATGAAGAAATAAACAATACAAAAGAGACAGCAATAGTAGAAAATAATGAAAGCAAGACAAGTACTAAAAATACTAACGAAATAGAAAATACGAGTTCAAATACAGAAATAGCAACTACTACAAGTGCAACTTCAAAAGAAACAAAAGAGTATTTTTCATCATCAAAACTAAATAGAGAAACCATGTATTCACAAATGCTAGAAAGCTATAGAAAAATATTAGAAAATGAAACAATAAGTGAAACACAAAAAGCAATAGCACAAACAGAAATAAAAAACATAAATGATACAAAAAACAAAATAATGATATGTGAAAATTTAATAAGAACAAAAGGAATAGAAGATTTGGTCATATTTGTTAATGATAAGAGTATTAGCATAGTAGTACGAACAGATAAATTAGAACAAGAACAAATAGCTCAAATTCAAAATATAGTGGAAAGGGAAATGCGGAACAGAGATAGAAAATATACATATAAGCAATAAATAATAAGAAAAAATAAAATTTCGAAAAATTACTTGTAAAAAATAAATTTATTGATATAATAAATAAAATATAAAATAGAAAAATATAGGAGGAATTTATATGGTAAAGAAAGTTGCAATATTAGCAAATGGAGGAGATGTATCAGGTTTTAACGCTGTAATAAGAGCAATAGTAAAAACAGCTGAAAGTAATGGAGTAGAATGTTATGGATTTATAGACGGATATCGTGGGCTTCTAAAAAATGATTATATCAAATTAAGTAGTGCAGACACAGCATCAGGAATATTACAAAAAGGTGGATCTATTATTTCATCTTCTACAAATGCAAATGTATTTAAATACAAAGTCGTAGATGAAAATGGAAATGTAACATATCAAGATTTATCACAAAAATGTGTTGAAAATGTTAAAAAAGACGGATTTGATTGCATATTTACATTAGGTGGAGATAGTACTCAAAAATCTGCTAGAGACTTTTCTTTAAGAGGAATTAATGTAATAGGAGTTCCAAAGACAATAGATAATGATGTAGCATGCACAGATATTACTTTTGGATATAATACAGCAGTTTCAGTTGCAGCAGAAGCACTAGATAGACTTCATACAACTGCAGAAACTCATAACAGAATAATGGTATTAGAAGTAATGGGTAGAGAAGCAGGTTGGATAGCACTAGAATCTGCAATAGCAGGTGGAGCAGATGTAGCTTTAATTCCAGAAATTCCTTATGATATAAACAAAGCAGCAGAAGCAATAAAAAGAAGACAAGCAATAGGAAAGAATTTTAGTATAGTTGTAGTTTCAGAAGGAGCATTTCCAAAAGGAGGTAATGTTTCAGTAGAAGAAAACAGAGACAATGGGGCAGGAGTTATAAACACAAAGCTTGGCGGAGCCGGAGAAAAAGTAGCAGAAGAGTTAGAAAAATTAACAGGATTAACTTCAAGATGTACAGTACTAGGATACATGCAAAGAGGAGGAACACCAACAGCTTATGATAGAGTTTTATCTACAAAATATGGAGCAAAAGCAATGGAACTTGCTATTCAAGGAAAATTCAATGTTTTAACAGTATTAAAAAACGGAAAATTAGACTATGTAGATTTAGAAGACGTTGTAGGATGTAACAAAGAAATAGGAGCAGTACAAGATGGATCAATATCAAACAATGTAAAACTTGTAACAATGGACGATGACTTAGTTAAAACAGCTAGAGATATTGGAATTTGCTTAGGAGATTAATAATATATATAAAAATGAAAAAATCCATTGAAATATATGGATTTTTTTGTTAAAATATATAAGTAAATCAATTTTAGGAGATATAAAATGTTAAATTTTAAAGAAAAAATTGCAGAGAAAATTGCAAAAGTAACACAGTTAGATAAAAATGAATTAGAAAGCTATATAGAAATTCCAAAAGACAGTGCAATGGGAGATTATGCTTTTCCTTGTTTTAAACTTGCAAAAGAACTAAGAAAAGCACCACAAATTATAGCTACAGAAATTTATGAAAAATTAGAAGTAGAAGAAGAATTATTTTCAAAAGTAGAAATAGTTGGTGGATATATTAATTTTTACACAAATAATACAGCTTTAGTAAAAGATGTTTTAAGTGAATATAATGAAAACAAAGAAAAATATGGAGACTCAAAAATAGGTGAAGGAAAAAATGTAGTAATAGATTATTCTGCACCAAATATAGCAAAACCATTTCATATTGGACATTTACGTTCAACTGTAATTGGAGGTGCATTATATAATGTATATAAATTCTTAGATTATAATGTAATAGGGGTAAATCACTTAGGAGATTATGGAACACAATTTGGAAAACTTATAGAAGGCTACAAAATGTGGGGAGATGAATATGATATAGATTCAAATCCTATAGATGAATTAACAAAAATATACATTCGTATAAACGAACTTTGCAAGCAAGATGAAAGCGTTCTAGAAAATTGTAGAAATAACTTCAAAAAATTAGAAGACAAAGATCCATATTGTGTAGAAATTTGGGAAAGGTTTAGAAAATTAAGTTTAAAAGAATTCCAAAGAGTATACGATATGTTAGGAAGCAAATTTGACTCTTGGAATGGAGAAGCCTTTTATTCAGACAAAATGAATGAAGTAAAAGAAATTTTAGAAAAAACAGGAAGGTTAGTAGAGTCCGAAGGTGCAAAAGTTATAGAACTTGAAGACATGGCGCCTTGTATAATAGAAAAAACAAATGGATCTACAACATACGCAACAAGAGATTTAGCAGCAATATTATACAGAGCAAGAAACTATAATTTTGATAAAGCATTATATGTTACATCTTATGAACAAGTATTACACTTTAAACAAGTATTTGAGGTTGCAAAACTTTTAGGATTAGATGAAAAATATACAAAAGGATTAGAACATGTTCCTTTTGGAATGGTAAGACTAAAAGAAGGTAAAATGTCTACAAGAGAAGGCGTTATAATAAAATTAGAAGATTTATTAAAAGAAGCAATTTCAAGAGCAGAAAAAGTAATTGAAGAAAAAAATCCAGAATTAGAAAACAAAGAAGAAGTAGCTAAAAAAGTTGGAATAGGGGCAGTAATATTTAATGACTTATCTAATAGTAGAATAAAAGATGAAATATTTGATTGGGATACAATGCTAAACTTCCAAGGAGAGACAGGACCATATATACAATACATATATGTAAGAACAAAAAGTGTACTTGAAAAAGCTGGCTATGTTCCAAAATTTGAAGATATAAATATAAATGAATTAACAGATGAATCATCTACAAATGTAATAAAAACGATATCAAACTTTGCAAATATACTAGAACAAGTTGTAGAAAAAAATGAACCTTCAATTCTATCTAGATATTTAATAGACTTAAGTCAAAGCTTTAGTTCATTCTATAATGCGAACAAAATAATAGGAGAAGATAAAGAAAAACAAGATGCACGTTTATACTTAACGTATGTTGTTGGCAATATTTTAAAAACTGGAGCTAATTTACTTGGAATACAAATGCCAGATAGAATGTAGAAGACAATAGCGGTATATAATTCAAATAAAAATACGAAAATAAGCTAATTTATATTGGCTTATTTTTTTATTTAAAATTTATAGAAATAAATTTAAGAATTAAATAAATAATAAAAAATTTTTCTTTAGTAATTTATAATAAAGGAGCTTTTCTTAATCCTTTGTTTTTATATTCTTTTTTGTAAAAGTTTGAATCCTCAATAATACTAAGTCTAATATCATGATTAAATAGTTTTTTCTCAGTATTTTCTGAAAAATTGTCGTATTGTTGATGCTTTTCAAGATTTGCTGCAGCTGCATCTTTTAGAATTGCTAAAATTTCACCATGTTCAACTTCCATTCTTAGGCAAGATTTTTTTACGGAATCCAGATCTTCTTTAAAATTACTAAAGTTGTTTTCCAAACCATCAAACCTGCTTTCCAAATTATCAAACTTATTTTCAAAACCATCAAACTTGTTTTCAAAATTATCAAACTTATTTTCCAAACCATCAAATCTGCTTTCCAAACCATCAAATTTATTTTCCAAACCATCAAACCTGTTTTCCAAACTATCAAATCTGTTTTCTAAACCATCAAATTTGCTGTTTAAACCATTAAATTCATTTTTTAAACCATTAATAGCATCAAGAATTTCATTTTTGTCTGTATTTTCCATATTATAAACACCTCTATTAAAAAATTATAGTTAGGTAAATTAGTTTTTATAAAAAGATTTATTAAATTGAGAATAGAAGAATAGAAGAATAAAAGAATAAAAGAATAAAATAATTAAATAATAGTTGTTATAGAACGAGCTTCTAAAGAGCCTATTCTCATATCATGATCAAATAATTTTGAATTAATTTTAGATAAATTGGAATTATATTTGGTATGTTGATCTAAATTTTCTTGATAAGAAATTGTGAAAAAATCAAATTTTTTATCTAAAAGATTTAATTTTTTATCATGTAAATCTAATTTTTTATTTTGTTCTCCGAAACTTTTTTTTAATTCATTTTCTAACTCAGCAAATTTTTTATCTATTAAGTTAGATAACTGCTCCAAATCATTCTTGTCCATAAAACATACCTCCTTTCTTTAGATAATTTAATTTACCTAACTATTGAACAAAATAATAATACATATAAGTTAAAAAGTCAATAATATTTTTGTGACAAAAAATGACAGATAAGTACAATAAATAGTTCAAAAATAAATAAAATAATAAAAAACGACAAAAATAATAAAATAAACATATATGTAAAAAATATAATACAAATGAGATAATAAAAAAGAGTTGCAAAAAAAATAACATTAGTATATAATAGCAAAAGAAAAAATGAAGGAGAAAAATATTTTATGCAAAAAGAAAGAAAAAACATATTAAGAATAGTCTTATTAATATTAATTATTATAAATTGCATAACAATATTTTATTTTTCAAATCAAGTTGCAGATGAATCAAGTAAAAGAAGTGGAAGAATAGTAAATTTTATAGCACAAATAGTTCCTAAAATAAAGAATATGCAAGAACCGGAGAAAACTATTTTTATGCAGGAAACATTAACTACAATAGTTAGGAAAACAGCACATTTTTCTATATATGCAATGCTTGGAATTTTAAGTATGAATTATATGGCTACATATAAGGAAAAGAGTCTTTATAAAAATGCTCTAATTGCAATAATATTTTGTATATTTTACGCAACAACAGATGAAATACACCAGTATTTTATACCAGGAAGAAGTTGCGAATTGAGAGATGTGTGCATAGACACAGTAGGAAGTTTAACTGGAATAGTAATAACTTATGCTATATATTACTACTATAAAAGGAGGAAAAACAAATGGCAAGAAACGAAAGAAATAAAAATAGAAAGAAAATGAATATATTTTTAAAAATATTATTAATAGTACTAATATTACTTATTGTATTAATTGCAGCAGGTTTAGGTGGAGCGTATTGGTATATAAACAATAAACTTGGAAAAATGCAAAAAGTAGAAATAAAAAATGAAGATTTGCAAATAGATGAGCAAGTGGAAGAAAAATTAACTGGATATAGAAATATAGCAATATTTGGTGTAGATAGCAGAAGTTCAAGTTTAGGAAAAGGAAATAGAAGTGATTGTATAATTATAGCGAGTATAAATAACGAAACAAAAGAAGTTAAACTTGCGTCTGTATATAGAGATACTTATGTACAAATACAAGGACATGGATTAGATAAAATTAACCATGCATATTCTTATGGAGAAGCACCATTAGCACTTGGAACATTAAATACAAACTTAGACCTAAATATAAAAGAATTTGTTACAGTAAACTTTGATGCAGTAGCAGAAGCAGTAGATCAATTAGGCGGAATAAAAATGACGGTTACAGATGCAGAAGTAAAATATATAAATAACTATATAGATGGAACATCAAAAGTAACAGGAAAAGAGTCTAATAAAATTACTTCAGCAGGAACTTACAATTTAAATGGTGTCCAAGCAGTAGCTTATGGAAGAATAAGATATACAGAAGGAGGAGACTATAAAAGAACAGAACGAATGAGAGATGTTATAGAAGCTATGCTAAAAAAATTACAAACAAAAAGCATAGGAGAAATTAACACTATATTAGATAATGTGTTACCAAAAATATATACAAACATAGATACAGGAAGTATAATATCTGAAATTCCACAAGTTGGCAAATATAAAATTACAGAAAGTATAGGCTGGCCTTATGTAACAAAAGGAAAAACAATGACTTTATGGTATGGGGTTCCAATTACTCTAGAAAGTAATGTATGTAGATTACATAAAGAACTATTTGGAGAAGAAAGTTATGAACCTTCTGAAACAGTAAAAACTATAAGTCAAAAAATAGTAAACAAAACTGGTTATACAAACTAATTAATGAAATATTATAGGAAAAGATAGATTTTATAAAATATTTAAAATCTATCTTTATTTTATATTGTAAAAAAAATACAATAAAGGAACAAAAAAGCAACAAAAAAACTCAAAAAAAGACAATAAATAATTGACTTTATATCTAATATATTATACAATTAAAATACTAGGGGGAGATAAAGTTATGAGTGAAAAAACTATAGAAGAAAATATTTATATAGATGGATCTTTAGCTCTAAATGAACAAGAAGATATAATGAAAGAAGAAATAAAAATAAAGCCTAAAAAAGTATATAGATTTATAAAAAGAATAATAGACATAGTAGTGGGATTAATAGGAGTAATAATATTGGCACCAATTACAGTTGTTTTATACATAGTAAATATATTTGCAGATGAAAGCAAAGGTCCATTGTTTTATGACCAATTGCGTGTAGGAAAAAATGGTAAATATTTTAAAATATATAAATTTAGAACAATGATAGTTGGAGCAGATAAAATATTAGAAAAATATTTAGAAGAAAATGAAGAAGCAAGGAAAGAGTTTGAAGAAACACAAAAATTAAGTAATGATCCAAGAATTACAAAATTAGGAAAAATTTTAAGAAAAACTAGTTTAGATGAATTTCCACAATTTATAAATGTTTTAAAGGGAGATATGAGCTTAATAGGTCCTAGGCCATTAGTTAAAGGAGAATTAGATGCACATAAAGGAAATCACGAAATATATGAAAGTGTTAAACCTGGTATATCAGGATGGTGGGCAGCAAATGGTAGGTCAGACCTTTCATATGATGAAAGACTTAAATTAGAATATTACTATGCAGAAAATTTTAGTTTATGGTTAGATATAAAATGCGTATTTAAAACAATAGTATCTGTTATAAAAAAAGAAGGAGCAAAATAATGAAAAAAAATGTATTATTTATAGCTCCTACATTTTTTGGATATTATAAGGAGATTGTAAAGAGCTTAGAAAAAAAAGGTAATAATGTAGATTATATATGTGATATTCCAAGTTCGTCGAATGTATACAAGGCAATATCTAGAGTGAAAAGAAAATGGACTAAAGGTATAGTGAATAAATATTTTAGTAAGAAAGTAATTCCTTTAATAACTGATAAACAATATGATTATATTTTTATAATAGCAGGAATGACTTTTTCACTTTTTCCAGAAATGATAGAAAAAATGAGAAAGCAACAAAGTAATGCAAAATTTATTATGTATCAATGGGATGGTGAAGAAAATATAAACTTTGTAAAAGAATTACATAAATATTTTGATAAGGTTTATACATTTGATAGAAATGATGCTATAAACAATAAAAAATATAACTTTCTACCATTGTTCTATACAAATGTATATAAAAAGATTGGAAAAAAAGAAAATAATAAATATGAGTATGATGTTTTTTATGTAGGAACTGCACATCCTCAAAAACTAAAATATATAACGGAGATGTCTAAAAAGTTAGAAAAAATATATAAAAAGCAATATATATATAATTATATGCCATCTATATTAAAATTTTATTATCATAAATTGACAGCTAAAGAGTATAAGGGTGTTAAAAAGAAAGAACTACATTTTGAAAAAATGCAGACTAATCAAATAATAGAGTATATAGAAAAAACCAAATGTATTCTTGATGCACCTCAAAAAGGACAAAACGGATTAACAATAAGAACAATTGAGTGTTTGGGTGCGAAAAGAAAATTAATTACAACAAATCAAGATATTGTTAATTATGATTTTTATTGTCCGGAAAATATATATGTATATAATGGAGAATTTGATTATAATTCGATTTTTTTTAAAACAAATTATAAAGATATTGATGATGAAATATATAAAAAATATTTATTAGATAATTGGTTAGATATAATATTAAATTAAAAGGAGATAAAAATGAAAATTTTAGTAACAGGAGCTAATGGGTATTTAGGACAAGGAGTAGTAAAAAAATTATTAGATTTAAATTGTGAAGTTATAGCGACAGATTTTAAATTAGAAAATGTAGATAATAGAGCAAAAAAAATAGAGGGAAATTTATTTGAAATAGAAAACCCATATGAATATTATGAAAAACCAGATGTCGTTTTACATATGGCTTGGAGAGATGGATTTAAACATAATTCAGATAATCATGTTTTAGATTTACCTAAACATTATAATTTTATAAAAAAAATGGTAGAATCAGGAATAAAAAGAATTGCTATTATGGGAACTATGCATGAAATTGGTTTTCATGAAGGATCTATAAATGAAGCGACACCATGTAATCCATCTAATTTATATGGTATATGTAAAAATTCTTTAAGGGAACTAAGTGAAGTATTAACAAACCAGAATGGTGTTACATATCAATGGCTAAGAGGATATTATATAGTAGGAAATTCACAATTTGGTGCATCAATATTTTCAAAAATAACTGCAGCAGTAAAAGAAGAAAAAAAAGAATTTCCATTTACATTAGGACAAAATCAATATGATTTCATAGATTATGATGATTTCTGCATGCAAGTAGCTAAAACTGTTTGTCAAGATAAAATAAATGGAATTATAAATATATGTTCTGGAAAACCAGAAAAACTTGCTGACAGAGTAGAAAGATTTATAAAAGAAAACAATTATAATATCAAACTAATATATGGAGCTTTTCCAGATAGACCATATGACTCAAAAGCAGTTTGGGGAGATAATTCTAAAATTAATAGAATAATGGAAAATTAAAGTAATATTTAATAGTAATTTTATAAAAGGAGAAAGTAAATTGATTTCAGTATGTATGGCTACATATAATGGCGAAAAATATATAGAGGAACAAATAGAATCTATATTAAAACAAATAGGACCAAATGATGAGTTAATTATTTCAGATGATGGATCCAAAGATAATACTATAAAAATTATTGAAGAATTTAATGATGATAGAATTAAAATATATATAAATGAAGGAGTACATGGCTTTTCACATAATTTTGAAAATGCTTTAAAAAAATCAAAGGGAGATATTATATTTTTATCAGATCAAGATGATATTTGGTTAGATAATAAAATAGAAAAGACATTAGATACCCTTTCTATTTGTGATATGGCTATATCTGATTGTATCACAATCAATGAAAAAAAAGAAATTATACAAAAATCAAGGTTTAAAGCTTTCAATATTAAACCTGGTTTTATTAATCATTTAATTAAATCAAGATTCTTAGGATGTTGTATTGCATTTAATAGAAAAGTCTTAGATGCTTCATTACCTTTTCCGTTAAGAGATGATTTAGTTGAACATGATATATGGCTTGTTGCTGTTGCATATAAATATTTTAATGTTGAGTTAATTAAAGAACCACTAATATATTATAGAAGACATGATAATAATGTCTCAGATGGCGGATTCCAAAAAGGATATTCTTTAATGAATAAAATATATAGAAGAATTTATAGATTGAATCAATTATACAAATTAAAAAATAAAATTAAGTAGTTATTTTTAATTTGTATAAAATTTTAATCAATCAACAAAAAAATGTTGATTTTTGTTAAAGTAGAAGTAATAAAATGTAGGAGTGTATTATGGTTTTTATTTATAATTCGTTATCAATATTATTATTGGGAGTTTTGCTGAATAAAAAATTAGAAAATTCTAAATATAAAAAAATATATTTATTAGTTTGTTTTATGCAAATGGCTTTAATTCAAGGATTAAGAAACTATAGTGTTGGAACAGATACAAGTATGTATGTTGATACATATAACAACTATTTATATAAAGAAATATATGCCTTTCAATTCACACATTTTGAATATGGATTTCAATTATTATATACAATATTTCAAAGAATAAATTTGAATTCACAACAAATGCTAATTGTTATAAGTGGGTTAACAATGTTTGGATTTGCATATTTTATATATAAAAATTCTAAAAATGTGTGTTTAAGTACTTTTATATTTGCATGTATGTTATATCCTAATTCTTTTAATATTATGAGACAATATTTAGCAATATCAATTGCAATTAATTCTTATCAATTAATTATTAACAATAAATATATTAAGGCAAGTTTATTAATTATTATTGCATCATTGATTCATATAACAGCTTATTTAATGTTTATACCTCTTATTTTATATTGGATTAAAAATTGGAAATTGGTTAGAAATATGATTGTTATATCAAGTGTTATCTTTTTTACTTTTGGAAATCAGATAGTAAATACTATATTACAAATTTTTGGAAAGTCATTTTATACTACAGGTTTTGAGGCAAATAGATTTTTTAGGTTAACCACTTTTTTAACTATCATAATTGCAATTCTAACATGGTATTTTACAAAAAAGACAACTGATCAAGACAGCAAAAAAAATCTAAACCTTTTAACAGAAATAGCATTTATTAATGTGAATTTTGGAATTTTATATTTAAAATATGAATTTTTTTCCAGAATAATAGAGCTTTTAAATTCTTTTTTAATTGTTTCAATACCAATGGGGATGAGTAACATTAAGTCATATTATAAACCGTTAATAAGGTATGGAATTTATTTGGTTCCATTTTTATTAATGCTAAATTCAGTCTATAATAGTGGTAGTGGAATTGAAATTTATAAAATGTATTTTATGATATAGGAATGGAGAAGAAAATCAAATATGAATGAAATAAATAATATTGTTTTTAATGTATATAAAGGCGTTTTAGAAATGGATTATACTAAAAATATTAGAAATAATATATGGGATAAATTTAAAAAATTAGTTAGATATATTTTGTCTGGATATATTTTTAAATATAAAAGTGCCAGAAAAGAAATGGAAAAATTAAATGTATTTCAACCAACAAATGACATATATAACAACGTTAAACTTGTAATTTATACGGTTAGTACAGGAAAATATGATAATATAAAAGAACCAATTTATATAGATGATAATATAGATTATTACATTTTTACTGAACAAAATATAAGTGATAATTCTATATGGAAGAAGAAAGAAATTCCAGAATTTATTAAAAAAATGCCAGCATTAGATCAAGCAAGATATATAAAAACACATCCACATGAATTTTTTACAGAATATGATTATTCTATGTTTATTGATGGAAATATAAGAATTACATGTGATATTAAACCATTATTTTATACTTTGATTGCTTCAAAAAAAATAATGGCAATACATAAACATCAAGTTAGAAATTGTATTTATGATGAGGCAAAAGCAATTTATGCTGCTGGTAAAGCAAATAAAAAAGATCTTAAAGAACAAATGAGTCAATATAAAAAAGATGGATTTCCACCTGATTTTGGTTTGTTTGAAACTAATATAGTAATTAGAGAACATAATAGTTTGGAATGCAAAAAAATTATGAATGATTGGTGGAAAGAAATGGATAAATGGACCAAAAGAGATCAACTAAGCTTTACTTATTCACTATGGAAAAACGGTAAACTAGCAGAAGATGTATTGTCTTTAGGAAACAATTCTAGAAGAAATCCATATTTTATAGTTGATAGTCATAAATAATTATGAAAGGGAAAATTTATGATAGATAAAATAAAAGATTTATTTATATATTTTATAAAAAGTAGAAAAGACCCATCTTTATCTACTTACTACAGATATTTAGGAGCTACTATTGGAAAAAATTGTTCATTTGTTGGACGTAATATATCACTTTCGTCAGAGCCATATTTAATAAATATTGGTAACAATGTTAGAGTAAGTTTTGATGTGGCATTTGTGACTCATGATGGTGGGACACATATATTAAGAAATAAATATCCTAATGCTTCATTATATGGAAAAATTATTGTTGGAGATAATGTTTTTATTGGAGCAAGAAGTATAATATTACCGAATGTTACTATTGGAAATAATTGTATTATTGCCGCGGGAAGTGTTGTTACAAAAGATGTAAAAGATGGAGATATCGTTGGAGGAGTTCCTGCAAAAGTTATAAGCAATACTGACAAATATGAACAAAAACATAAGGATGATTTATTATGCATTGCAAATTATCCGTATAAAGATAAAAAAGAAATATTAAAAAAGAAATTTGATATAAAATAGGAGATAATATGGCTAAAAAATTATTTATTTTAGGAAATGGTGTAGATTGGTGTGAAAAGTCACTGCAAGGAATGCTAAAACATAAAAATGTTTATTTAGTTAATAAAAAAATTCCAGTGTATGGAAAAATAAAAACAAGAATAGCAAAAATTTATTTTAGTAATAAGATAAATAGCAAATTTAAATTACCATTCAAAACATTTTGGTATAAGGATATGAAAAAAAATATAAAAGAGAATGTAAGCATTAATGATGAGATATGTGTATTAATTTATGATCACAATGTGTTTGGAGGAGAAAAAACTTTTTTAAAATATTTAAAAAAACATTTTAAAAACATAAAATTAGCTTATATTTTTACTAATATAGTTAATTATACAGCAGCCAAGGAAAAAAAATATTTAGATAAACTTAATAGTTGGTATGATATAGTATTTGCATTTGATCCAAAGGATGCTGAAAAATATAATTTTGAATATTCACCTTTAATTTACGATGCAGATAATTGGTATAATAAAATAGATACAGAGAGCAAAGATAATTTAGTTTTTTATGTAGGACAAGCAAAAGATAGGCTAGAAGTTTTATTAAAATCATATGAAAGATTAAAAAAAATAGGTGTTAAGTGCGATTTCCACATAGCAAATGTACCTGATGGTAATAAAAAATATGAGAATGAAATTGTATATAATAAATTTATGTCTTACAATGATGTTGTAAATTGTATAAAAAAAGCAACATGTTTGATTGATATAATTCAAGGTGATTCTACAGGTTTGACAATAAAAACTTGTGAAGCTGTTTGTTATGATAAAAAATTAATTACTACTAATAAGCATGTTAAAGAATATCCATTTTATAATCCAAGATATATTAGAGTAATGGAATCAATTAATGATATTGATTTGGATTTTTTTAATGAAAATACAAATGTTCATTATTCAAAAGAGGAAAAAGATTATTTTTCTGCTGATTCATTTTTAGAAAAGCTTTGGACATTATATGATTAGAAGATTATTTAAACAAAATATATTGTGAATTATAAAAAGATAATAATAAAAACTGTTTAGAACATAAATTTTATATATTAAAGCGAGTCTATTATATATTCAACATAATATTTTTTATAAATATATAATTGAAGATTATACTAAAAATTAAGGAGAAAAAATTGAAACAAAAAAGTCTTAAAAAAAATTATATTTATAATATAATTTATCAAATATTTACTTTTGTAATACCGTTAATAACAACACCATATGTTACAAGAGTGTTAAGTGTAGAAGGAATTGGTTTATATAGCTTTACATATTCGATTGCATATTTCTTTTCTATCTTTGCTGAACTTGGAACAGTCGTTTATGCAAGAAGAGAAATTGCATTTTGCCAAGACGATAAGAAAAAAAGAAGTGTGGTATTTTGGGAAATATTTATTTTTAGAATTTTTACAACATGTATGTGTATGATAGCATATTTTGTATATATTATTAATTCTAATGAAGTGACTATTGGATTAATTCAATCAATATATATTTTAGCAGTTATTTTTGATGTTACCTGGTTTTTTCAAGGAATGGAGGATTTTAAAGCTGTTGTAATACGAAATTCAATTGTTAAGATTATTATAATGATATTTATTTTTATATTTGTAAAATCAGAAAATGAGTTAATATTATATATAACAGGACTTGCATTATTGCCTCTTATTGGTAATATTGTCACAATTCCTATCCTAAAGAAATATATATGTAGAGTAAAAATAAAAGAAATAAAGCCATTTAGGCATTTTAAGGCAACAATAGCCTTATTTATTCCTAATATTGCATCACAAGTATATTTACTTTTGGATAAAACAATGCTTGGTTTTATGACTACAGATAACATTGAAAATGGGTATTATGAGCAAGCTCAAAAGATAATAAAAATGGCTTGGACTTTTCTTACAACACTTTCTGCGGTAATGGCACCAAGAATAGCATATACATATATTAAAAATGATAAAGAAGCTTTAAAAGGATATATGCGTAAATCTTTTAATATGATGTGGTTATTAGCTTCGGTATTAGGATTTGGAATTATTTCGGTAGCCCCAAATGTTGTACCATGGTTTTTAGGCGATGAATATAACAAAGTAATAATATTATTAACAATATTTGCTTTTATACTATTTCCTATAGGGATAGCAAGTGTGACTGGAACACAATATTTGGTTATTCTTAAGAAACATAAAATATATACTATATCAATAGTAACAGGTGCTATCTTAAATTTTATAATGAACTATTATCTTATTCAAAGATACTATTCTTTAGGTGCAGCGATATCATCAGTTGCAGCCGAATTTATAATTGTAATAATTCAAATTGTATATATTGTTTATAATATTAAGGAAATTAGATTGAAAGATATTTTTTCTAATTCTTGGCAATATATATTATCTGGATTGGTTATGTTTTTATGTTTAAAAATTATATCCATTTCAATGAAATCTAATATTTATAATTCAATGTTACTTATTTTGATAGGAGGAATAATATACTTTTTAATATTGATTATTTTAAAAAATGAATTAGTTTTAGATGGAATAAACAAAATGAAAGAATTATTATCAAAAATAAAAGATAAAATTCATGTAAGAAAGTGAATGTTTATTATAATAATAAACAAAGATTAAAAGAGATTAAAGAAATATTTTTATTTTATAAAAGTAATGCAAAATAATATATTTAAAAGAGGAAAATGCAATGATAAAATTAAAAAAAATATATAGAAGAATAAAATATCTTTTCAAATTACATAAATTTAATAGATATTGTAAAAAAAATAATAGTGAAGTTATAAAACCTTTAATTTTAAACAATCCAGAATATATAAATTTAAATAATTATGTACGAATAAAGCAAGGGGCAAGGATTGAATGTTATGATAAATTTGCAAATAAAACATTATTTCCAGAGTTATCTATAGGAGAAAGAGTAATAATAGGATATAATTTTAGTTGTTTAGTAGCAGATAAAGTGGTAATTGGCAAAAATACCATTTTGGCAAGTAATGTTTTAATTACTTCGGAAAATCATGGGATGGATCCTGAAACAGAAACGCCTTATTATGAGCAACCATTGTCAGTGGGATCTGTTTCTATAGGCGAAGGCTGTTGGATAGGAGAGAAAGTAATTATTTTACCTAATGTAAACATTGGAAAAAAATGTGTTGTAGCAGCAGGATCAATAGTTACTAAAGATATTCCCGATTATTGCATAGCAGCTGGTATACCTGCTAAAGTTATTAAAAAGTATGATTTTAAAAAAAAGGAATGGGTTTCAATTAAATTATAAAAAATGTAAAGAATATATTTTTTTAACATAAAAGGAATTTATGAAAGTAGTGATAGATATGAAATTGTTATATAAGATAATTAGTAAAATATCAGAATATTTAGAAGAAGACTATATTAAAAGTAAATTGAATTATGTAAGTGATGAAGCAAAGAAAACTGTAATTATAGATAAAGGGGTAAAAATACTAAATCCTAATGTGACATTAGGAAAAAATGTGCACTTATATTACAATGTTATTATTTTTGGGGATGGACCGATATTTATAGATGATAATGTAAAAATAGGGTTTAATACAGTTATATACTCAGACAAAAGGGGTGGCATTAATATTGGAAAAAGATGTAGCATTGCTGCTAATTCGTATATTATAGACACTAATCATTCTACTCAATCAATAGTTGATGGTAAAAATAGAGAAGATACAAGTGAGTTAGTGATTATTGGTGATGATGTATGGATTGGAGCAGAATGTGTTATTTCTAAGGGAAGTATTTTGAATGATGGAGTTATAGTAGGAGCAAATTCTTTTGTGAACAATAAAATATCTGAGAATTGTATTGTAGCAGGATCTCCAGCTAGGCTTATTAGAAAAAGAGAATAATATAATATTTTTATATATTTAATTTTATTATAATAAAATACCAATAAATAAAGTAAAATTTATAATATATATTAAATATTTTTGAATAAAGATTAACAAATAAAGTAATATTATCAAAAAGAGGGTAAGAAAATGAAAAAAGTTTTAATAACTGGTGGAGCAGGTTTTATAGGAAGTAATTTAGCTCTAAAATTAAAAGATAAAGGATATGAAGTAGTAGTATTAGATAATTTGAGTAAACAAATACATGGAGAAAATCCAGAAAAATCTTATACATATTCATTAATAAAAGATAAGGTAAAATTTATAAAAGGAAATGTAAAAGATAGAACGGCATGGGATGAAGCTTTAACTGATGATATAGATTTAGTAATACATTTAGCAGCAGAAACAGGAACAGGACAATCTATGTATGAAATAGAAAAGTATATAGATACAAATGTAAAAGGTACAGCAATATTATTGGACAAAATTGTAAACGAAAAATTAAATGTAAAAAAATTAATTGTTGCTTCATCAAGAGCAATATATGGAGAAGGAAAATTTTATTGTGAAGAGCATGGAATTGTTTATCCAGAATCAAGAAAAGATGAAGATATGAAAAAAGGAGATTTTAATGTTAAATGTCCTATTTGTGGAAAAAATGTAAAAATGGAATTAACAGATGAAGAATCAAAATCTCATCCAACATCAGTTTATGGATATACAAAAAAAGCACAAGAAGAGTTGTCAATATTAGTTGGAAAGTCAATAAACTTACCTGTAGTAGGATTTAGATTTCAAAATGTATATGGACCAGGACAATCATTAAAAAACCCTTACACGGGAATATTGTCAATATTCTCAACACAAATAAAAAATGGTAATGATATAAATATATTTGAAGATGGTAAAGAAACAAGAGATTTTGTTTATATAGATGATATAACAGATGCAATAATTTTATCAATAGATAATGACGAAGCAAATTATGAAGTATTTAATGTTGGATCTGGAGAAAAATTAGATGTATTAACAATTGCAAATGTATTGAAAGAAAAATATAATTCTAATGTAAATATTAAAATATCAGGAAATTATAGATTAGGAGATATTAAGGATAATCAAGCAGATTTAACAAAAATACATAAAATATTAGGATACGAGCCAAAAGTTAATTTTAAAACAGGAATTTCTAATTTTGTTGATTGGGTAGAAAAACAAGAGATTGAAGAAGATAATTATGAAAAATCAATTGAAGAAATGAAGGCAAAAGGATTATATAAATAAGAAAATTTGCCGAGTGGTATAAAGAATTTTATATGTAGTATGAAAGAAGGGAAAAATATGAAAATAGCAGTAGCAGGAACAGGATATGTAGGACTATCTTTAGCAACATTACTTAGCCAAAATAATGAAGTAATGGCATTAGATATAATACCTGAAAAAGTAGAAATGATAAACAACCGTATATCACCAATAAAAGATGAATACATAGAAAAATATTTTAAAGAAAAGAACTTAAACTTAAAAGCAACTTTAGATTATAAAGAGGCTTTAAAAGATGCAGAATATGTCATTATAAGTACGCCAACAAATTATGATGAAGAAAAAAACTATTTTGATACATCAAGTGTTGAAGATATAATAGAAAAAGTAAAAGAAGTATGTGATAAAAATAAAACAACAATGGTAGTAAAATCAACAATACCAGTTGGATTTATAAAAAGTATTAAAGAAAAATATAATATAGACAACATATTCTTTTCACCAGAATTTTTAAGAGAAGGAAAAGCATTATATGATAATCTTTATCCTTCAAGAATTATTGTAGGTGAAAAGAGTAAAAGAGCTGAAATATTTGCTAAACTATTATTAGATTCTGCAGAGAAAAAAGAAGTAAATGTATTATATATGGATTCAACAGAAGCAGAAGCAGTTAAACTATTTGCCAATACATATTTGGCTTTAAGAGTAGCATATTTTAATGAGTTAGATACTTATGCAAAAATAAAAGGATTAAATCCAAAAGACATAATAGATGGAGTATGCTTAGATCCTAGAATTGGAAATCACTATAATAACCCTTCTTTTGGTTATGGTGGATATTGCTTACCAAAAGATACAAAACAATTACTTGCAAACTATAAAGATGTTCCACAAAATTTGATACAAGCTATAGTTACAGCTAACACAACTCGTAAAGAGTTTATTACAGAAGAAGTGTTAAAACAAAAACCAGAAGTTGTAGGAATCTACAGATTAACAATGAAATCAGGTTCAGACAACTTCAGATCAAGTGCTATACAAGATATTATTAAAAACTTAAGAGCAAATAATATAAAAGTTATTATTTATGAACCAACATTGGAAAAAGAGGAATTTGATGGATTTAAAGTAATAAATGATATTAATGAATTTAAGAAAATTTCTTCAATAATATTAGCAAACAGACAAGAAGAACTATTAGAAGATGTAAAAGAAAAAGTTTATACAAGAGATTTATATACAAGAGATTAATATTTAATGTAAAAAGTATAGTTCAAAAGCTATACTTTTTACATTTATTCACAAAAAAATACTAAAAATATATTGCACATAATTAACAAATTAGATATAATAATTACATATAAAAACGAAGGAGAAGGGAAAGAAAAATGGAAGAATTAGACTTAAAAGAATTATTTAATATGTTTTGGACAAGAAGAGTACAAATGTTACTAATTGTCCTTATTTTTGTGCTTATCGGAGGTGTATACTCATACATATTCGTAACTCCAAAATATAGTGCATATACTACATTATTGTTAGCGACAACAGAAGATTCATCAAATGGCAACAAAACAATTACATCAGCAGATATATCTTTAAGCAATAACTTAGTTGCAACATATAGTGAGTTAATTAAAAGCAAATCTGTTTTAGGAGAAGTTATTAGTAACTTAAATATAGAAAAACAAGAAGAAACATTAAAGAAAAATGTCTCTGTTAGTGCAGTAAAAAGTACACAAATAATTAGAATAGATATTACAGATGAAGACCCATACGAAGCAAAAATAATAGCAAACGAAGTAGCTAAAGTTTTTACAAAACAAGTATCTGAGAGATTTAAAATAAATAATGTACAAGTAGTAGACAAAGCAGAAGAACAAACTTCACCAAGTAATGTAAATCATATAAAAGATATAGTAATGTTTGTATTTATAGGTTTAGTTGTAGCTTGTATATATGTAATAATAGCTAATATGCTAGATACAACAGTAAAAGCAAAAGAAGATATTGAAAGAAAACTTGGACTTTCAGTATTAGTTGAAATACCAAACTGTAATTTTGACGAAACAACAAAGTCAATGATGGCAAAAAAAGGAGGTAAAAGATAATATGAAAAAAGAAATTATAACTTATAGAGATCCAAAATCTCCTATATCAGAAATATTTAGAACTCTAAGAACAAACGTGCAATTTGCCAACACAAAAAGAGGACTACATTCTTTACTAATTACATCTACAGCACCAGGTGAAGGAAAAAGCTGGGTGGCTAGTAACTTAGCAGTAGCTTTTGCACAAGCAGGAAAGAAAGTAATACTTGTTGACTGCGATATGAGAAAAGGAAGACAATTCTCAATATTTGGAGTTTCACCAACACCAGGTCTTTCAAACTTTTTATCTGGTATAAATTCAGATGGAAGAGAAAGTAACCCTAATATATTGTCATATATTAAAGAAACAGAAGTTGAAAATTTATATATTATTACAGCTGGAAATATTCCACCAAACCCATCAGAATTATTAGTTTCAGAACAAATGATGGAAGCAGTAGACCAACTTAAATCTGTATGTGATTTGGTTATATTTGATGGAACACCAAGTTCACTAGTTACAGATGCAGTTATTATATCTCGTTATGTAGATACTACTTTAATTGTATCTGCATACAAAACAACAAAAATGGATGACTTAGCAAAAGTAAAAAGAGACATAGAAAATGTTGGAGGAAAGATAGCAGGTGTAGTTATAAATAAAATGCCAATTTCACAAAAACAATACTATGCAAATTATTACTATGGTAATTCAAATTTAAATATGAAAACTTCAAGACAAAGAGTAAACACAAGAGCTAGAGACGAAGAAACAGAAATAGACAGAAAAAGACAAGAATTAAAAGAAAAATCAAGAAATGTAATAAATCAAAACAAAGAAGAAAAGACAATTAATATACAAAAAGAAGAAAGTCAAACAAAAACAGTAAAAACAACACATAAACCAGAAAAAAAACAAAATGCAATATACGATTTTGAAAAAGAAGAGAATAACGAAAATAAAGTAGTTAGTTCAGAAAACTTACTAAAACAAATGAACAAATATATAGATGAAGAAAAAGAAAAACTAAAAAGAGGAGAAAACTAATGATAGATTTTCATAGTCATATTATATATGGAGTAGATGATGGTGCTGAATCTGAAAGTATGTCTGTAAGACTTGTAAAACAGGCTAAAATAGCTGGTTTTCATAGCATTATTTTAACACCACATTATATGGAAGATTATTATGAATGCCCAGCAATTCAGATAAATAAAAAAATGAAATTAATAAAAGAATTATGCGAAAAAGAAGGGCTAGATGTTGAATTATATCAAGCTAATGAGGTATATATAAATAATAAAATAGTAGACTTATTAAAAGACAATACAATAAGTACTATAAACGGAAGTAGGTATATACTATTTGAAGTTCCAATGAATGAGGAACCTATAAATTTATTAGAAGTAATATACAAACTAAAGGAAAATGGAAATATACCAGTTTTAGCACATCCAGAAAGATATACATTTATACAAAAAGATCCAAATAGATTATTAGAACTTGCAGACTTAGGAGTATTATTTCAATCAAACTATGGAAGCATAGTAGGTTTATATGGAAAAGAGGCTAAAAAAACTGTAAAATTACTTATAAAAAATAATTTTATACATTTTTTAGGCACAGACATACATAAACCTGCAACTATTTATGGAAAAGTAAACTGGGCCAAAGATGAATTAAGGAAAATTATTTCAGAAGAACAAATAGAAGACTTAACAGAAAATAATGCTAGAAAAGTATTAAATGATGAAGATTTAGATATAATACCACCAACAAAAATAAAACTAAGTTTTTTTGAAAAAATTTTTAATAAATAAACAGAAAACTATTGAAAAATGTATTAAAAAAATATAAAATATAAAAGAACAAAAGAAAATAAGGAGGAACAAAAGATGCCAATTATCAATTTATCACAACCATTTAATATTCTTGTAGCTTTAGTATTATATATTTTAGTAGTATTATTAGCAAGAGAAATTAAAAGAAGTAATGTAACATGTGTTTTATTACTTGCATTTTTAACAATTATAGTAGGACATTGTGTAGAGTATGTTATAGTACAAGATCCAACAGGAGAAATACTAAAAACATTATCACATTGCATAGCTGTTGACTTTGTATTTATATTCTTATCATTTATTGCATATTTATGGACAGATGATATAGAATCAAAAGAAAGAAAAATAAAAAGTATTGACAACAGCTTAGATTGGTTTTGGAAAAAAGTTTAAAAAATATAATTTTATAGACAAAAATAAAAAAGAGTGTTAAAATGTGTACCAACAACATCTTAGCACTTTTTTATTTTTGAAAGTGCATAAAAACTAATATAAGGAGTAATAAATGAACGAAGAATTAGATGTAAAACAAATACTAAAATTTATGTACCAAAGAAAAAATATTTTAATATGTATATTGCTAATATCTTTAATAGTAGGAGTGCTATATACATTTGTAATAAAAAGACCATTATATGAGTCAAACACTCAAATTTTAATAGATAAAGCAGATGCATCTATAGAAAACTATATAACTGGAAATGATATTTTAAAATCAAAAAGTTTAGATGTAAAATTTGATAAAGCAAGCAAAATAATTAAAGTTACAGCAACTAACAGGAAAAAAGATGAAGCATTCAATGAAGTAAATATCTATATGGACGTGGTAGAAAAGAAATTACAAGAAACTTATGGAATAAAAACATTTAAAATATTAGAAACACCACAAGTAGCTGAAACACCAAACAATGCATCTTATATAAAAGATATTTTAGAATGCTTAATAATAGGAATAATTGGCTATATAGGCTATATTATAGTTTTAATTAATTTTATAGGAATAATAAATGCTTCAAAAATAGAAAATATTGCAAAAATAAATGTACTTGGAAAAGTAAGTATGGAAAAAATGCCTAAAAATAAAATATTTAGCAAAAAGACAAAAGAACAAATAAAATATAGAACAAGCAATGAAAAAATAAAAAATGAATTAAAACGAGTAGAAACAAATATAGAATTGAACAAAGAAATTGAAAAACCCAAAATTATAACATTTACAGGAGTAAATAAAGAATCAGGAACAACCTATATTGTAAATAATTTAGCTATTCAATATACTAAAATATATAGTAAAGTATTAATAATAGATGCAAATGTATTTACAAAGACTATATCTAAAGAATATAAGTTAGAAAGTGAAGAAGGATTTACTAATATAATAGAAGATTCAAGTTTAGATAATATAGAAAATAGAATAAAAAACACAGAAATAGAAAATTTATACGTTTTACCAGTTGGGAATATAGAAATAGAAGAAGAAAAGCTTTTACAAGGAAAATTAGAAAATGTATTGAAAATACTAAAAAACAATTACGATATTATTTTAATAGATACAGCATCAATAAATGAAAAAGTTATTCCTATGCCTCTTGTAAAAGTAGCAGATGCCACAATAATAGTAGTAAAAGAAGAAAAGACAAAGGTAGAAGATGTAGAAAAAGCTAAAATAGCCATAGAAAATATTGGAGGAAAAATTTCAGGAGCAATACTAAACAAGGTGAATTAGTTGATTTAGAACAAATAAAATAGAATATTAAAACTGTATGAGATAAAGAATAAGAAAAATAAGTATAATATTAAAAAATTAAATCATATTGTAGCAAAAATAAATTCCAATTCATAAAATATACAAAAAAATGAAGGGAGTTTATTTTTTATGGATTATGAAATATTAATGAATGGTAATGTAAGAATAGGTATGCAAGCACCAGATTTTGAAGCGGAAACCACAATGGGAAAAATAAATTTAAATCAATATAGTGGAAAATGGGTGGTGTTATTTTCTCACCCAGGAGACTTTACCCCCGTATGAGCATACAATTTGGGGAAATATCAGAAACGCTTGATATTGCTTAACATTTCTTTTATAGATAACTTAGTTCCTGCAAAATTATCTAATGGATAGTTTTGACAGGATAAATGAGTTTGTGGTATTATATGAATTAGAAAAATAGAAATTTGTTGAAATGAAGGATTGATTATGAAAAAAATAAAAACAGGAATATTATTAATTATATTAGGAAACTTATTATATTAAGATTATATATTTTTTTTGTAAAGAGGTGTAAATATGAGTGATTCAAAAGAAAATGTTGATGTATTAAAAATGTATGGAGAAGACAGTACTACACAAAGAGATGAATTTTTAAAAAAGCATAACTTAAATGAAAAGGGGCTTACTAGTAAACAAGCTGAAATTAATATTAAGAAATTTGGTCTTAACGAAACAAAAAAGGCTAAACCTAAGAAGTGGTATAATTATTTACTACAAAGTTTACTAACACCTTTTAACTGCATTTTAATTGGTATTTCAATTATCTTAATATATACAGATATATATTTAGCAATAGAACCAAGCTATGCAAATATAATAGTCATAGTAATTTTAGTTACTGCAAGTACTTTATTAGATTTTTTTGAGTCATATAGATCTAATAAGGCAGCAGAAAAATTAAGGGAAATAGTTGAAACAACTACTACAGTTATTAGAGATAGCAAAGAAATAAATATACCAGTTAAAAATGTAACTTTAGGAGACATTGTTTTATTGTCTGCTGGAAGTATTATACCAGCTGATTTAAGAATAATCGAATCAAAAGACTTATATGTAGGACAGGCTTCATTAACTGGAGAATCAGATAATATAAAGAAAACCGTTGAATTAGAAAACAATCAAGAAGAATTAGACAGTATATCGGATTTTGATAATATCTGTTTTATGGGTACAAATGTTGTATCTGGTTCAGCAAAAGGTGTTGTAATAAAAGTTGGAGATTCAACATATTTTGGAAAAATAGCAAATACCGTAACTTCTGGAAAAGAAAAAACAGCATTTCAAAAAGGTATTGAAAGTATAAGTAAATTATTAATTAGAATTATGATTTTTATGATTCCAATAGTATTTTTGATAAATGTGGAAAAACATGATATTATTCTAGCATTTACTTTTGCTGTTGCAATAGCCATTTGCATAACACCACTATTGTTACCTGTTATTTTGTCTTCAAGTTTATCTAAAGGTGCTGTGAGAATGTCAAAAAAGAAGACTATTGTTAAGAAGTTAGATTCAATTCAAAACTTTGGAGCAATGAACATATTCTGTACAGACAAGACAGGAACATTGACAGAAGATAAGATTGTTCTGGAAAGATACTTGAATGTAAATGGAGAAGAAGATTTTGATATTTTAAAATATGCTTTTTTAAATGCTTATTTGCAAACAGGTCTAAAGAGTAATATAGACGAGGCAGTAGTTGCTAAAGCTAAAACTATTGGAATTGAGAATAGTGTAGAAAAATATAAAAAAATAGATGAAATTCCTTTTGACTTTTCTCGTAGGTGTTTATCTGTAGCAGTAGAAATAGATAATAAAGATGAATTAATAACCAAAGGTGCTGTTGAAGAAATTCTAAATATTTGTACAACATTTGAAGATAAGGGACAAACGGAAAAGCTTACAAATGAAAAAATAGAAAACATGAGAAAAATTTGTAAAAACTTAAATGAGGAAGGTTTTAGAGTTGTTGCCATTTGTAAAAAATTTATAACTAATAATAAAAAAGATTTTAATAGCACTGATGAAAAGGACATGACTTTATTAGGCTTTATTGGTTTTCTTGATCCACCAAAGGAAAGTGCAAAAGAAGCAATAGAAGGCTTAAACAATGCAGGAATAAGAGTTATGGTTCTTACAGGTGATAATGTTGAAGTTACAAGATGTGTTTGCAATAAAGCAGGGATAAATTCAAAAGAAATCATAACTGGAAATAAAATAGATGCCTTATCAGATGTAGCACTATCAAGATTATTAAAAAGAATTAATATATTTGCAAAACTTTCTCCAATACAAAAAGCAAGGATTGTTAGAGTTTTAAAACAAAATGGAAATGTTGTAGGTTATATGGGAGACGGAATAAACGATAGCCCAGCGTTAACAAATTCCGATGTTGGAATTTCCGTTGATACTGCAGTTGATATTGCAAAAGAAACTGCGGATATTATATTACTTGAAAAAGACCTTAATGTACTACTAGATGGTGTAATGGAGCGGAAGAAAAACATACGTAAATTTAATGAAATATATAAAAATGGCAACAAGTTTCAACTTTGGGGAAGTAGTTTCAGTAATTATTGCAAGCATTGTATTACCATTTTTACCTGAAACACCAATTCAACTATTAGTAGAAGGATTATTATATGACTTTGGTCAAATGACAATTCCGTTTGACAATGTAGATAAAGAATTGATTGGAAAGCCAAAAAAATTAAATATAAAAAGCTTAAAAAGGTTTATGTTTTTTATGGGTCCTGTAAGCTCACTATTTGATATAGTTGTATTTTTACTATTATGGTTTGTTTTCACAGTTAGAGATGTTACACACTTTCAAACAATATGGTTCACTTACAGTATAGTATCAAATTTAATAGGAATGCACATTATAAGAACGGCAAAAACACCATTTATACAAAGTAATGCACATAAGGCTGTTTATATATCTTCAATTCTGTTAATTATAATAGGAATTTTAGTACCATTTACGCCTCTAGGAACTGCGATAGGCTTAGCACCAATTGCATTAAAATATATTTTCATGATATTTGGAGTCACATTCTTATATTGTATTGTAGCAAGTTATGCAAAGAAAATTTATATAAAGAAATATAAGGAATGGATATAGAAATAATAGAAGATATGAGATGATTTGAATGAATCAATTAAAAATAGGAACATTTTTGATAGTTTTAGAGAATTTATTATATTTAGCATTTACATTTTTTACTGGAAATGAGACAAGCAGTTTTGAAAATTTTAGTAGTGGCTTATTAGTAGGACTATCAATTGGCTGTAAATAAGTTTGGCTATATGGCTGGGATTTTATCTATTCATTTTAGCTATTGAATTTGTAGTACGATTTTTGACAAGGATAGGTAAAAAATAATTGCAAATTACACAATTTAGTAATTAGTTGGAAAAATAGTAAGTTGTCGCTCATATTTTTTAATGATTAGAACGGCAACTTTTTTTTGAATTTTTTTTAAAAAAATTTGTAACCTTTTTAAGAAAAATGTTACTATGTATATGAAAGTTAACTAAAATAAAAGGAGATTTAGATCTAAATTGAAAAAAGAAATTTTAAAAGATTATCTATTAAATGACAAAGTAGATATAGACAAACTATTAGATGACTTCTATGGATATGTCTATATAATTGTAAAAAATGGGATTAGTATATATCTAACAGATGAAGATATAGAAGAAATAATATCTGATGTATTTATTGCCGTATGGAACAATAGTAAAGAGATTTCTAATACTATAGATATTAAGGCTTACCTAGCAGGAACTGCTAAAAACATTATTAAAAATAAGTACAGAAAAAATGAAATAAATTTTTCTATATCTGAGTATGAAGAAAAAATTGTAGATAATAGTAATCTCGAAAAACAAGCAGAAGAAAATGAACAAAACATAATAATAAAAAACACATTAAAAACTCTAAAAAAAGAAGAATATACTGTATTTATTATGTTTTACTATGAAAATAGAACAACAAAAGAAATTGCAGAATACTTAAACTGTACTGTTGGAAATGTAAAAGTTATTCTTCATAGAGTTAGAAAAAAAATAAGAAAAAATTTAGAGGATGGAGGTTATGGCTATGGAAAATAATGATCTAAAAGAAAAAATAAGAAAAAACATAAAAGAAGAAATAGCTATATCAAACATCAGAAAGGAGTTTGGTATGAAAATTGGTAAAAATAAGAAGTTAATTTATACAATTTCATCTATATGTGCTGTATTTATATTAGGAGTAGGTATATTTGTAGGGACAAATAAATTAAATAATAATATATTTCAAAATGACACTTTGGAAATTGGAAAGACAGAAGAAATACAAAACAAAGATGAAAGTTTAAATATTGAATTAAACATAAATAAATTAGATGATATGGCTATGGCTAGTTTTGATGCAGACATAAAAACTATTGAAATGAAGAAATTACCAGAAAAATATAATTTTATAAAAAATATCGCTATACCAAACGAATATAAATTAACCGATTGTTATAATGTATATATAAAAGATAGTCAAGATTCAGAAAAATATGATGTATTACATGATTATGTTTTCTATTATGAAAAAGATAGTATAAATAAAATAAGAATATCTTTTTCAGAAAAAGGAGAACCATTAAGGGATTATTTTATAGATAATGATAAAGAAAACATTTCAAGAATTGGAGAGTTAGAATTAATTATATCTCAATGGAAAGAAATGTATATAGTAACTTTTGAATATGAAGATATATATTTTGATATTGAAACAACAGGCATTACAGAAAATCAATTAGTGGATTTACTAGAATCATTAATTAATAATGTTAAAAATGTAAATAAAGTAATGGAAGAAAAAGATATAAATATAAACGAAGAACCGACACAAATAACTACTACAAATTATCCAACTTATTATTCAGGAAAATATATTGATAATAATGGCAACAATGTAATATTACTTTATGAAGATAGTCCAGAAAATAGAAAACAAATATGTAATATTTTAGGAATAACAGAAAGTAAAACGATATTTAAAAAAGCTGAATATACCTATGAATATTTAATAAAATTACAAAATAAAATAAGTGAAAAAATGCAAAATAAAGAACTACCATTTGTTACTTCATCTTCTTTGATGGAGGATAAAAACAATATAAAAGTTACAGTTACAAGCAACAGTATTAGTGATTGGAATAAAATTAAAGAATTAGATACAATAGGAGGAGCTCTTGATATACAGTATGAAACAAATAACATTGGAACAGAAGAATTAGTAACTACAGAATAAATTAATCATTTTTTGAACAAAAGTTGTAACTTTTTTTTAAAATATGTTACTATGTAGTTGATTATTAGTAGAATTAAAGCTTATTTTTATTAAAATAAGAACAAAATAAAGGAGGTATTGTTATGAAAAAGAAAAAAATTATTATTTTATCTATTTTAGTTATCTTTATAATTGCTATGATTTGTGGTGTAATTTGGTACTTTAACAATAGAAATTCAAATTATAAGCCAAATGGCAAATTAAATTATGATACAGTACTTGTGAATGAAGAAACAAATCCATATTATCAAGTTGGATTTGCTGATTATGTGTTTATAGGAAAGGTAGATAAGGAAATTGAAAGGACATTCTCAGATTATGGCTCAGCTAGAACTATATATGAAATCGAGGTAACAGAAAATTTGAAGGGTGATCTACAAAATATAATTAAAGTAACTTATCCTGGTGGATATGATAAAGATGGAACTCTTATATTGCATAAAGGTGATTATATAACAGATGAGGAATTACCAAAGATAGGTGAAAATTATATATTTGTGGGTATTGGACAGCCAAATGGAACAATATTATTACAAGATTTATATGCTGATACTCCATATACAGAAGAAAATAAAGAAAAATACTTGGACTATATTAATAATCAAGAGAATGTGGACAGAGAAAGATTTAAAAGTATTTATGAGAATTAGAAAAACGCAATACGCAATAGTTGATTAACAATAACCACTTTTATTTAAGAAAATTATTTTATACAAGTAGTATAGAATAATTTTCTCTTTTATGCTATTATTGTAAAAGACAAATTACAATTTAGCGAATAGAAAGTAATAGATTTTACAAAAATTTCTATTGCTTTTTTTATATTAATAAGGTATAATAAGTATGAAAAGTATAACAAATAAGATTCAAAGGAGAAATATAAAATGGAAAAAGATAAGTATGTAGGTATCTGTAAAGTAGGAGAAAAGGGGCAGATTGTAATACCAGTAGAAGCAAGAAAAATGTTTGATATAAAGTCTGGGGATTCTATTATTGTTTTATGTGATAAAGAAAAAGGAATTGCACTTGTAAAGTCAGATGTAATAGAAGATTTAGCAGATGATATATTAAAGAAATGAGGTAATAAGAATGTATTTAATAAATAAACAATTTAGAACAAGTGATAATAGTATAATTAACTATTATGAAACAGATAACCATAAACCTATATTACTAATTATTCATGCTCAGGGAACAAGTGCAGTTAGTTATTCAAAAATTGCAAAAGATTTAGCAAAAAACTTTCATTTGATTTTGGTAGATTGCTATGGACATGGCAAAAGTTCTCATAATAAAGAAAAATATAATTTAGTAACTCAAGGAAATGATTTAATTGAATTTATACAAGCTATTACTAATAGTAATATATCTGTTTTAGGACATTCATCTGGAGGATTAATTGCTTGTTACATTGCCTCTAATTCTAATTTCTGTAGTAACTTAATATTGGAAGATCCACCTTTATTTTCAAGTAATGCAAATAGAAGGTTTAATACTTTTAATTTTAAAGACCTATCAACAGTATGCCATAATTATATAAATCAAAAAGAAGAAAAAGATTTTGTATATTATTATTTTATGAATCAATATTGTTGGAACTTCTTTCCAGAAAATTCAAGAGAAAAATTAAAAAATAAATTGGGAGAATTTGCTTTAAAATATAGAAAACAACATCCAGAAAAAACTTTGAAAGTTCCATTCTGGCCAAAAAAGTTTTTAGAAGGATTTAATGGCTTGAATGAGTATGATCCTTATTTTGGAGAAACTTTTTATAATGATTCTTTTAATGCAAATGTTAATTATGAAGAATTACTTTCAAATATAAAATGCGATACTTTATTTATGAAAGCAAATACTACTATTGGTAAAGATGGACTTATTCAGGGAGCATTATCAGATGAAGATTTAGAGCAAGTTTCAAAATTAATTCGCAATATCAAAGTAGAATACTTTAATTGTGGACATGGTATTCATAGTGAGAAACCAAAAGAATTTATAAGAAGTGTAAATGGAATAGTAAAAAAGCAAGAATTACACAAAGATTATGAAAGATAAATTACAATTTATATAATAGTTCTATAATTTTATAGGGGCGTCAAAATGTCGCCTCTATATTTTTGAAGTATCACGCTAAAAGTTACACTTTTAGACTCTTATTGGGGTTTGGTACGTTTCTATCTTCCTGCAAAAATTAAAAAAAAATTTGAAAAAATTAAAAATGCGGGAAATGATAAAATTTTTAGCTTTATATAGAGAGAATGTGAGGTAATGAAATTTGATAAATATGAAAAAGTTTTACTGTGTTTCTATATTGTAATTTAAAATAAAAAGAGATAACAATTCTCTTTTTAGCATAACATTTATTAGAAGTGTTATGAAGGAGTTAGGTTGTTTGAAAAATAATTACAATTTTTACGTTGTTAAACTTCACTTCGAAAATCCTCAATGTGCAATAGCACACCTGCGGTTTTCTTGTTTGTTTGCCTAGTAAAAATTTAATTCTTTTCCAAACGTGTAGATTTAACTTCGGGAAGGTAAAATAAACTATGAAACTTACAATAGCAGAAATACAAGGCACGAAGTATGTTCAAATTTATTTGACAGAAGATGAGCTCCAGAAAAAAGAAACAAAAGATTTAGTTAAAAAGTATAAACAAGAAAAATATAGCGTGGCTATTTTTGTAAGTGGAAAAGAGAATTATCCCGAGATTCTTGAAAAAATAATTACGAAACAAGTGGGATTAAATAGAAATGTATGCTAACATGAAAATAAGCAATATCAGGCGAGATTTGGAGGATAAAATGACAGTTGTACGGATATTGTAGATTGTCTAGAGACGAAGATAAAGAAAACTATGCAAGTATTGAAGAACAGAAAAGAATTATTCAAGACTATGCAATTTCTCGTAATTGGACCATCTCAGACTTCTACATAGATGACAATGTTTCGGGATATACCTTTAACAGACCTGCATTTTCAAAAATGATTGAAAAAGTAAAAGGAGGAAAAATTGATGTAGTCATAGCAAAAGATTTATCAAGAATTGGAAGACATAACGGACGAGTATTAGTTTTAATAGATGAGTTTAAGAATATTCAAAAGAATTTAATATTAGTTTCTGAAATGGGTGGAACTTATGATGTTTTAAATGATAGAGATGATACTATTGGAATAACGACATGGTTTAATGAAAGATATGTTAAAGATTGTTCAAGAAAAACTAGAGACCACATGTATTCTAAACAAAAAACAGGAAGATTAATTATGGGAAATTATTATGGATATATAAAAGATCCAGAAGATATAACAAAGCTATATGTTGATGAAGAACTACGACCTGTTATAGAATTAATATATAAGTTATATACCGAAGAAGGAATTGGAAGAAAGAAAATTTGCGATATTCTAAATAGTAAATATAATTATCCAACTCCATCAGTTTACTATCAAATGAAACATCTAGAAAGAGGCAGAATATATAAACATCCTGTTCAAAAATTATGGTCCACATATATGATAAGAAATATTTTAGAAAATGATGTATATTGTGGCACACTTAGAACTCATAAGAAAAAGACTGTATCCATAAGAGGTAAAGCAATAAAGCTTCCAGAGGAAGAGCATTTTGTATTTGAAAATCATCATGAAGCAATTATATCTAAAGAAACATTTAACTTAGCTCAAGAAATAAGAAAGAGAAGACTAAATACAAAAAGTACATCAAGTACAAGAAAAAGAAACTATTACTTTTCAGGACTTTGCAGATGTGGTGATTGTGGTTTTGGAGTAAGTGGCATAACTATAACTAGAAAAAAATCTCAAAAGGGTTATGAATGTTCTAGGTATAGAACTTATGGTAAAGCTAGATGTAAATGCCATGAAATTAAAGAATCAGATATAATTATACATTTCAAAGAATTTTTAAAATTCACTAAAAATAAATACATAGATGAAATAAATAAAATACAGCTTCAAACAAAAACTAATGCTAAGACAAATAATAAGGAAAAAATTAAATTTGAAATTGAGAAATTAAATGCTGAATACAAAGTTTTGATTAGTCAAAAAATTAAAGATTTAACTAACACTACAAATGAGTATCAACGAGAAATGATTGAAAATACATATAAAGAATTGGAAAAAGACAAAACTAATCGTATAGAACAATTACAAAAACTATTAGAACAACAGCAAGAAGATTTAGACACAGAAAAAATAAAAAGATTAAAAACGGCAATAGAATATTTTGATGATATTCTAAAATCTAATGAACCAAATAGATATATTTTAGAGTGTTTAATTGATAAAATATGGATTTATCACGATAAAAGTGTGAAATT
>CAKPHG010000003.1 GCA_934157035.1 uncultured Clostridia bacterium | reverse complement strand
CAAACAATAAAATATATAATTTCTATTTGAATAAAGTTGAGAAAGAGTCATGTTAATGATAGCGAGAAATTACAATAAGTAGGGCAAGTAATTCAGTTGAAAATTATCTGCCCATTGAGATATAATCTAAACGCAAGATAGTAAGTTATCGCTGAGAGTGAGATAAAAGAATATATAGGAAAATGGGTATATAAATTATTAATATACTCGTTTTTTTGATGCCATATTATGTAAAATGATTAAAGTATAGTATAATGTAAGTATAGTTCTACATATTGCAAGAAATGAAAAATTAAGGAGGGAATTTATTTGAAAGAGTTATTTGTTAAAAATGTAGTAAATGAAACTATAGATTTTTTAGACAATAACCAAAGAATAAAATTAAAAGAAATACTTACAGAAATATGCATATATTATAGAATTGAGAAATTAGAACAAAGCCAAAAAGAAGAAATGCAAAGAAATAATGAAGATATTCTAAACAGATTTATATCATCTAAAGAAATTGAAGGTTGTTCAACAAGAACTTTAAATTACTACAGAGATAATATAAGTAAAATGCTTAATACTGTAAATCTTCCAATAAATGAAATTACAACTGAAACATTAAGAAATTATTTAGCTGATTATAAAAGTAATTCATCAGCAGGTATGGTAACAATAGACAATATAAGAAGAACATTATCAAGTTTCTTTGCTTGGTTAGAAAATGAAGATTATATTGTAAAAAGTCCAGTTAGAAGGATTCACAAAGTAAAAACAACTAGAAGAGTTAAAGAAACATTAACAGATGAAAATTTAGAAAAGTTAAGAGATACTTGTTCGAATGTAAGAGATTTAGCAATATTAGAACTATTAATTTCCACGGGTATGAGAGTTGGAGAAATCACAAGATTAAATATATCAGATATGAATTTTCAAGAAAGAAGTTGTATTGTTTTAGGTAAAGGCAATAGCGAAAGAGAGGTTTATTTTAGTGCAAAAAGTAAAATGTATATAAAGAAATATCTTGAAACAAGAACTGATGATAATGAAGCATTATTTGTATCACTTATAAAACCTTATAATAGGTTAGGAATATCTGGAATTGAAATTCTAATTAGAAATTTAGGAAAGGAAGCTAATATAAATAAAGTTCATCCACATAAATTTAGAAGAACAATGGCAACTATGGCTATTGATAAAGGTATGCCAATAGAACAAGTGCAAAAGTTATTGGGACATATAAAAATAGATACAACAATGGAATATGCAATGGTAAATCAAAATAATGTAAAAAACTCGCATAGAAAATATATAACATAGTATAGATTATGGGGAATTAAAATCCTGTAAAGCATTGAATTGTAGCTATATTTGTAGTATAATATAAATATGGAAGTTCTTTCCAAAACAAAATTACATATCAATTACAGAGGAGCCAAAAGTTATGAAAGTTTTAAGCTTAATTGAACCATGGGCAACCCTTATCAAAGAGGGAAAGAAGGTTATCGAAACAAGGAGTTGGAAAACATCTTATAGAGGTGAGCTTTATATCCATGCAAGTAGCAAAAAAATTAAAAGGAGTGATGAACACACAATTGAATTATTGAAGTTGATTCCTAATGTTCCTATGGGATATGGCACTATTATATGCAAGTGCAAGTTAGTAGATTGCATATATATGGATCAAGAATTTTTGGACAAAATTCAGAAGGACCAGCAGGAATTCTTATGTGGAGAATATAGTTTAGGAAGATACGCTTGGATTTTAGAAGATGTAGAAGCTCTTCCTGAACCAATTTCCGCAAAAGGACATTTAAACATTTGGAATTATGATGTTGCTAAATAGCAGAAAGGAGCAAACAATATGAAAATCATTCAGCTGAAAGAATTCGAAAGGATTAAAGAGGGATTGCGGAGTTTGACAGAGGAATTTATTGGTGAGTATCCATATTACTCAACATGGATTCAGAAGAACGAAGCAACATTCAAAAATGGAACAAGAGTTGTTTATGAACTCAATGACAATGGAAAAACAGTAGGATATATGATGATTCATTTTTCAACGGCTAAATGTGCCAAGGTTAATGGAATCTATGTGTTCCCTGATTGTCAGAAAAGAGGATATGCTAAGGAAGCTTTGTTGCAAGTTCTGGAAGAACTTAAAGAGCAAAAATATGACTATGCATATATCCAAACCCGTATTCACAACAAGATTGTGGTTCACATGTTTGAGTCACTGCATTTTGATGTGATTGGGCAGAATTATCACAACATAGAAAAACAGAGCAACTGGGTTGCTGTCTATGATTTGTGGCATAGAAGAAACTTTGATGAGATGTTTGATTTAGCAGAACAACTTTATCCTGGTTTTTCTAAAAATTGATATGTAATGAGGCAAGGCGTCAAATGACGTCTTGCCTTTTTCAAAATTTAGAATTATAATATAAACGAAAAAGGGGGAAAATAATATGTTATATTTTGACACTCATGCTCACTATGATTGGAAAGAATTTGATAAAGATAGAGAAGAATTATTTGATAAATTTAATGAAATACTATGTGGACTTGTAAATATAGGTATAAATATAGAGTCAGCTAACAAAGTTATAGAATATTCCGATAAATATTCATATATGTATTATTCATTAGGAATACATCCTATGGAAGTTGAAAAAGGAATTTCAATAGATTTATTTGAGCAAATAGTTAAGAACAAATTAAAAAAAGATAATTCAAAATTAGTTGCAATTGGAGAAACAGGATTAGATTATCATTTTAATTATCCAGTAGAACTACAGAAAAAATATTTTATAAAACAAATTGAATTAGCTAATAAATATAATTTACCTATAATAATACATTCAAGAGAGTCACAAGAAGATGTCTACAAAATTCTAAAAGAAAATGTGGTAAAAAAAGCAGGAATAATGCACTGTTATTCTGGAACTCCAGAAATGTCAAAGAAGTTTATTGAAATGGGTTATTATTTGGGAGTTGGTGGTCCTGTTACAATATATAAAGACGTGGAAGAAACTGTTAGGATTACTTCTATAGATAAAATTGTTATAGAAACAGATAGTCCAGTATTACCACCAGAACCTTTTGAAAAACACTCAAGAAACAATTCGTTGTATCTAAATTACATTGTGAAAAAAATTGCAGAGATTAAAGGAATATCAGAGGAAGAAGTTGCAGAAAAGACAACAGAAAATGCATATAAAGTATATGGAATTAGTAAGAGAAATGTTTAACGGAAATGAGGTAATAAAAATAATAGATTTAAATAAATTGCAAAAAGAAATATATAAAAATAAGGTAGATAAAGGGTTCAATATTACAGATATCAATAAAGAATTTTGCTTAACATATGGAGAAGTTGCAGAAGCATATGAAGATTGGAAAAAAAGAAAGATGATTTAGGTGAAGAACTAGCAGATGTTGCTATATATTTATTAGGATTATCAGAAATATTAGGAATAGATTTAGAAGATGAAATACAGAAAAAAGTTTATAAAAATTCTAAAAGAGAATATAAAATTATTGATGGTGTTAATACAAAAACAAAAGAATTTGATGAAAAATCATAAAGATAATCTCAGCAACAAATTACAATTTGAAAAGGAGAAAAATATGTATAAAGAAAAAAGTAGATTTTATTTTGTAATTGCATTGATTTATTGGATAATATATATGATTGGACTTTTTATAATGGGAATCTTATACAAAAAAGGAATCTCAAACTATAATATAATTTATTGGATAATTTCTGTTATTGGAGTATTAATTGTGATAATAAAAGATAAAAGTATAACTAATTTAGGTTTTACAACAGAAAAATTAAAAGTGAATATTATAATATCTCTTTTAATTATTATTATAACTTTCGTTATAAGTGTTATTGTAGGAAAATATCCAATATTAAGATTAATTAAAGGTAGTTTATATTATTTGTTTTATATATCATTATTAGAAGAAATATTGTTTAGAGGATTTATTCAAAACTATTTATGTGGATTAAAATGCAACAAATATGTAATCTTTATAATAGGTGCATTATTATTTTCGTTAATGCACTTGCCTTTTCAAATGTATGTTAATAATAATATTTCTTTAAATTATATTTTTGAAGCATTACCACAATTATTATTTTGCTTTGCATTTCATTTGATTATGTGTTTTATTACATACAAAAGAAAAGATATTACTATTCCTATAGCACTACATTATGCTATAGATTATTTGCAAAATGCCTTATAAATTACAAGTTATCAATGAGATTATTTTGAAATATAACTAATCTTTTTTTATATAAACTAATGGTGGGATAATTTAGTTGAGTTGAGGTAAACTAACCGGTTGTCACTTAAAATAAAAAAATATAAATTATAAATAACTACTTGAAATATAGTAGTTATTTTTGTATTATTGTAATGATAAAATTTAAGGCAAAATAAAGAAGAAATTTATAAAAATAATAAAGCTAAAAGATTTTTATAAATAAGAACAGGAGACAGACTTATGAAAGAGAAAGTAAAAGATTTTATTGTTAAAAATTTAAAATGGATTATATTATTTATTTGCTTAGTTGGTTTTTTAGCAATAGCTGAAGATGTATTTCATAAAGAAATAATGATGAAAGATATAATAGGCTATAAATTAGTATCAACATTTTTAATATCAGACTTTGCAACACCAATTGCAAAATTTATTACTAATTTTGGAGGAGCAATATTTTTAATAATAGCAACTATTATATTGTTTATATTAATAAAAAATAAAAAAATAGGATTCTCAATAATTTCAAATTTAGTAATTGTTACAATATTAAATCAATTATTAAAAAATATATTGCAAAGACCTAGACCAAATGAATTTAGAATAATAGAGGAAACAGGATATAGTTTTCCTTCAGGACACTCAATGGTGAGTATGGCATTTTATGGTTATTTAATATATTTAATTTATAGATATGTAAAAAATAATTATTTAAAATGGACTTTAATTGTTTTGCTTAGTATATTAATTTGTACAATTGGAATTAGCAGAATTTATTTAGGAGTACATTATACAAGTGATGTATTAGGCGGATTCTTAATATCAATATCATATTTAGTTATTTATATAAGTGCCGTTAATAAATTTTTGTTAGAAAAATAGTTATATAATACAAGCTATTTCCAAAGTACAACATTTGCTAATTATCTTCTTTTATGGTATAAAAGAGAAGTAATAAAATTTGTACCTTGAGAAGGAAATGAGTTTAACTATGGAAAGATGTAAATGGTGTAACTTAAAAAATCCACTATATATTAAATATCATGATGAAGAGTGGGGCAGACAAAACTTTGAAGAAAAGTATTTATATGAAATGCTAATATTAGAATCTTTTCAAGCAGGGCTTTCATGGGAATGTGTATTAAACAAAAGAGAAGATTTTAGAAAGGCTTACGATAATTTTGATATTGATAAGGTTTGCAGTTATGATAATAAAAAAATTCAGGAGCTATTATCAAATGAAAAATTAATAAGAAATAAATTAAAAATAAATGCCAGCATAAATAATTCTAAAATATTTAAAAAGATACAAAACGAATACGGAACATTTCACGAATATTTAAAAGGATTTACAAGTGATAAAATTATTTATGAAAATGATAAAACAACATCTAAATTATCAGATAACATATCAGAAGATTTAAGAAAAAGAGGAATGAAATTCGTAGGTTCAACAATAATCTATTCTTATTTACAAGCAATAGGTGTCATTTACTCACATGATGAAGAATGTTTTATGAATAAGAAAGCGAGCCTAAGATTTTCTATCAAATGCAAATTTTAAGAAAATCTTAGGATCGCCATATTTATCTAATACAGAACGTTCTCCTACAAGGAAAACGTTCCTACTATATAAAAAAGGTAATTAGCATTGTTAATTACCTTTTTTTGTGATATTATAGAATTTAAAAAATATACATTATATAAGAGGTAAAAAAATGGGAATAGCAGAGTTAATAATATTAAGCATAGGATTAGCAATGGATGCATTTGCAGTATCAATCTGCAAAGGTATTTCAATGAAAAAAATGGATTGGAAAAAAGCCATAATAATAGGATTGTGGTTTGGTGCATTTCAAGCAATAATGCCTTTAATAGGATATTTATTAGGAAGCACATTTGAACAAGTTGTAAAAAACGTAGACCATTGGCTTGCATTTATTTTACTTTCAGCTATTGGAGCAAACATGATAAAAGAATCATTTATCAAAGAAACTGAAGATGAAAATGATGATATAAGTGTAAAAGCAATGTTTATTTTAGCAGTAGCAACAAGTATAGATGCACTAGCAGTAGGAATAACATTTGCTTTCTTAAAAGTAAATATAATATTAGCAATTAGTCTAATAGGAACTATAACATTTGGATTAGCAGTTCTAGGAACAAAAATAGGAAATAAATTTGGCGATAAATACGAGAGTAAAGCAGAGCTCGCAGGAGGAATAATTTTAATATTATTAGGATTAAAAATATTATTAGAACATTTAGGAGTAATAAATTTTTAACTGTTTTTAAGGACGGAGCAAAAAACAGTTTTAAAAGAAAGGATAAAAAATGAAAAATATATATTTTGATAATGCAGCAACAACTAAATTAGACGAAGAGGTTCTAAAAGAGATGATGCCATATTTAAAAGAAAACTATGGAAATGCATCTTCTGTATATAGCTTAGGTAGAGAGTCAAGAAAAGCAGTAGAAGAAGCAAGAGAGAAAATTGCAAAATTATTAAATTGTAAGCCAACAGAAATCTATTTTACAGCAGGTGGCAGTGAGAGTGACAATACAGCAATAAAAGGAATTGCACATAGTTATAAAGAAAAAGGAAATCATATAATAACATCCAAAATAGAACATCCAGCTGTTTTAGAAACTTGCAAAGAGCTAGAAAAAGAAGGTTTTGAAGTAAGCTACATTTCAGTAGATAAAAATGGAACTATAGATATAGAAAAATTAAAAAGAGAAATAAGACCAACTACTATATTAATTTCAGTAATGTTTGCAAACAACGAAATAGGAACAATAGAGCCAATAAAAGAAATAGGAAAAATAGCAAAAGAAAATGGAATTTATTTTCATACAGATGCTGTACAAGCAGTAGGAAATATAAAAATTGACGTACAAGAATTAAATATAGATAGTTTATCTTTATCTGGACACAAGTTTTATGGACCAAAGGGTATAGGAGCTTTATATGTAAGGTCAGGAGTGCACTTTAAAAAGTACATAGACGGAGGACATCAAGAAAGAAACAAAAGAGCAGGAACAGAAAATGTGTCAGCAATTGTTGGAATGGGAAAAGCATTAGAATTAGCATATCATTCAATGGAAGAGCATAATTCAAAAATAAAGGAATTAAGAGATTATTACGAACAAAGAGTAAAAGAAGAAATAGATAATATAAAAATAAATGGAAATATAGAAAATAGGTTACCAGGAAACAGCAATATTTCATTTGAAAATGCAGATGGAGAAGGAATACTTTTAAACTTGGACATGCAAGGAGTTTGTGCTTCAAGTGGAAGTGCATGCACATCTGGGTCTCTTAATCCTTCACATGTATTACTTGCAATAGGAGTAGAACAAGAATTAGCTAAAAATTCTTTAAGAATTTCAATAGGAAAATATAACACTAAAGAAGAAGTTGATTATTTAGTAGATAATTTAAAACAAATAATTGATAGGATGAGAAAAGTATAGATAGCAAAAAATAAGAGAAAAGATCGGCAAAAAATTGTTGACTTTTTTTCATGTTATTATATAATGTAAAAAACTAAACTATTGGGGACGGGCCGATTTAGTTTATACAATAATTAAATAGAAAAAAAGTAAAAATAGTATTGAAGTCTGAATAGTATTAAAATTCAAATAATATTGAAACTTAATAGTATTTAAAGAACTAAACTAAAATAGCCCGTCCCTAATAGTTTAATAAGGAAAGGATGAAGAAAATGGCGGAATATACAGAAGAAGAGCAAGCTAAAGTGAATGCTATGATTGACGATTTAGTTCAAAAAGCAAAAAAAGCTTCTGAAGAATATATGAAATTAGATCAAGAGCAAGTAAACAATATTGTAAAAGCTATGGCTATGGCTGGTTTAGAACATCACATGGAACTTGCAAAACTTGCGGTAGAGGAGACAGGCAGAGGTATTTACGAAGATAAAATAACAAAGAATATGTTTGCTACAGAATACATTTATCATAGTATAAAATATGATAAAACAGTAGGAGTAATTAACGAAAACGAAGAAGAAGGTTATGAAGAAATTGCAGAACCTATTGGAATTATAGCAGGTGTTACACCAGTTACAAACCCAACTTCAACAACAATGTTTAAATCAATAATTGCAGCAAAAACAAGAAATGTAATTATATTTGGTTTCCACCCTTCAGCACAAAAATGTAGCTCAAGAGCTGCAGAAATAGTAAGAGATGCAGCTATAAAAGCAGGAGCACCAGAAAATTGTATTTTATGGATAGAAGAACCATCTATTTTAGCTACAAGTACACTTATGCATCACCCAGGTGTTAATTTAATTTTAGCTACTGGAGGAACAGGTATGGTAAAAACAGCTTACTCAAGTGGAAAGCCAGCATTAGGTGTTGGACCAGGAAATGTACCATGCTATATTCACAAATCAGCAAAATTAAAAACATCTGTAAATGATTTAGTACTTTCAAAATCATTTGATAATGGTATGATTTGTGCTTCTGAGCAATCTGTTATAGTAGATAGAGAAATTCATGAAGAATTTGAAAATTTGATGAAAGAAGCAGGATGCTATTTCTTAAGTGATGAGGAAACCAATAGATTAAGAAGTAGTATGTTTATAGAAGAAAAAGGATGCGCTTTAAATGCAGATATAGTAGGAAAAAGTCCATACAATATTGCAAAAGGTGCAGGAATAGAAGTACCACAAGATACTAAAGTATTAGTACTTCATGAAAATGGAGTTGGAATAGAATATCCATTTTCTAAAGAAAAATTAAGTCCAGTTTTAGCTTACTATATTGTAGAAAATGAGGACGAGGGAATAAACTTAGCTGAAAAATTAATAGAATTTGGTGGACTAGGACATTCTGCAGTTGTTCATGCAGAAGATAATGATGTAATAGAAAAATTTTCTAAAACAGTAAAAGTTGGAAGAATTATTGTAAATTCACCATCTACTCATGGTGCTATTGGTGATATATATAACACTAATATGCCATCACTTACATTAGGATGTGGTACATTTGGAGGAAACTCAACAACATCAAATGTAAGTAGTGCAAACTTAATTAATATTAAAAAAGTTGCAAAGAGGAGGGTTAATATGCAATGGTTTAAAGTTCCAGATAAAATATATTTTGAAGCGGGTTCAATAGCCTACTTAGAAAAAATGCCAAATATATCAAGAGCGTTTATTGTAACAGATAAATCTATGGTAGATTTTGGTTATGTAGATAAAATTTTATATCATTTAAGAAAAAGAAATGAATATGTTCACTCTGAAATATTCTCAGATGTAGAGCCAGATCCATCTTTTGATACAATAAAAAGAGGTATAGCTCTAATGAACGAATTTAAGCCAGATGTTATTATAGCACTTGGTGGAGGAAGTCCAATAGATGCTGCAAAAGGTATGTGGTTATTCTATGAACATCCAGAGGCTGATGTTGAAGGTTTAAAACTTAAATTTATGGACATTAGAAAACGTACTTACAAATTCCCTAAACTTGGAGAAAAAGCTAAAATGGTAGCAATACCAACAACTTCAGGCACAGGTTCAGAAGTAACATCATTTGCAGTTATAACAGATAAAACAATAAATAAAAAATATCCTTTAGCAGATTATGAATTAACACCAGATGTAGCAATAGTAGATCCAGACTTAGTAATGAGTCTTCCACAAAAAATTACAGCAGACACAGGAATGGATGTCTTAACACATGCAATAGAAGCTTATGTTTCTAATATGGCATCTGATTATACAGATGGTTTAGCAGAAAAAGCAGTAGAGCTTGTATTTAAAAACTTAAGACAAGCATATAACCATGGAGATGACAAACATGCAAGAGAAAAAATGCATAATGCAAGTACAATAGCAGGTATGGCATTTACAAATGCATTTTTAGGAATAAACCACTCTTTAGCACACAAAATAGGAGGGGAGTTCCATTTAGCACATGGAAGAATAAATGCAATTTTACTTCCATACGTAATTCGTTATAATGCAAGTAAGCCAACAAAATTTGTTTCATTCCCTAAATATGAGTATTTTATAGCAGATCAAAAATATGCAGATTTATCTAGAAGAATGAACTTCCCAGCATATACAAATGAGGAAGGTGTAAATTCTTTAATAGAAGAAATTAAAAAGTTAAATGCAGATTTAGGAATACCAAGTTCATTTAAAGAGCAAGGTGTAGACGAAGAAGAATGGCTTGCAAAAGTTGATCTATTAGCAGATAGAGCGTTTGAAGATCAATGTACAACAGCAAACCCAAGACTTCCATTAGTTTCAGAATTAAAACAAATTTTAATAGATAGTTACTATGGAAATATGTAAAATAAAAAAGCAAGATTTCAATTGAAACCTTGCTTTTTTTGTTATTCTACGATTTCACCATATCCTAATGATATTTTTAATTTAACAGATTGGCCAACTTCTAATGAACTCCAATCACTAAAAGAAAGAGAAACTTTAGTTTCTTTATTTTTCGTATTCAAACCAGTTATATAATACTTTTCTGATTTAAACGATTCTCTTTCATCTGATTCAAGAGTAACATTTCCCCAATATGGATCTTTATCAGAGCCACTAGTTGTCACACTTCTTTCATAAATCCATTCATCAATTTCATAATAATATTTTGTTTGATAAACAGGTTCATCTCGATAAACAGGCTCTTGATATGTTTCAGTTTCGTAATAAGTTTCGTAAATAGGTCGAGAAGAAATTATTTCTTCATAATAACCATTACCAAGGTCACGATAACCGCTGACATAATCTTCATATCCAGATATGCGCTCTTTAGCAACCTGTCTAGTTTTAGTCTCGTAATGATCTAAAACTTGTTCATAATGAGAAAACTCTTCTTGAGAATATAACAATCGAGCACCAGTTGGAAGGGACCAATCACTTTCTTCTACAGTTTGGTATTTCTGAATTTCAATAGAACGTTGCCATGACATTTCTGTTATGGTTAATTCTTGCGTTTTTGGTATTAATAAGTAGATAAAACCAATAACTCCTAATACAACTATTAAAGAAATCAAAATACTAGTAAGATTAGAAAAGAAGAAATTTTTTAAAGAAAAATGATTTTTCTTTAAAGATGTATTATTGTTAGATGAATTGAAATTTGATTCATTTTCATATTCATAATCTTGTAATAATTTTTCTTTTTCTTCTTCAGCTTTTTTACTACGATTTTGAAAATAATTCAGATTTTGATCTGTCCTGACGGAACCGCATGAAGTACAAGTTTTGTCATTATCAGAATTAAGACTATTACAATATTGACAAATCCAATCTGGATTACGACTAATAGTAGCTGCTTTTTCTTGTGGAACATAAGAAATTTTTTTCTTGTCTAAATAAAAAGTAGTGTTTTCATCCCGAGCCCTTCCACAATTAGGGCATTCACGAAGTCCACCACGAATTCCTGTAGAATCGCAATATTTGCAATCCCAAAAACCTTCAATAATTCTTCCCATATTGTCCTCCTTATAATGTTATTGAAAATGATGAATTTTATATCGTAGAATTCTAAAAATGATATAAATAATTATATCATGAATTTACATAAAGAACAATACTGAAAAGAAAATTGAATTTATAGAATTAAATAAAAAATCCAGTTTATAATGAAAAATTATAAACTGAATCTTTTGACAAATTATTATTCTTTTATATCTAACTTAATGTGAACTTCTCTTAATTTGTTCTTTTGTTACATTTCCAGGAGCACCCATCATTAAATCTTGTGCTTTACTATTCATAGGAAATGCAATAACATTTTTAATTGTTTCAACAAATCTTGCAATTTTAACTCTTTTACCTACATCTTCTAGGCTAATTTCATTGCAAGTATGAGTTCTGTAAGTACTCATAAAAACACTCCTTTCTGTAAATGCAAAATTGAATCGATTCTCTGTTTAGTCTTTAAAAATAAACTTTCATTTTCAACGCAATATATTTTTTGTATATTTTACATAGTATTATGCAATAAAAAGTCAATAGGTATACAAAAAAATGTGTTTATAAATAAAATAATATGTAAGAAAATGCAGAAATTTTTGTTACGATTTTTGTAATAAAACAAAAATAACAAACATATATATTTAATAGAGAGAAAATAGGGAGGATTTTTATGGAATACGCAAAAGATATTATATTAGATATTAATATAAAAAGAAAAGAAGTTGCTGGTGGATTAGGACATTGGACAAGCAAGAAAAGAGAAACTATAAGAAAAATATGGAAGGAAAATAAGTTTATAATAACAATATTATTAAGTCTATTAATTTTAATTTCAGTAGATATAGCATTAGTAAACACTTTTTTTTATTTATTAGCTAGCTTATAGAGTAAACAAGCATTACCATTTCACTTGATATATACGTAAAAATTTGCTATAATAACAAAAGAATAAAAAAGAGAGTAGGAAAAAATATGATAATAGCAAATAATTGGAAAGATTATGAAATAATAGACATGGCAAATGGAGAAAAGTTGGAAAGATGGAAAGATATAGTTTTAGTTCGTCCGGATCCACAAATAATTTGGAAAGATAAAAGTTTTCCAAATAAATGGAAAGATGTTAATGCTATATATAAAAGAAGTTCTACAGGTGGTGGAGCATGGGAATATAAAAAGAAAGTACCAGCTAATTGGCAAGTTAAATATAAAGATCTTACATTTAATATAAAACCAATGGGATTTAAACATACAGGATTATTTCCAGAACAAGCAGCAAATTGGGATTGGATGATAGAAAAAATAAAAAGTGCTAAAAGAGAAATAAAAGTACTTAATTTATTTGCATATACAGGTGGAGCAACAGTAGCATGTCTTTGGGCGGGAGCATCTGTATGCCATGTAGACAGTTCAAAAGGAATGGTTTCATGGGCAAAAGAAAACGTTATATCATCAGGATTACAAGAAAGACCAGTAAGATATATAATTGATGATGTTGTCAAATTTGTAAATAGAGAGATAAGACGAGGAAATAAATATGATGCTATAATAATGGATCCACCTTCTTATGGTAGAGGGGCAAATGGTGAAGTATGGAAGTTTGAGGAAAATATATGTGACTTAGTAGAACTTTGCAAAGGAGTTTTATCAGACAATCCTTTGTTTTTCTTAATAAATTCATATACAACAGGAATTTCAAGCACAGTCTTAGAAAACATACTTAATTTAAATATAACTAAAAAGTATGGAGGTAAAGTAACAAACGGAGAAATAGGACTACCTATGACAAATTCAAAATTAATACTTCCATGTGGAATATATGGAAGATGGGAAAAATGAGCCGAAGGGGACGTTTCTTTTCGGTTCAAAATTCGTGAAAGCCAATAGAATTAGGGAAAAGAGAAAAAATGAACCGAAAAGAAACGTCCCCTTCGGCTCATTAATAGGAGAAATAAAATGCAAAAATTAAACGTAATATATGAAGACAATCATATAATTGTAGTAGAAAAGCCAGTAAATGTTCCATCACAAGGTGATAAAACAGGTGATGTAGATATGCTTACTTTAGTAAAACAATATATAAAAGAAAAATATAACAAACCAGGGGAGGTTTATTTAGGATTAGTCCATAGATTAGATAGACCAGTTGGTGGAGTTATGGTGTTTGCAAGAACATCAAAAGCAGCAGCAAGACTTAGTGAACAAGTAAGAAACAAGGATTTTAGAAAAAAGTATTTAGTAATTGCAGATGGCAAGTTTGAAAATGATAAAGGAACACTGGAAAATTATTTGTTAAAAAACGAAAAGACTAATACAAGCAAAGTAGTTAAAGAAGGTACTAAAAATGCAAAGCTTGCAATATTGGATTATGAAGTACTTAAATATAATGAAGAAATTAATTTATCTGTGGTAAAGGTAAATTTACATACTGGTAGACATCATCAAATACGTGTGCAAATGGCAAATGCAGGACATAGTATATGTGGTGACCAAAAGTATGGAACTAGAGGAAGAGGAAAGCAAATTTGTTTATGGGCTTATGAACTTACAATCTTACATCCAATTACAAAAGAAGAAATGACATTTAGAGCATTACCAGAGTTTGTTGGAGGATGGAAACAGTTAGAAGATATACCTAATTTATAGTTTATGTTAATTATATAAAACACATAAAAATATATATGAAAAATTATTAGAAAAAATTCATATATATTTTTTTTGATTTCATATAATAAACGAAAAAAATTGTCGAAAGAAGAATAATATTAGTTTAGAAAATAAAAAAAGAGGTGAGCAAATGATAGATAAAATTTGTGAAAGCCTAACAAATAAAATTAGAAAACAAATGCCAGAAATAGATGACGAAAAAGCAGAAGTAATAAATTATGGAATAGAATTAATAGTAGGAGAAATTCCAAAAATATTTTTATTGTTTAGTTTAGGAATACTTTTAGGATTATGGTGGCAAACACTACTTGCATTTATTTTACTACTTCCATATAAAACATGTTCTGGTGGATTTCATCTAAAAACGCATATTGGATGTTTTATTTGTACAAATGTTATTTATTGTGGAAATGCATATATAAGTACAATTTGGAATTTTCCAAACGAATTCTCAAAGTACATAGTTGTATTAGGTATTTATATTTTAGGAATAATAATGGTAAGCATTTATGCTCCAGCAGACACAGAAAACTTACCTATTTTAACTAAAAAGGAAAGAAAAATAAAGAAAATCTTATCTTATGTATTTTTAAGCTTAAATATGTTTATTGCATTATTTGTACCAAATACAACTATATCAAACTTAATAATAATAGGAACATTTATACAAACTATTTGTATAACGAGAATTGCATATAAAATAACTAACAATAAATATGGATATGAAGAATATATGAAAGCACAAAATGTTTAAAATTAGGTAATAAAAGTATTTATGCCGGCAAATACTTTATTATAGAAAAGATAATAATATAGGGGGAATTAGATATGTTAAAATTATTAGCAAAAATCGCAGAAAAATACGCAAAATCTACAAACACAGCATGTTTTGTATTAGGATTATGGCACCAACCAAAAATGCCTGCTTCATTAATTAAAAAAGACTAATTATAATATTAATTATAGAAAAATAGAAGATAGAGTAAAATCTATCTTCTATTTACTTTTTAATAAAATATTTCAAATTGTTGAATAAAGAATTCACTATTTTTAGTTGTAAATAAATTTAAGTTATCATTTTTCTTTAATATTTGTCTTACTTCCCATAATCCAAGTCCAGTATTACCTTTTTTAGTAGAATATCCTTTTTCAAATATTTTGTCGGTATTTACATCTTTATTTGTATAAGTGTTTTCAATAATTAATAATTGCATGTGCTTTCTTGAATCTTTTCTAAATGTAACATTTATAATTTTATCATCACATTCTTTTGCAGCTTCTATTGCATTATCCATAAGAATACCTAAAACTCTAGTAAATTCATAAATTTTAATATTTAAATCATTCATATTTAAGAATGCTTCTAAGTTAATTTTTATACCAAGTTCATCTGCTTTATGATATTTTGTTGCTAAAACATTGTATATAGCAGGATTGTTTACTACACTTGGACTTAAAGAAGTTAAGTTGTTTGTATGTTGAATGTCTTCTAAAAGTTGATAGTAATATTTCTTTAAGCCTTCCATATCATTTTTGTCTATAAAACCTGCCATACCTTGAACAATATTAGAAAAGTCGTGTCTAAATGCTCTAGTATTATCTTGTAGCATTTGTAATGTTTTATTATAAAGTTGAGCTTCTTCTAAGTTCATAGAAGTACTTTCTAGTTTAGAAACAGTAAATATTGTGTAAAAACTAATAACTACATAGGCAAATATACTTATAATATTTATAATAGTAATAAATGTTGGCAATGCATAAGTGTAAAATGTAATTATATATAATTCTGAGGCAATTAATATAATAGCAAATAATATATTAAATAATAAAGTTAATTTTTTCTTTTTATTTAAAACTTGTATTTTAGCAAAATTTACTTTAAATACTTTTAGTAGAATATATATTCCATACATAATTAAATATATAAGTAGAGTACCTATAAGTCTGTGTAAAGGAATATTCATACCTGTAACGTAATCTATTTTAAATATTAATAAATAGATTTTTGAAAAGAAAGCCTCTACTAATATTTCTACAACAAAAGGAATAATTACAGAAAGAATTCCTTTTGCTATAGAAGTTTTAAAGACAAAAATAACACTCAATAGCATAATTAAAAGATTTATAAAAGCATTAAAAGGATTAGGAATAAATAATCTACTAATAATACTAAAAATTGATACTATAAGTACGTATGACCATTTTTGTTTTTTAGTTACATCTATAGATAATAAAGTAGTAAAAATTAACATAGATATAGACACTTCTATAAATATTAAAGGTATGCTAATTATATTTATAATACTAGGATTCTCCGTAATCAAACTATTCCATATTTTTTGTAAAATTTCCATTATTAAAAACCTCCATTAATTTATTTTTATATTTAGGACCAATATAACACTTGGCCTCAGAATCTCCTTCAAAAAAGATACTATTGTCTTTAGGAGATATATCATAAATTTTATTTACATTTGCTATATAAGATTTATGACATCTAACAAAGTTAGGCGGCAGTTTTTCAGTAATTTTAGAAAAAGAACTGTAGGTCTCATAAACTTTTTTATCTGTGTAAAAAACTAGTTTCATGCCATCTTTCTTTATAAAGTTAATACTATCCTGGTGAAAAATAGCGTTTTTATTATTTAAATGAATAAATTCACTTTTATAATCATTACTATTTACATCTTCAATAATACGAAGAATAGTATCTTCTAAACGCTCTATTGTAATTGGTTTTGGAATAAAGTCAAATGTTTTATATTTGTAAGCCATTAAAATATACTCTAAATGAGCGCTAGTAAAAACAATATATGCATGATTATTTATTTTTCTAATTTGACTTGCTAGATCTAACCCAGAAATATTTGATTTTAAATCAATGTCCAAAAATAAAACGTCAACAATATTATCTTTTACATATTGGTATACATTTTTGGGGTTAGCAGAAGAATAAACAATTTCTGCATCAAAATTATGCTTAATAAAAAGTGATTCTAACATTTTAGAAAGTTTGTTTAAAATTGCAGAGTTATCTTCACATAAAACAAAATTCAACATTTATATATCCTCCATAAATAGCATAAAATACAATAATGCTATTTTTTATCATTTGCTCATTGGAAAAAATTACCTTTTAATAAAAACATAATAATGCAAAAATCGACTAATGTCAATAGAAAAATATACAGAAAAATAAAAAAATGTCGAAAAGAGGAAATGTGCTAAATATCAACGAAAAATAATAAAACAAATAAAGCAAATTAAAGCAATTAGTTAACAAAAAATGGAAATTATAAAGTAATAATTTGGAAGTAAAATCATAAAATTAAAAATAGGAGGAATGTATAAATGAAAAAATATTCTTATATGTTTGCTATAGTTGTTATTGCAATTTTTACATTTTCAATAATAAGTTTAAATGGTGAAAAACAAACAATACAAACAAGTGCAAGCTCACTTGAAAGTCTAAGTAGTAAAAAAATAGAGTGGGGAATAAAAAGAAATGATAATCATGAACAACCAGATTTAGGTTCTTTAAATAAAAAGATTATAGATGAAGCAAAAGGAATAGCAATGGGAAATAAAGATTCTAAAAGAGTATATTTGACATTTGATGAAGGCTATGAGGCTGGATATACAGAAAAAATTTTAGAGGTGTTAAAGCAAAATGATGTAAAAGCATGTTTTTTTATAACAGCCCACTATGTAAACACAAATCCAGAATTAGTACAAAAAATGATAAATGAAGGTCATACAATAGGAAACCATACTGTAAATCATAAAAGTATGCCATCACTTACTTTAGAACAAATAAAAAATGAAGTAATGAATCTTCATATAGCAGTATACGAAAAATTTGGATATGAAATGAAATATATAAGACCTCCAAAAGGAGAATATAGCGAAAAAAGTGTAGAATATTGTAATACACTTGGATACACTCATGTAATGTGGTCATTTGCATATGACGATTGGGATGAAAATAGACAAGGAAGAGAAGAGTATGCTAAAAAGAAAATATTAAATAACATTCATAATGGTGCTGTAATATTATTACATGGAAATTCAAAAGATAATACTAATATATTAGATTACTGTATAAAAGAAATTAAAAATATGGGATATAATTTTTCAACTTTAGATGAATTTGAAAGATAATTCGAGAAATAGTTATCTTATAAAAAGGAGAGAAAATGAGGAAAAAACAAAAAAGACAAAATCGTTTTGAAGAACTTCTTGAAATTCCTAAAGAGATATCTTCCAATGAACCAAAAATAACTTTGGTGGGATTTAACGAATTACTAATAGAAAATTACAAATCAATATTAGAATACCAAGACTTTTATGTAAGAATAAATACTCATGTAGGAATTATAAATATAAATGGATATAATTTAGACTTAAATGAAATGACAACAGATGATATATTAATAAAAGGAAAGATAGAAAGTGTTGATTTTGAAAAAACAATAGATGACTAGGAGGAATAACTTTGAAAATAAAGATATTACTAAACTACATATTAGGTTATTTAAGAATAGAGGTAGAAGGCTATTTTATAGAAAAATTAATAAATTTATCTTCAAATAAAAGTATATTATTATGGAATAGTAAAAGAGAAAAATCAACACTATTATATACTAATATAAGTATAAAAGATTATAGAAAAATTGTAAAAATAGCCAAGAAAACAAAATGCAGAGTTAAAATTAAAGAAAAAAAAGGTTTACCATTTATATTTAATAAATATAGAAAAAGAAAAATCTTTTTCTTATCTTTATGCTTAATAGTTGTTGGAATAGTAATATTATCAAATTTTATATGGAATATAGAATTAACAGGGAATACTAACATTTCTAAAGAAGAACTAATAGCTGTGCTAGAACAGGAAGGACTAAAGGTAGGAACAGCTAAAAATAAAATAAATACAAAAGAGATAGTAAGTAAAGTAAGACTAGATAGAAATGATTTAGCATGGATAGGAATTGAATTAAAAGGCACAAATGCCTTAGTAAAAGTAGTAGAAGCAGATAAAAAACCAGATATAATAAAAGAAGAAGAGTATTGTAATATTGTTGCAACAAAACCAGGAGTCATAGTAAAAACAAACGCTATAAATGGAACATCCCTAGTAAAGCAAGGAGATACAGTAAATAAAGGAACAATACTAATAGCAGGATGGTTAGAAGGAAAGTACACAGGAACTCGATATGTGCATGCAAATGGAGAAATTATAGCAAAAGTTTGGTATGAAGAAAAACAAAAAGTAGAGCTAAATCAAGTTATATCAAAAGAAAATGGAAACTCTGAAAACAAATATTCCGTAAAGATAAATAATTTTCAAATAAATTTTTATAAAACTCTTTCAAAATTTGAAAAATATGATACAATAGGAGAAACAAAAAAAATAAAAATGTTTTCAGATTTTTATTTACCAATAGAAATCACAAAAATCACTAATAAAGAACTAATAGAAGAAAGGTTAACTTATAGTAAAGAAGAGGCAAAGCAAATAGCCGTAGAAAAAGCTAAAAAACTATTAGATGAAAAAGTAGAAGATAAAGAAAAATTAGTGAATACATATATTAACTACAATGAAACTGAAGAATATATAGAGGCACAAGTAATATATGAGGTGCTTGAAGAAATAGGGACAAAAGAAAAAATAGTATTTTGAAAGGATGAATTATAATGGAAGAAAGAAGTTTAAGAGTATATGCTGATAAAACCTTTTTTACAAAAATAACAAGTACTATTACAAAAATGTTAATTCCAACAAAAATAGGAATTAATAGTATGCTTATTTCTATTAAAAGAAATAACTTATTAAAAGCATACGATGCTGTAAAAACATGTGATGAAAACAAAAAAGAAGCATTACAACAAAGATATGAGGATGTATATAGTTTATATTTAGAAGCAATAGATAAGCATATAATGGACTCAATATACAAAAAAGTAAAAAACGATACTGCTTCAGTTTTTGAGGCAAATGCTTTATCAAGATATTATGAAGTAATAAAAGTAAAACAAACAGAGTATTTAGAATACAAATATCGTAAACAAAAATATTTATTAGAGTTAGATTATGAAACTTTAAAGCAACTAGAAAAACCAAAAACTTTAGAAAAATATAAACCATTTTACTTAGAAAAAATGGATAGTTTATATAAAGGATTATTGAAACATTTTTCTATAAAACTTGCAGATAATTTAACATCTCAAAATAAAGACTTAATTTATGAAAAGATATTCAAAGTTTTAGAAGAATATATTATAAATATTCTTCCATTAAAAATGGAAAGTGAACAATCTGAAAAATATAAACAAATAATAGAAGAATATGAAAAATTCGAAAATTATACTATTGGCAAGTTAGATCAAAACGAAGGTATAGAAAAGAAAATGGTTCTACTTGCTATTAGTAGAAAATTATTTACACATAGTTTACCACTTATTGTTGCAGAACAATGTTACATAAAATTATTAAAAGATGTAAGAAGCTTAATAGTAGATACAAGAGTAATAAAGAAACAAGAAAAAGCTTATTCTTTATTAATACATTTAATAGAAGATTATAATATAAAACTTTTATCTACTAAAATATACTGGGACAAGCCACAAGATAGAGATACATATAAAGAATTTTGGAAAAAATACCAAGATATACAACATTTAAAAAACGAAGATTATATTGAATACCAAAGACAAAAAGAAATCTTATTTATAAAGGGAGATTTAAAAGAAGTTTATAAAAATGAAAATAAATATTTTAAAATCATTAATTTTTATAAAAACAAACTAGTTGCATTAGGAGCAATGAAAGAATTAAAAAATACATGTATGTCTTGTGGTAGCTATGTAGGAAGGAAATTAGTATGTCAAAAATAGCAGAAATACTTTTCTTAGATATAGAAGAAAAAAAAGAATTAATAGACTTTGCAGAAAATGTACTAAAGACTTGTTTTAAAGAAGAAAAAATAGAAAAACTAAATTTTTATTTAAGTGTAACACTAACAAATCCAGAGCAAATTCATAAACTTAATAAAGAATATAGAAATGTAGACAGAGCAACAGATGTTCTTTCTTTTCCAATGTTTGAAAAAGAAGAAATTGATGAAATTGTTAGCAAACAAATAAAAAATCCAATACCAGAGGTTTTAGGAGATATAGTTATATCTATAGAAAAAGTAAAAGAACAGGCAAATGAATATGGTCATAGTTTTGAAAGAGAGTTATCTTATATGTTAGTACATGGCTTTTACCATATAATGGGATATGATCACATAGAAGAAGAAGATAAAGTAAAAATGAGGGCAAAAGAAGAAGTGGTATTATCAAAATTAAAACAAACAAGATAAAAAGGAGCAATTAAATGGAAGACGAAAGGCTGAAAAATAAAAATGCCATAGATTCATGGAAAAAGGCATTTAGTGGAATATGGTATTCAATAAAAACACAAAGGCATGTTAGAGTACAATTATTAATAGCGGTAGGAGTAATACTTTGTTGTATATTTTTTAAATTAGATATAATAGAATGTATGTTTTTAACATTTGCAACAATGTTAGTAATTATAACAGAGGTAATGAATACAGCAGTAGAAGAAACAGTAAATTTATGTACAAATAAATTTCACCCAATTGCAAAAATAGCAAAAGATGTAGCAGCAGGTGCAGTTGTATTATCTGCAATAAATGCAGTAATAATTGCAATATTTATTGTAATAAAAAATATAATGTAAAAGAGGATGGTAAAAAATGAAAAATTCCGCAGGTGTAAAAGTATTGGTAGCAATTTTAATTATATTAATTATTGTAGCAGGGGCATTAGTTACAATGAAATATATTAAAGATAAAGAAGTTAAAGGTGTTATAAATACAGGAAAACTAAACGAAGAAGAAGAAAAAACAATAGTAGAAGTTAAAGAACCACAAATTTTCAAAGGAACAGAAAGACCAATAGCAGTAATGATAGACAATCATAAAGATGCAATGCCACAAGCAAACCTAAGTAAAGCATATATGGTATATGAAATAATAGTAGAAGGTGGGGAAACTAGGTTAATGGCATTATTTAAAGGTCAAGACTTAGACAAAATAGGTCCAATTCGTAGTTCAAGACATTACTTTTTAGACTATGCATTAGAAAATGATGCAATATATGTTCATTTTGGTTGGAGCCCACAAGCACAAGCAGACATTAAAAAATTAGGAGTAAATAACATTAATGGTATTTATGAAAGCTCAAAATCATTCTGGAGAGTAAAAGATAAATATGCACCACATAATGCTGTTACAAATACAGAGAAAATATTAGAAATAGCAAACAGAAACAAATATAGTACAACATCAGAGAAAAAGAGTGTATTAAAATATGTAGGAGAGGAAGTAAATTTAGACAGTAAAATAGAAGCTACAAAAGTTACAATTCCATACTCAAATTATAATACTGTAAGATATGAATATGATGAAGCATCTAAAAATTATATTCGTTATTCTAGAAATAAAAAGCAAGTAGATTGGGATACTAATGAGGATGTTAGAGTAAAGAATATCATAGTATATAAATGTAAAAACTGGACATTAAATGATGGAGAAAATAAAGGAAGACAAACATTAGACAATATAAAAACATTAGAAGGTTATTATATAACAAATGGAAAGGCAATAGAAATAACAGCAGAAAAAACTTCAAGAGCTGGTCAAACAGTATATAGAGACTTACAAGGCAATGAAATAGAAGTAAACGATGGAAATACATTTATTCAAATTTGTCCAATAGATTCAAAAATTTCAATAGAACCAGGAAAACCTGAAGAAGTACAAAATACTAATACAATAGCAGAATAAATAGAAAATAAAAAGAAACTATAATAAAAATAGTTTCTTTTTATTTATTTTTATGATATAATACAAAAAAAGTTGAAAGGAGGTACTACTATGCCCAGACGGAACTATCCTAAAAAAAAGAAGTTCAGAAGCAAATACTACAACAAAGTAGAAAAAAAGAGGCATGAAGTTGAGCCACATGACATTACCGGTTCCAAAGAAGCAAAATTACTTAAAGAATTGAGAAGAAAAAAATGGGAAAATTAAAAAGTAGTACAAACAATAAAGAGTTTAAAATTATGAATATAATTTTAAACTCTTTATTTGTAAAAGAATTGAAAAAGGACTATTTAGGTGCTATAATTAGTTTCAATAAAAAAATAATATAACTTACTAATTTCTACAAATTTAGCACTTTTAAAGTAGTAAGATAAATATGGAAGGAAATAATATGGAAGAAAAATTTAAATCAGGATTTGTATCAATTATAGGAAGAACAAATGTAGGAAAGTCTACAATATTAAACGCATTAGTTGGAGAAAAAGTTGCAGCAGTAGCTAATAAAACTCAAACTACAAGAACAGCTATAAGAGCAATAGTAAATAGAAAAAATTCTCAAATAATTTTTGTAGATACACCAGGAATACATAAACCAAAATCTAAATTAAGCGAAGTTATGATAGACACAGCTTTTACATTTATAGGAGATGTAGATATTGTTTTATTTGTAATAGATGGAACATCTACTGAAATAGGCAGAGGAGATTCTAAAATATTAGAAAAATTAAAAGAAACTAAAGAAAAAGTAATATTAGTAATTAATAAAATAGATATAGTAGAAAATAAAGAAAACTTATTAAAATTGATAGATTTATATCAAAAAGAATATAATTTTACAGCAGTAGTACCAGTATCAGCAACTAAGAAAGACAATTTAGAAAATCTTTTACAAGAAATAGAAAAGAACTTAAAAGAAGGTCCTGCATATTATGATATAGATGAATATACAGATCAAACAACGAGACAATTAGTAGAAGAAATAGTAAGAGAAAAAGCATTAAAATTATTAGATGACGAAGTACCACATGGAATATACATAGAAACAGAAAAAGTTAAATTTAGAAAGACAAAAGAAAAAGAAGAAATTTGTGACATAGAAGCAACAATTTATTGCATAAGAGAATCACATAAAGGAATAATAATTGGCAAAGGTGGAAGTATGCTTAAAAAAATTGGAACTTATGCAAGACAAGATTTAGAAAATATGTTAGGAACAAAAGTTAACTTAAAACTTTGGGTAAAAGTAAAAGAAGATTGGTTAAATAATGAAAGCATTGTAAAAAAATTTAAACTAAAATAGGTATATAAAAAAAGAAAATGCAAAAGATAAAAGCAGAAAAGATTTTTTTCTAGCAAAAGGAGATGAAAGCGTATGATAAAAAAATTAGCATGGAATACTTTCAAAAACACAGGAAATATTAATTCATATCTAGAATTTGTCGAAACAGAAAACATAGAAAAACAAATAGAAAAAAATTTACTAATGACTGAAGAAAAAAATGTAAATAAAACTAAAAGTGGTATAGAAGAGAAATAAAAACGGAGAAAAAATGGGAACAATAAAAACAAAAGGAATAGTAATAGCAGAAAATAATATGGGTGATTTTGATAAAATGGTAACTTTATTAACACCGAATGGAAAAATTGGATGTTCTGCCAAAGGCTCAAGAAGACCTAAAAGTCAGCTATTGGCAGGCACTCAATTTTTGTGCTTTGGAGAATATATGATGTTTAAGGGAACAAATACATATACATTAAATTCGTGCGATACTATTGAAGTATTTTATAATATAAGAACTGATTTAGATAAATTAGAGTATGCATCACACATAACTAAAATAATTAAAGATGTAACAGATGAAAATCAAAATACATATAAGATATTGCAATTATACTTAAATACTTTATATGTTATTTCTGAAACCAATATAGATTTAGAGTTTGCTGTATCTGTCTTTAAATTAAGACTTGCATGCCTATTAGGTTTTACGCCAATTATAGATAAATGTGTATCATGCAAAGAAAAAGAAAATTTAAGTCACTTTAGTTTAAAAGATAATGGATTTAAATGTGAAAACTGTGCAAAGCAAGACACTGGAAGCATTCAAATATCGGATTCTACTAAAAAAGCGATACAATACATAATAATGGCACCAGCAAAAAAGATTTTTTCGTTTCAAATTTCAGAAGAAAACAAAAAACAATTATCAATGATATGCAAATTGTACATAGATATAAAATTAGAGAAAGAATACAAAATATAAAACTTTTTTATTGTATTCTTTTTTGTTTTGTGATATATTAAACGAAAAATAGGAGGCTAAATTATGTGGGGAGATATTGCAATAGCATTTCTATTAGCTTTTATAACAACATTTGTATTAACACCTTATACTATAAAAATAGCACATAAAATAGGAGCTATAGATATACCAAAAGATGAAAGAAGAATGCACAAAAAACCAATACCAAAGTTTGGTGGACCAGCAATTATAGTAGGATTTTTAGTGTCTACAATATATTTAATATTTACATCTTCCTTAGAAGGAAACCTAAATATTTTTGGACCAGAAGAATACTGGCTAAAACTTATAGGATTTTTAGCAGGAATAATAACATTAAGTACATTTTGTTATTTTGATGATGTAAAAGGAATTCATCCACTAGTAAAATTATTAGGACAAACTATTGCAGCATCAATAGTAGTAGCTTGTGGAGTAAGAATAGATTACTTTGATATACCTTTTTTAGATGGAAATATAGTACTTGGAAACATTATTTCAATAATTATAACTATGTTATGGATTGTAGGAATAACAAATGCTATAAACTTAATAGATGGGTTAGATGGATTATCTACAGGAATTTCAATAATATCTTGTATGTCATTATTAATAATATTTGCATTAAATGGATCTCCACTTATAGCAATAATAATGATAACTACATTAGTAGGAGCATTGTCAGGATTCTTACCATTTAATTTTAACCCAGCTAAAACATTTATTGGTGATATTGGTTCAAACTTTATAGGATTTTCAATATCAATAATATCAATACTTGGAGTTGCAAAAACTGCAACAGCATTTGTTATTGTATTACCAATAATAGTACTTGGACTTCCAATATTTGATACATTATCTGCAATAGTAAGAAGATTAATTAAAGGAAGATCTCTAAAAGCTGTATTTCAAGCAGATAAAGGACATTTACATCATAAATTGATAGAAAAAGGTTTTTCACAAAAGGAAGCAGTGTTAACACTATATGGAATTAGCGTAGCATGCGGGATGTTTGCAGTAATATTATTTGAAAGCGATATATGGAAAGCTATTTCGTTTGCATTAATGGTAGTAGCAGTTATAGCTATAGGTTATAAAGAGTTTTTTAAACTAAAAGAAGAAAGCAAAGAAGAAAATAAAGAAGATTAATAATATAAATTAAAATGAGGTCATTAAAATACCTCATTTTTTTTGTAATTTGACAAAATGGGTATAATATGTTAAAATAAACAACAGTTGTTACCTTTAATGGTAAAGAAGAGATTTAAATTTATAAACAAAGATTGAAAAAGGTGTGTAAAATCAATCTTAAAAAATGTAAAAAGAGATTCTAAATAAAATATAAGATAATGAGAGAGATAAATAAAAAGCAAATAATGTAGAAATATACGTTTCTACAGTTTTAGTAATATATAAAGAAAAATAAAAAGTGTATTTTATAATTGGAGTCAAAAATAGTTTTTACATTAGTAAAACTATTTTTTTGCGTGAAATTATTTTATAAACAGATAAATTTAAATTAAAAAAGAAAAATAGAAAAGGAGAGAAAATATGACAGAAGAAAGAAAAGATGATATAAAAAATGAAAACAAACAAAATGAAAAAGCAAGTACTCTAAAACCAAGAAGACCATATCATAAAAATAACAAAAGACAAGATAATGACAAAAAGGTAGAAGAAAAAATAGAAAATTTACAAAAAAATTCAAAGACTACTAAAAAAGTAGAGAAAGTGGATAAGACAGAAAAAAAGAAGAGTACTAAAAAAAATAATAATTACAAACATCCAAAATTTGAATTTAAAAAATCAAATTTAAAAATTATTCCTTTAGGAGGATTAGAAGAAATAGGAAACAATATGACTGTTTTCGAATATGAAGATGAAATAGTAATTGTAGACTGCGGTTTAGAGTTTCCAACAGATGATATGCTTGGTGTAGATTTGGTTATACCAGATGTTACTTACTTAGAAAGAAATAAAGACAAAATTAAAGGATTAGTAATAACACATGGACACGAAGACCATATAGGAGCTATACCTTATGTATTAAAACAGGTTAATATACCAATTTATGGTACAAAATTGACAATTGGATTAATAAAAAATAAATTAGAAGAACACAAATTATTAAGAAGTACAAAATTATATGAAGTAGAAGCGGGACAAACTATTAATTTCGGAAAAATGAGTGTAGAATTTATAAGAAGTTGCCATAGTATACCAGATTCAGTTATGCTTGCAATTTACACACCAGTAGGAACTGTAATGCATACAGGAGATTTTAAAATTGACTATACTCCAATTAACAGTGAAATGACAGATTTAAATCGTATTGCAGAAATAGGTAGCAAAGGCGTACTTGCACTATTATCAGATAGTACAAACTCAGAAAGAAAAGGCTACACAATGTCAGAAAGAACAGTTGGGAAAGAATTTGATAAATTATTTGTAAACTGTACAAAAAGAATTGTAGTAGCAACATTTGCATCAAATGTTCATAGAGTGCAACAAATAGTAGATGCTGCAGTAGCAAATGGAAGAAAAATCGCAGTATGTGGTAGAAGTATGATAAACATGATAGAAACAGCTAGAGAACTTGGATATATGAATGTACCAGAAAATGTATTTATAGATATAGATATGATAAAAAATTACACAGATGAGCAATTAGTTATTATTACAACAGGTAGTCAAGGTGAAACAATGTCTGCATTAACAAGAATGGCAGCAGGAGAACATAAAAAAATAGTAATAACACCAAATGACTTAATAATAATATCAGCAAATCCAATTCCAGGAAACGAAAAATCTGTATCTAAAGTAATAGACGATTTACTTCAAATTGGTGCAGATGTAGTATATAATGCATTAGCAGATATACACGTATCTGGTCACGCTTGTCAAGAAGAACAAAAACTAATACTTGCTCTAACAAAACCAAAATATTTTATACCTGTACATGGTGAATACAGACAACTTATGGCACATGCTGAAACAGCTGTAAAAGTAGGTGTAGATCCAAATAATATTTTTATGAGTACAAATGGTCGAGTAATAGAACTAAATGAAAATGAAGGAAAACAAACAGGAAGTGTACCATGTGGAAAAATCTTAGTAGATGGATATGGTGTTGGTGATGTAGGAAATGTAGTTTTAAGAGACAGACAACACTTATCACAAGATGGACTAATAGTTATAGTAATGACTATGGATTCTTCAACAGGAGAAATAGTAGCAGGACCAGATGTAATTTCAAGAGGATTTGTATATGTAAAAGAATCTGAAAATTTAATGGATGAAGTAAAAAAATATATTAGAGAAGAAGTAGAAATATTAGAAAATAAAGGTGTACGTGATTGGGCAACAATTAAATCAACTTTAAAAGATCATATAAGAGATTACATTTTCCAAAAAACAAAACGTAACCCTATGATATTGCCAATTATTATGTCTTTATAGTAAAATAACAAAAAATAAAAGCTCCTAACAAGGAGCTTTTATTTTTAATATTTAGATGCCTGACAATAAAGAGAAGACAGGCTATCTTTTTTAGGATCAAAGTCGTGGCTTTCTAACCATTTACGAACTTTGGTATCCTGAGTGGTGGAATAAAGAGGTTCGAGCCTCATATTTGTGGCGATAATTATAGGTGCCACCCGTTCATTAGATAATTGCATTGTAATTACCTCCCTTTAAGTAAGTTGTTTGTATATAATTAAATGTTAACATAAAAATAACCAAAAGTCAATAAAATTGTAAAAAAATGTAAATTTTATAAATGTGTATAACAAATAAAAATGAAAATAAACAAACAAATAAATTAAAAAGCATTTAATCTATTGAAGAACAAGGGAAAATTTGATATAATAACCAAGAATTTAGAAAAAAGGAGAAATAAGTATGGATTATAAAGAATTAGCTGACTTAATATTTCCAGATGCAAAAGAAATATCATATTACGAGGAAAAATATCCTGAAAGAGATTTACCAGAAGGAGCAATGGTTGTAAGAGTTGCACCAAGCCCAACAGGAAATGTACATATAGGAACAATATATCAAGCATTTTTAAATAGAAAACTTGCAAAACAAACAGGTGGAGTATTTTATGTAAGAATAGAAGATACAGACCAAAAAAGAGAAATAGAAAATGGAATTACTCAAATAATCGAAACTTTAAAAAGATTCGATTTAGCTCCAGATGAAGGAATGATAAATGAAACAGAATCAAGTGGAGAATACGGACCATATAGACAATCTTTAAGAAAAGAAATATATCAAGCTTATGCAAAATATCTATTAGAACAAGGAAAAGCATATCCATGTTTTGCAAGTGCAGAAGAATTAGATGAAATGAGAGCAAAACAAGAAGCTGCCAAAGTAAGAACAGGTTATTATGGAGTATGGGCAAAATATAGAAATTTATCAGTAGAAGAAGCAGCAGAGAAAATAAAAGCGGGAGAACCTTACATAGTAAGATTTAAGTCAACTGGTAGAGAAGATAGAAAAATTAAACATAAAGATGTAATAAAAGGAAATGTTGAATTCCCAGAAAATGATCAAGATATAATAATAATAAAATCAGATGGACTTCCTACATATCACTTTGCACATGCTATTGATGATCATTTAATGCATACAACGCATGTATTAAGAGGAGATGAATGGCTATCATCAGTTCCACTTCATTTACAATTATTCCAAGAATTAGGATTTAAAGCTCCAAAATATGCACATACACCTACTCTTTTAAAAAATGATAATGGTGGAAAACGTAAAATAAGTAAAAGAAAAGACCCAGAAGCAGCTGCATCATATTATGAAGAATCTGGAATACCAAGTGATGCAGTAAAAGAATATTTACTAAATATAGCAAACTCAGCATTTGAAAATTGGAGAAGAGCAAATCCAGACAAAAACTTAGACGAATTTAATTTTGAACTAAATAAAATGAGTGTAAGTGGAGCATTATTTGATATGGTAAAATTATTAGATGTATCTAAAAATGTTATATCAAAATATTCTGCTGAAAAAGTATATGAAGAAGTTTACAAATGGGCAAAACAATTTAATACAGAATTAGCCCAATTATTAAATGATAAAGAATATGCTTTAAAGGTGTTTGGAATAGAAAGAGAAAATGTAAAACCTAGAAAAGACATAGCAAAATGGGAAGATGTTATGGAAAATATTTCATATATGTATGATAGTGAATTCTATAAAAAAGACCAAGAATATGAGTATCAAAAAGTTACAGATAAAGAATTAATTAAAAAAATATTAACATTATATATGGAAAAATACTACAATGAAGCAGATGATAAGCAAGCTTGGTTTGATAAAATGAAAGACTTATCAGAAGAAATAGGATTTGCAAGAGAAGTAAAAGAATTTAAAGCTAATCCAGATGCTTATCCAGGACATGTAGGAGATGTAAGTACAGTAATAAGAGTTAGTTTAACTTCAAGAAGCAATACACCAGATATGTACGAAATAATGCAAGTTTTAGGAAAAGAAAGAATTTTCAAAAGATTTGAAAAAGCAATAGAAAAATTAAATTAGAAAATTAATAAAACTACCCCAAAAGTACTTAATACCTTTGGGGTAGAAATATAATAAATAGGAAGAGAGAATTATGGAATATAATGTAGGAGATGTTGTAAGAACTAAAAAAGCGCATCCTTGTGGAAGTAAACTATGGGAGATTACAAGAGTTGGTGTAGACTTTAAACTAAAATGCCTAGGTTGCTCACATATAATAATGGTAGAAAGACCAAAAGCACTAAAAATGATAACTAAAAAGATAGAAAAAGAAGAATAATTAATTAAACTATTAGGGACGGGCCGATTTAGTTGAGTTATACTCAACTAAATCGGCCCGTCCCTAATAGTTTAATTAACTTCGTTGCATATAAATTTTTCAATTTCTTCCCAAGCATTATCTGTATAAATTCTTCTTTCAGCAGAAAAAGGAATAAAAGTTAAATCTTTTAAAGGATTTAATTTATCTTGCAAATGAGTAACTTGAGAGTCTACTTTAGTTACAGCAATTTTATCTGCCTTATTTGCAATAATAATACAAGGTTTCTCACTATCAATAATATATCTGTACATTAGTTTATCATTTTCACTAGGGTCATGTCTAATGTCAATTAAAAATACAATTAGTGCAATATCTTTACTGTTATTTAAATATTGTTCAATAAATTGACCAACTCTATCTTGTTCCTTTTTAGACATCTTACTATACCCATAACCAGGCAAATCAACAAAATAAAATTTATTATCCATATTATAAAAATTAATTTGTCTTGTTTTTCCAGGTTCACTACTTGTTCTAGCAAGTTTTTTTCTATTAACCATAGTATTTATAAAAGAAGATTTACCAACATTAGACTTACCAACTAAAACAATTTGAGGTAAGTTATCATCTGGGTATTGTGCAGGTGAAACTGCAGATATTTTAAATTCTGGATTTTTAATTAACATATATTTTTTCCCTTTCATTTCAAAGTATATATAGTATAGCATAAATTTGTAAAATATAAAAGACCAAGAATAAAAATCTTGGCCTATAAAAATTATTTTGCTACTATTTTTTCAGTCCCACCCATGTATGGTCTTAAAACTTCTGGAACTGTAATGCTTCCATCTTCGTTATAATTATTTTCTATAACAGCGATTAATCCTCTAGGTGTTGCAACAACAGTATTGTTTAAAGTATGAGGATAATAATTTCCTTTTTCACCTTTTACACGAATACCTAATCTACGTGCCTGAGCATCTCCTAGAGTTGAACAGCTACCTACTTCAAAGTATTTTTGTTGTCTTGGACTCCATGCTTCAATATCACAAGATTTTACTTTTAAGTCAGCCAAATCTCCACTACAACATTCTAATTGTCTTACTGGAACATTCCAACTTCTAAATAAATCTACTGTTAATTTCCACATTTTATTATACCAATCCATAGATTCTTCAGGTTCGCATAAAACTATCATTTCTTGTTTTTCAAATTGATGTACACGATATAGTCCTCTTTCTTCTAGTCCATGAGAACCAATTTCTTTTCTAAAACATGGAGAATAAGAAGTCATAGTAATAGGAAGCTCTTCTTTCTTTATAATTTGATCTTTAAATCTACCTATCATAGAATGTTCAGAAGTACCAATTAAATATAAATCTTCGCCCTCTATTTTGTACATCATGGCATCCATTTCTTCAAAACTCATAACACCAGTTACAACATCACTACGAATCATAAAAGGTGGAATTGCATAAGTAAAGCCATTATTTATCATAAAGTCACGTGCACATGCAAGCATTGCCTCGTGAAGTCTTGCAATATCACCTATTAAATAATAAAAACCAACACCACTTGTACGACCTGCAGATTCTTTATCCATACCATGAACTTTATCTATAATATCAGCATGATGTGGGATTTCAAAAGAAGGAATGGCAGGTTCACCAAATTTTTGAACTTCAACATTTTCTGAATCATCTTTTCCAATAGGAACAGATGGGTCAATTATGTTAGGAATTTTCATCATTCTTTCTTTTATTTCAGCAGAATAATGTTCCTCTAATTTCTCATTTTCTACTAATTCATCATTAATTTTCTTAACTTGTAATTTAATTTCTTCAGCTTCCTCTTTTTTACCAGATTTCATTAACATGCCTATTTGACCACTTAAAGTATTTCTAGAAGCACGAAGTTCATCACCTTTTAATTTAACTTCACGATTTTTTAAATCTAAGTCAATAACTTCGTCAACTAAACAAAGTTTATGATCTTGGAATTTGTTTTTGATGTTTTGTTTAACAACATCAGGATTTTCTCTTAAAAATTTAATGTCAATCATATTTTACCTCCTATAATTTTGAGCCGTTGGGGACGTTTCTTTTCAGCTCATCTGTCCCTTTCGGTTCATTTTTATTATATTTATTAAATTTTTGAGCTTTTAGGGACAGATGAGCTGAAAAGAAACGTCCCCAACGGCTCAAAAAAGTCCTTATGCTAGCTTGCATAAGGACGATATTATTCGCGGTGCCACCTTAATTACTATAAAAAATAGTATCTTAAAATGCTTATAACCTAGCATAACTCGGTTTCGCTTTACGAAAAGCAATAAAAGTAGATTCCTAAAGTATTTTATCCTACTTGCACCGACCGTAGGCTCTCTAAATAAAATTTAAATTAGTACTAGTCTTTTATTATAGCTCTTATTAATGTATATAGTTTAACACAGAAATAATAAAAATACAACAATTTTTAAAAGAAAAATAAAAAGAAAGCAACTTAAAAAATATGATAATAAGTTTATATATGAAATAGAAAACTATAATAAATAATTATCAATTATGCTAATTTAGAATGTATTAAAAGGAATAAATAGGAAATAATAAGATAAATAAAGGGAGAAAAAATATGTTCATAGAAGTATTAAAATTTTTAATGTATTCAATATTAATTGTTATAATTTCAAAATATGTTTTAGTAAAATTACTTAGGAATTTTGCTGTGAATTTGAATTTATCCTCAAAAGCAGTGGGAAATATTGCAGGAATAGCAACGTCAATTCCTGAATTACTTACAGTATCATTTTCGACATTTGCAGGGCTTATATCTACAAGTATATTTAATATAATAAGTTCAAATACTATAAATTTGTGCCAATATTTACTAGCAGTATTTTTAAACAAGAATCAAAAACAGCTCAAAAATAAAGGATTAAGGATAGAACTTTTAATAGTTTTATTTACAATATTAATTCCTGTTTCAATGTTAATATTAAATATTGATTTTGAGATTCAGATTGTTCCAATCTTTATACTTTTATTTATCTTCTTTTATTATATAAACTCAAATTTGCATAAATTATATTTTAAAAAAGAAGATGAGAAGATATATAACGAGCAAAATAATGATAAGAAGAATTTAAAAAAATCAAAAATATTTATAATAATAAAATACACAATATATTTATTAATTACATCAATAATTTTGTATTGGATAGGAGATAAATTAAGTATAGTTTTAGAAAAGTTGTCAGAAATTTTTAATATTCCAGAAATTGTTCTTGGAATCGCATTAGGATTTATAACAAGTTTGCCAGAGCTTATAACTTTTTTTGAATCACAAAGACATCATAAAGATGAACAAACAGAAGGAATTGTTGAGGCAACTAATAATTTGCTAGCTTCTAATATGCTAAATTTATTTATTATACAAAGTATAGGGATAATAATTACAAAGTTGGCATAAATTTCTAAAAAATGAATATAATATAAATAATATTAACTTATTTTTAGAGGAGAGAAAAATGGAAGAAGAATATACTAAAGATACAAGAATTATAGAAAAAAATAAAGAAGAAAAAGAACTTGAATTAATATTAAGTATTGTAAAAACTAAAAAAGATTTAGATGTAGCAATGCATAATTTTGAAGATGCAGAAGGAGATTTGATAGATTACTATACTTATCAAATGAAAGCTTGCAGGTCAAAGCTTGACTATTTACTAAAAAAAGCAAAAGAAAAAGGAATGTCAATAGACATGATAGAGCAAATAGATATTAGATATAATAAAGCAATATAGGAATATTTGTCCAAAATCAATCATAAGAATTAATAAAAAAGGAAAAGGTGATTGTTTTGGATATAAATACAATAGTTGTATATTTAGGATGTATAATTTTTTTATTTATAATAGGAAAGATTTTTGTACTACCAATAAAATTTATTTTAAAATTAATAGGAAATTCAATAATTGGAGGAATATTAATTTTTATAGTAAATTTAGTTGGTAGTTTGTTTGGGTTTCATATTGGACTAAACATAATTACTGCAATAGTTACTGGAATATTAGGAATTCCAGGAGTTGTACTTTTGTGTTTTTTGAAGTTTTTATAAAAATAATAAAGAATTATTGTATTTTTTAAGCATATAATGTATAATACAAAAAGAATTCTAAAGTTATAACTATAATTTTAGTTACCACCAATAAAAAAGGGGTAGTATTATGAAAAAATTTTTATCAAATTACAAATCAACAATAATTCTTCTTGTTGCGCTTATTGTTGGTGCAGCCGTAGGGCTAATTTTCAAAGAAAAAGCAACAGTACTTAAGCCATTAGGCGATATCTTTTTAAATCTTTTATTAGTCATAATTGTTCCACTAATATTTTTAACAATAACTACATCAGTAGCAAAAATGAAACAACCTAAACGTTTAGGAAAAATTATAGGAAGTATAATACTTATGTTTGTTATAACATCTATAATAGCAGTGTTAGTAGGTTTTGCAAGTACATATTTTGTAAAACTTGTAAATCCTGAAGATTCAACCAAAATAATGGAAACATTTAAAGACGAAGAACAAACAGAAAATACAGAAGAGTTAACAATAGCAGAAAGAACAGTAGATCTTCTTACTGTAAATGACTTTTCTAAATTACTTTCTAGAAATAATATAATTGCATTACTAGTATTTTCAGTAATATTTGGTATAGCAATGAATATGTCAAAAGAAAAAGCAGAACCAGTTTTAAACTTTTTAAATTCTGCAAATGAAATAGTAAATAATATTATAAAAATAATTATGTATTATGCACCAATTGGACTTGGATGCTACTTTGCAACAGTAATAGGAAGTCTAGGTTCATCAATCGCTGTAGGCTATTTAAAAACTTTTGTAGTATATTTTATAGTAGCAATACTATTTTATATAATAATGTATACAATATATGCATTTATAGCAGGGGGAACAAAAGGAGTAAAAGCATATTGGAAAAACATAATTCCATCAACATTAACATCACTTGCAACATGTTCAAGTGCAGCATGTATACCAGTTAATATAGAAAGTGCTAAAAAAATAGGAGTGCCAGCAGATATTGCAGAAACAACAATACCACTTGGAACAAGTTTCCACAAAGATGGTTCTATAATAGGTTCAGTATTTAAAATAATGTTTTTAGTATGCTTATTTGGAACAAGTGTAGCATCAGCAGGAGAAATTTTTGGAGTTCTAGGAATAGCACTATTAGCAACACTTTTAGTTACAGCAGTTCCAATAGGTGGAGGAACAATTTCAGAAATGCTTATAATATCAATGATGGGATATCCAGTAGCAGCACTTCCAATACTTACAATAATAGCAACAATAATAGATGCACCAGCAACAATGCTTAATGTTGTAGGTGATACAGCATCTTCAATGATGGTAGCAAGAATAGTAGACGGAAAAGACTGGATGGAAGAAAAGAAAGATTTAAAAGAGAAAAGAGAAACAGTTAAAGTTTAAAAAATGAAATAATAAAGGAAAACTAATAAAAAGATATATAAAGATAACGAAACTCTAATAATTATAGAGTTTCGTTTTTTAGGATATTTAGAAATTTACCTACTTATATCCTTTGCATATGTTATTTTTTATAAAAGATATTTATTATTAAATAAATGACATAAGAGAGAGTTTTCAACAAAAAATATCACTAAAAAGCGTTCCTCTTGACACTTTTTAATATAAAGAGTATAATTGATATCAAAAATAATAGGAGGTAACTAGCATGGATAATTCCCGGCAAGTAGTGCAAACATCTTCACCATATGAATATGGTAAAGATAAACCTTTAAAAACAAAGGATGAAGCAATGGAAAAAATAAAAGCGCTGGAGCAAGATATAAAAACCAATATGGCATTAAAAAGAATTTACGAAATGTCTGAGGTCAAAATAGTCGAAGTTCCGGGAGCAGTGCAGTTAGTAATAACAACCACTGTACCGAAGGTAGTAGATTAAAAAAGAGAACTTAGATAGTAAAATATCTAAGTTCTCTTTATATTATATTTTAGTTAAAATACTTTTTTATTTTATAAAAAAATGGTATAATAAAACCAGTTTGAAAGGAAAGTAGTATGTTTGATATAGAAGCAGAATTAAAGAAATTGCCACATAAACCAGGGGTATATATAATGCACGATAAAGACGACAATATAATATATGTTGGAAAAGCGATTTCTTTAAAAAATAGGGTAACTCAATATTTTAGAAAAAACAGAAAAACAAAACGTATTCAAAACATGGTTTCTTTAATAGATCATTTTGAATACATAGTTGTAGATAACGAGGCAGAAGCCCTTATCTTAGAGTGCAATTTAATAAAAAAGAATAAGCCAAAATTCAATGTATTATTAAAGGATGACAAAACATACCCTTATATAAAAATAAATATAAAAGATGATTTTCCAAATGTTTATATTACAAGAAAAATATTAAATGATGGAGCAAAGTATTTTGGACCTTATGCAAGTGCAGGTGCTGCAAAAGAAATGGTAGACTTTATAAAAGAAAAATTTAAAATAAGACAATGTAAAACTTTTAAATACAAAGATAGACCATGTTTAAACTATCATATAAAAAAATGCTTTGGTCCATGTATGGGATATATCTCAAAAGAAGAATATAGAAAACAAATTTCAGATATTATAACTTTATTAGAAGGAAAAACAGACAAGGTGGTTAAAGAATTAGAAGAGCAAATGCAGGAAGCTTCAAGTAAAATGGAATTTGAAAAAGCAGCATATATAAGAGATAAAATAGTAGCAATAGAAAGAATTGCAGAAAAACAAAAAGTTTCTAATATAACAGAAAATGATATAGATGTTATTGGATTAGCTAGAAATGATTTTGAAGTTTGTATAGAAATATTTTTTGTAAGAAAAACAAAAATGATAGGAAGAGAGCACTTTTTCTTTCAAAATTTAGAAGATGAGAAAGAAGAGCAAATTTTATCAGAATTCGTAAAACTATATTATATAGGAAAAGAAATTTTGCCAAATAAAATAATGCTTAAAGAAGAAATAGAAGAAAAAGAATTGTTAGAGGAATGGCTTTCAAAAGAAGCAGGAAGAAAAGTAGAAATAAAAACTCCACAAAAAGGAGAAAAATTACGTTTAGTAGAAATGGCAGAAAGAAATGCGCTAATTACTTTAGAAAATAAAAACAAAGAGAAATATAGTGTTTTAGCAGAATTAAAAGAAGTACTAAAAATGGACAAACTACCAAGAAAAATAGAATGTTTTGATATATCAAACCTTTCTGGAACAAATATGGTTGCGGGAATGTGTGTAATGCAAGACGGAAAAATAAACAAAAATTTATCTAGAAGATTTAAAATAAAAGAAGTTGTAGGTCAAGATGATGTTGCATGTATGAAAGAAGTAGTTATAAGAAGATTAAAACATTCATTAGAAAAAGAAGAAGGAAGTTTTGGAAGATTGCCAGATGTTATTTTTGCAGATGGTGGAATTACACAAATAAGAGCAATAGAAGAAGCAATAAATGAAGTATTATCAACATCTAATGCAGGAAATGTGGATAAACTTAAGCAAATAAAAGTATTTGGAATGGTTAAAAATGACAAACATCAAACAAGAGCACTAATGGATGAAAATAGAAAAGAACTAAAAATATCTGAAGAACTAAAAAATTTAATTACACTATTTCAAGATACAGTGCATAATACAGCAATAGGATATCACAAAAAATTGAGAAATAAAGAAGTAACAAAATCAGAATTAGACGAAATAGAAGGAATAGGACCTGCAAAGAAAAAAGTTTTATTAGAAACTTTTGGAAGTGTAGAAAGAATAAAAAAAGCAGATATTGAAGAACTAACAAAAGTAAAAGGAATAACAAAAAGTTTAGCAAGAAAGATTAAAGAAATATAATTGTTTTAAAATTATTCTAAAAAAGATAGATACTTTTTGAAGTAGAAAATAACAAGGAGCGTTTATACTGATAGAAGGAGGAAAAAATGCCAGAAGCTATAGAAATTACAAATATGAAGAAAAATTGTGAGAATAGAGAATATGTACTAAAAACAGTAAAAGAAAATGGAAAATTATTAGAGTTTGCATCAGAAAATTTAAAAGATGATAGAGAAATTGCATTAGAAGCGGTACTAAATAATCCAGAAGCGTTAGAATTTGTTTCAGATAGATTAAAAGAAGATAGAGAGATTGTATATGAATCTGTAAGTAAATTAGGATGGACATATTGCTATGCTAAAGGAAAAATATTAGAAGATAGAGAACTTCTAATTAGTGGATTAAAAATCAATGGACAGATATTATATTATTCAATTCCAGAAATGAGAGATGATAAAGAAGTTGTAAAACTTGCAGTAGAAAATAAACCTATTATAATAAAATATGCAAGTAGTAGACTAAAAAACGATAAAGAGTTAGGATTAATAGCAGTGCAAAAAGATAAAAGTTCTTTTAAATTTTTAGGAGAAGAATTAAAACAAGATGAAGAAATAAAAGAAATAGTAAATAACTAAAATGTGCCAATGGCACATTTTAAAATTTTAAATCAAACTATTGTAATATTATAAAAAAAAAGGTATAATAAAACCCAAAGTTACTTAGGGAAAGTTAATTTGACAAAGATTGGAGAGAATAAAATGAAAGTTAGTAAAGAAGAATTGTTGCATATTGCAAAACTTGCAAATTTAAATTTAAAAGATGAAGAGATAGATAAGTACTTACTAAATTTAGAAGATATTTTAAATTTTGCTAATATAGTAAATAATGCGCCAGTAGAAGGTTTAACAGAATCTTTTGGTGTAAACGAAAATTACAATGTATTTAGAAAAGATGAGATAAAAGTATTTGAAGATAATGAAGCTTTAATGTCAAATGCTCCAGAAAAAGAGAGAAATATGTTTAAAATACCAAAAGTAATTCAGTAAATAAATGCCTAGCTATACTATTTTTTAATTTATTTAAAAAATAGAGTAATAGTTTAAAAATTAGATAATATTTCAAATAAAATATAAAAAACTAAATAAAGGAGGAAGACAAATGGAAATTACAGAACTTACAGTACATGAGCTAAAAGAGAAATTAGCAAAAAAAGAAATTACAGTGCAAGAAGTAACAAAAGCATATATAGATAGAATAAATGATAAAGAAAAAGATGTTGGAGCATTTGTTACAACATTATGTGATGAAGCTTTAGAAGAAGCTAAGAGTATACAAGAAAAAATAGACGCAGGAGAAATAAAAGGAGAATTAGCAGGTATTCCAATAGGAATAAAAGATAATATGTGCACTAAAGAAATAAAAACAACTTGTAGTTCAAAAATGTTAGAAAACTTTGTATCTCCATATGATGCAACAGTTGTTGAAAAATTAAAAGAACAACAAATGATAGATTTAGGAAAATTAAATATGGACGAGTTTGCAATGGGAGCTTCTACAGAATATTCAGCATTTCATGTAACAAGAAATCCATGGAATTTAAATGCAGTACCAGGAGGTTCTTCGGGAGGATCTGCAGCAGCAGTAGCAGCTAATTTAGTACCTTGGGCTTTAGGCTCAGACACAGGTGGATCAATTCGTCAACCAGCAGCATTTTGCGGTGTCGTAGGTTTAAAACCAACATACGGTTTAGTTTCTCGTTATGGTTTAGTAGCATTTGCGTCTTCTTTAGATCAAATAGGTCCAATAACAAAAGATGTTGAGGATGCAGCAATGCTTTTAAATGTGATTGCAGGACATGACGAAAGAGATACTACATCAGAAAATAGAGAAAAAATTGATTATACAAAATGCTTAAAAAATAATGTAAAAGGTTTAAAAATAGGAGTTCCAAAAGAGTTTTTTGGAGAAGGAATAAATGAAGAAGTAAAAGCAAAACTTAAAGAAGCAATAGAAAAATACAAAGAAATGGGAGCAGAAGTAGAAGAGTTTTCACTAGATATTGCAAACTATGCATTAGCAACATATTATATAATTGCATGTGCTGAAGCAAGTTCAAACTTAGGAAGATTTGATGGAATTAGATATGGTTACAGAACTAAAAACTTTACAAATTTAAAAGAAATTTACAAAAATTCAAGAAGCGAAGGTTTTGGTGATGAAGTAAAAAGAAGAATAATACTTGGAACATACGTATTATCTTCAGGGTATTATGATGCATATTACAAAAAAGCACAACAAGTTCGTACATTAGTTAGAAAAGAATTTGATAAAGCTTTTGAAAAATATGATATCTTATTAACACCAACATCACCAACAGTTGCGTTTGAAATTGGTACAAGATCTACAAATCCATTAGAAATGTATTTAGCAGACATTTGTACAGTTTCTGTTAATATAGCTGGTTTACCAGGAATTTCAATTCCATGTGGAGTAGATAGCAAAGGTATGCCAGTTGGAATGCAATTAATAGGAAACAGATTTGATGAAGAAAAAATATTAAATGCAGCTTATACTTACGAACAAGCTACAAAATTTAGAGAAAATTATAAACCAACATTTAAGGGAGGTGCTAACTAATGGCAAGAGATGATTATGAAACAGTAATGGGACTAGAAGTTCATGCCGAACTTTCAACAAAAACAAAAATATTCTGTAGTTGTCCTACAGAATTTGGAGCAGATCCAAATACACATGTATGTCCAGTATGTATGGCAATGCCAGGAGCACTTCCAGTATTAAACGAAAAAGTAGTAGAATATGCAGTAAAAGCAGGTCTTGCTACAAATTGTACTATTTCTAGAGATAGCAAAAATGATAGAAAAAATTACTTTTATCCAGATCTTCCAAAATCTTACCAAATATCACAATTTGATAAACCACTTTGCGAACATGGATATGTTGAAATAGAAGATGAAGAAGGAAATAAAAAGAAAATAAGAATACTACGTATTCATATAGAAGAAGATGCTGGTAAGCTAAACCATAATGAATTTGGAGGAGGAAGTTTAGTAGATTTAAACAGAGCAGGAGTACCTCTAATAGAAATAGTTTCTGAGCCAGACTTAAGATCAACAAAAGAAGTTGAGGAATATTTAAGAAAATTAAAATCAATACTTGAATATATAGAAGTTTCAGACTGTAAAATGCAAGAAGGTTCTTTTAGAGCAGATGTTAATGTCTCTGTTAGAAAAAAAGGAGCTAAAGAATTTGGAACTCGTACAGAAATGAAAAACATGAACTCTTTTAGAAGCATTATAAGAGGAATTGAATATGAAGCAGATAGACAAATTGAATTATTAGAAGAGGGCGGAAAAGTAGAACAAGAAACACTTAGATGGGACGATGTGTCAGGACGTACTTTTTCTATGAGAGATAAAGAAGATGCACAAGATTATCGTTATTTCCCAGAACCAGATTTAGTGGCTATTCGATTATCTGAAGAATATATAGAAAATATTAAAAAGAATTTACCAGAATTACCAGAAAGTAGAAAACAAAGATATTTAACAGAGTTTGGACTATCTGAAAAAGATAGTAATATGCTAACATCTTCAAAATATTTATCTAATTTATTTGAAGGAGCAGAAAAAATATGTAAAAACGCAAAGGCTGTTGCAAACTGGCTATTATCAGATGTTTCAAGAATATTAAACGAAAGAGAAGAAGAAGCTGATTCAATTCCATTTACTGAAGAGCAATTAGCAAAAATGATTATTCTAATAGACAAAGGAACAATAAGCAGTGCAATAGGTAAAAAAGTGCTAGAAGAATTATTTGAAAATCCAAAAGATCCAGAAGAAATAATAAAAGAAAAAGGTTGGATTCAAATTTCAGATGAAGGAGCAATAAAGGAAATAGTAGCAAAAATCTTAGAAGCAAATCCAGCATCTATAGCAGATTTTAAAGCAGGAAAAGATAGAGCACTTGGCTTTTTAGTAGGACAAGCAATGAAAGAGACAAAAGGAAAAGCAAACCCACAAATGCTTAATAAAATGTTCTTAGAAGAATTAAATAAATAGTAAAAAAGCTTAATGTAGAAGAATACATTAAGCTTTTTATTAATTTAATACATCTTTCATACTATCAAAACCAATAGCACACATAAGAAACATACAAATAAACATTAAACTTGTTCTAAATAAAGAAATACCAATATAGAACAAAGAAGGAATAGGAATAATTGCTTCGTATGTAAAAAGAATACTAGAAGAAACAAGACATAAAGTAAAAGATAAAAGTATTCCTATATTCATAATTTTCTTTATTTTACTATCTAAATTTTTGTATTTATTAACTAACTTTTCTATAAAATTCATAAAAAAGACCTCAACTTTCTTTTGTATCTAATATTATATTAACATAAAATATACATAAAAATCAAAGGTAATATGTGGAAACAGTAAAAAGTATTCCAAACTAATTTATATAAGATGTCTTTTTTTGCGTAATACTATGAATTTAACAAAAAATATGATATAATGTGAAAAAATTGAAGGAGAAAATATAATATGATAAAAGAATGGAATAAATTAGTTAGAGATAAAATTCCTCAAAATTTAGCAAAAAAAGGTATAAATACCCAAATGTCAATATTACAAGATGAAGAGTATCAAAAAGCATTAAATGAAAAATTGCTAGAAGAAGCAAATGAAGTTGTTAATTCTGTAACAAAAGAAGAATTGACAGAAGAAATAGCAGATCTTATGGAAGTAATGGAATCTATTATAAAAAATAGAAATATATCTTTAGAAGAAATAAAGAAAGTGAAAGAAGAGAAAAAAGCTACAAGAGGCGGATTTGATGATAAAGTGTTTTTGATTTGTACTGAAGAAAAAGAAGTAGAAAAATAAAAAACTATTAAGGAAAGGAATATTAGTAAAAGTGGATAAAATAGAGAAATTTTTAGCATATAACGGAAAAATAAATATAACTTGTGTTTCAACTACAGAATTAGTAGAAGAAGCAAGAAAAATACATGACTTAAGTCCAGTTGCAACGGCAGTACTTGGTAGATGTTTAACAATGGCTGTACTAATGTCATCCAACACAAAAGAGGCAGAAGATAGCTTAACTCTACAAATAAAAGGAAATGGACCAATAGGAAGTATTATAGTAACATCAGATAGTAATTTAAAGGTAAAAGGATATGTAACAAATCCAGCAGTAGATGTACCATTAAGAAAAGATGGAAAATTAGATGTAGGAACAGCGGTAGGAAAAGATGGATTTTTATATGTAATAAAAGATATAGGACTAAAAGAACCATACGTTGGAATGTCAAAGTTAGTAACAGGAGAAATTGCAGAAGATTTCGCAAATTATTATTATATATCAGAACAAAAGAATACTGCAGTAGCCTTAGGTGTTCTTGTAGATAAAAATGGCGTAAAAAGTGCAGGAGGATTTATAGTAACATCAATGCCAGATGCCACAGAAGATGAACTATTTATATTAGAAAATAGACTCGCAGAAGCAAAGCCAATAAGCCAAATGTTAGACGAAAAAATGAGTTTATTAGATATAGCAAAAGATATAACAGGTGATGCAAATATAAAAGTGCTAAAAGATGAAAGAAAGCCAGAATATAAATGTAATTGCTCAAAAGAAAAAATGGAAACAGCCTTAAAAACAGTAGGAAAAGAAGAACTATCAAAGATATTAGAAGAAGATAAAAAGGCAGAAATAGTTTGTCATTTCTGTAATAAAAAATATGAATTCAATGAAGAAGATTTAAAGAAGCTTATTGGATAGGAGGAAAAATGTATTTAATAGTAGGACTTGGAAATCCTGAAGAAGATTATAGTAAGACAAGACACAATATGGGATTTAATACTATAAATAAAATAGCAAAGGAATATAATATTGAAGTTAATAAGAAAAAATTTGATGCATTGTATGGTGAAGGTTTTATAGAAAATGAAAAAGTCATTTTATTAAAACCTCAAACTTATATGAATTTAAGCGGAAAATCAATTGTTCAAGTTGTTAATTTTTACAAAATTCCAATGAAAAATATTTTTGTTATATATGATGATATTGATATTGAACCAGGAAAGATAAAAATTAGAAAAAAAGGAAGTAGCGGCTCACACAATGGGATGAAATCTGTTGTTGCAGAACTTCAAACGGAAGACTTTGCACGAATTAGAGTAGGAATAGGAAAACCTGAATATAAAGACGATATAATAAATTATGTTATAGGTGCCATTCCAGAAGAAGAAAGAAATACATTAGATGAAGGAACTACAAAAGCTGCAAAAGCAATGATTTCAATTATAAAAGATGGAATAGATAATGCTATGAATAAGTTTAACTAAGAAATGAAAGGTTTGAAAAATAAGATTAGGTATGCAAGAATTAATTGTTGTTCAAAAACAAGATTTAAAAGAAATTAGTATATTAGAAGAAGGCGTTTTAAAAGAGCATTACAAAGAAAGAGAAGACAAAAAGCGTTTAGAGGGTAATATTTATATAGGCAAAGTTACAGATGTTTTAATAGGAATGCAAGCGGCATTTGTAGATATAGGAGCAGAAAAAAATGCATTTTTGCATATAAGAGACATACTGCCTAAAAAAAGTAATGTTACAGGAAACAAGAAAGAAGAATTAGAAAACTATAAAATAAAAGATTATATAAAACCAAATCAAAAAGTGCTAGTACAAGTAAAAAAAGATAGTAACAATATAAAAGGCGCTAGAGTAAGCACTAATATACAAATAGCAGGAAGATTTGTTGTAGTCCTTCCTGAAAATGATTTTATTACAGTTTCTCAAAAAATAGAAAATGAGGAAGAAAGAAACAGACTAATAAGCATAGTAGGGAGTGTTAAAAAAAATAAAAAAATAGGCATTATAATTCGAACAGCAGCAAAAGGAAAAGAAGAAAGTAAAATAAAAAAGAATATAGAAAATACTTTAAAAGAATTGGAAAATATACAAAAAGAATTTTTAAATTCAGATGATAAAGTACCAAAAATAATAAAAAAGAGTGATACAATTTTAGAGAAAATTTTATTAGATATTGCAGACAATAAACTAGAAAAAATATACGTAAATAATAAAGAATTACAAAAAGAAATAGAACAAATTTTAAAAAGATTGCAAGAAGATGTAACAATAAAAGTAGAACTTGTAGAAGAAGGACTAGAAAATAGATATGATTTAAATAGTCAAATAGAAAAAATATCAAATAGAAAAATATGGCTTAAATGTGGAGGATTTATCACAATAGATAAAACAGAAGCATTAACTGCAATAGATGTAAACTCAGGAAAATTTACTGGAAAAGAAAATATAGAAAAAACAGCATTAAAAGTAAATAAAGAAGCAAGTATTGAAATTGCAAAACAACTAAGACTACGAGATATAGGTGGAATAATTATTATAGATTACATAGATATGAATGAAGAAAGTAGTAAAGAAGAAATAATAGAGCTGTTAAAAGAAAAGCTAAAAGAAGACAGAGCAAAAACACAAGTAATGGAATTTACTAAGTTAAGTTTATTAGAAATAACAAGAAAGCATATATTTAGTGAGGAATAAAAGGAGGACTAAAAAATGTCAAATCTTATTTATATAATGGGAAAAAGTTCAGCAGGAAAAGATACTATATATCAAAAAGTAAAAGAAAAAATAGATACAAATTTGTATATTCCTTATACAACAAGACCTATGAGAGAAGGAGAAGCTCAAGGTAGAGAATATAATTTTATAACAAGAGAAGAATTTAACAAATTGGAAAATGAACAAAAAGTAATGGAAAACAGAAATTACAATGTAATAAATAAGAATGGTGAGAAAGACATTTGGATATATGCAACAATAGCAGATGATCAATGGAAACAAGATGGAGACTTTTTAAGTATAGGAACTTTAGAGTCTTATACGAGTATTTTGAAATATCTAAAGAATCATCCAGAAAAAGACTTAAAAATGGTACCTGTATATATTTGCATAAGTGAAGATGAAAGAAGAAAAAGAGCAACTGCAAGAGAAAATCAACAAGCAAAACCAAATTTTGAAGAAATGGAAAGAAGATTAAAAGCCGATAATATAGATTTTTCAGAAGAAAAATTAAAAGAGGCAGGAATTTCAAAATTTGAAACATTTGAAAATTATGATTTAGAAAAATGTGTAAATGAAATTATTGAATACATACAAAGAAAAAAAGATGTAAGAATAACAGAGGAAGAAGAAAGATAAAAAGTAAGGAGGAATATCAAAAGATATTCCTTAAAATAATGGTATAAGTTGAAACAAAAAGAGAGGAATGAAATAATAAAATGAACGTAGGATTTGTACATTTAGGATGCAGTAAAAATTTAGTAGATACAGAAATGGTAATAGGGCTATTTAAAGAAAATGGATACAAAATAGTAAATAATGAAGAAGAAGCGGATGTGTTGGTAATAAATACATGTGGATTTATAGGACCAGCAAAAGAAGAGGCAATAAACACTATTTTAGAAATGGCAGAATATAAGAAAAAAAGATGTAAATATCTAATAGTAATGGGATGTCTAGTAGAAAGATATAAAGAAGAACTTTCAAAAGCAATTCCAGAAGTAGATTTATGGATAAAATATAGTTCATATAGCACAATATGGGAGCAAATAGAAACAATATTAAAGTCAGAAAAAGAAAATAAAAATAACTTAGACTTTTTAGATAGAGTAATTACAACAGGAAATAATTTTGCATATTTAAGAATAGCAGAAGGATGTAGTAATTTCTGTACATATTGTGCAATACCAAAAATACGTGGACCATTTGTAAGTAGAAAAATGGAAGAAGTAATTGAAGAGGCTAAAAAGCTTGTAAATGAGGGCTATGAAGAACTAATCATAATAGCACAAGACACTACAAAATATGGAATAGATATATATGGAGAATCTAAACTAGCAGAATTACTTAAGGAACTTTGCAAAATAGAAAAATTAAAATGGATTAGATTCTTATATGCATATCCAGAAACAATTACAGACGAATTAATAGAAGTTGTAAAAAATGAAGATAAAATCTGCAAATACTTTGATATTCCAATTCAACATATATCTAATAGTGTTTTAAAAAGAATGAATAGAAAAAGCAATGGAGAAACAATAAGAAATTTAATAAAAAGATTAAGAAAAGAAATTCCAGGAGTAGTAATTCGTACAACAGTAATGGTAGGATTTCCAGGCGAGACCAAAGAAGATTTTGAGGAATTGTACGATTTTGTTAAAGAAGCAAGATTTGAAAGATTAGGGGCATTTAGTTTTTCTAAAGAAGAAGGAACACCAGCAGAAAAATTAAAAGATCAAATTCATCCAATGACAAAGAAAAGCAGATATAACAAAATAATGAGTCTTCAACAAAAAATAGCAAGTGAAACTCAGCAAGAAATGGTAGGAAAAGAATTAGAATTATTAATAGAAACAAAGACATTTGACGGAAAATATTATGTAGGAAGAAGCTATAGAGAAGTACCAGATATAGATGGATTAATTTATATAGAAATGGTAGATAAAGCACTAGAAGGAAAGTTCGTTAAATGTAAAATAACTAAAGCAAGTGGTTATGATTTGATAGGAGAAATTATCAAATTATAAAAATGAAATACATTAACATAATTGACACTTTATGGCATAATATGATATAATAGAGATGTAGAGAGGATAACCTCCTGCATAACATTAATTTTTTTAGGGGTTGTAGCCCCAGAAAGAGAGGCCTTTATGGAAAGACGGAACAATTGTAACCCTTTAATGTACAAAGCAGCGCTTTTGTACTCCGAACTCGAAACGGCACAAACTCTAATGGGTAATATTGTATCAACATTAGATGTTTGCAATGAAGAGAGTGATTTGAGAAAGGAAATTGGCATACCGTATATAAACAAAATGCCAAAATTCAAAATCTTTGAAAAAGAAGCAGCTAAGTTAAAAGACAAGCTTCGTAAAGTTTGCTCTGGAGAAGTTTCTATAGAAGAAGCGAAGAAAGAAGCAAAAAGAATCAGAGATGATCTCAATGAGGCGTTACAGGTAATGGACAGGGAAAAGTTGTTACCTTATTGTAGAAAGTAATTCCAAAAAGTACCCAAAAGAGGACCAACCTATATAGGTTGGTCCTTAACTTTTATTTATTAAAATCAACTTTAACATTTTTTCTTACTTCATCATTATCTACATTAAATAATGGTTCAGCTTTGAAATTAAACATAGAAGCTACAATGTTATCTGGGAATACTTCAATTTTAGTATTATACATTGTAACAGTGTCATTGTAAAATTGTCTAGAAAAAGAAATTTTATTTTCAGTTTCTTTTAAATTGTTTTGTAAATCAGTAAAGTTTGTATTTGCTTTTAAATCTGGGTAGTTTTCAGAAACTGCCATAATAGTTTTTAAAGCGCCAGATAATTGATTATCTAGGCTTGCTTTTTCTTCAATTCCTTTAGCATTTGCCCAAGAAGAACGAAGAGAAGTTACTTTCTCTAATACGTCAGATTCATGTGCCATGTAACCTTTTACACATTCTACTAAATTAGGAATTAAATCAAATCTTCTTTGAAGTTGTACTTCAATTTGACTCCAAGCATTTTTTACTTTTTGTCTTGATTTTACTAATCCATTGTATACACTAATAACAAATAAAGCTATAAGAGCAACAACGACTAGAATTATAATAAGTGCTGTCATAATATTTTTTCCTCCTTAAATAAATTAATATTATAATACTATAAGTAACTTGAAATTACAAGTATTTTTCTCAATTAGGGACAGTCCTTTAAGAATAGGAAAATTTAGTTTAACTGTACTACTAAACTAAAACGGCCCGTCCCCAATAGTTTATTAGCGTCCGCCCATTCCGGCCTCCACCGCCGCCGAAGCCTCCGCCTCCAGAGAAGCCACCTCCTGATCCACTACCAGAAGAATAGTTAACACTATTATAAGTGTTAGTTATAGATGAATTAATACTATGAATAAAATTGTTACTAAAATTACCATGACTCATTAAGTATAAATAATAATATCCATTAGAATTCATGTAAGTTTCATCCATCATTTGTGGATAAACTACTTTTAGTTGTTTTAATACTGTATCTGCTATACCAAAAGCTGTTGCAAATACTAAATATTTTTCCCACAATGCAAGTTCTGGAACTTCTTTTTCTTTCATCATTGAGAAATCTTCCATATAATTTTTTAAGCCTTTCCAAGCTTCTTGTTCATCTACACCCTTTTGAGTAAGAGTATTATATTTTCCAGCTATTTTTAAAGTATATGTTGCACATATAATAGCTGGAATGAAACTTGCAATCATTAATAAAGGACTAATTATTGCAAAAAAGATGTATCCAATACCTAAACCAGACCATTTAGAATGCTGTTTTTCTAAAGTAGCATTATAATTGTTTTCACGAATTGCTTCGTTTTTTGCTTTGTTATCAATTGAATTAAAAGTACTTAAACAAGAAGATGAATGAGATTTACAATATTTTTGAAATTCTTTCATTGTAAAAGAATTAGTAGAATTTACTTTTTTATACATATTAAATACTGATTTTTCACTTTCTGTTAATAAGTTCTCATCCATATTAGTATTTAAAGTAATTCTAATATTATTCTTTTTGTTATCTAACATTTCAAAAGTTAAAAATTTCTTCAAGCATAAATTAAGTGTCGTTGCAGAAATAACATCTGCTGTATGCATAGAAATGGTTGAATTTTTAAAATAATAAACAAATGCTGCTTGTGCTGCTGATGAATTTTCATTAGGTATATCTCTATAATATTTTGATGGTGTTGTAGGACTATAACTTGGTACTTTAGTTAATTCTTCTTTGTATAATTTGATTTTTTTAACTAAATAGATAGCTAAGAAAATACCACCAATATTAGTAATACTAATAAAAGAGATAAATAAAATCATTCTATTTCTTTCTTGTTTTTGTAATTTCTCTCTTTTAGCATTTGCTTCATTTGCCCATATTTTTTCTTGTGTTAATATTGAATTTAATTTTTTAAAAGAAGAAATGTTTCTGTTATCTTCAAATATATATGTAGGAGTAACAATTCTTGCTTCTAACATAGTTCTAGTTTTCAAGTTATCTACTTCAAAATAAACTACATTATTCGATGTTCTTTCAATGTTACCATTTAAAGGACCATGAGCCCATACATGTAAGTCTTCAATATCTGTAACTTCTGTTGGAAGTGTAATAGTTCCTGTAACTTTTTTTGCAGGAATTGCTGAAGAAGTTGAAATAAATTGCCAATAAAATTCGCTACAATCAGCATAATTTTTAACAGCATCTATAATAGTATAATTCATTTCAAAAGTTCTTCTTGAATAGCCATCTACACTAACTCCCCAAGCTATTTCAAACTCAGTAGAAGATGTATTTAAAGCGTAAAAGCAATTTTTAGTAACATGATACATTTCATTATAAATTTGCGTAAATTCTTTTCTTGTTCCATTTGTTGTTTCAACTAAAGATACATCTTTAAAACCAGAAAATTTACTAGAATCTAATTTAAATGTTTTAAATAAAGTATTTGTATCTTCTATAGAAATATCCCATGTCTCAGTTACATTTGCAGTTCCATCTGAATTTAATTTAACTTTATAATCTAGATTTTTTAAAGTTAAATCACCAGATGCATAAGATTTACTATTCCAAATTATAATTATTAAAAGAAAAAATAGAATAGTAAAAATAAATTTTTTTAATTTCATAAAACCCCTCCTATTTATTGGAAATATTATATAAAAAAATGAAAATAAAAACAATAGATTTTTATGATTAATAAAAAATTATTGTATTGTAAATTAGTAATATAAGAGTTAAATGTATAAAAGAACATTATAAATAAATGGTAAAGAGTAAATAAAAAGAGTGAAACCTATATAATATAAGGTCCACTCAATAAATTATATATATAATTAAAAGCTAATAACTCTAAATTAATTCAAATTACCAATATTAATAGTTTTCAGCTTTTATTTCGAAATAAGATTGTGGATGTTTGCAAACTGGGCAAACTTTTGGAGCTTCTGTTCCAACAACAATATGTCCACAATTTCTACATTTCCAAATAACAATACTTCCTTTTTTGAAAACTTCTCCTTCTTCTAAATTAGATAAAAGTTTTTTATATCTTTCTTCATGTTCTTTTTCTATAGCACCAATTCCTCTAAAAGTAGCTGCTATTTCAGTAAATCCTTCTTCTTCAGCCTCTTTAGCAAATGTTTCATACATATCTGTCCATTCATAATTTTCACCTGCAGCTGCATCAGCCAAATTTGCTTTAGTATCTCCTATACCATTTAAATATTTTAAATGAATTTTTGCATGTTCTTTTTCATTTTCTGCTGTCTCTAAAAATATAGCAGCAATTTGTTCATATCCTTCTTTTTTAGCAACACTTGCAAAATAAGTATATTTATTTCTAGCTTGAGATTCACCAGCAAATGCAGCTTTTAAATTAGCTTCTGTTTTTGTTCCTTTTAAATCCATAATAAATACCTCCTTAAATAATTTACATCTATATATTTATATAATAACTACATTGAGAAAGTCAAGAAATTTGTAAAAATAGTATGTACAATTATTAAGAATTAATACAATGTAAAATAAAAAGTTACATCTATAAATAAACACTTGACAAAATGCTAACTTAATGAAAAAATAAGAAAAACAAAATAAATGAGGAGTTGAAAATAAATGGAAAAAGTAAGAGGATTTGAAATAGCAAAAGGATTTGAAGATAAAGGAATAAATTTACCAGTTAGAAAAACAAAATATTCAGCAGGATATGATGTAGAAGCTGCAGAAGATTGTATAATACCATCTTTTACAAAAGGAATGAAACCAACATTAGTTAAAACAGGAATAAAAGCATATATGCAAGATGATGAGGTTTTAATATTAGCTAATAGAAGTTCAAACCCTGGAAAGAAAGGACTTATATTAGCAAATAGTATAGGTGTAGTAGATAAAGACTACTATGGAAATCCAGATAATGACGGACATATAATGTTTGCATTCTTCAACATAAAAGATGAAGATGTAGAAATAAAAAAGGGAGATTGCATAGGACAAGCAATATTCCAAAAATACTTTGTAGCAGATGAAGATGTAGCAGAAGGAGAAAGAATTGGTGGATTTGGATCTACAAATAAATAAAATAAAAAAATAGCCATTAAAGTAAAAAAAGTACTTTGATGGTTATTTTTTTTAATATAGTTTCAAGACATCTTCAATTACATAAGATACAGGAAGAATCTCCTCATTGTCAGGTTCTACATAAAAAATAGGAGAACCCGAATTTATATCTCTATAAACTGAAACAGTTATAGTACCACATTTTTTACCTATAATGCTTTGATTACTATTATCATTTGTATTCATAAAAACACCTCATTTCATTTTCGCGATTAAGGCATAATATAGCATATTAAAGGTGAAAAGTTTGTCGAAACTTGCAATATAACTCAAATTTTTTAAAAAAATTTTAAATATAAGATAAAAAAGAATGCTGTTATATAAAATATAAGTTAATAAAACTGTACCTATTATTTGTTGAAGAATAAACAGTTATATGATATTATTTATGCAATTATATTATATAAATTATTATTTAGAATGGAAAATATTTATATAAAAAGGAGAAAAAAATGGAAGAATTAGCAGTAGCAATTCACAATTCAAATAAAAATGTAAGTGTATTAGAAACAATAGAAGCTATAAAAAATGCTGGGTTTAAAAATGTATTTGTTCAATGGTATGATAGAAAATGGGAGCATAGTCAAGAAGAACAAGTAAAAATATGTAAAGAACTAGGATTCAATATAATATTTGCACATTTAGGATATCAAAATATTAATTCAATTTGGGAAGAAGGGAAACTTGGAGATAGTCTAGTTGAAAGATATAAGAAAAACATAAAAGACTGCAAGGAAAATGGAATTCCTATGGTGGTAATGCATTTGACTGATAAAAAAGAAGCTCCTATGTATGGCAAAATTGGATTAGAAAGAATAAAGAAGATTGTAAATTATGCAAAAGAATTGAATGTAAAGGTTGCTTTTGAAAACACAAAAATAAAAGGATATTTAGAATATGTATTAGGAAATATAAAAGATGATAATGTAGGAATCTGTTTTGATGCAGGACATTGCCATGTACACTTTAATGATAAATTTAATTTTGAATTCTTTAAAGATAGAATATTTGCAGTGCATTTGCATGATAACGATAAATCTGATGACTTACATCTATTACCATTTGATGGGACAATAGATTGGAAAAACGTGATAGAGAAATTGAAAGAATGCAATTATAACGGACCAATTACATTAGAAATATGCTATAGGTATGATTATTTAAATATGACATTAGATGAATTCTATAGAATAGGAAAAGATAGAGGAAATAAGCTAATGAAAATAGCAGAAAAATAAGATTATAGTAAAGGAGAAAAAACTATGAAAATTACAAAATACCCACAATCATGTTTATTAGTTGAAACAAAAGGAAAGAAAATACTAATAGATCCAGGTACATTAAAATATAAAGAAGAATATTTTAATGTATGGAATAGCGTAGATATTATATTAATAACACATAAACATCCAGACCATTGTAATACAGAAATATTAGAAAAAATAAATGATAATATAAAGATATATTCTACACAAGAAGTTCAAGATGCAAATAAAACTTTAAATATAAATATTATAAAAGAAAATGATATTATAGAATTAGACGATATAAAAGTAGAAGCAGTACACGCAGTACATGGTTACCAACCATTATTAAAAGGTGGAAAAGAAATATATGAAAATGTCGGATATATTATAGATGATGGAGAAAATAGACTATATACAACAAGTGATACAATTTGTTTTAAAAATGATTATAAAGCAGATATTTTATGTGTTCCTGTAACTGGATATGGACTAACAATGTCAGCTTTTGAAGCAGCTTTATATGCAAAAGAAGTAGGAGCAACATTAACAATACCAATCCATATGGATAATCCAGTATTTCCACCAGATTATAAATTTATAGAAGAAATGTTTAATAAATATGAGGTAGAGTACGAAATATTAGAAAATGAGGAAAGTATTGAAGTAGAATAAAAAATGTCAGAAAAAGATTTTGTAATATTTTTATTCCAATTTTCATTTACTTTTAAACCAAAAGATGATACAATTCGCATAAAGTTTAGCAATAACTAATTAATTTTTATAATCTCCTTTGGGAGTTTTGCATAGATAACAAGTAAACAACAAATAAATTTATTAAGGAGGAATAAATATGAGAAAAATAATTGTTATGTTTGAAAACGAAGATAGGGAATTGAATATGTCATTATATGATTTTGTCAATGAGCAATATCGGAAAGCAAATCCTATAATGGTATGTCATGTTACTGAAGAAGAATATAAAGTCATGTTAGAGCAAATCAAACATGGAAGGCTAAATGAGAGATCGCAAAGAATAGTTCAGGAAGAATTAGGGTATGACAAGTTTAGATACCTTTTAGCCTTTGATCGAGTTTGTAATAATATTTGTATTGCAAACTATGAAGATTTAGAGCAAAAAGGAAATTATGTAGTAGATAGTGATGGAATTCATTATAACGAAAATGGACTTCAATTTCCTAAAGATCCATATATGAGCAGAGTAGTAGGATATGGCATTAAAGTGTATACTACTGAAACATATAAAGATGTTATTCGTCACTATAAGAATAATGAATGCTGGACGCAAATTTCTTTATCAAATGATGAAATTAAGAGATTTGAAGAAGCATATAAACTTTTATCAAAATCAGTAAAAACAGATGATTATACTGAAGATAATCTAAAAGAGTTTCATAGTCTTTTTAGAAAAATTCTTGATAAGTGTGATAAGTAGTTTTAAAATCTACTGGTAACAAATTATTTTAAAGTAAAAAAGAGATTTTTTGTAATCTCTTTTTTGCATATAGAAGACTTTTTTCATAATAATGGAATGTTAAAAAATATAAAACTTTACATAAATTTGACTTTATGCCATAAATTTGGTATAATATATTTTATAAAATTTATAAAATACCTAAAATAAAGGAGGATACATTATGACTTTGAGACATAGTGGCATTACACGGGAATATTTATCAACATTTAGTCTTAGTGCTAAATTACCCTCAATCGAGGAGGTTATTAAAGATACTCCTAATTGCTTAGTATTTATTGAGCATGTTACCAGAAATCACAGGGGACTTAATTGGAAAATATATCGCCATAAATTAAGTCCCGAGAATGTGAATTGTTTTATTTATGCATTTGCTTACACAGCAAAAAGCTTAAATCCTTCCAATAGTTCCTCTTGGCAGTTTGAGGCGAATGCTCGAAGATTGCAGAAGGAAATTGTTAGGAAGAATATTAAACTTTCTGATTGTGAACAACAGCTCTTAAATCTATGTAAAAACTTCAAAAAATGTGCTCCAATAAAAGCAATAAGAGAAAAGGAAATAACAGACACGTTGGAAAGCTTGGAACAATTGTATTTAGGTTAAAAAAGAAAGCTAGTGAGTTTTTATACATCACTAGCTTGAACTTTTCATTACTTTAAATATTATTTTTTATAAAATCTATATCTTCCCAATCACTTTTTCTCTTGTAGCCAATTTTTTCATAAACATGATTACTTATTGGATTACTATCATCTGTATATAAAACGCAATATTTATCTCCACTATTTATTAAATCTCTGGAAATCCTATAAATTAAATTATAAGCATAGCCTTTTCCTCTTTCTTCTTTTGGAGTATAAACACTGCTTACACATTTTCCATATTTCATAATTCTACTTATATTTGCTTGGCATACAATTTTATTATCTTTTTCAAGGACATAATATCCTTTTTCAAAATATTTATTAAATTTTTCTTCAGCCTTATCATAATCACATTCTTCATTTAAAGCTTCTTTCATAAAATCTTGAATATATTTTATCAGCGTGTCTTTATCATTTAACGTACATTTTCTATAGGTAATATCTTCTAATAATTTTCCATCTTCAAGATTTTCCAATAATAAAATTCTAAGTCCAGCATGAACAGAATACTTCATATTACTTAAATTACAATAATATTTTGCAAATTTATTAGCAACACTTTTTTCTGAATTAACTCCAAGTAATTCTTTATCATATTTATAAATTTCACTTGCTGCAAACTCTAATATTTCATCTGAATAATTATTAGTTGGAGAATACAAAATTAGTTTCCATGGTTTTCTATATAACATTATAAGTTCAATATTATAGTTGTCTGTTATAGTTGCCATAAACCAATCGTTTATTCCTTTTTCAAGTCCTTCAATACAATTACCAATCATTAGGCAATTATACCATTCATCTTTTTCTAATAATTCTTTTGTATCATTCCAAAACAAATTTATATCTTCATATTTATTAAATTTCATATAATTTCTAGCTCCTTTAATTTGTCAAATAATCTGCTAATTCTAATGCAATTTCAAAATGACCCGAATCATGTTGCGTACCTATAATTTCTCCTTTTTTATGTCTTTCATCCCATTTTGGTGCATCTAATAAATCTCCGCTTGTAAAAAAAGTGTAAAATTCAAGATTTCTAAAGTCACACATTGCTTGAATTGCAGAACATTCCATTTCTACTGATATACAACCATCATTTTTTCTTTTTTCAATATTATTTAATGTTTCTCTATAAAATGAGTCTGTAGTCCATGTTTTCCCCTCTATATAAGGTATTTCATTTAATTTCATGAATTTAGCTATAATATCACTATTTTTTATTTTTATATAATCTTTTGCTTTTGCATAATGATATGATGTTCCTTCATCACGATATGCTTCTGTCGGAATCATAACTTTTCCAAATGCAATTTCTTTGTTAAGACAACCTGCTCCTCCAAAAACTATATATTTATTAGTTTTAATTTGTGATAATGTATCTTCAATTGTTCCAACACAAGCAGGAGCTCCTACATATGTTTTATAAAAAGCAAATGTTTTTCCATTAAACATAATTTTATAAATTGGTGTAATTCCTGTTGCAAATTTAAATTCTCCTATTTTTTCACATTTATAATTCTTCAAAACATAATCTTCAATTATATTTGAAAATGTTATAATACAAGCATCCACTTTAGGCGCATTTTCATTTATTTCTGGATTTATTTTTGCATCAGATTTATCATCAAAACTATCTATAATCATTTATATCACTTCTTTCTATTTTATTTTCATATATTGGCTTATTATTCTATATACCCTTAGAAAATTATTTAATAAAAAAGCCTCACAAAGAAATCATTTAAGACTCCTCTGCAAGACTTCTATTATATCTCACATCTGTGTAAATAACATATTTGCTATTCTATACCGCTCAAAAAGTTATAATTTTCTAGGTATACTCTTAAAACATATTAATATATTAACATATTATTGTAATATTGTCAATTTAATATTTTTTACTATTTTGACATTGATATTTGAGCAAATTTATGATAAACTTCTTATATAAATTTTATATCTTGCCAAGGCAAGTTTTAATATAGATGTAACTTTAAAAATTAGTATTTTTAAGGAGAAAATGTTATGGAAGAAGCAAGAAAAACACTTATAACACTAGAACAACAGGCAATTATTGATGCAGGTGGCAGAGTTGAATCTTTTTATGATACTTTTGAAAAAAAACGGACTGAAGAAGAAATGCAAGACTATAAGCGATTGCTAGGAATGCCATTAGCAGAAGATTATGATGAATTAATTGCAGGTTTAAAGTAACTCATAAACAGAATTGTTAAGGAGGATTAAATTTATGGTAGTAAAAAAATTAAATTTTGGGCACGGATGGGACAAATAATGTTTTTTGTGGTGAATTTCGCTTGGATATTATTTGAGGATATTCAATCTCAAATAATACAAATGAAATATGATTTTACACCTTATTCAGAAATCTTAGTAATTATTTGAAGCATAGGAATAGTTCTTTTTACAGAAGCAATAGTAAGATTAATAGGATATTTTGCTGAACTTATTACTGAAAAAATAATAATGAAAGTTTTGAAGAAATAAGTAAAAGAATAAGGAATAGAAAATTACCATGATATTAAGAAGTGAAAGTGAATTAAGAAATATTCTTAGTTCACTTTTTTTTACTTTTATACGAAATGATGTTATAATTCACATAAATTTAGCAAAGTTAATTAATTTTTATAATCTCTTTTTAGAGTTAACATATAGGACACTGAGACATCAAATAAATTTATTTAAAGAGGAATATTAATTGTAGAAGATAATGAGGCAAAGAAAGATAATATAATTCGGTTATTAGAGAAAGAAGGAATAACAGATTATAAAACTGAAAAATTTGTAACTAAAGTCTTTCAAAAAGTCAGAGAAACACAATTTAGTCTTTTGATTACAGATTTAGGAATTCCACAATTTATAGATAATCCAATTGTAGAAGATGCAAGAGAAGGGTTAAAAATGATGTATGATTTAGCACATGAGGATATAAAAATTCCGACTATAATTTATTCAAAAACTGAAATTTATGATGAACAAGTTGAAAATCTAAAAGAAATTGCATATCCATTTTTAGGTAAGGCAAGAAGTTTTGAAAGTTTGAAAAAAATGATTAAAAATTTTTGTCTTCAATAAAAAATGAAAGGATGTATTATGAAAAAAGACAATAATCGGAGAATTAGTTTCTTTATTAAACTAATAAAAAGACTTGGAACAAGCACAATTATCGAGGAAGTCATATCAATTATACTATTAGTAATTGGAATAAAATTACTAATAAATTTACAAATTATTGTTTTGTAGATAAAAACAAGACAAAATAATTTAATTTTACCATTTATAATATATGAAAAAATAAAAAAAAACTATAACTCACTTTCGTTCGTATAGTTCTTTTTATTGGCTGGGCTGGCTAGATTCGAACTAGCGCATGCCAGAGTCAAAGTCTGGTGCCTTACCGCTTGGCTACAGCCCAATATGATAAATTTTATGCTAAATATAAATGGGGTGGAATATGGGACTCGAACCCATGGTCTCCAGTGCCACAAACTGGCGCGTTAACCAACTACGCTAAATCCACCATTTCCAAATGCATTTACTATTTTAACTTATTTTAGACAACTTGTCAACTAATTTTCAAATTTTTCTGATTCAAAATCTTAAAAAAATTTCAAAAGTTGATTTTTTAGCTAAAATTTAGTATCATATAAATTAAATTTAATTATGTGAAATTTAACTTAATGCAATGTAAATAAAAAAGAGAGGAAAAAAGCAAAGTGTCAAAAACAATATCAGAGAATACTTCAGCACAAATAGTCGAAAAAAAATCGAAATTTATAGCAAATATTTATTATGTTCAAACACAAGAAGAAATAGAAAACATTTTAAAAGAAATAAGAAAAAAATATTATGATGCTAAACACCATTGTTATGCGTACTCAATTTTAACTAAAGATGGGGTAGTTAACAAAATGTCAGATGATGGTGAACCAAGTGGGACAGCAGGAGCTCCTATGTTAAACATTATAACTAAAAATGAATTAACAAATATACTAGTAGTAGTAACTAGGTATTTTGGAGGAATACTACTTGGTACAGGAGGACTAGTAAAAGCATATTCAGAAGCAACTATAAAAGCTCTAGAAAAGGTTAAAATTGTGAATGAAGAAATTGGGTATGAAGTAGAAGTAACCATTTTATATAATGAATGGGAAAAATTTAAGTATTATTGTGAAAAAAATAATATTAATATAATAAATGTAGTGTATGATGAAAAAATAAAAAGTAGAATAGAAGCAACACAGATAGAAAAAAGTAAAATAGAAGAATTAATTGGAAAAGGTACATTAAAAATAGAAGAAATAAAAATTATAAAAGAAAAAAATATAAGAAAAAACATTGAAATATAAACAAAAAATACAAAAACTTGAAAAAATTTCCAAAAAACTATTGCAAAAACGCCTAAAACATATTATAATTCGAAATGTAAAAATTTTACAAAAATATATGTATAGGGGGAGAATAAAGGTGAATGACAAAATTAGGGTTTTAATTGCAGATGACAATGTAGAATTTGCTATGACATTAAATGATTATTTACAAAAAGAAAATGAAATGGAAGTTGTAGGCATGGCTAAAGACGGTAATGAAGCATACAAAATGATATTAGAAAAACAACCAGATGTAGTTTTATTAGATGTAATAATGCCTCATTTGGATGGTTTAGGCGTATTAGAAATGCTAAACACAAATAATATTGAAAAAATGCCACTATGTATTATGCTTTCTGCTGTTGGACAAGACAAAATAACACAAAAAGCAATAAATTTAGGAGCAGAATATTATATTGTAAAACCATTTGATATTTCTTTATTAATGAAAAGAATTAAGGAATTTAAATACTACGAACCAGGTAGTATAAAGGGGAGTTTTGCAAATAGGGAAATAAAACAACAATATATAGAAATAGCTCCAGAAAGTAAAAAAGATGAAGGAAATTTAGAAGCACTAGTAACAAATGTAATACATGAAGTTGGTGTACCAGCTCATATAAAAGGTTACCAATATTTAAGAGAAGCAATAATGATGGTAGTAAATGATATAGATATAATAAACCAAATAACAAAGCAATTATACCCAGAAATAGCAGAAAAATATAAAACAACTCCTTCTAGAGTAGAAAGAGCAATACGTCATGCAATAGAAGTTGCATGGGGAAGAGGTCAAACAGAAACAGTAGAAAGTATCTTTGGATACACAGTTTCAGCTGCTAAAGGAAAGCCAACAAATAGTGAATTTATAGCAATGATAGCTGATAAATTAAGATTAGAGCTAAAAACAGCGTAATGAAGTAATATAAAATAAATGATTAAAAAAGTAAAAAAACAATCTATTTTAGATTGTTTTTTTGTTTTTTATTTTGTTTCTTTTTTTGATTTTTTTACTTTTTCTTCTACATTTAATTCGGATGTACAATGAGGACATCTAATGGCTTTTATGTTTATTTCTGATAAACAGTAAGGACATACCTTTGTAGTAGGTTCGACAATAGGCTCATCTTTTTTCTTTTTACTTTTAAAAAATTTACTTTTTTTAGACATTTTATCTAAATCTTGTTTGGCTCTATCATTTAATTTATTTATAGTACGAATTGCAATAAAAATTGAGAAAGCAATTATCAAAAAGTCAACAATAGTAGTAATAAAAGATCCGTATTTAATTGAAGAATTACCTACTGTAACTACTAAGTCTGAAAAATCAACTTTACCAGTGAAAATAGAAATTGCAGGCATAATAATATCATTTACTAATGATGTTACTATTTTTTGAAAAGCACCACCTATAATAACACCTATTGCCATATCCATAATATTTCCTTTTAAAGCAAACTCTTTAAATTCTTTTAACATAATAAAAACTCTCCTTTTATTAATCTTTAAACTTATAAAATAATAAAATAAAAACGTCTAAAAGTCAACAAATATGTCATAATTTGTAAATTTATATAAAAATAATAAGCTAAATAAAGATAAAGTAAATATAATAGGATTTTTTGGTCTCTTGTCTTTGAATAAAATAGCAAGAAAAAGAAAAAATATAATTAGGTGATAAAAATGAAAATATCATGGATAAAACAAGAAAATGATAATAAAAATTTTATAACAGCAGAAAGATTAGGAATGGATGTATATAAGTTGAAAAATCCAGAGGAAATAGACGAAAAGATAAAAAAATTAATTAACGAGGATTATAAAACTATAATACTTTCAAACGATGTGGCAGGCTTTTCTAGTGATATTATAACAAAGTATAAAAATAATAATGACATAAATATAATTATTAGTTCTAGAAAATAATAGGAATAAATTATAAAAGACAACATAGTCTAATTATATAAAAACAGGAGGTTGTATTAATTTGGATTACTATTATGAATATTATGATGGATGTAATGAAAAAAGAGAAGAAAAAGAGGAATTTATAAGAAATTTAACAAGCATATTATATGAAGAAAAAAACAAAGTTGGATTTCTGGAATTGGTTATTTTGTGTGTTGGAACGGATAAAGTAACTGGAGATTGCTTAGGTCCATTAGTTGGGACAAAGCTAAAAGAGTTGCTTAGTGGGTATAATATATTTAATATAAACATATATGGTACATTAGATAATAATATTTCATATATTAATGCAAAAACAAATTTAAATATGATAAAGAAAATGCACCCTAATGCATATATTATAGTAGTAGATGCTGCTCTATCTAAAAGAGAAAATATAGGAAAAATATTTATAAATCAAAAAGAAACTGTATTGGGAAGAGGATTAAATAAGAATAAAATTAAAGTAGGAAGATTAAGTATAAAGGGAGTTGTAGGAGAAAATCATAATATTTCAAAATATAATTTCTATTCCTTAAGAAATACATCATTAAACACGGTAATTAATTTAGCAAATATTATTGCAGAAGGAATAGTAGAAGTTATTAAATATACTTAATATAAAAAGTATATTTATATAAAAAGTGGAAAAAATCTATATATAAACATAGAAGGGATAGTGTTTTATATGGATTTTGATAATATGAAAAATATGATAATTTTAAGAAATATACAATCTAATGTGATAGAAGAAGCATATATTGTATTAAAAAGTAATGTGAAATTACATAAAGCTAAATTAGAAAGTTTAAACAAAAATGCAAAAGGTAATAAAACAAATGAAAAAGAATGCATAGTAAAAGAAGCGGAAATGATAGTAAATGAATATGCAAAAGCAATAGAAGGAAGAGAAAAGGAATTAGGAGGAGAAAATAGAAAAATAAAAGAAAAATATAAAAAAATGTTAGCTTTAACTGCTTTTTTATCAATATTTTCAGTGCTTTGTATAATTAGAATTATATTAAATTAAAAAATAAAGAGAACCAAAATTATTAAATGAAAAATAATAATTTTGGTTTTCTTTATTTTAAAATTTAGGAACGAATCTAAAAAATAATTTTTGGAATAAAAGAAGAAGACTAGCATATAAATTAACAAATGACCTACAAAGGAAGAGGTGTGTTAATTGGAAAGAGTACTAAGTTCAGAAGAAAGAATTAGACGAGCAGAGGAAATTTATAACAGAAGAAAAATGCAAAATGATGTAAGAGTTTATAGCAACAGTAGAAATGTAAAAATAAAATCAGGTACAGACTATTCTTTGTTTAAAAAAATGATTTTACAAATATTAATTTGCTTATTAATCTATTTTATATTTTATTTAGTTAAAAATTCAAATTATATATTTTCAGAAAATGTAATGAACAAAACAAAAGAATTCCTAAATTATGATATAGATTTTAGTCAAATATACAATAGTTGTATGGAATATTATGAAAATAATTTGAAAGGAATTTTTAGTTTAGAAAACAATAAAAAAGAAAATGAAATACAAATTAACGAGCAAAATGAAAATGCAATACAGGAAGAAAATACTCAAGATTCAAAAGAAAATGTAACAGAAGGAGGAATTGGAGGAGGAGATATTAATGAAATTGTAGCAGATGAAAAAGCTCAAAATGATAACGAATCAAATGAAACAAAAGAAGCATCGGCAGATGAAGAAAATAATACAGTACCATTATCACAAATGGAAATAGATGCAAACGATATAAAGTCAAAAATTAACTTTATATTACCGCTTAGAGGGGTTATTACTTCAAGATATGGTCCAAGAACACCAACAGATATTGTTTCAGCAAATCATGCTGGAATAGATATAGCAGCAAATAAAGGAACTGTTTTTATATCTGCAACTGATGGGGTTGTAACAAGTGTTAGTGGAGAAGGAGGATATGGTAATCATGTGTGTATAAAAAATGATGATGTAATGATTTTATATGCACATTGTGAGACCATATATGTAAAGGAAGGAGAAACAATTTCACAAGGACAAAAAATAGGTGAAGTTGGAGAAACAGGAAATGCAACAGGACCACATTTACATTTTGAAGTGAGAAAAGAAAATAGAACAGTAAATCCTGAATACATTTTAGCATTTGAATAAAGGAGAAAAAATTGAAAATAAGATTAAATTTAAAGATTTTTGTATTTATAGTTTTGTTTATTTTAACTAGGCAAATAGAAATATATGGAATACTAATGTTATTTGCAATATTTCATGAATTAGGTCATATGATGGTAGGAATTTTGCTAGGATTTAAACCAAATACATTAGAGATAATGCCTTTTGGGTTATCAGTAGGATTTGAGGGAAAAGTAGAAAACTATAATAAAAAAATAAAAAAGGGAACAGTATTAGTACTAAAAAAAATAATAATTGCATTAGCAGGACCTTTAATAAATTTAATATTTATAATAGTTTTTTCAGCATTTAACATATCGTTTTTTAATATTGAAAATCAGTTAGTAATATATTCAAATATTCTAATTGGAATATTTAACTTAATACCTATATATCCTTTAGATGGAGGAAGAATAATAAAAGGAATATTACATATATTTTTAGGAAAAAAAGTGGCTTTAGAATACATAAATAAAATATCATATATATCAGTAATCGTTTTAACGGTTATTACTAGCATAGCAATATTATATTTAAAAAATATAGCAATATTATTAATACTTACTTATCTTTGGTACCTAGTAATTATTGAACATAGAAGATATAACATGAAAAAACAAATATATAATAAATTAGAAAAAATAAAAGAAAGTAAATTAAGTATAGTGAGCTAATTTGCTTGACAGATAGGCATTTTGGTGCGATAATAGAAACAATGTTAAAAGGAGAAAAATATGGAAATAGAAAAGGCAAAAGCAATAATAGAAGCAATATTATTTGCTTGTGGAAGAGAAGTTGAAATAAAAGAGCTAATGTCTGCACTAGAAATGAGTAGTGAAGAAATATTAACAATAATAGAAAGTATGAAACAAGATTATTTACAAAATGAAAGAGGAATTGAAATAATAAAAGTAAATGATGCACTTCAACTAACTACTAAAAAAGATTATTATGAATATATATATCCTATATTTGATAAAAGAAGCAAACCAAATTTATCAAATGCAGCGCTAGAAACTTTATCAATTATAGCGTACAATCCAAAAATAACAAGGGCGGAAATAGAAGCAATCCGTGGTGTGAATTCAGACGGAACAATGTACAAGCTATTAGAGTATAACTTAATTGAAAGTGTAGGAAAAGCAGATGCACCAGGAAGACCTACTATGTATGGCGTTACAAACGAATTTATGAAAATGTTTGGAATTACATCTTTGGATGAACTTCCAGAACTTCCAAAGTATAAATTAGATGAAAATAGACAAATTATTATAGATGACATTATAAAAGAAAATAGTGAAGAAGCAAACCAAACAGAAGAAGCATTAGAAGAAGATTTAAATCAAAGTCAAGAGAATGAAGAAGAAAACATAGAGGCTCCAATGCCCGAAAGGGATAAAGAACAATAATAAACTTTTAGTACTATAAACAAAAAAATAGAAAAGAGGAGCAAAAAATGAAATTAAGTGAAAGTTATTTTTACACATTAAGAGAAGATGTAAAAGATGAAGAATCAGTAAGTGGAAATTTACTTGTAAAAAGTGGAATGTTCAAAAAAGTTGGAAATGGTATTTACATGAAAATGCCATTAGGACAAAAAGTATATGAAAATGTAAAAAATATAGTTAGAAAAAATATGAATGAAGCAGGGGCGCAAGAAGTAACAATGCCAATGCTTTTACCAATAGATGTTTTCCAAAAATCAGGAAGATATGAACTATTTGGACCATCAATATTCAAATTAAATGACAGATATAATAGACCATATGTATTAGGACCAACACACGAGGAATTTTTTGTATTAGCTTCAATGATGAAAGCAAAATCATACAAAGATTTTCCATATACTTTGTATCAAATAGGCAATAAATATCGTGACGAAGTAAGACCACGTTTAGGTCTAATTAGAACAAGAGAATTTACAATGAAAGATGCATACAGCTTTGATATAAACCAAGAAGAATCAGACAAATCTTACAAAAAACAATTCGAAGCATACCATAAAATATGCAAAGAAGTAGGACTAAATTATGTAGTAGTAAGAGCAGATACAGGTGTTATGGGAGGACTTCTATCTGAGGAATTCCAAGCAATAACAGATGTTGGAGAGGATATTTTAGTTTTATGTGATAATTGTGATTATGCATCAAATATAGAAGTTAGTAAATGTGTAGATGAAGAAATAGAAAATAAAGAAGAAAAGAAAAAATACGAAAAAATGAATACACCACATGTAGGAACTATTGACGAATTAGCGGAATATTTACATGAAGATCCAGCAAAATTTGTAAAGACATTAATATACAAAGTAGATGATAAATTCTATGCATGTATGGTACAAGGAAACAAAGATGTAAATGAAGTAAAATTACAAAAACTATTAAATGCTAAAGAAGTAGCTTTAGCAGAACCAGAAGATGTAAGAAGAGTTACAAATGCAGAGATAGGTTTTGCAGGACCAATAGATTTAGATATCCCAGTTATAATGGATAATGGTGTAAAATATATGAAAAATTTCTTAGTAGGAGCTAATGAAACAGATTATCATTACATAAATGTAAATTTAGAAGATTTTAAAGTAGAAATGGTAGCAGATATTAGAAATGTACAAGAGGGAGATATTTGCCCATGTTGTGGTAAAGGTCATTTATTATTCAAAAAAGGAATAGAAGTAGGAAATACATTTAAACTTGGAACAAAATATAGCGAAAGTTTAGGGTTAAACTATTCAAATGAAAATAATGAATTAAAACCAGTAGTTATGGGATGCTATGGAATAGGAATTGAAAGAATTATAGCTGCAATAGTAGAGCAAAATCATGATGAAAAAGGTATAATTTGGCCAGCAAATATAGCACCATTTAAAGTTGCTATAGTATTAATTAGTAGTAAAGATGAAAAACAAGTAAAAGTAGCAAACGAGTTATATGAAAAATTACAAAGCATGGAAATAGACACAATATTAGATGACAGAAATGAAAGACCAGGAGTAAAATTCAACGATATGGATTTAATTGGAATTCCAGTAAGAATAACAGTTGGCAAAAAAGTTGAAGAAGATAAAGTTGAATTTAAATTAAGAAATTCAGAAGAAGTAGAAGTAATAGAAATAAATGATGTAATAGAAAAAATAGAAAGGACATTTGAAAACGAGTAATTTTTGCCTTTTACATAAAATAATATATAAAAAATAAAAACATATAAATTTTTTTATTTATATGTTTTTATTTTTATTCTTTTAAAATTATTTAAAGGACAAAAGAGATTCGTCCAAAAATTTCATTTATTTTTTATTTAAAATATTTAAAATTGCTGGATATAATTCATCTGCATGATTTTTCCAATTATCAACAATATCTTTTGCTTGTTTTGGAGAACCTGCAAAAGTTTTTACTTCAAAAATAGTTTCATTTTTTTCTACAATCTTGCAAGAAATATCAAAATAATTTTCACTACGAGGAGTATATTCTGCAATTATAGAATGTTCATTTTCAAAACTATCCATTTCTTCTTTAAAATTACTATCTACTCTTAATTTTATGATTCCAGGCAAAATGTCTTGTGTTAAGCTTAAAGTTTCTTTACCAAAATCAGTAATTTGATAAAAAGTATGATCATCTTTTTCATAACTTGATATATAATTATTTTCTAATAAATCTAATAAAAATTGTTGAAAATAAAAGTAGTTCATATCAGTGACGGCAAGAACTAGATTAAGTAATGCATCATTTGAAATAGATTTTCCAACTTTATTTAAAATATATAAAATTAAAACTTTATTTTCTGCTAAAGTATTATTATCTGAAGTTAATTTCAATTATATCACTCCTTGACTTTGTCTTTTAATAAAAGAATTATAACATATTTTATTAAAAAATACTATGCTTTTAATTATTTTAATGATATAATTTACAAAAATAATAATTTTAAGGGGCAAATATGTCAAATTTATATGAAATTTTAGAGGTAAGTGAAAAGGCATCCAAAGAAGTTATAGACAAAGCTTATCATGTTCTGGTAAAGAAATATCATCCTGATTTACAACAAGAAGAAGAAAAACAAAATGCTGAAGAAAAAATGAAACAAATAAATGAAGCATACGAAATTTTAAGCAATGAAGAAAAAAGAAGAGAATATGATATTACTTTAGAAAACGAAAGAAAACAAGAAGAGAAAGATAGCTATGTAAATGTGCAAAGACAAGAAACAGCAAATCAAGAAACATATAATGAAAATAGTAATCAAAATGTTTATAAAAACCAAAGAGTAAATGAGAATACTAACTATAAAAATCAAAAAAAAATACAAAAAGAAATAAATAGAGCTTATGCAAATGCGTATAATGATTATTTAAGAGGGTTAGGTTATAAGGTAAAAGAACCATGGACATTTAAGAAATTTTTAGAACAATTAAAGATATTAGGAATTCTAGCAATTGTGTTCATTACAATATGGATATTTCCTCCAACTCACAAAATGTTAGTAGATGTATATGAGGGAAATATAATTATAAAAACTCTAGTAGATGTTATTATAAGTATTGTTTTAGGAATATTTAATGGAATAAAAAAATTCATTTTCAACATATTTAGAATATAAAACATGAGAAAAAGAATAAATTTAGTTATATAGTAAATAATCTATATATAATTTAAAATGAAAGGAAAGGTGCAAAAGATGGAAAGAAAAGTAAGAGTTGTACAATATGGTACAGGAAAAATGTCAGTATACACAATGCGTTATGTGTATGAAAAAGGAGCAGAAATCGTAGGAGCTGTTGACGTAAATCCAGCAGTTATAGGAAAGGACATTTCAGCAGTTATGGGAGGAGCAGAAAGAGGAGTTACTATAACTTCAAAAGAAAATGCAGAAGAAATGTTAAGCAAAGTAAAACCAGATATAGTAATAGTAACTACTATGAGTTTATTTAAAGATGTAGAGGATGCATTAATGCTTTGCGCTAAACTTGGAATAAATGCAATTACTACATGTGAAGAAGCATTTTATCCAGCAAACTCTAATCCAGTAGCTACCAAAAAAATAGATGAACTTGCAAAACAAAATGGATGTACAATTACAGGAAGTGGATATCAAGATATATATTGGGGTGAATTAATATCAGCAATATGTGGATCAACACATACAATAAAGAAAATTAAAGGAAGTTCAAGCTATAACGTAGAAGACTACGGAATAGCATTAGCTAGAGCACATGGTTCTGGTTTAACACTTCAAGAATTTGACGAACAAGTTGCATCAGTAGATAGAATTTCAGCAGAAGAAAGACAAAAAATGATAGATGCAGGAGAATATTTACCATCATATATGTGGAATGTAAATGGATGGTTATGTTCAAAATTAGGATTGACAGTAAAATCTCAAACACAAAAAACAGTACCACACACATATAAAGAAGATATATACTCAGAAACTTTAGGAATGACAGTAAAAGCAGGGGATGCTACTGGAATGAGTGCAGTAGTAACAACTGAAACAGAAGAAGGAATTACAATAGAGTCTGAATGTATAGGAAAAGTATATTCAAAAGAGGATTATGACAAAAACGAGTGGACAGTAGAAGGAGAGCCTAATACAACAATAGTAGTTGCAAGACCTGCAACAGTAGAACTTACTTGTGCTACAATAGTAAATAGAATACCAGATGTTATAAATGGTGCTCCTGGATATGTTTCAACAGATAAATTAGATGAATTAAAATACAGAACAAAACCATTAAATGAATATGTAAAATAAAATAATAAAAAGCCAGAAACTTAAATTATTAATGTTTCTGGTTTTTTAGTTATGCTAAATCAAAAGCGTCTTAGCATGGGAAGACATGTAAGAAAGAATAGATAAATCAACATTCCCATTTTGATATAAAATCCCTTCAAAATGTTCTCTTTCTTCGGAAGTAGCTAAATTCTGTACATATTCTGTACCATTTTTACCTACAAAACTCCGGGCCTCCTGTTCTTTTTGTAACTTTTCTAAATTTTCTGCCATAGGAAATACCTCCTTTGTGTGATAATGAAAATTATATAACATTTCCTAAAAAATGTAAATAAAAATGGTAAAAAATTACAAATAAATTATCGACCAAATCTTACAAAAATAAACAAAAAATAAACTTTGGTGATATATAAATATAAAGATGCAAAATTTTAAGAAAAGTTTGTATATAATATCTGTTGTAATAATTAATAATTTATGCTATCATATAAAAATGAAAAAAGAAAGAGGAAAGAAATGAGAATAAGATTTAAGCCATGGGCAAGACCAGAGTTAGAAGCAAGTGAATTTTACATAGATAATCCACAAGATTATAAAGAAAAGTGGAAAACTTTATACAAAAATAAAGCACCATTTCATATAGAATTAGGTTGTGGTAAAGGAAGTTTCATTTCAAAACTTGCTGTAAAAAATAAAAATATAAATTATTTAGCAATAGATTTAGTAGATGCAATGCTTGGATTAGCAAAAAGAAATATAGAAGAAACATATAAAAATGCAAATCAAGAGATAGACAATGTGTACTTAACAAGGTTTGATATAGAAAGAATTTTCTTAATACTAGATAAAAAAGATAAAGTAGAAAGAATATATATAAACTTTTGTAATCCATGGCCAAGAGGAAAACATCATAAAAAGAGATTAACACATACAAAACAACTAGAAAAATATAAAGAGTTTTTAGTAGATGGCGGAGAAGTATATTTTAAAACAGATGATGATAATTTATTTGAAGACAGCTTAGTTTATTTTAAAGAAGCAGGTTTTGAAATAATTAAAAAGACATATCATTTAGAATGTGAAGAAAGTTTTTGGGATAATATTGAAACAGAGCATGAAAAAATGTTTAAAGAACAAGGAATAAAAATAAAAGCACTAATTGCTAAAAAAATATAAAGGGCAAAAGTAAGTAAGTCTACAAATGTCTTGAATAAAAAACTTTTGTTGGTAAAAACTAATTCTTGTAAAGGAGTGAAATATATGTTTTTACCAAGAGAAGTTTTTTTTGAAAAAGAAGCAGAAAATTATGAGTTAGGAAAAAGGTTGTTAGAAAGGTATAGACAAAAAGGTGTGCCTTGTAAAGAAATTGAAAATCATAATAATATTGAAGAAATGAGAAAAAAAGAAAATAAAGAATTTTGCAACATGAAGCAAAATTTAATTATAGGAATAAGAAAAACTCATAAGTTTGTACCCAATAATAAAATCTCAGATTATTTAGTACCATATACATCTTCACGGATGCATTGCAATGTGTATGTATTGCTACTTAGTTTGTAACTACAATAAATGCGCATATTTAAGATTATTTGTAAATCGTGAGGAAATGTTAAATAAAATAATAAAAGTATGTAATGAGAGTGAAAAAGAGTTAGTTTTAGAAATAGGAAGTAATAGTGACTTAGTTTTAGAAAATACAATTACAGGAAATCTAAAATGGACAATAGAAAATTTTATAGCAAAAACTACAAAAGGATATCTAACTTTTCCAACTAAATTTGGTATGGTAGATCCAATTTTAAACTTAAATCATGGTGAAAGAATAATAGTCAGAGTAAGTGTTAACCCACAGGATATAATAAGTAAAATAGAAATAGGAACATCACCACTGAAAAATAGAGTAGAAGCAATAAATAAATTAAAAGAAGCTGACTATAAGGTTGGAATTTTAATAGCTCCAATTATATTAGTGGAGAATTGGAAGAAACAATATGAAGATTTAATAAAATATTTATCGGAAAACTTAAGCGAAAAGGTAAAAAAAAGTGTGTTTTTTGAACTTATTTTTATGACTTATAGCTATATTCATAATGCAATTAATACAGAAGCGTTTCCAAATAACCCTGTTCTTTATAGTAAAGATAAAATGACAGGAAGAGGAAGAGGAAAATATACGTATAAAAAAGAAATTAGACAAGAAGCGGAAGAATATATAAGAATGCTTATGAAAAAATATTTTCCTAATAATGAGATAAAATATATTGTTTAAAATTGATATTTTATTGACACAATTTTTAATAAAAACGAATAGTATATAGTACAAACAATATATATTGTTTTTTATATAGATTAATGCAGGTAATTTAAAAAAGTTTTAGGTTACCTGCATACTTTTTTTGATTAAAATTACAATTTAGGATGCGGAAAAGCAGCAAATGCAATAGAAGGTTATTTAGTTAATTATTAATAAAAATTGCAAGATATAAATAATATAAAAAATACTCTCTTTAATGACAAAGAAGTGTCAATAAGGAGAGTTTTTATTTATAATTTTTTATTTTAAATTATTGTATTTAAAGTAAAAATATGATAAAATGCAAGCATTATAAATATAAAAAAGTTAAAAATGTAAGGAGGAAACAAAATGGAAAAGAAAACATTTTATATCACAACGCCAATTTATTATCCAAGTGGAAAATTCCATATAGGGACAGCTTATACAACGGTGCTTGCTGATAGTATGAAACGTTATAAAATAGCAAGAGGTTATGATTCTTACATGTTAACTGGGTTAGATGAACACGGACAAAAAATACAAGAGGTAGCTTTAAAAAACGGAAAAACACCACAACAACATGTAGATGAAATGGCAGATGCTGCTAAGAAGTTGTGGAAACTAATGGATATAGATTATGATGACTTTATTCGTACAACAGAGCCAAGACATACAAAAGTAGTAGAAGATATTTTTGATAGATTAATGGAACAAGGAGACATTTATTTAGGAGAGTACGAAGGTTGGTATTGTACACCATGCGAAACATTTTTCACAGATACACAATTAGTAGATGGCAAATGTCCAGACTGTGGTAGAGAAGTTAAGAAAATGAAAGAAGAATCTTATTTCTTTAATATGAAAAAATACCAAGATAGATTAGTAAAATTCTACGAAGAAAATCCGGATTTTATAGCACCAGAATCAAGAAAAAATGAATTATTTAATAACTTTATAAAACCAGGATTAGAAGATTTATGTGTAAGTAGAACAAGTTTTGATTGGGGAGTTAAAGTAAAGAAAAATCCTAAACATGTTGTATACGTTTGGTTAGATGCTTTAACAAACTATATTACAGCTTTAGGGTATGGATCAGAAGACGATAGTAAATTCAAAAAATACTGGCCAGCAGACATTCATATTGTAGGAAAAGACATTATTCGTTTCCATGGTATATATTGGCCAATATTCTTAATGGCATTAGATTTACCACTACCTAAAAAATTGTATGCACATGGTTGGATAATGATGAAAGACGGAAAAATGTCAAAATCTAAAGGAAATATTGTATATCCTGAATTATTAATAGATAGATATGGATTAGATGCAACAAAATATTTCTTATTAAAAGAATTACAATACGGACAAGATGGTGTATTTACACCAGAAGGATTTATTGAAAGATATAATATTGATTTATGTAATGACTTAGGAAACCTACTAAATAGAACAATTGGAATGATGAATAAATATTTTGGAGGAATTATTCCAAAATTAACTAATGTAAGAAATGAACAAGATGGAGAGTTAGAAAAATATGTTATAGAAAAAGTAAAAACATTTGAAGAGAATATGGATAGCATACATGTAAGCAATGCATTAGGTGAAATCTGGAACATTATTTCAAGAAGCAATAAATATATAGACGAAACAGCGCCTTGGGTTTTAGCAAAATCAGAAGTAGAAGAAGATAAAGAAAAATTAGCTTCTGTAATGTATCATTTAGTGGAAAATTTAAGAATAGTAGCAGTTTTATTAAAACCATTTATGAAAGAAACTTCTGAAAAAATGTTGGAACAATTAGGAATTAAAGATGAAAATCTTACTAATTGGGATAGTATAGAAGAATATGGTAAAATAAAAGAAGGAATTAAAGTAATAGAAAAAGGTGAACCTTTATTTATGAGATTAGACATGGAGGAAGAAGTAAACTACATAAAAGAAGGTATGAAAAAATAAAATAAAAGAGGTACTATAAATGGACGAAAAACATAGAAAATATTGTATTAAATTAGGAAATCCATACATGATGGAGGAAAGATACCAAGACCAAATAAGAACAGAACAATTAAATACTTCATGGATACCAAATGAAAAACAAGAACAAAAAAATTGGTTTAAAAGTAATAATAATTATTAATCTACAAAAAATACTAAAAAATTCACAAATTAGACATAAAATATAATTATAATAATATAAAAAGAATAGAGAGCAATAATGAAAAAATATATGCATTTTTACATTAGATTGCTCTTTGTTTATATAGGAGGAATTATATGAATGATGTAACAATATTAGTTGCCGATGACGAAGCGAGAATGAGAAAGTTAGTAAAAGATTTTTTAAATAAAAATGAATACAAAGTATTAGAAGCATCAAATGGAGAAGAAGCTTTAAAAGTGTTTGAGGAAAATAAAAATAAAATAAATGCAATATTATTAGATGTAATGATGCCAAAATTAGATGGTTGGTCTGTTTTAAGGCAAATTCGCCAAACATCAAATGTACCAATTATTATGCTAACAGCAAGAGGGGAGGAACAAGATGAACTATTTGGGTTTGAGCTTGGCGTAGACGAATATATTTCTAAGCCATTTAGCCCTAAAATATTAGTAGCAAGAGTAGAAGCTATTTTGAATCGTGCAAATCCAAAAGGAAATGAAGTAAAAGATTACGGAGGAATAGTTATAGATAACAGTGGAAGAACTGTAAAAGTAGATGGAAAAGAAATAGAATTAAGTTTAAGAGAATATGAACTTTTAAAATATTTAGTAGATAACAACGGAATAGCACTTTCAAGAGATAAAATACTAAATAATGTATGGAATTATGACTATTATGGAGATTCAAGAACAATAGATAGCCATATAAAAAAGGTAAGACATAAGTTAGGAAAAAAAGGAAAATATATAGAAACAGTAAGAGGAATAGGATACAAATTTGAAGTAAAATAAGGAGCAGTATATGAAAGTTATAAAAGAAAAGTTAAAATCTGTACGAGTTAGACTGTTTTTATCTTTAAGTATTGTTGTAGCTGTAATTATATTATTTTTAATAATTATTAATAATGTTGTTTTAGAGAGTTTTTATTTATATTCTAAGGTTAATAGTGTAAAAAGTGCATACAAAAAAATAAATAGTTATAGTACTGAAATAGAAAATATAACTCAAATTGAAGAAGAATTAAACTATATATCAGGCAAAAACAATTTTGATATATTAATTACAAATAATAAAAATTCTTTAGTATATGCCTCTAACAAGAATTTAACAGCATCTGTAAACAAAATAAATGAAGTCATTTCTAATAACAAAGAGCAATTAATAATAAAACAAAGAATAGATGAGACTAGAAGTAGAGTAATTTTTAAAGATAATCAAATAGTTATAAGAAGAATTATAGATCAAAAAAATAATATGAATTATATATTTTTGTCTTCAACATTAGACAATGGAGACAATTTATATATTAGAATTCAATTTAATTCTATACAAGAAAGTGTGGCTATTTCTAATAGATTATTAATTTTAATAGGATGTATTTCTATAATAATAGCAAGCATTTTAGCTTCAATAGTTTCAAAAAAATTTACAAATCCTATATTAGAATTAAATGATATAGCTCAAAAAATGTCAAAGCTAGATTTTTCTAAAAAGTATGATGTAAAACAATATGATGATGACGAGGTAAATAATTTAGGTAGAAGTATTAATACAATGTCAGATAAATTGGAATTAACAATAAATCAATTAAGACAAAATAATATACAATTAGAAAAAGACATAGAAGAAAAATCAAAAATAGACGAAATGAGAAAACAATTTATATCTGATGTATCACATGAACTAAAAACTCCAATAGCTTTAATACAAGGTTATGCAGAAGGTTTAATAGAAAATGTAAATACAGATGATGAATCAAGAAAATTCTATGCAGAAGTAATATTAGATGAATCTAACAAAATGGATGTGTTAGTAAAAAAACTTCTAGAGCTTATGAAACTAGAGTATGGAGAATATCAGTTCAACAACAAAGAATTTAATATTACAGAATTAATTAATGAAGTTATAAGAAAATGTGAAGTTATGCTTAAAGAAAATGAAATAACAGTAGTATTTGATAAAGAAAAAGAAATATATGTGAATGCAGATGAATTTTATATAGATCAAGTAGTTACAAATTACTTTACAAATGCAATAAAACATGTAAAAGAAATTAATGGTAAAAAAGAAATTAGAATAAATATTAAAGAAACAAAAGATAAAAAAGTAAGAGTAGAAGTCTTTAATTCTGGAGATAATATAGAAGATGAAGACTTGGTTAGAATATGGAAACGTTTTTATAAAATAGATTCATCAAGAAATAGAGATGATGGAGGAACAGGAATAGGACTAGCACTAGTAAAGGCTATAATGAATAATTATAACAATAAATTTGGTGTAGAAAATAAAGAAAATGGAGTAGAATTTTACTTCGAATTAGATAAATAAATAAAAAATGCTTATTTTTAATAAGCATTTTTTTATTTATTTTACTGGGATTTTAACAATTTATAAAAAAAATAATAAAAAAACGCTTTACAAAAATGGAAAAATATGGTAACATAAAACCAGATTTTAAAATTGCAACTTTAAATTCAAAAAAATTAAGAAATCAAATCATTTTTTATCACCAAATTTTCAAAAAAATTAAAAAATAAAAGTACAAGGAGAGTGAAGTGTATGCATGTTTAATTATAGCAAAAGAAATAAGATAATTGTTTCAATTATTGTATCTATTATTGTATTAACTATAGCAGATTTTTTTCTAATAAAAATTAATTATCAAAAAAAGAATCAAAGTTCAAATTTAATCTTTAAGTCAAACCAGATAAATTCCAATAAAGAAAATAATAAAACTAATAAAGAAAAAGTAAATAATGCAAAACAAATACTAAAAGTAAATGAAATAGTGTTAAATCAATATAAACAAAATGATTGGAGAATTTCTATTCCAACTATAAATTTAGATGCTCCTATTTTAGAAGGAACAAGTCAGTCAATTTTAAGAAAAGCAGTAGGTCATTTTGAAAATACTCCTACAATAGACGGAAATGTATGTTTAGCTGCTCATAATAGAGGATACAAATATAATTTCTTTCAAGAAATAAAGAGGCTAAATATAGGTGATGTAATAACGTACCAAAAAGGCGAAATTTCAAGAATTTATTCTGTAAAATGGAAAGGAAAAATAGAAGAAACAGATTTATCTTATATAAAAAATACAAAAGAAAATGTGTTAACATTGTTAACCTGTGTAGAAGATATGCCTGAATATCGATTATGTGTTCAGGCGTATGAAATAAAATAATATGAAATAAAAAATAATTTGTTGACACAATAAGAACAATAAATATATAATAAAAGAAGTAAAATAGGGAATAAATAAATATAATATATAAAGTTTAATAAGGAGTTTTTTTACTTTTATGCAAATTATATTTTTATTTATTTTAATTTTTATAAATGCCTATTTTGCGGCTTCTGAAATAGCATTTATTTCTTTAAATGATGCTAAAATAGAAAAACAAGCAAAAGAAGGAAATAAGAGAGCAAAACAAATAGAAAAAATGCTGAAAAATCCGAGTAAGTTTTTATCTACAATACAAATAGGAATCACTCTTGCAGGTTTTTTATCTAGTGCATTTGCTTCAGATACATTTGCAGATGCTTTGGCACCAGCGTTAAATAGAGCTTTTCCAATAATATCTGTAGAGGTATTTAAAGGAATTTCAATAGTTATAGTTACTATTATACTATCATTTTTTACTCTAATTTTTGGTGAGTTGGTACCAAAAAGACTAGCGATGAAATACTATGAAAAGATTGCTTTTTCAACAATAGGTTTAATTAGAATTTTATCTGTAATAACAGCTCCTTTTGTAAAAGTGTTAACATTTGCCACAAATTCAATTTCAAAAATATTTGGAATATCAGAAAACGAAGAGGAAATAGTTACAGAAGAAGAAATAAAAATGATGATAGACGAAGGAAAAGAAAAAGGAACAATACAAGAAGACGAAAAAGTAATGATAGATAACATATTTGAATTTAATGATATTACAGCTTCAGAAGTAATGACACATAGAACAGATATTTATGCAGTTGAAATAAATTCAAAAATAGAAGAAATTATAGAAAATTTAGATGAATTCAAATATAGTAGAGTTCCAGTATATGAAGAAACAATAGACGATATAAAAGGAATTCTGTTTATAAAAGATTTATTAAAATATTTCTATGAAAGAAAAGAAATAGAAATAAAAAACATCATAAGAGAAGCATATTTTGTTTCTGAAAATAAACCAATAAATGAATTGTTTAAAGATTTGCAAAAAAATAAAATGCAAATGGCAATAGTAATAGATGAATATGGAGGAACAGCGGGACTAGTGACAATGGAGGATTTACTGGAAGAAATAGTAGGAAATATATTTGACGAGTACGATGATGTTGAAAATGATTATACAAAATTAGATGAAAATACATTTTTAATTAGTGGAAGTGTTTCTATAAATAATTTAAAGAAAATTCTAAATGTAGATATTCCAGAAGGAGAATACGAAACATTATCCGGTTACCTATTAGAAATGTTAGGAAGAATACCAAAAGATAACGAAAACCCAATAATAGAAACCAAAAGAGTAAATTATAAGATAGAAAAATATGAAGACAAAAGAATAGTGTTAGTTAAAGCATGTAAAGTATAAATATAAATGTAGGGGGAAAATAAAATGGAAAATACAAATGAAAAAACAAAAAATATTAAAAAAGTGGGTATCATAATACCAGTAGTATTAGTACTAATTATTGCTATTATAAGTATCATAATAGTAATAAAAAACAATGAAAATACTTACAAATTAGAAAATGTTACAGATTTTTTATATTTTAGAATATATGAAAATGAAAAATATGGAGTAATAGATACAAAAGGTAACATTATAATAGAACCAAAGTACGAAAATATTGATATACCAAATCCCTCTAAAGGAGTATTTATAATATATACTAAATATAATGAAGACACTAATAAATATGAAACAGAAGTTATAAATGAGAAAAACGAAAGAATTTTAACAAACTACAATAATGTAATGCCAGTTGTATTAAAAGAGACTAATAGTCAAGTTCCTTACGAAAAAAGTATACTAATATATGAAAAAGATAATAAATATGGAATTATAGATTTTAAAGGAAAAAAGATTACAGATGCGCTATATGATTCAATAGATAGTTTATTATATAAAGAAGGATGTTTATTAGTAACTAAAAATGGCAAGCTGGGAGTAATAAATATAAAAGGAAAAGAAGTTGTAAATGCAGAATATGACTCTATTACAGCTGATGGATACTATAGTGAAAATACTAAATATGAAGAAGCGGGATTTATAGTAGCACAAAAGAAGAATGAAGGATACAGATATGGATATATAAACAATAATGGAAAAATATTATTAGAAACAGAGTATAATGAAATACACAGAATTACAGAAGTAACGGATGAAAAAGATGTATATATATTAGCTTTTAGAAATGGATTAGCAGGAGTATATAAGAACAAAAAGCAAATAATAAAACATCTATATGAAGAAATAGAATATAATAATGAAAAGCAACTTTTTGTTGTACAAAGATTATCAAAACAAGGAGTTTTAAACAAAGAAGGAAAACAAATATTAAATACAGAATATGATTATATATTAATATCTGGAGATAAAATCAATACTAAAAAAGATAATAATCTTATAGTATATGATATAAATGGAAATATACAAGATTCACAGAAGAATAATACTATTTTAGCTACTAAAGATGAAAATTATTTTATAACAATAAATGAAGATGAAATGTTTGGAGTAACAAATAAAAATGGAGAGGTTATTATAGAAAATAATTATTCATATATAGAATATGCATTTAATAATTATTTCATAGTTACTAAAGATAATAAAACAGGAGTAATTGACAACGAAAAGAATGAAAAAATACCGTTAGAATATAGCTCAATTCAGAATATATCTAATACTAAAATGTTGCAAGCAATAAAAAATTCAAGTAATATTACAACAGAAATATATAATGAAAATTTAGAAAATATTCTTACAATGGATAATGCAGAAATAACTATAAAGGAAAATTATATAAAGGTAAATGACAAGAAAAATGAAAAATATTTTAGTAATACTGGAAAAGAATTAAGTAGTAAAGAAGTATATCCAAATAATAATTTATTATCATATAAAGAAAATGAAAAATGGGGATATGTAGATAGAGAAGGAAATATAAAAGTACAAGCTATATATGAAAAAGTAACGGAATTTAATGAGTATGGGTTTGCAGGAATCAAAAAAGAAGGAAAATGGGGAGTTATAAATAGCGAAGGAAAAGTTATAGTAGAACCTTCATATACAATACAATGGGACGAACCAGACTTTATAGGTCCTTATTTAAAATTAAATTTTGGGTATGGATTTAATTATTATACAAAAGAATTAGCTGATAATAATTAAAAGGATGTAAGAAAATAGACTAAAACACTTGTAAAATACAAAAAAATGTGTTAAAATACAAATGTTGTAAAAATGAGAAAAGTTTTTACATCCTTACTTACAAAATGTAGGTTATTAATCCAAAGGGAGGTGAAAAATAATGAATAAATACGAAAGTGTTATCATTATTAATCCAAATGTTGATGAAGAAGGAATAAAATCACTTATTCAAAATTTCACAAATTTAATTAATAATGACGGAAAACTAGAAAAAGCAGATGAATTAGGAAAAAGAAAATTAGCTTATGAAATACAAAAAAATAAAGAAGGATACTATGTAGTATTTTATTTTGAAGCAAATCCAAACTTAATTTCTGAACTTGAAAGAGTTTATAGAATTACAGACGAAATAATAAAATTCATGACAATAAAAGTTGAAGAATAATATGAAAGGCCTTTTAAAGATATGTCTTTAAAGGTATGGTAAAAAAATGAACAAAGTAATTTTAATGGGAAGATTAACAAGAGATCCAGAAGTAAGATATACACAATCAAACAATACATTAGTTGCTTCTTTCAGTCTAGCAGTTAACAGAAGATTTGTAAGACCAGGAGAAGAAAGGCAAGCAGACTTTATTAATATAGTAGCATGGAGTAAACTTGGAGAATTTTGTAGCAAATACTTTAAAAAAGGTCAACAAGTAGGTGTTATAGGAAGAATTCAAACAAGAACTTGGGACGATGACCAAGGACAAAAACACTATATTACAGAAGTAGTAGCAGAAGAAGCATATTTTGCAGATAGCAAAAGAGAAGGAGAAACAGGAGGAAGCTTTGATGCAACATTTGGAACAATGCCAGAAACAGCAGGAAGCTCTGATTTTGAAGTTTCTTCAGGAGATGATTTACCATTTTAATGTACGTAAATTAAGATAGGGGGGAAAAAGATGGCAGACAAGAAACAAAAAAGAAATAACAGAAATAACAATATGGATGATGATTTCAATCCAAAATTTAGAAAAATGAGAAAAAAAGTTTGTCCTTTATGTGCAGACAAAAATCTTGTTTTAGATTATAAAAATGCAGATCAATTAAAGAAATTCATCAACGATAAAGGTAAAATATTACCAAGAAGAGCAACAGGAGCTTGCGCAAAACACCAAAGAGATATTACTGTAGCAGTAAAAAGAGCAAGACAAATTGCAGTTTTACCATTCACACAAGAATAGTAAATACATACAAACTAAAAGAGTACTGATATATCAGCACTCTTTTATAATTTATTAAATAACATTAATGCAATATTAATGCAACTAGATATCTAACATAGTCTTTAAATATGATACAGATTTATTGACTTCATCCTTTTTATACTTTTCAAAAATAGTAGTATAAGTATTAATTGTAGTTGTGATGTTTTTATGACCTAATAATTTTTGTAGTACATGAGCAGGTACACCAGATTCTATGCAACGTGTAGCATAAGTATGTCTTAACATATGAGGATTAACTTTAAAATCAAAATTTAGTTTATTACATAAAGTATTAAAATATTGTCCAACGTTTGAAACAATAATAGGTTCATTTCTAATAGATGTAAAAATAAGATTATATTTATTTTCTTTCATATTGTTCAAGGATTCCTTAATGGCATCAATATAAAGTTCGGTAATAGGTATAGTTCTAGCAGATTCATAAGTCTTTGTTTTAGCTCCAACTATAGTTTTTCCTTGTAAATTTTTAGTTATAGTTCTGCTTATATGAATCTCATTATTAACTAGATCAATATCTTCTGGATAAAGTGCAAGTAGTTCTCCGACTCTCATTCCAGAAAACATTAAAATTCTAAATATATTTCTATAAGCATAAAAACCATAATCTTTATAACTATATTTATTTAAATAATCTATTATAGCTTTTTGCTGTTCAATAGAAAAAGCTTCTACTTGCTTATTTTTTTTATTAGATTTAGGAACTATAACATTAATCATAGGATTTTTATTAATAATTTCTCTTTTAATAGCTTCTTTAAAAATAGTATTCAATAAAATATTAATTTTTTCGATATAAGAATTAGACAAATCAGTAATAGTAGTATAGAAGTTTTGAATGTCTAAATAAGTTGTTTTTTGTATTTCCATATTTCCTAAAAAACTATTTTTAATTTTATTTAAATGATTAATAGAAGAAGAATAAGAATTTTCAGTAATTACATTAGTTTTTAATTTAATATCTAATATTTGTTGTCCTAATTCTACAATAGTAATAGAATTTTTATCAATAAACATATCTTTTTGAACATCAGCTAAAGCGATTGTCATTTTTTCTTTTACTTCTTTTCTAGTATTCCCATATACAGACTTACGATTTAATTTTCCGTCTAATTTTCTACCAGCAGTAAATTGTCCAATCCATTTATTTAATTTTTCACTATAATATATAGTACCTTCGCCGTTTCCTCTTTTTGCCATAAATACCTCCTTACAAATAAAACTGCTATTCAAAGCAGTTTATCATTTGTTCTCCATATTTTTCTTTATAAAATTCTATTGTATCTCTCATGTATTTAATCGTAACCTCAAAATAATCTGCAAGAGCATAAATTGTATTAATTCCGTTTTTTAATAGCTAATTTTAGATTCTCGTAAGGAATTAATATCATTCTTGCATACTTTTTAGCTCTATATTCTTGTTTAGATATTAAAATTGTATCTGAACAATTAATAGGATACGTTGCATCTTGGTAATAGTGTCCTAATTCTTCAGCTAGTGTCTCTTTTTCTATATAAGAATTATCAATATCTTTATAGTTTAAACCTATTGCATTTATTTTATCAATATTAATAAAACAGCCATAAGCATTTTCTATATACCAATCATATATTTTTATCTTTTCTTTATCTGCTATATTATATAAATCATTTAATTTCATCTATTTTCTCCATTTTTATTTTGTAATTTTAATAATTCATTTAATATTAAATTATATTGTTCTCTTTCTACGTAGAATAATTTTAATATTTTATTTTTATTTTCTTTGTTAAAAAAATACAAAATAATATAAATAGACAGAATAATAAAACCTACAAACTTATTTAAACTATCTGTTATAAAAGCTATAGCAAGTAAAACTAATAGTATAGTAAATAAGAAAAATAATATATTAACAAATCTTTCTAATTTATTTAAAGGTTCTTTATTCATGCTATTTACCTTCTTTCTTATTATCTTTCATTATTACTTCTATTAGTGATTTGATTTGTTCTTTTTGTATTTCAGTAGGAGGAGTATAATCTTTCATACTGAAACCTATTTTTGCAAGTCCTAAAGGGTCAGATTCTTCTGGATTTCTAATATCAGATTTTCCAAGAATGTAGTCTATACTACAATTAAATATTTCTGAAAGTTTAACTAGAACTTCTAAACTTGGTTTTCGAGTTTCACTTTCATATAAACCAATTACACTTTTGGAACTTTCTAATCTATTTGCTAAATCTTGTTGAGTAAGATTAAATTCTTCTCTTAAGATTTTTATTCTGTTCATATTATCACTTCCTAACAAAGAATATTATAACATACTTAGAGTATACTTTTCAATATTTTTTTGAAAAAAGTTTTCTTAGAGTAGATAAGGCTTCAAAGTTTTATGATAGAAAAATAGAAAAAAGTTTAAAAAAATACTTGACAGTCTACTAAAAGTAGTGTATACTTTCAGCAGACAAGGAGGGGAGAGAAAATGAAAAGAGAAAAATTACAAGAATTTAGGCAAAAACATAAATTAACACAAGAACAAATGGCAAAACAACTAGATATAACAGTTTCACATTATAAGGCGATTGAATATGGTCAAAGAAATCCAAGTTTTGAATTGATGGAAAGACTAAAAAATTGTTTTCCAAAAATGAATATAGATAAAATTTTTTTATCTTAAAAGTCTACTCTAAGAATACAACAAGTGGCAAGTGAAAAAGTAAATTTCAAAAATCTATTGACAAATAAAAACTTCGTTTTTAGGAAATAAAAAAATTAAGCGTAATATAAAAACACAATAGACACAATGGACAAAATAGGAACGAGAGGAGATGAGAAAATGCAAGAAAAGAAATCTACAAAAACATATGAAGAATTACCTGAAACAATAACACCATTGGATTATGCAGATTGGAGAGGTATAGGAGAAAGTAAAGCAAGAGAAATATTTAATAGAAAAGATTTTCCAAGGATAAAAGGAACAGGAGTAAAACAATTAGCAGATAAGAGAGCAGTGTTTCTATATGATTTAGGACTTAAAGAAGAAGAAAAGCAAAATACACTTAAAGAAATAGCAAAATTAATATTAGTGTAAAGGAGATGATTACAAATGAAAAAGCTTAAATTTATTTTAAAAGGGACAAGCATATTTTGGTTACCAATAATAGCAGGTTATATAGCAAATGCTTTGTCTAATATATTAATTAATTTATTGTAGAAAGGGGTGATAAATATGTGGAGCAAAGAAAAACAAAGTTTGCTGAGAGCAAGGGCAAGAAATTTAAGACTAGCAGAAAATAAAGCAGAACAATTAACAGAAGAAAACAAAGCTTTATATGCAGAAAACAAAGATTTAAGATTTGAAAAAGAAGAAACAAACGACTTATTAAGAGAAATATTAAAAATAACAATAGTACATCCAAATGAAAAAATAGCTTTAAACAAAATAAAAGAGCTAGTTCGCGAATACCAATCTCAAAACTAGCTAGATTTAGAATAATTAGATAAATTCATATCTATTTAGATTTTAACACAATTTAATTAGATATGCAAGAGAAAGGAAGAAGAAAATGAGTAATATAAGTTTATACAATATAACAAATAGATTTGCAGAATTAATGGATAAAGCAAATGAGGGAGAATTAACAGAGGAAGAATACAATGAATTAGGAAATGAATTAGCATTAGAATTGCAAAATAAAAGTGCAAATATTATTGGATACATAAAAAATAGTGAAAGTTTATTAGATGCAATGAAAGCAGAAGAAAAAAGACTTTCAGATATAAGAAAACAAGGAGAGGCAAAACTAGAAAAATTTTATCAATATGTAAAAGAAAACATGGAAAGATTAAATTTATTAGAGATACCAACTGAATTAGGTAGCCTTAAAATTGCCAAAAATCCAATGTCAGTAGAAATAGAAAATGAAGACGAAATACCAAGTGAATTTAAACAAGAAGTAGTAACAACTAAAATAGATAAAACAGCTATAAAAAATCACTTTAAGGAAACAGGAGAGATAGTTGCTGGAACAAGAATTATAGATAATAAAACAAGTTTAAGAATTAAATAGGAGGAATTATAAATGAGTAATGAAGTAAATGCATTAAGCATAATTGAAACGGTAGATATAGATAATATTTCAACAACAATGAATAAAATAGCACAAATGCAAGCAGTAGTACAAAAAACATTAAAGCAAGGTCATGATTTTGGAGAAGTACCAGGAACAAGTAAACCAACATTATTAAAACCAGGTGGAGAAAAAATTTGTATGTTATTTGGGTTAAATCCAGAATATGAATTTTTACAAACAACAGAAGATTACGACAAAGAATTTTTTAGTTACAATATTAGATGCACATTATTTAGAAATGGACAACCAGTAGCTCAAGGAGTAGGAAGTTGTAATAGTAAAGAGAAAAAATACAGATTTATAAATGTTGACGAAATACCAGAAAGTTATATGGGAGCAAGTGAAAGTTTTACAGATAAATATGGAAGAAAGAAATATAAAATTAACAATCCTGATATCTGCAGTTTAGTAAATACAATATTAAAAATGGCAAAGAAAAGAGCTTTTATTGATGCCGTATTACAAGTAGCAAGTTTAAGCGAAGTATTTACACAAGATTTAGAAGATATGGGAGATTTAATACAACAAGAAAATGAAAACAGCACAATGACATTAGAACAAGCAACAGCTATTAAATTAAGTTTTGGTAAATATAAAGGTTTAACATTAGGAGAATTAGTAAAACAAGATCCACAATATTGTGATTGGTTATATAGCAAAAATGAAAAAACAGACCCAGTAATCAAAAAAGCATTAGGAATTATATCTGATGCAATATCAAAAGAAAAAGATAAAAAAACTGATGAAATGTTTGAAGAACTAAAAGAACAAGATAAAACAGAAAATGAATTAAAAGAAGAACAAGAATATCAAGACCCTTTTGTTGGTAGTGGTGCAAATGAATAGTGTAGGAACATTACAAGACATATCAATAGACTATAAAACCAACAAGCCCAAAATAACATTACTTCTAGAACAACGACAATCAATTTCTAGCCTAGAAGAAATAAAAGAGGACAAGTTATCTATTGAAATAAAAAAATATCGTAAACCTCGTAGTCTAGACGCAAATAAATACTTTTGGAAATTGCTTCAAGAGGTTTGCGATTATAAAGACATAGACACAATAGAAGATTACAAACGCAGAGTAAAAGAATTAGGAATATTTAAACAATTTAAAATAATGACACAGGATGTAAAGACTTTTGAAAAATTATGGACAGATAGAGGAATAGCTTGGTTTTGTGAAATAGCAGACACAACATACATAGGAGATACAGAATTTAAAATTATAAATGCATATTACGGCTCAAGTTCTTACAATAGCAAACAAATGAGTAGATTAATAGATAATCTAGTTCAAGATTGCAAAGCTGTAGGAATAGAAACAAAGCCACAAGCAGAAATAAATAGTTTGTTAGAAAGTTGGGATAAGAAATGAGCAAAAGAAGTAAAGCTTGTGAAATATCACAAAAAGTAAAAGAAATAGTATGGAACAGAGATAATCATAAATGTATTTATTGTGGAAGATATGTTCAAAAAACTTGTGCAAATGCACATTTTATAAAAAGGTCGCAACGGAGGTTTAGGCATAGAAGAGAATATAGTTACATTATGCCCAGAATGCCATTATCAAGAAGATTTTGGACAAGATACTAAATTATATGAAGATTACATAGAAAACTACTTAAAAGGCATTTATGGAGCAAATTGGAACAAAGAAAAATTAATTTATAAAAAATATTAGGAGGAATGAAAATGAAATTTAAAGTTGGAGATAAAGTAAAAGTAATTAAGTGTAAGACTCATTCATATTGTGAGAATATTAACAAAATTAGTAAAATTAAAGAAATAAAAACTCTTTTTTCGTATCCTTATTATTTAGAAGATTGTGATGAACCATTTGACGACGAAGAGCTAGAATTAGTAGAAAACCAATTTACAAAAGATGACTTAAAAGACGGAGATATAGTTACATATAGAAATGAAAATAGAAGACTAGTGAATGCAACCAAGCAAGAGATAGTTTATATAGAAAATACAAGCTGGTTATCATTTAATTTTCATAATTTTAGAGATGATTTAACAAATAAAGATGGAAAAGAATATGACATAGTAAAAGTAGAGAGACCAATTATTCAATACGAGACACTATTTGAAAGAAAAAAAGAAATACTAGACGAGACAGAAAAGAAATATTTAGCAAGTGTTATTAGACCATTTAGAAACAAGGTAGAAGCTATAAGAAAAGAGGCATGTAATAAAGAATTTATATCAATAGAGTTAAAAGACGAAGCATCTATAAATTTTCCTTACTTCAAAAAAGGCACAATGTACAAAGGAATGAAAAAACATAAAAAATACACATTAAAAGAATTAGGATTATAACAACAGGGGCTAGACAATAAACTAGCCCTTATTTTACGAAAGGAGAAAATATGGAAGGCTGGATTAGAATTTATAGGCAAATTAGAAATAGTTGGATTTGGAAAGATAAAGAGCCTTTCGACAAACGAAGTGCTTGGATTGACTTATTATTATCAGTTAATCATAAGAGCAAAAAAATACCTTTTGAAAATGGTTTTATTGAGATAGAAAGAGGACAAACTTTAACGTCAATAAAACAATTAGCAGAGAGATGGAGTTGGTCAAGACATAAAGTAAGCGATTATTTAAACCAACTAGAACAGGACACTATGATAGTACAAGTCAGGGACACAAGGAAAACTCTTGTAAGTATTGTAAATTACAACAAATATCAACCTATATTAGAAGAAAAGGACATACTTTCGGACACACTTCGGGACAGACTTGGGACATACTAGGGACACAAACAATAATGATAATAATATATTTAATTTATTTAATAATAATAAATTAAAAGAAAACGCAGGAAAAGATTTTGTTGGTTTTGAAGAAGGCGATGAGATAAGTATATTTTTAAAAACAAAAGGAATAAACAGCATAGAAGAATATAAAAAATTAGATAAAAGTAAACAAGACGAGTTAATAGAAGAATGGTTTTTAAGGACTAGATAGGAGAGTGATAAACAAATGAGTATATTAGCAATGCAAACAAGATATGAAAGTAATGAAAAAACAGAAGAAGTAAGACCAATATTATATACAAGAGTACTTGCAATATTAAGCACAGGAGAAACACTAACAGCTAATGAAATAGCAAAGAGAATAAATAAAAATTGGAAGAGACAAGATATACAACCAAGATTAAATGAATTAAGAGATAAGTATTACTTAATAGAAGAAGATGGAAAGAAATTTGATGAAGAAACTAGAAGAAAAGTAATAGCTTATAGATTAATAGAAAAGGACTAGCCTATGAAATATCCACAATTAGAACGGAATATGTGCAAAAGCTATCGAAAAAGGTTGGTGTACTGGATGTCAACAATTAGAAAATCCATACTTTAAAGGTGTAAAGACTTGTAAGTACGTAGACATACCAACTGCCGAAGATAGCATAAAGCAGATAAAAATAAATTTAGGAGTTGATAAAAATGCAAAATACAATAGATGATAAAAAAGAAATGACAACCGACAGAATTATAGAACTATGGCGAATGGGACTAACAATACAACAAATTTCAAAAAAATATGCAAAAAATCAAAAAGCAAAGAAAATAAATATAAGAATAGATGAAGCACAACAATACATAGAACCAATTATATTTGATTATCAGACTAATTTGTTGAAAAGTTAGGAGGCAAAAATGAAAATATTAGCAATAGATCCGCGGAAATATAGAAAGTGCATATTGTGTAATAGACAGCAAAACATATAGACCAATACTATTTGATAAAACACAAAATGAAGAAATAAAAGAGCTTTTAATTAATAATAAATTTTGTGACTTTAATACAATAGATGCAATAGTAATTGAAATGATAGCAAGTTACGGAATGCCAGTAGGAAAAGAAGTGTTTGATACTTGCGTATGGATAGGCAAATTTGCAGAGGCATCAGGAATGAAAGAAAGTTACATATATCGTAAAGACGAAAAAATGAATATATGCCATTCTATGAAAGCAAAAGATAGCAATATAAGGCAAGCCTTAATAGATAGATTTGGAGTAGTAGGAACAAAGAAAAATCCTCGGTTGGTTCTATGGATTTAAGGCAGATATATGGCAAGCTTACGCCGTAGGAATTACATATTTAGATATGAAAGAGAGAGGAGAAATTTAAAAATGAGCAAAGATGAAATTAAGATTTTAATAAGAGAAATACTACTAATGATAATATTCATAGTCTTAGTATATTTAGGAAAGTTTTTATATATAAAAATGATTATAAATTATGTAGAAAAAAGCGAAGAAAATATACAAAAACTAGAAGAAAAACTAAACATATATGAAGAAGACTACGATAGATTTTGTTTAGAAGATAGTCTAAGGCAAACGTATTAGAAAGGAGCAAAAATAGGAGAGATAGAAGTAAACGAATATGTGAGAACAAAAGATGGAATTATTGGTATATTTGATAGATATAGTTCAAGAAAAGAAAATAGTTTATATAAAAGCCCTTTTAATTGTTTTATAAAAATAAAAAATAGAAAAACACCACTGCAATGTTGCGAAGAATATATAGTAAAACACAGCAAACAACTAATAGACTTAACAGAAAACAAAGATATTTTAAAAGTTAGAATTGATAAAACAATTATGTTTTTTGGAATAGATGAAGGCACATCAGACATTAAATACAAAGAAATAATAAAAAGTATTGAAAATGGAGAATGTAAATTACTAGAAATATTAACACATCAACAGTTTGAGTCTAATTGCTATAAAGTAGGAGGAGAAGAATAATGAACTTAAAAGAAGCTATTAAAATACACAATGAATTATGCAACAAAGAAGAAATTAAAAAGTATTGTGAAGCACTGCATATAGTATGTGAAAAAATGCAAAATTGCAAACCTAAAAAAGAATATTATAAGTCATCTATAATTAATGATTATTATATAGAACATCCTTATATGGAATTAACAATAAGTAATGGAAAAGCTGTTTATAGAAGGCATAAATATAGTTGTTCAAGTGAATCTAAAGATAAAAAAACAGGGAGTAATTATTGTTTGAGTCTTTGTAGACTTAATAGAGAGGAGATAGAAAAATTTATAGAAAAAGAAATAGCAAATGATAATTTAAAAGTAGGAGGAGAATAGATATGTTAAAAATAATGATATTAATAAATTTAGCATTGCAAATTTATTTAATGGCAGATATAAAAATAAAATTTAATGTAATAAACATTCCTACAATATTTTCAATAATAATATCAAGCATATTGATTTTTAAAATTTAGTAGTAAAGGAGTAAATAAGATATGAGCAGATTAATAGATAAAATTGATTATAACACACAAGTTAAAATAGGAAATAAGTGGTATATAGCAAAACCAGTTGGAAAAGATAGTTTAAAATTTAGAATTAAAAGTGCAATAGAAGTATTAAAAGGAAAAGCAATAGCATTTCACTATAAGGAAGATGAGAGGAGTAAATAAGATATGAAAACAGAAACTACAAAAAGACTAGAACAATTATTAGCAAATCGTTTTAATAGAAGAAATGATTTTTATGTTTTTGAATGCACCATTGGTTGGTATGGAAAAGAAATAGTAGATTGCATAATGTATAACTGTCAAAGAGAAATCTACTGCTATGAAATAAAACAATCTAAACAAGATTTTCATAGTAAAAACGCACTAACATTTATAGGAAATAAAAATTATTTTGTAATGCCATACAAATTGTATCAAGAAGTAAAAGATGAAATTCAATCAGAAATAGGAGTACTTGTAGCAATAGAGAAAATGGAGGAAAAGGAAGAAGAAACAACAGATGTATTTGGCAATAAATGGACAAAATATTTTGCAGAACCAGTTGATGGATTAAAAGAATTATATTGTATAAAACCAGCAAGGAAGCAAGAACTTAAAGCAGATAAAGAAGTAATATTATCATCAATGTTAAGAAGTATGCAAAGAGATAGAATCTATGATTTGGAAGGGATTGATACATAGTGAAAATATTAAAACATGGTAAAAAATTTAACAAAGAAAAAATAGTAACTTGTGCATTATGTGGTTGTAAGTTTGAATATGACAACAATGACATTGAAACAGAAAAATCATTTTGCTTTATGACATACCCACCTACATATAAAACTTATGTTAAATGTCCTGAATGTAATGCAGATATATTATTAGATATAACTAATTAGGAGGTATTATTTATGAATAATAATGATGAAATAGAAGAACTTGATGATGAAGATGTTGAAGTAGAAACATATGTAAGTTTTAATTTGTATTGGACTTGTCCTCAATGTAAAGCTGATAATTGTGAATATGATATTCCAGCAGAAGGAATAGTAGGATGTAAATGTGAAAATTGTTCAAAAACATTTACATATTATAATTGCATATATTAGGAGGTATTAAAAATGAAAAAAAGATTTTACTTAGAAATAAATTATGATTTTTATTCAGACGAAGAAGAGTAAGAATTAAAGGAAATAAAAAATGAAATAGCTGATGTTATTTTAGATTTTACAAATGTAAAATCTGTAGATATTTTTTATGTAGGAAAATATGTGGAGGATTAGATGAAAAAAGAAATAAATAAAAAAACAACTAAAGACAGCATTGAATATTTAGAACTACAATGTATTGTCAATAATAAAATACATGATTATGTTGCAAAGTATCATAATTACCCTAAATACATCAAATTACCTTTATGGATATTTGAATGCTTAAAACAAACAATGTATGAAATAGATTTAAAAATAGATTATCAAACAGGAGAGTTTATATTCTTTAATTTAAAAGTTTGTGAAACTGTTAGTATAGAAAAAGTAGAAGAAATTGAGGTGTTTTAAGTGAAAGAAAAAATAAAAAGAATAATAGAAAAAATTAAAGACATATTTAGTTTACATTGCCCTGAATGTGGTGGAAGAATGAAAAGCGAATATTTAGATATGGAAATAGACCACATTGTATATAAGTGTGAAAAGTGTGGAGAGGAGTGGATTTAATGCAATTATTTGAAGATTTAGTGAAATGCAAAGACTGTATGAACAACATAAATAGCAAGTGTATATTATATCCAGGAAAAGATGTAAAAGAAGAAAACACAGGTTGTTATGTAGGAACAGATAGAAATAACAAACAAAAGATAGTAGGAGGTGTTTTAAGTAAAAAATAGTATAGAAGAAGATATAACAAAAATAGAAAGATTAAAGTATTTAACATTACAAGCAACACTAAATGACAAGTTTATATGTGCAAAAGTTCCTAAGGATTACATTCAAGCAATAGAGCATATTTTATCAGATTATAAAAGAGTATTAAAAGAGAATGAAGAATTATTAGAATTAAAAGTAAGTGCAAGTGCTCATAATAGAATATTAGAATTAGAAAAAGAAAATGAAGAACTAACAATAAGCAATAAAGAAATAGACAAAGAATGTAGTAGATTGGAAGAAAAAGAGGTTAAATTAATTAATGAAAACGAACATTATAAAGATTTAATATATGCATTAGAAACTTATTATGACATTACAGAAGAAGATCTAGAAGAATGTATGAAAAATGATAGATGAGAGGTGGAATAAATGAAATTGTATGAAAGAATAGAAAACAATAATTTTGATGAAATAGATAAAAATAGAGCAATTGAACTAATTGAAAATGGAAATGGACATTTAATTTATAATGAAAATTATTTTAAACTTCAAAAAGAGAATAAAGCTTTGAAAGAAGAAAACGCACAAGCTTGGGAAGAATGGAATTGTTTAGAACAAGGAAGTTATGAAACAGAGCAAAGACTAAAAAAAGAGAATAAAAAATTAAAAGAATATATAGCAATAGCACAAAATTTAGATGAAATGACAGCAATTAAATATAGAAATATTCAACAGGATGCTTATATACAAGGTAGAGCAGAAGAACAACAAAAAGCAGAACAAATAATTTATGAAAATTATATTCCAGTTCAAAAAGTAGAAGATACGATAGAAGAAATACAAAAAGTATATAACAAATTAGATAAAGAAGTTGATGAATATATAAATGATGCTAATAAAGATTTATCAAAATATTATGAGAACAAAGAAAAAATAGGGGAAATGCAAACACTATCTTGGTGCATTGATAATTTACAAGAACTACTAAAAAAGGAGGACAAGCTATGACAACAGAACAAGAAATAAGTAATTTAAAGGAAATAATAGAATTATCTAGAAACGAAATTAATAAAAAGAATGAAAATCTAACAGCTATTTTAGATTTAATAGATCTGCAAAGTTTAGACATAGTTTTATATATGCTAGAAAATCAAAAAGAAAGAATAGATTATTTAATGAGAAGTATAGAAAGAAAAGAGCAATCATTAATAGAAGAGCATGAAGAGAATATAGAATGTTATGCTAAAATAGAAGAAAAAGACAAAATAATAGATAAAATGGCTGAAGTTATTTGTAGACTAGACACAATGAATAATTATGATACTTGGAACAATGATATTCAAGAAGTAAAACAATATTTCGAAAATAAAGTAAAAGAATAGGGTGATACAAATGACAATAAATCATATATACAACATAGTAGTAAACACAATGACAGAATTAGAGAATATAAACTTATTAGATATATCAAAAAGAAAACAAAATCAAGCAAAATTAAATGAGGCATATAAGATATTAGACAACTTTAAAGATGAGTTAATAAGAGAAAATATAAAAAGAAATGGAGGTACTAAAGAGAATGACTAAAGAACAATTAATTTTATTATTAAAAAATTACAAAGAAAATAAGGCAAAATTGAAGTTAAAACTAAGAGAAAAAGAAAGTATATTAAGAAAAATAGAAAGCCTTAAAAATGTATCCTTGTCTGTTACAAGTTATGAGAACAATAGCGATATACATAGTAAGAATATAATAACAGATAAAGTAGGAAATAAAGCAAGTGATAATTTAGATATAGAACTAGAGTTGAAAACTCAACTAGACAAAGTAGAAAACGAAATAAAAGAATTAAACACTAAGCTAGAAGAAGTAGATATAAGACTGGATGGATTAAGAAGAAAAGAAAAAGAAATATTAATTGCTTATTATATAGAAGGAAATACATACAAAGAAATAGGAAGTATAACATATTATAAATTATACAACGAAACTAGGTCAGAAGATACAATAAAGAAAATAATACAAAAAGCAACTGAAAAAATATCAAAATATTAAGGTTACCTATTTTTTACCTAATATTGCCCTATTTTTTCCCTTGTTTTTCAATATTAGCTATAATATAATTATAATAGAAATAAATTTAAAGAAAGGAACCTTTAAAGGTTAAAAGACCTTTCAAATTCTTCAACTTAAGTAGCATACTTGTAAAAGTCGTTAGTCCATATGCTACACTAAAATAAAAAATGGTCTATAAAAGAGTTAGATATATTCTAGCTCTTTTATTATGCATATTAATATACTAGGTAAATTAATATAAATGATATTTTTGTTTAGGTATGCTCACTCCTTTTAAGATAAAACAGAACTTTCCTAGCGAGTTCTACTTTTTTTACATACAAAATTTGACAAAATTAACATAAAGTAGTAAAATTACTAATGTAGTTATTCATTTGGATACTTGATACATTTATTGTATCGGAAAGGTGGTACTATGTCAGAACGGTATGTAGGCAACGGAAGTTATGAAGGAAAATATGGAGAAAAGACTGTCGAATGGGAAAACAATCAAAGAGAAGATGAAAGCTTCACACAGTACAATGTGAAGGATACTTCGACAGGAGACCATTATTACCTTAACACTCGCACAGGAGCGCAGGGAGCTGCCCTGGGAGATTATCGACCTGGACGCAAGTAAAATGGTAGCATCAAAAAAGTAGTATCAAAAAGAGGTAGATTTATATCTGCCTCTTTTTCTATATACAAGAAAAGAGGTAATGATATGACTCTAGAACAAATAAAACAATTCAAAGAAGAAAAATGTAGCAAATGCAATAAAGATATTAACTGTAAAATAACACAAGACATAAACGGAGAATTAAAGTGTACAGAGGAATAAAATATGGAACAATGTTTAATAGATAATAAAGTATGTTCAAATACAAATAAGAAATGTAAAGAATGTGTATTTGACGAATGTAAAGAAGTGATAAATATGAATGAAGAAGAACAAAAGTATGAAGATTTAGAAAATATAAGAAAATTAAAGAAAGAATTACCAGAGCAGTGTAAAAACTGCTCTTTTTTAGAGGTTATAAACCTAAGAGAAGGTAAAGTATTTTGTCCTTATAGGATTAAAGAGAGGTGCTTAATTAAATAATGAACATAAATAAAAGCCTAAACAAGTTAAATATAGAAACTATAAACATAAATGATTTAGTACAATATCAAAACAATGCAAAAAAAGCACCCACAAAAACAGATAGATAAAATAAAAAAATCTATTGAAGAATTTGGATTTAATGACCCAATAGTAATAGATGAAAATAATATGATAATAGAAGGACACGGTAGATATGAAGCATTAAAACAATTAGGATATGAAAATGTAGAATGTATAAGATTAAATAATTTATCAGAAGAACAGAAAAAAGCATATATATTGGTTCATAATAAATTAAATATGGATACAGGATTTGATACCAAATTACTAAATAAAGAATTATTTAACATAGATAATATAGACATGTCTGATTTTGATTTCAAAATAGATTTTGACGATATTTTTAAAGAAAACGAAAGACACAGAACAAACGACACATACAATCTAGGAATAATGGATAATGAAAATGTGTCAGATTTCTGGCAAATGCCTATTATAGAAAATAATAACTATATACCTAGTAAGTTAATTGGATTTAACTATGCTAAAACAAGCAAAGAAAAGAATGTAGGAATACATTTTTATCTAGATGATTATCAGTTTGAAAGACTATGGAATAGACCAGAGGATTACATTGAAATATTAAAGCAATATGAATGTATACTAAGTCCAGACTTTAGCTTATACATGGATATGCCAATACCTATGAAAATATGGAATATATATAGAAGTAGACTAATAGGGCAATATTATCAAAGTCAAGGAATAAAAGTAGTTCCTACATTAAGTTGGGCAGAACCAGAAACGTTTCAATTTTGTTTTGAAGGAATACCTCAAGGAAGCATAGTAAGTATATCAACGATAGGAGTAAAAAAGAATAAAGAAGCACTAAAAATATGGAAACAAGGAGTAGATGAGCTTATAAAAAGAATTAAGCCATCTACTATTTTAATATATGGTGGAAAACTAGATTATGACTATGGAGACATAGAAGTAATTTATTATGAAAATGAAGTAACAGAAAGGATGATTAAAAATGGGAGGACGAGGAGCAAGTAGTGGAAATTTAGGAGGCAAATCTACAACAGATGGGAAATTTACAGTAGGAAACACATATACATTGTATGATGAAAATTCAGGAATTGACCATGACTTTGTTGTAACTAGCATAACAAAAACAGCAATTAAAGGGAAACTGACCGATAGAATAGGAGATTTTGGAAGAGATTATAGAAGAGGCAAAGAAATTGAATATTCAAAAGGTTCTATTGCATATAATAAGGCTAAATTGATAAAAGAAAGCGATAAAAATGCGACAGCAAGAGGAAATAAAGAAAGAAAAGAAATGAGCAAAATGAGAAATGCATTAGATAAAGCAGGAATAAAATATCCAGCAGGTTCAGGATTGGAAAATTTAAGAATTAGATACAATTCGGCAAGAAAATTAGGAAAAATAAAGTAGGTGATAATCAATGGCAAATGAACAAAATTTAATAAAAAACGAAGATTTAACTCCGGAACAACGCCGAAAAAACGCGAGTAAAGCAGGAAAAGCAAGTGCAAAAAAAAGACAACAAAATAAAACATTTAAAGAAATAATAAATAAGTTCTTAGATGGACAAGTATCAGATGAAAGATTAAAACAGCAAATGATAGATTTTGGATTTGCAGATAAAGAAGTAAGCAATAAAAGTTGCACAGTATTTGCATTATGGAAAGAAGCAATAAAAGGTAATACGAAAGCATTTGAATTGTTAAGAGATACAATAGGGGAAAAACCAATAGAACAAATACAAAATATAAATCCGCCAGTAATAAATATAGAAAGACCAAAAGATGATTAATCCGTACAATATAATAGCAAAACACTTCTGGGATTTACTTGATGATTGTTTAGCAAATAAGCATACTCATTACTGGTTAAAACGGAGGAAGAGGAAGTACAAAATCTAGTTATATTGGAATAGCAATTCCTTTAATGATGATGATAGATGCACAAAACGGTATATATTCAAATGCAGTAGCAATGAGAAAAGTAGGAGATACACTATCTGCTAGTGTATACACTCAAATATTATGGGGAATAGAACAATTAGGAGTATCAGAATATTGGGAAGCAAAAGTAAGTCCTCTAAGACTGACATATAAACCAACAGGGCAACAAATATTGTTTAGAAGTTGTAACAACAAAGATGATTACAGAAAAATAAAATCAACAAAATTTAAAAAAGGTTTTTGCAAATATCTTTGGTTTGAAGAACTAGATGAGTTCTTTGGAATGGAAGAAATAAGAAGTATAATACAATCACTACTTCGTGGTCGGAAATGGCTACGAAGTTTTTTATTCTTACAATCCGCCTAAGATGATTGCTAGTTGGGTAAATGCAGAAGTAATAGTTATAAGACCAGATAGATTAGTACATAGTTCTACATATTTAGATGTACCAGTTGAATGGTTAGGAGAACAATTCATAATAGAAGCGGAAGAACTTAAAAAGACAAATGAATTAGCATACAGAAATGAGTATTTAGGAGAGCCAACAGGAACTGGAGGAGCAGTATTTACAAATATAACGTTAAGAAAAATAACTGATGAAGAAATATCACACTTTGATAATATAGCAGATGGTATAGACTTTGGATATGCAGTGGATCCAGCTTGCTATGGTCAAAACCATTTAGATAAAACAAGAAGAAAGCTATATATATTTAATGAAATTTACAAAGTAGGTATATCAAATAAAAAATTACATGATGAAATAATAAAAGTAAAAATTGGAAGAAGTGAAATTACGGCAGATAGCGCAGAACCCAAAAGTATTGATGAAATGAATAGTTATGGTGGACTACGAATAGTAGGAGCTAAGAAAGGTCCTGATAGTATTGATTTTGGTGTTAGATGGTTACAAAATTTAGTTGAAATAATAATAGATCCTGAAAGATGCCCTAATACAGCACGAGAATTTAGTACATATGAATACGAAAAAGATAAATATGGTAACTTTAAAAGCAAATATCCAGATGCAAATAACCATAGTATTGATATGACAAGATATAGTAGAGAAAAAGAATATAATTTTAAAAAATTACAATTTGGTTATATTAAGCCAATATAGGAGGAAAAACAATGATACAATGGAATCCAGAAACATTAGAAAATGAAAACAGTGTAGCACAAATATTAATGCTAGCGGATAAGGAATGGAATGCAAGAAAACAACTATATGAAAGAATAAGAAGAAAGACAGACAATTCTGAGCTAGTAAGTATAAATGATGAAAAAATAAAAGTTGCATTTGAAAATTATATTAACTCAATGGTAACAGGATATTTTGCAGGAAAAGCGCCAGTATATGATGTTGAAAAAATATCAGACCCAACAAAATTGAATATAATCAAGAAATTGCTTAATAAAGTCTTTAATACAGATGCAAATAAAGATGAAGAACTAAAAGTATTAATAGATTATATAAGTAAATATAATGATGATTCAACAGAATTTTTTGATTTAGCATTTGACTATTTTGGAATGAGAGGATGCTATGAAGTACTATACGAAAATGAAGAAAACGAAATAGTATATACAAAACAAAGTGCGTTAAATACAATAGGAATATTTGATTATTCAACACCAGTAAAACAAATTGGGCAACTAAGAAAATGGACTGAAAAAGACAAAAACAATGCAGATATAACAATTGTAGAATTAACTACAATAAATGGTAAAAGATATTATTCGCCAACTCCTACTGATTATAAAAAATTACAAGAAGATAAAAAAAGATTTGAAGAAGGCAAATGGAATATGCTTCCTTGTATAGCAATAGAAAATGAAATGGGACTATCAAGTTTTGAATTGGTAGTCTCTTTAATTTGTGCTTATGAAAGAGTAATACAAAATAGTAGAAATACATTTCAATACAATGATGATGCTAAGTTAAAAATAACAGGTTTCACACCACAAAATGAACTAATGACAACAAAATTAGACGCAGAAGGAAATCCAGAGGTAGATGAAAATGGACAACCTAAACAAGTAGTTAATAAAGCAAGAGAAGAAGAGGACAAAGCACTATTAAAAATGCAAGTATTTTATACTCCAGATAATACAGGAGACATAGCGTGGGTAGAAAAATCAGTACAAGATACAGCACTAGAAAATCATAAGAAGACATTAATAGATTTAATAGCAATGATAAGCGGAGTACCGAATATAACAGATTTAGGATTTACAAACGCAGATAATGCAAGTGCATTAGATAGAAAATTCTTTGCATTAGAGCAAATGATAACAGACGCAGATAAACATTTTAAACAAGCTATATTAAGAAGATGGGAAACAATCATAGATAGAATAAATAAAAGAAAACATAAATCTTATGATTTTAGAAGTATAAAAATAGATTTACAAAGAAATCTACCAACTGACAAAGATACGGAGACAACAAGAGCATTAAAATTAAGAGGATTGTTAAGCGATGCAAGTATAATTGATATGTTGCCAGATGATTTAGATAGCAATTCAGAGCTTGAAAAAATAGATAAACAGAATGAAGAAAATATTCAAAAGAATTTACAACAAATGCAAATGATGGGACAAATAGAAGTAGCGCAAAACAATAAAGAGAATAAGCAAGACGACAAAGTAACAGACTTAACAAATCAACAAAAAGCACAAAAATTAACGGCAGACAACAAGAAAGAACAAACAAAAGTAGTTAACAAGCAAATCAGCAAAGAATAGAGGTGCTTTATATGTGGGAACAACACGATAATTATATGAAACAATTAAAACAGATATATAATAAAACATCAAAACAAACTCAAAACAGATTGCAAGAACTCTTAGACACACTTAATTTTAAATCGGAAAATATTTATAATATTGCAGATAATAAGACTAAAAAAAGAATAAATACATATATAGAACAATGGAAAGAACAAAAACTATTAACTGGTTATTTTGGAGTATTAGCAAATAATATTTATAAAAGAACAAGAGTAAAGAATAGTGAAATATTAGAACTACTAATTTATAGTGCATATATAGAAGAACAAAACAGAATTAAAGAACAAGAAAAACAAATAATGTATGAAGATGCTAATTATTACTACGAACAGGGACAACAAGAAGTAAATAAAAAGAAAAAGCCATCAATATTAGCGATGGCTTTATTTCTTGCATTATTAGACCAACCTAATTATAGTGGATTTAATTGGAAACAATACATTGAAGCTACAATACAATATAATGCACAACAAATATATAAGCAAGCAATTTTAAATATACAACAACAAAAAGATCTAGAAATCGATTCTAGTGAGTTCCAAACGATAATAAATAGACAAAACAATCAAAAACTTAATATAAATAATGACAAAATATCAGGTGCAGTTGATTTACAAATGATAGGATTAAATAATCTAATAAAAATAGAAGGAATAAAAGAAGTTGCAGAAGATAATTCGAAAGTTAGATTTATTGCAGTAGAAGACGATAAAACTACTTTAATGTGTGATAACTTAAATAATCAAGAATTTTATATAAACAAAGAAAATGTATTTGATAGATATTATGGGGAGACACAAAAAGAGCTAACAATGCAAAGAATTAGATGTAATGGCTTAGTGCTAGGGCTAAATCTTCCACCAATACAACATCACTTTCATTACTGTCGTTCAACTATTGTATATAATAGTAATTATAAGAGCAAAGACTTTAGAAATGGAAATGTTTTGGGAGAAGAACAATATAAATCATTAAAACAGTATCTAAAAAGTATGTCTTATAAAATTAACTCAAAATTATATAATAATGAAAAATTATCAGAAGAAGATAAGGAATACATACAAAATTTAGATAATGCATTAAAAGGAATGCCAATATATAAAGGTTGGGTTAAAAGATGTGTTTATGTAAGAGATAGCGAAGATGTCTCAAATATATTGTCTATATTTAATAATGAACAAAAAATAGGGCACTGGAATAGCTATATATCTTCAGCGCTAGGTGTATATGATACAAATTTTAAAATGATAATGAAAATAAAATCTAAGACTGGAAGAAACCTATCTACATTGAATGATGAAGGTGGAGGAGAAATACTATTTATGAGAAATACAGATTTTCAACTAATTGACATAAAAAATAAAAATGGTATAATATATGTTAAATTGGAGGAATTATAGTATGGAAAAGCAAGATAGAAAAATAGAATTAACTAAACAAGAAAAAGTAAGTAGTTTAGAAGCAAAGTTTTGGAACGATAAACAAGAAATAGATAAAAATACACCACTTATGAAGAAAATTGAAAAAATATGTAAAGATATAGATTTTAATAATTAAAGACAGCACTTACTAACAAGTAGGTGCTTTTATTATGAAAAGAAGGTGGAAATATGAAAGAAACATTAACACCAGTTGGAAAAGAAAATGTAAAGAAATCAATTATAGCAATAGGACAAGAATTAATAGAAAGAGCAGATGATATAACAAATGATTTAAAATTTGTTGCAAATATAGAAATTAATGCAAAATTGACAGTAGATGAAGTAACTAACTTTAATATAAAGAAAAATTATATAGCAATATATGAAGATAAGGGGGAAAAATAATTATGTGGTTATTAGTTTTAATATTAAGCATTGAATTACAAATGCCAACTTGGTATTGGATTATATTTACTATAATTACAATATTTAGACCTGTTATATGGGTGTTTAAATATAATTTTGCTGATGGATATATGAAAGCAAAGAACAAAGATAACAAATAAGTTATTAACATTTTATAATTATAAATTTTAGGACGTAGACGTACGTCTATTTTTTATGCCTTTTTACTGATTGCAGGCTATAAAGAACAACAGAATTTTTAATGTAACAATTTGGGCAGAAGAACAAATTGGGATAGGAGAAAATATGGAAGGCGAAAACCAAAACGCAAATAGCACAAATATTGATATAGACGGGGCAAATAATGCAACGGATAATAATCAAACACAGACTTTTGATGATGTTCTATCTAACAAAGAATATCAAGCAGAATTTGATAGAAGAGTTCAAAAAGCAATACAAACACATGAAACAAAATTAAAAGAACAATGGAAATTAGAACAAGACACACAAAAGTCAGAAGCTGAAAAGTTAGCTCAAATGAACGAAACCCAAAAACTTCAATATCAATTGAAGAAACAAGAAGAAGCAAACCAAGAAATTCAAAGAAAGTTAAATGCTAGAGACTTAAAAGATGAAGCTCTAAAAATAGCAACAACACAAGATACAGCATTTGACCCAGAATTTTTAAATCTTTTTGATTATGAAAACATGACAGCAGAGCAATTACAAGAAAAAACAAAGCTTATAAAATCAATTCAAGACAGAATTGTAGAAAAAGCTGTAAATGAGTGGTCAAAAGAAAAACCACCATATAATCCAGACCCATCTGGTAATAAGTCAAGTACCGATGAAGCGATAAGAAAGGCAATGGGATTAAAATAAGAAAGGAAGAATAAACAATGAATAATATTGAAATATCAACAATTTATTTACCTAAATTAGACGAGGTATATAAAAATGAAGCAAAAACATCTATATTAGATGGAGATGAAACAACAGTACAAAAAGGATTAAACGGAGAAATTAAAGTAGCTAAACTAGATATGGACGGTTTAGGAGATTTCTCAAGAAATGATGGATACACAAAAGGTTCAACATCTTTCAAATGGGAAACAGTAAAATACGACAAAGAAAGAAGCCAAGATTTAAGAATTGACAGATTAGATAATCAAGAAGCATTAGGATTACCTTTTGCGAGATTATCTGGAGAATTTGTAAGAACAAAAGTAGTTCCAGAAACTGATGCAGCAAGAATAGCAAAAATAGCAGGAGTAGATGGAATATCAAGAAAGAAAGAAACAATTTCTGATGGTGCGGGAGTAGTAACAGCATTAAGAGCCTGTACAAATAAAATGGACGAGGACGAAGTTTCAACAGAAAATAGAATCTTATTCATAACACCTACATTAAAAGGAATGGTTGATGATTTAGATACAACAAAATCAAAGAAAGTATTAGAAAGATTTGCAACAATAATTGAAGTCCCACAAACAAGAATGTATACAGCAGTAACATTAAACAGTGGAAAAGAAAATTATGGATACCAAAAAGCAAAAGACACATATATTAAGTCAAAAGATACAACTGTAGTATCAGGAAAGGCATATTACACAGAAAGTGCTGGAACTTATTCAAAAGTAAGTTCTCCATCAGGAAATCCATCAACATCAGATTATTATGAATTAGTAGAAGGTGGAAAAGATATTAACTTCTTATGTGTTGAAAAATCTGCTGTAGTAACAGCTATGGACCAATATATAAAATACTTTACACCAGATGAAGACCAAAACGGAGATGACAACGTATTTAAATACAGAAATAATAACTTATATGGACATGTATATGAAAACAAATTAGCTGGTGTATACTGCTCATACGAAGGTTAGGAGGTAAACAAATGTCAACATTTATAGGTCTAAAAATAAACAAAGTAGAAAAAGAAGCTAAACCAAAAGCTGAAAAGAAAGAAACAAAAGAAGCTAAACCAAAAGCTGAAAAAGAATAATTAGGGAGGCAATAGAAATGGCAGAAACCAGTAATATAGATAAATTAATAACTGACTTAGGAGCTAATTACAAAGAGGACAAAGAAGTTCTGAGTGAAATATTAGAGGAAGTAAGCTCTATTGCCTCTGATATTTCTAATAGACAAAAAGAAGATATAAAACTATTTCCATACATAAAAAAAGCTACGAAGGCAATTTACTTGTCAAGAGGAGCAGAAGGATTAACAAGCAGAAATGAGGGATCTATTTCAACATCATTTGAAGATATCATAGGTAAATTAAGAAATGACATTATAAAATCTGGGTTAAGGAGGATTAAGTAATGTTATTACGAGATTTAACAAAAGTACATATATCAGAATATGAAGAGAGAGAAGACCACGGCGAATCAGAAAAAAAATGGAAATATAAAAGCATAGCTTGGCTAAACATGCAACAAGACGTAAACGAACTAGACAAAAAGTCTACAGGAGAAGTAGATTATAGTATTTATAAAGGTAGAAGTACAAGAGATTACGAAATAGAAAAAGGTGACGGAGTATCATTTGAAGACGTCTCAAAACTAGAGGAGTTTATTCCTGAATATAGAGTATTAGATAAAAATAAGATAGGAAATACGTATGTATATAGAATGGAGAAAATGCAAAAATGATAAGCTGTGATATAAAAATAAAGCATAATTTCAAAAATATTAATGCTATAATTCAAAAACTACCACAAACCGCAAAAATAATAACTGAAGATATACTAAAAAATATTCAAGGTTATGCAGTAAAATTAGAAAAAGGCCATAAAGAAGATGGTATAATAGTAGAAATGATAGATATGTCTACAAAAGAAGTAAAAGGAAGGGTCTATGCTGACCCTTCTAAATTTATGACTGAAAATGGACAATCTTATTTGTGGTTTGAATACTTTGGAACAGGACAATTTGCAGAACAAGAACATATAGGAAAAACAAAACATTTTATTGAATCAGGTTATACAGAATGGTATATACCTATAAACAAAGTAGGAAGAACATTAAATTATCCTATTGTAACAATAAGTGGAAAACAATTCTATGTAGCAGTTCGGAGCAAAAGCAAATCATTTTTTAGGAGATGCAGAATTTGAAAGTAGAAATGAAAATACGGAAATAGCAAAGAAAAAATTAGATGAAATGTTAAAGGAGTGTACAAAATGAAAGATTTAAGTATAAAAGAGTTTAGCGATTTAGTATATGAAAAGCTAGAAAATTTGTATAAAAATAAACCAATTTTAAGTAATCCAAATACAGAAAGTAAATTTCCTATATTGGAATTACACACACCTTTAAAGTCAGTAAATCTAACAGAAAATGGATTTCCAATTCGTTCTACATTTCAAATTTCAATAACTTGTTGGAATGAAAAGCAAAGACAAGCAATGCAAATGACAGACGAAGTTGATACAAAACTTCAAGAATATAATTTTACAAGGACAAGTACTAGCCCTGCAGTATATGACCCTATATTGCAAAAATATGGTATAACAATAACATTTGAAGTTCGTTATAATTCTATAACGAGCTCTTTTAATTTAAGATAGGAGGAATTAAAAATGGGAGATGCAGTAACACCAAAAACAACGACACCACAAGTTGCAATGAAAGCAAAGGTATCTTATTCACTAACATTAACAGGAGATAGAATAAGTATAGGTTATGTTCAAAAAGTAGGTCAATTAAAAACTTTAAAAGAAGGACAAACATATAGTGCTTTAGATTTAGAAGAAGAAAGAATGGCAAAAGGAAAGAGAAAAGCAGAGACAGTAGATATTGAAATGATGTTTATCCAAGAAACACATAAGTCAATTAAAGCAATAGCAGATGCAGATACAACTATATTCTTATTCTTAGAATATCCAGAAACAACAGCATCAGTTGATAATAAACCATTAGTTCAATCAGTTAAATGTACTGTTGACATTGCAGGACAAGAAATGAATGATGGAGACTTCATAAAAGACACAATGAGAGTATACAAAGAGTCAAATGTAGTAGAAACAGATGGATACCCTGTAGAAGGAGATTTAACAAAATTTTAATAAGGGAGGACTGAAAAGTCTTCTCTCTTTTGCAAAGGAGAGATAATAAATGATAATAGAAACAAAAAATAAAAATATTAAATTAGTACTAAAAACAAGAAAAATAGTAGAAATAGCTAATCTACTAAAAAATAAAAACTTCGAAGAAGTATTTACAAAAGCATACTCTATATTAGATGGAGAAGCACTTTCAAAAATAATATTTAAATTAGCAGAAGATGAAGAGGGTAAAAATGCATTTACATCATCAAATGAAGTATATGATTTTATAGATGATTGCAGAGCAGAAGGAATAACAATAAATGATTTATATGAAAAGATTGCAGAGGCTTTGAATGATGAGGGTTTTTTCAAAAAGAAAATGAACAAGAAAGAACTAAAAGAAATGATATCAAATCCTTTATTAACAATGAATATGAACGAGTTGATTCGAAAATCAGCAGAGACAGCTATAGGGGAAATAGCAAAACAAGAATTTCAAACTCACATGGATTAGATAATATTATATTAGATATAAAAAAATCTAATAATCTAGTAGAACTAATTTATTCAATGGAAAGTCTTGCTTACTATTTTGATATGAAACCACAGGAATTTTGGAATAGTAGATATATAGAAATCAATAAATATTGTCAAGCACATTTAATTAAGATAATGGATGATTTAAAAAGAGAAATAATTCTTCAAGAAGCGGTAACCAATAAATTAATAGCAGGTGATTGCATGAATCAAAATGCAAAGATAATATTAATAAAAGATAATTATCCAGAACTTTTTAAAGAGAATGAAGAAGAACAAAGCTTAGAAGAACAAAGAAGAATTTTTAAAGGATAGTATAAAAAAATATAAACTCATCGCAAGAAATGACAAATTTCGACAATAAAATATGCTATAATACGACATATAATAATAAAAGGAGGAATTTGTTATGGAACAAACAAAAAAGAGTGGTTTTGCTACAGCAAGTTTAGTGTTAGGAATAATAGGAATATGCACATCATTTATTCCAATAGTAAATAATTTATCATTTATAATGGGAATTTTAGCAGTTATATTTGGTATAGTATCACTAACTAAAAAAGCAAGTAAAGGAATGGCAATAGCAGGAATAATACTTTCAATACTTACAATAATAATAACAATAAATTCACAAAGAGCATTATCAAAAGGACTTAATGAAATAGGCAAAGATTTAGACAAAATAAGCGGGAATAGTACAGCTGAAATATTAGCAAATGATGTAGACGTTACATTAGGTAATTTTGAAGTTACCAAAGATAAGTATGGATTTATAAATACAAAGTTAGTTGTTAATGTAAAAAATAAAACTTCAGAAACAAAATCATTTAATATTCAAGTTGAAGCAATTGACAAAAATGGAAATAGGTTAGCTAATGATTATATTTATGCAAATAGCTTAAATGCAGGACAAAGTCAAGAATTTAAATTATTTGAATATGTTGAAAGTGATAAACTAGATGCAATACAAAATGCCTCTTTTAAAATAGTAGAAGCATCTATGTATTAATTTTTTTTAAAATAAGAAAACACTTACCTAAGTAAGTGTTTTCTTATTATATTTAAAACTGCAATCGTATTGGCAGTTTTATTTTTATGACTGAAAGGGGGGAAAAGGGGAAAAATGACGATTGAAGAATTAGATATTATAGTAAATGCAAGTGTAGAAAAAGCAGTAAAAGAATTTAAAAAGCTAACTCCTTCTATAAAAAAGCAATTATCAAAAATACAAAAAGAATTTAACAATGTAAATATAAAAGATATAACTGCAAAGGTAAATATATCACAAGTATCTAAAGAGATGAAAAAAGCTAAAAAACAAATTCAAAATATATTTGATCCAGGTGATATAAGTAATATAATTATTACACATAATAAAAGAAAATTTAAACTAAAAAATATAAATATAAAAGGATATTCAAGAGAATTTGATACATTAAAAGGTAAAACATACGATATGGGTAAGATGATAGATATATCCAATTATAAAAAGAAATTAGAAAAAGCTAGAATAGAATTAGAAAAGGCTAAAAAAGAAGCAGAAGGAAAATGGCAAGAGATACCAATAGGAAAAGGATTTAAATATGATATTAATTTAAATCAAAAGTTTGTAGATAATTACAATAAAGTAAGTGAAATAGTTTCTAAAACAAAACAAGAACAAACAAAACTAAAACAAGAAATAAATAAAACTAAAGAATCGACAAAAAGTTTAAAGAATACATTTAATCAAATGCCAAAAATAACACAAAATATTACAAATTATATAAAAGGAATGGGCAATAGTTTAAAAGATGGTATTGGAAAAGTATTAAGATATGCAGTTGCTTTGATTGGATTGAGAAGTATATATCAAACATTAAAAAATTGTGCTACTAGTTGGCTATCAGGTCAAAATGCACAAGCACAACAATTAAGTGCTAATATTGAATATATGAAATATGCAATGGGAAGTGTGTTTGCTCCAATAATACAATTTGTAACTAATTTGATATATAACTTAATTAAAGCAGTGCAAAGTCTAGTATATGCACTTAGTGGAGTAAATATATTTGCAAAAGCAACAGCAAATTCAATGAAAAGTGCATCAGGCAGTGCAAAACAAACTAGTAAGTCATTAAGTAGTATACATAGTGAAATAAATAATATTTCCGACAATAATAGTGCTGGTGGTGAAGGAACAACGCCTAGTATAGATTTATCACAAGTAGACAATTCTATGCTTGCATGGGCAAATAAATGGAAGGAAAAATTAAGTAAATTCTTTGCACCATTTAAAGAAGCATGGAATAATCAAGGACAAAAAACAATTAATAGTGCAAAAAATGCTTTTGAAAGAATAAAAGAAGCAGTAATATCTGTTGGAAAATCTTGGAATGAAGTATGGTCTAATGGTACAGGACAACAAACAATAGAATTGATATTAAAAATATTTCAAAATATATGTGATAGTATAGCGAATATTGCAAATGCATGGAACAATGCATGGAATACTGATAGTAAAGGGACAGAATTAATTCAAACAATGTGGGATGCTTTGAATAAACTATTAACTTTAATAGAAATACTAACTAACAAAATAAAAGAATTTACTTCTGATCCTATTGTGCAAGAATATTTTCAAAATGCAATAGAAATGGTGAATAACTTTTGGAAAGCTTTAGGAGGTTTAATTGAGTTTTTAACAGGAGTATTTACAGGAGACTGGGAAAAAACATGGACTGGATTAAAAGATTTCGTATCAGGAATATTTGGAATGATATGGAATGTAATAAATAGCAAAATATTAATGATAAAAGCAATAATATCAAATAATTTAGAAGTAATAAAAAACATATGGAATAATATTTGGAATGGAATAAAGGACTTTGCTTCTAATGTTTGGGAAAACTTATTAAATAAAATTGATTCAATATTCCCTGGGATGAGAAATATTATAGAAACTAATATAATTAATGCAAAGAACAAGATAAATGAAGTTTTAAATAGTATAAAATCAATCTGGAATAATATTTGGGGTGGAATTAAAAATAAAACTTCTGAAATATGGAATAATATATGGCTTGCGATAAAAAATCCTATAAATTGGATTTTAGGTGGAGTAGAAAAAATGGCAAATGGAGTAGTTACAGGAGTAAATAAGGTAATCCGTTCATTAAATAATATGCATTTTAAAATGCCAGATTGGTTAGGTGGAGGTTCTTTTGGTATAAATATATCTACAATGAGTGGATTATCTTTACCACGATTAGCAAAAGGAAATGTTGCATATGATGAAACTCTTGCAGTATTTGGTGAATATTCTGGAGCAAGAAATAACCCAGAAATTACGGCACCGCAAAGCATAATGAGAGAAACTTTTGAAGATGTATTGTCAAATTTTAATAGTGGCAATGGACAACCAGTACATGTAACAATTCAATATTTAGGAAAAGAAATATTTGATGATACGATAGATTATATAAATTCAAAAACCAGAAGAACTGGAAAAAATACAATAGTAACGGTAGGTGATTAAAATGTTATGGAGAGAACATGGGAAAACAGAGAATTTGCCAACACCAAGTACATATAGTGCAGACATAGAAGATACGGACAACGATAGTTATACAAGTAAGAAAACAGGGGCATTGATAGATAATCCGATAGCAATAGGAATGTTAAAACTTTCTATGTCATGGGATTTAAATTCAGAAGATGAGGCAGAGAAATTAATACAAAAAACATATAAGAATCCACTTATTCTAGATGTAAAAGTACCAGTTATTAATGGTGGATTTTTAGAAGGAGCAAAGTTTAGAGTCTCAAAAAGAAAAGTAGAAATGATAGATACAGAATTAAATACGAACACTTCCAAAACAAGATGGAAGTGTTCTTTTAATTTAATGCAAAAAGAACTAACAGAAGCTCAAAAACAAGCTTCAAAAAATGCAAATTCATAGGAGGCTATAATGTATAATACAAGTCAAAATTATAAAGATAAAATATTAAATGATTCAACACAACATGAATTAAATATCTATATAGATGGAAACAAAATTGATCCTAATCATATTGTAGGCTTTAGTTCGGTATTAGAATTGTTTAATAATAATGAATTTTGCTTAGGATGTACTCCAGAAATTGATATTGAATTTGAAATGGATAAAAGAGATTTACCAGATACTTATAATGAAGTTTATATTGAAACAGGTATTGACAAAGAAGTGGTACCAATAGGATATTTTACTATCCAAAAACCAATAGAAGATGACGAATTTAAAGTTAAAATCAAAGCTACAGATTATATGAAAAAATTTGAAGATAATAAATATGATGGCAGTGACTTGAATTATCCAGCAACAATGCTAGAAGTTTTACAACATATATGTACCAAGGTAGGAGTAGAACTAGGTTCTATTTCTTTTCTTAATGATGATAAGCAGATAGCTGTATATGACAATACAGTATCAGCAAGAACTTATTTGAGTTATATTGCAGAACAGGCTGAAGGGTTTGCAGTGATTGGCAGAGATGGAAAACTTTATATAAAAACATTTGGAGAAGATACTATTAATTTTGATATTAATTTGTTTGGAGATTTTACTTGGGGAGACAAATTTAAAGTAAGTAAAGTTTCTTATGAAGATGGAATACAAAATTACAAATTTGGAGATGAAACTGCAAGTACTGTATATATAAATCAAAATAATATGTATATTGTTGATAGTGAGCAAGTAGGAAGAATATATAATCAAATAAAAGAATTTGAAGTATATGCATTTGAAGGAGAAACAATAATAGATCCTGCTTACGACATTGGAGATGTTTTAATTATTGATGGAAAAAAGGTTATATATCAGGGAGAACTTGACTATGCTGGTAAATTCAAAGCAAACATAAAAAGCAAAATTCAAGCAAAAACTGAACAAGAAAGCATGCAGACAAAACAAAGTAACTCTAATAAGATAAAAAGAGTTCAAAGTCAAATAGATCAAGTTAAAGGAAAAATAACACAATTAACTCAAGAGACAAACGAACATGAAGAGAAAATAACAAAAGTAGAACAAGATGTAGATGGAATAAAGCAAACTATATCTAATAAAGCAGAATATAAAAGAAATTCAGATGGAATAACAGAAGTATATTTAGAAGATGCAGAAAAAACAGATGTGTTAAAGCTAGAGGTACTAGGAAATAAAACATATGAAAGTAATTTATTTCCTAGTGAACAATTATTTCCTAGTGAAGGATTGTATTCTAATATGGAAGGAAGTGAACTATTGTGAAATATAAAATAATAGTAGACAAGCAAAGTAGAAAAAATCCTTCAAGTGAAAAGAAAGAATATATAATAGATATAGAAGAACTAAGAACAAAAGGTGATATTTATGATAGTTTAATAATTACAAAAAATGAAGATTATGTAATACGTAGATTGTCATTAAGTGAATTACAAGTACTAAGCGTATTAGAAGAACCAATAAAGGAAGCTTTACCAAATTTAAATATTGAGTTATTTGAGGGAGATAATTATATTTATTTATCTGATATGACAGGAAATAAATTTTATGCAGAATACATAGTAAAAAATGAATTTACGGATATGTATGTTACTAATGCTGAAATGAACTCTGCAATTAATCAAAGTGCAAGTCAAATAGAATTGAATGTAAATCAAAAATTAACGACATATTCTACATTAGAAGAACTTGAAAAAGCAAAAGATGAAGCAATAGAAACATCTAAAGAAAATGTAGATAATAAATTAAAAAATTACAGCACAACAGTAGAAATGAATAGTGCCATTAATATGAAAGCAAATGAAATAACATCAAGTGTAAATGAAACATATATAACAAAGACAGATAGTGAAACTAATATATCAAATGCAAAATCAGAAGCTATAAGTACAGCTGGAACTAATATAGATAACAAACTTAAAAGTTATAGTACTACTACTCAAATGAATAGTGCTATAAATCAAAAAGCAGAAAGTATAACTAGTTCAGTGAGTAAAACATATAGTACAAAAACAGAAACATCAACAGCAAAAACAGAGGCAATAAATAGTGCAAATTCTAATACAGATAATAAATTAAAAAATTATACAGAAACGACGAAATTAGGAACAGCAATAGAACAAAACTATGAACATGTAAAAATTGCATGGAATCAAATATCAGAGTTTATTCAAATGATGATAATAAATAATAATGCAAGTTTTGCAATATTAGACAGCAATAAAAAAGTAATGATGGCGTTAGATAAAACTGGACAACATTTCTATAAAACTGATGGTACTACTATATTTGGAGAGATGGGAGTAAACAAGGAAGATAGCAATAATTATATTAGTTTCGCAGTCGATGGAGAGTACAACAAAGACATCTCTGATGGAATGGCTTGGGGAATTAAAACAAAGAGCGATAATAAATATTACCCAATTCTATATATCAAGAATTTCCACATGGGAACAAAAAATTCGGATGATATATATGGACAGTTGGTTTTGAAATATTGTGATTTAATATTAGAAGGAATGAACACGGGGATACAAACTGGTAATGTTAGAATGTATGGAAATGAATTGAATGGAATTACATTCGAAGATATGCAAAGTGGCAATAGTTTATTTAGTATTGCTCCACCAAACTCACAATTAAGTGGACAAGAAAATGGACTAATTCAAATATTAAGTTCTATTATGTTTTATGCTAATGCTGGAGGAACAAATTCTTTTAAGATTGGATTAGGAAATGAATATGTGTTAATAACAGACAATGGATTAATAAGTGTACAAAATGGATCTTTACAATTTGGAACAACAGGGAATGAAGTAAGTTTTTCTTTATACGTTAAAAGTTTAGCAACAATTCATGGAAATTTAGATGTTGAAGGAAATGTATATGCAAATAACATTTCATCAGACAAAAGAATAAAGAAGAATATAAAAAATAGCGATACATGTGCTTTAGATATAATCAAAAAAATTAAACATAAAGAATTTGATAAAAAAGATGATGGCAAACATTATAACATTGGATATATAGCTCAGGATATGGAAAAAATAGATCCTAATTTTGTTATAATGCGTCCTAAAACAGAAAAGACGGAAGAAAGATATTATATTAATGAATTACCTATCATAGCAACATTAACTAAAGCAATACAAGAACAACAAGAACAGATAGAACAACAAAATAATTTAATACAATCTCTAGTAGAGAGAATAAAAAAATTAGAAGCTAAATAAGGCTTTATTTTTTTGGAGGAAAATATGGAAAAAATTAATTTTGAAGCAGGAACACAAGTAAGTTCAGCTAAAGTAACGATAGATAATGTAGATCATGAAGTAACGCCAGCAATATATGAAGGTAACACTCCATTATCACCATTTGTTTTAAATAAAATGCAAGACAATATAGAGAATGCTATTGAGAACAAGCGATTAAAACTAGAAGGAAAGAGTGAGCAAACAGGAGAGCCAACAGTAGCCAATCCAATAAAAATTAGAAATATAGGGGACAACATAAATTTAGCAGAATACGTAGAAGGCTTATGGTTTAATAATACTTCACTAAAATTTTTAAATATTGAAAATACTTATGGATTTGTTGCGAAAGTAAGTACTAATACACAATATATAATAAATAAAAAATTTATAGGAAATAGATTTGTAGTAGTTTCAAGTTCGACATACCCTCAAAATAATACAGATATAGTAAGAATTATATCTGCATCTAATCATAATTTAACTCAATATGCATTTAACACACAAGCAAACGAAAAATATATATTTCTTGGAGTATATGTTGGAACTGATGAAGAAAAGTTAAAGAAAGCAATAAAAGAAGTTAAAATAGAAGAAGGTTCAACAGCAACGTCTTATACTCCTTATGGCTGTGGAAGTATAGATTATGCAATAGAAGATACGAGCAACAATATTTTTAGCAAAGATACAGATATAGAATTAGATGGACAATATAGAACTTATAAAAGTGGAAATATAGCAACAAATCAAAATTATTATGGTGTAAAAGTAAAAGTAGAAAAAAATAGAGAATATAAAGTTTTTTCGTACCAAGACTATTCAAATTTATGCTACTTTGATAAAGATATGAATTATTTGAGTGGAGAGCTATTTGGGAAAAATACAAAGGCAACTATATTTAATACTTCCTCAAATTGTGAATATATAACTTTAGCGGTTGCAAAAAGTGGTATAAATAAATTTAGTATTACAGAAGCAAAAACAACCCATTGTCCTTTAAGTAAAGGACAAGTAATACATAAAGATGACTATATTATGAATAACGAAATACATCAAAAGAGAAAGACAACTACAATAAGTGGAACAAGTGCGACACTTAGTGACGCAAAACAAAATGGAAATTATCTATGCTCACAAAAGGTTGCAGGTACTTTATCAGGACAAACAATTACTTTTGATACATCTGTTACAGATGCAGTTGTTGAATACGACCTAGCAGAAGAGATAGTAACACCACTAACAAAAGAACAAATAGAAGCATTGTATGAACTTCAAAAAGCAAAATATGTCGATAAAATGACTTTAACTTGTTTGAACGAAATAGAACCAATTTTAACAGATATAGATAAAAGTTTAGAAGAAAGTCTACTAGACGTTGAAAAGTTACTAGCAATGTTAAGTTTGAATAGTTAGGTGGTGAGAAAGTGGAAAAAGAATATATTGAAAGAATAGTAGAAACAGAGCAAAGAAGTAAGTCTAACACAAAGAGATTAGATGAACACGATGCTAAATTCAAAGATGTAGATAGTAAGTTAGAAGACATTCACGAACTCACATATTCTATAAAGGAAATAGCAACAGAAGTAAAGCTAATGAGAGAAGACGTAAACAAATTAGATACTAGAGTTGGAAACATAGAAAAAGAGCCAGCTCAAGATTATAAAGATACAAAGAAAGCTATAAGAAATCAAATAATATGTACTATAGCAGGTACAATTATAGGAGGACTTATAGCTTTAATTATGAAGTAGAAAGGAGTTGACTAATATGTTAGAAAAATTAGCAAAATTAATAAATGTAAAAAGTTTAGTTACATTAATTTTAACAATAGTAGTAGCAGTACTTACATTAAAAGGAAACTTTGATATTAAAGAAATATATTTAATGATAATTGCTTTTTATTTTGGAACTCAATTAAAAGATAATAAGGAGGAAAAATAGATGTCAGAAATTAAGAAAATATTAGACATAGCAAATGCAGAAGTAGGCTATTTAGAAAAAGCATCTAATAATAACTTAGACGATAAAATTGCAAATGCTGGAGATAAAAATTATACTAAATATGCAGAAGAAATGGATGCATTAAATTTATATAATGGAAAGAAACAAGGCTATGCATGGTGCAATATTTTCATTGATTGGTGCTTTTATAAAGCTCTTGGTTTAGAAAGAGCATCAGAGCTTTTGATTGGGTGGTCAGCAGGATGTACACAAGACTACAATTGGTTTAAATCTAAAGGACAGATAGTGTCAGAACCTAAAAAAGGAGATTTAGTATTTTTTGGAGATATTTCTCATATAGGCATTATAGAAAATGTAGATAATACTAAAATATATACCATAGAAGGTAATACTTCAGATAAAGCAGAATTAATCGTAAATGGTGGACAAGTTGCTAAAAAATCTTACTTAAAGACAAGTAAATACATATATGGTTATGCGAGACCAAAATACGATGAAGAAGGACAAGCTATAAACGAAAATAAAGAAGAAAATAAGACAGAACAACAAATTACATATTCATTAATTAAAAAAGGTTCTAAAGGTAACCTTGTAAGAATAGCACAGCAAAAATTATTACAAAAAGGATATTCATTACCAAAATATGGAGCAGATGGACAATATGGAGATGAAACAGAACAAGCTATAAGAAAAATACAAAAAGATGCTGGAATTTCTGTAGATGGAATTTGTGGAAATGATACTTGGTCTGTACTGAATAGTTATTTTGCTAGACCTGAAGGAATTGAATATCCAGGATATTTAATAAGAAAAGGACAACAAGGAGAAATGGTAAGACTTGTACAACAAAAATTAATTGATTTAAGATATTCTTGTGGTTCTTGTGGAACTGATAGTATTTTTGGAAGAAGTACATTTAATGCTATATGTGCGTTCCAAAAAGATAATGGATTATCTGTAGACGGAATTGTTGGACCAAAAACATGGGAAAAATTATTTTAAATCAAAGAGCAGTACTTAATTGTACTGCTCTATTTTTTTGCTCAAATGCAGTAAAATCAAGTAATATAATTACTCTAATCAAAAATAAAAACGGCTTAAAATCCATTGTAATGCGTTGATTTTACTTGAAATCTACATAAAATTGTGATATAATATTGACAAAGCAAAAAGAAAGTGATAGACTATATAAGCAATTTAAAAAAAGTGTTGACAACACATTTTTTTATTGATAATATATCAATATGAATAATATTAATAAAAAAATCATATAATGTTTATAAAGTTATCTAAAAAAAGATACTTTTATATAGCAGCCGGCAGTGAGTTTATCTATATGAGCTCCTCAAAATAGCCGGTTGCTCTTTTTATATACAAAATTTATTTATATCTTCTATCCACTCAAAATGCTTACAATTTATAATGAGTGGTTCTAGTTTTTTAAACATTTTTAGACAATGCTCATTTTTTTGTTTATTGTTTAATTCACTAAACCATGTTATATTATAATATTTATTTATATAAAAATTACATACATCAGCAAGCTGAATAAAATTATTTTTCTTTGATTCTAAAAAAAGAACGTTTTCAATTATATTATTTGTGTCTCCAGTAAAATTTTTTCCTATAAGATTAGAATATACTTTTTCAAGAGAATTGGTAATATTGTTATTTTCATCTAATAAAATCATACCATTGTTTTCTTTGGAAATAAGAAAGTTGTTATATTCAATAGATAGAAAAGAAAAAGCATATAAATAAGGATCTATTTTTATAGAAGGTCCATGAACTTTATTAATAAATTTTTTGAATTTTTGTTTATCTATTACAACACTAAAAATAGGTAAATTTAAATCAACAATTAAATCTACTAGCTTTTCTAAAATAATTAAGTTTTGTTCAATGGTATTTTTTCTAAAGTCGAACCCTTTTCCTAAATTTTTAGAAGATTGAAATATGTCATTTGTATGTATTTCATAATTACATAAATCAAGACTGATAGTTTCTTTGTATTTTTGAATTTTATAATTTAAATCGTACCAATCTTCATCTTTTAAAGCTATTCCAGCTAAAGTAAATATTTTTTGTGTTGGGTTATCATAATCAGTGCCAGTACTACCACTTTCATCTGCATATAAAATAAACATTACAAGTCCTCCTAATACCTAATAATATACTACAGATTTATAAATTATACAATAAAAAAGTATAAATTTTTCCAACTACTTCCAAATTTCGACAAACAAAAGTAACATAATATGCTATAATTATATAGAGGTGGTAAGTATGAATGATTACGAAAGAAGCATACAAGCTATTCGAGAATACGACTGTAAGATATCAGTAAAAGAATGGAATAAAATGGCAATAAAATATAATTATTTATCAAGCAATAGTTTGAGAAGATTATATAATATGAATTTTAGAGATTTATGCATAAAAATAAGAAAGAACTAGTTGTCTAGTTCTTCTTTCATTTTGATATTTACAAGCAAATCTATAAGTTGGCTAATCTCTAGTACTTCTTTAGAATCTAACCCATATTTATTAATCCTTTCATACATTTCTTTTTTCAGATTCTCAATATCAAAAATAGTATAAAATAAATCTTTTATATTAACATCTAACGCATTTGAAATACTAAATAATGAATTTATAGTAGGATTTGCATTTTTATTATTTTCTAAATTCCTTATATAAGTTCTAGACAAACCTGTTATTTTACTTAATTTATATATAGTAATATTCTTTTTTTCTCTTATTTTCTTAATATTAAAAATAACCATAAAACTTCCTCTAAATGTATTATTTCTAATTTTAATAATAATATTCTAATTGTACAATATGGAACTCTCAGTTCCAGGGTTTTGTCGACATTTGACGAACGATTTTTCTTGCAATTCGACAAAATTCGATATAAAATAAGAACATAAAAAGAGATAGCTCAGCTGGAACTGAAACTATCTCAAAGAATGTATATTTAATAAATATGCACATATTAAGTATACATTCAATTCTTTTAAAAGTCAAATTGGAGGTATATTATGAATTTAGAAAAATTAATAAAAGAGAGAATTGAAGAAAATGAAAAATTGTTTAATAAAGAAGAAATATGTTTTATAAATAAGAAAATGGAAACAATAAAAAAGATATATTTATTAGCTTTGTTAGATACTAAAATTTAATGCAATTTTTAATGCAACGTCAAAGAAAAGTTATAAAAAACGAAGAGAAAATATAAAAAGTAGTATTCTATAAACTAATATGAGATGGCTTTAAATAGCATATTGAGAGAAGATATAAAAAACGAAAGAAAAATATAAAAAATGTACTTTTTATCATTCACACAAGAATAGTAAATACATAAAAATAATATAAATAGGGGCTAAATATAATGCAAATAGCATTTATTTAGTCTCTTTTTGTTTGCGAAAATTCCCTACCTAAAACTACTAAAGTGTTTAGAGTAAATTATATACAATTTATTTATAAATACAATGTTGAATTATTATAATAAAATAAAGAAAGGAAAAAGTATGAAAAACAAAATAATGAAAAAATTGATAATAATATTATTATTGTTAGTACAAATATTACAAATAACATCAAACATATTTAATAAAGTGCAAGCTAATATTAAAGAAGGAGATAAAATAGAACTAAAAACTGATCATGAATGCGATTCATTAGTAGAATTTTGGATGGAAAAATACAAAATATGGACATACAAATCAATATGGTATGTTTTTTATGAAGATACAAAAAATAACGTAAAATTTCCAGCATTTTGTGTAGAACCTAAAAAAGAAGGAGTTGGAATGAAATATGAGTCTTATGATGCAATAATATCTAAAGAAAATAATAGTCAAATTTGGCGAATATTAAATAAAGGGTATATGGGGTCAAATTATAGCCAATGGGGGTTAGAATGTGATGACGATCTTTATAGTGCTACAAAAATAGCTATACATAGTCTAGTAGATGAAATGGCTCCAACAGAAAAATATATAATAGGTAATAAACCTGTAGATGGAAATAGTGTAGAAGAAATTGTAAGAAGAGGAAGTAAAGTACTAGAAGTAGCACAAATTTTATATGAATATGGAATAAACGGAAAAGAAGTTTATGAAAAACCAGAAGTAACTATAAAACAACAAAATAAGAGCAAGAGCGAAATAATAAAAGGTGTTACATATTACATTCAAGATTATAAAGTTACAGGAAATAAGAAAATAGAATCGTATGAAGTAGAAATAAAAGAATTCCCAGAAGGAACAAAAATATTAAATTCTAACAATGAAGAAAAAAGTGTTTTATCAGAAGATTATTTCAAAATAGCAATTCCTATAAATAAAATAAAAGAAGACATAGAAGGAAAAATTTATATAAAAGATGCTAATATAAAAACTAATCCAATATATTATTGTAAAAGTACAATAGAAGGAGCACAAAGCTATGTAACATATACAACAGGGTATGAAAAGGCAAACACGAGAACTATTTTAAAAGTAGAATCTAATAAGTGTGATTTAGAGATATTAAAAATAGATAAAGAAACAAAAAAGCCCATACCAAATGTCACTTTTGAGATCAAATCTAAAAGTGGAGAAAATTTAGGTAAAATTACAACTGATAAATATGGTATAGCAAAAATAGAAAAACTAAAACCACAAACAGTTATAATTAAAGAAATTCAGGTACCAGAAAAATATGTAATAAGTAAAGAAGAAAAAGAAGTAGTATTAAAGTGGGGAGAAAAAGCAAGAATTGAATTTGAAAATGAATTAAAAAGAGGAAACCTTAGAATTGTAAAGGTTGATAAAGATAATAATGAAATTTTGTTAGATGGAATAAAATTTGAAATATATAATAGTAACAAAGAATTAATAAAAAAAGTAGTTACAGATGAAAAAGGAGAAATAAATATAAAGGATTTACCTATTGGAAAATATACAATAAAGGAAATACAGACAAAAGAAAATTATAAATTATCAGAAGATAAAAAAATAGAAATAAAATGGAATGAAACCAAAATAGAAAAAATTGAGAATGAAAAGGAAAAGGGAAAAATAAAAATAGTAAAAATAAGTGAAGATGATAATAAAATTAATGGAAGTTTAAAAAATACTCCAATTTATGGCGTAGTATTTGAATTAAAAAATGATAAAGGAGAGTTAATAAATACATATATAACTGATGAAACAGGAACAATAATTACAGAAAAATTAGAATTAGGAACATATATTATAAAAGAAATAAAGACAAATAAAGATTATATATTAAATGAAAAAGAACAAGTAATTGAAATAAAAGAAGAAGGAGAATTAGCAGAAATTGTTATTACAAATAAATCAAAGGAACCAGAAAAACCAAAATTACCAAGAACAGGATTTTAAATAAAAAATAACCTCTTATGCGTTTAAACATATAATATTTGTAAATACTATAAGAAAAACGTATAGGAGGCTTTTTATGAAAATAGGTGTTGCTTTATCAGGTGGAGGAATTAGAGGAATAGCACATGCAGGAGTATTAAGAGCTTTAGAAGAAAACGGAATAAAGATAGATATAATAGGAGGAACAAGTTGCGGGAGTATGGTAGCTTCTTTGTATGCAATGGGGTATACTCCTCATTATATATATATATTATTTAAGAAATACGCAAAAGACATTGCTGGACTTAACACAAAACCAATTATTTCAGGACTTCAAAGTCATTTTTTTAAAAGTAAAAAAGTTTTTTCAAGTTTAAAAGATGGAGAAATAATAGAAACAGTTTATGACAAACTAGCAATAAGAAAAGGAATTAAGAATATAAGTCAAATAGAAATGCCAGTTGTAATACCTACTGTAGATATTACAAATTCAAAAGAATATATTTTTACGAACAATATTCCAAAAAATATAGATGATTCATCACAATATATTACAGATATTACAATAGGCAAAGCAGTAAGAGCAAGTAGTAGTTTTCCAGCAGTTTTTAACCCATGTTTAATGGGCACACATGCATTTATGGATGGAGGAACATTAGATAATGTTCCTGTTAATGAAGTAAAAAAGCAAGGAGCAGATAAAGTAATAGCAGTTAAATTTGATGCAGATCCAGTAGATGAAAATAGTAATATAATGGATATCGTAATGAAAACTATAGATATAATGGGAAGCAAAATATCAGAGGAAAGTTTAGAAATGAGTGATTTAGTATTAAATGTATATACAGATAAAGTAGGACTTTTAGATATAGAAAAACTAGATAGTTGCTATAAATATGGGTATAATTGTGTAATGGAAAATATTGATAAAATAAAAGAAGCATTAGAAATTAAATAGAAAAGAAGTTAAAAATTTAACTCTTGTTATAAATATAAAAATATGGTATTATAAATAATAGGTTAAATAAAAAAAGTAATATTTAATTAAAAATAAAAATTGTATATATTAAAGTTAATAAAAATATATAAAGGAGAAAGAAATGTCAGAAGAATTTTTAGAAGTATTATTAGATACAGGAATAGATGCATTAAAATTGTTACCATTTCTATTTATTACATATCTAATAATGGAATATATAGAACACAAAACAGGAGATAAAACAAAAAATATAATAAAGAAATCAGGTAAATGGGGACCAGTTTTTGGTGCAATATTAGGTATTTTCCCACAATGTGGTTTTTCAGCAGCAGCAGCTAATCTATATGCAGGAAGAGTAATAACATTAGGAACATTAATAGCAATATTTTTATCAACATCAGATGAAATGTTACCTATATTAATATCAGAAGCGGCACCTATAGATGTTATTTTAAAAATATTAGCTACGAAATTAGTAATAGGGATAATAGCAGGAGTAATAATAGATTTTATAGGACAAGCATTTAGAAAGAAAAAGGAAAGACAAAAAAAGGAAGAAACTGTAGAAGAAATAGGGCATATATGTGAACATGAACATTGTCATTGTGAAAAAGAGGGAATATTTAAATCTTCTATAAAGCATACATTAAATATTTTTGTGTTTATAATAATAATTTCATTAGTTATGAATATCGCTATATACTTTATAGGTGAAGAGAATATATCAAATTTAATATTGAATATGCCAATAGTCGGACCATTAATAGCAGGAATTGTAGGTTTAATTCCAAATTGTGCATCATCTGTTATATTAACACAGTTATATTTGCAAAATGTAATTTCAGTAGGATCTATGATAGGTGGATTGTTAGTAGGCTCTGGAATAGGAATATTAATATTATTTAGAGTAAACGAAAATTTTAAAGAGAACGTTAAAATAGTAACAATATTATATTTAATAGGTGTATTATCTGGAATTATTATAGATTTAATAATGTAAAATTCAAAAGTATCGGAGTATCAAAAGTCATTTATATAATTTTTGATACTCCGATTTTTAAACTACTATTGAAGAAATAGAAAATTAAGAGAGACATACTTTTAAGATAAATATCTTTCTTATTTTATTCCTAATCTTTCTTTAGCTCTTTTTACATCATCATTGTTTGCAGTTCTAACCTTTTCTAGAGGATAAATTTCACCAAGTTGTTCCCACTTAAACTTGCCTAAATCATGATATGGAAGAATTTCTACTTTTTCTACAGATTTTAAAGTAGAAATAAATTCTTTTAATTTAACCAAATCTTGTTCATCATCAGTATAGCCTGGAACTAAAACTTGTCTAATCCACATAGGTTTATTTATATTACTTAAGTATTTTGCAAATTCTAATTCTTTTTTGTTAGAAACACCAGTCAAATTAATAGCCTTTTCATCATTTATACATTTTATATCTAACAAAAATAAATCAGTTAAATTGATTAATTCTTTTATTTCATCTGTTAATGCTACACTTCCAGATGTATCTATGCATGTATGAATATTATATTGCCTTAACTTGGTAAAGAGTTCAATTAAAAATTTAGCTTGAAGTAAAGGTTCTCCACCACTTATAGTAACACCACCATTTGGCATAATGTAATTTTTATATCTTAAAATTTTTTCTACAATTTCATCACTAGAATAGGTAGTACCACCTTTTAAATTCCAAGTGTCTCTATTTTGACAATATTTGCACTTTAAGCTACAGCCTTGCATAAAGACTACGAATCGAACACCCGGACCATCGACTGCTCCTAAACTCTCAAATGAGTGAATTCTTCCTTCCATGTAAATCCTCCATATTTTTAGTATAATAATATCTTAACCATTTTACTATAAAAAATTATAAAATACAATAAAAAAACAGAATCAAGATTTTGCAGAAGAGAAAAAAGTAAAAACACTTGACACAACAAAACAAATGTTTTATAATAAACGAAACTTTGAAATAGGATGTGATAATTATGAATGAAAAAAATAATATTGCACCAATAAACGAAGAATTAAATGTAGTAAATAATGAAACAGAAAATATTAAAAATTTAATTTATAACATAAGAGGAAAACAAGTGATGCTAGATAGTGATGTGGCTATGCTATACCAATGTGAAACAAAATATGTAAATAGAGTAGTAAAAAGAAATAGCGAAAGATTTCCAGAAGAATTTTGTTTTCAGTTAACAGAGAAAGAATTTCAAAACTTGAGGTGCCAAATTGTCACCTCAAGTTTTGAAAAACAAAGCTATGGAGGAAGAAGGTATTTGCCATATGTATTCACAGAACAAGGAATTGCAATGCTTTCAGCATTACTGAAAAGTGATATAGCAATAAAAGTGAGTATAAATATTATGAAAGCTTTTATAGAAATGCGAAAGTTTATACTAAATAATGGACAAGTATTTGAGAGATTAACAAATGTAGAATACGAATTACTAAAACAAAATAAAATGTTAACAGACCATGAAAAAAAGTTTGAAAAAGTTTTTGACGAATTACAAAATAACAAAGAGAAAGAATTTAAACAAAAAATATTTTTTGACGGGCAAATTTATGATGCATATAGCTTAATAATTGATATTATAAAAAAAGCAAAAAATAAGATTTTAATTATTGATAACTATATAGATGATAGTATTTTAAAAATGTTGTCAAAGAAAAATGAGAATGTAGAAGTAGTTATATTAACTTCACAAAATTGTAATATAACAAAATTAGATATTCAAAAATTTAATAAACAATATGCTAATTTAAAATTAGCATATACAAACAAATTTCATGATAGATTTATTGTAATTGATAATAAAGAACTATATCATTGTGGAGCATCACTAAAAGATTTAGGAAAGAAATGTTTTGCAATTAATAAAATGGAAGATATAAAATTTATTAAGAACGTTGAAAAAACAATAAACTTATGTTAATATAATTGCATAATATTTTTTTTATATCTCTATGTATTAAATTAAATAGAGGGATAAAATAGCAGCTGTAAACAAATAATAAGGGACAATTAATAGGAGGTAAAAAAATGCAAATAAAGAGTGTGAACATCAGAGACTATGAAAATTCTCTTATAGAGTTTTTACGGAAGTGTAATAAGAGGTCAATAATATTAATTAAAAATAAAGAATTAGCAAAATTTCTTTTAAAAGGTACTAAAAAAATAGAATTAGAAGAAATAGAAAAAAACATTTTCTTATTAAAATCTAGTAGAGATGAATATACAAGGCCAGATAAACTAGAAGAAATATCAACTATTTACTATATATATAGTACTGAGAGCGGATTTTGTATAAATAGTCAAATTGTTGAAAGAATTTCAAATGAACAAATTGCAACTTTTTTAGAAGAGATTAGTCATCGAAAATGGACAATTTTTTCTAGAAAATTTGAAGAAGGAAAACTATACCTAGAATTAAAACCTAAATGGGCAAGAGGAGATAAGACGGAAATTTGGTTTAATGACAGGTATACGTCTATATGGGACGTCGATGAAATATGGGAAGACTATGTTTATAACATAGGACTAAAACCATTGCTAAAAGATTATTTTAATTAATATGTTAAAGTTGAAATGAGATTAATAACAACAGGAGGTATGAAGAATGAAGAAAAATCGGAAACAATTACCTTATAAAGGAACATTAGTCCATAATATGCCAAAAGATGTTTGTTTTACATGTGAACATTATGGATGTACAGATTCTATAGAATGTCAATGCATAGGACTTGAAAAAGCAGGAAGAATAAGGATGATGTTCCGGAGGTTATTAACAGGTAACAAAATTAAAGAGAGCCATTAATTGGCTCTCTTTAGTTTTAAAATTTCTCATGTATTGTTCTATTAATTACATCTAATTGTTGTTCTCTTGTTAATTTAATAAAGTTTACTGCATATCCAGATACACGAATTGTAAGTTGTGGGTATTTTTCAGGATGTTCCATTGCATCTTCTAGTAATGCTCTGTCAAATACGTTAACATTAATGTGATGTCCTGTTTGTTTAAAATATCCATCAAGTAAGCTTACCAAATTATTTACTTGTGTATCTAATTCTTTTCCTAAAGTTCCTGGTGTAATAGAGAATGTGTATGAAATACCATCTTCTGAATATTCATAAGGTAATTTTGCAATAGTATTCATAACTGCTACTGCACCATTTGTATCTCTACCATGTAGTGGGTTTGCACCTGGCCCGAAAGGTTCTCCAGAGCGTCTTCCGTCTGGTGTATTTCCTGTTGCTTTTCCATATACTACGTTTGATGTAATAGTTAAAATAGATAATGTATGTTTTGAATTTCTATAAGTATGATGTTTTTGAAGTTTTCCTAAGAAAGTTTTTACTATATCTACAGCAATGCTATCTACTCTGTCATCATCATTTCCGTATTTAGGAAAATCTCCTTCAACTTCATAATCTACAGCTAGTCCAGTTTCATCTCTTAAAACTTTTACTTTAGCATATTTAATTGCAGATAAAGAATCAGCAACTACTGAAAGTCCTGCAATTCCACATGCCATAGTTCTTAAAATTTCTTTATCATGTAAAGCCATTTCTAATGCTTCATAAGAATATTTGTCATGCATATAATGAATAGCATTTAATGCTTTAATGTATATTTTTGCAACATAATCCATCATAACATCAAATTTTTCCATAACTTCATCATAATTTAAATATTCAGAAGTAATTGGTTCATATTTAGGAGCAACTTGTTTTCCTGTTTTTTCATCTCTACCACCATTAATAGCGTAAAGAAGAGTTTTAGCTAAGTTTGCTCTAGCACCAAAGAATTGCATTTGTTTACCAATTTTCATTGCAGATACGCAACATGCAATACCATAGTCATCTCCTAATGTTACTCTCATTAAGTCATCATTTTCATATTGAATAGAAGATGTTTTTACTGAAATTTTAGCAGTATATTTTTTAAAGTTTTCTGGTAATCTTTCAGACCATAAAACTGTTAAGTTTGGTTCTGGGGCAGGACCTAAGTTTGTTAATGTGTGTAAAACTCTGAAAGAATTTTTTGTAACTAAAGTTCTACCATCAACACCCATACCACCAACACTTTCAGTTACCCAAACAGGGTCTCCACTAAATAGTTCGTTGTATTCTGGTGCACGTAAGAAACGAATCATACGTAATTTCATAATAAAATGATCCATTAATTCTTGAGCTTCTTCTTCAGTTAAGCTTCCATTTTCTAAATCTCTTTGAATGTAGATATCTAAGAAAGTAGAAGTTCTACCTAAACTCATAGCAGCACCGTTTTGATCTTTAGTTGCAGCTAAATATCCAAAGTATAACCATTGAATTGCTTCTTTAGCATTTGAAGCAGGAACTGAAATATCAAATCCATATCTTGCAGCCATTTTCTTTAAATCTTCTAAAGCTTTTATTTGGTCATGAATTTCTTCACGTTCACGAATAACATCTTCTGTAAATTCATCTACATCTAATATTTCTAATTCATGTTTTTTCTCTTCAATTAAAACATCTACACCATAAAGTGCAACACGTCTATAATCACCAATAATTCTTCCACGTCCATATCCATCTGGAAGACCAGTAATTAAGTGTGAGCTTCTTGCAGCTCTAATATCTGGAGTATATACGCTAAATACACCATCATTATGAGTTCTTCTTAAGTTATTGTAGATGTAATCTGTTTCTTCATCTACTTTGTATCCATAAGCTTCGCAAGATTTTTCTACTATTTTAATACCACCAGCTGGCATAATAGCTCTTTTTAAAGGTGCATCTGTTTGTAAACCTACAATTTGTTCTAATTCTTTATTTATATAACCTGCATCATAAGCATTTACTGCAGATGGAGTTTTTGTATCTACATCAAGTACTCCATTTTCTCTTTCTTTTTTATAAAGTTCTAAAACTTCATCCCATAATTTTTTAGTTCTTTCTGTTGGTTCTTTTAAGAAAGAATCGTCTCCACAATATGGAGTATAATTTGCTTGAATGAACCCTCTTACGTCAATTTCTTTTGTCCATTCACCAAGAGTATTAAATCCTTCCCACTCTTTGAATTTCATAAATAAATCCTCCTTATTTTATAATTGATTAAATTTTTAACAATATACAAATTTATAGTAACATAGGATGAGCCTTTTTTCAAGAATTTTCTTATGAAAAATAATGGAAAATATTGCTTTATAAAGAATAAGAAAAGGAGAATATCATATGAAATTTTTAGAAGTAATTTTTCGGAAGAAATGAAGCAGGTAATCTGGAAATTTTATATGAAATATTGTGGATATTAAAAACTAAATAAAATTTGTCAATGCACAGGATATAATTCCTGCACATTTTTGTTTTAATAATAAGAACTTAATTATCTTCTAATATAACTTTTAATATATTATAGATCAATTTTTGTTGCTGAGGTGTACATTTTCTTAATAATTCATAAAACTCACTATTCAAATATTTTTTTGAATTGTTAGAAACACCATTTAAAATTTCACCTTCAGTAACATCTAAAATATTACATATTTGAGATAACCTTTCTAAATTAATATGAATTTTACCAGTTTCTACCTTACTTAAATAGGCAATAGAAACACCCATTTTTTCGGCTAAGTTTTCTTGTGTAAAATTTACTTCTTTTCTAGCGTTTTTAAGGCGCTTACCTATTATATTAAAATCTACTGCCATAAAATCACCTTTCCTTTTTAGTAAATATAGCACGAATAGGTTTATTTTTACAGATAACAATAATTCAAGTTAGAATTATAAGTTAAAAATAATAAAAAACTTTTACAAAAATTGTAAAAGTTTTACTTTTTTATTAATTGTTTTGATTTGCAATTACTTTAGCTATATCATAAATTAGCTTTTGTTGTGAAGAAGAACATTTTTGTAATAAATTTGCAAATTCAAAATCAAGGTATTTATTTGAATTATTAGAAACACCATTTAAAATATCACCTTCAGTAACATCTAATAATTCACAAATTTGAGTTAATCTTTTTAAATTTATTTGAGAACTACCTCTTTCAATTCTACTTAAAAATGCTATAGAAACGTCAATTTTCTCAGCAAGTTGTTCTTGAGTTAACCCCTTTTCTTTTCTTGCTCTTTTTAATCTTTCTCCAATAACACTATAATCAATTGCCATAATTACGCTCCTTTCATAAATTAATCTCTATGTAAAGATTTATTTATCTGGAATATAGCATGTATGAGGTTAACTTTACAGAAACTAAGAAGTAAACATAAACAATAGAATTACTAATAATAAATATTTTTTCTAAAATATTAAAAAATATGCAAAAAAAGAACTATCTATTAAGATAGTTCTTTTTGGAAGTTACTTATTTTTTTTGTTCATAAGACTTAGCTTGCATATAGCAAGACATAATCTTATTTTTAGCTTCTTTTTCATCAGCACAAGTATCAAAAAAGAATTTGTGAAAATTCTTTAGGCCTTCATTGCCAGATCCTTCTCCTTTTATATCTTTTTTATAAGTATTTAAAAGAAATGTTAGAAAACCACAAGTATCTAATTTTTCTTTTTTAGACTTATAAATAGGTAAGGTTTCTTTTAATGAAGCAGAAAAATCAAGAGTTCTTAGATTACGTTTCATTTCAATGAAACTATCGTAAGGAAGAATAGCAGAAAGATATCTGTTAAGAAATTTGGTGTATGAGCTGTTAACGGGAATTGTATATTGAAATAATTTACATTCCGAAGTTATTGCTAACACTTCAATAGATACTTTATTAAGACTTATAATTTTAAAACTATGAAGATGATGAATAAAGTCTTTTACTAAAGGTTCTACTGCAGAGTGAATCTCCTTATAAGTGAAGTTCTCAAAGCAAATATTAAATTGAGAAGAAACACTATTCTCCAACCTGTCAATATTTGAGGAGCTTTCAATATTAAGAAGTTCAATGGATCTACTTAATGTTGAACTAATTTCTTCAAGAAGATTGCAGTTTTCAACGCAATTTGAGTCATCTAATGAGTTTTCCAAATTAGTGAAACCAAGAGAATTAAGAATCTTACTAAATTCATCATTTAGCATTTTAACTACTAAAGTAGAATATAAATGTATTTTATGAAAATACATTTTTTCATCAATAAGAAGAACATCTAAACTATTATCTTCAATATTGATTATTTCTGAATATAAAATTTTCTTAATTCCTAATTTTTCAGCTACTTTTTTGATTTTTCTATTAAAACCATCGGTTGAAGCTAATTGCCGAGCATTAAAATTTAAAAATGTAAGCATAAAAATTTTCCTCCATTAAAGTATAAAATAAGTTACATAATTATTATAACATATTTTAACTTAAAAGGCAATTTTATGTATATCTCTTAGATTGTATAGTTATTTAAATTCTATTAAATCCTGCCAATACTTTTTAGGCATATATTGCATTTGAAGTCTTTTGTTTGTTCTTTCTTTAATAGCAATAGTTTTAAAAAATGAAGACCATAATTCTTGATACTTTTTTTCTTCATCTGAAATAGTAAAAGAGGGCAAAGAAAAATTATCAATTATTTTATATTCCTTAGTATTATAAAGAAATGCAATATTTCTATTTTTATCATGAATAATAAAATTCTCTTTAGGTAATCTACTTATAAAATGATGTCCTAAATTTTCGGTTATATTGTTATCAGGATGAATAGAAGCATAAAATAAATTTTCTTTTATTTGAACAAAGCGAAGAAGTCCTTTAAATTTATGAGCCTCATGTAGCATTTTTTTTCGCATAGAATGCACAGCAAATACAAAATCTATAGAAAGCATAGTATCAATTTTAGGTCCAATAACCAAACCCTTTAAAAGATATTTTACAATATTAATTTCTTTATTTTGAGTATTAGAAAGAAAAGCATAATAGCTATTGTACAAAGTATCATAAGAAATGTTTTTAATAATTCCATGAAATATTCTGTCAGAATGTTCATAATTAGTTATTTGCTCTTCAGTTTCCTCTAAAAAATTTATTTCTAAATTACTTTTTTTTACAATTTTTAAAGGTATATTTTTATTTATATAACAATTAAAAACGATACTAAGAAGCCCTTCGAAAGAGCCATCATATACATAAGTTTTAGTTATAGTATTCCAGTTAAACATTTTTGCTTATCCTCCTTTGTTGGTGAAAGTGCGTCAAAAATGAAATTATCTGCATTTGAAATATTATCAAATAAAGAAGTTTGAACATAGTTTAAAGAAGGTGTGGATGTACGTTCTAAAAAAAGTAAATTTTGAGCAATAAAATTTTCGTTAAAATGTTTAATAGGGTCATAATATTTTCCATTACAAGTAATAAAATAACGAGCGCGTTTTAGTACAATTCCAAATTTTTTTAAATTCTCAAAAGTTAAATTAAATTCTCTTCTTGCAGTAATAATACGTTTAGCACTAATAACACCAATGCCTGGAACTTTTAATAAAGTATTATAGTCAGCTTTATTAATTTCTACAGGAAAGTGTTGCAGATTACGAAGAGCCCAATCACATTTTGGGTCTAACATAGTATGAAAATTTGGATGAGTTTCATCTAATAAATCGTCAATTTTAAAACCATAAAAACGAATAAGCCAATCTGCTTGATAAAGCCTATTTTCTCGAAGAAGAGGTGGGGAAGAAAGAGCAGGCAAATTGCTATCTTCATTAATAGAAACATAGGCAGAATAATAAACACGCTTTAAGTTTAATTTAGTATATAAACTTTCAGACAATTTCATAATTTTCAAATCCGTTTCGGGAGTGGCACCTACAATTAATTGAGTAGTTTGACCTGCTGGCACAAATTTTTCTTTATATTTTGATTTTTCTTGTTTAGAAATATTTATTTCTTTTGAAATGTATTGCATAGGAGTTAGAATTCCTGCTTTCTCTTTTTGTGGGGCTAAAAGTTTTAGGCTATCATTAGAAGGAAGCTCAATGTTAATGCTAGTTCTATCTACTAAATGACCTAATTTATCAATTAATTCTTTACTTGCACCAGGAATAGTTTTTACATGGATATAACCATTAAAATTATATTCTTTTCTTAATATAAAAATTGCTTCATATAAACGTTCCATTGTATAGTCTGGATTTTTTATTACAGCAGAACTTAAAAATAAACCTTCTATATAATTACGTTTATAAAAGGCAATAGTTAAATCAGCAATTTCTCTAGGAGTAAAGGTAGCTCTTTTAACAGAATTTGTACATCTGTTAATACAATATTTACAATCATAAATGCAGCTATTGCTCATTAAAATTTTTAGAAGAGAAATGCATCTTCCATCAGCTCCGCCAGCTATGACAAATGCCAGAAACATCTCCATTTCCAATTCCATCCTTTGTATTTGAACGTTTGCTTCCAGAAGAACTACAAGAAGCATCATATTTTGCCGAATCTGCTAATATTTTTAATTTTTCAAGAATATCCATTTAATTCACTCGTTGTATAAATATTTAGGTTTTTAAATAAGGGTTTACCTATAAACCTTTGTAGTATTTTTAGTTTGTTTAATTTATAAAGGCATACAGTGTTGCGAAAAAATACAAATTATTTGATTGACTATTTTAAATAATCAAAAAAATGTTCGCATAAATAATATAACATAGTATGTCACAAAAGTCAAACAAAAATTCGCAAAAATTTTCTTATCAAGATTTTTGACTTTTGAATTCAAGGTGTTATAATAATAATGTAATTTTTTATGATAGGAGAGAATTAAATGAAAATTAACATTGTAATGGTAGAACCAGAAATACCACAAAATACAGGAAATATAGCAAGAACATGTGCTGCAACAGGAGGAAAATTACATTTAGTTGAGCCATTAGGCTTTGAAATAACAGATAAAACATTAAAAAGAGCAGGACTTGACTATTGGGATAAATTAGAAATAGAAAAGCATTCATCTTTAGAAGAATTTTTAAATAAGTATAAACCAGAGGAAAACAATATGTATTTTGTAACAACAAAAGGACAAACTTGTTATTCAGATGTAGAATATGAAAAATTTGATGAAGTATTTTTACTATTTGGAAAAGAAACAAAAGGCTTACCAGAAGACTTACTAAAAAAATATTTAGATAAAACAATTAGAATTCCAATGAGAAGTATGCTTCGTTCTTTAAATTTATCTAATTCAGTAGCAATAGTTATATATGAAGTCTTGAGACATAAAAACTTTGAAAACCTAGAAGAAACAAGCGAATATTTTAATAAATAAATTTGTTGCTATATAAAATAAAACCTCTGTTAATTAAGTAAAGATTATAACATTACTTAATTAACAGAGGTCTTAAATTTTATTTACCCATGAAATTTTGTTTAACAGTATCAATTTTAGTTTGTTCAGCAGTATCAGTTTTATACCATCCTTTTTCTTTCATAAGATTATAAATTTTGTTTTGAATATTTAAAGATTCATTTAAAGCATCTTTAAAAGCCATGTGAACTTCAGCAGTAGAAGATTCTATTGTTCCATGAAGATATAAATCACATACACCTTTAATTACTAATAATTCATTTTCGATTAAATCTCTATCTTCCATAAGTACCTCCTATAATAAATTTAAAAATTTGTTAAATAAATCAGTATGCTTTTGCTCTAACTCTGCTACATAAGTAGAAAGAGTAAGATCTGTTAATTGAGAAGAAGTTTTTTTAGCACATGTTTTCATATAACATTCATGCCCTAAAGCATCTTCAACATATAAAAGCTCTTTACTTGTCATATTATCACCACCTAAATAAATTATTTCCAAAGAATGAAAAAATATACTTTAAGAAGAAAAGTAGAAATTAAAAATTTATGAACTTGAAAAAATAATCTAATAGTGTATAATAAAAATAGTTTTTAATTATTTAGAAAACAAGCTAAAGATATATAGGTGTGAAACAAAAGAGGTGAGGTAGTATAGAAATAGAAAATGTAAAAGATTCAGCAGAAAAAATATATATAAATATTGAAGAAAAAGGAATAGAAGCAGTTAAAGAAATGTTTTCTAATGGAAAGAATTTATCACAAAAATTAAGCTTTAATCCTATACAAGAATATATAAAAAGAATACTTATAGCTCAAATGGATATTGATAAAATGTTAATGATACATAAATATATGGAAACTAATTTTGATTCAATTCCAGAATACAGAAAAGAGTCAGAAAGTATTCATAGACAAATTGATTTAGATAGCAATATAAAATTTGATGAAAGTACAATAGAAGCCTTATTTGGAAATTCATTAAATATAACATCAAATGAGGAATATGAAGAATGGAAAGAATTTGCTTATGGCAGTATGCATAACGGAATCAGCTTAGATTCAATTTATTTAGAGGAAGAATTTAAGCATAAGTATGAAGAAGAAAAAAATATAATAAAGAAATTTATAAAATCATTTCATTATAAAAAAATAGAAAAAAGTAACATGTTAGAAGATTCCTATATAAAAAAAGTAAGAGAAATGATAAGAAAGACAATATCCGAAAATCCTAAAGATCCTTTTATAGCACATGATAAAGTTCATAGAACATTAGAGAAAGGTGTAGCAGAATACCAAAATATAAAAGAAATAGAAGACATATCAAGAATGACTTTAATTCCATTTGTTAAAAAGAAAGACCAAGGACCAATTAATATTGAAGAAAGTTGCAAGCTGTTTAGAAGTGAAATGGTAAGTCAAATAGGAATGACTAAAATAGGAACAGATTATAGACAAAAGCCTGTAACACTAGGGTCAAATGAGGGAATAAGAGAAAATCCAATAATACATACAATACCATTCGAAGAAGTACCAGGGGCTATAGCAAAATTACAAGAAGAATATGAAAGTGCATATAATAGTAAACAAAGTGTTGAAGAATATATTAAAGCTGTAACAAAAATATATGCTGACTTTATGTTCATACAACCATATGAAGATGGAAACAAAAGAACAGCATTGTGTTTACTAAATAGTATGTTAATATCTAAAAATATAGTTCCTCCTGCAATAAGTTTAGTAAATAATCAGGATATGGTAAAGGAATTTTATAAAGTACAAGAAAAAGATTACACAATGTTGCAAGATCTATTTATAAAAAAACATAGAGAAATGAAAGGCATTGAAAGTGTGAATATTAGTGATATAGATTTAAATAATTCATATTTTCATTTTACATGTAAAGATAACCTTAAACAAATAATTAGCGAAGGACTAAAGGCTAAAATCGGAGATGCTTCTAAAATGAAATCAGAAGAACAGTCGAGAGTATATATGTCTAAAGGAGGAAAAGGAGTACTAGAAATAAAAAATTCTTTTATATATGAATTTAAAAAATTAAGAATATGCGATATTCCAATGGAATATAGAAAATATTTTGATGTAGTAGATTATTCAAAAACAGAAAAAGTAAACGAAGAAGACGTATATAATGCAATGGAAAAACGATTTAAAGATGAAATATATTTTAAAGTAGATGCCAAAGAAGGAGAAGATTTTTTAATAGAAGATCAGTATAATAACGTCTTTGCGGAAGAATTTTCAAGGGAAAATTTAAGAGAAATGTTTGAGAAAAACCCTCAAAGAGATGTGAAAGGAAAGGCAAATCATGATATAGATGCTAAAAAAATATTCTTAATAAAAACCAATAAGGGAAATACTGCATTTGATGTTGTTGAGTATTTATATAACAAATTAATAGAAAATGCTAAACAAAAAGGAAAAGAAGATGTTGTAAGACTTAATAATAGTGATTTAGATGGTATGTTTGAATATATAAATCAGAAGAACAAAGCATACTCTGAAAGAACATAGAATTATAAAACTAGAGCTAATTTCCTGTAAAATGATTCTAATTAAAAATATAATATAAAAAAATTTATACGTTCTAATACAACCTTCATATGAATACACTTAAACAAAAGTATTCAATATGGAGGTTTTCTTTATGAAAGGTTACTCAATTGAAGAGCGTGCAATGGAGTTAGCACATTATATTATAGATTCAAAAGATACAGTAAGAGGTGCTGCAAAAAAGTTTGGAGTTAGTAAATCTACAGTACACAAAGATGTAACACTAAAGAACGGTAGAAAAATTGGACAAGTTATTCCAGAAAGTATTGAGATTAAAAAGGTTTTCTTAGCAGAGAAAAATCCTGTTGTGAAATTGGGATTGGTAATTAAATAGAAAATAATGTGTAAGCCTTAAGAGTAAAATCTTAGGCTTTATTTTTTCGACAAAATGTGGTAAAATATGGGCATATAAAAAGAGTTTATAGAAGGAGATAATAGATGATACAAATAATAACTTATGATGTGGGTAAATATAGCGAATATTCAGATAAATTATATAAGATTTCGAAATTGGGAGAAATACAAGCTTTAGATGATTTTGAATTATGTATAATTGATTTATCAAATGAATATATATGGAGATATAATGAAACACAGCCTACTAATGTTAATTGCTATAAAGATTTGTTAACGATAAAAGAAGCAATAATAAATAGTAGTATTTCTAAAATAGTTATAGTAATGCCACAAAATGAAGAATTTGATTACAATCAAACTTATGAATATGTAGGAGGAAGTAAAAGATATAAATATACTCATTCAATACAACTAAAAGATAACAAATCTAATTTAATAAAAATTATAAGTTCGAACTTATTTAAAGTAGAAAATTTAGAATTATCGTTTGAAAAAACAAAAACAACTATAGAACAAAAAGAAATAGACGCTGATTTTAACTTTACAAATTATCAAGAAGAATTTAAAGCAATTACTTTTTCTAAAAATAGTAATAAGATTACTACAATACAGAAAGATAAGATTTGTTTAACAACTTTAAATGTATTAAAAAATATTGATATATTAAAATTGTTTATTACAAATTATTGTAAAGAAAATAATGAGAGAGAAGAAATGCCTAAATGGATACAAAATATAAAATTTTATAATGATGAACAGTTGGAAGAGGATAAGAATAGTAATAATGAAAAAATACAAAAACTGAAAGATAAAAATATAAAATTAGAAGAACAGTTAAATAAAAATTTAGAATATAAAAGTATCCTATATACAAATGGAGATGAATTAGTAAAAGTTGTACTCGAAATATTAGATGAAATATTAGAGTATGATTCAAGTAAATTTATTGATGAAGGCAGAGAAGATTTTCTTATAAAAAAAGAAGATATAACCTTTGTTGGTGAAATTAAAGGATTAAGTTCTGCAATTCAAAATAAAAATGTTTCACAGCTAGAAGTTCATATTCAAAACTATTTCGATAAATTACATGAAGAAGGAAAAGAAGAAAAAGTTAAAGGTTTACTAGTTATAAACCATCAAAGAAATAAACCTCTAGAGGAAAGACAAGAAATACATGAACATCAAAAAGATTTAGCAACAAGATATGGATCGTTGATTATAGAAACACAAACTCTACTAAAAATATATGAAAAATATAAATTAGGAGATATAACTAAAGAAGAATGCAAAAAAATATTTGAGGATAATATAGGATTATTAGAAATATAAAAATAATTAATTTGTAATAAAGCTTTAAAATGAAAATTTAAGGCTTTATTTTTTTGACTTTAAATAATACTAAAAGCAAATTTAAAAGCCAAAAAATTGAACGTGGTGCGAATAAAAACGAAGGGAGGCTATGCAATGCAAAAGCTAAAAGGACTATGGATACCAGCAGAAATTTTATTAAATAAAGATTTATCAGATAAGGAGAAAATAATACTTTCGATGGTTTTATATTTGAGTGAAGAAAAAGGAAGTTGCTTTGCAAGTAATAAATATATTGCAAATATTGTAAATGTAACACATGAAAGAGTATCTAAAATAATAAGTTCATTAAAAGATAAAGGATATATAAGTGTTAAATTAAAATACAAAACAGATAGTAAAGAAATAGAACAAAGACAAATTATGCCTATAGTCGAAAACATCAATAGGTATAGTCAAAAAGTTCAAGAGGGTATTGAAGAAAATAACTATCCAGATAGTCAAAAACAACCATACCCTATAGGCGAAAATAACAAAGATATAATAAATAATATAAAAAATAAAAAGATATATAATACTTCGAATAGTAATAAGAAATATAAATCGGACTATAAAGGAAGAGATTATACAAACTTTGACTTAACTAAATTATATGCAAATGCAAACGTATTTGTATAAATAAAATCAGCAACTAAAGTAGATGAACTACTCATGTAGCTGATTTTTTAGTTAAAGTTGCAAATAGCAATTTTAACTAAAACGAAAAAAATATGTAGATATTTTTTTGGCAAAGGGGTGTGGGGAAATATAATTTCCCTGCCACAACAAATACTTTTAGCGAATAGCGTTAAAAAAGTATTGTAGTTGTGTTACAACACAAATTAGAAAATGAGCAATAATATAAAAATTTAGATGTGTTTTAGCACAAGTAAGGAGGAAAAAATGAGTTATGCGATAATAAGAAATACAAAATATAAAAGAGAAAATTTGAAAGGAATATTTAGACACAATGAAAGAAAAAATAAAAATTATTCAAATGATAATATAGATAAAGAAAAGTCATACTTGAATTATTCAATAAAATCACCACAATATAGTTACGAAAAAGAATTTGATAGAATAAGAGAGAAATATAATTTGAAAGGACAAATTAAAAAAGTAAGTAATATAGCTTGTGAATATATAATAACATCAGATCATGATTTTTTTGAAAGAATAGACGAAGAAGAAACAAAAAGATTTTTCGAAACTGCATATAAATTTGTAACGGAATATAAAGATTTAGGAGAACAATATATAATATCTGCAAAAGTGCATAGAGATGAACAAACACCTCATATGCACTTGATTTTTTTGCCAGTAGTTCATACAACTGATAAAAAAGGAAATTCTATTGATAAACTTGCTTGTAGTGAATTTTGGGAAGCAAAAGATAGTTACAGACAATTACAAGATGCTTTTTATAAATATATGCTGGAAAATGGATTCAATTTGCAAAGGGGTTTACCCAAAGAAGAAACAAACAGAAAACATTATTCTGTTGAAGAATATAAGAAAATAACTAATTTTAAACAAACAAAAGAAGTTTTGAAAAATATAAAATTAGAATTACCAGATGCTCCAGATATTACTGATATTAATATTAACAGATTATCAAAGAAAAGAGATGAAAAGATTTTAGAAGAAATCATAAAACCTAAAGATGATATTATTCAAAATTTATACAAAGATAATTTGAAATTACACAGAGAATTATCAAGACAAACTAAAATAATTGAAGAAGTGGAAAAATATCAGAAAGAAAGAGATTCAATAATAGCTGATAATGAAGAAATGCATAATCAAGTAGAAAACATTAAGTCAGAATATAAAGAAAAAGAATTCGACTTAGAGTGGAAATATAAAAGCAAAATAAAAAGTTTAGAAAAAGAAAATAACCATTTACACAGAGTAATAGATAAGTTTAAAGAAAGCATAGGAAAGTTTATAGAATGGATTTGTCAAAAGTTTGATATGGGTGCAGAAGATAATTTAATTAGAAAGTTTGAAAAAGAGACTAGAACTTATTTAGATGCAGAAAAACAAATAGCAAAAGAAGATAGAGAAAAAGAATTGGATTTAGAAATATAAAATCGCTTGATGCAATTATTCTATTGATTTTTTAGTAAAAATAATATATAATGGTAACATAAAATTTGCAGATTGCAAGTTTTGAATATAGAGTGATTGCTTAAATAGTAAAACTCGAAAACAAATTTAAGGAGGGTAGTTTTTAGTAACAAATTAGCTTTATATTATTCAACGAAAGGAAGGTACTATTATGGCTGAAAGAAAGACTATTCACGTTCTTGTGACTTTTAATCGGAGGGAAGCAAGACAAGTAACAATTCCGTATGACATCGATGAGGTTCAACTCAAAGCGCAGCTCAGGGACTTGGGATTTATTTCATCTTATCGCAATTCGTATCTCACTACTAAAGTGTATCTTAACACTGAAAATGGTAAGGTTGAGATTTGCAAAGATGAATATAGGTCGCTGGAAGACTTAGGCATTAAGGAAGACAGTGGTATTATCATTGTTCCTGGAGAACCTGAACCTAGACCAGTATATCGAAGTCCTGGTTCTATGAGATGTCTGTATGGTTGTCCGATGGCAAAGAGTGTTGAAGAAGCAATGAATCAAGCTGAAAAGTATTCGGAGAATGACAGCGTAGTAACGACAGGTTCAATTCATGAACTTGACTGATTAACCGAAAGGAGAGCATATGGACAATTACTCAAATGGCAAATATCCATTGCATACTCTCTTTTTTGAAGTAACTAGCCGATGTAATGCACTCTGCGACCATTGTGGTAGCAGGTGCACGGCTAGTAAAAAGGATGAATTATCTCCTGAAATTTTCAAAAAAGTACTTGATGATGTAGCTAAAAACTTTGGAACAAAAGCTATTATGCTAAATATCACAGGTGGCGAACCCCTTATGAGAAAAGATTTGTTTGAAATCACAGCCTACGCAGACAAGCTTGGATTCAAATGGGGATTAGTAACTAATGGTATGTTAATAACAGATGATGTTATTAGTAAAATGAAAGAGACTCATATGTCTACAATTACAATTAGTCTTGACGGAATGAAAAAAACTCATGAAGAATTTAGACATGTACCGGGTTCTTTTGATAGAATTGTCTCTGCAATTGAAAAAATTAAAAAGAGTGATTTTGTTGAACACATTCAAGTTACTTTCATTGCAACTAAAAACAATATCTCTGAATTACCAGAAGTTTATCGCTTATTGAGTATGCTAGAAATTGACTCACTTAGAATTAGTGGTATTGACCCTATTGGTAGAGCTCAAGACAATGAAAATTTAATGCTTGATCAAGAGGATTATTTCTTTCTCTTTGATTTTATTAAAAAGCATTCAACTTCTCCACTTCCTGTGGTATGGAGCTGTACTCATTATTTTGGCAATACTGAAAACACTTTAGACCCAACAGGTAAAAAATTTACTTGCTACACTGGAATTCATGTTGCATCAGTTCTTTCAAATGGTGATATTTTTGGATGTCCTAACATTCCAAGAAGAAAAGAGTTGATACAAGGCAATGTTTTAAAGGATGACTTTTGTGAAGTTTGGAAAAATAAATTTGAATTTTACAGAAATCCTAATAGAACAAAAGCTAAGCAATGTGAAGAATGTGAGCATTGGAATTACTGCAAAGGTGATAGTTTTCATACCTTTGACTTTGAAACCAATACACCACAGTTTTGTTACAAAAAGTTTTTTACAGAAAAGGTGGAATTGGCAGAAACTGCTGATGTTTCGTATGATGATATAATTGCATCGTTAGTTCTAAAAAACGGAACAATGCAACATCTTACAGTCAAGCCATCAACTTTCGAAGCACCCAAAACAGTTATATTTACTCCACAAGCTACAAAGGATTTATTTGGCTTTTTCCATTATGGAGAATGTCATCCTAGTAACTTGTATGAACAACAAGTAGCTTTAGTAGGAAACAATCTTGGCAACATTTCTTTAGTTAAATATCTTGTTCCAGCTATTTTATATAATCGAGCTGGTAATATGGCAACGATGGATGATTTCTGTATCGGTCAGATTATGGACGAAGTATCAATCATAAATGAAAATATACCAAAGTCAGATTTGATCTATCAGGATTCATTTGGAAATGTTGAATTTATTGGATTTGCACATAGTCATCCACAGGAAACAGATTTTAGATTTAGTATTCATGATGTTAATAATCACAAAGATTTTATAAAACAGTATGGAAACTTTTTATCTATTATTTTGAATCCTCAAAAGAAAAAAATTGTGTGCTTTTCTGGCGAAGATTGTGTACAGTCAAAATTGATATTGTTATCTAAATAACTGCTAAACAGCAGGTAGGTTCTATTAGAACTTATCTGCTGTCTTCTATTTTTGCCAGTATAAATCACTCAAATTTTTTAATTCAATTTTAAAATCTTCTAGTTGCTCATCATTATAACTATCTCTTAATTTTCTAGCTTTTTTGGACCATTCTTTAAATTGTTTTTCTTTAAATTCTTTTGTGTGTTTATAGTGTAAACCATGCATCCTTTTATATTCTCGATTATATTCTTGTAAAATGGAACTATTTTCAACTTTTTCTTTTTGTTTATTTAAAGCACCAATTTCTTTACAAGTTTTACCAGTATTTAAATATAAGTTATTACAATATTTCTGGTCACTTCTTCCTTTTTGATAAGGATTGTTACTAGTGGTGGAGGGTATAAATAATCTTCCACAATTTTCGCATTTATTTATAACAAAGTTGTTTTGAATAACTTTAAATAACTCAAATCTAATTTGATCTTCTGCAGTTTTAATTTCATATACTTCTTCTGCAACAATATTCTTTTCTTTCATAATTTCTACTATTTTATCAACATCTAATCTTCTTTCTTCAAAAGATAATTCAGTATCTGCTATATATTTTGTTTTAAATTTTGTATCTAAAAATAATGCGTGTGCTGGGTTAGTATTAAGATAATGAATGTCAAATACTCTTTTTGATTCATATAAGTACAATTTTTCTGGAACACTTAAGCTTCTAACTAAAGAATTATTAGAGTAATTGCTAATTAATTCTAATCTTTCTTTTAAATCAGCCTTCTTTTCTATAAAGTTATTTATAAGTAAATCTCTTATTGTTTCAAAGTATTCTACATATTCTTTATGTTTTTTATCTGAAATTTTATCAATTTTCTTAGCCCATTCATAAAAAATAAGTTCAATAGTATACTGATTTTCTTCTATTTGTTCATAAAGTTCTTTTGGAGAATATTTTGAATTTTCAATAAAAACACCAATTTGAGATTTAAATAATAAATCTGTTCTATATGTTTTAAAATTATAGGTTTTAACTATCAAATCTATCAAAACTTGTGTATAGAAATGAGTATATGGAGAAAATTCTAAACAAGCTCTAACAATTTGAAACATCTTAAAAAAACAATCCATATTTTCATCTTCTGTATCAGCTTCCTTACCTCTACATACAAGTTCTATTAGTTGAGTGTACATTACTTTTAATTTATCAAAATCTTCATAATTCATTGTTGCAAATTCGTATAATTTATCGCCAATATTATATTCAAAATTTCCTAAAGCACCAAAATATTCTCCGAGTGTTCTTTAGGATAATTTTATTATTTTTAATTGCAAAATTACTTATCATATAAGCGTTTCCTCCATTTATAAAAATAGAATATAGATATTTCAATTTTTAATTTATCTATAGACTTTGTAAAATCTCTTTACAAGCTATTTTTAGGCGAGTACAATGAATTTACAAAATAGAAAATAGTAATTTTAAATATCTGTTTTCTATTATAGCACATTGAAAATTGAATAGCAAACTGCAAGACATATAATGATACTTCCGTCTGGCTAACGTGATGTAAAGGGGCGGTTCACTAAAGGTGAAATGAGGGCAAATCTCATATGGGTATATACCACTTGTAGTTTTAAAATAAAAGTAATATTTTTAAAACTTTAATAATAGTATTGAAATGGAAGAAGGTGAGAATTTTGAAAAAGAGTTTGAATATTACATTTATTAATCCTAATACTGAAGAACAAATTGTACAAGCTATGGCTGGAGTTCTTGCTTATAATTTGGCTGAGAATGATGAAAAGATAAAATTTAATTATAGTAATTCAAATGCTTATCAAAATTCTCACGAAATAGAAGATGAACTAGAATTATGATGACAAAAATTCTTTGAAAAAATTTTGCAAAAAGTCTTGATATTTTAATAAAAAGTTTGTATAATGAATATAATAGTAGTAGATATTTAATATCTGCTATAATTAAAAATGTGAGTCGCAACCCTATTTGCGAATTAAATGGATAGGTGAAAAAATGTGAACCGCAACCCTGCTTGCGAGATACAAATGTGCAGGTGAAAAAATGTTAATTATAGTAAAATGTGGGGTCTATAAACATAGATCCCATATTTTCATAAAGAGGAGATGTAGCATAAATGGTAATAGAAGATGGAAAATTTTATTTTATAAAAGATGAATTTTTTGATGTATTTAAAGATTATGGATTAATGGAGAATAAAGATGGAGGAACAAAAAGACCATGTTATTTTTGTTTTAGAGATAGAAAAAATAAAGAGATTATATGGTTTGTTCCAATATCTACTAAATATGAAAAGTACAAGAAAATTTATGATAATAAGAAATTAAAAAGTGGAAATAGACCAGTATATAACTTTGTTTTTGGAAATGTATTAGGTAAAAAAGCTGTATTTTTAATACAAAACATATTTCCAACTACAGAAAAATACATAGAAGAAAAATATACAAATTCTAATAAAGATGTTGAAATTCCAACTGTAGTAAAAGATGAAATTATTAGAACATCTTTAAGAGTAGTTAGACTTGCTGAAGGTGGTACTAATATTCCTTTCTACGATATTATTGAAATGAAAAATATATTATTAGAAAATAAAAAAGTATAAAACAGTGCCAATGGCACTCAAATTGGCACTGAAAAATATTAAAGAAACTATTCCTAAATGCAGGAGTGGTTTTTTTTGTACTTTTTATTGCTTTTTTGAAACTGATATGCTAAAATGTAACAGAACGAAAATGAAGTGACTGAAAAGTAAAAAGAAAGTAGTGATGTTATGAAAATTGCAGCATATTGTAGGGTATCAACTGAAAAAGAAGCACAAATAGACTCATTAGAAAAGCAAATAGAATTTTTTAATGAATTTACAAAAAAGAACGGCTATGAATTGTACAAGCTATATGCAGATGAAGGAATATCAGGAAAGCAAATAAAACACAGAAAACAATTCCAACAAATGATGATAGATGCCAAAGCAAAAAAATTTGATAAAGTAGTAGTAAAAGATGTAAGCCGTTTTGCAAGAAATACAGTAGATTTATTACAAAGTGTAAGAGAGCTAAAATCTTATGGCGTACAAGTTGATTTCTTAAACAATGGTGAAGTAATGGAAGGTGGCTCTGAATTTATACTAACAATTTTAGGAGCAATGGCACAGCAAGAAAGTGCAAACATGTCTAAAAGAGTTAAATTTGGAAAAGACATCACAGCTAAAAAAGGAAGAGTGCCTAACCTAGTATTTGGATATGACAAAATTCCAGATGAAAGATATACTTTAAAAATAAATGAAGAAGAAGCAAAAATTGTAAAAGAAATATTTGAAAGCTATGTATATAAAGGAATTGGAACAACCAAAATAGCATGGAATTTAAATGATAGAGGAATAAGAACAAAGAAAACCAAATCAAAATGGGTACAAACATCTATTGTAAGAATGCTTAAAAATCCAATATATACAGGAAGAGTAACAAATAAAAAATCAGAAGTAACAGACTTTATAACAGGAACGAGAAAAGAATTGCCAGAAGAAGAATGGATAGTTGTTGAAAGACCAGAAATGAGAATAATATCAGACGAACTATTTAACAGAGCACAAGAACTTTTAGAGCAAAGATCAAACGAATTTAAATTAAATAACAAAAGAGAAAAAACAGAATATGTATTTAGTACACTTATATATTGCAAACATTGTGGTTATTCATTTAGAAGAATAAAGAGAAAATATACAGCTGATGGACCAGAATATATAAGATGGGTATGTAGTGGAAGAAATTCAATGGGAGTAAACCATTGTCCAAATACAACTGTTATTGATGAAGAAGAACTTTTAAATGCAATAAAAATCTATTTACAAAGTATAATAAAAAATAAAAAAGATTTTATGAAAGCTGTTGAAAAAGAATTTGAAAAGATTACAAAATTAAGAGAAAACAATGAAAGAAGTGAAGAAAGTCTTTTAAAAGAAATTGAAAAAGTAACAGTTAAAAAACAAAAATACATGGAAATGTTTCAAAATGAAATAATCAATATACAAGAATTAAAAAAATATACAAATCCACTAAATGAAGATATTGCAAGACTGGAAAGAGAACTAAAACTAATTACATCAGAAATAAAAGAAAAAGATGTACTAGAAAAAGAACTTAATAAAACAATAAAAACAGTAGATGACATATTAAATAATCAAACAATAACAAATGCAATGTTAAAAACAATTATAGATGTAATTGAAGTTGATTCAGATTCAAATGTAGAAGTAAGACTAAAACTATTAAATGAAATAGGAACAAATGAGCCAGTAATAACAAAATTTGAAGACATTTACCAAAGTGTCGAAGAAAAAGAAAATAAAAAAAATAAAGAAAATTCTACCGCTCTGAAAAGTAACAACAGTACACAAAGATTTAAGTGAGCGAATTTTAAAGATAAACCCTGTACTTGCTGCACAGGTAAGAGTAATATTAGATGAAAATAAGGCAGAAAGACACATAAGAGGAGGTATGGCAACAAAATTAAAATATGACCATCTGAAGGAAAATAAAGTGGGATAAAAAATAGAGTTAATATTCAAATTAGGATATTAACTCTATTTTTTTATTAAAAGAAATATAAAAAATCTACTAATAAATATTAAACAAGACACAATATAATTCACATTTAGACAAAAATCGACATATCATATATTAGATAAAAAATACGAGGTGGTATTGTGGAAAAATTAAGAAAAGGTGATATAGTAGGAAGAATTTCATATGGAAAAGATGTACTATTTCAAATATCAGAAATAATAAAGACAAGTAAAAATAAGAAAATATATATATTAAAGCGGAATAACAGAAAGAATAGAGGCAGATAGTCCAGAAGAAGATTTAGAAATAATGGACAAGAGAGTAGTAGATGCAAGAGTTAAAAGCTTAGACGAAAAGATGATGAATCGCATAAAAAGTTGTCTATCAAATCCAAAAAATTGTGCTAATAATACAAAAAAGTTGTTTAACTTTAAAAGTGAAAAAAGAAGTAATTTAGTAATATATACAGGAAAAATTTTGCACTTAGATGGAGATAAAAAATATAGTGAAAAATCAATAAGATATTATAAAAGTTTGGGACTAAATGCTATTGTAAAAAATATTCCGGAAAATAGACAGGCACAATTTATACCAAGTCTTTTGGAAAAATATAAGCCAGATATACTAGTTTTAACAGGACATGATGGAATGATAAAAAAAAATACAGGCTTTAATGATATTTATAATTATCGTAATTCAAGACATTTTATAAATGCAGTAAGAGAGGCAAGAAGATGGAGTAAAAAAGGAAGAGATTTAGCAATATTTGCTGGTGCATGTCAAAGTTATTATGAAGCAATAATGTCTGAAGGTGCAAATTTTGCGTCCTCACCAGGGAGAATAATGATAGATTTTATAGATCCATTAATTATAGCAGAAAGAATAGCAACAACAGAAAATACAAAATATTTAACAATACAAGATATAAAGGATGAATTAAGAGATGGAGAAGAAGGAGTAAGCGGAATAGGTACTATGGGCAAAAAAATAGTAAAAACACAGTAATGTAATATATTTGAAATAAGAATGTAATATAATTGTAATAAAATGCTAAGACCATTGAAAACACTATAAAAGATTAAACGACAGTAATGTTTTATTTTTGACAAATTATGCCTTTTATGATAGAATGAGCTCATCTTAAAGAAGTAGGTGGTAAACATGATTTGTAAAAGTGATATAGCAAGTCTAAAAACTGATATTGGAGAAATGATAGGACAAAAAATTATTGTTAAAGGTTCTTTAGGTAGAAGTAAATCTTTTGAAAAAGAAGCTACAATAGAAAAGGCTTATCCAAATATCTTTGTAGTTAAATATGAAGAAAACGAAAGAAATGTTACCTATAGTTATACTGATGTTTTAACAAGAACAGTGGAAGTAGATGTATTTGATGGAGAAAATTATTCACCATTAGTTCCTCCAGCTATTAATGTAAAAGCATAGGTAAAAATGAAAACAAAAGCAAAAAAAGAATATAAAAATAAAAAATTCCTAAATATAGGAATTTTTTTTGTGACCAAGCAATATACATTAAATAATAAAAAAATTAGGAGGTATATTGTTATGCAAGTCACAACGAGTAAAGAAAAACTATGCATTAATCAAGTAATAGGTAAAAAAACAGAAACAGCTATGGTTGAAGAAGATTTTGTAGTTCCTGATATAAAGCCGGATATATTAAATACAATTCATACAAATGGAACAGTATGCATTTATAAAAAAGAAGTAATGGACGGTAAAATAAAATTGGACGGTTGTATAAATACATATATAATGTATTTAGCAGATGATGAAAATATGGCAGTAAGAGGTCTAAATACAACTTTAGAATTTTCAAAAACTGTAGATTTTGAAAATGTAAGAGAAGGAATGATTTTAGAGGATAAAGTTAATTTAAAATCAGTAGAATGTAGAGTTTTAAACGGAAGAAAAGTAAATATAAAAGCAATAATAGAAATGGATTTAAAAGTAACTTCGAATGAAGAAGTAGAGTTTGTAAAACAGGTAGACGATTTAAAAGATGTACAATTATTAAATGAAAATTTAACAGTAAATTCTTTATTAGGTTCAGGTTTAACAAAAATATTTGCGAAAGATACAATAATAATAGATAGTATAGACAACTTATCTGATATAATGAAAGCAGATATAAATATAATAAACAAAGAAATAAAAGTAAGCTACAATAAAGTATTAGTAAAAGCTGATAGTTTTGTAAAAATAGTTTATTTAACGGATGATGGAAGAATAAATTCAGTAAATCAATTAATTCCTATAATGGGATTTATAGACTTGCCAGATGTAACAGACGAAAATGTATGTGATGTAAATTATCAAATTAAGAACTTTATTATTAAGCCTAATAGTGTTGAGGAACATTCAATTTATGTAGAAGCAGAATTAGAGGTAACATGCAATGTTTACGAAACCAGAACTATAAATGTAATTCAAGATTTATATAGTCCAAGTGTAAATTTGGAATATAAACAAAAACAAATAAGAGCGATGTCACAAAAAGAAATTATGAAAGAAACATATACTTTAAATGAAAAGGAATATATACAAGAAATAGGAAATAATAGAATTTATGATGTTGAATTAAAACCTACAATTATAAAACAAACAGTACTAAGAGGACGTATAGTATATGAAGGAGAAGTAGAAGCAAGATTTATATATTCTTCTAATGATTCAAACAATGTAAATCAAAAGGATATAATATTACCATTTTCATATAATGTAGATTGTAATAATGTAAATTCTAATTCTGAGGTAGAAACAAATGTGGAAGTAACAACTCAGGACTTTACAGTAATGCCAGATGAAAGCATAGATGTAAAAGTAAATTTGGATTTTACAATTAATATGTCAGATAATAAAGAGATAAATGTAATTGAAGAAATATCTGTAGATGAAAAAAGAGATACTCCTAGATATAGCTTAGTTATATACTTCGTAAAAAAAGGAGATACATTATGGAATATAGCTAAGAAGTTTAATAGTACAATAGATAATATAGTAATGATAAATCAAATAGAAGATGAAAATAAAATAAATATAGGGGAGCAATTGTTTATACCGATTGCTGTGTAAAAAATGGATAAAATTTATTCTAGAACAAGAATTAAATTGCCACAATTTAATAATAAAGGAAGAAAAAACAATAAAAAAGTATATAGACTAACTAAAGTTTTGTTAGTAATGCTAATTGCTGGGTTAACATTTAGTATAATAATAAAATCAATAACACCAGTAATTGATAAAAATTGTTGTAATATAGCTAAAAGCATAGCAACAAAAATATCTAATGAACAAGCTACAATAGTAATGAGTAAATATAAATATGATGATTTATGTACTGTAACAAAGGACAATTCTGGAAATATTACCATGATAAGCGCAAATATAATTCCTATAAATGAGATAATATCAGATATAGCTGTAAAAATTCAAGAAGAATTAAATAATACAAAAAATGACGAAATTAATATAAGATTAGGAACTTTTACAGGAAGTAAACTTCTTTCTGGTAGAGGACCTAATGTAAAAATAAAATTGTCTACAATAGGAAATCTAGATACAGACTTAAGGTCAGAATTTATTTCAGCGGGAATAAATCAAACAGTTCATAAAATCTATTTACAAGTAGAGTGTAATGTAATTATATTAACACCATTTAATACAATGGAAGAGAAAATTACTAATCAAGTATTACTAGCAGAAGCTGTAATAGTAGGCACAACTCCAAATACTTATTATAATTTTGATGGAGTAACAAAAAATAATTTATTAGAAGTAATGCAATAATTTAAAAGAAAAACAAAAAACTCGGAATTAAATATTCCGAGTTTTGTATTTTTTATCTCTTACTAAATTGTGGAGCTTTTCTAGCTTTTTTAAGACCGTATTTTTTTCTTTCTTTCATACGTGGATCTCTTGTTAAGTATCCGTTTGATTTTAAAGTTGGTCTGAATTCGCTATTTGCTTCATTTAAAGCTCTTGCTATACCATGACGAATAGCTCCTGCTTGACCTGTAAATCCACCACCAACAACTTTAGCAATAACATCATATTTAGCATTTGTATTAGTTGCTGTTAATGGTTGTCTAACGATAAGTTTTAAAACTTCTGTTCCAAAGTATTCATCTATATTTTTTCCGTTTATTGTTATAACTCCAGAACCTTCAACAAGTCTAACTCTTGCGATTGATTTTTTTCTTCTACCAGTACCGTAGAAAACATTTTTTACTGATTTTGCTTTAGCCATATTATTTTACCTCCCAAACTTCTGGTTTTTGAGCGATGTTTTCATGTTCGCTACCAGCATATACTCTTAATTTTTTAACCATTTGTCTTCCTAAACTATTGTGTGGAAGCATTCCTTTAACAGCAAGCATCATTGCTTCTTCTGGTTTGTTTTCCATCATAACTCTTGCAGATGTTTCTTTCATTCCACCAATATATCCAGAATGATGTCTATAAACTTTTTGATCTAATTTTCTTCCTGTTAAAACTGCATCTTTACAGTTGATAATAATAACATGATCTCCAACATCCATATTTGGTGTATAAGTTGGTTTATGTTTTCCTCTTAATAATTTAGCAGCTTCAGTTGCAACTCTACCTAAAGGTTTGTTAGCAGCATCTAAAACATACCATTTTCTTTCAATTTCACTTTTTTTAACGCTATGTGTTGTATTATTCATGGTAATAAATACCCTCCATTCATTATATAATATTAATTTATATGGAACTTTTTAATATTTGAACTACCGGGGAGAAGTTCTTTATTAAAAAAGTTACATTTCACAATATGCTATATTATTCTAATACAAACAAATAGAAAAGTCAAGAATTTTAGAAAAAAAGAGTAAAAAAACTTGCAAAAAATAGAAAGAGGTGTTATAATATAAAACATATTAAGAGTGTGTATAGTCTAAAAATAGATGAGCTACACAGCCAATTGTAAATTTGGTACACTTGTGAGTTAACTCATAAAGGAGTCTTAAAAGATTTCTTTATGAGTTTTTTTGTATTCAAAAAAGAAGGAGGAAAAATTGTGAAAGTAGTAGACAACTATAAGAAAAATTTAAACTTAACGGTAATTGAGACAGTACTTACATCAATAGGAGCTGGATTTTCTGTTCCAATTATAAATCTTTTTTGGAACTCAATAGGAATGAATCAAACAGATATTGGATTTACACAGATGATGTTTACAATATCAATTGTTTGTTTAGATATTCCAATGGGATATTTAGCAGATAGGTTTGATAAGAAAAAAATGAATATTATAGGAGACATTGGAGTAGCCTTAACATTTCTATATTATGCATTTTCTAAAGATATAGCTATGGTGATATTTGCAGAATGCATGCTTGGAATATTTATGGCAATGACAAATGGAGTAGACCAATCTTTTATTAAATACAATGCAGATAAGATAGATCCAACTGGAAAATTATTTAGAAAAATGAATGCTAGAATATATACTTTAAGATATATTTGTACATTCATAGTAATGATAATAGGTGGATATATATCTAAATACAGTTTAAGATTGGCGGTAGGAATGTCATTTTTACCATATATTAGCGGAGGTTTTTTAGCTTTCTTTATAGAGGATTTAGCAAAGAAAAGCGAGAAAAGAAACAAAAATATGTTAAAGGATATGTGTATTAATGCTAAAGAAATAATAAAAGATAAGAAAACAAGAACGTATTTGCTTTCTTATATAATAGGCAAAGAAATAACGCATCCACATATTTGGGTTTTTACTCCTTTAATGATTATGGTAGGTATACCTATTGAAATAGTAAGCGTAGGATGGATATTAACGGAAATATTCAAAGTGCTTGGAGCTAAACTATCTGAGAAAATAATTAATATTAAAACATCTACTAAATTTATTATATCTGCGATTATAACATTTTTATGGATGAGCGTGTTAATTATAAATACAAATATTTATACAGTATGGGTATTTGTATTAAATGGACTAATTACAGGATTAGCTTCAGCAAGTTTAATTACACCTTTACAAGAAAATACAAAAGAAGAAAATCAAACAAGTGTAATGTCTATAGCATCAACTGGTGCAAGGCTACTATACATTCCATTAGTATATGTTATTAATTACTTAGGAAATATTAAAATACAATTGGCATTAGTAGGAATGATTATAATATTTGCTCCTATTTCACTTTACACATATAGTAGACTTAAAAAATGTGAAAGAGACAAAAAATAAAATTCCTAAGAAAGGCAAGTATAAAATAATATACTTGTCTTTTTTATAGGTTAATAAAGTCTAATTTACTTATTTATAGACAATATTAGAAAAAATAGAAAAGAAGTATTGACAAAAAAATAAAAATGTAATACAATAGGTCTATTGAAAAAAGAAGAAGTTATCCACTTCTCACCTTAACTTTGTGGAAAAAGGTTACTAAATATTTGTTTCTAGTGAATAACTAGTGTTATATTTATGTAAAAGTGGATTGGCTTCAAGTCAATCTTTTTTTCATGTATATTAATTTTTGGAGGTGTTTTTTATAAAACAAGATTTACCAATTAATGAACAAATAAGAGCAAAAGAGGTTCAAATTATAACAAATGAAGGAGAAAAAATAGGCCCAATATCTTTAAATGAAGCTTTAGATATGGCTTATGAAAAAAAATTAGATTTAGTATTAGTTTCTCCAAATACAGAAGTACCAATATGTAAACTAATGAATTATGGAAAATATAAATTTGAACAAGCAAAACGTGAAAAAGAAGCTAAGAAAAAACAAAAAACATTTGAAGTAAAAGAAATAAGAATTACACCTAATATTGAAGAACATGACTTTGGATTTAAATGTAAAAATGCTAAAAAATTCATTGAGGATGGAAATAAAGTAAAAATTACAGTTCGTTTCCGTGGAAGAGAATTAAACTATGTAAAACAAGGTGAAATAGCACTAAACAAATTCATAGAAGAATTAGCAGATGTTGCAGTTCCAGAAAAGAAACCAGTATTAGAAGGTAAAAATATGTTTATTATATTAGCAAAAAAAGTAGAAAAATAACTTAAAGAGCTAATTTAATATAAATAATTAATTGTAAAAACAAAGAGGAGGAAAATTATATGCCAAAGTTAAAAACAAATAAAGCTGCAAAGAAAAGATATTCTTATACAGCAACAGGAAAAGTTAAAAGAACAAAATCAAATAGAAGACATCTTTTAGCAAATAAAACTTCAAGAGCAAAATCAAGAGGAAAAATACAAGATGCTTACGCAGACAAAACATGTGAAGCAGGAATTAAAAGAATGTTACCATACGGTAATTAATTAAAGGAAGGTGAAATAAAATGGCAAGAGTAAAAACAGCAATAATAACTCGTAAAAAACATAAAAAAATATTAAAAAGAGCAAAAGGTTACTATGGAGCAAAACACTATAGATTTAGAATGGCTAAACAAGCTGTTATGAAATCAGGAGCTTATGCTTATGTAGGAAGAAAAGACAAAAAATCAAACTTTAGAAAATTATGGATAGCAAGAATTAATGCAGCTGCAAGAATGAATGGAACAACATATAGTAAATTAGTAGCTGGAATGAAAAAGAACAACATAGTTGTAAACAGAAAAATGCTTGCAGAATTAGCAGTTAGCGATCCAAAAGCATTTGCTGAAATAGTAAAAAAAGCAAGTAAATAATAAAAATAATAAAAAGTAAAAAGCATAAAATGTGCTTTTTATTTTTTTGGTCTCAAAGGACATTTGGGGACTTACTCACTTTCTCCTTTTACATAAAACAAAAACATAGATATATCCTTTAAAATTATTTAATTATATTATTGACTAAAGCAAAATTTAAATATAATATAAATATGAAAAATATATAACATAAGGAGAAAAATATGAGAATAGGAATTGATATTGACGGCGTACTAACAGATATGGAAAGATTTTTAGCAGATTATGGATCAAAGTTTTGTGTAGAAAATAACATATCACTTAATATTGAAAATATAGAATATGATGAATTTAAAACTTTTAATTGGACAGAAGAGCAAGGAATAAAATTCTGGAATGAATATATTATATATTATGCTACAAAGTATCCAGCAAGAGATTTGGCTTCAGAAGTAATAAAAAAATTAAAAGAAGAAGGACACGAAATTTATATAATCACTGCGAGAAATGATTATGGCGTTCCAAAAGAATATATAGGAAAAATGAGAGATGAAATAGTACCTAGATGGCTAAAAGAAAATGAAATTCCATATAATAAAATAATATACACAGAGGGAAGCAAACTGCCATATGTAGTAGGAAATTACATAGAACTAATGATAGAAGATTCACCAATAAATATAGTAGATATATCAAGTAAAGTACCAACATTTTGTTATAATAACTTATACAATAAAGATGTTAAAGGAGAAAATATAACAAGAGTTTATAGTTGGTATGATATATATGATAAAATCAAGAAAAACATTTTTTAAATTTTAGTAAAATATTAAGGAACGGATAGGTCTAGCTTTTGGTTAAACTAAACTTGTCCGTTCCTTAATATTTTGGTTTGTTGTCTATATAAGTTATTGTTTTTTCATTTTTGGTTTTGCAATTAATGAGGCAATGTATCCAAAGAAAACAGCAGCTGCAATTCCACCACTTGATGCTTTAACACCACCTACAAAAGCTCCAAGAAGACCACTATTTTTAACTTCTTCAATAGCGCCTTTAGCTAAATTTGCACCAAAGCCAGTTAAAGGAACAGTAGCACCACAACCAGCAAAATCAATTATATATTTATATAAACCAAGCCCACCAAGAATTGCACCAGTTGTAACAAAAACAACAAGAATTCTTGCAGGTGTAAGTTTAGTCTTATCTATTAAAATTTGACCTATAATACAAATAATTCCACCAACAACAAAACAGCGAAGTAATTGCATAAAATCAATACTTTGTATAAATTCCATAAAAACTCCTTTCTAAAAATGTTAGTTTTCTATTGCAATAGCATGAGCAATACCAGGAATAGATTCTCCTTGTTGAGAAGTAGTGGCATTAGTTAAAGCGCCAGTTGCAATTAATAAAATTTTATTTATTTTTTTATCTCTTAATTGTTTAAAAAAGTATCCAGAAAATACAGTTCCGTACACAAGCACATCCACTTCCACCACTGTGAGTATCTTGTTTTTCTTTGTCAAAAATTAATACACCACAATCATTATAGTTTGCGTCAATATTATAACCTTTTGTTTTACATAGATCTTGAAGAATTTGTTTTCCAATATGTCCTAAATCTCCAGTAATAATAGCATCATAATAACTAGGTTTTCTACCAGTATCTTCTAAGTGGGTAATTAAAGTATCAAATGCAGCGGGTGCCATTGCAGCTCCCATGTTATTTGCATCTTTAATGCCCATGTCTACAATTTTTCCGGGGGTAATATGAGTAACAAAAGGGCCATTTCCATTTGTAGATAAAATAGTTGCACCAGAGCCAGTAACTGTCCACTGACTAGTAGGAGGTCGTTGGTTTCCTAATTCTAAAGGAAATCTAAATTGTTTTTCAGCACTACAAAAATGACTAGATGCAGCGCAAAGTACATTTTTAGCAGCATTTGCTTCTAAAAAAACGCTTCCTAAACACATACTCTCTACAAAAGTAGAGCATGCACCAAAAATACCAAAAAACGGAATGTTTATTTCCCTTAAACCAAAAGAAGAAGAAATACATTGATTAAGTAAATCACCAGCAAAGCAATAATCGATATCTGAAGATGCAATATTAGATTTGGCAATTACCATATTTACTGTTTCTTTTATTATTTTACTTTCAGCTTTTTCCCATGTTTTTTCACCCCAGAATTCATCATCTAGGCATTTATCAAAATAACTAGCTAGTGGACCTTGTGCTTCTTTTGGACCTACGATAGAAGCAACTTCAACAACTGTAATAGGTTTATCAAAATGTAGAGTTTGTTTTCCTAACTTATTCATAAAAATCATCCTTTCTAATTAACTAAATAAAGTTGCTAAAATACCAATAATAACAGAAGAAGATATACCAAAAACAAGTACAGGACCTGCTACAGTAAACATTTTTCCACCAACACCCATTACATAGCCTTCTGATTTGTATTCAATAGCTGGTGAAACAATTGAATTAGCAAAACCTGTAATTGGTACAAGAGAGCCAGCACCACAGAATTTACCAATTTTATTAAAAATATTTAAACTGGTTAGAAAAGCTGAAATACCTATTAAAATAATAGATACAATAGTATTACATGTAGTTACATCCATTCCTTGAAATTTACAAAAATCAAAAATGATTTGACCAATGGAACAAATTAATCCACCAGTCCAAAAAGCATTGAAACAATTTTTTAAAATAGGTGAATTGGGTGATTTTTTGTCTACATAGTTACTATATTTTTCGGGGGTCTCTAAAGGATTCATAAAATTATCACTTTCCTTTCTTTTTAATCTCTATCACGATCAATAGTAAAAGATAAATCTAACTCAACGTAATAATCAGTTATTTTTTTACCATTTATTTTTGCTCTTTGCTCTAAAATTTTAACTTCAGTTAAATAATCAATAGTTTTAGAAGCTTCTGCTATTGTTTGAATAATAGCATCTTTCCAAGAAATAGTAGAAGTCCCAGTTACTTTAATATGTTTTTCCATTTTATATCAGTCCTTTCAAAATTTTATATTTATATCGTTTCCTATTTTTTTCATTTTATGCAAATTATTAAAATTTAAAGTGAGTAAAAATAAATCGAAAAATAAATAAAAAAAACTTGAAAAGTAGAAAAAGATAATATAAGATAGATGTGTATATTAAAAAGAAAAAATGGGGAGCAAGTATGAGAGAAAATAAAGAAGAAAAGCAAAAATCTAATATATTATTAAAAATAGTTATAATAGCTATTTTTATAACAATCGTAGGATTAATAATTAATATAGCACCTAATTATATTAGAAATGAGATAAAAGATAAAATTAATGTAATTATAAATAATAATGATGTAACTAAGAGTATGAAATATGATATATATATTGAAGATGATGTTATATATATGTCAACAAAAGACATTGCAAATTTTTTTGATGAAGATATTTATTACGATAATATGTATGACCAAATTATTACAACTTCAGATGTAAAAGTAGCAACATTAAAATTACAAGAAAAAGAAATGAGTGTAAATGGAAGTAGAGTAAAAATATATGGAATGGCAACAAAAAAAGATGGAAACTTTTATTTACCTTTTTCAGAACTTAATGATGTATATAATGTAGAAGTTAAGTATATTAAGGAAAGCAATATATTAACTATAGATTCATTAGATAGAAAACAAGAAAAAGCAAATGCTTCAAAAGATATAAGGGTAAAATATAAACCAACTGTATTTTCAAAGACAGTTGATAAAGTAAAAAAAGCAGATAGTGTAATAGTAATTTCAAAATTAGATAATGGATGGGCAAAGATAAGAACAAATGCAGGAGTAATAGGATATACAAAAGACATAACTAATATTTATACTGTTAGAGAAGAAATGAAAATAGAAAAACAAATAAAGGAACAAGTCAGCCTAGTATGGGATTATTATTCAGAATATGCTTCAGCACCTGATAGAAGCGGAGCTAATATAAAAGGTGTAAATGTTGTTTCACCAACTATGGCAAATATTATAAGAACGGGAAAAGGAAAATTAAATATAAACATAGGTGAATCTGGAGAACAATATATAAAATGGGCGCATAATAATAATTATAAAGTATGGGCATTAGTTTCAAATAATTCATATAAAACACCTACATCAGAAATTTTAAATGACTATAAGCTAAGAGAATATTTAATAAGCCAAATAGTAAATATAGCGATAAAATATGATCTAGATGGTATAAATATAGATTTTGAATACATGAACGAATCAGATAGAGATATGTTTTCTAGATTTATAATTGAACTTGCTCCTAGACTTAAAGAATATGGAAAAGTACTTTCCGTAGATGTTACAGCTCCAGATGGAAGTGCAGAATGGTCTTTATGCTATAACAGAAATAAAATAGGAAAAGTAGCAGATTATATTATATTTATGGCTTACGACCAATATGGAGAATCATCAACAACAGCAGGAACTACAGCAGGAGCAAATTGGGTAGAGGCAAATATTAAAAAATTTGTGGAAAGAGAAGAAGTAAGTTCAGAAAAACTTATTTTAGGAATGCCTTTTTATACAAGAGCTTGGAGAGAAACTTCAGAAGGAGCAAAAAGTAATGTAGTAGCAATGAAATATGTGGATTCAGTTGTTCCAGAAGAAGCAGAAAGAAAATGGAATGAAGATTTAAAACAATACTATGTAGAGTATCAAAAGAATGGAATAGACTATAAAATGTGGATTGAAGATGAAACATCAATAAAGGCAAAATTTGATCTAATGAACAAATATAAATTAGCAGGAGCAGCATATTGGCAAAAAGACATGGAAAAACAGTCTATATGGAATGTAGTAGAACAAGAAATAAATGTAAAATAGTAATATAGATAAAATCACTTACATATAATTAAAAACAAGTTATAGGTAGGTGATTTTTTTTGATAACAGTATATATTAAAAGATTGAAAAAAGATGATAAAATAGATGAATTAAAAAAAACACCAAAATTTTTACACAAAATGCTAATAAATATTACAAAAAGAACAAATAATTTTTATATAAATACAATAAGTGAAGATAAAAAGGTATATTTAGTAATTGATACAAATAATAAAAAGATATACGAAAATATAATAAAAAAACTAAGAAAAGAAAGGACAAAAACACAAAAAGTACAAATAGTTTTAGAAGATGATTTAAAAGAATATATTGATTATTTTAGTGAATTTAAAATTTTAAACGGAAAAGACTTTATGAACAACAATGTAAAAACAATACTAGAAAAGATATTAGAAAATATACCAATGGCTTTACAAGATGTATTTATATTAACAAATAAATATAATGAACAGAGCATAAGAACAATAAAAAATATAGGACAAGAATTTAAATCAGTAAATGTTATTAGTAAAGAAATAGAAAAATATAAAACGTTAGAGGATATATTAGAAAATGAAACAATTGTATTTAGCATAGCTAACAATAAGAAAAAAAGTTTAAAAAAGGCTAAGATAATAATAAATATGGATTTTAGTAATGAACAATTACAAGAGTATAATATATGCAGAAGTGCTATTATTGTAAATCTTAGCAAAGAGAAAATAAAAAATTTAAAAAGTTTTGAAGGAATTATAGTACAAAATGTAGAAATAGAATTAGAAGATAGTGAAAAAAATTTTTTTAAAGAAAACAATATTATAGAGGAATTTAAAAAAGTTGAATTGTATGAAAGTATAAGCACAAAGAAAATACAAGACGTTAAAAGAATAAAAAAGATATATGGCAATAACGGAGAAATAGACAAAAAAGAATTAATAAATATTAGAAAAATATTGACAAACATTAAAAATTAGATTAATATATTTAAACGATAATACTTTTTAGGGAGGAATTATTATGGAAGAAAATAAAGCAGTATTATTAACACAAGAAGGTTTTGATAAATTAGAAAAAGAATTAGAATATTTAAGAACAGAAAAAAGAGCAGAGGTTGCAGAAAGAATAAAAGTAGCTTTAGGTTTTGGTGACTTATCTGAAAATTCAGAATATGATGAAGCAAAAACAGCTCAAGCAGAAAATGAAGCTAAAATTGCAGATTTAGAAAACAAAATAAGATATGCAAAAATTATAGATGAATCTGAAATAGATACAAAAACAGTACAAGTAGGAAATATAGTAAAAGTACTTGATATGGAATTTGAAGAAGAAGAAACTTATACAATAGTAGGTTCAACAGAAGTTGACTTATCTCAAAACAAAATATCAAATGAATCTCCAATAGGTGCAGCACTATTAGGTGCAAAAAAGAATCAAATAGTAGAAGTAAATGCGCCAGCAGGAATTATAAAATACAAAGTATTATCAATAACAAAATAAACAGATGAGCCGTTGGGGATGTTTACCTCCGGCTCATTTTTTCTGATTTATTAAATAATAAATGAGCCGGAGGTAAACGTCCCCAACGGCTCATCTGTCACTTTTGGTTCAAAATTAACTATTTATATTTTTAATGCACTTTCTAGACTAAGTTTAATCATATTATTAAGCCCTATCTGTCTTTCTTCAGTAGTAGCGATTTTATCAATATATTTTGAATCTACTACACTCATTAAGCATGCAGCTTTTTTGTTTAATAGTTTTGCATTGTAAAACAAAGCGAAAGCTTCCATTTCTGCACCAAGTGGGTTAAAATTTTTAGGAATTCTTTCTAAAAATTTATTTACATCTGTCATATATACATCAAAACAATCAGTGCAAACTGTATTACCTTTATAAACTTTGATACCAATATTATTTGCAGTAGATTCTATAATATCATTTAATTCTTTACTTGCAGAAACTAAATGACAATTATCATTGTTTAAAGTTAAGGCATAATTTCCTTCAGAAAAACAATTTTCAGAAAGTATGATATCAAACAAATTTAAATCTTTAGTATATCCTCCACAAGAACCAATTCTAATAATAGCATCAACATCATAAATTTTAAAAAGTTCATAAGTATAAATGCCAACACTTGGCATACCCATACCATGAGCCATTACTGTTAATCTTTTTCCTTTATAATATCCTGTATAAGCATACATTCCTCTTACTGAGTTTACTAAAGTATAATTTTCTAAAAAATTTTCAGCAATGTATTTTGCACGAAGTGGATCTCCAGGCATAATAACAATTTTTGCAATATCTTCTTTTTTTGCTTCATTATGAGGTGTCATATTAAATCTCCTTTTTCATTTTTTTATAGTATACCAAATAAGAAAAAAAAATACTATAAATTTTTACAAAAATGTTGCATTAAAAATTTTTTAATGATAATATTAAATAAATTATTAAATAAAAAAATAGTAATAGATTAAAAAAAAACCGCAATTTTCGGTGAATTTTTTTTAATCTTTTTTTTATTTTTGAAAAAGAATTTTTATAGCACATAATTATTAGAACAAAAATGAAAAAGAAATAATAGTTAATAATGGTATAAAAATTAAATATGAAGCAATAAAAGGAGGAATAAAACATGAAAAAAAAGTACATTTTTGTAACAGGTGGAGTAGTGTCTGGATTAGGAAAAGGAATAACAGCAGCATCATTAGGAAGATTATTAAAAAATAGGGGATATAAAGTTATAAATCAAAAATTCGATCCATATATAAATGTAGATCCAGGAACAATGAGCCCATATGAACATGGAGAAGTATTTGTAACAGATGATGGTGCAGAAACAGACTTAGACTTAGGTCATTATGAGAGATTTACAGATGAAAGTTTAACTAAAAATTGTAGCATAAGTATGGGAAAAATTTACCAGGAAGTATTAGATAGAGAAAGAAGAGGAGATTACTTAGGAAAAACAGTTCAAGTTATTCCTCATATCACAAATGCAATAAAAGAAAAAATATATGCATTTGAAGATACAGATGTAGATATAGTTATTACTGAATTAGGTGGAACTGTGGGAGACATTGAAGGTCTATCACTTATAGAAACAATTAGACAAGTAGGAATAGAAAACTCACCAGAAGATGTAGTATATATACATGTTACACTTCTTCCTTATATACATGGCTCTAATGAATTAAAATCAAAGCCTACACAACATTCTGTAAAAGAATTACAATCTTTTGGAATAAAACCAGATATATTAGTGTGTCGTTCAGAAACAGAAATTCCTGAAAATTTAAGAGAAAAAATGGCACTATTTTGTAATGTAAGAAAAGAAGACATTATAGCAAATAGAACAGCAAGTTGTTTATATGAAGTTCCATTAATGCTAGAAAAAGAAGGATTAGCAGTTCAAGTATGCAAGCACTTAAGACTAGATAATATAGAGCCTAAAAATGGCAAATGGGAAAAAATGATAGAAAATATCAATAATATACCAGAGAAAAAAGTAAAAATTGCAATAGTTGGAAAATATGTAAGATTAGAAGATTCTTACCTTTCAGTTGCAGAAAGCTTAAGACATGCAGGTTTTGCAAATAATGTAAAAGTTAGTATAAAATACATAGATTCTGAAACAGTAACAAGTGAAAATGCAAAAGAAAAATTAAAAGATCTAGATGGAATAATTGTTCCAGGAGGCTTTGGAAACAGAGGAATTGAAGGAAAAATACAAACAATAAAATATGCTAGGGAAAATAAAATTCCATTCTTAGGAATATGTTTAGGAATGCAAATGGCAGTAGTAGAATTTGCAAGAGATGTACTAAAATTAGAAGACGTAAATTCAGAAGAATTTGAACCAGAATGTAAAAATCCTGTTATTCATATAATGACAGATCAAAAAGTGATAACCAAAAAAGGCGGAACAATGAGACTTGGAAGCTATCCTTGTCAAATTAAAGAAGGAACACTTGCATATAAAATATACAAAGAAAAAAATATAAATGAAAGACATCGTCATCGTTTTGAATATAACAACGATTATAGAGAAGAAATGGGAAAAGCAGGACTTACAATTTCAGGAACATCTCCTGATGGAAATTTAGTAGAAATAGTAGAAATAAAAGATCATCCATTCTTTATAGCAGGTCAATTTCATCCAGAATTTAAGTCAAGACCAGATAAACCAGCGCCATTATTTGTTGAATTAGTAAAAGCAGCAAAAAAATAAAAAAATGTATAAAAACACTTCTTTCGGAGAAAATAATTCCAAAAGAGGTGTATTTTTATGAAATTAAAAATTAAAAAGAATATAAAACCAATTATTATAATAAGTATATTATTAGCTTTTTTTCTAAGTTATAATATATTTTTTAGAAATGATGAAGTACAAGCACTTTCTAAATATGGTTCAAGAGGAAGTGAAGTAACACAAATACAAACAAAGTTGAAAAGATGGGGATATTATAATGGTGTAGTAGATGGAATATATGGAAGTCAAACGCTAGCAGCAGTTAAATATTTTCAAAGAAAAAATGGATTAACAGTAGACGGAATTGCAGGAACAAATACATTAAGGGCAATGGGAATTTATACATCTTCAAATTCATCTAGTTCATCAAGTAATACAAGTAATGTTAATTTGTTAGCAAGACTCGTTTATGGTGAGGCAAGAGGAGAACCATATACAGGACAAGTTGCAGTAGCAGCAGTTGTACTAAATAGAGTAAAAAGTTCTAGTTTTCCAAATACAATAGCAGGAGTAATATATCAAAATGGTGCTTTTGATGTAGTAAAAGACGGACAGATAAACATGAGTCCAAATAGTACTGCAATAAAGGCTGCACAAGATGCACTAAATGGTTGGGATCCTTCTTATGGAGCTATATATTATTTTAACCCAAATACTGCAACAAATAAGTGGATATGGTCAAGACCAATGACAGTAACAATTGGAAATCATAGATTTTGTAAATAGAAAGAAAACACTAATTTTTAGTGTTTTCTTTTATATTGTTTAATGTAAAAAGTTGTAAAAATTATGTTGACAATAAAAGTATAATGCTATATAATAAAATAGTTAAAAAATAAATAAGGTGAGAATATGGAAAATGAAAAAGAATTATCTTTTGAAGAATTATTAAATCAAGAATCTTCAAAAGAAAAAAAGTTAGAAAAGACAGTAACAGGAAAGATTATTAGTATAACTTCTAACGGAGAAATTTTTGTAGATATCAACTACAAAGCCGATGGAATTATTCCAAAAAAAGAATACAGCAATGATGAAAATGCAGATCCTAAAAACGAGTTTAAAGTAGGAGATACAATTACAGCTGATGTATTAAAATTAAATGACGGACTAGGTAATGTACTTTTATCATATAAAAAAGTTAAAAATCGTGAAAACAAAAGCAAGATAGAAGAAAAATTTAAAAATAATGAAACTATTGAAGCTAAAGTTTCCCAAGTTAATGAAAAAGGTTTAATTGTAAATGTAAATGATACAAGAATTTTTATTCCGCTATCATTATCAGGAATACCTAGAGGAGAAGATGTAAATTCTTATTTAGGTAAAAATGTTAAATTTAAAATTACAGAGTATGATCAAAAAACAAACAAAATAATAGGTTCAATTCGTTCTGTTTTAGATGAAGAAAGAAAAGCAAAACAAGAAGAGTTTTGGAATAATGTAGAAGTTGGTAAAAAGTATAAGGGAATAGTTACGAGTCTAAGTTCTTATGGAGCTTTCGTAGACTTAGGTGTAACACAAGGCTTGCTACATGTATCAGAAATTTCTTGGGATAGAAATGCAAAAGTAGATGAAATCTTAAAACAAGGTCAAGAAATAGAAGTAACAGTTATAGACTTAGATAAAGAAAATAAACGTATAAAATTGAGTTATGGAGATAAAGGACCAAACCCTTGGAATAAAGTTCCTGAAAAATATCATGTAGGAGACATTGTAAAAGTTAAAGTAGTAAAAATGATGCCATTTGGTGTTTTTGTAGAATTAGAACCAGGAATTCAAGGATTAGTACATATTTCACAAATTGCAGAAAAGAAAATAGCAAAACCAGAAGAAGAATTAAAATTAAATCAAAATGTAAATGCTAAAATAATAGAAATGGATTTAGAAACACAAAGAATAGAATTATCAATTAAAGAATTAGAAGGAACTTCTAACGAATATAAAGAAGAAATATAAATTGTGTAGAATTTATTAATAAAAAAATGAGCGATGAATACATCGCTTGTTTTATGAAATAAAATAAAAATAACAAAAAGGGGTAAATAAAATGATAAACGAAAAAATAAGAAATATAGCAATTATAGCACACGTTGACCACGGAAAAACAACACTTGTAGATTGTTTATTAAGACAAAGTCACGTATTTAGAGAAAATGAACAAGTAGCAGAAAGAGTAATGGATTCAAACGATTTAGAGAAAGAAAGAGGAATTACAATTCTTTCTAAAAATACATCTGTTATGTATAATGGTACAAAAATTAATATAGTAGATACACCAGGCCATGCTGATTTCGGTGGAGAAGTTGAGCGTGTATTAAAAACAGTTGATGGTGTTTTATTATTAGTAGATGCTTTTGAAGGACCTATGCCTCAAACAAGAGAAGTATTAAAAAAATCATTAGCACTTAATTTAAAGCCAATAGTTGTAATTAATAAAATAGATAGACCAGGTTCAAATCCTGCAAAAGTAGTAGATCAAGTTATAGAACTATTTATTGAACTTAATGCAAGTGATGACCAATTAGATTTTCCAGTAATATATGCATCTGCAAAAAATGGAATAGCCAAAATGAGTTTAGATGAAGAATCTGATAATGTAAATTGTATATTTGATACAATATTAAAATATATTGAACCACCTAAATGTGAAATTGAAGGGCCAGCTCAAATGTTAGTTTCTAACATAGATTATGATGATTATTTAGGAAGAATAGCAATAGGAAGAATAGAAAGAGGAATAATAAAATCTGGTATGCCAATTGCAATTTGTAAACAAGACAAAAATACACAAGGAAAAGTAGCAAAATTATTCACATATCAAGGCTTAAAAAGAGTAGAGGTAGAAGAAGCAGAGGCAGGAGATATAGTTGCATTATCAGGAATAGCAGATATTGGAATTGGAGAAACAATATGCGACTTAAACAATCCAGAAAAAATACCATTTGTAGATATAGATGAACCAACAGTATCTATGACATTTAGTGTAAATAACGGACCTTTTGCAGGAAAAGAAGGACAATTTATTACATCAAGACATATTAGAGATAGATTATTTAAGGAGCTAGAAAGAAATGTATCTTTAAGAGTTAAAGAAACAGATTCAGCAGATAGCTTTGAAGTATGTGGACGTGGAGAATTACATTTATCAGTATTAATAGAAACAATGAGAAGAGAGGGATTTGAACTATTAGTTTCTCGTCCAAAGGTTATTTTTAAAGAAATAGATGGCGTAAAATGTGAACCAATGGAAAGATTAGTAGTAAATGTGCCAGATGAATCAATAGGAACAGTTATAGAAAAATTAGGAAGACGTAAAGCAGAAATGGTAAATATGGAACCAGCAGAGTTAGGACATACAAAAGTAGAGTTTAAAATACCAGCACGTGGATTAATAGGATATAGAACAGAATTCTTAACAGATACAAAGGGAACAGGAACAATGAACTCAATATTTGACTGTTATGAACCATATAAGGGAGAAATTCAAGCTAGAACAAGAGGTGTTTTAGTAGCATTTGAACAAGGAACATCTGTAACATACGGTTTATATAATGCACAAGAAAGAGGAGAACTTTTAATAGGTGCAGGTGTAGATGTATATGAAGGAATGATAGTTGGTATAAATTCTAGAAATGAAGATATAGCAATAAATGTATGTAAAGAAAAACACTTAACAAATACAAGAGCTTCAGGTTCAGACGATGCACTTCGTTTAGTTCCACCATTACAAATGTCATTAGAAAAAGCTATTGAATTTATAGCAGAAGACGAATTAGTTGAAGTAACACCAAAAAATATCAGATTAAGAAAGAAAACATTAGATACAAAAACAAGAGAAAGAGAAGCTAGAAGATAAAACAAAAGAAGATAAGAATATAATATATATCTTATCTTCTTTTATGTAAAATGTATATAAAGGAGGAACAGATGAATCATAAAAGTAAAACGGCTAAAGTATTAAAAGATAGTTTTAGAAAAGATATTAAACAAACATGTTATACTTCTTGGAACATACACATATATAGAGATAAAAAACAAAATAAAGAAACAGAAAGAAGAAGTGAAATACAAACACTTATAAAGAAATTGGTTGAAAATAAAGAAGGTTTTGACGAAATATTAGAAAAATTAAAACAAAACGAAGAGTATAGAAAATATGAAGATTATTTTGAAACATGGATAATGAATAAAATAATTAAAGAAAATAATGAAGTAGATAGAATATTGAAAAAAATTGCAACACAAAAAAATATTACACCAGTTGAAATAGAAGAAGAGATAAGTAAAGTAGATATAGAGTTATATAAAGCTTATGGAAAACAAATAAACAATAGAATAGAAGAAATGTTTGAAATAAGAAGAAAAGAATTAGAAAGAATAGAAAAAGAAGATAAAGGACAAGCTAAATAAGGTGAAAAAATGAATAGAGAAGAATTAGATAAAATAAAACAAAAGGCATTAGAAGAGCATATTCCGATAATAATGGATGATACTTTAGAAGTAGTAGATAAAATATTAAAGGAAACAAAACCTAAAAAGATACTTGAAATAGGAACAGCAGTAGGATATTCTGCAATGTGCTTTTCAGAATATTTACAAGAAGGTGGAATAATAGATACTATAGAAAGAGACGAAGAAAGAATAGTAGAAGCAAAAGAAAACATAAAGAAAGTAGGAGTAACAGAGAAAATTAATATTTTAGAAGGAGATGCAGTAGAAATATTACCTACACTTACAGGGAAATATGATGTTGTATTTATAGATGCAGCAAAAGGAAAATATCCATTCTTTTTAAAAGAATCATTACGAATGTTAGAAAAAAATGGCATAATTTTAGCAGATAATATTTTATACAAAGGTTATGTGATGAGTGATTATAATAAGCATAAACAACGTACAGCAGTAAGAAACTTGAGAGAATATATTCAAGAAGTTACTCAAAATCCTAATTTAGAAACTGAGATTTTAGAAGTAGGAGATGGACTTGCTATTTCAAAACTACACTAAAAAAATAACTGTAATTATACAAATATATAATTACAGTTATTTTTTAATGTAAATATCTTATACAAGATAATAATGTATCTATAATAAAAATAACAAAACAAGTATTTAAGGCAAAACCTTGAATTCTATAAGGAATCTTTTTTAAGATAACATCTATTTTCTTTTTAATAAATGGATAAAAATGACCAACAAATAATATTGCAATGATTCCCCAAGCAATAGAATAAAAAATACTTATTCTTCCATTCAAATTGAAAAAGTCATTTGTGTAATCCCACCAAAAAGAATTAAATAATGCCTCTAAAAGGTAACTTACAAAATATTCAAATATTGAAAAAATAATAGCAGAAGATATAAAGAGCTTTAAAGATTTATTTTTATATTTAGATAAAAATATAATTAAAATCAAGGCTCCATAACCATAAATAGGACAAATTGGTCCATATAGAAATCCTCTTTCAGTAAAATGACCTAGTACTATAAAACTATAAATAGTTTCCATTAACCAACCTAAAAAAGAAAAAACGAAGAAATATAATAAATAAAATTGAAAAGTATTTATTCTTCTTTCTTTAGTTTCAATATCATCTTTTGTTACATTCACATTGATTCCCCCTATAATTTATTAAATAATATCAAAAAGAATAAAAAAAGTAAATAATAAACATAGATATTTTATATAAAAGATGTTATAATAAAAAAGTAAATAAAAAAAAGAAGGAAGTAAAAAATGAAAAAACCAGAGTTATTAGCCCCAGCAGGGTCTTTTGAAAAAGCAAAAATAGCATTTATGTATGGAGCAGATGCAGTATATGCAGGAACATCAAGTTTATCTTTAAGAACAAGAGCAGAAATGAAGGACGATGATTTAGCAAATACAATAAAATATGCACATTCAATAGGCAAAAAAGTATATACTAATATAAATATATATGCATGGGACGATAGATATGAAGAAATTATAGAACAAGCAAAAATGTTAAATGAATTAAAAGTAGATGGAATAATAGTTGCGGATGGTGGAGTAGTAGATATTTTAAAACAATATGCACCAGATATTCCTTTACATATTAGTACACAAGCAAACACTATAAGTTATCATGCAGCAAACTTTTGGTACAAAAATGGAGCAAAACGTGTAATATTAGGACGTGAAATGAATAAAAAACAGATAAAGGAACTTATAGAAAACAAACCAAAAGATTTAGAAGTAGAAATATTTATTCATGGAGCGATTTGTTTTGGATATTCAGGTAGATGTTTCTTAAGTGATTTTTTAGCAGGAAGAAGTGCAAATTTAGGAGATTGTGCACAAAGTTGCAGATGGGCATATAATGTATATGTAGAAGAAACAAATAAACCGGGAAATTTAATGCCAGTAGAGCATGATGATAAGGGAACTTATATTTTTTCATCAAAAGATATGTGTTTAGTAAAAGAGATTCCTGAAATTATACAAATGGGTGTAGATAGCCTAAAAATAGAAGGAAGATTAAAAACAGAATATTATTTAGCTTCAGTAGTCAATGCATATAGAAATGCAATAGATGATTATATGAAAGATCCTGAAAACTATGATTATACAAAGTATCTAAAAGAATTAGAAAAAACAAAAACAAGAGGGTTAACTACATTTTATTTTAACGATAGAAACAATAAAGATATACAAGAATATGAAGGAAAACAATATAATTCAGATTATGAATTTGGTGGAAAAGTAGTAGAAAATATACAAGATAAGACTATAATTGAAATTAAAAATAAATTGCAAGTTGGAGATGAATTAGAAATTATAGTTCCTGGACAAATAGAAACAGTAAAATTCACAATAGATAAATTATGGGATATAGAAACAAACGAAGAAATATCATATATAAATCCTGGAAAAGCAGAACAAAAAGTAGTTATGTGCCTTCCAATTGAAGTTCAAAAAGATTGGATATTAAGAAGAAAAAAATAAAGATAATAATAAAACAAATATAGTAAGAATAAGAGTAGAATTACATCTACTCTTATTTTTGTGTAAGTATTAAAAGCTAACAAGGTAACAATTAAAATATAAATTAACATTTCTTCAGGTTTTCTAATTTGAACGCAACAATAAAACCAACAAAAAATAAAAAAATAGATGTAAAGGTAAAAGTACTAGGGATTAGTACAAAAATGCTTCCTAATACAAAGCCAATAATAGAATAAGAAGTTTGAGCGTAGTATTTCTTAAATAAAAATCTAATTAACAATAGAAAAATAAAGCTACCAAACAAACAGCCAATTCCAATAGGAATTAAAATATTTAAATTAAAAGTTGCTAATGATTGCAAGTATATGTCATAAATGCCAAAACACATTAAAAGTACAGTACTACTAACCCCAGGAATTACAATTCCTGCAGACATAGCAATACCAGAAAAAACAAGATAAAGAAAATTAGAGTTATTTATAAAGTTCAAACTATTTATTTTATTTTCCAATAAAAACAAAAAAAGACCAAATAAAAAAGCAAATAATGTGTATGTTAAATAATGAAAATTAAATTTACTTTTAGAATTAATTTCACGTATTAAAGATGGAACACTACCTAAAATTAGACCTAAAAATAATAACTTGCATTCTGATTCAAAGTTAGTAAAAGCATAGTTTAAAAAGTTTCCAAACAATAGAAAACCTATAAGTGTACCTAAGATAATAGGAAATAAAAATATTATATTTTTTTTAAAATCTTTAAAAATTCCTAATACACTGTCAATTAATTTTTCATATATACCAAATATAACGCACAGAACTCCACTACTAATACCGTGGAACAACAGCACCAATACCTATTAAAATTCCTTTACCAACAGAAATTAAAAAGTCCATAAAATCATTCCTTTTTTATTATAAGTTAAAGGCTTAATAATTAAAGAAATTAATTATTTATCTACAAGCTATAAACTACAATATAAATTATTCTTAAAAAAATAATATATGAGCAAATTATAAAAATATTGTGTGAAAATTTATTATGTGCTAAAATAAAAACAGTAAAGGATGGAAAAAAATATGGATATAAAAGAATTAAGTATCGAAGAAAAAATTGGACAAATGTTTATAGTAGGATTAGAAGATAAAAAGCAAGAAGAAATTAATAAACTTATAAAGAAAATTAAAATTGGTGGAGTAATTATATATAAGAAAAATTACGAAAATTATAAAGAAATGTTAAGTTTAGTTAATAATATAAAAGAAGAAAATAAAGAAAATAAAATACCAATAACAATAAGCGTAGATCAAGAAGGAGGAAGAGTAAATAGAATGCCTCCGGAAATTTTGAATCTAAAAAGTGCTACTAAATTTACTAATACTAAAAATTTAGAACTAGTAGGAGAAACAGGAAGAATTATAGGAGAAATGTTAAGAAAAACGGGAATATCTATGGACTATGCACCAATATTAGACATAAGACGCTTTAAAGAAAAACATGCTATAGGAGATAGATGCTATGGAGAAAACAAAGAAGATGTTGAAAAAAATGCAATAGAAGTAATGAAACAACTGCAAAAAAGCAAAATAATTCCAGTAGTAAAACATTTTCCGGGACATGGACTTACAAAAAAAGATTCACATTTTAGAATTCCAAAAGTAAAAGAAAAAATTGAAATTTTAGAAAGAGAAGATATGCATCCATTTGAAATTGCAATAAAAAATGGGGCAGAAGCTATAATGGTAGGACACCTTATTATAAAAGATGTAGATAAAAAATATCCGGCTTCACTTTCTAAAAAAATAATACAGAAATATTTAATAGAAAAATACAATTATAAGGGATTAATAATAACGGATGATTTGAAGATGTTAGCGATAAGAATTCATTACAATATGAAAGGTGCTGTAAAAAGAGCAATTTTAGCAGGAAATGATATTGTTATGATAGGACTTTCAACAAGAAAAATAGAAAAAATAATAAAATACATAGAAAAGCAAGTAAAAAAAGGAATAATATCAGAAGAAAGAATAAATAAAAGTGTAGAAAAAATTATTAAAATAAAGGAAAAATATGAAATACTAGATGAAAAAGCAGATGGATTTAATATAAACGAAATGAACGAAAAAATAGAAAAAGTAAATAATCAAATATAGAGAAATATGCATAGATATATTTTTAGTATGTCTATGCATGTATTATTTTTAGGGTCAGGCACATTTGTTTTTTTTAAACATATAATTTTTATATGAAAAGAAAAACGGAGGTAACTTAATTATGCTAGCTTTAACATTTTCAGGTATTCTAGCTTTTTTACAATCAGCAGTATTTGTGGTCGGATATATATCTAATAATCAACTATTTCCAGAACCATTAACTCAAGAAGAAGAAACAATATATTTACAAAAGTTAAAAGAAGGAGATGAAGAAGCAAGAAATATACTAATAGAAAGAAACTTAAGGCTAGTAGCACATGTATGCAAAAAGTATGCTTCTACAAAAGTTGAACAAGATGATTTGATATCAATAGGAACAATAGGATTAATAAAAGGGATAAATAGTTTTAAACCTAGTAAAAATGTAAAGCTTTCAACATACGTTTCTAGATGTATAGATAATGAAATTTTAATGCATTTAAGAAGTGTAAAGAAAATAGGTGCAGAAGTTTCTTTGGAAGATACTATAGGAAAAGATAAAGATGATAACACAGTAACTTTACAAGATGTATTAGAAAATAGTGAGAAAAATATAGAAGAAGAAGTAGATTTAAAAATAAAAATAAAGAAATTATATGAAAAAATGAAAGAAGTATTAAAAGATAGAGAAAAAATGATAATTGAAATGAGGTTTGGATTAGATGGAAAGAAGCCAAGAACGCAAAATCAAATAGCAAAAATAATGGGAATATCTCGCTCGTATGTATCTAGAATAGAAACAAAAGCTATAGGAAAATTGGCAAAAGAAATAGAAGAATAAAAAAGGTGGTACGAAAAGTACCACCTTTTAAACATAAAAGTAAATAATATAAAATGTTTTATATATTATTTATTTAATATATAAAAAGCTAAATTTAAATAAGAAGCAAACAGAACCCATACAAAATAAGGAATTTGTAAAAGCCCTGATAATTTATTCTTCTGATAAAATTTAACAATCATTATAAAAATAAGTAAAGCAAGTAAAATTATCCAGAAAAAAGAAAATAGTCTTATTTTAAATACGAAAAAGAATATTGACCATAAAGCATTTACAAATAACTGTAAGTAATAAATAAATTGGACATCCATATCTAATATAGACTTTTGTTTAATTATACCGTAAGAAATACCCATTAATATATACAAAATAGTCCACATTATAGGAAATAGAATACTAGGAGGAGCTAAAGGAGGTTTTAAAAGAGCACTATAATCCATAAAGTTTGAAATAATAATACCAACAACTCCACCAACTATAACGGGAAATAAAATAGATTTTAAATATAATCCAAAATTCTTCATAAAATACCTCACTAAATGTTTTTATATAAGTATATTGAATATTAAATTCAAATATACAAATTAGATAAAAATAATTTTTAATAAAAGGTGTTTATTTTTTTTATAAAATATGTTAAAGTATAATTAAGAAAAAATTAGGAGGGATATACTTATGAAAAAACAAACTATAACTATAATTATAATTGCGGTTATAATATTAGCAGTTATACTAGGAGCTATTTTAATTATAAACAAAAACAAAGGTAACGAGGGAGGTAAAATTGAAACAGTAGGACAAATGAAAGAAATGTTTAAGACAATTTATAGTAAGCTAGGAGAAGAGTTACCAAACTTAGAAACACAAGAAATTTCAGTAGAAGATGAAACACAAGTTAAAGCATATACAGGATTAAAATCAAATAAAAATATTGAAAAAATAGTTGCATCTGAACCACTAATGTCTTCACAAGCATATTCTGCAGTTACTGTAAAAGTAAAATCAGGAGCCAATATTGAAGAAATAAAAAAAGAAATGTTGGAAAATATAAATATGTCAAAATGGATTTGCGTTTCAGCTGAAAAAATGTATATAACTAACAATGGAAACACAATTTTTATGGTAATGTCTAGTGAAGATTGGGCAAAGCCAGTATATAATGAATTTAAAGAATATGTAGGAAATAACATAGGAAAAGAACTAGAAAAAGCTGAAGAGGAAAATATAAATCTTCCACCACAAATGATAGTACAATAATAAAATAATAAAGCTTCCTTAAAAAGGAAGCTTTATTAATAGGAGGAAAAAAATGCTTTTTACAAGTATAAGTTTTTTATTTTATTTTTTGCCTATAGTATTAATACTATATTTTATAGTTCCAAAAAAGGCAAAGAATTTTATACTATTTATAGCATCTATGGCTTTTTACTTTTATGGTGAGCCTAAATATATTTTTTTAATGTTAGCTGAAATATTAATAGCGTATATAGGTGCAATTTTTATAGATAAGTATAAAAATAAATCAATATTAATATGCATAATTATAATACATTTAGGTTTATTAGGAATATTTAAGTATACAGACTTTATATTAGAAAATATAAATAATATATTAAGTGTAAATATACCAATATTAAGAATTGCTTTACCAATAGGAATTTCATTTTATACTTTCCAAATTATTAGTTATGAGATAGATGTATATAGAAATAAAGTAAGAGTACAAAAAAATTTCTTAAATCTTGCAACATATGTTTCATTATTTCCACAATTAATTGCAGGACCAATAGTAAGATATGAAACAATAGAAGAAGAGTTAAAAAATAGAAAACATACCTTTGAAAAATTTGCGTATGGAGTTAGAAGATTTACAATAGGATTAGGCAAAAAAGTGTTAATTGCAAATATGTTAGGAGAATTGTGTGAGTTATTTACAGCAACAAATGAAAAAAGCACAGCTTTCTATTGGATTTTTGGAATAAGCTATATGTTGCAAATATATTTTGATTTTTCTGCGTATTCAGATATGGCAATAGGATTAGGAAGAATATTTGGATTTGAATTTCTTGAAAACTTTAATTATCCATACATATCAAAAAGTATAACGGAATTTTGGAGAAGGTGGCATATATCACTAAGTTCATGGTTTAGAGACTATGTATATATTCCATTAGGTGGAAGCAAAAAAGGGAAAAAGGTATTAGTAAGAAATTTACTTATAGTTTGGACTCTTACAGGAATATGGCATGGAGCAAGTTGGAATTTTGTTATATGGGGATTAATGTTTGGAATAATACTTATAATAGAAAAATTATGGCTTGGAAAATATATAGAAAAGTTACCTAACATTTTTAAAAGAATATATGTACTTTTTATAGTAATGGTAAGTTTTATTATATTTAATGCAAACAATATGTCAGATGCAATAATCAATATAAATGGCTTATTTGGCATAAATAAAGAAGTGTTTATAAATGATTATACATTGTATTGTTTAAAAAAATACTTTATAATACTTCTAGTTTCAATAATAGGAGCAACACCGTTACTAAAAGAATGTATAATAAAATTAAAAATGAAAAAAAGTATAAAAAAAGTTATAAATTTGTTAGAACCTATATTTATAATTGTATTATTAATTATTGTTACAGCTTATTTAGTAGATAACTCATATAATCCATTTTTGTATTTTAGATTTTAAAAGAATTGGAGGAAAAAATGACAGATAAAGTAAAAAATATTGTAGTTACAGTAATGTTTTTATTTTTTGTTATACTTATATTTTTTATAAATTTAATAAAAAAAGATGACACTATTTCTATAGCAGAAAGAAGAAGATTAGAACAACTACCTTCATTTTCAATATCAAAATTATTTGATGGAACATTTTTTGAGAAATTTGACTTATATGTAACAGATCAATTTGTTCAAAGACAAAATATGAGAAAATTAAAAACAAATGTAGAACTTAACATTTTGAAAAAGAAAGATTATGATAATTTATACAAATATAAAGAATATATAATAGGACAAACATATCCTTTAAATGAAAGTTCAGTTCAAAATATAGCAAATAAAATAACTCAAATAAAAAAAGAAAATTTAACAGATGAAAATAATATATATTTTTCAATAGTTCCAGATAAGAATTATTTTGTAAATGAGGACAATTTGAAATTAGATTATAATAAAATAGAATACATGTTAAAGGAAAATTTACAGTTTGCAAAATATATTAATATTTTTGACGAATTACAATTATCAGACTATTATAAAACAGATACTCATTGGAAACAAGAAAATTTACTAAAAGTAGCAAATATTATAGCAAATGAGATGAATGCAAAAATAGAAAATGGATATGAAGCAAAAAGTATTATTAAATTTGAAGGAGCATATGCAGGACAACTTCCATTAAAAACGCAAGAAGATGAAATAAAAGTATTAACCAATGATATTCTAGAAAACTGTAAAGTTTATAATTATGAAACAAAAGAATATACAAAAATATATGATATGTCTAAGAAAGATAGTTTAGATAAATATGATATATATTTATCAGGTGCGGTGCCATTATTAACAATAGAAAACGATAAAAGTAAATCTACAAAAGAACTAGTGGTGTTTAGAGACTCTTATGCAAGCAGTTTAATTCCATTATTAGTATCAGGTTACAAAAAAATTACAGTAGTTGATACTAGATATATATCACCTAAAATATTAAATGAATACATTAATTTTTCAAATCAAGACATATTATTTATATATAGTATTTTAGTAATAAATAATAGTACATCATTAAAGTAAAATAAAAAGATACTATCTAGTATCTTTTTTTCATTTTAGTCTAGTTTCCCTAAAAGAAAATAAAAAAAATATTCATATTTTCTTGCTATTTTTTTCAAGTTATTGTATTATAATATAAGTAAGATTTATGCCAAAAAAGAGAAAAATTAGAAATACAAGGAAGGGGCAATAATAAATGAAGAAATTTACCATAGTATTTGCTATTGTTATATGTATTTTATCAAGTACAGTAGTATTAGCAAGTAACACTAAAATAATAAACACAACTAAATCTAATGAAGCCGTAACAACACAAAGCGATACAGTAAATAAATTAGTAGAAATGAAAGATACAGAAAAAACAACATTAGAAGATTACCAAAAAGCATACGGATCTGAGTCTTATGGGTTTACAGCATATTTATTAAATAAAGTGCAAATATTTAGTATACCATTTTGCTTTGTGGGAGTTGCAATTAGTGCAATTTACCAATACGTATTAGGAATTCGTAAATTAGATACAAGAGATAAAGGTTTTGCTATAATGATATCTATTATTACAATATTTATCATTGCACAAATATTACCATTAATATTTGCAATAGTAGTAAAAGGTTGGAGGGGTTAACAAATGAAAGTTTTATTTGCAGTTAGTAATGAAGCAGTTTCAGAATCAATTGTAAAAAAATATCAAGAAATGTATAAGGAAATAATAGTAGGAAAAAATGTATATTATTTTAATGCTATATTAAAAGAAATACAAAAAGATAAAACCTACGACAGAATAGTTATTAGTGAAGATTTAGAACCATTTACAAGTAATAACTATGATACAATTGATAACTTTATATTTGAAAGATTAGATAATATATCAGATGAAGCAGCAACTACTGCAGGAGAAGATATTCCTATTATTTTAATTGCAACAGATCGTCGTACAAAATCAGATAATTTATTAATAAAGTTATTTGGAATAGGAGTATATAGTGCATTACTTGGACAAGACAGAAGTATAGAGGAAGTATGTAAGTTAATAAACAAACCTAGATCAAAAAAAGAGGCTAAAATTTATTATAAAATAGATTCTAATGATGTAGAGTATAAGCCAGAAAGTGAAGATGATGTTAGCGAAACAGAAATTCAAAATATACTAACTCATTATAGAAGATTAGGAAGAAATGAAGATAGATATGTTGAAAGCTTTGAAAATATTGCAGCACAATATACAGATGAACAATTAAAGGTTATTATAAAATTTTTACCTTTAAATGTAAAGGCAGTATTAGAAGCAAATTGCCCAAGATATCAACAATTAACTTCATTTAGACCTGGAAAAAATACAAAGTTAAATAATTATCAATCTAATTACACATCAAATAGAAATAACAATACAAATAAAGCAATAAGTAATGACGGAATAAAAATAGAATCAATACCAAGTGGAGAGAAAAAGCTTACAAAGCCAGTTATAATACCATCTGCTAACACTGTAAGAAGAGTGCAAAAAACAAACAATGAGCAAGTAATAGAAAAATTAGAAGCGTTAGATAAGAAAGTACAGCCAAATATAGAAGAAAAAGAAGAATTTGTTGAAACACCTAAAAGAGGTAGAGGTAGACCTAAGAAGGAAAAAACAGAGAAAGTAGCAGTTCAAGAGGTAAAAGAAGTAAAGAGACGTGGTAGACCAAGAAAAAATCCAATACAAGAAGTAAATGTTCAGGAAGAAAATGATAATGAAGAAACATTGCTTCCAGGTTTTGAACAAATACAACCAATAGAAGAAGACAATATTTTGCCAGGATTTGCACAAGCAAATAATGATTACGAAGAAAGTAATACTTTACCAGGATTTGAAGATAATAATGAGTTACCAAGTTTTGAAGAAAATGAAACTTTACCAGGATTTGAACAAATAAATAATGATGAATTAGAATATGATAATGATACTAATTATAATAACTACAATAATTATGAAAAACAACCTGAAATTCAAGAAAATACAAATGAAAGGCATGTACAACAATATTATAATAATCAAGAAGTAAATTTAGAGAGCTTATTATCAAAAGATAAAAAAATAGTAGCTTTTGTTGGAACAACAAAAAATGGAACATCATTTTTAGTAAATAACTTAGCACAAATACTATCAAATCAAGGAATAAAAACAGCAATTTTAGACTTAACTAAAAATAGAAACGCATATTATATTTATACTAAAAATGAAGAAGCATTAAGAAAAACAGCTTTTTCTTGCATAGAAGACTTAGAGCAAGGAATAGTAAATGGAATAAAAGTAAATAACAATTTAGATGTATATACTTCTTTACCAGGAGAAGCTAATTCAATAGAAGAAGGATATGCTAGTATATTAGAAACATTGGTAAAAAATTATTCATTAATATTACTAGATTGTGATTTTACAACACAATATCAATATTTGAAAAATGCACAAGAAATTTACTTAGTACAGAGCATGGATGTACTTACAATACAACCATTAACAGCATACCTAAGAGATTTAAAAGCAAAAGGAATATTAGAACAAAACAAATTAAGAGTAGTTATAAATAAATTTACTAAAGTAAGAAGTGTTACTGAAAAAGCAATAATAGGAGGAATGGCATTTTACAATGATCCTGCAATGTCATTTATGACAGAATTGTTCAATAGAGAAACAGTTCCATATTGTACAATTCCATTTGATGGACAAGTATATTCTAAATACTTAGAAGGATTAGTAAATTGCAATATATCAGTTAACGGTTACTCAAAAGAAGTAATATTAGCTTTAAGAAAATTAGCTAATATGGTATATCCATTAATTTCAAATAACTATGGAAATGCAAAATATAACAATCCAAAATATAATAAATATTCTACAAATACTTTTTCAGATAATATGACTTCAACATTAGATAAAATGAAAAGAAATTACTAAAATAACTAAGAAAGTATTAATAATATTAATACTTTCTTAAATTAAATAAAACATAATGGAGGTGCTAAATTTGACTATAGCAATTATCGTATTATTAGTTGCAATTATTGTATTCTTAATGTTATACAACATGTCAGTACACAAAAAGATAGATACATTTAGTAACTTAAACCAAAAAATTGTAAGTTTAAATGTCCTACAGGAATTTATGGATACAATAAGTGAAGAAAAATCAGCAGATGACAAAATAAGAAAAATAAATGATATATTAATTGAAAAATATGATATAAAATATTCTACAATAGTTATCTATAATGGAGCAGAATATGTTATTAAATCTACTAATGTAGAAGAAAAACATTGGGAAGTGTTAAGAAATTTATATACAGAACCAATATTTAAAGACAGTATTGAAACAGCAACTCCAAAATATATTACAGTAGATAAAGAAGGAGAAAGACTACCATACCAAAAAGTAGAATTTGGAAGAGCAAAATCTGCAATGTTCTTTCCACTATATGTTGATAATGTATATATAGGATATTGGATTATAGAAAGTGGAAAACCACATGATTTTGACAACATAGACACTACTATACTAGAAGTAGTTAAAAATAATATAATATCTGTAATAAAGACAATAGATAAGCAAAATGTAATAGAACAGCTAGTCAGAGATGATAAATTTACAGGATTAAAAACAGAAGAATATTTATATGGAGAAGGAAAAAGAAAAATTGATCAGTATGCAACTTCAACAGTATGTATGTTTGAAATTACAAACATAGTTAATATAAATGAAAATTTAGGAAGACATACTGGAAACAAAGTAATAGCAAAAGTAAGTGATGTTGTTAGACAAAATATATCATCAGAATATATTTTTGTTAGATACATGGGACCAAAATTTGTAATTGTATTTTCTGGAATAGAAATAGAAGGTGTTTCAAGATTTATATCTGAAATGAAAAAGAATATTGAAAATATAAAAGTTGAACAAGAAAAGCAAGACATTTCTAAAAAAGAAAAAGCTAAAATAGCTTCTCCAATAATAAATGTAGCATTAACTACATATTACAAAGGAACAGCTTTAGAAGGAACTACTAAAAAGTTAGAAGAATATATAGACAGTGCAAATGAAAATGAAAGCCAAATAAATTACATATAGGAGGTAAACAATATGAATGATGAGACAATGTTTTTTAAAGCACCAAAAGAAGAAAACTTACAAACAAAACAAATATTACAAGAGGTATATCAAGCATTAACAGAAAAAGGATATAATCCAATAAATCAAATAGTAGGATACATACTATCAGGTGATCCAACATATATTACAAGCCATAATAATGCTAGAAATTTAATAAGACAAATTGAAAGAGATGAATTATTAGAAAAGATGGTAAAAAATTATATAGGAATAGATGAGAACAAATAATATGAGAAAATTAGGAATTGATTATGGAGACAGTAGAGTAGGAATAGCTATTACAGATGCACTAAATATTACAGTTCAAGGATTAGAAACAATACATCATAATGGAAATGATAAAATTGTGTTAAATCGATTAGAAGAATTATTAAATGAGTATGAAATAGATACTTTTGTAATAGGAATGCCAATAAACATGAATGGAACAAAAACAATAAGAGTAGAAGTAACAGAAAAATTTATTCATAAATTAAAGTGTAGGTTTCCAAAAATAAATATAGAGACAATAGATGAAAGGCTAACAACTGTTGAAGCACATAAAACAATGAATTTTTTAAATGTAGACAAAAAGAAAAAAAGAAATATAGTAGATACTATATCAGCAGTATATATATTAGAAACATATATGAAAAAAATAGAAAAATAATACATAAAGTATTGCTCGAAATAAAAAAATAGTATATGATATAAAAAATAACCAATAATAAGAAAAAAGAATATTATTATTGTAAAACAATTATAATATAAAAGATAGAAAGGAGAAAAAAATGAACGACGAAAACAATAATGTTCCAGAGGAGGAATTAGACAATATAATAGTATTAAATGATGAAAATGGAGAGGAAGTACCTTTTGAATTCTTAGACTTAATAGAATTAGATGGAGAAGAATATGTAGTATTACTTCCAGTAGAAGATGAAGAAGAATCAGAAGAAGCAGGAGAAGTAGTTATACTTAAAGTAGAAGACACAGAATCTGAAGAAGAGGAATCTTATGTAAGTGTAGAAGACGAAGAAATACTTAATAAGGTATTTGAAATGTTTAAAGAAAAATTTAAAGATGAATTTAATTTCATTGACGAAGAATAATAAGGTGGAGGTTGGAATTAATAAATTCTAACCTCCATATTTTTATTGGTATTAATTTATAGCAAAAAATTAAAGGAGAAAATAAAATGAAGAGTTTAAGTAGTTGGTTAATAACAATGTTTATAATAATGTTCTGGATATTAAGATTAATAGTTGCAATAACAGGAACATTAAGTATGGACTTTATACTAAAACCAATAGACAACAACATAGAAATTATTTTATTGTTTGTAGTATTAGCGTTAGTGCCATTTATATTTAAAAGAAAAATTTGGGCAGCTATTATATATTTAGTAGTATATGGATATTACTTTGGAAGAGGATTAATAGAAAATATAATGCCAATGATAAACGGACAAGTTCTTAGTGCAGAAACATATTTAAATATGTTTATCGCATTAATAGCAATAGTACTTCCAATAGTTGCAATATTTGATATATTATTTGACAAAACAAGAACTAAAAATCCGGTAAATAAACAAACGGACTGGTTTTATAAAAATGAACAGTATGATAGAAAATTAGACGAAAGAGCAGATAAAAACAATTACAGAACTTTATAATTAAAAAATATGGGGAAGATATAGCATTAATTATAAATAAAAAGGAGAAATAATATGGACTATATAAGCACTATAAATGAGAGTGTAAAAGAATATTTTAAAATATTAGAACCAGAATTTCCAGAATGGCTAAATGAATATATAAACACAAAAGAATTATTAAAACAACAATATATATCAGTAACTTGTGGAACTATATATTCAGATTTATTTGCAAGTAGAATTTTTTATTCAAGTTTGGAACACTCAATAGCAGTTGCTTTAATTATTTGGCATTTTACTCATAATAAAAAGCAAACATTATCAGGGTTATTTCACGACATAGCAACACCTGCATTTAAACATTGTGTAGATTTTTTGAATGGAGATTATATGACTCAAGAATCAACAGAAGACTTAACTACGCATATTATAAGAAATTCAGAAGAAATTATGCAATTATTAAAAAGAGATAATATAAAGCTAGAAGAAATTAATGACTATCATTTGTATCCAATAGCAGATAACGACACACCTAAACTTTCAGCAGATAGATTAGAATATTCTTTAACAAATGCATTATTTACGTATGAACTAGTAGATATTAATGAGATAAGACAGATATATGAGAATATAGAAGTTGGTCAAAACGAAGAAAATGTAGAAGAATTATCATTTAAAAATAAGAAAATAGCAAAAAGATTTGTTGAATTAATTAGTAAAATGTCAGTAATATATATGGAAGATAAAACAAGATATTCAATGCAATTATTAGCTGACATTATAAAAAGGCTAAACGAAGAGAAAATAATAACTTTAGATGATTTATACAATATGAAAGACCAAGACATTATTAATATAATTAAGAAATCACGATATAAAGATATATTTAATACTTGGGCAAAAGCTAAAAAAGTAAAAACTTCAAAAGAAGAACCAAAAGGAGTATATTTTGTACATCATGGTACAAAAATTAGATATATTGATCCATTAGTAAATGGAGAGAGAATATCAAAAGTATGTGAAAAAGCCAAAAATATGATTGAGAAAAATTTATTATATGATATGTCAAACTATGTATATCTTGATTTTAACTTTTAAAAAATAAAATACAGGTAATTATATTGAAAATTATCTGTATTTTTTATATAATTGTGTTATTAAATGCAAATTCTAAAAGATAAATAGACTTTTTTATAAAAAATGGAGGAATAAATGGAACTAAAAGAATTAATAGGAAAAGAGCAGTTAAATAAAAGAATAGAAGAATTAGCAAAGCAAATAGATGAAAATTACAATGGACAAGAAATAGTGGCAATATGCGTATTAAATGGAGCAGCATTTTTTGCAGTAGATTTAACATTAAAAATGAAAACAAAAATGCAAGTAGAATTCATAAAGATATCAAGTTATGAAGGAACAGAAAGTACAGGTGAAATAAAGAAATATTTAGATATAGATAAGAAAAAGGTAGAAAACAAAAATATACTAATAATAGAAGATATAGTAGATACAGGAAGAAGCATGCATTATTTAATAAAACATTTAAAAGAGAAAAATCCTAAAGATATAAAAATATGTAGCCTTTTAAGCAAACCAAGTAGAAGAGAAATTGAAGTAAACATAGATTACTTAGGATTTGAAGTTCCAAACAAATTTATAATAGGCTATGGATTTGATGATGAAGAAGGATTTTATAGAAATGTTCCATATATAGGATGTAAATAAAATGTTTTTGAGTAAAGGGAGGAAAGTAGTGAAATATTCACTATAAAATTTTATGAAATATTGTAATTTAAATATAAATCTTACAAATAAAGAAGAATTGTTTAAAATAGATAAAAATAAAACTAAATGTATTGTTACACTTAATGCTCAAATAATTAGGTTAGCAAACACAAATGAGGAATTATTTAATTTCGTTAATCAAAATTATACAACATTAGATGGGCAAATTCCGCTAAAGTTTGCAAGACTTACTAATAAAAAATTTAAGCAAGTTGAAAAATTGTCAGGTAGTGAAATTGTATTTGACTTTTGTGAGTATGCAAAAGAAAACAATATGAAAATTTATTTTTTGGGTGGGTTAGAAGACTCAAATAGACAAGCAGTTCTAAATGTTAAAGAAAAATATGGCATAGAGGTAGGAGGATATTCACCACCTTATGAAAATTATCCATTTTCAGAAAAATTCGTAAAAGATTGTATGAATCATATAAAAGAAGAAAAACCAGATATAATATTTGTTGGATTTGGAGCGCCAAAACAAGAATTTTTTATGAGAGATAATTTAGAAGAACTAACAAAATATGGTGTTAAATTTGCAATAGGTAGTGGTGGAACAGTAGACTTTGTATCAGGAAAAATAAAAAGAGCACCTAAATTAATAAGTAAGATGGGACTAGAAGGAATATATAGATTATTTAAACAATTTAATAAAGCTCGAATAAAAAGAATAACATATTCATTTGGTTTCTTTAAGTATATAAAAGGACAACCATCATTTGCAAAAAGAAAGGAGAAAAACTAATATGTTATGCGCACTTATAATGGCAGGAGGTGTAGGTTCAAGATTTTGGCCACAATCTACACCAGAGAATCCAAAACAATTTTTATCATTAGTTAGCGAAAAAGCAATGATACAAATGACTTATGATAGAATGAAAAAAATTGTTCCAAAAGAAAAAATATTTATAGTAACTAATTATAATTATATAGATAAAGTAAAAGAACAAATACCAGAAATAAACGACATTAATATAATAACAGAACCATGCTCTAAAAATACAGCTCCATGCATTTTATTGTCTACAATATATATAAAAAATATATACAAAAATGCAAATATAGTTTGTGTTTCATCTGATAGTCATATAGAAAATGAAAATAAATTCATAGATGACATTGTTTTAGCTAATGAATTTGTTACTAAAAAACAAGAAGCTATTGTAACGATAGGGATAAAGCCAACAAGACCAGAAACAAATTATGGTTATATAAAATATGAACATAGTGATGATAAAGTTTTAAAAGTTTCAAGATTTGTAGAAAAACCAAATTTAGAATTAGCAAAAAAATATTATGAGAGTAAGGAATATTTATGGAATGCAGGAATGTTCATTTTTAATGCAGAAAGTATATTAAAAGAATTTGAAAATAATTTACCAAAAGAATACAATTTACTAATTAATTTACCTAAACATATAAATTCAGAATATTATAAATTTCTAAATGAAAATTATAAAAAATGTGAAAAGATATCAATAGATTATGCTGTAATGGAAAAATCAAATAATGTATATACAATTCCAACTGAAATAGGTTGGGATGATATAGGAACATGGAATTCAGTAGAAAGATATATACCAAAAGATGAAAGAGACAATGTATTAAAAGGAAATATTGAAGCAATAGACTCAAATAATAATATAGTATATGCTAATAATAAAAAAGTAGTATTACTTGATGTTGAAAATATATTTTGTATAGATTCAGATGATGTAATTATTGTAGGTAAAAAAGAGAGTTTAAACAAAGTTCATACTTTAAAAGATAAATTAAAAAAATAGGAGATAAATACATGGAAACGAAAGAAATTAATTTAAATAATATAAAAGTAGCAATTTTTGATTTTGATGATACCCTTGCTATTCACGAAGATAGAGGATATAAAAGAAAACTTTATTCATAAGTATTACGGAGATGATATAGAAATAATTTCAGCTGGAACTCAAGAACTAAAGATTGAGGCAACTAAAATAATTAGAAAAATAAATGGTTGCAATTTAAATGAAATATTATTTATAGATGATATGAAAGAAAATGTTATTAATTTTAACAAGTTTGGAATAAATGCATTATTGCCTGAAGAAGTTAATTCATTAATAGGTTAATTGATTAAGAAAGTATAAAAGAAAGTGAAATATTAGGTATAAGCATTAGTTATATTGTTAATTGTTGAAATGCATATTATCTTATGTATTTAGCAGTAGAACCTAGTTTAAGAAATCAAAATTATGGTTCTAAAATATTAATGGATTTGAAAGAAAAATATAAGGTATTATTTTTATCTATTGATGCACCTTTTGACAATATAAGTGAAAGGCGTAAGAGATTTTATTTAAGAAATGGTTTTTATGACATCAATAAATTTTATGAAGATACGGGTGTCAAATATGAAGTATTATGTACTGATAATAAATATGAAATAACTGGTGATATTATGAAGATGAGATATACTAATATGACCAATAATTCTAAACTATTTGAAGTTATATCAAATACATTTAATATTGGACTTGTTAATTTGAAAAATAAACATAAGAAATAAAGAAAGTGATAAATAATGGACATGTACCAAAAAAGAAAAGCAAGACAAGAAAAGAAAAACAACCAAACTAATGAAAAAACACAAAACCAAATGAACATCAACTGGGAAAGTACGAATTATCTAAACACTAGCCGAAACTATTGAAAAATCAACATTTTTTCAAAATTTTATCTTTCGTAATTTGATAAATTGGAGGTGAATATATGTCAAATAAAATAATAGAAGTTCAAAATA
>CAKPHG010000002.1 GCA_934157035.1 uncultured Clostridia bacterium | reverse complement strand
TGGTGACCTCCTTCTCCTGTTGGATTATACAATGTTATTAATACTGCTACACTTGGGTCTGAGATTGGTGCTACGCCTATAAATGATGTTACATATTTTCCTGTATTTACCCCATCTTCTGATGTTCCTGTTTTTCCTCCTATTCTATAGCCTTTTACTTGTGAATTTCTACCAGTACCATCTGCTACAACAGATTCCATCATACTTAATACATTTTTTGCAGTTTCTTCCGAAATTACTCTATCTTTTTTTACTATTTCAACATCTTTTCTTTCTCCTGTCGTACTATTTATAGTAGCTTTTACTACTCTAGGTTTTATATATGTTCCTCCATTTGCAATAGTAGATACCATTGTTATCATCTGAAGTGGCGTTACTTCAAAACGTTGACCAAATGCTATTGTTCCAAGTTCTACTGGTCCAACTTTTTCTTCTTTTAAAAATATACTTCCCGCTTCTCCTGGTAAATCTATTCCTGTTTTTCTCAAAAATCCAAATTTTTCTAAATAACTATAATAAGTGTGAACGCCTAATTTTTGCCCTAGTCCTATAAATACTGGATTGCATGAATTCATTAAGGCTTGCCTTAAGCTTTCTGAACCATGTGGTCTGTAATACCTCCAACATTTCATTCTTACTCCTGCAATTTCAATTCCGCCTGTACAACAAAATTCTCCAGCTTTATCTACCTGCGCTATTTTTTCTTCTAATGAAGCTGATGCTGTAACTAACTTAAAAGTAGATCCTGGTTCATAAGTGTCTGAAACAGCTTTATTTCTCCACATTGCTTGCATGTTCTTTGTTTTATCTGCTTGTGAAAGTGTATCCCACACGCTTTTTAATTCTTCTGTGTTTGGTGAGTATGGCTCATTTAAATTGTAGTTTGGATAACCTGCTAATGCTAAAATGTCTCCATTTTTTGGATTCATAACTATTATATTTCCGCCATCTGTACATTTATTGTCTATGCATGCTTCTTTTAAATATTTTTCTGCTATTCCTTGAATAGTTGCATCTATCGTAAGTATTAAGTCATCTCCATCTACTGCTTTAGTATATTCTTCTTTTGTATTTTCTATATCTCCACCACTTGCATCTCTTAAATTTGTAATTTTTCCCTTAGTTCCTTTCAGAGTATTATCATATATTGCTTCTATTCCATCTAACCCTTGATTGTCGCTTCCACAAAATCCTATTACTTGTGATGCTAAATTATTGAAAGGATAATATCTTTTTGTATCTTCATCTATATTTATTCCTGAATTTATATTATTTTCATTCATCCACTTTCTTAGTTCATCTGCTTTTTCTTTATCTACTTTTTTTACAATTGTTTCTAATGAACTTCTTTTGCTAACTTTTTTTAGTACAGTTTCATAGTTTAAAGAAAATATATCACTCATAGCTCTTGCTATTTTTTCTCTATCTTCTTTTTTTATATTTACTGGTGTAACTGTTATTGTTTCAACAGTTGAACTTACTGCTAAAACAATTTTTCCTGTATTATCATATATAGTACCTCTTTTAGGATTTATACTTCTGTCTAATGTTTGTTGCATATATGCTTTAGTTTGTAGCTCTTCTCCTTGTACAAACTGTATGTATCCTATTTTTGTAGCTAAAGCAAGTAAAACCATCATACATATTATTAATTCCCACCACATTCTTTTTTTCTTAGTAAGAGTTCCTACTACTTCTGTTTTTACTTTATTTTTTCTATTTATTTTTTTAAAGTTAATTGGTTTTCTTTTCTTTAACTTTTTTATTTCTTTATCATTGTCTTGTCTCTTTATTTCTTTTTCAATTTTTAATTTTAATTTTTGATTATCTGTCTTTTTCTTTTTTAAATTTTTAGATATATTATTACTTTCAAAAATTTTTTTACTATTTTTTTTCATCTAACATATCCCTCACATTCTATACTTTATAGAATATGATAAAAGAACGATTATAATGACATATTACTCATTAAAATCGTTCTTTAATTTATTATATTTTTTATGTTATTAATTATTTTTTGTATCCAACTTGTTTCTTCTACACTAACCTCTTTTGTTGCTACTTCTACATAGTCTTTTTTTGGTAAGTTTATATAAACTTTTTGACTATTATCTAATTTTTGCATTCCTAACATTTCTTTTGCAGATTGTTCTACATTGTTTAAATTTAGACTTTTTTCTATATCTATTTTTAAATGCTCATTTTCTTTTTCTAGAGTACTTAAACTTTTCTTTAAAGACTCTTTTTTATTAAAGCTTTCTGTTATTAGTGAGTTTCTGTAACTAATGGCAAATAGTGTTAAAAATGAAATAGAAATACATACTGCAAGTTTAACTTTTGGTTTTATTTTTCTTTTTACATTATTTTTTTGTTTTGTTTCATTTACTTTTTTAGTTGAACTTTTTTTCTTTTGATATGGATTTTTTATAGGTTCATATTCTGGTTGTAATTTTCTTGGGCTAGTTTCATATTGGTAACCTTGGTATCTTTGATATGCCATTTTACTTACTCACCTCTTTTCTTTGGTTTTTAAACACTTTATTTCTTTTCAAAAATTCTTAATTTAGCACTTTTAGATCTTGAATTTTCTTCTTGTTCTTCTTTACTTGCTATAATTGGTTTTTTATTTATAATTTTTCCTTCAGATACATAACCACACACACAATATGGCAAATCTTTTGGGCATGTGCATTGTCCTTGTGCTTCTATATATGCTTGCTTTACTGCTCTATCTTCTAGTGAATGGAATGTAATTACGCATAATCTTCCTTCTGGTTTTAAACATTCAATACAATCTTTTATAGTTTCTTTTAAAGGCTCTATTTCATTATTTACCTCTATTCTAATTGCTTGAAATGTTCTTTTGGCAGGATGTCCATCTGTTTGTTTTGACATTGGTATAGTATCTTTTATTATTTGAACTAATTCCATTGTTGTAGTTATTGGTTTTATTTTTCTTTGTTTTACTATGTTATAGGCTATTTTTTTTGCAAATTTTTCTTCTCCATATTGCTCTATAATTTCTGCAAGTTCTTCTTCTGAGTATTCATTTATTACTGTTTCAGCAGTTAAACTTTGTGATTTATCCATTCTCATATCAAGTTTTGCTTCTCCCATGTAGCTAAATCCTCTTTGTCTTTCGTCTAATTGATAAGAAGAAACTCCTAAATCTAACAAAATTCCATCTACTTTTTCTATTTCATTTTCTTTTAATATATTTTTTATATCATCATGATTTCCATGTATATATGTTACATTTTTAAAATCTTTAAGTTTTTTCTTTGCTGCTTCTAATGCTTCTTCATCTCTGTCAATTCCTATTAAGCTTCCTTTTGTAGATAGTCTTTTTAATATTTCAAAGCTATGACCTGCTCCTCCTAAAGTTCCATCTACATAAATTCCATCTTTTTTTATATTTAGTCCTTCTATACATTCTTCTAACAATACTGATTTATGTTTAAATTCCACTTATTATAAACCTCTATTTTATTATATAAATTAGTATATGCACAATCAGTTGGTAATTTTTCATACCAACTGCTTGTGCTTACATTAAATTTTCTTTTGTAAAAACATCTTTTGTTTTTATATCTTTCAACTTTTGTAATTTTAATATTTCTTTTGAAGTTTAAATATGCATCATTTGTACTATTTAAATTCTTCATTTGTAAAATTTAAAACTTAAAATTTTATCTTTTGTATATTGACTGTTTTTCTTTTGTAAAATTTAATTTTTTATCTTTTGTATTTCTTTCTTTTTTATTTTATCTTTTGTATTCTATATAAACTTATAAAAAGTTATATACCAAGCATTGTCATATTTTCCGCAATTTCATCTGCAGATATATTTTCTTCACTGTTATATTGCTTCCATTTTTCTTTGTTCCAAATTTCAAGTCTTGTTCCTACGCCAATTATTACTACATCTTTTTCCATATTTGCATATTCTCTTAAATTTGACGCTATTAGAAATCTACCTTGTTTATCAACTTCGCATTCTATTGCGCCAGATAAGAAAAATCTTACGAAATCTCTGGCATTTTTGTTTGTAAGTGGAAGTGTTTTTAATTTTTCCTCAAAGCTAAGCCATTCATTTTGAGAAAACCCAAATAAACAGCCATCTAAACCTTTTGTGATTATGAACTTTTCACCCATGTCTTCTCTTAGTTTTGCTGGCATTATTAATCTGCCCTTAACATCTAGAGAATGCTCATATTCACCGATTAACACTTTGATTCACCTCCTGTGTATTTTATTCCACTTCGTTCCACTTTGCTCCACTTTTATTAAATTTTAATATAAGAATAATAAAAAAGCAATACTTTTTTAAAATTTTTTTAAAAAGTATTGCTTTTTTATTAAGTTTTTATTTTGTTTTTATATTTAAAATTTAAGATTTTATTTCATTTCTCTAGCTTTAACTACTAATCTTTGTTTTCCATAATTTGTACAAGTAATTAAAGTAACCTCTTTTCTACCATTTGTTAATTGGCTTGTGCAATCTGTATCTGTTGGCTCTACTGTGTATCTATCATATACTATATATTTTACCACATTTCCTGAAGTATCTTCTAATTCTACAATATCATTATTTACAACTTCTGATAGTCTACCAAACATTTTCTTACTTTTATAATTATGTCCTACTATACAATAATTTCCTTCTTCATTTGGAGCTGGTCCCCAATATTTATTGACTGAAATTTTTAATAATTCTTCTGAAGTTTCTGAAATAACAGGATATTCAATACCTAATCTTGGAATACGTATAAAACTTTCTACTGAATATTCTGTTCCATTTTCAGTTGTATATTTTAAAACGCCTGATGTATTTTCTCTTCTATCTTCTATTATTGCTGGTTCTATTGTTTGTGCATTTTCTGTTTCCTCATTATCATCTAATGCTACTACTATAATATTGTCTATTTTTTTTACAGTTGTATCTACCACATTAGAATTTTGTTGTCTAGTATTTTTTAGTCCTATTAAAATTTCTTTTGAAACCTCTTCTGATTTTCCTCTATCATATTCAGCATATATATAGTATGTAAATAATAGACACACAACAAAAACACATAGAAAAAATTCTAGTTTATATAACTTCTTTTTTCTACGTAATTCTGGTGTTACATACAATTTTTCTGTTACCAAAATTTGATTCATATATGCCTCTTTCTTTTATTATATTTTTCCTAACTTTATTATATCATAGTTACATTTTTATACAATATTTACAATAAAAATGTAATAAATTTGTAAACATTTTTTTACCAATAAAACACTCTTTACTATTTACATATTTTATTTGCTATCTGCGCAAATTGTAATAATGATAAATTTTCTCCTCGTATATTCTCATTTATATTCATTTGTTCTAAAATTTGCTTTAGTTTTTCTTTTTCTACTAACCCACTATTAGAAACTCCATTTAAAAAAGTTTTTCTTCTTTGCATAAAAGAACTTTTTATTAACTTAAAAAATAAATCTTCATTTTCTAATTGAACTGGCTTATCTTTTCTTAATGTTAATTTAATAACTTCTGATTCTACCTCTGGTGCTGGTATAAAACTCTCTCTTGGTACTTCTACCTTTTCTTCTGCTGTGCAATAATAATTTACACTATATGTTATTGCTCCAGCTAATTTTTCGCCTGGGTTAGCTGTAAGTCTTTTAGCTACTTCTTTTTGTACCATTACTGTAATGCTCTGTATATCTAATTTATCTTCTAATAATTTCATTATAATTGGTGTCGTTATATAATATGGTAAATTTGCAACTATTTTTGCTGTTTTTAAATTGTTCATATCTTTTTGGCTTTTTATTAAATCTTGTAAATCTACTTTTAAAACATCATTATTTATAATTTCAAAATTAGAATATAATGAAAATCTTTCTTTTAAAATAGCTAACATTCTTTTATCTAATTCTATTGCTATTACTTTTCCTGCTTTTTGCAAAAGTCCTTCTGTAAGAGTTCCAAGCCCTGGACCTATTTCTATTACTAAATCTTCTTTAGATATATCTGCTGAATTTATTGTTTTTTGAATAACATCATCATTTATTAAAAAATTCTGTCCTAAACTTTTATTAGCTGTAATATTATATTTTTTTAATATATACATAGTTGTTTGATATGCATTTTCCATTTATTTTCCTCTTTTCTTTATTCATTTTATCACACCAAGGTAAGTTTGTCCATTGCTTTCAATCAATTAAGTTTTCTGTGTTTATACTGCTTAACTTTTTTTACATTGCTATTGATTTTTATACTCTTTTTCTGTAAAATATTTATAATATAATTATATAATAAGAGATGGTGAAACAAATGGATAAAAATAAAAAGGTTACTAAAAAAGTACCTAAAAAGTTACCTAAGAAATTTCCTAAAAGTAAGGATAGTTTTTCTTATGAAAAGACTAATTCTAATGTAGAAAAAAATAATAAAAAAAATACTGCAATAAAATCAAAAAAATTAGGTATTTGTTTAATTGTATTCTTCAGCATTTTAATTTTACTTATTTTAAGAATAGCATATTTACAATTTATAAAAGGTCCTGAGCTTAAAGAATCTGCTCACAGGCAACAAATAGCTAACAGAGTTATTAGTGCTAAAAGGGGTAATATTTATGATTCTACTGGAAAGCTTTTAGCTGCAAGTGCATCTGTAGATACAGTAAGTATTAATCCTACTAGAATAAAAGATAAAGATAAGGAAAAAGTTGCAAAAATACTTTCTGAAGTGTTTGAACTAGATTATAATGAAACTTTAGAAAAAGTTAAAAGTGAAAGTTCTGTTGAAACAATTATTAAAAAAGTTGAAAAAGATAAAATAGATAAATTAAAAGAATGGATGAAAGAAAATAAATATTATTCTGGCATCAACATAGACGAAGATGCTAAAAGATATTATCCTTATGGAACGCTTGCTTCTAATTTAATTGGTTTTTGCAACACGGATAATGAAGGACAAGAAGGTATAGAACTAAAATGGAACAGTGTTTTAAGTGGCACAGCTGGAAAAATTACAAGTATTGAGAGTGCAGGTTCACAACTTATTCCTAATAAAAATGAATCTTATGTACCTGCAGAAAATGGAAATAATATTACTTTAACTATAGATGCAAACATTCAAACTATTGTTGAAAAATATTTAAAACAAGCTTGTTTAGAAAATGACTGTAAGAGTGGTGGAAGTGCAATAATTATGAATCCAAATAATGGAGATATTTTAGCAATGGCTACCTACCCTAATTACGACTTAAATTCTCCTCGTACGCCTAATGATGAACTTGCTTCTACTTGGGACAGTTTATCTAGTACTGATCAATTAAATTCTTTATATAAAATGTGGAGAAATAAATCTGTTTCAGACACTTACGAACCAGGATCTACTTTTAAAATTATTACGGCAGCAGTTGGACTTGAAGAAGGCATTGTAGATACTGATACTCCAGGTAGTTTTAATTGTACAGGTTCTGAATTAATAAATGGTATTTCAATTAAATGTTGGAAAAGTCCTGGCTCACATGGAAGTCAAACTTTAAGAAATGCATTAATGAATTCTTGTAACCCTGCTTTAATGCAACTTGGTAAAAAAATTGGAGCTCCTACTTTATACAAATATTATAAAGCTTTTGGATTATTCGATAAAACTCAAATAGCAACTACTGGTGAAGTAAACAGCTATTTTTGGGATTTAGAAAATGTAGGAAATGTAGAACTTGCAACAATGTCATTTGGTCAACGTTTCCGTATAACACCAATTCAATTAATAACAGCTGTTAGTGCTATAGCAAATGATGGAGTTCTAGTTGAACCTAGAATTGTAAAGCAAATAGAAAACCCAGATACCCACTCAGTTACAACTATACAATCTACAAATGTAAGACAAGTTATTTCTAAAGAAACTTCTTTAAAATTACTAGACATGTTAGAATCTGTAGTTTCTGAAGGAACTGGAAAATATGGTCAAGTAAAAGGTTACAGTGTAGCTGGAAAAACAGGTACATCTGAACCAGATAAATCTAATAAAGATTCAATGTATGTTGCTTCTTTTATAGGAATTTCTCCTACAGAGAATCCTGAAGTAGTAGTTTTAGTTACTTTATATGATCCAAAAGGATCAAGTGGACATCAAGGTGGTACTATTGCTGCACCAGTTGTATCTCAAATTTTAACAGAAGTATTACCTTACCTTGGAGTTCCATCTGATGATTTATCTTCTAGTACAGGAAATACTACTGTATCAACAACAAACTTACCAGATGTAAGAAATAAAACTGTTACAGAGGCTAAAAAAATATTAGAAAATGCTGGATTTAGTTGCAGATTTTCTGGAACAGATGCATCTCAAGTTGTTACAGACCAAGTTCCAAAGCCAGGAACATCATTAATTAACGGAGCAAGTGTAAATATTTATACAGCAGAAAATGAAGCAAGAGTTTCTAGACAAGTACCTAATTTAAAAGGAATGAGTTATACAGAAGCAAAAAATACTTTAAAATCTAACAACTTAAATATACATGTTACTGGTACAGGTACCGTTCTTTCTCAAGATCCTATGGCAGGTACAACAGTAGAAGAAGGAACAGTAATAAATGTAACATTAAAACAATATGTAAAAGACGCTCATTAGAATATATGACTATATAAAAAAGGAATATAAAAAGTAAACTTCAATATTTACTTAATTATATTCCTTTTTTCTTATTTAAAATATTTTATACTGATTTTTTTCTTTGCATATAATAACATACTTTAGTAGTAATTATATCAGGTGATATTTTACTTAAAAACCTAGCTATTTTTATTTTCAATCCTGGAATAATTAAAAATTTTCCCTTTAAAGTATTTTTTATAGCATATTTTGCAACATACTGGCTAGATAAACCTTTTAATGCAAACTTTACATTTGCTACTTTATTAAAATTTGTATTTACGGGTCCAGGACATAAAACACTTATTTTTATATTTGAATTATCTTTTACCAATTCTTCTCTTATAGCTTGGCTAAATCTTAATATATAGTTTTTAGTTGCATAGTATGTAGCCATTAATGGCCCTGCCATAAAAGACGCTACTGATGCAACATTAAGAATATTTCCTCTATTTTTTTCTACCATATCCTTTAAAAACATTTTTGTTAATATATGAACTGCTTTTATATTGGTATCTATCATTTTCATTTCTGTTTCTAAATCTGTATCTATTATTTTTCCACATAATCCAAATCCTGCATTATTAATTAATAAATCTATGAATCCATGTTGTTCTTTCACTTTTTTATATAAGTTTATGCATTCTTCTTCTTTGCTTAAATCTGCTAAATACATATATACCTTATTATTATTTTTGTTTTCTAATTCTTCTTTAAGTTCTTTTAATTTTTCTTCATTTCTCGCTGTTATAATTACATCATAATTATAACTATTTAATATTCGAGCCATATCTCTTCCTATTCCAGAAGATGCTCCTGTAATTAGTGCTAGCATATTTCTCTCCTTAAAAGTTAATTAAATATAATATTAGTTATTATATTTTATATAAAAAAGAAACAATTTAAAAATTGTTTCTTTTTATTTTTATTGTTCATTAAATATAGCATCAAATTCGTCTGCTTCTATCTTTTCTTTTTCTAATAAAATACCTGCTACTGCATGTAATTTATCTATATGAGTTTTTAATATTTCTGCAGCTGTATTATATGCTTTATCTACAATTCTTTTTACTTCTTCATCTATTATTGCTGCTGTTTCTTCTGAGTATTCTTTTGCTTGTGCAAAATCTCTTCCTAAAAATACTTCTTCTTGTCCAGAACCAAGCATTATAGCACCTACTCTTTCACTCATACCATATTTTGTTACCATACTTCTTGCAATTTGTGTTGCTCTTTGTATGTCATTACTTGCTCCTGTAGAAATATCATTTAAAATTATTTGTTCTGCTACACGTCCACCTAATAAAGAAACAATATTTTCTTCCATTTCAGATTTAGACATAAAGTTTTTATCTTCTGTTGGTCTATACATTGTATAACCACCAGCCATACCTCTAGGTACTATTGAAATTTGATGTACAGGATCTTGAGTAGGTAAATATCTACTTACTACTGCATGACCTGCCTCATGATATGCTACTAGTTTATTTTCTTTTTCACTTCTTACTCTTGTTCTCTTTTCAGGTCCCATAGTAACTTTTATCATAGCATCTTCAATTTCTTTCATTCCTATTTCAGGTATATTTCTTCTAGCTGCAAGTAAGGCAGCTTCATTTAATACATTTTCCAAATCAGCACCAGCAAAACCTGATGTATTTTTTGCAATTACTCTTAAGTCTACATCATCTGCTAGTCTTTTCTTTCTACTATGAACTTCTAATATTTGCTCTCTTGCTTTAACATCTGGAGCACTTACTACTATTTGTCTATCAAATCTTCCTGGTCTTAATAATGCATTATCAAGTACATCTGGTCTATTTGTTGCAGCTAGTACTATTACTCCTTCGTTTTCTGCAAATCCATCCATTTCAACCAATAATTGGTTTAATGTTTGCTCTCTTTCATCGTGTCCACCACCAAGACCTGCACCTCTTTTACGTCCAACTGCATCAATTTCATCTATAAATATGATGCATGGTGCTTTTTTCTTAGCTTCTTCAAATAAATCTCTAACTCTTGATGCACCAACACCAACAAACATTTCTACGAAATCAGAACCACTTATAATAAAAAATGGTACTCCTGCTTCTCCTGCTACTGCTCTTGCTAGTAATGTTTTACCAGTTCCTGGCTGTCCTACAAGTAAAACTCCTTTTGGTATTCTTGCACCCATTTCTGTAAATTTTCTTGGATTTTTTAAGAATTCTACTATTTCTTCTAATTCTTCTTTTTCTTCATCTACACCTGCTACATCTTTAAATGTAACTTTTGCCTTATCTTGTGGATTTATCATTCTTGCTTTGCTTTTTCCAAATGTCATAGTTTTGTTTCCACCTGCTTGGTTACCATTCATTAATAATAACCAGAATATTATAAATATAGCTAATATTCCAAATGGTGTAAGTAAGCTTATTATTAACATTATTACAGATTCAGATTTTTCTGTTACTTTAACTGCCTCTGTTTTCATAGATTCTTCTAAGTTATTCATTAAACTATCTATGCTTGGAATGTTAACTTCTTTTGGAGTATTATCACTTTTTAATAATACTTCTGCCTTTGTTCCATCTGAAGATATTTCTATTTCTCTTACATCCCCTGTTTCAATTTTTGCAATTAGCTCTGAGTATGATATTTTATTTCTTGAATTATCTAATATTGATGTTATAAGTACAATAAAAATTATTAAGATAATCAACCACATTGCTAATGTTTTTATACCATTTTTCAATTTCATTGCCTCCTTTTCCATTTTACTAAAAAGAAAATGGTCCTATTTACTTTTGCACTATACCATATAAAATTTTTAATTGCAAGCATTTTTCTTAAAGTTTTTTCGTCCAAAACCTTTGGTATCAGCTACTTACCTACGGAACTTTATTTTCTATCTAATGTAATTTTATAAAAAAAATCTTTCCTTTATTTACAAAAACTTTTAAATTCTTGTTAGGTAGTAAAAATTTATTTCCTATATTGTTTTTACATAATTTTACAATGTCTAAAATATGTATTTTTTCAATATCCTTGCTTGTTCCAAATAATCTATTTATAGTATATCTAACAATTCTATTTTTTATTACATTTTCTTTTTGGTTAAATTTTTTTAAGTCTAATATTATCGTATTTTTTCCTTCTAATGCTTCATTCCCTAAATATTCTTTTATTAGTATTTCTTTATATGCATTTTCTACTTTTTCTTCAAAAAAACTGTTTTCTTCTTTTGCTAAATTAGACAATCTATTTAAAGCAACTATTATATTTGGATTAAATTCTTTTTCTATAAATGGAATTAATTCATTTCTAATTTTATTTCTAGTATAAATATTTTCTTTATTTGTCTTATCTATTCTTGGATTAAGTTTATTTTCCTCGCAATAATCTTCAATTTCTTGTCTTGTACAATTTAATAATGGTCTTATAAACTTATTTTCTCTTTTTATTTCTATTCCTTTTAAACCTGATGTTCCAGCTCCTCGAATTATATTCATTAAGACTGTTTCTGCATTATCATTTGCTGTATGAGCTGTTGCAATTTTATTTGCACACTCTTTTTCTAACACTCCTTCAAAAAATGAATATCTAAGTTTTCTTCCCGCTTCTTCAGTTCCTATTTTCTGAATTTTAGCAAGCTCTTCTACTTTTTCCTTTTTAACATAACAAGTAATATCATTTTTCTTACAAAATTCTTGAACATATTTTGTTTCTTCATCTGCTTCTACTCTTATTCCATGATTTATATGTGCAACTACAATTTTGCAATTTATTTTTTTACTTTTGTTTAAGGAAATAAGCACATTTAATAATGCCATAGAATCCGGTCCTCCAGATACACCTACAACAATATTATCTTCATTTTTAATTAAATCATTCTCTTTTATTGTTTTTAAAACTTTTTCTTCTAACATTTCTCTACTTCTTTCATTTACAATTTTTAATGAAATAACTCTTCTATTTGCTATGTAATTCTAGTGCTATTTAACAAATATTCGCCTACTATTATTAATAGGCGAATATTTACTCTACTCTCTATATTTTTCTATATTTGCAAATTTTGTGTAATTGCCAAGCCATAATAATTCTACTGTACCTGTTGAACCTGAACGATGTTTTGCAAGTATTACTTCTGCTATATTTTTCTTTTCGCTATCTTCATTATAATAGTCATCTCTGTATAAAAACATAACAATATCGGCATCTTGCTCTATAGCTCCAGATTCACGAAGGTCTGAAAGCATAGGTCTATGGTCTGGACGTTGTTCTGGTGCTCTTGATAATTGTGATAGTGCTATTACTGGCACATTTATTTCTTTAGCTAATATTTTTAGTGAACGGCTAATTTCAGAAATTTCTTGTTCACGAGATGCTCCTCTCTTACCAGAACCTTGAACTAATTGTAAATAGTCTATTACAACTAAACCAATATTTTGTTCTAATTTTAATTTTCTACATTTAGCTCTTATTTCCATTATAGAAATACCAGGTGTATCATCTATAAATATTTTAGACTCAGATAAAGTTCCTGACGCCTGTGCTAATTTTGCCCAATCTTCATCATCTATTTTACCTGTTCTTACTTTGTTACTATCAACCATTGCCTCGCTACACAAAATACGATTTACCATTTGTTCTTTTGACATTTCCAAGCTAAATATTGCTACTGGTGTATTTCCTCGTGTGGCTGCATAAGAAGCTATATTTAAAGCAAATGCAGATTTTCCCATGGCTGGTCTTGCAGCTACTAGTATTAAATCTGAATTATGAAGTCCCGCTGTTTTGTAATCTAAGTCTGCAAATCCTGTTGGTACACCTGTAATATGTTGCTTTTGATTATATAATTGTTCTAACTGAGTAAATGTATCTACTAAAATATCTTTTATTGCTGAATATCCCTTTTGATTTCTAGATTGTATTGTATCAAAGATTTTCTTTTCTGCTTGGTCCATTAAAAAATCTACTTCTTGTGTTTCATCATATCCTAATTTTATAATTTCATTGGCTGTCTTTAACAAATTACGAAGTAAAGACTTTTCTTCTACTATTTTTATATATTTGTCAACATTTGCTGTTGTTGGAACTTTTTCTGGAAGTTCTGCTAAATATTCTAGTCCTCCAACAGCTTCTAATTTACCTAGTGAAGAAAGTTCTGCTTTTAATGTAATAATATCAACTGGTTCTGCACGATTATATAAATTTAAAATTGCACCATATATTGCTTTATTATCTTCTCTATAAAAATCTTCTTCTTTAAGTACTTCTATTGCAGAAATTATTGCATCCTTATCTGTAAGCATACTTCCTATTACTGCTTGTTCAGCTTCTGTGTCGTGTGGTGGTACTTTTCCTACTTCCATAAATAATCTCCTTTTTTTCTAAACTAATAGGAACGGGCCTTTTTAGTTTAGCTAATATTACTTTAATTTTTTTATTATTTTTATATCAACTAAACTAAAACGGCCCGTCCCTATTAGTTTAGTCAGCAATAATTTCAACTTTTAGTTTTCCAATTATTCCTTCATATAATTTTATATCAACTGTAAATGTTCCAAGTACTTTTATTGTTTCAGGTAATATTATTTTTTTCTTATCTATATCTATTTTATATTGATTGTTTAAATTCTCTGCTATTTCTTTTGCTGTAACTCCACCAAATATTTTTCCACTTTCTCCTGCTTTTACTGTTATTGTTAGATTTATATTTTTTATTTTTTCTGCCAATTTAATTGCTTCTTCCTTTTGCACATCTTTTCTATATTGGTTTGACTCTTGTTTTGCTTTTAAATTTCCTAAATTTCCTGCATTTGCTTCTATAGCAAGTTTCTTTGGAAATAAATAATTTCTAGCATATCCATCATTTGCATTTATAATTTGGTCTTTTTTTCCTACACCTTTTATATCTTGTAATAATATAACTTTCATCTTACTTACCTCCTTGATTTTTCTGATTATATCACATTTTTCTTAGAATAGGAATAGTTTTGCTAATTTTTTTGTTTCTAATAAAACAGACAAAATAAAAAACACAATTAGGTATAATCCCTAATTGTGTTTTTTATTATTTACTTAATTGACTTTTGAATATATTTCTAGTTAAATCGCTTATAACTGGTAATTCATAATCTTCTTCTTTGTATGCTTTTATCATACCAATGATAAGTAATACAAATGTAAGTACACTAATTATACTTCCTACAAATCCTACGTATGGAATTAACTTTAATATAAATGTTAAAATATTACCACCTGCTGAAATTACTATTGCTTGGCATGCATTGAATTTTGTTCTATCATCATTATCTTTTAATGCGAATAATATAACTAATCCTCCAATCCATCCAAATAAGTATGAAAGTAATCCTCTTACTTTTTGCTCCATTTTTGTTCCTCCTTTTATTATATATAATAATATTATATAACTATAATATTATTTAACCATATTTTTTGTGTTTTGTCTAGCTAATTTGAAATTTCGTTAAAATATTCATTTATTTTATCTATTAATTGTTGTTTTACTTCTTCTATTGTCATTCCTTCTATTTGTGCACCGGCTAAGGTAATATGTCCTCCACCGCCAAGTTTTTCTAGAATAATTTGTACATTTATATCTCCTATAGATCTACCACTAATACATACCTTATCTCCCAATTTTCCTATAACAAAAGATGCTGTTATATCGCTTATTGTTAGCAATTCATCTGCTGCTTTTGCACATATTATATTTCCATTTACATCTTCTTTATCATAAATTGAAATTCCTATTGTATCATTTATAATTTCTGCATTAGCTACTATTTCTGATATTTTGTTGTATGTTTCTAAATCACTTTGGAACCACTTTTTAACTTTTATAATATCGACACCACATTTACGTAAATATGCAGCTGCTTCAAATGTTCTTACACCTGTTTTAAATGTGAAATTCTTTGTATCCATCATAATTCCTGCATATAGACCTTCTGTTTCTATTTGTGTTAAGTTTATATCATTTTCTGAATATTCTATTAATTCTGTTACAAGTTCACATGCAGATGATGCATATACTTCATGGAATGTAAGAATTGCATTTTCTATAAAATCTGTACTTCTTCTGTGATGATCTATAATTGCTATTTTATTCGTTTTTTCTAATAATTCTGGCACTTCTACATAACTTGTTTTGTGTGTATCTACTACTACCAATAAAGTTTCTTGACTTATTTTTTGAATAGCCTCATCTTTACCTATAATACTATGTTTATACTCATCATCTTCTTTAGCTGAATTCAAGAAATTCTCTAATCCAGATCCTGCTGATTCATTTACAATATATACTTCTTTTCCAATAGTTTTTGCTAATCTATATATACCAAAGCTTGCTCCCATTGCATCTATGTCGCTATTTGCATGTCCCATAACCATTACATTTGTTGCCTCTTCCATTAATTCTTCTAATGCATGAGATACTATTCTTGCTTTTACTTTAGTTCTCTTTTCTAATTCTTGAGTTCTTCCTCCAAAGAATACATATTTTCCATTTTTTCTAACTATAGCCTGGTCTCCACCTCTACCTAATGCTATATCTATCATTGATTGAGCAGATTTATATTTTTCGTAATTTGAATCACCTTCTGAAGTAATTGCAATACTTAAAGTTGATTGTATTTTTCCTGGCATTGATATTTCTTTTATTTTATCTAATATATTAAATTTTTCTTCTTCTAATTTTTCTAAGTATTTTTGTTCTACTATTAATACGAATGTGTCTCTTTCAGATTTTATAATTAAGCCTTTATATTCTGCAATCCAGTCATATAAATTTTTTTCTATTTGAGCCGTTATTTCTGGTTTATCCTCATCAGAAATTCTTTGCATTATTTCTTCGTAATTGTCTATCATAATAATTCCAACACATACTTGTGAATCATTATATTCTTTTTCTAATTCTAAAGATTTTGTTTCATCTATAAAGTATAGAGTTGTCATATACTCTTCGCTATTCTTTTTATCTGCTTGTTTTGATTTAGTATATTTACCTAATATTTTATATGTTTTGTCTCCAATTACTACGCTCTTATGAATTAATTCTTCTAATTCTTTTTTGTCTTCTTCACTACCATTTTCTATTTCTAATTTTATTTCTTTAACTATGTCATTTAAATAGTTTTTTATATCTATATTGGCAAATTCATTAATAAATTTAGAACTTTTCCATATTATATTTCCATCTGTTTCTATTATAATTAATGGAAATGGTGAATTTATAAGAGTACTTTTGGCAGCACTATCTACTGTTAAAGTTAAATCTTTAATATGTTCAGATAATTCAATTTTTCTTTTATTGTTTGTCCAATATGCATACATTAATATTAGCACATATAATATTATTGCTGGAGTTATAAATCTTAATTCATAACAACATAATACTATCATTAATATTGCAATTATGACTAAATAAACTTTTGTCTTTGATATTAATTTATCAAAGATTTTTCTATTTGTATTATTCGGCATAAATTTCTCCTTTTAATTTTATATCCATTATATATTTTACTATTTTTTGGCTTATTTGTCAAATTTAAAATGCTTTATATGCCTATTATTTCCTTTGTTTTTGAATTTATATTTTCATTAATATATAGCTTTATAAAAATAAAACAGTTTAAGAAAAAGTTCTTAAACTGTTTTATTTTTTATTCTTCTACATTAGCTGTTTGTTCTTCAGTATTTTCTACTGTTTCTGTATTTTCTTCTTTTTGTTCTGTACTAATGTGTGTATTTCTATATTTTGCAAGTCCTGTACCTGCTGGGATTAATTTACCGATAATAACGTTTTCTTTTAATCCTATTAACTCATCTACTTTACCTTTTACAGCAGCTTCTGTTAATACTCTTGTTGTCTCTTGGAAAGATGCTGCAGATAAGAAACTATCTGTTGCAAGTGATGCTTTTGTAATTCCAAGAAGTACACGTTTTCCTGTTGCAGGACGTTTTCCTTCTTCTACTGCTTTTTTGTTTATGTCTTCAAATTCATACATATCAACTAATGAACCTGCAAACATGTGAGTATCTCCGTTATCTTCAACTCTAACTTTCTTAAGCATTTGTCTACCAATAACTTCAATGTGTTTATCGTTAATATCAACACCTTGGTTTCTATATACTTTTTGTACTTCTTGTACTAAGTAGTTGTAAACTCCTTCTGGTCCTTTAATTAACAATAATTCGTTAGGGTTAATTGAACCTTCTGTTAATGGCTGTCCTGCAACAACTTTGTCATTATCTTTAACTTTTAGTTTAGAACCAAATGGTATAACATAAGATTTACTATCGTCTTTAGATGTAACTGTAACTGTTTTTCTCTTTTTCTCTTCTGATATTTTAACAATACCATCGATTTCAGAAATAATTGCAAGTCCCTTTGGTTTTCTGGCTTCAAATAACTCTTCAACCCTTGGAAGACCTTGTGTAATGTCGGCAACACCGGCAACACCACCAGAGTGAATAGTTCTCATTGTAAGCTGTGTACCAGGCTCACCAATAGATTGTGCAGCTATAATACCTACTGTTTCACCAATATTTGCTTCTTCACGGCTAGCCAAGCCCATACCATAACATTTAGAACATACACCTGATTTTGTTCTACATCCAAATACGCTACGTACTCTAACTTCTTCTATACCAGCTTCAACTATTTTGTCTGCAATCTTATCATTAATTATTGTATTTGTATCTATTATTAATTCTCCTGTTGCAGGATCTTTAATATCTTCTAATGGATAACGTCCAATTAATCTTTCTTGTAGACTTTCAATTACTTGATTTCCATCTTTAATTGCTGTTAATGTAATTCCATCGTGTGTACCACAGTCATGTTCTCTTACTATAATATCTTGAGAAACATCTACTAATCTTCTTGTTAAGTATCCAGAGTCAGCTGTTCTTAAAGCTGTATCTGATAGACCTTTACGAGCACCGTGGGCAGAGATAAAGTATTCTAGAGCATCTAGACCCTCTCTGAATGATGACTTAATTGGTATTTCAACTGTTTTACCTGTTGTACTAGCCATAAGTCCACGCATACCTGCAATTTGTTTTAATTGGTCTAAGTTACCACGGGCACCAGAATCTGACATCATGAACATTGGGTTTAATTGTGTAAATGTATCTCTCATTGCATTTTTAACATCATCTGTTGCTTGTTCCCAAATCTTAATTACTGTTTGATATCTTTCTTCTTCAGTAATTAAACCACGTTTGTATTGTTTTAATACATTGTCAACTTGTGCTTGTGCTTTTTCTAATATTTCTTTTTTTGCTTCTGGTACTTTAACATCTTCTATAGAAACTGTTATACCACCAATTGTTGAATATTTGAAACCAGTTGCTTTAATATAGTCTAATAATTCTGCAGAACGATTTAATCCAAATTTATTAATACTCTTTTCAATTATTTTTCCTAATTTTTTCTTATTAACAACAAAGTTAATTTCTGGTTCAAATTCATTTTCTGGATCTGTTCTATCAACAAATCCTAAATCTTGTGGAATACCTTTGTTGTATATAATTCTACCTACTGTTGTTTCCACTTTTTTATGTTTTTCATTTCCTTCTTCATCTACTTTGCTCATACGAACAAATACTTTGGCATGCATTCCAACATCTTTGTTTTCATAAGCAATTATAGCTTCTTCTGGAGATGAGAAATAATTTCCTTCACCAATTTCTCCTGGAACTTCCATTGTTAAATAGTAACTTCCTAAAATCATATCTTGTGTAGGAACTGTTACTGGTTTACCATCTTGAGGTTTTAAAAGGTTATTTACAGATAACATTAAATATCTTGCTTCTGCTTGAGCTTCTGGTGATAATGGAACATGGACTGCCATTTGGTCACCGTCAAAGTCAGCATTGAAAGCTGTACATACTAATGGGTGTAATTTTATAGCTCTACCTTCAACTAAAACTGGTTCAAATGCTTGAATACCAAGTCTATGAAGTGTTGGAGCACGGTTTAACATTACTGGATGATCTTTTATAACATCATCTAATATATCCCATACTTCTGGACGTAATCTTTCTACCATTCTTTTTGCATTTTTAATGTTATGTGCAATTCCTCTTCCAACCAATTCTTTCATAACAAATGGTTTGAACAATTCAACTGCCATTTCTTTTGGAAGACCACATTGATATATTTTTAATTCTGGTCCAACAACTATAACTGAACGTCCTGAATAGTCAACACGTTTTCCAAGTAAGTTTTGACGGAAACGTCCTTGTTTACCTTTAAGCATGTCAGATAATGATTTTAAAGGTCTATTTCCAGCACCTGTTATTGGTCTACTTCTTCTAGAGTTATCTATTAAAGCATCAACAGATTCTTGAAGCATTCTCTTTTCATTTCTTTTAATAATTTCTGGAGCTCCAAGTTCTATTAATCTCTTTAAACGATTATTTCTATTTATAACTCTTCTGTATAAATCGTTTAAGTCTGATGTTGCAAATCTACCACCATCTAATTGAACCATTGGTCTTAATTCTGGTGGAATAACTGGTACAACATTCATAATCATCCATTCTGGTCTATTTCCAGATAATCTAAATGATTCTACTGTATCTAATCTTTTTACTAGTTTTGCTTTCTTTTGCTCACTAGCTGTTTCTAATTCTTTCTTTAATTTTTCAGATAATTTATCTAAGTCTATTTCTTTTAATAGTTTTTCTAGTGCTTCTGCACCCATTTCTGCTTTAAAGCTTCCAAATCCATATTTTTCTACAGCTTCATGGTATTCTTTTTCTGTTAAAACTTGACATTTCATTAATCCAGAAGTACCTTTGTCTGTAACTATGTAAGATGCAAAATAAACTATTTTCTCTAAGTTTCTTGGAGAAATATCTAGCATTAAAGCTATTCTTGATGGGATTCCTTTGAAATACCAAATATGAGCTACTGGAGCTGCAAGTTCAATATGTCCCATTCTTTCACGTCTTACTTTTGATTTTGTAACTTCTACACCACAACGGTCACAAACTATACCTTTATAACGTACTCTTTTATATTTACCACAATGACATTCCCAGTCTTTAGTTGGTCCAAATATTCTTTCACAAAATAGTCCATCTTTTTCTGGTTTTAATGTTCTATAGTTAATAGTCTCTGGTTTTTTAACTTCACCTTTTGACCATTCTCTTATTTTTTCGTCTGATGCTAAGCCGATTTTGATTTTATCAAACATTTCTAATTCATCCACTTTTTAATTAGCCCCCTATTTATTAATTTGTTGGGTAATTTTAAAACAGATTTAAAGTTCTAACCACTGCTGGTGCAAATTTAAATGTCGTCTTTAATCTTTTTAAAATTTATTTAATTATATTTTTATTATTGTTAATTTTTTCAATTAGGGACAACATTTTTTAGATGTCCCTAATTGTAATTTTTATTCTAACCCATCATTATCTAAGTTATCTTCTGCTAAATCTGTATCAAATAAATCTTCTTCATCATCTAATCCTATGAATAAATCATCTGATTCATCTGTGTCTATAAGATTATCTTCTGCATCTTCATCTGCCTCTATGTAACTGTCTTCTAATTCTGCCTCATCTACTACATTTTCTCCAACTTTAGCGTCTTCATAATCTATTCCTTCGTCTATATTTTCTTTTAATTCTAGTTCTTTATTATCTTCTGAATATAAACGAATATCTAGTCCTAATGCTTGAAGTTCTTTAACTAATACTTTAAAGCTCTCTGGAACTCCTGGTTCAGGAACATTCTCACCTTTAACAATAGCTTCATAAGTTTTAACACGTCCTACAACATCATCAGATTTAACTGTTATCATTTCTTGAAGTGTGTAAGCTGCACCATAAGCCTCTAATGCCCAAACTTCCATTTCACCAAAACGTTGTCCACCAAATTGTGCTTTACCTCCTAAAGGTTGTTGTGTAACTAATGAATATGGTCCAGTTGAACGAGCATGTATTTTATCATCTACTAAGTGATGTAGTTTAAGCATATACATTACACCAACAGTTACTGGGTTATCAAATTTTTCACCAGTACGTCCATCATATAATGTTGTTTTTCCGTCTGTTCTTAAACCTGCTTCTGACAATAGCTCTTTAATTTCTTCGTCTGTAGCACCATCGAATACTGGTGTTGCAACATTCCATCCTAAAGCTTTTGCTGCCATACCTAAGTGAACTTCTAGAACTTGACCTAAGTTCATACGAGAAGGAATACCTTGTGGGTTTAATACTATATCTACTGGTGTACCATCTTCTAAGAATGGCATATCTTCTACTGGAAGTATTCTTGAAATAACACCTTTGTTACCATGTCTACCAGACATTTTATCACCAACAGAGATTTTTCTCTTTGTTGCAATATAGCAACGAATTACTTGGTTAACACCAGGTCCTAATTCATCTGAATTGTCTCTAGTAAAGATTTTAACATCTACTATTGTTCCTGCTTCACCATGTGGAACTCTTAAAGATGTATCTCTAACTTCTCTTGCTTTTTCTCCAAATATAGCACGAAGTAATCTTTCTTCTGCTGTAAGTTCTGTTTCTCCTTTTGGAGTAACTTTACCTACTAATATATCTCCAGGTCTTACTTCTGCACCTATTCTTATAATACCGTTTTCATCTAGATCTTTTAAGATATCATCTCCGACATTTGGTATATCACGAGTAATTTCTTCTGGACCTAATTTTGTATCACGGCATTCGCAATCGTATTCTTCAATATGTATTGATGTATAAACATCTTCTTTAACTAATCTTTCGCTAATTAATACCGCGTCTTCGTAGTTGTAACCTTCCCAAGTTGTGAAAGCTATTAAAACATTTCTTCCTAAAGCCATTTCTCCATTTTTTGTAGATGGACCATCTGCTAAAATGTCTCCTACTTTAACTTTTTCTCCTCTTGTTACAACTGGTCTTTGGTTAATACATGTACCACCATTTGTTCTCTTGAACTTACGTAATTTATATGTATCTATTTCATTCTTTTTATTACGAACTTTTACTTCGTCTGCTGTTACTTTTTCTACAATACCTTCATTAATTGCTGTAACTGTAGTTCCAGAGTCTTTTGCTGCTCTGTATTCTATACCTGTTCCAACTATTGGAGCTTCTGGTATAAGTAATGGCACTGCTTGACGTTGCATGTTAGAACCCATAAGTGAACGCTTAACATCGTCGTGCTCTAAGAATGGTATCATTGCTGCTGCAACAGAAACTAATTGTTTTGGAGAAACGTCTACATAGTCAACTTGACTTGGATCAACTTCTGTAATTTCTTCTTTATGACGTACACGAATTCTCTTATTTAAAAATCTTCCTTCTTCATCTAAAGGTTCTGAAGCTTGAGCTATAATATAATTATCTTCTTCATCAGCTGGCATATATTCTACAATATCTGTAACTTTTCCATCTACAACTTTTCTATATGGTGTTTCAATAAATCCATATTCGTTAATAACAGCAAAAGATGATAATGCAGAAATAAGTCCAATGTTTGGTCCTTCTGGAGATTCTACTGGGCAAAGTCTTCCATAGTGAGTATAGTGAATATCACGTACTTCGAAACCTGCTCTTTCACGAGAAAGTCCACCAGGTCCTAATGCTGAAATTCTTCTTTTATGTGTAAGCTCTGATAATGGGTTTGTTTGATCCATAAATTGTGATAATTGAGAGCTTCCAAAGAATTCTCTAATAGATGATGTAATTGGTTTTGTATTAATTAATGTTTGTGGTGTTACTACATCTAAGTCTTGAATTGTCATTCTTTCACGAACAACTCTTTCTAATCTTGTTAAACCAATTCTAAATTGATTTTGTAATAACTCACCAACACATCTTATACGTCTATTTCCTAAGTGGTCTATATCATCTATTACACCTAAACCATGATCTAAGTTTAATAAATAACTAATTGAAGCTATAATATCTTCGTTTGTAATGTGTTTTGGTATTAATTCTTCTTTTCTTTCTTCTAATACTTTGTGTAAATCTTTTTTATCAGTTGTATCTAATATAGATTTTAACACTCCATAATTAACTTCTTCTTTAAAATGCAAATCAGAGATATCAACATCTGTTACAAATTTGTGGATATTTACTGTTCCATTTCCTATAATTCTAACTTTCTTGTCTCCTACTTTAACATCAACAATATTTAATCCAGTATTTTGAATATCTTCTGCTATTTCTTTAGAAATAACTGTGTCTTTTTCTACTAATACTTCACCTGTTAAAGGATCTATAATATCTTCAAAAGCTACTTTTCCAGCAATTCTAGAAGCTAGACTTAATTTTTTATTAAATTTATAACGACCAACTTTTGCTAAATCATATCTTCTTTCGTCAAAGAATAATCCATTAAATAAGTTTCTTGCAGCATCTACAGTTGGAAGTTCACCTGGTCTTAATTTCTTATAAATTTCAATTAAAGCCTCTTCAGGTGTTTTAATAGTATCTTTTTGAATTGTTGCAGTAAGTTTTGCTTCTTCTCCAAATAATTCTATAATTTGTTCATCTGTTGCTAAACCTATAGCTCTTAATAAGCAAGTAACAGGTATTTTTCTTGTTCTGTCAACTCTTGCCCAGAACACATCGTTTCCATCTGTTTCGTACTCTATCCAAGCACCACGAATTGGCATAACAGTTGATGTAAATATTTTTTTACCTGTTTTGTCAAATTCAAAGTCATAATAGCATCCTGGTGAACGTACTAATTGGCTAACTACAACTCTTTCTGCACCATTGATAATAAATGTACCACTCTCTGTCATAAGTGGGAAATCACCTAAGTAAATTTCTTGTTCTTTAATTTCTCCTGTTTCACGGTTAATTAAACGAACTTTAACATGTAATCTTGCAGAATAAGTAGCATCTCTCTCTTTTGCTTCTTCTACAGTATACTTTGTTTTGTCTTCCATGTAATAATCGAAAAATTCAAGAACTAAATTTCCTGAGTAGTCTACAATTGGTGAAATATCATGTAATACTTCTCCTAAACCTTCTTCAATAAACCAATCGTAAGAGTCTTTTTGGACTTTAATTAAGTTTGGCATTTCTATAAAATCGCCAATTTTTGCAAACGTTTTACGTGTGCATTTTTCGTGTTTGATATCTTTTATCAAAACAAATCACCCCTATATTGAAATTAAAGCAGACTTAAAAATTTAGCATTATTTATAATGCGCTTTTGTGAATAAAATTTATAGGTAAAAAGAAGTCCTTCTTGTTTATATTTTTTACAAAAATCTTAACTTTGCTGCTTACTAAAATTAAGCTCTCTGTAAGATAAAATAAAACAATTCCTCTTCTTTTTAATAAAATTTCCATAGTTTAATTCTTTTGTAAGACAAAAATTTGCTTATACCATTTAAGTATACTTCACTTTTTCTAGGCTTGTCAATACTTTGACCCCAATTTTATTAACATTTTTTATTAATTTTACTTTTTTCAAAAAATATGGTATAATTATGTATATCACATTAATAAACACTCCTTTTTTCTTCAGGTGTGTACTTTTTATAAAAATTTATTTTTTAGGAGGATAAAAAATGGAAAGAGAAAATATGTATGAAGTTGCAGTTATCGATGATTACTATTTTGTGGAAGGGCAAAACAAAATTCGGTTTGTAGATTACAGATGTAGTAAAGAACTTTTTTGCTTAGTAGGTAGTGTAACCGGCAAAGAGCTTGAAAATGGGTCTTTTATTACTACTTCGCCAGTAGTTTCTATGTCTGGTTCTACTGTAACAACGAAGTCTGGTACATGCTATATTTTAAAAGACATGAACACAGATTACGTAGATTTCTTAGAAGCAAAAGAAAATAATATTCCTATAATTTCTTTATGGAATATTGATCGTTTCGACTCAGGTAGATTAATTTTGTTTGGCTCCACCGACTCCGGTAAAGCTGTAGCAGGAAAAATAGTTTTTCAAAAAGATAATCTTGTAATTTTGAAAGATATGGTAGGAAGGCACCAGCAATTTTTTGTAGACTGGAAAACTCCTTCTAAGAGTTGTGCAAGATTACTCCCTCTTTTTGAAGACTTATGCAATCTACCTTATCCTAAGAATTTTGAGATGTTTGCAGGATTTGTTTGTAAGCCCATACTGTTTTAAATTTCTTTTTTCATAACAAAAAGCAAGAGATCTTTCTCTTGCTTTTTTGTTTACTTTATATTTAGTTTTTATTCAGCCTTTTCTCCACAGTTGCTACAGAATTTTGAATCTTTTCCTAATTTGCTATTGCATTTTTTACAGATTCTTGGCTTTGGTGATCCACAATTTGTACAGAAGTTTCCTTCATTTTCACTTCCACAATCACAAGTCCATTTATTAGAAACTGGTTCTTTTACTTCTTCTGCAACTGCTGGTTCTTCAGTTTTTGTTTCTTCTACTTTATTTTCTAGTGTTTCTTCTTGTTTGCTTAAATCCATTTTACTGTTTTCAGTATTATTCCATGGTCCAGAAACTGCTCCTCCAACTACATTTCCAGTATTCATGTTCATCATTCCGATTCCCATAAATCCATTCATTGCTCCTCCGCTGTTTTCAGCTGCGCTTTTAACAGCTTCTGAATATGCACTAACCATTTTTCCTTGTTGCATATAAGCATTTGAACTTAATTCGTAGTCATCTATTTTCTTTTCAGATTCTTCATCTAAAGTAACAGATTCTACAGCGAAACTATCTATTTTAATTCCTCTTTCACGAATTTTTTCGTCAAATACCTTTTCATCCATCATTTGTCTAATTTCGTCTGTTTGACTTGGCATTTCAAGTACTGGTACTTTATATTTTGAAGTTCCTAATTCATTTGTTACATTTTGGAATACTGCTATTACTTCACTTCTTAATTGTTCTACAACTTGATCTTTTCTGTATATATCAGCTGTTCCTGCTAATTTTTGCATAAATAATGCTGGATCCATAATACTAAATGTAAATTTACCAAAACATTTAATTTGAACTCTTAATGGAGTTAATGTATTTGTCATTTGGTTTGGAATTGGATGTGACCAATCTTGGAATGGTATTGGTGCAGGTGTTCCAAATTTGTTATCCATAATTTCTTTAATATTAAAGAAGAATACAGCTTGTTCTTTTGCTGTTGCTCCATTAAATGTAAATCTTTGCCACATTTCTTTAAATACTGCTCCAAATTGTCCTGCAAAGAATGATGGAGATGATGAACTATCAAATGTATAGAATCCATCTTCTGCAGTAGCATCTATAACTCTACCGTTATCATATATAACAGCACATTGTCCTGGTGCTACTATAATTGCACTTTTATTAGTAATAACACCTGTAGGTGTTGTTTTCTTTACCATTAAAACATCATTTGTCATGTTTTCGCAACGAATAGCTTCTTTCCATTGATCATGTAATGTACTTCCTATAGCATCTTTTGCTGCTTTAATTAATCCCATATTTTTTCCTCCTCTTTTGAACCATTAGGGACGTTTCTTTTCGGTTCATCTGTCCCTTTAGGTTCATATTTTAATAATATTTTCTTGAGCCGAAAGGGACAGATGAACCGAAAAGAAACGTCCCCAATGGTTCAAAGTTCTATCTTAGTGGCTCTAAACCAGATAATACCCAAGTGTTTGCTCCTGTTGTTATAACACTTCCGCAGTATTCGCATTTTCCTGCAGATGTAATTTCTGTTGGTGCTCCACAGTTTGGACAGTTTGTTGTTTTAACTTTAGCTGTTCCCTCTGGAGTTAATACACCAGTTTTTCTCTCAAATGTTAATTTATATACTGTAGTTCTATCTTGTGTTTTGCTTCCTTCTAGAAGTTGTTTAGTTTTTGCATCTATTATATAGTCTTTCATTGTAGATTTTAATGCAATTTCTAATATATCTCTGTCTCCTTCTTGTCTGAAGTTATAAAGAGTTGCATAATTTACTGCTATTCTATCCATTACATTAATACGATTTGTATCTATATAACCTTGAACTTGTGCTTTGTGTTGTTCAAATAGACTTTCTGTTTCAAATGGTCTCATTGGTTCCCAGTCTCTTGCTGTCCATGCATTTTGTAGTTTTACAAATAAATCTTTTGCAAATGATAACATTTTTTCTTCTGAGAAATTTGGATCAAATTTCTTAATAGTTTCTGCATAAATATGTGATTTACTTGTGTCTACTGTTGGAATTGGTCTAGTTGGTGTTGCAGTAGCATTGTAATTTTGTTGTCCTTTTCCTTTCTTAGAATTTATTATTATTGCTACAATTATTATTAAAATTACTGTTCCCAAACTTACTCCAAAAGTACCTGAACCAGAACTTGAACTTGAGCTATAATCATCATCCCAATCCCAGCTTGAAGAACTTGAACCCCAGTCTGATGAACTAGAGCCCCAATCTGATGATGAGCTTCCACTATCATATCTATCAAAACTTCCAACATCAGCAAAACTTATTGTATGTATTCCCATTATAATAAAACATATTAAAAAAATAGCTATTTTTCTTATTTTTTTCATTCGTTCACCTCCCATTTTCTTTTTAATTCTTATTCATAGCATAATATTTTTATGCTTTTGCCTTATATCTTTATAATATAATTTTTTAATACATTTTGTCAATATTTTCTACATATTGTAATATTTTGCCTAATTTTTTATTTTTCTTTAGATTATCTTCAATTCACCTTAAAAATGCTCAGAGCTTTTTGGTTAAAATTTCTGTAAAAATAGTAGACTTTTTTTTCTTCTTATAGTACAATATGTGAGATTAAAATTTTATTAAAGCAAAGGAGTTTTTTAAATGGCAACTTTACCTATTTTTGTAAAATATCTAATAGTATTTTTTGTAAGTATGGTGCCTATAGTTGAATTAAGAGGTGCTATTCCTATTGCAGAAAGTTTAGGTTTAAACATATTTTTATATTATCCTATAGCAATTATAGGAAATATGCTTCCTGTTCCTATTATTTATTTATTTGCAAGAAAAGTTCTTGAATGGGGAAAAGATAAAAAATTTATTGGAAAATTTTTCACTTGGTGTTTAAATAAAGGTGAAAAAGGTGGAGAAAAATTAAAAAAATCTGCTGGTAATAATGGTATTTTTTGGGCATTACTTATTTTTGTAGGTATTCCTCTTCCTGGAACAGGTGCTTGGACAGGCACTTTAGCCGCTTCATTTTTAAATTTAGATTTTAAAACAAGCGTTATCGCAGTAACATTAGGAGTTTTATTAGCAGGTATTATTATGTCACTAGGTAGTAAAATTGTCTCTATACTTGGATGGCCAGGTGTATTTGCAATTATTGCTTTATTACTTATTATTATAGTAATTTCTGTTATTATAAAAAAGAAAAAAAATAAGAACTAAAAAAATAAATCTCGTTTTTAACGAGATTTATTTTTTTGTTCCCTATATTCTATAAAATCTTCTATTAAGACTTTTATAACAGCTATAACAGGAACAGCTAAAAACATTCCTATTATTCCAAAATATGCTCCACCTACAGTAACAGCTAAAATTACTAAAATAGGATTTATTTTTAAAGAGTCTCCCACAATTTTTGGATTTATAATATTAGCATCTATTTGTTGTAAAACTGTAACAACTATAAGCATCCATATTGTCTGCGTAACTCCTCCAGTAAGAAGAGTTATTACTCCGGCTAATACAACAGCGATTATTGCTCCCACATACGGAATTAAATTAAACAAACCTATCATAAATCCAAGTAGTACTGCATATTTAACTCCCATTATGCTCATTGCAACAGATGTTATTATTCCAACTATTATAGCATCTATTAATTGGCTAGATAAAAAGTGGAAAAATATTTCATTTGTGCGATGAAAATACTTATTTAAATTTTTATACATTTTTTTGCTAAATGTTGCACCTGCCAGTTTTCTTAAAAAAGCTAATATTTCTGTTCTACTATTTAGTATGTATACAGAAACAACTACCGTTACAAAAATATCAAATATCTTACTTGCAAAATTTATTGCTCCTTGAGCATAATTTGATAATTTGTCTACATTTATTATTTCTTTTACATTTATGTTTTCTATCTCTTTAATTATTCTTGTAATTACTTCTGTTTTCCAAAACGAATCTTCTGGTAACTCGCTTATTTTCGTGACGGCAATATTATAGTAACTTGTAAAATTATTAGTTAAATCTATAACGCTTTTTATAATCGGTGGAATAATAAAGTTAAGTAATACAATTATTAATATCAAAACAATCAAATATACTGTAAAAATACTTAAAGGTCTTGCTTTCTTGCTTATTATTTTTACTTTCTTACTTTTTTTATAAATTGATTCTATTTTGCTACATGGTATATAAAGTATATATGATATTAATATTCCTGTGGCAAACGGTGCTAATATTCCTAAAAGTTCCCCTAACCAATTTGTTATTTGACCTATATTGTCAACTGTTTTATATACTACTATTACTGCTACTGCAAATGTAAACCAATACAGCCACTTAGTCCATACTCTTGTTTTTTTCTCCATATCTTTTTTCCTTTCTTTATAAATCTATATCAAGTTCTATTGGACAATGGTCACTTCCCATTACCTCACTATGTATTTTACTTTCTTTTATTTTATTTTTTATGCTATTTGAAGTAATAAAATAATCTATTCTCCATCCTACATTTTTTTCTCTTGCTTTCATCATATAAGACCACCATGTGTAGCAATTTTCTTTTTCTGGATATAAATATCTAAAGCTATCTACAAAACCTTTTTCTAATAATTCTGTCATTTTATTTCTTTCCTCATCTGTAAATCCTGCACTATGATGATTTGTATTTGGATTTTTTAAATCTATTTCTTTATGTGCTACATTTAAATCTCCACAGTAAATTACAGGTTTGGTTTCTTCTAGTTTTTTTAGGTATTTTCTTATTTCATCTTCCCATATCATTCTATATTCAAGTCTTTCTAATTCTCTTTTAGAATTTGGCGTATAACAATTCACTAAATAAAATTTTTCATATTCTGCCGTTATTATTCTGCCTTCTTGGTCGTGTTCCTCAATTCCAATTCCATAATTAACATTAATAGGCTTTTGTTTAGTAAAAACAGCAGTTCCTGAATAACCTTTTTTTATTGCACTATTAAAATATTGGTAATATCCCTCCAATATAAGCTCTATCTGACCTTCTTGCATTTTTGTTTCTTGTATGCAAAAAATATCTGCATCTATTTGCTTAAAAAAGTCCATAAATCCTTTATTTACAACTGCTCTTAGTCCGTTTACATTCCACGAGATTAACTTCATATTTTTTCCTCCAATAACCTTTCTTTAAATTTTAGGGACGGGTCTAAATATTTAAATTTATGTAGATAACTATATTTTATAAAAATTATCTACAATTAATTAAATTTTTTAGCCCGTCCCTAAAATTTAAAATTCATATATATATGCTTCTAAGCTTCTTCTACCGTATTGTAAAGCACTACTGTGTGAACCCATATAAATATCTAATTTACTATTAGATATAGCTCCACCTCTATCTTGTACTACAAACCATCCTCCATTTGGCTTGTCTTTTAAAGCTGGTATATAAATAACTGTACCTATTTTATATCCTTTACCTGCTGCTACTGTATACCAAGCACTAGCCTTTGCTCCAGATGCTGTAATACCATTTGTTTTTCCGCAACATTTTACACAAGCACAATATGCTGATGTATTAAGTGTTCTAACTGTTGGTGTTATACCTTGTACTTTTTTAGCAAGAGTTGTTGAAGCTGTAAGTGCAGGATTTGAACTTGCTATTCTTTCATCTCCACCTCTAGCTGTAACTTGAACAGTTCTTACTTCTACAATTTTATTTACTGGTTCTTTTATAGTTTTTGTAGATATTTCTGTTCTTTCTATTTCAACATCATCTTGATATTTTATTTTGTAAGTTACTTCTTTTAAACCATTTTTACCATTTTGAACTACTTTGTTTTGTTTTACTCCATTGCCTGTTGCTTCTTTAGTAATAGTTTCAAAAGGTATTACAATTTGTTCTGTAACTAATTTTTCAACAATAGTACCATAACTGCTTAAAATTTCTTCTGAAGTAACTGTATTTTCTTTTTCTGCAACATCTTGTTCTACTTCATCTATATTTAAAATTTTTATAGTCTTATTATCTGTAATTTCTTCTGTTAAATTTGGAACTGTCTTTTCTTCAGCACTTAAAGTAATATGATTTTCCTCAAGAATTTCGGCTACATTTACTTTTGCTGTTAAAACAGTCATTTCATAATCATTTGAAAGTATAATTTTTACTTTATTAAGTTTTGAACTTGTTGCCATTGCACCCACGCCAGTAATAAATATAAGAACTAAACTAATAGCTAGTATTTTTATTAAAGACACTGAGGCTTTATCGTTTTTGTTCATAAAAATTCTTCCTCCTTTTATTACAACAAAGTTATTATACCATTTTTTACTTAAAGTGTCAAATTTTATCGTTTTTTTGAATCCCTTATTACAACTATCTTTTAGGGGAAATTTTATGTTTATCTACTTAAAAAAACAGTATTTATACATTATATGCGGCTTGTACTAAAAATATGATTATTTATAAAGGACAAAATTGAGTAAGTCCCCAAATGTCCTTTATATTTTAAAAATTGTTTTTGCATTTTTATATGTAGTATTAGCTACTTCTTCCAATGTAATTTGTTTAAAATCCGCTATTTTCTGTGCCACTAATTTTACATTTCTGCAGTCATTTCTTGTTCCTCTTTTTGGTTCTGGTGCTAAATAAGGACTATCTGTTTCTATTAAGATTTTATCTAATGTAACCATATTAACTATTTCTTCTGCATTTTTTGAGTTTTTAAATGTAATTGGTCCTGCAAAAGATATATAAAAGTCTAATTTTAATGCTTCTTTTACAAGTTCTCTATTTAATGGACAACAATGAAAAACACCTTTATTTATAACTTTATTTTCCTTTAAAATTTTCAAAGTGTCATCTACTGCTTCTCTTGTATGTATTACTATTGGCAAGTCATATTTATTTGCTAGTTCTATTTGTTTTATAAACATAGTCTTCTGAATATCTTTATTTTCTTTATTCCAATAGTAATCTAATCCTATTTCTCCTACTGCTACTATTTTTTTATTTTTACTTTTTAGCATTTCTTCAATTTGCTCTATCATTCCATCTACTTTTTCTACACTTTCTGGTACATCATTTGGTGAAATTCCACATATTGAATATATAAAAGGATATTTTTTAGATATTTCTATACTCAATTTAGATGACTCTATGTCGTAACCTGCACAAACAAATTTTGTTACTCCTTCTTTATTTGTTAATTCTATTATATTTTCTCTATCTTCATTAAATTTTTCATCATTATAATGTGAATGTGAATCAAAAAACTCCATTTTTATTCTCCTTAATTATCACTCTCTACTATACACATTGCTATTGCATATTCTTTAACATGCGAAATGCTTATATCTATTTGATTTATATTGTAGTTTTCTTTTAAGAAAACTACTTTTGGCTTTCCTTCTTCATCATTTTTAATTTCCACATCTGTCCATGTTATTTCATATTTGTTTTTCATTTTTTCTGAAATTGCTTTAAAAATCGCTTCTTTTGCTGCAAATCTAGCTGCAAAATGTTGATATTTCATTGAGTTTTTACTATTGCAATATTCTATTTCAAAAGGAGTATATATTTTATTTAGAAATTTATCTCCTTTTTTATTTATTGCATCTTTTATTCTTTTTACTTCTATTATATCTGTTCCACAAGTAATTTTCATATTATTCCTTTCATAATGTGTATTTTTTTGTTAATACTTATTATATTTTTATACTATTAAAGGGGCCTTAAAAGCCCCTTTTTTATTTAGTATAATAATTTGCATTTATGTCTGAGGCTAAATGCCAACTAGATATAAAATCTACTACAAGTACATTATTTAAAGTATATGTTGGTTCAACAACTACTTTTCCTTTTTGATCTAGTGCTCCCCATTTTCCATCTTTCTTTACTGCTACATATCCATACTTATTTTGTTCTGTTGCATCTTCATAAATATAATCTACTACAACTATTCCTTTGCTATTTACATATCCATACTTACCATCTTTTTTACTTAAAAATATTGTATTTGTAGATAATATTTCTGTATTTTCCTTTTCTTCTAATTTAAAGTTATAGTACTTGTATTCACTTCCGACTCTAACTCTAATATAATTTTTATTTTCATTTATTTCAGCTATTATTCCTTTGGCTTTAACATTAAATTCTGTATCTATTAATTCTGACTCTGAATTTTCATTTTCAGCTTGAATAAAGTTTGCTTCTGATACATATTTTATATAGTTATATTTAAATGATAATTTTTCTTCATTTTGTAATGAAATTATTCCGTATTTATTATCTTTTTTAGCAATATAATAATTTGAGTATGCATAAACTAACTCTTCATAAATTGGTTCTATTTTTTGTTCTCCTGTTATTGTTGATACTCCATATTTATTATTTTTTACTATAATTACATTTTGTCCATCTATTGATTTTACATCATCAAATTGACCTTCTAGGAAACTACTTCCTTCATTATTTACTATTTTTAAAGAATTTCCTTCTTTGACTACATACATATTATTTCCATATACATTTTTTATTTGGTCATATTTCTCTTCTAAAGCTACTGTACCTTTATAATTTATAACTCCATACTTTCCTTGTTCATTTTTTACAATAAATCCGTTTTCATATTCATTTGTTAGAGATGTAATTTCTGCATAATTATTTGGTATTATTTCTTTACCTAAATTATTTACTAAACCTTTTTTGCCATCTACTGTTGTAACAAAAACAGTTTTCGTTCCTTCTATTACTTGTATATCATCTTTTGTACAATCTAAAATTTGCTTTCCGCTATAATTTATTAAACCGTATTTTCCATTTTTTTGGACTTTTAAAGCACTCTTTTCATACCATAAATTATTATTTTCATCGTGATTATATAAAACTTCTACTTTATCATAATCTTTAAATAATTGTTCATTTTTATTATTTATAACTTTTGTTTCATAAGTTCCATTTTCATAGTTTACATTTTCCATACAGAAAAATACTGGTTCTTCATTGTTTGGTATAACTATCATTTCACTATATGTTGGTTCTACTATTACTTTACCTTTTGTATCTATTACTCCCCATTTTCCATTCTCATATATTGTATAGTATGCTGTAGAAAATGCCTTTTCGTTTGTATTTGGCTTATCCTTTAATATAACTTTTATACCAACTACAAACATTATAATAACTAGTATTGCTATTATAACCGCAATTACTTTTTTTACATTAAGTTTCTTTTCTGTATCATATCTTTTTCCTCTACTTCTAGCCATTTATGAATCTCTCCTTTTCAAAAGTAATTATTTTCTCTTATACTATAACATATTTTGACATAAAAAAACAAGGTTTTTAACCCTTGTTTTTTTATTTCTTCTTTATTTTTGCTACCATAACTGTCATGTCATCCTTTGGAATTCCATAGTTGTTGTCTATCGCTTCTTGTAAAATTATATCTGCAATTTTTTGCACATCATCTGTTTCTATTTCCTCTAGTAAAAATTTTAACCATAATTCTTTGTTTGTATATTCTTCTGATGAATCTAAAATTCCATCTGTACACATTACAATTATATCTCCATCTTGTAAATCTCTGTCATATACTACTAAATCTATATCATCTATTATTCCACTTGGTAAAGCAATAGATTTTAGTATTTGAACATTTCTCTTATTTTTTACAAATGTAGGGCAAGCTCCATTTTTTATAAATTCTAAATTACCTGCATATAAATCTAGTACTGCAATATCTAATGTTGCATACATATCTTCTTTGCTTATTGCACTTAATGTAGAATTTATTAATCTTAAAGAGGTATCTTTTTCAAAACCTGAAGATAATAATTTTTCTAACATTGTTATTGCTGTTTTACTAGCTTTTAAAGCTTCTTTTCCAGAACCCATTCCATCACTTATTGCTAATAAGGATTTTCCATCTTCTAACTTTGTTTGAAGAGAAACATCTGCTGAAACTAAAGAATCACTTTTTGTAGTTCTTGCAATTCCTACTTGCATACTTTGTTTATCTTCTGATAAATATGTATATGAACAAATAGAATTTTTTAACCTTAAACCACATTCTTGTTTTTGAAGAGTCATTGGCTCTCCACACACTTTTGTGATTATTTTTCCCATTTTCTTAATATCACACGCTGGCTTTTCCACATCTTCACAAGAATTTGTGTATAACACTACCTTTTTTCTTCCATTTTGTTCTTCTTTTATTGTAATATTATTAATATAAATTTCTTTTTCTTCTAATAATGTTCTTATTTCTTCTTTTTCTGTCTTAAATTCTTCTTCATCTTTTATTTCTATTTCATCTGCTAAGGCTCCTATTGCTTTAGAAACTTCTTCTAATTGGTTAGAAACAATCTTTTTGTTTTCGTCTAACTTTTTCTTCCATATAAAGTTTAATTTACTAACTTTATATGAATAATTTATCATTTTTACCATTTGATTAATATCTTCTTCTACATCTTCACTTATGTATTCTTTTTCATACCCAATTATATAGTTATTATGGTTTGCTAATGTATCTAACAAATCTCTTCTATCTATTTTTTCTTTATCTAATAATAAATTAAATATATCTTCTACTAAATTGTCTTCTGGAGAATATATATCATCAAATAATATATTTTCTTCTATTCCCTCTAGATTATTTTGAAGTTCCCTTTCAAATATAGAAAAATTATCTTGTTCTTGTTTTTTTAATTCTTCTTCGTCTACTATTGTAGCTGCTGCCTCTTTATATGTTTTTGCCATTTCAAAAATAGTCTCTGACATACTATTTAGTTTAAACACTGTTTCTTTATTTTCTTCTAGTGTTCTTCCTCCACCATCCGTAAGCAATTTTGTTTTTCCATATAAGTCTTGTATATCTAACTTTATATTCTTAGGTATTAAAAGTAATCCTAAAGAAGCTATTAATATTTCTTGTATTGCAATAATATTTACTGTATTTCCATTAACAACATAAGTTAATAGCACATTTCCTAGTATAAAACCTATAATTACGCCTATTTTTCCAAGTTTATTAAATATGCCTGCTATCATTCCAGATAATGCATAAGTTGCTATCATTATTGGTTCTCCGCCACCAACAATTCCAACTACACTTCCTATACTAACTCCTGCTGTTGCGCCAACTAATATACCATTTTTCCAACCTAAAACCAATACAATTAATATGCATAAAATATTTTTTATACTATATCCAAAAATACTCAAGTTTCCCATTGCACAAGCACTAATTGATAATAAAAGCCCTGCACCTATAACTTCTTCTATAGAATAAGCTCTTTTCTCACCTATGCTTGTTATTACAGTTATACTGTTTACAAATATTTTGTAAAACACATACGCTGAAATACTATATACTATACCAAATATAAGATCATATACTATTAGTTCTTTGAAAAAAACTTTTGTTAGTTGAACTATTAAACAACTAACTAATAGTCTTGTGCCTAGGCTTCTTTTTTCGTTTATTTCATTGTTATATTTAGGAGCCTTTATTAAAATACTTACAAAAACTAATAATAAAGTTAACAATAAATTTAATGTAGCAGAACCTCCAAATTTAATCGCTGTTCCTATGACTACTAATACACTAACAATACCAATAGGAACACAACTACTTAGAATTGCTACTATTATTGCTATTCCAAATGGTGCTAAGTCTTGATTTAGTCCAAAGCTAACAAAAGATAGTAAAAAAGAAACTACATACAAAATAATCATTTGCTTTGAAAACCATTTCTTTAATACTTCCTTCATTTTTTCTTTTTTATTTAATTCAACATCCTCATAAAGATTTTGATTTTCTTCAAAATCTTTTGCTATATTTTGAAACATCCTTTACCACCTCATACTTTTTTAATCTTTTGTTTTGCTTGTCCTATTTTAATACATTAAGTTTTAATTATTTGTCGTTTTTAAGCTTAAAATTAAAAAAGTTTTTTACAACTTGTGATATATTTTTTTATTTTTGTTTATATTTATTTCTTTTCTTCCGTATATTTTTTCTTATTTTATCGTAAAATGACATAAAATACAAGAGTTTGTACAAAAAAACACAAGAGTCATTTTTAATTTTAGCTTAATAATAACTCTTGTATTTTAATAGTTTATTCTTCAGAAATTTTTGTAATTTCATTTTTTGTTAATCCTGTTAATTTAGAGATTGTTTCTATATCTATTTTTTCTTTTAGCATTCTTGTTATTATCTCTTTTTGTCCTTCTCTTTTTCCTTCTTCTAAGGCATCGGATATTCTACTATTTTCATCTAATATTGCTGATTCTATATAGTCATTTAATTCTTTTATTGCTGATTCTGATAATATTTCTTCTACTTCTTCGTTTGCTTCTTTTATTATTTTCTCTTTTTCCTTTGCCATTTCTAATAGTTCCCCCTTTCCATCTATTAGTGCTAACCAACATTCTAGTGTATTTGCTAGCCTTGGTCTATTTTCTCTAAATTTCGGTAATTCTATGAAATAATATGTTATGTCTTTTATTACTTCATATTCTCTATGTTTTTCTGCTACCGTCACTGTTTTTGTATAATATTCTGGTACTTCTAACAAATTATAGTTTAGTATATTTATTAGTATTACCGGTTTAAATTCTTTATATTGGTTCCCTTTTCCAAATTGTTCTGTTATTAGTTTTGCTCCATAGAATTCTGTTCTTTTATCAAAGTTTTTGGTTGACCTTAGTTGCATTTCTATATCTACTACTTTGTTTTGGTTTATTGTTGCTTTTAAATCTATTCTTCCGTATTTTTCTGTTCTTTTCATTTGTAGTAATGTTACTTCTCCGCATTATTTCTATTTTGTCTATTTTTTCTTTTAATAATGCCTCTAAGAAGCTTTTTAAGTATTTTTCGTTTCCTTTTTTTGCAAAGAAAGCTTTAAATACTATATCATTTTTTAATGATAAATCCAATTCTACTTCCTTTCTAATATTAACATACAGGTTATTAAACTGCAAGTATGTATAACATATTTGTTTATATTTTAGTTATTTTTTTACCTTGGACCACCACCTTTATTTTTTGTTTAATTTGTTTGGGATTTTTTAAGATTTAAAAATTTTTTTGAATTTAAAGTTTATGGATAAAACTTTTTGTTGTTATAATAATATATTGTTTTCCAGTTTTTGTCAATAATTTTTTATTTTTTTATATAGCTTTTTCTAACTTATTAGAAACTTGCAAAAATCTAAATAATATGTTATTATGCTTTTCATAATATATGAAATACGTTTAAACCGTTAAGATTTATTATCTTTTATAATTATGGAGGAAAAAATATGAAACGGAAAAATTTTATATTTGCATTGAAGGACAAATACTTTAAAAACTTTACTAATCCACCTATTCCAAAAGGCTACCACTATGTAAAAGGCCTTTGGTATAATGGTTTTGTAATCGAAAGAGACTTTGATGGAAGTCAATTTGTGTGGGTTCCTGTGGGTTGGTTACTACGTAATGGTACACTCGATAGTAGTGGTAAAGGTACTATTTCCTTTTCTGAAAAATTTGGAAGAAGGATTACTTATTATACCAGCGAGCCTAATTTAAATTTTTTCAAAGAGGAACTTACAGAAGAGTTTAAGTTACAAATAAAAAGCGTTAAAAAATATGGAGGTTTCTATATTTCACGTTTTCTTATTTCTGGTGAAGTATTAAGTGATTCTCAAGAAGAACTTATCCAGTCTATAAAAGGATCTTGGCCTTTGCGCGATTTAAACTTTTATACATGTTATATGTATGCACAAAACATGGAAAAAGGTCCTTATGTAAAAAGCCATTTACCTTTTGGTGCTGAATATGACTCTATACTGGAATGGTTTGTTAAGTCTAAAGCTTTAACTCTTAATGAAATTACTGTAGATTCAACTAATTTAGGGAATTTTAGTAACACAGAATGTTCAATTCAAAGAGTTGCTAAAAACGGAAGTTTTGAAGAGTCTTGCATAAATAATATTTATGACTTTGGAGGAAATATAAGTGAATGGACACAAGAACAATATGGTAACTTATACCGTGTTATTCGAGGGGGTAGCTGTATTGATTCTGGCAATATTAAACATATTGCTTACCATACTCCTGAATCTCCACTTGCTTCTCATTTTACTACCGGATTTCGAGCATCTCTTTATATTAAGTAAATGTTCTTAAATAAAAAGCAGAGAATTTTGATAATTCAAATTTTCTCTGTTTTTTGTTTATTCTGCAGAAATTTTTTTAATTTCTTCTTTTGTTAATCCTGTTAATTTAGAGATTGTTTCTATATCTATTTTTTCTTTTAGCATTTTTATTATTATTTCTTTTCGTCCTTCCCTTTTTCCTTCTTCTATTCCTTCTTTCTTTCCTTTTTCTATTCCTTTTTCTATTCCTTTTTCTATTCCTTTTTCCATTCCCTCTTCTAAGGCATCGGATATTCTACTATTTTCGTCTAATATTGCTGATTCTATATAATCATTTAATTCTTTTATTGCTGATTCTGATAATATTTCTTCTACTTCTTCGTTTGCTTCTTTTATTATTTTTTCTTTTTCCTTTGCCATTTCTAATAGTTCCCCCTTTCCATCTATTAGTGCTAGCCAACATTCTAATGTGTTAGCTAACCTTGGTCTATTTTCTCTAAATTTTGGTAATTCTATAAAGTAATATGTTATATCTTTTATTACTTCATATTCTCTATGTTTTTCTGCTACTGTTACTGTTTTTGTATAATATTCTGGTACTTCTAATAGATTATAGTTTAATATATTTATTAGTATTACCGGTTTAAATTCTTTATATTGGTTTCCTTTTCCAAATTGTTCTGTTATTAATTTAGCTCCATAAAATTCCGTTCTTTTATCAAAGTTTTTAGTTGACCTTAGTTGCATTTCTATATCTACCACTTTATTTTGATTTATTGTTGCTTTTAAATCTATTCTTCCGTATTTTTCTGTTCTTTTCATTTGTAGTAATGTTACTTCTCCGCATTATTTCTATTTTGTCTATTTTTTCTTTTAATAATGCCTCTAAGAAGCTTTTTAAGTATTTTTCGTTTCCTTTTTTTGCAAAGAAAGCTTTAAATACTATATCATTTTTTAATGATAAATCCAATTCTACTTCCTTTCTAATATTAACATACAGGTTATTAAACTGCAAGTATGTATAACATATTTGTTTATATTTTAGTTATTTTTTTACCTTGGACCACCACCTTTATTTTTTGTTTAATTTTTTGGGATTTTTTAAGATTTAAAAATTTTTTTGAATTTAAAGTTTATGGATAAAACTTTTATTGTTATTATAATATATTATTTTCCAGTTTTTGTCAATGAATTTTAATTTTTTTATTTGGTTTTATTATTTATTTTTTTATATATGTTATAGTATGCGCAAAATATAGAAAAATGTTCTTATGTAATTTAAATATCTTTCGTTTTCTTTTTAATATTTTTTATTGTTTTTTAAAAAAAATTAAGCAAGAAAAAAGGTAAGCTCATTTGAACTTACCTTTTTCCTTTTTGCCTACATTTCTTGCCCTCACTAAAAAGTGTGGGCTACGGAAAGCTTTGGTATAACACCCCAATATAACAATTGTATAGAAAGATAACAATACAATATTATTATTCTCTTGTAATATATACTGTAATTGTTTCTTCTGTACCATCATTATAAGTAAATGTTACCTTGTACTCTACATCTTCACCTATTACTGTTGAAAGTGCATAGGATTTTTTAGTTTTCATTATTTTAGCATTGTTATCATTACTTTCTAATGTTACATCTTTAATATTACCATTTTCAGGTGTTCTATTAAAGAAAAATGATGATAACATAGAATTATTATAATGGTCACCATTTTTTAAAATAGTTTGGCCTCCATTATCATTCCATGCAATTATCATCAAAGTATCATAAGATTGCAATGCATTAATACAATCGACTGCATTAGAATACTGTGATAAATCAATGCTTTCTACATCTTCTGTTTCAGGAACAGTTTCTGTAGGTTCTACTGTTTCTACAGGTGTAGATTCAGTAGGTTTGGTAACTTCAGGAGTTGTTTCTTCCTTAGTTACAGTTGCTGAAGGTGTGGTAGGTGTAGGTGTTTTGTTCTTTTTCTTGCCACAGCCAGTAGCCATAGCTAATGTAAGAACAAGCACTGCAAGTACTAAAAGTTTCCGCATTTTGTTGCTTTTCAATATTAAGTTGTTCATTTCTTCATACTTTTTCATATTGTTTTCCTCCTTATTGATATCTATGAAAAAATGTTTATAAGTATATAGGTATTTAACCTAAATCTAAGTTTATTATACCATTTTTTACTAAAAATGTCAATAAAAAGCAAATAAAATGGTGAAAATTAAAGTATTTTCACCATTTTATTTTATGTTTATTTATTTTCTTAGTACTTTTTTCTTAATAAAGATTACACCTGTTACTATTATTGCAACTCCTGCTAATGCTACTACAGAAATTAGTACATACATTGCTATACCTCCAAATGGTGGTAATATTTTTATAACTTCTGCTTTACTTGTATCTAGTTCTTGTGGCTCTTTTAGTGGGTCTTGGTTACCTACTACAGAGTATTCCATTCTTCTACCTACTGTGTTAGAAGTTTGTACTATTTCTGCTATATTTCTATATGTTAAGTCGTCTCCATCATTTTCTGCTGTAATTAATTGTGTTAATACTAATGGTACACTTACACTGCTTTGTGCATTTTTATCTACTTTTTCTTTATATAGTTCTGGTACTAAATCTTTTGCTAAATCTTCTGTTACTATAATTGTGTTGTATTGTTCTATGCTACCCTCTAGTTTATCATTTACTAAGCCATTATTCTTAATATCGTTTGTAGTAATTACTTTCCAATTACTATTATCTTTTGCATAGAATTGTAAATTATTTGCTACATAATCTATTACTTTATTTGCTGTTGTTGTTACTACTTTAGCTGTGTCAGATTTTTCTCCTGTGTAATAGAATTTGTTATCTTTATAATCTACTTCTCCAACATTTTTTACAGTTACAGCATAATCTACTTTTATAGTAGCACCATGCATTAATTCTTCGTCCATACTTAATTGTATTAAACCAAAGCTTGATGCATTATTCTTTCTAATATTTTCTATGCTACCAAATTTTGTTTCATTTAATAAGTTACCCTTGTAACCTAAGTCATAACCTTTGTGGTCTCTCCATAATACATTGTTTGCAGATTTTGATGCATCAAATAATATAGATCCATCTGCTAATGTAAGTTTTACATTTGAAACTTCTTTTTCTATTACTAATTGTGCTTTTGGTCTTTCTTCTAGTCCTAAGTCTACATTTGTAATTTGGTATATATTTTGTTTGTTATTTCCGTCTGTTCCCTCTTGGTCTTTTTCAAGTTCAATTACCATTACACCTGTTTGCGCTGTCATTTTTGTATTTTGAATTAAGTCTTTTAATAATGTATTTTTATCATTTAATGTTTCATAGTCTGTTTTGTGTGATGCTAATACTTCTGCAATGTAGTTTGTTACATTTTTATTAGAGTAATTTATTACTTCTTCTCTTCTTGAAGCTATATCTTTTGCATCTGATAAGTCTTGTCTTGAATCTGATGCTGTAATGTCATATAAATATGCATTTGCTTGTTTTGTTTCAAAGTTTGCTGTTTCGTTGTTTGAAGCATCTGGTTTAAATGTAGAAATTGTATAATGGTCTTCTGGCTTATTAGATAATATTTCTTGTCCATTTACATATTGTGTATTTCTATTCCATGTATATGTTTTGTTTTGTTCTACACCTTTTTGGTATGTTGTAGATTTATAATCTTGTCCATTATAAGATTTTGCGTTTCCGCCTTCTACATTTGGTACTACAGTTTTTACTGTATCTCCATATATAAATCTTACTACATATTTACCTGGTGCAAATGACTTGAATGCATATTCTCCTTTGTGTGAAGTTTCATTAAATTTGTAATTTTGTATTAAATTATAAGCATTTATTATAGGTGTTTCTTCTGTTACATTACCTGTACCAGTTCCAGTTCCTATAGTTTCTGTTCCATTTTTTGTAGAACCAAATTCTCTCCATACAAATTCTTTACCATTTTCCATTAACTCTACTAATTGTACAGTTACACCATTTATTAATGTTTCTTTATCTTCTTTAAATCCGTTTCCTACTGTAGCTACTCCTATTTCGTTTGTTCTACTGTCTTCAAATACACTACCTGAAATTACTCTTGTTTTGTTTTCGTCACGGTCTAATATAATTCTAATGTTTGGTGCTTTATCTGTATCATCTTCAAAGTTTTCATAGTTTATTGTTCCATCTTTTGGTACATCTACTGGGTTTAAGTTACCTGGGTTAGAGTCTTTGTCTACTTTACCTGCTGGTTTTCCACTTACATCTCCTATGTTTGGTACTTTTGTACCTTCAGCATATTTTGTAGAGTAACCATTTATTTCTGCTATGTTTTCTTTACCTACACCTATTGCTACACCATTTGCATATTCTTCATCTAAGCGTACCCATTCTTCTCCATCTCTATTGTCTTTTGCTACTTTAAATGTTAAATATACATACGCTGTTTGTCCACCGTCTAGGTATAATCCATCTGCTATTTTTTCTCCGTCATTTTCTCCTGCATCATTTATTTTTTGTGCATTTTGACCTAAACCTTTTACATATAGCTTTTTATATCCGTCTATACTTGTTACAGAATCATAGTTACTATTTTCTTCTGCTACTACAAGGTATTTTCCTATGTTGTTTGTTCCGTTTTTTATTTGTATATATGAACGATTTGCTACATATTCTAAATCTGGATCATAGTAGTCTACTATTTCATCTACTCTTGTTCTTAAGCTTATTGCTTGGTTACGAACCATTATTTTGTATGTAATGTATACATTTAATTCGTCATTTTTTGTTTTTCCATATTCTTTTTGTACTTCTTCATTACCATAGCTACTTGCTTTATATAAATAATCTTCTTTATATAATTCTCTTGAATATGCTGTGTTGTAGTATGTGTCTGAAAGTCTTACACTAATATCCCATGTTTCTTCTCCATTTTGGTTTGTTTTGTTTTCTAGTGTATCATAAGTATATTTATGTGTTTGACCATTTATTTCTAATGTTACATTGTCTATATCTTTCTTTAAAGCTAAGTCTGCATCTTCTCTTGGATGTAAACCTAAGTTAATGTAGTATGCTGATGGATATAACATGTTTATATCTGCTTGTCTTACTTTACTTATTTTATAATTAGAATCTAGTATATCTAATTTCATAAATACTATTTTTCCACCATCATCTATCATAAATATATCTGGTATTGGATAAGTATCGTAAGCATATCCACCTGTTTTTGTGTTGTTTCCTGTATATGCATCCATTCTACATTCTTTTACATAAGTTATCATGCTTTTTATTTCTGCATCTTTAGCTTCTGGTGCATCTTCTTTCATTATTAGGTTTCCAAATTCATCTATAACTTTTGCATTTAATAATTGTTCTTTTGTATATGTTGTTCCATATTCTCCATGGTAATAGTTATTTGGATATGAACCTATTGACTCAAATTTTTTGTTTAATACTTCTCTTTCATTTATTTTGTCTGTTGCATTTGAGTTGTTTTGCCAATTTCCTTTGTTCCATCCGTTTGTACCATCTAATGGTGATGTATAATATGTTGGTTCATAGTATTGTCCATTGTATGTGAATTTTACATAGTATTTATACATTGCATTTACACCTGTAAATCTATATTCACCATTATTATTTGTTTTTGTTTCTGCAATTCTTGTTCCATCTTGTTTATATAATGTAACTATTACATTTGGAACTAATTTTTCACTACTATCTTTTATTCCATTTGCAACACTTTCTTTTCCAGTTTCTTCATCTACCCATACTTTTCCACCAAGTTCCATACTTAAGTCTATTTCTTCAGTTGTAGATGTTTTTGTTTTATAATCTCTTTTTCCTTCATTTGTAACAATAAATTTTTGTGCTGTTAAATCTTTTTTTATTGGTTCTTCTGTCATTTGAATATATGGTTGTAAATAATAGTTACTATAATTATTAGAATATGTATCTTCAATAAAATCAACTTCTTCTTCTACTACTTTTCCACTACAATACATACAATATTTAATATTTGTATTATTTGAGTTTACACAGCCATCTTTATGTACAAATTTTGACTCTACTGCACTTACTTTATATCGTACAATTGCAGATATATCTACATGAGTTGTACTAGCTTGCTGTATTCCTTCTGCACTTATAATTCCCAAATAAGCATATATTTGTGCTTTTGAATCCATTTTATTGTATTCTATTTGTGCATTATTTAAATATTCAAAGTCTGCACTTAATTTTATACTTGAAGCATCTTGAATTTTATTTGCGTCTATTTTTATAAAGAATTTTTCTCCACTTTTTGGATATACTTTTCCTATTCCGCTTGCTGATATTCCTCCATCTTCTAAAATTAAATCAAATTCTTTTTTATTTTCTATTCCATTATATTTTAATGTAGTTCCACCTGCAGTTATATTTAAAGCTTTTACATAAGAAAAGTCGTTAAAATATTTTTTATTTCCTTGTGAATCTTGATAATAATTTGGATAATTTAATGTAAATGGCCCAACTATATATGTTTTTTCATTTCTGTTTGCTATAACTTTAGCTTTGCTTGTGTCTATAGAAGTAGTATAATCTACATTTTGATTTGATTGTATATATTTGGCATAATTATATGCATTATTGTAAAGTTCTTGAGCTCTTGCTGAATATTTAGCATTTTCTACATCTCTTCCTCCATCATATACATGTAGAGCATGCCAATAAGCTGCTTGAATATCTGTTAAACTATATTTAGTTCCTATTTCACTATTGTATGAATTTTCTAATGCTGTTAGTATATATGCCTTTACTGTTTCTGCCTCGTTAGATTTACTTGTTTTATACTCTTCTTTTATATTAGATCTAGAATAGCCATTTGTTGAGTGATTTCCTGCTTCTCTTTCCATTATAACTATTTCTGGACCTTTTATATTTTCTGTTATTGCTACTTCTTGTCCCTTTTCTCCATCGACATCATAAGACCATTCTTTTGATGTAATTGCTCCTGTAATGTTTTTTATTACATCACTCATTACTGCTCCCATTTTTGTTGCAGCAGCAGCTTTTCTATCTGCTAATACCTGAGCTTCTCCCTTTGTAACTGTGTCTAGTGTATTTCCGCAAAATATTCCATAAGCATCTAATATTGCATTTTTATTTCTATAAAATATGTCTTTACTAATTATTTCGACTTTTATCGTTGCATTTGGATTATTTAATTGTAATATATCCTTTGCATTTTCAACTTCTGTTTCATAATTTTTTTCTTGAACTTTTAACTTTTTATTAATATCTGCTTGTACAGTATCTTCTTCATTTATATAAGATGGGTATGTTGTTCCTTGTAATTTAACGCCACTTGTTGATAAATAGTGCTTTTCTGCATCAAAAGTTCCATATCTAACATAAGAATGGTGTAATGCACAATATACAGTTTCCCCTTTTATTATTCCGTCCCAAAAATCATCTGTATTTAAATTTGTTCTCTTTTTGTTTAAAGATATTGTTCTTTGTGAATTTTGGTTATAATATTGTGGTAATAATCCAGTAGCTCCACTAACATTTCTTGCTGGTAACATTCTAGTTTTATCAAAATATTTTATATAATCATTCTTTGTATTATATGTATCATATTCATCAGCTAAAACTTTTGTTGTTACTAGCAATATGCTAATTAATGTTATTAATACTACAACTATTCTTTTTAATGTTTTACTCATTTAAATTTTACCTCCCTTCCTTTAATTTAAAACTTTCTTTTTAATAAAGTAGGCACCTACTCCTAATATTGTTATTATTGTTATTGTTAAACCTGTAAACATTAACCATTCACCTGTTTTTACTGTAATTACTACATCTGCTGAAGACATATCATCTTCTGTAGATATTTTGTTTCCTGGTTTAGAATCTATATCTTCTAAACCTAAATCATTATATGCTTCGTATATTTCTGCTGTATTGTTTATAATTCCTAAGTTGTTTTCTGTCATTTTTTTACTTAATGTTAAAGTAACTTCTTTCGTTTCTCCTGGGTTAATTACTGTATTTGCTAAACTAGAGTTAAATAATTCTTTGTTGTTAGATGTATACCAATCTCTGTTTAATTCTGAACTAAACTTCATGTCGCTTGGCATATAATCTACTATTTTCTTTACATATCCAGGTATTGCACCTTCGTTTGTTACTTTAATTTTGTATTCTACTATTATTGTTGTACTACTTACATTTTTTGCTACTAAATCTTTTTTAGCAAGTTTTGTATCTTTGAAATCATATACTTTTGTTCCATTGTTATCTTGTACTGTTATTTTAGAAACTGTTTTGTCTAATTTTAAGTCAAATTTCTTGTTTTCTACTAAACCTAAGTCTATATTGTATATGTTTTCGCTAGATACTACTATTTCTTCTGTACAAGCTATTATTCTTGCTTTTCCTCCAAGTTCTTCTAATACAATATCTTTTAAGTCTACTGCATCTGAGTTTTTAGTGCTATCTACACCTTCTTTATGGTATATAGTTGCACTATATAGTCCTGTATCATAAGCAAATATTACTTGATATCTTCCCTTTGGTAAGTTTGCAAATGTATATGTTCCATCTTCTGCTGTTTTTACTCTTATAACTTCACCATTTTCGTCTCTTACTATTTTGTTTGTTGATACATCATTTAATATTACTTCTACTCCAGACATTCTTGGTTCGTCTTCATCTTTTATACCATCGTTATTTTTGTCTTCCCATACTTGTCCAGAAATTCTTTTTGTTTCTTTGTCTACTTCGTCTGATGGTTTTGATTCATATTTCTTAACTGTATGTGAAATGCTATTTGATTTTACATCTTCCATTCCATCGCAACTTACTATTGCATAGTTTGTTACTTTAGTATCTTGTTCTATCGCATCTGCTATAACATTTACCTCTATTGTAACTTTTTGTTTACCTTTAATGTTTATAATAGCCATTGGATTTCCTTCTGAATCTTCATCCAGTATTGTTGTAGTATAACCATCTTGATATGTAACTACCATATTTTTATATTTTAATTCTTTTGGTAATATGTCTTTTACTTTAACATTACTTAAATCTATGTTGCTTAAATTTTCTATTGTATATACATATTTATAATCCTCAAGAGCTGTAATTTCTGTATTTTCTGTAATTGTACTTGTTCCTGTAATTTTTAATCCAACTTTTGATACATTTACTTGTTCAGCATTAACAGTACTTGTTCTTACATTATTTCCAGAAGCTTTTACAACTAATTTTACTTCTCTATCATATACTCCATCTGGTAATTTATTTACCCCAACTTCTACATCTATTGTTCTATATTCATTTTGGGTTAAAGTTCCAATCTCTATAGTTAGTTTTCTTGTTTTTTTGTCGTAATTATATTTTATATCTTTTGATATATCTATATTTCCATCTTTTAATATTGTTAATCCTTTATAATCTAATTCTTCAGGTATTTGTGTTTCTAGAACTACATTTTCTATTTTGTCTACTAAAAGATCTGTATGAACTACTATACTATATTTATATGTATCGTTTTCTTTTAAAACTGATTTATCGGTATTGTCACTTACTGTTATTTCAAAATATTTTTTTACTATTGTATTTTTTAATTTATTTACTTCTAATTTTATTGAATTTGAATTTATTGTAACACCTGTTTCTACTATTTTAGAATCTTCTTTTATTGTAGCAACTTCCATCACTATTTCTTTTTCAATTTTTTCGCCATTGTTTATTGTTCCTAAATTTATTTTATAATCAGCTTTTCCTATTGCTTTAGTTGCATATATTGTTTTACCATCTTCATTTTTATCTAATTCTTGGTATTTTAGTCCTTCTGGAACATTTATTGTTGCTTCTACATTTTCTGCTGGTTCTGTTCCTGTGTTTTTAACTGTTAATGTATATTTAATAATTTCTCCAGTTTGTACTTCTACATTTTCTGCTGTATCTGAAGTTAAACTTGCTTCTAGAACTGGTCCTCTACCTGTTGTTATACCTAACTTTGTAGAAACTACTTTATCTTCTACTTTTCCTGAAGGTAAATTGTTGTTAAAGTATGCTACATAGTCTTGGTATGCTGTTTGGTTATATTGTAAGTTTTCTGGTATTGTTACTTCATAATTAAATGATATTCCATCACCTGTATTTAATGTTGTATTTTCTACTACTATTAAATAAGATTTAACATTTGCTAAATTTGCAGGTGTTTGTGTCCATGCATTTGCTGTATTACTTAAGTCTTTTGTTGCATTTGCATTTTCTGAATAATATATTTTTACTTTAGAAGCTTCTACATTTCCTACTGAAATTTGTGAAGCTAAAGGCATATCCACAGTAGATCCTAGAGCTATTCCAGTATTTACTGCTGTGTTTCCTTTAAAGAATGTTCTTCCTAATACTACTACACTGTCTATTGTGTTTGTATAGTTATTTATTACATTCATTTCTAATTTTGCTTTTCTTGATTCTGCACCTGTGTTTATAACTGCCATTTGTTCTGTTCCACTTATTGCTGTTAATGTTTCGGCATTATCTTTGTAATTTGAAATTGAAGTTAATGTAACTATTCCTGTTGGAGCTACAAATTTTACTTTTGCTATTACTTGTTTTTCTTCTGCTCCTGTAAAGTTGTTTGTGTAGTCCATTGTTACATTTTCTTCTCTATTTGGTGTAAATTTATTTACTGTAATGTCTGAAGTTATTACTACATTTAATCCTTTAGATACTGAACCTAAAGTATAACCTGTTTGTGTTCCTTCTAATACTATTTCTATTGTTTTTGTTCCGTCTGCATTTGCTATTATTCTATTACTTTTTATGCTTAATTTTGTTTCTTCTGTTTCAAATAATGGTTCTATATTTTTAATATTTATGCTTTCTATATATTTAGGTAATGTTATTTTTAATGTTGGGTTTTTATATAGTTTGCAATCTAAAGTGTCTGTATTTAATATTGCTTTTATTTTTACATCTTTATTTTCTACTATTGTAGATAAGTTGTTTGTGTCTATTACAAGTTCTGCTTTTGTTTCTGGATTGCTTAAGCTTATTTCATTTTTAATATCTTTTGATACTAATGTTGTTTTTTCGTTTATTGCTTCTAATGTAGTATTTAATTCCATTTTTGCAAATTTTTCTATTTGTGCTGGTGTGTATGCTACATCTGCTTTTATTGCTTTATTTAATTTTATTTCTAATTTTCCAGATGCTACTGGTGAACTTGTTTCTACTTTTACACTGCTTATATTTGCATCTGCAATATTTGCTACTAAATTTCCTTCTTTATCTGCTTGTGTATCTTTGTTTATTGTAGCTATTAATGTTGAGCCACTATATACTTTTATAGTTCCTTCTGTTCCAAGTATTTTGTCAAAGTTTGCTTTTTCTATTGTTATTTCTTTTATATATGTATTGTTTCCTAATGCTGAAGTTAATTTTGTTCCATTTGCATCTGTAAAGTATTCGTCTTTTTGGTTTACTGTTATTTTTTCTACAAATTCATACATTGCAATATTTGCTGTTATTTTTTCTTCGTAATTAATTTCTTGTTTGTTTGTAGATACATTGTTTGCATACATTTGTGCTTTGCTTATTGTTTCTGTTGCTTGTATTTCAAAATCTACTAATGTTTTGTCTATACCAGCTAATGTTACTCCTGTTTTTTCTATATGTTTTGTTGAATGTGCATCTGCTGTGTCTGTTGCCATTAATGTTAATGTTGAATTTGCAGAGTATGTTATTTTATATGCTTGTTCTTCTGCTAATTTAGCTACTCCTGTATAAATAAGTGTAACTATGTATTCGTCTTGTGCATCTTTTTTCCAAGCTATTTTTCCTTCTGTATTTGGTATATTTTTTACGTTTATTATTAATTTATTTGTTGTTTGGTTAAACGTATAATTGTCTTTTGTAAAGTTTGAACCTTGTTCATTGCCATTTATCATTTTTGTACTTGTTGATATAACTCGTACTTCTTCTGGCTTTTTATTATCTATAGTTGGTAAGGAAATTTCTATATTTTCTTCTTTTACAGGTAAACTATTATCTGTTAATGAAGAGTTAACTTTTAATTGTAGTATTGCTACATTATTTGCAGTGCTATTTAATACTGAGCTTTCTTCAGCTTTTATAGTATATTCGCTGTTTTCATATTGAATAAATTTTGCTACGTCTACATCTAGCATAGCTTTTCTTTCAGCTGATGTCCAAGCTAATTTTACAGTATTTCCTGCATTTATTTTCTTTTCTTTACCACTTTTGTTTACATGTGTACCAGATAAAGTTATTTTTGTTTCTTTGCATATATCGTTTATAGAAACTTGTTCTTTATACTCGAATGTAATTGGTACTACAAGTTCTACAACAGCTTTATCTATTTTGTTAAGTGTTATAGTGTTTCCTTCTATTTTTGCTATAGCATCATTTTTATAGTTTTGGTCTATTGTAAAGTTTGGATTATCTATTGTAATTGTTCCATCTTTAAAATAACCATCTACTGGATACTCATAGCCTTCAATATGTTGTCCACTCATATCTATTGGCATATTTACATCTAAGTATAAATAGTTTTCTTCTCCTATATTTTTAATTATTGCTGTTTTTTGTTCTTCACCATCTTTGAAGTATGCTTCAAAGCTTAAAGTATTGCTTAATGTTGTACTTTGACTTGCAAATACTTCTCCAACAATGCTCATATAGCTGAACATTATGATGAAAACTAGCATGCTTGCTATAATTTTAGCTCCCTTTTTGTTCATAGAATTTTCCTCCTAAAATTTATATTTTATTATTTTAAACATTATGTAAAACGCATTTTCCCGTCATATCTTATTATACCTCTTTTTAGAGTATTTTTCAACGGATTTTGATGTTTTTTTAAACTTTTTATGTATATTATTCGTCCTTTTTCGATACGATTAGACATAATAACTCCTTATTATGTATTTATATATATTTTTACATATATTTTTTACCTTTTCAATAGTAGTAAATTATAGTACTCTTAAATTATTGTTTTTCCCTTTACGGAAGCTACTTTTACAGTTTTTATATTAAATTTTTATTACAATATTACATTTTTATTAATAGTGTAATATTTAATAATGTTTTTAACAAAAATTATCACATATTTTTAACTTTTGCATATTATTAGTTATACGAGGTGATTGTTAATGAATAATAATGTTAATTCATCTTTTCCAAATTTTGAAGAATTTACATCTTCTTTTAATAGCTCAAACAGTGAGTTTGATAGCTTTTCCGAAAACAGTAATAATGCTAATAATCCATTTTCTAACATAGATATGAATACTATTTTTAAAGTGAAACAAGTTATGGAGAAGATGAATAATAATAAAAATGATCCACGATCTAATTTATTGCTTTCTTTAAAGCCATACTTAAAACCTTCACGAAAACAAAAAGTTGACCAATATATTCAGCTTTTTAATATGGGGTCTATAATGGAAAGTTTTAAAGAAAACGGTGGTGAGAGTAAGAAATGATGCCTTTTTACCCACCTTTTGGTTTTAATAGATTTAGACCTTATATGCCTTACCCACCTTACCGTAACAATTTACATAAAGATAATTTAAATGACGCAAAAAATTATCAAACACCTTATTCCCCTAGTAATTTTAATCACTCTAATACACAAAATTTTAATAATTTTAAAAATAACAAGCAAGAAAATTTTTCTTGTTCAAATAATATAGATTTTAGTAATACTGATGAATATAAAGAAGATTTTTTTGATTTCTTTGGTTTGAAGCTTGCTTCAGATGATATTCTTATTTTGACTTTGCTTTTCTTTCTTTATAAAGAGGATGTAAAGGACACCTATTTATATATTGCTCTTCTTTTGCTTCTTTTTAGTTAAGGATTAAAAATAAAAATTCCGGATTTTTCCGGAATTTTTTATAATTTCATTAGTCTTTTTATAATTTTTACTTTATTGGTTAAAAGCAAAAATATGATGCATTGAGTTTTTTCTCAATGCATCATATTTTATTCTACTTCTATTTCATCTTTTTCACTTATATATGCATATTTTTTTACTGTTTCGGTTTCTTCTTTTTCAAATTCTTTTATTTTATCTGCTATACGTATTTGTGGGCAATCTATTTTATTTGCTGCTATTATTGCTTCTCTATTTCCTTTTGCTCCAGCATGTGCTAACCCTCTTATTTCTCCTAATACTATTACATTTTCTTCTGCTATAACCTCTGCACCTGCATTTACGTCTCCTAGTACTACTATACTTCCTTCAAATTCTACTTTTTGTCCACATCTTAATGATGCTTTATGGAACATTGTTTCTGAAGATTTTATTTCTTGGTAGAAACCTTTTTTTATTCCGTGAAGTCCTAGCGTTTTTGGACTTTCAAATTCTACTTCTACGTTTATTTCTTTTTTTATTATTTCTTGAATTTCTTCTATTTCTTTATTTTTTAATACTTTGCCAACAACTTTTATAGGAGTTTTATCATCTTTATATAATTTTTTTAAGTCCGTTAATTTTTTATTTAGACATTCTATTATTTGTTTTTCTTCTGCTTCTTCTGCAATTTTTATCCATATCTCATCTTTTTTTAGTTGTACAGTAACACAATTTTTCATAATTACATTTCTCCTTTTTAATTTTGTATTTGTATTGTTGGAATTGCTGTCATATCTTCTGTTACTCTGTTTGCATTCATTCCAAAGTATTCTGCTATTATATCTCTTGCTGGTACAGCTGCTTCACTACCATGTTGACCATTTTCTATCATTACAACTATTGCTATTTCTGGGCTGTCAAATGGTGCAAATCCTACAAACCATGCATTTGTTATTTTTTTACCATTTTCATCTGTTCTACCTGTTTGAGCTGATCCAGTTTTTCCTCCTACTTCTATGTTGAAATTTCTAAATATTGATTGCGCTGTTCCTCCAGATTCTGTTGTAACACCTTTCATTCCTTTTAGTATTGCATCTAAATTTTCTTCTTTAAATTCCAATTTTTCTGTTTGTTCTTCTTTTATTCCAATTCTTTCGTTTATATATTTTTTTACTTCTTCTTTATCTATTTCATTTCCATTTACATCAATTACTGATTTTACTATTGTTACATCTATATCTTTTCCTTTGTTTGCCAACATACTTGTATATTTTGCCATTTGAATTGTTGTAAAGCTGTTGTTTCCTTGTCCTATTGCTGCAGATAATACGTCTCCTCCATTCCACTCTTGCCCTAAGCTTTTTGAAGTTTCTGGACTTGCTACATGTCCCGCTTCTTCTCCCAATAGTTCTATTTGTGTTTTTCTACCTAATCCTAAAGCTTTTGTGTATTTTGCTAAATTTTGTATTCCTACTCTATTTCCTACTTCGTAGAAAAAGTAGTTACAAGAATGTACTATTGCTTCTGTTACGTTTAAATATCCATGTCCTCTACTATACCAACATCTTGGGTTGTAATCTATTGCGAATTTATATATTCCCACATCATTTATTTTTTCTTTTGTTGTTATTTTTCCTGTTTCTAGACCTGCTAGTGCTGTTACCATTTTGTATGTTGAACCCGGTGATGATGGAGATGATATTGCTCTATTTACAAAAGGATGCATTTTAGCATATTCTGACTCACTTTCTTTAGTATAATAGTTCCATTTTTCTTCGCTTATTCCACCAACAAAGTCTTGTGGGTTAAAGTCTGGATAACTTGCCATTGCTAGAACTTCTCCATTGTTTACATTCATTACTACTGCTGATGCACCCGTTACTTTAACTTTTTCACTATTTTGTATACTTTCTATACTATTTTTTAATGTATCCTGCATTACTTGTTGTAAATTTGCATCTATTGTTAATATTACATCTGAACCTGCAGTTGCTTCTTTTGCAACATCTTCTCCTGTTATTGTTCCATCTATTGACATGTATATTTGTTTTACACCATTCTTTCCTTTAAGATAGTCTTCCATTATATATTCAATTCCTGTTTTTCCTATTATATCACTTTGACTATATCTATCTTCTTTTCCTTCTAGTTCGTCTTGGTTTATACTGCTTGTATATCCTAGTATGTGTGATGCCAATGTACCTGATGGATAACTTCTTATTGCTTTTGTTTTTACATTTACTCCTGGAAATTCTGAACTTTGTTCATTTAGTTGTGCTAAGCTTAAGCTTGAAATATCTGTTGCAAGTTCTACTGATCTTATGCTACTATATCCATTTTGTGCTACTAAATATCTTAATGTCATTATTTTTCTTGTTTCTTTAATATCCTCATTTTCTATTTTGTATTTTTCTTTAAATATATAAAAACATTCTTCTGCTGTTTTATTTTTATCTATTTTATTTTTTTCTTTCCATTTTATTTGTGCTTCTTCTCCTATTGTAAATTCAAATGGTTCTATTTTTATTGGAAATGTGTCTATGTATGAGTCATTGTTATTTTCAAGTATTTTCACAATTCTTAATAGTGTATTATTTAATTCTTGTGTATCTATTTTAGTTCTATATAACTCTAAACTATAGCCTAATTTTGTTGTTGCAAGTTTATTTCCTGTGCTGTCCGAAATATTTCCTCTTGCTGCTTCTAATACACTTTCTCTTGTTAGTCTGGTATTTGACTCTTCTCTATACTCTTCTCCATGTATTATTTGCAAGTTAAACAATCGTATTAAAAGTATTATTCCTATTATATAAATAAAGGCTGTAACAATATTATATCTTAGCTTTACATTTCTATCTTTTGGTTCATTCATTTATATTGTTACCTCCTTTTCTTTAAAAATATCTTGTTAATATTTTTTGCTCTTTAAATGTGTGTTCTAATTTATATCCATATTTTTGAATTATTGGATATAGTATTATTGTTAGTATTATGTTGTATATTACTTCTATTAATAATGTATATATAAATTGGCTTATTTCTACATTTATTGATAATTTTATAATTTGAAGTATATACAATCCTGTTTCATATATTATTGTTGTTCCTATTACCATTAGTAGGATTGTCATTTTGCTTTCTTTAGAGAAATTCTTTTCAAGGTATGCTCCTATAACTCCTACTATGCTAAGCATTAATGCTGTTTGTCCAAGATTTTTACCTATTATTATATCCAAGAATAAACCAGACAATATTCCAAATGGTATTCCTATTTTATAACCACCATATAAACTTATAAATAGTGTAAATATTATGAATAAGTTTGGTTTTATTCCTGCTATTGTGAACCAACTAAAAAAATTAGCTTGAAGAAAGTATAATATTAAAAATGTTACTATTAGTATTACTATTGCTAGTGTTTTTTTCATTTTTCCTTCCTTTCTTCTATTTTATTACTAAAACTGTTTGTAATTTTGAAAAATCTACTGCTGTCTCTATTATTGCATAACGATCTGTTATATTTTTTGTATTAACTACTTTTTTTATTGTTCCTACATTTATTCCTTTAGGATATATTCCACCTAAACCAGATGTTTCTACTTTGTCTGCTTCTAGTATTGTTGCTTCTGTTGGTATATATGTGGCTTTTAGTGTTGAATCTTTTTCTAATGTTCCTCTTGCTATTAATGTGTCTTTTGATGTTGTAAGTGTACAGCTTATTGTACTTGCTGTGTCTATTATTGTTTGTACTTTTGCTGTTGTTTCTGTAACTGAAATTATATGTCCTACTAAGCCTTGATCTGCTATTACTGGCATATTTACTTCTACGCCGTCTTTTGAGCCTAAGTTTATTATTATTGTATCTGTATAATTACTTATATCTTTGTTTATTACATAGCCTGGTATTGTTTCATAATTTGTATATTTATCCTTTAAATTTACGTATTCTTTTAAGCTTTCATTTTCAGACTTTATTATTTCTAATTCTCTTAATGATTGTTTTAATTTGCTATTTTCTTCTTTTAGTTGTTTATTTTCGTCTTTTAAGTTATTTATATCTGTTGAAAAAGTGCTATTTCCACTAATCCAATTTTTTAGGTAAGTTAGCCCATTTTGAATTGGCATTACAAGCATTCCTAGTCCAGTCTCTATGTGTTTTACATTATTAACTTTTATGTTTGAAATAATAACTATTAAAATTAGTATTATTACTGTTATTATTATTCCTATTATGCTTGTTTTTCTGTTTTTACGCACTTTTATTTCCTCCTAATTAATTTTGTCTTCTTCTCCTTGAATTTATTAACACTGATTTTAATTTTTCTAAATCTTCTATTGTTTTTTCTGTTCCTTTTACAACGCAGTCTAGTGGATCTTCTGCAACATATACAGGCATTCCTGTTCTTTGGCTTAATACTTTATCTAAGTTTTGTATTAATGCTCCTCCACCTGCTAAAACTATTCCTTTTTCCATTATGTCTGAAGCTAGTTCTGGTGGTGTTTTTTCTAGTGTTTGTTTTACGCTTTCTATTATTTTTGTTAGTGATTCTTTCATTGCATCTAACACTTGTGTTGACGTTATTCTTATTGTTTTTGGTAGTCCTGTTTCTAAATCTCTTCCTTTAACTTCCATAGACATATCTGTCATTAAAGGTGATGCACAACCTATTTGTATTTTTATTTGTTCTGCTGTTGTTTCTCCTATTGCTAGGTTCATTTCTTTTCTTACATAGTTTACTATATCTTCATCTAGTTCATCTCCTGCTATTCTTAATGAACTACTTACGACTATACCTCCCAATGAAATAACAGCTACTTCTGTTGTTCCTCCTCCTATGTCTACTATTATATTTCCTGTTGGTTCTGCTACATCTAAATTTGCTCCTATTGCTGCCGCCATTGGTTCTTCTATTAAGTATACTTCTTTTGCTCCTGCTTGAAGTACAGATTCTTCTACTGCTCTTTCTTCTACTTCTGTAATTCCAGATGGAACTCCAACTACAACTCTTGGTCTTATAACATTATATCTTTGGCATACTTTTGATATTAGATTTTTTAGCATTAGTTGTGTGGCTGTAAAATCAGCAATAACTCCATCTTTTAATGGTCTTATTGCATTTATTTCACTTGGAGTTCTTCCTAGCATTTCTTTTGCATCATTTCCTGTTGCCAAAATTTCTCCCGTTTTTTTGTTTATAGCTACTACTGATGGTTCTTTTAGTACAATTCCTTTTCCTCTTAGCGTTACTAATGTATTAGCTGTTCCTAGGTCTATACCTATATCTTTACTTTTTATTGCGAATAATTTCATCTTCTTACTCCTTTTTTATAAATTAAGTTTTTATTAATTTAATATTTTTATAAATTTAAAAAACGAGGCATAAATTTCCAACTATGTAGAAAACCGTTTAATTTATTATGATTGTCCACATCTTTGGAAACCTTAAGCCTCGCCTATAAAATTTCCATTTATCTTCCGTTTTTTGTAAGAATACTATAATAACTTTTTTCTCCTAATACTATATGGTCTACTAGTTCTAATCCTACTAATTGCGTGGCCTCTTGAATATTTTTAGTTACCTGCAAATCTTGCATACTTGGTGTTACATCTCCACTAGGATGATTATGTACCAAAATAAACTTTGTCATTCCTGTTTTCAGTACTTCTTCTAGTATCTGTTTTATATCTACTTGTGCTGAATTATTTTTTCCTATACTTAGATTTACTATTTTTTGTACCACATTTTTTGTATTTAATATTAAAAGTTTTACTATTTCTCGCTTTTCATATCTTATTTCTTCTGTAAGTAAATTTGCCACATCTTCAGGTCTTTTTATGACTGTGTTTAGGTTAAGTGGCATTGCCATTCTTTTTGCAATTTCACAAATTGCTTTTATTTGTATTGCCTTTACTCTTCCAATTCCCTTTATTCTTTTTAATTCTTGCAAGGAAATTTCTTGTAAGCCTCTTATATTTTTTTCTTGGCTTAGTGAAAGTACATTTTGTGCTAGACTTACTGCTGTTTGCTCTTTTGTTCCGGTTTTTAATATTATTGCCAATAATTCTGAATTTGATAATGTTTTTTCTCCAAACATTTCTAATTTTTCGTACGGTCTTTCCGAATTTGGTAATTTTTTTATTGTTATCAATATTATTCCTTTCCTTAAGCCCCGTATATATTTAAATTATTACACTTTACGATATATTAATACTGCTATTATTAGTCCTATTATACTAGCAACATTTATTTTAAACATTAATCCAAATGATATTTGTAATATGTTTAAATCTAATTGAATTGGTGATGATAGACCAAAGCTTTGTCCATAAGAAAGCCACCATAAGAAATCTATTTTTCCCGCTAACTCTCCTAATAACCCTCCTATTACTAATCCTGATAATATAAATAATAATAATATCCATACATTTTTTTCTCTTGTAGCCATTTTTTTACACCCTTTCTATCTTTCGTTTTTTTATCGTTTTTATTATATCTTTATTTTGTTTTTTTTTCAAGGTAAGATGGCTAAAAAATAAGATTTTTTATATCTTTTTTTGCTTTATTTTTTATTTTTTTATTATAGCTTTTAAAGTACCTTTTTTTATATCTTTTCATATCATATATTAGTTACCAAATATTACTTGTTCTATTTTGTATATAGTGATGTTATAATTAAATTATAAATATTTAGGAGGATATTACATGCGTTTCGAAAAGTTAAATGAAAATAAAATTAGAATTACTTTAAGCAATGAAGACTTAATACAAAAAGATATTGACTTTCATACTTTTATGAGTAATTCTATTGAATCTCAAGATTTGTTTTTTGATATGTTAGAAGAGGCTGAAAAGGAAATAGGTTTTGTAACTAAAGATTACTTAATTCGTATTGAAGCTTTAGCTATGGCTGGTGGTAATTTTGTTTTGACTGTAACCAGAAGTCTTCCTAATACTTCTGTAAAAAATAATAAAAAGAAAAAAGTACATATTAAAAGAAAGAGTTTAAATAATGATGCTACTAAAGTTTTATATTGTTTTTCAGATTTTGAAGCTTACTGTTCTTTTTTAGAGTTTTTTAACAATAATAATTTCAGTAGTTCTAATTTAGCTAATTCTATTACTTTATATGAGTATAACAATTTGTATTATTTACTATTAAATGGCATTAATCTTTCTTATCCTGACTTAAGAAAAGTCCTTTTATCTGTTACGGAATTTGGCACTTTTGTTAGTAGTTCTGAAGTAGTTTGTGCTAAACTTTTAGAATGCGGAAAATTAATTGCAAAACATAATGCACTTAAAACTACCTTAAAATATTTTGTAAAATAGTATAAGAGCATAAGGAAAATAACCTTATGCTCTTATTTTATATTTTAATATAAATAGTTTTGTGGGTTTTGTGCTACACCATTTACTCTTATTTCTAAGTGTAAGTGATTTCCAAATGAATTACCAGTATTTCCTACAAATGCTATAACTTGACCTTGTGATACTTGTTCGCCTACACTTACATTTAAACTGTTACAATGTCCATATAATGTTTGAACTCCATTTCCATGTGATATCATAACATAATTTCCATATCCACCACTATAACCATATTGAGCTACTGTAACAGTTCCTGAAGCTACTGCTTTTATTGGTGTTCCTTTTGGTGCGCCTATATCTATTCCTTTATGGCTTCTTCCCCATCTAGAACCAAATCTTGATGTTACTGTACCAGAAACAGGTCTTATTAGTGATATTCCTAAATTTATTTTTTGACTAGATGTATTCATTCCTGTTGCTGCAACTGCGTATGATTGAACAACTACTTTCTTTACATATAAGTCTGCAACACATTTTTCTACATCTGTAAATTCTTTTAATTCTGTTTCGTATTTTTCTATTATTGTAAGTTTATCTTTATTATTGCTATTTTTAGATTTTAATTTGTTTACTACATCTTCTGCTTCTTCAAAAGTTGATACATATTTTTTTTCTTCGTTACTAACCGCTATTGCGTAATATTTGTAATATGTTATACCTTTTTCTATAACTTTATTATATATTTCTTCATCGTTTGTTGAAATATTTCTTTTTAAGAAACAAAGTTTGTATTGTGGTAATTCATCTATTTGTACAAAAGCTACATTTTCTCCGTTTCCTTTTTCTATGTATTCATTTATTCTTTCTTGAAGTTTGTTTTTATTTTCACTATATCCTATAAATTTACCATTTAATGTTACACTATAAATTGGCTTATATATATATGATATTGCTCCTATCATTAAAAAAGCAGAAAGTATTATTAATATTGTAAATTTAGTCCATGTACGAATATGTACAATCGCTTTTCTTATTTTACTAATTTGAAACAACCCCTATCTTTTTCACAAATTTTGATAGAGTAATTTTACATTAAATTTAGATTTTACTCAAATTTTATATAAGTTCATTTTCTTTTATTTCTTTTATTTCCGTATGTTTTACTCGTTTTATATCATTTTTTCTTTGTTTTTCTTCTTTAATTAAAAGACTGTATTTTTATACAGCCTTTGTATTATTGCATTATTTGCTTTTTCATATCTTCTATCTGCGTTCTTGTTGCTTGTGATGTAGGTTCATAGTATCCTTTTAATTCTGCTACTTTAAATAATTCATATTGAAAACTTTCTTTACCATTTCTTAACGATTGCATTGTTTGTCTTAAGTTTATATCTTCAGTTTCTATTATTACTTGCTCATATCTTGTAAGTTCTGCTTTTACATTATTTATTATATCATTTACCATTGTCTTTTCGTCCATTATTACTTTCCTCCTTCTCTATATAGGGACAATAATTAATTTATTATATTTAATTGCTTAAAAATGACATTAGTTTTTGTTTTGTGTTTAATGCTTCTTGTGCGGATTTTGTAAACATTTGCTTTATTTGAGGATCTACTGCTTGTGAAGCGTAAGTGTTTAATTTATTGTAATTCGTCTCACTCTCTACTATTAAATGTTTTAAATTCTGCAATTCTATTTGGGTTAAATTTGCCATTTTTATCCTTCCTTTCTTTTCATAGATATTTTTATTATTTACTTATTTTTTTATTTTTATACATTTATTTTATTAAAAAAACAGAACTGTTAAATTTTTTAACAATTGTGTTTTTAATAATTTAGCTTATTATCTCTAGACCAGCATATTTTGCCATTAATCGTTTATGTCCTACTTTATCGAAGTTAATGTCTACTTTTGCATCTTCTCCTTCTTGTTCTATAGAGTTTATAGTTCCTTCACCAAATTTCTTATGGTATACTCTCATTCCTGCTTGATATTTTGAAATGTCTACATCTTGTTTTGGTTTGTTTAAAGAATTTAGGAAACTTTCCGCAGTTCTAAACGCAAAACCGGAATTGTTATCCACTTTTTGTGCTTTAGGTGTGGATACACTTCCTGCAACATTGTATATTTTTGAATCTGTTTCATTAAATTTATATGTTTTTACTTTTCCGGCGTAATTTGTTCCATACGCCCAGCCATAATTTGAATCTTCAAAATTTTCTTCTTTATTACCATTTATATCACTATATCCTTCTAGTAACTCTTCTGGAATTTCTTTAACAAATCGAGATATTGCATTATAACTTGTTGAGCCGAATATTGTTCTGTGTTTAGCACATGTTAAATATAAATATTGTTTTGCTCTTGTAATTCCTACATAGAATAAACGTCTTTCTTCTTCTAATTCTTTTGGTTCTCCTATTGATTTGTAACCTGGGAATATTCCTTCTTCCATTCCAACTAGAAATACAACAGGAAACTCTAGACCTTTTGCACTATGAAGTGTCATTAATGTAACACTTTCGTCTGTCTCTTGTAAGTTATCTACATCACTAGATAATGTGATACTTTCTAGGAATTCGTTTAATGAATTTTCTGCATATTCTTCCTCAAATTCCATTGCTACTGTTAATAACTCGTCCAAGTTTTGAATTCTACTTTCTGCTTCTACTGTATTTTCTAATTCTAAAGCTTTTGTGTATCCACTTTTGCTTAATACCATTTTTATTAGCTCTGATACTTGTGTTTCGTCTTTCTTGTTTTTTAAGTCTTCTATTAGTTCTATGAATTCTCTTGAATTTACAAATACCCTGTTTAATCCATACTCATCTGCATGTTTTATTACCTCATACATTGAATTTCCTGTCTGGTAACTAATTTCTTCAACGTTGTCTAAACTTGTTTTTCCTATTCCACGTTTTGGCTCATTTATAATTCTTTTTAGAGATATGTTATCTGATTGATTTGCAATTAAACGCAAATATGCAATGCAATCTTTTATTTCTTTTCTTTCATAGAATTTTAGCCCACCTACTACTTTGTATGGTATATCTTCTCTTAGTAAAATATCTTCTATTGCTCTTGATTGTGAGTTCATTCTGTATAGAATTGAGAAGTCTGAATATTTAAAATACTCTTCTCTTTTTAATGTATTTATTTGTTCTACTATGTACCTTGCTTCGTCGTATTCGTCGTCGCCTTGATAAATTGCTGGTAACTTTCCTTCTTCATTTTCCGTCCATAGTTTTTTCTCATATTTTGTTTCATTATTTTTTATTACATAATTTGCTGCTTTTAAAATATTTCCTGTACAACGGTAATTTTGCTCTAATTTAATTATTTTTGTCCCAGGAAAATCTTTTTCAAAGTTTAATATGTTAGAAATATCTGCTCCACGGAAACTATAAATTCCTTGGTCGTTATCTCCTACAACTGTAATGTTTCCATACCTTGAGGCAAAAATTGTTACTAATGTAAATTGAGCTTTGTTTGTATCTTGGTATTCGTCTACTAATACATATTTGAATTTTTCTGTGTAATATTCTAGTGCATCAGGATTTTCTGTTAATATTTTTATTGTATAATTTATTATATCGTCAAAATCTATGGCATTATTTTCTTTTAAACGCTTTTGATATAGAGTATATATTTCTCCTATTTTTGCTTTTCTAAAGTCTGCTTGATATTTAACGCAATATTGCATAGGTTCTAACATTTCATTTTTTGCATTGCTTATTTCTGATAAAACGCTTCTGTCCGTAAACATTTTATCATCTATATTTAATGCTTTTAAACATTCTTTTATTAATGTTCTTTGATCTTGAGTATCAAATATTAGAAATGATGAATTGAAACCTATTCTGTCTATATATTTTCTTAAAATACGCACGCAAATAGAGTGGAATGTTCCCATCCATATATCTTTTGCAACATCTCCAACTAGTCCTTCTATTCTTTCTTTCATTTCGTTTGCTGCTTTATTTGTAAATGTTATTGCTAGTATATTCCATGGTGCTATGTTTTTTTTTGCTATTAAGTATGCTATTTTGTGTGTTAATACTTTTGTTTTACCGCTTCCTGCTCCTGCTATTACCAAACATGGTCCTTCTGTTTCTAACACCGCTTCTTTTTGTTTATTGTTTAATCCTTCTATTAACTCTTGCATTTTCGTTTCTCCATTCCTTATTGACATATTTAATAATTTTGTTTATAATATATATAGAAAATGAGAAACCACAAACGTGGTTGCCTAAGATATGTTTTAACAACACATTGCTCGGGAAAGCTAGATGTGTTGTTTTTTATTGGTTATTTGCTTTTGCTCAAAATAATAACTAGTGCTATTATCAAGGCTATGGCAATGATAGTTATAAATATTAAAGAATATAATAATATGTATATTATGCTTACTAATACTGACTCTATCATAAGCCTCACCTCCTTTAATTGGAGGCAACCACATCTTTGCTTAATCTCATTTTCTATGCTTTTTAGTCTATACTATTTTTTATATATTGTCTAGTGAATATTTAAAATTTTACAAAAAATTTGTTTGTGTATGTTTTATATTGTTTTTTCTTTCTATATATTAATACTTTTTAAAGTGACATTGCGAGCATGCCTAGTAGGAAGCCGGCTATGTTTCCTATTGCTGTCATTCTTCCATGATATAAGCTATTTGATTCTGGTACTAATTCTCCTGATACTATGTATAGCATTGCCCCTGCTGCAAAGCTTAAGCACATTGCTATTACTTCTTGTGATATTCCGCCAAGTATTGCTCCAAAAAATGCTCCTATTCCTGTTGTTACTCCTGATAATATTACATAGAAAACTACTTTTATTGGATTCATTCCCCCATTTTTCATTGGCACTGCCATGCTTATTCCTTCTGGTATATCGTGCAGACATATTGCAACTGCTAGTGAATAGCCTAATGTTAGTGATGCTCCAAAGCCCGAGCCTATTGCCAAACCTTCTGGAAAATTATGAAGTGCTAGACCTATGCTTACTATTATTCCCGTTTTTAATAAATTACTTGTTGTGCTTTTATTTATTTTACTTGTATTAAACTTTTTTTGTACTAATACATCACATATTATCATTACTATTATTCCTGCAATAATTCCCATAAGTACACTAAAAACATTTGCTATTTCCATTGCTTCTGGTATTAAATCAAAGCATATTATTGCTAGCATTAAGCCTGAGGCAAATGCTAAAATAAAACTTAAAAATTTATTTGACTTTCTTTTGAAACATACTCCTATTATTCCTCCAATTGTTGTTCCAAATGTCCCAAAAAATAAGCCTATTAATGTTGTTTTTAATATGTCATTCAAATTAAAACACTCCTTAAAATTAAACTTTTTATTAGTTTATTTTTAAGAAGTGTGATTTATTCGTTATTCTTCTTCACCTTTTAATCTTTCTGCTCTATCTGCTGCAATTAGGTTATCTATCATTTCATCTAAGTTACCATTTAGGAAATCTTCAAATTGGTATACATTCATTCCTATTCTGTGGTCTGTTATACGTCCTTGTGGGTAGTTATATGTACGTATTTTTTCACTTCTATCTCCAGAACCTACTTGACTTTTTCTTTCATTTGCTATCTGACTATCTCTTTTTTGCTTTTCTATTTCATATAGTCTAGAACGAAGTAATCTCATTGCATATTCTCTATTTTGTACTTGTGAACGTTCTGTTTGGCATTCTGCTACTACTCCTGTTGGAACATGAATTAATCTTACTGCTGATGATGTTTTGTTTACGTGTTGTCCTCCAGCACCAGATGCACGATATACTTCCATTTTTATATCTGCTGGGTTTATATCTATTTCTACATCTGCTACTTCAGGAAGTACTGCTACTGTTGCAGTTGATGTATGAATTCTACCACTACTTTCTGTATCTGGTACACGTTGTACACGATGAACTCCACTTTCGAATTTTAGTCTACTATATGCTCCTTTTCCTGTAATCATAAAAGATATTTCTTTATATCCTCCAAGACCTGTTTCGTTTTCATTTACCACTTCTAGTTTCCAATGTTTTTTCTCTGCATACATAGAATACATTCTAAATAATGTTCCTGCAAATAGTGCTGCTTCTTCTCCACCAGCACCTCCACGAATTTCGCATATAACGTTTTTATCATCGTCTGGATCTTTTGGAATTAAAAGTATTTTTAATTCTTCTTCTATTTTTGGCATAGCTTCTTTATTTGCAAGCATCTCTTCTTCTGCTAAATCTTTCATTTCTGGGTCATTCATCATTTCTTTTGCTTCTTCATAGCCTTTTTTTGCTCTTTTATACTCTCTATATTTTTGTACTATTGGTTCTATTTCTGCATGTTCTTTCATATATTCGCGCCATTCGTTTGTTCTTGAAATTACTTCTGGATCACTTATTTTTGCTGTTAATTCTTCATAACGTTTTTCTACAGTCTCTAACTTATCAAACATAAATATTCTCCTTTAAATTATATATTCTTTGGTATTATACTACATTTTTATATTTTATTCAATAGAAAAACCGCTCTTTAATTTAAAAAGCGGTTTTTCTTATTATTACTTTAATGCTTTTGTTATCTTCTTTTGATACACATTAATAAGTGAATAAAACAATGGACGGGCTATATCTTCGGATTTTTCCACGTCCTCATCAAGTTTTTGAAAATACCTGCCAATCAACATGTAAAACTCACTCTCGTCTAAGTCTTCAATTTCTGTATCTAATACCTTCTTTTCTTCAATTTCCAATGCCGTAATGTCAACCGATAATCCATCAATCCAAGTCCAGAATATAGTATTTTCTCTACTCTCTCCTAGTAGTTCCCTCGCATGTTGTCTACCACCACTATACATACTCACTTTTGCAGCTAATTCTTCCCGTAGTGCAGATACCTTTTCAACCTGTTCCTCTGTAAATTTCATATTTTCTTATCCTCCTTCTAATTTAGAATACAAGATTTTTATAGTTATTATATTTGTTATTGTACTATCTCTTTGCATAATTGTCAACAAATTAAAAAGCAGGTTATAATATGACAATTTTTTTATTACAACCTGTATCTTTTTAGATTTTATTATAAATTCACTAAATTATATTTAATGTTTTCTTTTTCTAGTATCTCTACTTCTCTGTTAGTACATGTAAATATAATTATTTGATTATTTTCATATTCTTTGCTTATATATGTAAGAATATTTTTTAGTCTTTCTTCATCATAATATGCAAATGCTTCGTCTAAAATTATTGGCATGCTTTCTTCTGAAAGTTCCTTTATTGCTCCAAATCTTAATGATAAATATAACTGCTCTATTGTTCCTACACTTAGCTTCTCAGCTGAAATGTATTCTCCATTTTGTTTTTCTACTATTATTCCTTCTTCATCATTTATTTTTACTTTTTTGTATTTACCATCAGATATTTTTTCTATGTTTTTAGATAAGTTTTCTGTAAATTTTGGAGTAACATTTTCTTTCATTTTTGTATATGCTATTTCTAAAACTTCTTTTGCAAGTTCTATTGCAGTATTTTGCTTATTAAGCATTGTTTCTTTTTCATTTAGTTCTTGTAGTTGTTCTTCCATACTTGCCAATCTTTCAAGTTTTGGCATTATATTATTTTTATCTAGTTCTAGTGAATGTAGTTCTAATTTATTTTTATTTAGTTCTTCTTGCATTTTTTCTATATTATATGAAATATTACTATTAAATTCTGCATTTTCTAATTGGTATATTTCTCTTAATCTTTTTAGTCTTTCTTCTATATTAGAATTAATTTCTTGTTTTTGTTTTTCAATTTCTGCATTTTTTTCTTCTTTAGATTTATTTAGCATTTCTATTTGTGCTTGCATTTTATCCATTTCGCTTTTTACTAATTGTAATCTCTCTCTTATTTTTACTTGTTGTTCACTTTCTTCTTTCTTTGGTTCATTACTTTTATTTTTTCTTAATAAAGATTCTACTAATAATATAAAATTTATTGCTCCTATTACAAATGCTATTGCTGAAACTAAAGTATTTTTTATAAATATAATTCCTATAATAATTGATATTACAAATAAAATTGATACTCCGATTTTTCTTAACTTGGTTGTTTGCTCATTTTCTTTTTCTTGTTTTTCTGTCTTTTCATTCATAATATTAACTATTTCTTTGTATTTTGTTTCTATTCCATCTTTTTCTTCTTTTATATTTTTTATTTTTTCTTCGTATGATTTTATTAGGTTTTTATTTAATTCTAATTTTTGTTCTTCTAATTTTTTATCTTCATATATTTTATTTATTTGCTTTAGCATTTCTAATTTTTTTTCGTTTTCTTGTATTTTTGTTTCTAATTTATTTTTATTTTCTTCTATTGAATATCTTTCTTCTTTATATTCTTCTAATTCTCCAATTTCGTCTTGAAGATTAAATTGTTCTTCTTTTACAAGATTCATTGGTCTTCCTGTTGTTCTTAATGTTCCTATTTCTTCTATTTGCTTTTTATTTAATTTTTCTAATGCCTTTTTATATGAAACATTATCTTCTCCTGTTCCTGCTAAGTTTGCTAGTTTTTGAACTAGTACATTTTGCTCTTGTTTTTCTAACTTTACTTCTGTTTGACAAGATACAAATGTAGATAAAAATGTGTCTTCTTCTATTTTTGTTTGCTCTACAAAAAATTTACTTCCATTTGTTTTGTCTATTGTAAATTCTTTTGAAATATCTTCTCCTACCTCATTATATATTTTAGGATTTTTTTTGTTAAAATCTCTAAATACTTCATATTTTTTTCCATTATCTAGTGTATATGCTATTTTTCCAGAAAATTCTTCGCTATTCCATGGTTTGTATCTATCATAATCCGAAATTTCTTTTCCTCTTTTATTTTTAGATATTCCATAAAACATATCTACAATAAATTTAAGAAATGTAGATTTTCCACTTTCATTATTACCTTTTATTATATTTATATTTTCGCTTAAATCTATTTGTTTATTTTCTAAATTTCCAAAAGCATTTATTTGAGCATTTTCTATTTTCAAAATATCACCTCTTATTTATGATAAAGAGTTCATTCCTATTTCTATAGCTTTTTCTATAGTTTCTTTATCTATATTTTCATCTTTTAATTTTTCTAACATCTCTTTAGCAAATATCCCTTTTAATGTACTATCATTTACTATTTCTTCTAAATTATAGCTAATCTTTGTTTTATCTTTAATTTTTATAATATTTTCTGTTTCTATTAATTTATATATTTTATAAATATTTATTTCAAAATTTCTGTTGCCTATTAATATAATTTTGTATAAATTATTCTGTTCCAAATCTAATTCATTTATTTTTTCGGCTAACTCTTCTATTGTTTGAATTTCACTAACATCAAATTCTTGCTCTTTAAATTCTTTTTCATCTAATGTAATAAATTCTAAATTTAAATTTCCTTTTTCTAAATTTCCTACTACCATTCCATGTTTTCCTAATTCATCAAAGCCTAGGGAAATAGTAGAACCTGGATATATTATATTTGTTTTTTCTTCTATATTTCTTTTATGTATGTGACCTATTGCAATATAGTCAAAACCTATTTCTTTTAATCTTTTTGAAGACAAATTATTATATTCTCTTTCTAATTTATCACTTCCATCTAAATTGCAGTGTGTTAATAAAATGTTTATTTTCTCTTTGTTTTCTAATTTAATGTTTTCTATATTTGAGTTATTGCAATAAAAATCTTCAAACCCATAACCATATAAATTGAAGTCTTCGTTTTCCACTTTTTCTATATTTGCTGTGAATATTTTTACATTTTCATTCCAATTATATTTTGCATAATATGAGTTTTTTAAATATGGATCATGATTTCCTGGCGCTATATAAATTTTAGTATCTGATATTTGTTTAAAACATTCATTTATAAAACTTATTGTGCTTTCTCTTATATATTCATTATCATATAAATCTCCTGCTATAAATAAATAAGGAATTTTATTTTCTTTTATATATTGTATCATTTTTTTAAACGCTTTTCTTTGATCTAGTCTTCTTGCCTCACCTAAATCTCTTCTATCACTAAGCATTTTAAATGGCGTATCAAAGTGCATGTCTGCTATATGTACAAATTTCATATTTTTCCTCCATAATTATTTATTTTATATATACCACCTTTATTTCTTATATAGAATTGAAATGGTAATTACATTATGCTTTCCAAATTTTCTTGCTTTATTATATAGGTATTTTTTGGAAAAGTCAATATATTTTAGAACGTTTGTTTTGCTTTTTGCTGATATTTATATGTATTTTTAATATTCTTATTTTAAGCCTGAATCAAATACTAATCTATTCTTCTAGTAGTAAATAAAAAAATCCGCTATAGCGGATTTTTTTATTTTGTTATTTTGTTATTTTATTATTCCATTGGTCCAAATAATTCATCAAACTTTGCTTCTAATTCTTTTTGTATATCTTCATTAAATAATTGTGGTTCTTTTTCTTTCTTTTTATTTTCTTCTGAAAAATCTTCAAAATCAAATAAATCTGAAAGTGTTTGATTTTCGTTTATTGGTTTTTCTTCTTGTTGCTCAACTTTTGGTTCTTCGTTTGCAAAATCATCATTTAGTAAATCATTTTTTTGCACATTTTCATTTTTCTCTGTTGTTTTATTTTCTTCATTTTCTTCAAATAAATCATCTAATGATTCTACTTTTAGATTTTCTGATGCTTTTTTATCTGTTTCTGGTATATATGGATTATATGGATTATATTTTCTCCATTCTCCTCTTACTCCTGCATCAAAATGATTATGGTCTAATTTGCTTTCCATTAATTCTTTGTACATTTTTGGTTTTTCAAAGAAATAAAATTTCTTTGCTTTTACAGGTTTTATTCCTTTTTCAAAAATTATACATAAATCATTATCCATTCTACGAAGTTCGTCTGGTGTCATTAATGCTCTTCCTAGAATTTGTTCAGAGTCACTAAATCCTTGTTTATGTGCATGTTTATCACGATTTGTCGATTTTTGTTGTCTAAATATTGTTTTTTCTCCTAATGCTTTAGAAAAATATTCTACCGTTTTATATGAGTTACTTCCTAAAAATACGTGTGTATCGCAGTTACCAATAATTGTTTCGTAACTTTTTTCGTATATTGCTTCTAATTGGTCTAAGTTCTGAAGTATAACACTAAATTGAATTCCTCTACTTCTTGATGTTGATATTTTTTTATCAAAGTCTGGTATTCTACCAATGTTTGCGAATTCATCTAGTATAAAGTATACCGGCATTTGAAGCCTTCCACCATTTAAGTCTGCATAATTATATAATTGTTGTATCATTTGTGAGAAGAATATTGTAAGTAAGAAATCATAAGCTGTATGTGTATCTGATGATATAACATATACTGCTGTTTTCTTTTTTCCTATATCTTCAAAGTTTATTGTATCTGTTGATGTTACTTCTGCTATTTCTTTTGAATCAAATTTTCCTAGTTTTGATTGTAATGAACTTAAGATTGATCCATAAGTTTTTTCCGGTGCTATTTCTATTGATTTATAATACATTCTTGCTGGATGGTCATAAGGTAATTGGTTTATTAATTCTGTAAGTAAATTGCTTCCTCCATTTGTATTTGCTGCTCTTACTAGTTCTGAGCAACTTGCTAAGTTTTGTTCTTCTTCTGGTCTTGTTGCAATTAAATAATAAATTAATGCTTTTAATAACATTTCTGCCATATCATCCCAGTATGGATCTGATTTACTTTCTGATGTCTGTCCTTTTACTACTGTGTTTGCAATAACATCTACATCTAGTTCACTCGCCACATGCATTAATGGGTTGTATCCATCACTATTTGCTGGGTTTACTAAGTTTAATACTTTTATTTCATATCCATGTTCTTTTAAATAACCTGCTGTATCGTCGTATAATTCTCCCTTTGGATCTGTGAATACGTATGAACCTAGCATTTGATATGCATTTGGTTTTGAATAAGATGCTGATTTACCAGAACCAGAACCTCCGACGATTAAAGTATTTATATTTCCTCTTTTATCTACTGGTAAGTAATTGTCTTCCGCTAATATAATTCCTTTATTTTTGCTTAAAATTTTATATTGCTCTCCATGCTCACTCCAATCACTAGAACCATGTTCCATATCATAGTAGTCACCCTTTGGTTTTGATTTTGTAAATCCTATTATAGAGCATATTACAAACAATATTGTAAAGTTCATTAAACATTTTCCAAATGTTCCTATGTACTCAGGTAAAAACATTTTTGTTATACTACTAAAACTTGTTATTGCTGGTACAAACTTATCTACAAATAAATTTAAGTCAAATGTTCCAAAACTATTTGTTGCCTCTTTTATGCTATAGGCTATAGGCGAAACAAGTACTATGGCTAAAAACATCCATAGTACTCCTATTATAATTAATATTTTTTTACTTTGCTTTAATGTTCTTTTAAATTTATCCATGGCTTTCCACCTTTTCTTTTATCTTTGGCTTGACATTTCTTTCATTCTTAGAGCTTTTCTTGTAACTCTCTTTTCTCTATTTTCTATAACTTGTTTTTGTTGTTCTTTTGATAATTTCATATCATTAATACTACATGTTACTGCTGGTATATCCATTGTTTGCTCTAAAAAGCTGTCTTTTTCTCCAGCTTGTATAACTTCTATACCTCTTTGTCTTTCTTTTCCAAATGACATACATACTACATCATAATTTCTTGAATCTTCAATTGTACGATTCATATTTAACATCCTCCTCTTAGTTTTTCTTATCTCGTATTTCAAATGCGAAATAAGATTTATATGGTTTTAATTTACATTTACCTTTTACTTCATTTGTTGTTTTATCCATATATAATACTGGTTTTACTTCTTCTGTTGTTTCTGGGTCTATAATTGATATTGGTCTCTTTAAATTTGGTGTATATTCAAATTCTTTATATTCTTCTTTTTCGGAATATAAAGTATCAAACTTAATTGGCATTGGTTTTTTAGAAATTTTTATTTTGTCATCTTCTAAAACACCTGTATTTACAACTACTTTTTCTTTTCCAAATGATAAAAATAGTAATTGCTCTTCATAATCTGGTTCATCTATGAAGAATGTTTTTCTTTTTAAATTACCTTTTATTTCTTCAGTAGATACTAGTCTTTCTACTGTATATTTAGGATATTCTTGTAAATACTCTTTGGCTGTCTTGTTTATTCTGTATATTACTGTATTTACTCCTTCTGGATCCGTTATACTAAAGTGTTTGCCTTGTATACTTTCCATATTACACCCCTTTCTATGAACCAAATTTTTTCATAGTTTTTCTTTTGTTACCAACTATACATAATTATATAACAAAATTATGAATTTGTCAATTTTATCCAATTTTATTTTTTCTTGTTTCTATTGGCTCAACTTTTGATATATTTTTTAATTCTTTATATATTTCTATTTCTTGTTCTGATGGGTTCTTAGGTACTACTATTTTTACTTGTGCTATTAAGTCTCCTCTACCACCTTTTCCGTCTTTGTATCCCTTTCCTGGAATTTTTATAATTTCTCCACTAGTAACTCCTCCAGGTACATATATGCTACTAGTACTATCTATGGAATCAACTTTTGTTCTTGTTCCTAATACTGCTTCCCATGGTTCTAATAATAAATCTACATATAGGTCATAACCATTCAATTTATATTTTTTATCGTTTTGTATATTTATTTTTATTAATAAATCGCCGTTTTTTGCACCATTTTGACCTTGTTTTCCTTGACCTATCAAACGAATTTTTTCACCGTTTCTAATTCCTGCCGGCACTTTTACTGTAAATGTTTTTAATTTTCCATCTACTGCTCTTAATGATATGCTTTTATTTACTCCATAAAAAGCTTGCTCTATTGTTAAGTTTATTTGAGTTTCTATATTTTCACCTTTTATTGGAACTTTTTTATTTACTTTTTCAGTATTTTTAGTAGTTTTATTTATTCCAAAAAGTAAACTTAAAATACTTGGCTTTTCTTCTCTTTCTTGATTATTCAACTTTTTTCCAACATGTGAATACCATATTCTATCATACTTTCTTTTAGCTGAATTGTTTGAAAGCACTCTATAAGCTTCATTTATATCTTTAAACCTTTCTTCTGCTTCTTTTTTATCGTTTACATCTGGATGATATTTTTTAGCTTGTTTATGAAAAGCATTTTTTATTTCTTCTGCATTTACTTTATTATTTTCTAGTCCTAATATTTTATAATAATCTTTAAAAATCATTTGACATCCTCCCATTTTCAATGGTGAGTTTATTATACCAACATTGCTCTTCTTTTTCAATAGTTTATAATGTAAATTTTAAGGCGAATTTAAAATTTAAAACTAAATTCTAAATTCGCCCATATATTTTACATTGCTAATTCTATTATTTTATCTAATAAATCTGAATATTTTATTCCTATTGCTTCAAATAATTTTGGATACATACTAATTGCTGTAAATCCAGGTAGTGTATTTATTTCATTTATTATTATTTTATTTGTTCCTTTTTCTACAAAGAAATCTACTCTTGAAATTCCTGAGCCATTTACTGCTTTAAATGCTTTTATTGCTTGTTTTCTAATTTCTTCAGATATATTTTCTTCAATATTTGCAGGAATTACTGTTCTTGATTCACTATTTTTATATTTTGAATCAAAGCTATAGAATTCTTCTGCAGATAATACTTCTCCTACACATGATGCTATAGCCTCTTCATTTCCTAATACCGCACATTCTATTTCTCTTCCTATTATTCCTTGTTCTACTAGTATTTTGCTGTCATATTTTCCGGCATAAACTATTGCTTCTTCTAATTCTTGTTTATTTTTTACTTTTCTTATTCCTACAGAAGATCCTGAGTTAGAAGGTTTTACAAACATTGGGTATTCTAATCTTTTTTCTGTTTTATCGCTTACTTCGTTTAAAGTACAAATGCTTTCTTCAAAGTTTTCTTCTATATATCTATATTTTTCTTTATCTTTCCTTATATATACATATTTTGCTTGGTTTAATCCTGCTTTTTCAAATATTATTTTTGCATATACTTTATCCATGCAAATACTTGAAGCTAACACCTTACATCCCACATATGGAACTTTTAAAAGTTCGAATAAACCTTGTATTGTTCCATCTTCTCCATATAATCCATGAAGCACTGGGAAAATGCAATCCATTTGTTTTAAATAGCTCATTGGATTGTCAATTTTCTCTATTTCATTTAATTTGTCTCCAACTTCTATTGTTCCTATTTCTTCTATTTTTTTAGTATATTTATACCAATTTCCTTCTTCATCTATGTATATTGGATGTATATCATATTTATCTTGTTTTAAATTTTTAATAATTGATGTTCCTGAAACAATTGATACATCATGTTCAGTAGACATTCCACCAAATATAACTGCTAATTTCATACTTTTTACCTCCTTAAGTATTAAAATATTTTCTAATTAGCACTAATCCTAGCTGTTGATTTTTTCTATTATTTCTCCAAATTTCATTCCATTTGATGCTTTAAATAAAATGCAATCATTTTCTTTTTTTATTTTATTTAATACATTTGCCGCTTCTTCGTTTGAGTTACATTCTATTACATTTTCTTTGTTCATTCCTTCTTTTGCTATATTTGCTATATATTTTGCTTCTTTTCCTACCACTATTAATATATCAATTTTATTTTTTATTACTTCTTTTCCTACTTTTTCATGTAATTCTTTAGAATATTTGCCAAGTTCTAACATGTCTCCTAATACTGCTACTTTTCTTTTGTTTTCTATTTTTCCTAAATATTCTAAGGCAGCCTTCATGGAATCATAATTTGCATTATAACAGTCATTTATAATTGTTATATTTTCTTTTATTTTTGTTACATCCATTCTTTTTTTAGTTAATTCAAAGCTTTCTATTCCGTATTTTATTTTTTCTATTGGTATTTCAAAAATACTTCCTACTGCTACCCCGCATAAACTATTTAATACAAAATGATTTCCTCCTACTGGAACTATTATTTTTTCATTTGTTCCTTTTAAATTGTATGTACTTCCGTCTTCTTTTGACTCTATTTTTTCTGCCATATAATCGCTTTCATTTTCTATTCCATAAGTAATTATTTTGTATTTATCTTTATTTTCTAAATACCATTTATGTAGTAAATCATTATCATTATTTATAACTATTGTTCCATCTTTGCTCATTCCTTCTAGTATTTCTAATTTTGCTTTTAATATATTTTCTCTTGAACCTAAGTTACCAATATGAGCTGTTCCTATATTAGTAATTACGCAAACTGTTGGTTTTGCAATTTTAGTTAATGTACTTATCTCTCCAAAGTGATTCATTCCCATTTCAATAGTTAATGCTTCTTCATTTTTTAATCTAAAAATTGTAAGTGGTACACCAATATGATTATTATAATTACCTTCTGTTTTCAAAGTATTAAATTTTTGATTCATTACATTTGCAACCATATCTTTTGTACTTGTCTTTCCCACACTACCTGTAATTGCTACTACCGGTATATTGTACATATTTCTTTTATATGTTGCTAATTGTTGCATTGCTTTTATTGTATCTTTTACTATTATAACAACTTTATTTTTATATTTTTCTTTTTGATCTTCTGTTATTTGAATCTCTTGTAATATTACTCCTTGTGCTCCATTTTTAAATGCTTCTTCGAAATAAATACTACCATTAACAGTTTCGCCTTTTATTCCTAGGTACATATCTCCTTCCTTTACGTTTCTCGAATCTCTTTCAAAATTTTGAAAAAGACACTGTTCGTTTCCTGTTACTAATTCTCCTCCTGTAACATTTAAAATTTCCTTTACACTTATTTTATGGCCTTCTTTTTCCATAATTTTCTTTTCCTCCGTTTATACTTTTATGTTTAGGAGATTAAATATATTTATATTTTAATCTTTTATATTATATGTCAATTGTTTTTTATTTGCAATAAAAAATATAAATGCCAATAGAGACGCTCTTTTATAACACTTTTGTGTCACTAAAGAGCGTCCCTATTGATATTTTTACTTCTTACCTATTTTTCTACACTTCTATTTGCTATTTCTATTGCTTTAGATACTATATTTCCACAAGTTTTTGAGGATACATTTTGCCATCCTCCATCTTGTTTCACTGTTTCATATACTCCTAATTCTTTTGCTATTTCTTCTTTTAAATTTTCTGACATTTTATTTGATTTTCTTGCCATTTTAGTTTTCCTCCTCATATTTATAATGATTTAGACCACTGTGGTTTATAAAATCTATTTTAGATTTTATACTCTTATTATGTGAATTTATTTGTTTATTATTCTTATATTTTTTTCCATATTAATATTTAATTTATTTTTTACATTGTTAATGTGCCGTTTGGAGTATTTTTTATTACTAAAATATCTTCTTCCTTTCCATTTTCTGCATTTATATATACTAAAAATTCTGTATCTTCTACTTTTCCTTTAAATTCCCAACAAAATATTTCTGTTTTAAACTCAGTTGGTATTATTGCTAACCCTTCACTTTGTATTTCTATATTTTTATTTAGATTTTCTTTTGCTTTTTCTTTGCTTATTTTTACATTTGGAATGTCTCTTTCATAATGTGAATTTAAATATCCTGTAGTTTCTATTCCTAAAACTTCTCCGTTGTCTAAAGCAATTTTTACTTTTATTAAATCTGGATATATTGTTACATTTCCATTTTGACTTTGTTGATTATATGCATAATTTATTGTAACTACTCCACTTTGTTTTAAAAAGTAAGTTTCTTTCATATTTGGAAACCCTTTTTCTTGTAAATATTTCTTTCCTATTTCATTTGCTCTTTCTTGTGAAATTGTTTCTGCTTCTACATTTCTGTTATAGTTCATAAATACTATATGACCACCTTTTTGGCTAATAGAAACTGTTATTATTTCATTTTTATCTTTTGTGTCTTTTAATTTTATATCAAAATCATAAGATGGCATATTAGTATTTTCAGACATTCCATTTGAATTTATTTCAGCTATTTTATCTTCTCCAATGAAATTTTTAGCTATTTTCTGCGCTTCATTCATAGAAATATTATTTCCTGTTAAACCTCTTTTTTCTACAGATGTTATATGCTCTGAAAACGCCCCATCATATATTAGACCAGAATACTCATGAAAATTTTCTTCCATATTTTCAAAACTGTCTTTTGAAATATTACTTACTTGACTTACAAATACACTACTTCCTTTTTGTGATAGTTCTCCCCATTTTATTCTTCCACTATTTATGTCTGTTGATAGCTGATTTAGTGTATTTTCTAATTCAACACTGTACATGTGTAATTGTTTTAGATTTTCAAAATCGTCATCTGTCAATTTTTCATTATAAATATTTTTTCTAGACAAAGAAAAGCTATAATCACTTACTTGGTTTAAAAATTTTGAAGTATTTGCAAGCTCTTGAGAACCAATTGGAAGTCTTGCTAAATAACTTTGTGCTAAGTTAGCTTCTCTCCAAACATGTGTTAATGTTTCTGCACCATGTTCTGGTGTACTAGAAATTAATGACTTTGCAAGATATGTTTCTACGTTTTCTATATAACTTACTAACTCAAAAAAAGCCATATTATAATTGTTTTCTGTATCTTGTCTAAATTGTCTCTCTCTTTTATAAGTATATAATCCTAAAACAGCTATTACTGTTACTAAAGTTACTACTAAACTAAGCATGTGTCTATCTTTTAATCTGTCTTTCCAATCATATAATTTTGATTTTATTTTTCCCATTTTTCTCTCCTTTTTATTTACAAAATCTATGTTTTCCTATAGTTTTTATTAATGGCCTTGACCATATCCATTTATTTGTTGCTGTGGAAGGATTAAAATAATATATTGCTCCTCCTGTTGGATCCCAACCATTTAATGCATCTTGTGCCGCCTTTAAAACTGTTGAACCTTCTTTTATAGGTTGATTTATTTGTCCATCTGAAACAGCTGTAAATGCTCCACTTTGATATATTACTCCAGCTATTGTATTTGGAAAACTTGGATTTTTTACTCTATTTAATATAACAGCACCTACTGCTACTTGCCCCTCATACGGTTCTCCCCTTGCTTCTCCATTTATTGCTCTAGCCATTAGTTGTAAATCTGATGTATTACTTGAGTTAGAAGCATATACTACAAATAATTTATTTTTATTAACTTCATATATAATTAATATAATAGATAATATTAGTATTAATACAAAGATATATTTTAATATTTTTTTCAAATTTTTCTCCTTTAATTAATTTTTATTTTTTATTTATATTTTGTTTATATTTTTATTTTTTATTCTTTTTTTATTATTTTTTTGTATTTTTTCATTTTTTATGATATTATGGAAAAAAATCAAACTTTAACGATTGGAGATTTTTATGAAAAAAGTTTTAATTTTTTATGCATCTTATGGCGGTGGCCATTTATCTGCTGCAAAATCAATTAAAGAGTATATAGACTCAAATTATACAGATGTTACTACTGAAATGATTGATTGTGTTAAATATGTTAACAAAGCTTTAGATAAAGTTACAACTGCTGCTTATAGAGAAATGGCGAAAAAAGCACCTTGGGCTTGGGAAAAGGTTTATTATCAATCTCAAAATGGATTTCTTTCTAAAGTCAGCACTGATTCAAATAAAATAATGGCTATAAAGATGGCTAAGTTATTTAGAGAATTTAATCCTGACATAGTCATTTCTACACATCCTTTTGGTTCTCAAATGACAAGTTATTTAAAGAAAAAAAATAAAACAAATTGTAAATTAGCTACTATTATGACAGATTTTGCCCCACATGAACAATGGATAATTGGTAAAGAATATGTGGATTACTTCTTTGTATCTAACGAATCTATGAAAGAATTTATAGAGCAAGATGAAAGTCAAAAAGGAAAAGTATTTGTTACAGGTATTCCTATTTCAAATAAATTTTTAAAAAATTATAATAGAGATGAAATTTTTAAATTATTTGATTTGAAACCTAATAAAAAAACAATTTTATTTTTTGGTGGTGGAGAATATGGTCTTGGAAAAGAAAAAACTGTTGCCATTTTAAATACTTTAGCCGATTATAACAATATTCAAGTTGTTGCCATTGCTGGTAAAAATGAAAAAATGAAAAAAGAATTCGAAGAAATTGTAAAAAACAAAAACAAAGGAGATTCTATAAAAGTTCTTCCTTTTACAGATAAAGTTCCTGAACTTATGCATATTTCAGACTTAGTTATCACAAAACCTGGAGGACTTACAGTTAGTGAAAGTTTAGCTTGTGGACTTCCTTTAGTTGTAATAAATCCTATACCAGGCCAAGAAGAGGAAAATGCTTTGTTTTTAGAAAATTCCGGTTGTGCAATATGGATAAGAAAAGATAGTAATCCAAAAGATATTTTAGATAATATTTTAAATAATGATGAAAAATTGCTTGATATGAAAAATCATTCTATGCAACTTGGTAAAAAGAATTCTACTAAAGATATTTGTACAACAATTTTAACTAATAAAATATATAAATGAAAGGATTTGAATTAATATGACAAGTAAACAAAGAGCTTATTTAAGAAGTTTAGCTAATTCAATAGATGCTATATTTCAAGTTGGAAAAGGTGGTATTTCTGATGTTTTACTAGATCAATTAAATAATGCCATAGAAGCAAGAGAAATTATTAAAGTTACAGTTTTAGAGACAGCTCCTGGAAGTGCTAAAGAATTAGCAAATGAACTTGCAGAAGGAACTAATTCTTTAGTTGTTCAAACTGTAGGAAATAAAATAACTCTATTTAGACAAAAGAAAAAGAATAGTAAAATAGATCTTCCTGAATAAAAATAATTTTTTAAATTTTAGAGGGATATTAAAAATTTATGTATATTAATTAAATTTTTAACCCTCTCTTTAAAATTTATTTTTTTGTCATTTTTTATTGACAACCTAAAAAAAAAGTGTTATTATTATGATTGCAGTTAAGAAATGGTTCAGTAGCTCAGCTGGATAGAGCAACGGATTTCTAATCCGTGGGTCGGGGGTTCGAATCCCTCCTGGATCACCAAAAAAGAGATTAATTTTTATTAATCTCTTTTTTATTTTTCAATTTTTTATATCTAATTATTTTTGTAAATTGACATTGACATAAAACCATGTTAATATTATATCTGTCACTCACTAATAATATTCTTTATACGAATAGGAGAACTTCAAATGAATTTTCCAAAAGACATTATTCCTAGAAGTAGAGAAGAACGGAAATTTATAGACGAATTAGAATTACTAAAAAGAAGGAAATTTCATGAAACTATTTTAAAAAATATCAGCCATAATTATAAAGTTTCAACTATTGAAAAATTACCTCTTAATGTATTTCCACTTAGTCAAAAAAATTCTTGTTATTCTAACTTACCTTATGGTAAGTTCTCTACAATTGGTCAAGCAGGTTGTGGTCCTTTAGCCGTAGAATATTCTTTAAGATTATTAGGTTTTACTTTTAAATTCGAAGATATTATTTCAGAATGTGTAGAAAAAGGTTATAGAGGTTATATTTATAATGAAAATAATGAAATAATTGATGGTTCAGGTACCAAATATTCATTATTTAGCAATATAGCAACCGAACTCTTCAGTCTCGACGAAATTTTATACTTCTTAGAAAAGGGATGTCCTATAACAATACTTATACAAAATAGTGTTTACCATGATGATATTAATCGAAATGGAAATCATTTTGTTACTCTTATTGGTATAGACTCCTTAAAAAATGCAATCATAATGGATGGAAATAGAATAACAGACTCTAACAATCCTTCTGTTGCATTGGTGCGGAAACCTTTCTATAATATTCTTTTAGGGCTAAAAGGAGCTTGGGCTTGGGAAAAGGAAAAAACTAAAAACTTAATATTTAAAAAATAAGATTATATCTATTTTTAAGATATAATCTTATTTTTTATTTACTATTTCTATAATATATACAAAGACTTATTGCTCTTCTTTAGTTCCAACAGATACTATTTTATTGTGTGGGTTATATGTGTCTTGTGAAAGAAGTGTTTTAGATACTACTTTTCCATTTTGTTTTAAAATACGATATGCCACACTTTTACATCCTGCAGATCCTTTTTGTAAAACTACTTTTTGTCCTTTTGCTAAGTTAGGATCTTCTTTTTCTATTGTACTATAAGGAATGTATCTTATTATATAAGATTGAATCTCTACTTGATAATCATTTTCCTCTTTAAATCCATATATTTGAGTCTTTACAACTCCACCTGTTCCTGTACATACAATTTTTATAGGATAATTTCTATTATTCTTAAATTGAAAATCTGGTCCGCCCCAAGATACTGTTGCATCTCTACTTACTGGTACATAACCTGGATTAAAACAATGATTATCTCTTGCAACAATCTCTAAATTTGCAAGTAAAACTGAATTATATAAAGTAGATGAAACTTGGCAAATGCCTCCTCCTATACCATTTGTTACTTCTCCACCAACATATACGGCAGCACTTTTATATCCTGCAGCTGCAGTTCTTTTTCCTACTGTCGTATTATATGAGAATACTTCTCCTGGCATAATAACTATTCCATTTATTTTTTGTGATGCTAGTCTTATATTTGTACTTCTATTTGTATTTCTTGTACTAAATGTTGTAGAATAACTTGCAAGTAGGTCTGGAAATGCTTCTACTCCTAAATCTTTTATAGTAATATTAGGTGATATTAGTTTTAATGGTATAGAACAACTTTCTTCACAACTATTATATAATTTTATAGCTTCTTCTAAAGAAATATCAAACTCAATTCCATCTACATGTGCATAGATAGCATACGGATCTGTTGTATAATATGCATCTTTTGGTTGTCTGCAGACTTCGTTGTATACCTTTTGTATATCTAATGTAGATGCTTTTTTATGTTCTACAGGTATATCAATTTTTATTTCTTTTTCTTCTAAATTATTTATAGTATATGTAATTTTATCTTTTAATTTTTCGTCATTTATAACTACTCCATCTTCTCCTTTTGTAAGAATTAGATTAGCATCTTCTATATAATAACTTGGTTCTACTAATTTATCTGGAAAAGTAGTTTGTAACTCAGAAACTAGAGTATTAAAAGTTTCTTCATTATAAGAGAATCCCGGATTAACTTTTATTCCTACTAATAAAGAAATTAGGATTTCATAATTATTTTTAAATATATTTCCATCTCTTCCTTTTAAATAAGCCATTTCAACTGCATTATTTATTTCAAAGTTTACATCAAATTGTTTAGGTGTTACTATTGTTTCTATATCATTATGTTTTAATGTAATTATTTGTTCAATTTTTTTATCATAATTATTAGTTATTTTATCTAATGCTTCTTCTTTGCTTAATCCTGAAACATCTGTATTTCCGATTGTAACCCCTTTTATTATTTTTGTATTATTTTTATTTACTAATGCAAATACTGTTGAAAATAATAAAAGCAAAATAAATATTACAAATATACTTATTGAAATTATTAATGGTAATTTATAATCTTTATTTTTTTTATTTTCATTTAAATTATCATTTTTTTCTGTATTTTCTGATTCCTCATTATTATTTTTATCTATTATCTCTTCTTTATTTTCTTCTTTTTCTATTTTTTCTGTTTCAGAATTTTCTTCAATATTTAGCTTTCTAATTGATTTTGATGAAGATACATTTTCAACTAAATTATCTGCATATACAACACTTGTTACATCTTGTATTGCTTTTGCTGAAGCATCTTCTATATTATTTTTATCTTCTGAAATTATCTCATTTATAGTATTTTTTTCATTACTATTATTATTCTGTGGTTTATTTTTCTTTTTACTCATTTTTATCCCCTATCTAAGTTAAATATTCTACAAAAAAATACAATATTTTCCTAATTATTAAACACCAATTTTTTTTATTTGTAAAGATAATTACTACATTATATTTATTTTTTTTAAACTTATTCAATTATATTTTTATAAAAAAAGGAGATATTAAAAAAGAGTAGAAAAAAATATATAGTAATGATATAATACAAAAAAAATAAACAAAAGAAAGGATGATAAATATGAAAGATTCAAATAGTGAAAATTTGAAAGAAAAGCTTTTCCGTAAAACAAAAACGGGTTGGGAAGGAATTTCTAGTCAAAGAAAAGAAGAAATATTTTCTTTTTGTGATGAATATATGGATTTCTTAAATAATTCTAAAACTGAAAGAGAAATTGTAAAATCAACTAAAAATATAATAGAAAAAAATGGTTTTAAAAATATTAGAGAATATTCAAAATTAAATCCAGGAGATAAAGTATATTATAATAACCGTGATAAAAGTTTATATTTAGCTATTATAGGAAGTGACTCTATAGAAAATGGAATAAACGTTATAGGTAGTCATGCTGACTCACCAAGATTAGACTTAAAACCAAATCCTTTATATGAAGATACTGGTTTAGCATATTTAAAAACTCATTATTATGGAGGAATTAAAAAATATCAATGGACTACAATACCTTTAGCTATGCATGGTGTAATTGTAAAACCAAATGGTGAAAAAATAGAAATTTCAATAGGTGAAGATGAAAAAGACCCTATCTTTACTATAACAGATTTATTGCCACATTTAGCTTCTGAACAAATGGAAAGAAAATTAAAAGAAGGAATTAAAGGTGAAGAACTAAATCTTTTAATAGGAAGCATTCCTTACGAGGGTGAAAGTGGAGCAGATTCTGTAAAACTTAATATATTAGCTATGTTAAACGAAAAATATGGCATTACTGAAGTTGATTTTGTAAGTTCTGAAATAGAAATAGTTCCAGCATTTAGAGCAAGAAGTATGGGATTTGATAGAAGTATGGTTGCAGCTTATGGACAAGATGATAAAGTTTGTGTTTATACTTCTTTAAGAGCTATGTTAGATTTAAAAAATCCTAGAACAACTGCTGTATGCATTATTTCTGACAAAGAGGAAATTGGAAGTATAGGAAATACAGGTATGGAATCTCACGTTTTTGATACTTTCATTTCTGAATTATTAAATAAATTAGAAATTAATAGACCTAATTTATTAGATCAAATCTTTTGTAAATCAAAAATGTTGTCTGCAGATGTTGATGCAGCTTATGATCCTATTTATGCTTCAGCTTTTGAGAAAAATAATTCTGGTTTTCTTGGTAGAGGCTTAGGTTTAAATAAATATACAGGTGCAAGAGGTAAATCTGGGGCTTCTGATGCAAATGCAGAATTTGTTGCTATGATAAGAAATATTTTTGAAAAAGAAAATATAGACTATGAATTTGCTGAACTTGGAAAAATTGATATCGGCGGTGGCGGAACTATTGCATATATACTAGCAAATAAAGGTGTAGATGTAATAGATGCTGGTGTTCCTGTTCTTTCTATGCACGCTCCTTATGAAGTTACAAGTAAGTTTGATATTTATGAAGCTTATAGAGCATATAAAGCCTTCTGGAATAATTAATTTTAAAAATTTTATAATTAATACAAAAAGGACTGCAAAATTGTTTGCAGTCCTTCTGTTTAGTATGAATACTATTTTTTGAAAATTAGAAACCTAAACTAGTTAGTTGTTTTTTAGAATCTTTTTGATTCTTTATTGATAAAAATATGAATATGTTATCGTACATGGCAAACTGGAAATATATTCTCCACTTGCATTTGTTACTACGAAATAGATTTGTATTTTTGTTCCGTATGGTATATAAGTACCAAAATAGCTACCTCCACCACTTGAACTTGGACCGAAAGTTGTTTGTGCAAGTACTACATCTGAATAGGCTTTTCTTATCTGTACAGTCAAATACACAGGTTGATTGCTTGAGTAACTATCTATAACAATGTTTAATCTGTCCGCTACTAACCCAACTGTTTTTACAGGAGTTAAATTATTACCTGTCATAGTAAATGTTCCTCCTGTTCCTCTTCCCCTGCTGTCCCATACTTCGGTTCCTGCTCTAGCAATACTTACACTTTCAGAGTTGTTTTCTACTGTGTCTTCTTCTGCAAAAGCTACTGTACTTGTTGCAAAACACAATACTACAACTAACAAAATACTTAAAAACCGTTTAATTTTCATAGTCTTCTCCTTTCGTTGCAATAAGGCTTCTAATTTTTTTGAAAAAATAACATACATTTTAATATTACCATTTTTCGACAAAAAGTTACATTTTTTTCATCTTTTATTTTTAATTATTTCTAAAAAATTTTGTAAAATAATAATATGGATTTCCTCCTATTATTTCTCCTGTTTCAGAATCTATATAATATGTATAATATTTATCAAAGGTATCTGTGTTTTCATCTACATCATATTCCACTGTTACACTCCATGCTTTTCTTGTAATATTTTCTGTTTTATAAACTACATAATTTTGTTTTTCATAATTTGAATATGATTGTTCTTTATATTGATTATAGTCATTAATTCTTAAATATGCATCTCCATTTACTTGAACTATATCTAAATTAGTATATATACTTTTTATATTTTTATTTGTTTTTACTTTTTGTTCAGCATTTAAAGAAATACTTTTAGCTTCTTCTTCAGTTACTACTATTGAATTATTTTCAAAATTTATATTATTTACATTAAAATAATATATTTTATTTATTTGAGGTATAAATGAAATATTTATTTCTTCATAATTATTCTTAATACCTTCATACTCATTATAAAATTTAACGCTATATATGTACGATTTTTCTTCTGAATTTAAATTATATTCTACCTCTATCAGATTGTACTTATCCATATTATATCCATATTTTTCACATAATTCTTTTGCTGTTTTTTCAGCTTCATTTTTATTTGACCTATACTTTTTTATATCACCATCTAATATGTTATTAAATGATACCATCATTTTATTTCTTCCTTTTGCATCAATCCAAACATAGCTTTTTTTCTGTGTTTCTATTTCCCACATTAATTCAAAATTTTTTATATCATTTTTTAGTTGTACCACTTGTATTTTTTCATTATCATGCCCAAATTTTTTTAATATTTCTCTTGCCTTTTCTTCAGCTTCTTCTTTTGTAATTGTTGTTTCTTTTTCCTCTTTTGTTGATATAGGATTGTTATTTTCATCATAAAATCCTACTGTTCTTTCTGGTTGTTTCCATATTCTATTATATATAGCCGTTCCTGCATAGGTCATTCCAGTTGTAATTCCAATAGTAATAATAATTGTAGCTACCATTTTAGGTATATTGCTATTTTTCTTTATAGCAGTATCTTCTCTTAAATAATTGGATACAGCTATTTTTGTTTTCGCTTTTTCTATTATCTTTTTATGCATTTCTTCTATTTCCATCACTGTACCCCTTTCTTTCTAATTCTAATTTCATTTTTTGTCTTATTCTAAATAATCTTGATTTCACTTTATTCTCTTTTATATTTAATATTTTTGCTATTTCCTTTATACTTTTCGAATTAAAATAATAATACGTAAATATTTTTCTATCTTCTTCTTTTAATTTTTTCAGTTCTTTCATTACAATATCATTTTCCTCAATATTCATACATTCAATATCTACAACACTAGTATCATACAAATAATTTTCAAAATCTTCTATATTTAATGCCATTTCTTTCATATTACGTTTTTTCTTTAATATTAATATTTTTGTTACACCTGCTATATAAGGAGTTATTGGCTTATTAATATCTAGCTTACTACGATTATTCCAAACTACAAGAAAAACATCAGAGGCAATTTCTTCTATATCTTCTTCATTAAAAAAATTATTATTGTTTTTTATTATTTTTATAATATATTTTGTGTATTCTTCCATTATTTGTTCAATATCTAATTCTTCTTTATTCATATAATCTTTTATTTTCTTCTCACTACTCATTTTTTGTTTTAGAACTCCTTTTAGATATCTATTATTCCATTTATTATTATGTTACAAAAATTTATATTTTTACAGTTTAATTAATATTTTACTCTTATACTAACATAAAAACAGATATGAATCAATTCATATCTGTTTTGGTGTACCCGGAGGGATTCGAACCCCCGATCTCAAAGTTCGTAGCCTTGCATTCTATCCAACTAAACTACGGGTACAATTAAAATTCATTTAAGATAATAGCACATTCTATAAAAAAAGTCAAATGTAGCAACTTTATTTTTTATATAATTATTCTATTGCTTGTTTTATATGATTTATATTTGTTTTTCCATTTTTTATATAAACCTCTATTACATCTATTCTAATAAAGCTTTTTTCATATTTTTTAATATATATATAATATTTTATTGCTCTTAACAAATGTTTTTTCTTAATCTTATTTACCGCTTCTGAAGCTAATCCATATCTTCTATTTGTTCTAGTTTTTACTTCTACAAAAACAATTTCATTTTTATCTTTTGCAATAATATCTATTTCTCCTTGATTACAATTAAAATTTCTATCTAATATTTTATACCCTATACTTTCTAAATATTTACTTGCCATTTCTTCTCCATTTTTTCCAGTCTCTTGTTTATAATACATTTATCATTTACCTTTCTTTAATTATTATTTTAAATCTTTCCATATATTTTTACTCTTACATATTTAGGCCTAATTTTTGCTACACTTATACATTTATAATCTTTTTAACTTAATCTTTTATTTTTACAATATTCCCTGGTAATATTTCTATTAGTCCTTCTAATTCCATAAGTGTTAGCTTTTGATTAATTTGAGCTATCGTTTTATTTAAAATTCTTGATAATTCATTTATTTCTATTTTTCCTTCTTCTAACTTTTCATAAATTTCTTTATATTCGTCTGGTACTTTTAATTCTATTTTTTCATCTTTTTGTGCATCTTTTTCCACATTTTCTCCTATTTGTGTTAATATCTCATTTGGATTTGTAACTAACATTGCTCCTTCTTTTATCAAATTATTAGTTCCTACTCCTGTTGTTACTCCTATCTGATTTGGAAGGCAAAAAACTTTTTTATTTTGCTCAAATGCATATTTTGCAGTAATACCACTTCCACTTCTATATCTTGCTTCAACAACCAAAACTCCTTCTGAAAGAGCGGAAATTATTCTATTTCTAAATGGTATTTCTTTTAAATTTATATCCGTATTTGGAGAATATTGGCTAATTACACATCCATCGTTTTCTATTATTTTATTAAATAACTCTTCGTTTTCTTTTGGATAAATATGATTAAAACCACATCCTATAACAGCTATTGTTTTTCCTTTTTCTTGTTTAGAATTTTCATGTGCAATAGTATCTATTCCTTTAGCTAATCCACTTACTATTGTTATTCCTGCTTTTGATATTTCTTTTGCAAATTTTGCAGCATAACGTTCTCCATATACAGTACTCAGTCTTGAGCCTACTATTGCAATAGATTTATTATTTAATAATTCTATATTTCCAACTGCATATATTTTGTTAGGTCTATCTTTTATTTTTAATAACTTTTTAGGATAAAGTTTATTTGTTTCATTTATTTCATATATTTTATTTATCATTTATTACCTCCTTTTTATGATTAAATATCTTAGATTATACATTTTTAATTTTTCCAATATTTTTTATCTAAGTTTCTATATTGAATTGCTTCTGTAATATGACTTATTTCAATATTTTCCTTTTCATCTAAATCTGCTATTGTTCTTGCAACTTTTAAAATTCTTCCATAAGCTCTTGCACTTAAGCCTAATGTATCAAAGGCTTTCTTTAAAATTAGTTTTTCTTTTTTCCCTAACTTACAATATTTTTCTATTAAAATAGGTGTTAATTGAGAATTAGAATGTATTTTTAATTCTTTATATCTATTTTGTTGAATTCTTCTTGCTTTATCTACTCTTTCTTTTATTTTTTCGGATGTTTCTATATTTTCTGTTCCTTGCAATTTTTCATATTTTACAGGAGTTACTTCTACTTGTATATCTATCCTATCTAAAAGTGGTCCACTTATTTTACCCATATATTTTTGTATTACCTGTGGCGTGCATGTACATTCTTTTTCCTTTGATCCATAAAATCCACAAGGGCATGGATTCATTGAGGCAACCAGCATAAAATTGCATGGATAACTAAGGGTAGCATTTATTCTACTTATTGTAACTACTCCATCTTCCAATGGTCCTCTAAGTACTTCTAATGTGCTTTTATTAAATTCTGGTAACTCATCTAAAAATAAAACTCCATTATGCGCTAAACTTATTTCACCTGGTTTTGGTATTTTTCCACCACCTACAAGTGATACTGGCGAAATTGTGTGATGAGGTGCTCTATATGGTCTTACTGTTATGAGTGGAGTATTTTTCGAAAGTACACCAGCTACACTATGTATTTTAGTTGTTTCCAATGCTTCTTCAAAGTTCAAATTAGGTAAAATTGATGGTATTCTTCTTGCCATCATTGTTTTTCCGCGAACCTGGTGTTCCTATTAAAAGACAATTGTGTCCGCCTGCTGCAGCAACTTCTAATGCTCTTTTTATATTTTCTTGTCCTTTTACTTCTGAAAAATCTAATAATGTTTCAAATTGCTCTTCAAATATTTTACTTATTTCTATTTTTTGTATAGGGATTTCTTTTTTAGAATTTAAATAATCTATAACTTGATTTAAATTTTTTGCACCTAATATTTGTATTCCCTCTACAACTGCCGCCTCTTTTGCATTTTGCAAAGGAATTATAATTTTTGTTATGCCAAGTCTTTTTGCTTCTATACACATTGGAAGAATTCCATTTACTGAATTTAATTTTCCATCTAATGATAATTCACCTACAAATACTACATTTTCTATTTTTTCTTTATTTATTTCACCCAAACTTGCAAGTATTCCTATTGCTATTGGTAAATCAAAAAATGAACCTTCTTTTTTAGTATCTGCTGGTGCTAAATTTACTAATATTTTTCTACTTTGAAGTTCATAACCTGAATTTCTAATTGCAGTTTTTACTCTTTCCTTTGCTTCTTTTATACTTGTATCTGGAAGTCCTACTATTTCAAATCCAGGCATGCCTGAAGAAATGTCTACTTGCACAGAAACTAAATATCCATCTAGTCCTGTTAATGACATACTTTTTACTATTGATAACATATTTCCTTCTTTCTTTTTTGGATTTAATTTTAGAATTAATTTCTATTCGAATAAAAATGTTTTAAATAAATTTTCTTACTTATATCATAATTTATTTTGTTTGTAAACATAAAGTCGATAATTTTTATAAGAAATTATCGACCTTATTATCTATTTTTATATATTTTTTGACTTTGTTTTTCATTTTTCAACAAATCATATTATATTCTGAATTTTTTTAATTTTAACGCATTTAGTGTTACTGTCAAACTGCTTAATACCATTGCTAAGCTTGCCCACATTGGATTTATTGAAATTCCTATTGGTTTTAATATTCCTATTGCAATTGGTATCATTAAAATATTATAGAAAAATGCCCAAAATAGATTTTGTTTTATATTTTTTATTGTTTTCTTACTTATTTCTATTAATTTTAATATTGAATTTAGGTCATTTTTTGTTAATATTACATCTGCTGAATCCATTGCTATGTCTGTTCCACTTTTTACACTTACTCCTATATTTGCTTTTGTTATAGCTAAACTATCATTTATTCCATCTCCACACATCATTACCATTTTTTTCTCTTGTTGTAAATTTTCTATTATTTCAGCTTTTTGAACTGGTAACACGTTTGATATTACTTTTGTAATTCCTAGCTCTTCTGCTATTTTTTCTGCAGTTTGGTTATTATCTCCTGTAAGCATAATTGTTTGTATCTTTTTATTATTCATTTTTTCTATTACTTCTTTTGCATTTTCTCTTACTATGTCATTTACCCCAATTAAAGCAATAATTTTTTTATTTTTAATTACATAAATTATGCTATTTCCTTCTAAAGTTAGTCTATTTTCATCTTCTATATGTTCATTTTGAATATTATATTTTTCTACAATTTTTCTGTTTCCTAGTATTATTTCATCATTCTCTATTGTTCCTATAATTCCATATCCTGCAACATTTTCAAATGTTTTTACTTCTATTTTTTCTTGTTTTTTAGTTTCCATATAATCTGTAAAAGCTTTTCCTATAGGGTGTGTTGATTTTTCCTCTATGCTACCAACTATTTGTATTAATTGGTCGTTATCTAATTCACTATAATTGTATATTTCAGAAATCTTTAATTTTCCATAAGTTAAAGTTCCTGTTTTGTCAAATACTATAGTATTTGTCTTTGAAGCATTTTCTAATACTTCACTTTTCTTTACTAATATTCCATTATTTACGCATACTCCTTCGCTTACAACTATTGCAAGTGGTGTTGCTAAACCTAAACTGCATGGACATGCAACTACTAATATAGTAACAAATGTGCTTATTGCTACTGATATATCATATCCTAATATTAAATATATTATAAAAGTTATTATTGCTATTAAAATAACTACTGGCACAAAATATCCTGAAATTTTATCTGCTATTTTTGCTATTGGAGCTTTGGTATTACTTGCTTCTATTACTAATCTTACTATTTCTGATATTGTTGATTCTTTTCCAATTTTTTCTGCTTTATATTTTATAAATCCATCATAATTTAGACTTCCTGCAATTACTTTTTCTTCTATTTCTCTATTTACTGGTTTACTTTCTCCTGTTATAAAAGATTCATCTAAATGCGCTTTTCCTTCTATTATTTCTCCATCTACTGCTATTTTTTCTCCTGGTTTTGAAACTAAAATATTACCTTTTTTAATTTCATCTAGTGTTACTTGTTTCTGCTCTCCCTCTATTTCAACAGTTGCCATGCTTGGTGTTATTTCTACTAATTTTTTTATGGCTTCTCTTGTTTTGTCTTTGCTAATTCCATCTATATATCTTCCTAATTTTATAAAATAAATTATAATTGCTGCAGATTCGAAATATAAATTCATTACAAAATGATGATTTCCATTAAATATTTCATACATTCCATATACACTATAACCCAAGCTACTTAACACACCTATTGTAACTAATGTATCCATATTTGGAATTAGATGTATTAAATTTTTAAAGCCATTTTTTAAAATATCATATCCATATACTAAGAATGTAATTGTTATTATAAATAATGTTATTGCATAATTTATTGGATTATTATGAGGATCTAATAAATTAATTGTTGGTAAATTTATCATATGTCCCATTGAAATGTACATCAATATAATTGCCAAAATGGTAAATACAATAAATTTTATTTTTTCTGTTTTATTTTTATTTTCTATTTTGAATTCTTTGAATATACCTGTGCTTTTAAAACCTGCCTGTTTTACATATTTCTCGATTTTTTCTTGATTTAATATATTTTCATCATAATAGATTGTAGCATTTGCCATTACTAAATTTACACTTGCTTCTATTATTCCGTTTTGTTTATTTAAATATTTCTCTAATCCATTTGAACAAGCACTACAAGTCATTCCTTCTATACCTAAAATAATGTTTTTCATTTTATTATTCCTTTACTTCGAAACCTAATTCGTCAATTCTATTTTTTATTTCTTTTATATCTGCTTCATCTTCCATTTTTATTGTTACTTTATTATTTTCGTGATTTGCTGTTACTTCTTTAACATTTTTAATTTCTTTTAAAGAGTTTTCCACTCTTTTTTCACAACCTGTGCAAACCATTCCTTCTACATTTAATATAATTTCTTTCATTTTTTATCTCCCTTCTTTATTTATTAAATTTTTTAAATAGACTTATTAATTCATCTATTATTTCTGTATTTCCATTTTCTAAATCTCTTGTTACACAAGAATATAGATGATTTTCTAAAATATAATTTGATAAGCTTTTTACAGAATTTTCTACTGCTGATAGTTGAATTAATACATCATTACAATAAGTATCGCTTTGTATCATCTTTTTTATACCTTTTAATTGTCCTTCTATTCTGTTTATTCTATTATTTATTAACTTTTTCTCATTTTCTCCTCTTATTGTTTTTTTATTACAACATTCTTCCATCTTTTCACCTTCTTCTATTTTTATATTATATACCCTATATGGTATTTTGTAAATATAGGGGTATGCTTTGAATTTTTGCTTAATTACTATAGTTCTATCTACCATTTTATTAAATATATTTTTTGATAATTTTTATTGAAAGGATTTGATATAGGAATAATATAGTGTATAATTTTTTATATCAATTTTATAGTCACCTAATTCGCTGTTTAAGGGGTGTTAATTTTAAAGAAAAGTTGATAAAATCTTCTTCAGAGGAGGAATAAATTTATGGATGTTAAAAAAATTGGAGAGTTTATTGCATATAATAGAAAATTGAAAGGTCTAACACAAGAAGAATTAGGCAAAATTTTAGGAGTTACCAACAAAACCATCTCTCGTTGGGAAAATGGTAATTATATGCCTGACTTATCATTACTAAAACCATTAAGTGATTCATTAGGAATAACTTTAAATGAATTATTAAGTGGTGAGAAAATTGAAGACAATGCTATAGTTCAAAATACTGAAAATAATATTATAAATACTATAGATTTTACTGAACAAACTTTAAAAAAAGAACATAAAAAAATTTCTATTTTATTAATGAGTTTAGGAATATTTTTAAGTATTGCTTCATTTGTAATATGTGGAGCAGAAAGTAGTTGGAGTTCTATTTATTCTATTATTGGTATAATTATCTTTATAATTGGATTATTTAAAGAATTAAAATTGAATAAACTTTTAAAAATAGTTTTCTCTATTGGATTGTTTATCGTTATATTAGGTATATTTATGGCGATTGATTATATAGGAGTAATAGAACATAATAGACCACCTATTTACAGGTATATGATTAAAACGACTAACATTATTTCATATTATAATCCTTTTTACACTGTTTATAGAATAAATGCAAATACCCCAAACGAGTATTATATCGTTGACTCAAAAAATGAATATGATAGTGATGATATTTCTACATTACCTTTTAATATGAAAAAAAGTAGTATAGATAATATAATAAAATATAAAAGTAATTATATTGGTGATAATTCAAATATTGGAATTTTATTAAGTAATTTGCCTCTTTCTGAATATGGATATAATTTTGAAATAAATTCAAATGAATTAAACCTTATTATAAATTACAATACAACAGATTGGTACAATAATACTGACTTATATGTTCAAAAAGCCTTAATTTATAATTCATTATCTATTTTTACTTTAATAGATAATGTTCAATATATTCAATATAATTTTAGTGGCAGTTCTTATAAGGTCACTAGAAAAAATGTTGAAAATATATATCCTAATTATGATAAAATAGTAATTGATGGTAATCTAAATAAAGATAATTTCATTTTATATGTAGAAAAAGTAATAAGCAATTCTTCTTTTATAGAAAATATTTTTAGTGAATTATTTGTATAAATCAAATATACAACACAAAAAGTAAAATAATTATATCTCATGAAGCTACTAACTTGTAAATCTTATACTTCTCGTAAAACTTATGATATAAAAATAGTAGAGGCTGTTGCAGAACTTACATATAAAAGAGATTATCAAAGAAAAATAACACAAATTTATCGTGCAGAAGAACCTAAAAATGCTACTATGAAGAATGAATTTGCTTCTTGGAAATCAAAAGCAAGAGCTGAATTAGAGTTATATAGAGAAGAAAAAATAACTGCAGATGAATTTAGTGATTGGATAGAAGAAAATAAATAATGAAAAAATGGAGGGTATTCAATAAGAATACCCTCCTCTAGCTTACTTTGCATAGAAATTTAATCCATCTAGACGTATAGCATTGAGTTCAAATGCATCCAAGACTTCATTTTCATATAAAAGCTTATATTCATTCGAAACACTTGAACCAAATATTAGTATGTCATCGCTACAAACAGACACATCTACTCCATATCGATATAGTTGCTTGATAGGATGGTTGGCAATAGACTGAACACGTGATAAGAAATAGTTGCTGGATGGACACATAGTCAAAGATATTTGACTTTTAACTAGGTAATCCATTAGCCTTACATCTTCAATAGCAGATATTCCATGATGAACAGCATCTAAGTCTAGAGTTTCAATTGCATCAAATATTGCATTAGCGTGTGAGAATTCTCCAACATGTGCTTTTTTTATAATTCCATACGAGGAAGCAATATGATATATTTCTCTGAAATTTTGAACTCCAAGCCCTTCATCTCCAGTTATGTCTATGGAATGAAATATACCTGTGTCTAAAAGTTTTATAACTAAATCTTTTAAATCTTCAGAGTATTTATTTCTATCCAATGCCAATTCCGGATAAATGTTCATTGAGTCAGAAAATTCTTGAATTAGCTCATAAATAAAATTAATAAAGAAATTTAATGAAGGAAAGTTCTTTTTCGCACAAGTTGCTATATTAGGTGCAAATACCTTTATTCCATCTCGTTTTGCTTGCTCAAAACAAGCATACATTCTGTATTGATAATCATTTGGCGCTTTGATATTATCATCACACCACTTATTCATTTCCGGAATAGATTTAAAACGCCTATCCAAACTTGGAATTTCTTTACCTGATAGTTTCTTTATTAGTTCACGTGAGCCACCAAGTGGTGTATGATTGTGCAAATCACTTTTGGGAATTTTGGACAGTGCTTTAATATCCAGTTTTTCTAATGCCATGACGAAATCAAAACTCTCTAATGTAGTATTATCGTTTTCAAAACTTTTTATATGAGATATAAAGTATAAAAGAGCTTGACGATCTTCTTCAAATGTAAACTTTTGTAGAGCAATATTAATTGTAAGGAATTTAGAATCTGCAAATATTAATGAACATTGACTATATGAAACATATGCATAATGTTTTCCGCCACATAAAAAATGAGTAGGAATTGAATCGTTGCTACTAGGTAACCGTATTACATCATGTTCTCTCTCAACCAAAACTCGTAGATAACTGTCTATTGTAACTATACTTTTATAAATTTTCCGCATGATAGATTCTCCTTTCTGTTTAAAACAAATTATTGTTTTGGCATCTGTTTAAAAGTAACATAATTATTATACATTGTTTAAAAAAAATCGTCAATATTACGATTAAATCGACAAATTTATTATATTGACTTTTAGTATTATAAGTGATATATATAATATTAAAAAAGAAAAGGGGTTTTATTTTATGAATAAAGAACAATTATTAGATTTATTACAAGAATTAAACTTGCCTAAAGATGAATATTATGTTTTATCTGGAGCTTCTCTTGTAATTAGAGGTATTAGAGAACAAGCTGGAGATTTAGATTTATGTATTTCAAGAGAATTATTTGAACAAATAAAAGATAAATATGACTTAACAGAAGATAAGAAAAATGAATGTGGATTTTATCATATAAGTGATTCTTTAGAAGTTGTTGTTGATGAAAAAGAAAAATTTAATATGGAAACTTGTGAACCATATAATTTAGAAGATTTAAATACTATTCTAGAATTTAAAATAAAAAGAAATAAGCCTAAAGATCAAGTTGATATAGAAAGAATTAAAGAATATTTAAAAAATAAGAATAATTAAAACTTATAAAATAGTACCACCTAATTCATGGTACTATTTATTTTTTACTATGATGGAGGAATTTAATATGATAAATAAGGACAACGGATATAAACTAAACAACGGTTTAATGATACCAAACATAGGATTAGGAACATGGCATGTAAAAGAACAAGACATTATTGATAACATGATTTATACTGCATATCAAGTTGGATACAGACATATAGATACTGCATCCAAATATCAGAATGAAAAACTTATTGGAAATGCTATTAAAAAGTATAATATTGATAGAACAAGCTTATTTTTAACTAGTAAACTTTGGAAAGATGATAAAGGTTATGAAAAAACATTGAAAGCTGTCGAACAAATTTTAAATAATTTACAAACAGATTATTTGGATTTGTTATTAATTCATTGGCCAATGACAACTCAAAATTGGAAAAAATTAAATATAGAAACATGGAAGGCTTTTGAAAAATTATATAAAGAAAAAAAAGTAAGGGCAATAGGAGTAAGCAACTTTATGGTTCAACATTTAGAAGCTTTGTTGCCTAATGTAGAGATATATCCAATGGTTAATCAAATAGAATTTCATCCTGGTTTTATGCAAGAAGAAACACTAAAGTACTGTATGGATAGAAATATTGTAGTTGAAGCATGGAGCCCTCTTGGATCTGGAAAAATATTTGATAATGATATTTTAAAAGATTTATCAATTAAATATAATAAAAGTATTGCTCAAATTTGTATAAGATGGTGCTTACAAAATAATGTTATTCCTTTACCAAAATCTACAAATAAAGACAGAATTAATGAAAATATATCTGTTTATGATTTTTCCATAACGGATGATGATATGCATACAATAAACACATTATCATGTTTTTGTTATTCTGGATTAGATCCAAATATAGTATATGACTAAACAAATCCTCTTACCGAACAGTAAGAGGATTTGCTTATGAACTTAGTTCATCATTTTGAGGCAGAAATTTTCTGCTTCTTTCTTCATGAATGAAATTCTGTTGTGGTACTTTCCATACATGATAGGACTGTCATCATCAGGGACATCATTAACACTTTTTATATCGGCATAATACGTATCATTATAATACGCAATAGCCTCTTCAATGTGCTGATTAGAAACATCATAATGTCCCAATCTAATGAGGTTGAACAAAATTTTCCAGTCATCCATGTTCAGCTCTTCTTTTTTGGCAAGGTACTGACTGATAATATCAAAATCAGAAGCCCTGTAAAGAGAGTTGATTTCCTCGATAGAGTAATGAATAACACTCAAAAGGTTTGCAGGCAAGAACGAAATATCATCTTCAGACAGGATGCCATCCTCAAGATAATCCTTAATGGCTCTAACTGCATAATACAGTTTTGTTTTTTCTTCTTCCATCAAGAAGGCTCCTGCATAATCTCTTAAGTTCATTACCTTTGACCGCAAGACAGCTTTCGGATTTACTGCACGGATAATCCTTTCACGATAGTAATATCCTTTATCCAAGAAAGAGTAACTAATGATATTCTCAAAAGTTCCCTTTATAAGATCTTGGTAAGAATCTACATATACATTATAAAGACTATCCCACTGCTGATTTCCCCACGTGGTAACATTCCCATTGTAATCAATCCAAAAATCGAGTCCAAGAGAGCCGTCGCAGTTGGTCAGAATTGATGGATTCCCATACTCGCTCGCACTCATGTCTTCTTCAAAAACATCAAGAGATCTCTGAATATCTTCTGTAAATTCATTCAGGTCAATTTTCAGATTCGAGAAGAACAGTTTAGAGCGCCCAACAAGAATTTCATAACCATCATCAAATTTCAGCTTAGCTTGCTTAGGGAGAATTTTAATGATTTCCTTATTGTCAGAAACCGACTCGATATCACTGTAAATGATTTCACAGTGACCAATTTTCTTTGACACTTCTTCAAGAGTAGGATCATTTTGCATTGTATGAATCCTAAGTTTAAAATTCTTACAATGGCTGTAATTTTCCTTAAATACTTTTATGATATTGTTGATAACATCAAACCCTAGGGGTTCATAGTGAAAACTGTCAACGCTAAGGCGAACAACCAAAACCATGTCATCATTTCTGCTTGTATAGCTAGAATAGAGCTCATCGATGGTAGCCTTAGCACCTTTATAAGTCTTTGCCCAAATTCCACTTGTTACAATGACAATACGGTCTGTCTTCACCTTACGGATGATTTCATTAACAATGTCTTTGCGAATCATCGGTTCTCCGCCGCCAGACAGCATCAAGTAGGAATTATTCGAGTCGTTGATGAATTTAATCAATCGCTCAACACCATACGGAGAAAACTGATATTTCTCAGCAGGGATTCCGTCATGATACATGTCAGATTTGAAGAAACAGCTTTTGCAATGTGCAGGACAAAGTTTACTTACCCATGCACAAAGCATAGATTTGGAGTTGAACTTCTTTCTCTTCTTGCTATCAATCTTAACCTTTTTTATTTGCTCAAGATGATAGCAGGGCCGATCAAAAATGTTTTTCATAGTATCACCTTTTCCTTTCATTGAGTTGTGGATTTAAAAATTCATTTAAATCCATTGGTTAAGTTCACATAATACTATTATAGATTGTTTTCCATTGTTTGTCAATATTTTTTGGTATTTTTTAGCAGAGGTGCTTATCTGAATTTTCTTTTATCTTTCTTTTTTGAATTAACTTCTCTTCTTTTTCCCTATTTTCAGCTTTCCTTATAATTCTTCTACAAGTTTGTAATTTTTATTTATTCTTTCAACACCTTTGTTTAGATGATTAATTTTTGCTTTGATAATTGTTTTATCTGCATTATTTTTAGTTTGATTATATAATTTTTCATATATTGATGATGTAGAAGGAGTTTAAAATACTCTAGAAAGTAAAAATACGTTATCTCAATCTCTTGAAATAACGTATTTTATGCACTTTTGATATAATTTTCGTCCTTTTGTAGTTTCCTACAAAATTTCAATTTTTTGGTCGAGGTGACAGGGATCGAACCTGCGACCTCATGGTCCCAAACCACGCGCGCTACCAACTGCGCTACACCTCGAAATACATATTTTTTTCAAATACTTAATTATAATAACACATTTCTTAATAAAATTCAATACTTTTTTCAACTATTTTTTATTTATTTTAAAAGTTGAATTTTTTCTTGTTTTATGTTAATATATATATTACAAACCTTTAAGGAGGAATATTATATGAAAGAAGCTGTAATTCGGGCAACTATAAAAACAAACAATGTTTTTAACGAAGGTTTTATTCACATTAAAGATGATTCAATAGAAGGTTGTTTTACTTTTGATTATGTAAAAATTACATTGACTAGTAATCTTCTTTCTTTAGAATTATATGAAAGAAATTTTTATTTAGAAAATACTTTTAAATATACTACTAACATCAAATTTTTTTCATGCCATTGCTCAGATGAAACCTTATATGTCCCTCAATCTTACACTTTATTTAGTGAAGATCTTTCTGTTTTGATTTTGAGATTAGAACAGGTTGTTCCAAACTCTCCTAATCTTACTAAGATTTTAAAGAAAATTGAAACAGCACGTTTCTAAATAAAACCGAAGAGAATTCTCTTCGGTTTTATTTTTTACTCTATTTTTTCTAAATCTTTTATGGCTGGGTCATATATTTGTTTTCCTTCGTAATTAAACCTTGATCCATGACATGGGCAATCCCATGTTTTATCTAAATTATTCCAAGAAAGCATGCATCCTAAATGACTGCAATATGGTTTTACTAAAAAAATTTCTCCATTTTTATTTCTATATGCCCCTACTTTTTTACCATCTATTTCTATTATTTTACCTTCTCCTTGCTTTACATCTTTTACATATTCTTCTATATTTCTTAATTTATTAATAACTAATGAATAGCTTACTTCCTTTAATATATTTCCTAGTTCTTCATGATTTTTTATCGGCTTTAATCTTGTTGAATTAAAAACTTCTTCATATTTATTTTCTCTTCCTAAAATTTTGTCTGTAATTATATTAGCTGCAATATTTGAGCTTGTCATTCCCCATTTTTTATAACCTGTTGCCACATATACATTTGGCATTAAATTTGAAAATTCTCCTATATATGGAATTTTATCTAATGAAATACAATCTTCTGTATTCCATCTGTATAGAACTTTACAATCTGGATAAAGGTTCTTTGCAACTTCTTCTAATTTTTTATAACTATCTTTTAGGTCTATTTTTGCTCCTGTTTTATGCTTCATTCCTCCTACTAATAGTATGCGTTTGTCTCCATATTTTGCTGTTCTTAAAGAAACAGTTGGTTCTTCCGTATTTATATACATTCCTTCAAATAATGGTTCATTGGTTTCCACTCCTATTAAATAAGATGTTTCTTGATACATTTTCATAAAATAAAAACCTGGAAAAGTTATTATTGGATAGTGCGATGCAAGTATAACAATTTTTGCATTTACTTTTGCATCCTCTGTTATAATTTCATATCCATTTTCTTTTTTCTTAACATCTAATACTTTTGTATTTTCAAATATTTTTCCTTTTCTTTCTTCTATTTTGCTTGCCAACCCTTCTGCATATAGACAAGGATTAAATTGTGCTTGATTTTTATATTTTATTGCTGCTAAAACTTTTTTTTCTATACTTATATGATTTTCTGTAGATTCCTTTCCTTTATCTTTTATTGGCAGTGGTATTTCTTTTACAAGTTCACATGGAAAACCTAAATATTCCAAAGCTTCTACTTCTTTTTCTATTTTTTCTACTTCTTCTTGTTTTTGTGTAAAAATATATGCATCTTGTCTTTCAAAATCACATTTAATATTTTCTTCTTCTACTATTTTTGCTATATTTTCTATTGCTTTTTCATTTGCTTCTAAATATTGTTTAGCTTTATCTTTTCCTTCTGATTGTAATAAATAATTGTAAAATAAACCATGCCCACTTGTAATTTTACCAGTAGTATTTCCACTTGTATGGCTACAAATTGTATTTTTTTCTAATATAACTACATCTTTATTTTCCTTGCTCAAATAATACCCACAACTAATTCCTGTTAAACCTCCTCCTATAATTGCTATTTCTGTTTCAATTTTTCCTTGTAATTTTTTATATTCTTTTTTATTATCTTTTATAGAAGAAATCCAATATGAATTATCCATAAAAACCTCCTTTTTATTTTTATTCTTAATTACTTTTTTGGTAACTTTTGGTGGTAATTTTTTAATATGCTATTTTTTTCCCAGTGTCACCTTTACTTTTTGTTCTTTACCATTTCTAATTATGTTTAACGTAACTTCGTCATTTGGCTTTTTTGTATATATATAGCATCTCAAATCCATCATTTTATTTAACTCTAATTCATCTATTTTAGTTATCATATCACCTATTTTTAACCCACTTTTTTGCGCTGGTGAATTAATAGAAACTTGTCCTATATATATTCCTTTTATATTATCTACTTTCTCATCTAAGTATGGAACAATTTCTTTATCATAAGCAAAAATTCCAAGAGTTGCTTCTTCAAATTTATCCTCTTTTAAATATGATTCTATTATAGGCTTAACAATATTTATAGGTATTGCAAAACCTATTCCTTCTGCTGATGTTATTTTTACTGAAGTTATTCCTATTACATTTCCGTCTAAATTAATAAGTGGTCCTCCACTATTTCCTGGATTAATAGTTGCGTCTGTTTGAATTAAATTTTCCATATATATGCTTGTGTTATTTTCATCAATTCTAACTGTTCTATTTACTGCACTTATAATTCCTGCCGTTACAGTTCTTTGAAATTCGTATCCTATTGGATTTCCTATTGCATAAACTCCTTCACCTACTCTTATATTGTTTGAATCTCCAAACGTTGCATAAGGAAGATTTTTTACACTTATTTTGCAGATAGATAAATCCAAATTTGCATCTGACCATACAACATTTGCTGTATAATTTCTTCCATTTTCTAATGTAATATAGCAATTACTATACTTTTCACCTGTAACATGCGAATTTGATAATATATATCCATTTTCTGAGACTATGATTCCTGTTCCTAATCCAAGTGTTGTTGTACCATCTTTTAAAAATATTGTATTTCCCGCATTTTTTATTTTTGAAATTCCAACGACACATGAAGTCACATTTTCTACTATATCTGCTATTTGCTTTCCTTCTTCTTTCTTTTCATCTAAAGTTTTTATTGTTTTTTGTGCTTCTATTCCTTGTGTCTCGTATGTATTTATATCTATTTCTTCATACATTTTATATATAAAAATGCTACATACAGAAGTTAATGACATAAGTATTAATGTCATTAAAGCATTTTTTAATTTTTGATTTACTTTCTTTTTATATTTATACATATTTATTCCTTTCTTTTATTTAAATTTTTTCCAGTTATTCTATTTTTAAACATAAACTTGATATTTTATATAAATTTGTAGTATAATAATTAAGTAATGATTTTTAGGAGGTTTTTTATGGAAAATTATTCAGATAAAAAGAAATTTTTCTTTAATATTCCTGATGACGCTTTGTCTGCTAATAGTACTCAATCATTAATTAATTTTTTTGAAGATCAAGTAGATAAAAAAGATCATTATACAAAATGTCATTGTAATAGAGTTTCTGAGTATTGTGTTTTAATTGGTAAAAAATTAGGATTACCTCAAGAAGATATAGATAAATTACGTATAGGTGGTCTTTTCCATGATATTGGAAAAATAGGAATACCAGATAATATTTTAAAAAAGGAAGCTAAACTTACAAATGAAGAATACGATGAAATTCAAACTCATACTTCACTTGGTGTAGATATTTTGACAAGAAATAAAGTTTTTAAAGAAATTATACCTATTGTTGAATATCATCATGAAAAATATGATGGCAATGGTTATCCTTTTAAATTGAAAGGTGACGAAATTCCTTTAGCAGCCAGAATTACAGCTGTTGCAGACACCTTTGATGCTATGACATCAAAAAGAAGTTATAGAGATCCTATTCCTTTAACAGATGTTGTTCAAGAATTTAAAAAATGTTCTGGAACACAATTTGATCCAAATATTGTAAATACATTTCTAGATATCATAAATAATGAATATGATGTAATAGAACAAATTCAGCAAAAATATAATTAATTAAGTTTATTTATATAAATTAAGGAGGTTTTTATGATACTTAAAGATATTAGAAAACAAGCCAGAGAAGCTTTGACTGGCAAATGGGGAAAAGGCGCATTAATTATTTTAACTTATTTTGCTATTTCTCTTGTACTTTCTTTACTTAATTCTTTATTAAAGGATATTGCATTTTTAAAATTTATTATTGAAATTGCAACTATTGTTATTAATATTCCTATTGCTTTTGGATTAATTAATTCATTCTTTAGATTAAAAAATGGTGAAGAAGTAAAATTTTATGATTTTCTTACTTTCGGATTTAAAAATTTCGGTCGCGGTTGGAAAATAGCAGGAAATATATTACTTAAAATGTGGCTTCCAATTTTACTTTATATAGTAGCTATCGTAATTATAACAATTGGAGCTACTATTGGAATAACTGCAGGATTAGTAGCTAAATCTACTGCTGTATTAATTATTACATATGTAACATGTGCTATTTTATTTATAGCAGCATTTGCTTTTATGATTATAAAATCATTGAATTATACAGTTTCTTATATTGTAGCTTGTGATAATGTGGAACTTTCTGCTAAAGAAGCTGTAGAAGAAAGTGAAAAATTGATGAAAGGCTATAGAGGAAAATATGTATTGTTACAATTATCTTTCATAGGTTGGATAATTTTAAGTGTATTAACTATTTACATTGGTTTGTTATGGTTAATTCCTTACATGCAAATAGCTTCAATTTGCTTCTATGAATATATTAAAGAGAATAAAAAAGAAGAAATCGCTGAATAATAAATAATAAAAAAGACATATAAAATTTATATTTTTATATGTCTTTTTTGTTGTTTAAATTATTCATAATAATACATTTTTTATATTTTCATGCTTAATTTAACTTTTTGTCTTTCCATATCTATTGCTATAACTTTTACTTTTACAACATCACCTACAGAAACTATTTCAGATGGATTTTTTACAAATTTATCACTCATTTCAGATATATGTACTAAGCCATCATGTTTTACACCAACATCTACAAATGCTCCAAAATCTATTACATTTCTTACTGTTCCTGTTAAAATTTGTCCTTCTCTTAAATCTTCAAATTTTAAAACATCACTACGAAGAACTGGCTTTGGCATTTCTTCTCTTGGGTCTCTTCCCGGTTTTGAAAGCTCATCTATAATGTCTTTTAATGTCATGCTTCCTACTTGCAATTCTTTGCTAGTCTCTTCTACATTTACTCTTGCTAATTTTTCTTTTATTTCTTTTAAAGAATCTTTATTTAATAAATCTTCCTTTTTGTATCCTATAGATTTTAATAAATTCTCTGCTACTTCATAACTTTCTGGATGAACGCTTGTTATTTCTAATGGATTTTTTCCATTAAATACTCTTATAAATCCTGCGCATTGCTCAAATGCTACTTTTCCTAGTTTTGGAACCTTTAAAAGTTCTTTTCTTTCTTTTAATTTTCCATTTTCATCTCTATATTTTACAATGTTATTTGCAATAGTTTTATTTATTCCAGACACATAAGATAAAAGTGATGGTGTTGCAGTGTTAACATCTACACCTACTTTATTTACTGCATCTTCAACAACACCAGTTAAACTTTCTCCTAATTTCTTTTGGTCTACATCATGTTGATATTGTCCTACACCTATTGCTTTTGGCTCTATTTTTACAAGTTCAGCAAGCGGATCTTGCAATCTTCTTGCTATTGAAATTGCTCCTCTTAAAGAAACATTTATATCTGGGTATTCTTCTGTTGCAAGCTTAGATGCAGAATATACTGATGCTCCCGCTTCTGAAACAATCGCATAATGTACTTCTTTTCCATATTTTTCTTTAACTTCTTTTATAACATCTGCTACAAACATTTCAGATTCACGAGAAGCTGTTCCATTTCCAATTGCAAACATATCTACATTGTATTTTGCAATTAAATTAATTAAAACTTTTTTAGCACCTTCAACATCATTTTGAGGTTCTGTTGGGTAAATTGTTGTTGTGTCTAACAATTTTCCAGTTTCATCTATTACTGCAATTTTGCAACCTGTTCTATAAGCAGGGTCAAATCCAATAACAGTTAATCCTAAAAGTGGTGCTCCAAGTAATAATTGTTTAGCATTTTGTCCAAATACTTTTATTGCTTGTTCTTCTGCTTTTTCAGTTAAATCTGAACGAATTTCTCTTTCTATTGATGGTTCAATTAATCTTTTCCAACTATCTAAAATTGTATTTTTTAGCATTTCTGTAAATTGTGTATTTCCTTTTATAATGTCTTTTTCCATTATTTCTAGTATTTTTTCTTCAGGCTTTGTTATTTTTACTTTTAAAAATTCTTCTTTTTCTCCACGATTAATTGCTAAAATTCTATGACTTGGAATTCTATTTACTTTTTCATTAAAATCATAATACATCTCATAATTTGATTTTTCATTTTCTTTAGCTGCTTTTGTTTCAATTATTCCATCTCTATATGTAAGTCTTTTTATTTGTTTTCTATATTCCGCATTATCTGAAATATTTTCTGCTATTATATCTAATGCTCCAGTAATTGCCTCTTCTACTGAATTTACTTCTTTTTCTTCATTTAAATATTCTTTTGCTATATCGTAAATAGAAGTTTTTTCTTGTTGCATATAAATAATATTAGCTAAAGGTTCTAAGCCTTTTTCTTTTGCTATAGTTGCTCTTGTCCTCTTCTTTTGTTTATATGGTCTATAAATATCTTCAACTTCTGCTAAAGTTTTTGCAATTTGTAGTGCTATAACAATTTCATCTGTTAATTTTCCCTGTCCTTCTATAGAATTTACAACCTCTTGTTTTCTTGTCTCTAAATTTCTTAAATATGTAAGTCTTTCTCCTAAATCTCTTAAAGTTTCATCTGAAAGTCCGCCTGTAACTTCTTTTCTATAACGTGCAATAAATGGTATTGTATTTCCTTCATCTATTAACGCTACTGTCTTTTCAACTTGGCTCTCCTTTATATTTAATTCTTCTGCTATTTGTTTATTTATATTCATTATTTTTCCTCCGAACAATAGGGACGGTCTTTTTCGTTCCGAATTCGGAACACTTGGGACACTCCTTATGTTTAACTTTTCTTTTTTATTTCTTTATAATCGTTTAATATTTTACTTAATCTTATTCTACTTATTCCTATATTTTCTGCTAATTTTGTTTTTGTTGGTTTCAACTCCATTGAATTATACAATTTTTTTATTAATCTTTTGTCTTCTTGTAATTCTCTTAATGTTATCTCTTCTTTTTTTATAAACTTATCTATTTCTTCTTGTAATTTTTCTTCTGTAATTTCTTCTTTTTCTAATTCTTTAAATAATTTTTCATCATATTCTATCTTTAAAAATTCTTTTAAATAATTATATTTTGAATTGAATATCTTTTGTATTATTTCTTCTGTAATAATTCCTTTTTTATTTATATAATCATTATAACTTGAATATTTATAGTCTTTCTCTAATCCTACAATACCAGCTTTTACTGGATTCATATGCACATATTTAATACACTTTGTTAAATAATCTTGATTATATATTTCCTTACATTCAAATCTATTTCTGAATACATAGCCCACTCTTTTTTCCTCTTTATTGTAGTTTATTGCATATGTTGTATTTAGTTTTCTCATAAATACAGTAAGCTCATTTATATCTTCTGTATATATAATTATATGTACATGATTTTTCATTACACAAAAACTTATAATGTCTATTTTTTGTTTTTCTTTAAAAAATTTCATCAAATAAATATACTTTTCTTTATACTTATTATTATAAAATATCTTTTCTTTTTTTATTCCTTGGACCATTACATGGAAAAATCCAGTCTCTAAATCTTTTCTTGCTTTACGGGGCATAATACTACCTTCTTTCTTTTTATTATTTAGCCCCTATTTCATTTTTTCCTTTTTATTAAAGGATTGTCCCTTATGTTCCGTATTCGGAACGAAAAGGACCGTCCCTAGTGTTACTCGATTCCTAAGTATTCATTATATGTTACTTCTCTATCTACAACCTTATCTAGTTTTATATCTATTATTCTATTTGCTACTGTTTGTGTTAATTGATGGTCATGTGATGTAAATATAATGTTTCCTTTAAATTTTGTCATTCCTTCATTTAATGCTGTTATACTTTCCATGTCTAAATGGTTTGTTGGTTCATCCATTATTAAGAAATTTGCTCCTGAAAGCATCATTTTTGAAAGTACGCATCTTACTTTTTCTCCGCCTGATAGCACTTTTACATATTTAAGTGCTTCTTCACCAGAAAATAACATTCTTCCTAAAAAGCTTCTTACATAAGTTTCGTCTGGGTCTTTTGAATATTGGCGAAGCCAATCTGTTATTGTCATATCTTCTTCAAATAAATAGTTGTTATCTTTAGGAAAATATGTATTTGTAATAGTTGTTCCCCAATCTATTTCACCTTCATCTGGTTTTAGTTCTCCTGCTATTATTTGAAATAATACTGTTTTTGCATTTTCATTATCTGCTAAAAATGCAATTTTATCTCCTTCTTTTACTACAAATGAAACATTGTCTAATAATTTTTCTCCATTTATAGTTTTTGAAATATTTTTAACTTTTAATATTTCCTTTCCTGGCTCTCTATCTGGTTTAAAATCTATGTATGGATATCTTCTATTTGATGGTTTTATTTCATCCAATTCAATTTTTTCCAATGATTTTTTTCTTGATGTTGCTTGTTTTGATTTTGAAGCATTTGCACTAAATCTTGCAATAAATGCTTGTAATTCTTTTATTTTTTCTTCTTTTTTCTTGTTTTGTTCTTTCATTTGTTTTGCTAAAAGTTGGCTTGATTCATACCAGAAATCATAGTTTCCTGGATATACTTTTATTTGTCCAAAGTCAACATCTGCAATATGTGTACATACTTTATTTAAGAAATATCTATCGTGTGACACTACTATTACTGTGTTTTCAAAATTAATTAAAAATTCTTCAAGCCATGCTATACTTTTTAAATCCAAATCGTTTGTAGGTTCATCTAATAGTAATATGTCTGGGTTTCCAAATAGTGCTTGTGCTAAAAGTACTTTTACTTTTTCTTTTGCTTCTAGTTCACTCATTAATTTATAATGATTTTGTGTTTCTATTCCTAAATCATTTAAAAGTACAGCTGCATCAGATTCTGCATTCCATCCATCTAATTCTGCAAATCTTTCTTCTAATTTTGCAGCTTTCATTCCATCTTCTTCGCTAAAATCTGGTTTTGCATAAATAGCGTCTTTTTCTTTCATAATATTATATAATTCTTGGTTACCCATTATAACTGTATCCATTACAGTATAGCCTTCATAAGCAAAGTGGTCTTGTTTTAAAACAGATAATCTTTCGCCCTTATCCATTGTTACTTCACCTTTACTTGGCTCTAATTCTCCTGATAATACTTTTAAAAATGTTGATTTTCCTGCACCATTTGCACCAATTATTCCATAACAACATCCTTTATTAAATTTAATATTTACATCTTCAAATAATGTTCTTTTTCCAAATCTAATAGTAACACCTATAGCATTTAACATGTTTTTTCCTCCTCGTTTTTTGTCTTAGCTTATTATATATAATTTTTTGTTTTTTGTAAAGGATTATTTACGGACAATAGCAATCTCGAGTTTTTTAATTTTTATTTTTTAATAATATGTAAATCTTATTTCTATAAAAAAATGAAAGTCGAATGACTTTCATTTTTAATTTTTATCAAATATTAACTTAATTCCCCATAAACCTGAGATACCAACTAATATATAAATTATTCTAGTTAGAACAGATAACCCTCCAAATATTGCCTCTACTAAATTAAAGTTAAATATTCCAACTAATCCCCAATTTATGGCACCAATAATGATTAAAACAAGTGCAATTATATCTATAACTTTCATATTTTTTCCCTTTCTATTTATTATTTTTATCATTATTATGTTCATTTTTTTCATTTTTTATACAAAAAGATTCTAATTTATAAAAATTATTTTTAATAAATTAGAATCTTTCATTTATTTTTTATTTATTTTGATCAGTCTAACATATCTTTCTTTTTAAGCCAAATCATTGCTATTATTCCTAATATTATTGAAAATAATACTACTGCATAGAAAGCCCAAGGTGAGTGGCTAAATTCCATTGGAACTTCAACGTTCATTCCCCAATAACTTGCAATCATTGTTGGTATTGCTAAAATTATTGTTATTGATGTTAAAAATTTCATAACTCCATTTAAATTGTTTGAGATAATAGATGCGTATGCATCCATTGTTCCATTTAAAATATCACTGTATATTTTTGACATTTCCATAGCTTGTTTATTTTCTATAATTGCATCTTCAAGTATATCTTCATCTTCTTCATACAATTTTAATACTTTTCCCCTTAATGTTTTTTCCATTACTACTTCATTTGATTTTAAAGATGTTGTAAAGTAAACTAAACTTTTTTCTAGTGAAAGCATTTTTAATAATTCTTTATTTTTTAGTGATGTTTTTAATACACTTTCTGCTATTTCTGTTTCTTTATTTATTTTTTTTAAATTTTTTAAATATAATTCTGCATTTTTATAAAATATTTGTAGAATCATTCTACTTTTTTTATACGTAATTATATTATTTCTTGTTTTGTTTTTTTCTAATTCTGATATTACTTTGTTTTGTTTTAATGATACAGTTATAAAATAATCATCTCTAACTATTATCATTCCAAGTGGCATTGTTGAATATATTTGTTCATTGTTTTCTTTTTCTAATATTGGGACATCAATAATAAATAATGTAGTATTATCGTCCTCTTCTATATCTATTCTGGCTTTTTCCTCATAATCTAATGAGTAACGGATAAAATCTTCTTTTATATTTATTTTTTCACATACCTTTTGAATTTCTTCTTCTGTAGGTGAAATCATATTTATCCAATTTCCTTTTTTAAATTCTTGTACTTCTTCTGTAATATTCGTTTCAACTGATGTATTATACATTTTTATCATTTTTGTCACCCCTTTTTATTATTATAACTTTTTTTACTCTTATATACAATATTTTTATTTTTTATCTTTCATTATCTTCATTTTGTTTATCTATGATTTTTTCACTAGTATCTATCAAATATTTTTTTATATTACATTTTTCTAATTCTTCTATAAAATATTCACTTGCATTTTTCATTAGTTCTGTTCCAAATGCTTCTTCCATATAATTGAAGTCTTCTTCATTTGCTAATTCATATATTTCTTTTTCTTTGATTTTTCCAGTTATGTCATATAATTTTCCATTTATTTTTACCACACTATGAGTTCTTTTTTTATTTATATAAATTTGTGCATCTTTATAAAAATGTTTTATTATTTTTGTAAAATCATAACAATGTCCATATAAAAACATTTTTGATGGTTCGAAACCAGGAACTACTCTATCACTCAATTCTTTATTTACAAAGTCTCTTATAAATTCTATAAATTGTTCTATATTCATTTTTTCTCCTACTACATTTTTAGTATAAAAAAACACTTTTTTAAAAAAAGTGTTTTTGGTGCGCCATCGGGGGGTCGAACCCCGGACCTTCTGATTAAGAGTCAGCTGCTCTACCAACTGAGCTAATAGCGCTTATGAACAATTTTTATTATACGACTAAACTTATTTTTTGTCAATACATAGTAAAATTAAAAAGGATATTTCTATCCTTTTTAATTTAATTCTTTTATTAATTTCAATAATTCTGGATTTATTCTTTCTTCATTTTCATTTGCATTAACTTCTTGAACTTTTTTATTTCCTATTTTTATAATTCTTTCTAACGCACTATATGTATCTGTCGAAAGTATTTCTCTAGACACAACATTTCCATTATATTTTAATACTTTATAAGTTATAGATTTTGCTCCATTTGCTCCATATTGTACAATCTGTGTTTCTCCTTCTTCTAGTTTATCATCTTTAACATATTTTACTTGATATGGTATAACTTCTGTAACTTTATTTTCTATTACAACTTCATATTCTTTTTCTTCTTTTAACCCTTGTATTTCTACTGTTACCAGTCCATTTTTTACTATTGAAACTACTTTTATTGGATATTTTCTCGTATTTTTAAACGAAAAATCTAAAGTTCCCCAAGATACTGTTGCATCTCTTCCTGCTGTTACATAAGATGTTAAAAACATATGATTTGATCTTGATACTATCTCTAAATTTGCATATACTACAGCATTGTATAGAGTAGATGATAATTGGCATATTCCTCCACCTATTCCATTTATAACTTTTCCTCCTGAATACACGGCTGCTTCTTTGTATCCTTTTGCTATAGTTCTTTCTCCAACAATTTTATTATAAGAGAAAATCTCTCCAGGCATTATTATTGTTCCATTTATTTTCTCTGATGATAATTTTAAATTTGTTTCTCTATTTTCATTTGATGCACTGTATGTTGTTGTAAATGTTCCTAATATCTGTGGAAACGCTTCCTTACTTAAATCATCAAGTGTTATTTCTGGTATTGTTATTTTTAATGGAATTACATATTCTTCTTTTTCTTCGCTTATTATCTGTTTTGCTTGTTCTAATGAAATAGCAAAATCTACTCCATTAACTTGTGCATGTACTTGAGTAGGATTTTCTTCTATATATGCATTTTTCGCTTCTTTATATATCTCTTTATATATTTTTTCTATGTCAATTTCTTCTGGCACACTGTTTTCTACTGGAATTTCAAATCGCTTTTCTTCTTTTTTTATTGTTTCGTTTATTTTTTTTATAAATTCTTCTTTATTTATTTCTATTCCTTTTTTTCCTTTTATTATTATTAAATTTTCATTTTCTATATAATAATTTGTTTTTTGTAATGCTCCTGGTAATTTAGAATTTAATTCTTCTATTTTTTTATTAATTTCTTTTTCGTCTAATTTTACATCATATTTTAAGTTATTTTTAAATACTAATGTAAATAAAATTTGATAATTATCTTTTATTATATTTCCTGATTTTCCTATAAGCATTGCTTCTTTTACTATTTTGTCTATATCTATGCTAGGATTTAATTGTTCTATATTAATAATTTCCTGCATTTCTTCATACTCTATATTTATATCAGACAAAGTTTTTTCTTTGTAATATGTATTTACTTTATTTGTTGCCTCTTCCATACTTAAATCAGAGACATCTACATTTCCTATTTTAACACCTTTTATAATTTTATCGTTTCCTATATTTAAAATAGAAAATATTACTGAAATAAACAATATTAATAAAAGTAATATTCCTATTTTTATTACTTTTGTATTCTTATTTAATTTATTTTTTTTTCTATTTCTTATTCTTCTATCTCTAGACATATTTTTTACTCCTTCTTTTATACTATCATATCGCATTTATTTTTACAATATTACAAATATTACATTTTTGTTAAGTTTTTCACTTACTTATAGACAAGTTTAAAGTTTTTATGTATAATAAGCACAAATATTGTTGAAAGAGGTTGATCTATATATGCTAGGCAGTATGATTACTAAAATTAGAAAAGATAAACATATTACAAAAGCTGAAGTTTCAAGAAAAACTGGAATTAATATTGGTCATTTAACACATATAGAAAAAGGTGAAAGAAATCCAAGTCATAAAGCTCTAAAATCTATCTCTAAAGCTTTAGATGTTCCTTACCAACCTTTAACAAGTTTATATGACACAACTATAAATGAAGAATATACAAGATGCAAAATGCTAAATCATTTAACATATAATAAGGTTTTAGCAATAGACTCATATTCTAATTTCATAGAATGTCCATCAAATATACCAAACGCTTCTATTGCTATAAAAGTTTTAGATGATTGCATGGAACCTACATTAAAAAAAGATTCTTATTGTTTTATAGAACTGAATGTTCCTTTAAATAATAAAGATATTGGTCTTTTTAAATATAATGACTCTATATTTATTCGTAGGTTTATAATTCGTAAAGATAAATTAGTTTTAAGAGCAGATAATAAGAAGTATTCTGATATTGATTTATCGGAAGATGAAAATTTTACTATTATAGGTAAAATTTTTAATATATAAAAAAAATATGTAAAAAAAGCTTGAATATTGTTTTTTTTAATATTATAATGTCTTTGCAAAAGATAAAATAGATAAAATCTAAGGAGAAAAAATAATGGAATTAGTTAAAAATATATTTTTTAATACAGATAAAATTATTGAAGGTGAAAAAGTTAAAATTTCTTATGTTGGATATTTATTTCAAATTAATTCTTCAGAAGTTTACTTACATTACGGCTTTGGTTTAAATTGGGATAATGTTTCTGAAATAAAAATGGAAAAAACTGAGCTTGGTTTTCAATGTGAAATAGATGTTTTAAAAGGAGAAACTTTAAATCTTTGTTTTAGAAATAATGCTAATATTTGGGACAATAATTTTGGTCAAAATTTTGTATTTCCTATAGAAGAAAAGCAAGAACAAGAAGAATCTGAAACTTCTTTAGTTTTTGTTGGAGAAAATAGTATGGATATGCATAAAGGTCTAAGAAAATCTTATATTTGGAGTAAAAAAATAAAATTAGCAGTATATAAAATAATAAAATATTTTCCAAAAATAATCTCTGGAAATTATAAAAGAAAAATGAATGAAGAATAAATAAAAAATAAGTTAGTAATTAAAAATTACTAACTTATTTTTTATATATTCCATCCGCCATTAATACCTATTATTTGCCCTGTTGTATAATCATCTTCTATAAGCCATTTAACACATTTAGCAACTGTTTCTGGATTTCCTACTTTTCCAAGTGGTATTTCATCTTCTATATTTGCCAAATCCTCATCTGATAAATATTTATTCATATCTGTGTCTATAATTCCTGGAGCTATGCTATTTACTCTTATGTTTGAAGGTCCCAATTCTTTTGCTAAAGATTTAGTCATTGCATCTACTCCTGCCTTTGCTACACTATAATGTGTTTCGCAAGCTGCTCCTGTTATTCCCCATATAGAAGATATATTTATTATACATCCTTCTTTTTCATGTATCATATATGGTACTATTTCTTGTGTCATATAAAATACAGAATTTAAATTTACATTTAACATGTTGTTCCAGTCTTCGTCTGTAATATCTGTAAATAATCTTGTTTGAGATATACCTGCATTATTTATTAATACATCTATTTTTTTAAATTTATTAATTGTAAATTCTATTAATTTTTTTACTTCTTCTCTTTTTGACACATCTGCTTTAAAGATTTCCACATTCTTTCCTTGTCTTGTGAATTCTTCTTGCATTTTTTTAGCAATCTCTTCTGATTTATTATAGTTTAATACTATATTATAATCTTCTTTTGCTAGCATTTTTACTATTGCCGCACCTATTCCTCTAGATGCACCTGTAACTATAATTGTTTTTTTCATCTTTACCACCTATGAATTTTATTTTTTTCTTTAAAAAATATTCTTTAAATGCAAAAAACCAAGCAAGTAATAATACAAGCTTGATTTTAAGTATTGGAGCCACTTGCCCGAATCGAACGGGCGACCTACTGATTACAAGTCAGTTGCTCTACCATCTGAGCTAAAGTGGCATATAAGGTATTGGTGACCCCTACGGGAATCGAACCCATGTCTCCGCCGTGAAAGGGCGATGTCTTAACCGCTTGACCAAGGGGCCTTATAATAATTTTGCCAAGGATTTAAATAATTTTAAATCCTTGGTATTGGTGAGCCATCGCGGATTCGAACCGCGGACAACTTGATTAAAAGTCAAGTGCTCTACCACCTGAGCTAATGACCCAAGTGAGTCACCTTTATTCGTGACTGCTTTTATATATTACTATATTTTTTTTAGTTTGTCAATGAATTTTTGAAAATTTTGTTACTTTTTTGCAAATTTTCTTATTTATTCAATTTTTCTAATAAATCCTCTACATCAATTCCATGTACCATACATGCTTCTTCAATAGTTTCTCCTCTTGATGCTGGACATCCTAAACAATGCATTCCTGCCTCTAATAATAAATCTGCTTTTTCTGGTGCAGTTTCTAAAATTTCACCAATAGTTGTATCTTTACTAAATTTCATTTCTATTTCCTCCATTTCCTTTTATGTCGGTTTTTGTTATAAATTAAGAACCTTTGTCATTTTAACATATTTTTCAAAAAAAGTATAGACATTTTAAAAAAAATATTATATTATGTTCACTACAAAGGAGTGTGATATTTATTCAAAACCTAACAAATATTTTTTTCTTCTTATTTATTATTAATTTTTTTATTACTTTTTATTCTATATATACTTTTTTTGAAGTATATTTCTTTCAAAATTTGCAAGGTTATAAACTAATGAAAAAACAAAAAATAGGAGTTAAAAATGAATAATTTCAAAAAAATATTATTATCTATTTTTTTAACTATTGTCTCTTTTTCAATTTATTGGTCTATATTTAATTTTATCTATTTTTCTAATTCTGTTATTTTCAACTTTGCTATACATCCTTTTAATATTGTAGAAAAAAACTTTTACCTATGGAACTTTATTAAATTTTTTTCTATTGTATTTTATCTATTTTCAAATTTTATTATATTTTATTTTGTTTTTTCTAATTTTTTTTCTAAAAAACATAATATAAAACTATATAATAATATTATAAAAGAAAATTCTTTTAATTCATTAAACTTACAATTAAATATCGGCTATGATAACGAAAATAACCTTATAACTTTGCCAGAAAAAAGTTTATACCAAAATATTTTAATAACTGGTACTATCGGAACAGGAAAAACTTCGTCTGCTATGTATCCTTTCACTAAACAATTAATAGAATATAAAAGTAATTTTGCTGAAGATAAATTAGGAATGCTCATTCTTGATGTAAAAGGAAATTATTTTTTGAAAGTAAAAGAATATTGTAATCTATTTGAAAGAGAAAAAGATTTAATTGTTTTAGATTTAAGTGGAAATATAAAATATAACCCTCTTGATAAACCTCATTTAAAAGCTTCTGTTTTAGCTAACAGATTAAAAACTATTTTATTATTATTTTCACCTAATAACTCTGAATCTTTTTGGTTAGATAAAGTAGAACAAATATTAAGTGAATGTATTAAACTTTGTAGACTTTATAATAATGGATATGTTACTTTTGAAGAATTACACAATTTAGTAGTAAATCCTAACTATTATGAAGAAAAAATTAATATTTTAAGAAATTTATTTATTAATAATGCTTTTTCCAAAGAAGATACTTATAATTTATTGTCATCTCTAAATTTCTTTGAAAAGGAATATTCAATTTTAGATGATAGAACAAAATCTATACTAAAATCTGAAGTAACTAGAATTACTAATTTATTTATTTCTGATTACCAAGTAAAAAAAGTATTTTGTCCAGAAAAAAATGAAATAAATTTTTTCGGATTTAATGATGTTTTAGAAACAGGAAAAATAGTAGTATTAAATTTAAATATTTCTGAATATAAGAATTTATCTAAAACTATTGCAGCTTATTTAAAGCTTGATTTTCAAACAGAAGTATTAAATAGATTATCAAATAATTTAGATTTAAATAATAAAAGAAGTGTTTGCTTTGTTAGTGACGAATACCATGAATATATTACATCTTCTGACGCTGATTTCTTTAGTCAAAGTAGAGAATCTAAATGTATTAATATTGTAGCAACTCAAAGTTATACTTCCTTATTAAATACTTTAAATAACAAATCTTCCGTACAAGTTATTATTCAAAATTTAGTAAATAAACTTTGGTTTCGTAGTGATGATATTTTTACAATAGAAGATGCTCAAAAACAAATAGGAAAAAAAGAAAAAGAAAAATTTTCAAAAACAATTTCAGAAAATGCAAAAGAAACTAATTTTAATTATTTATTAAATAATTTTCATTCAAAAAATTCTAGTTTATCTGAATCTTTTAATTATTATTCTCAAAGTGAATTTATTTTTGATACAAATTTTTTCACCCAACAGTTAGAAACATTTTCTTGTCTTTCTTTTTTGTCTGACGGAAATAAAATTTTACCACCAAAAAAATTAAAATTGATACCTTATTTTAAAAATTAATTAACCTTATTTATGTATCAAGTTTAAAATAATTATCTTTATGTATACTAATTCGCACTTTTTTGTTTTTTCTTCTTTTCTTTATATCCGAAGCCTTTTAAACTTTAGTTTCTATATTTTTATAATGTTGTACTTTCATTTTTTATGTTTTATTTCTACTCATCATTACTTTTTATTAAATATATATTTATAAAAATCATTTATCATATTTTACTATTTTAATTAATTTTATATTAATTATTTATTAATTATTTATTTATCTTAATTAATTATTATTTTTACTATTATTTTATTTAATTTCTATTTAATATATTTTAGGAGGTCTTATTTATGAAAAAAAAATTTTTTTATTTATTATTTATTTTTTTATTTACAATTTATTTTATATTTAATTTTTCAATTTATAGCTTAGCCGCGTGGGGTGAACCAGAATTAATTACAAAATTAAACAAAGCTTTTGAAACAATAGAAAATTGGCTTATAAAACTTGCTACTCCTGCCGCGGCAGTTGCCGTTGCTACTGGTGCTTTTATGAAAAAATTTAGTTTTGGAGATGAAGAAAAAATTAGAACTGGTAAAAAATTAATTAAAGGAAGTCTTTTTTCTTACGCTTTTATTCTAGCAATTAATTTAATTTTATCTGCAATAAAATCATTAATTAGTTAATTTTGAAAGGAGTCTTTTTTTGGAAAGTTATCAATCTAATATTACTCAAACAATTATTGATACAATTAATACTATTTTTAATAAATTATTTTCATCTATAGATAATAGTTTATATTCTTTATTAGATAATTTATTTTTTATAGATGAAAACATTTTAAAAGAAAATTATTTAAAAATTTTATTAGGAAATTCTGTTTCTAAAAGTTTATTAATTCTTGCCAATTCTTTATTAGTGGGATTTTGTGTTTATTATTGTTTTAAATTACTTTTTTCTCATTTTTCATATATAGAATTAGAAAAACCACATGAATTTATTTTTAAATTATTAATATATGGTATATGTATAAATTATTCTTATTTTATTTGTGAAAAATTATTATATATTAATAATTTAATTTCATCTTCTATTTGTGAAATAGGAAAAAATATTTTTGGAAATGATATTTCTTTTTCAAATTTATTATTAAATATAAATACAATTATTAATATAGAAAAAAATACTTTTAATATATTTAGTATAGATGGTTTATTAAAAAGTTTTATTTCTATTGGATTATTTAATTTAATTTTTTCATATTCATTACGTTATATTTTAATAAAAGTTTTTGTATTAATAACTCCTTTTTCAATTTTAACATTAATTAATAAATCTACTTCTTGGTTTTTTAAGACTTGGTTTCGTTCTTTAATTTCTTTATTATTATTACAATCTTTTGTTAGTATTATTTTATTAATAATTTTTTCAATTAATTTTAATAATAAAGATATTTTTTCAAAATTTTTATATTTAGGTGGAATTTATACTCTATCAAAATCTAATAATTATATACGAGAACTTATTGGAGGAATATCTACAAATATTTCTTCTAACATTAATAATTTTATAAAAAAATATTAACTATTTTTTAGAAAGGATTTTTATGAAATTTATTTTTCCTCAAAATTATAATTTTAACCCAAAATTATTTGGATTTCTTGATTATCCTACTGCTATTTTTAATTTTATTTTATGGATTTTAATTTTTATAATTACAAAAATATTTATAAAAAATTTAATAATAAAATTAATAGTTTTTATTATTTTTTGTTTTCCTATTTTATTAATTTCTTTATTTGGATTTAATCAAGAAAATATAATTTATGTTTTTAAATATTTATTTTTATTTTATAAAAAACCAAAATTATATTTGTTTAAAAAATAAATATTAATTTAAATTATTTTATTTTTTATTATTAATAAATATTTTATATTATAATTTATTTTTATTTAATTATTTATATTTCGAACTTTTTCCTTAATTTTCAACTTGTTTTTTTAGTATTAGAGTGATATAATGCTTGAAAACGTATTTTAGAAAGGAGAATTAATATGAAATTAGAACAAAATGATTCACCTCTTTTATTTTCAATTACAGAGTTGCCTGATATCTTTTTTACAGAATATCTTTCTCAAACTAGTGGTGACTTTATAAAAGTATATTTATGTATGGTTTTCCTATCTAAATATGGAAAAGATATTAAAATAAATGATTTATCAAAGAAATTACAATTAGATTTTAAAACTATTCAAGATGCTATAAAATATTGGGAAGATTTAGGGGTTATTACAAAAAAGAATACTGGTTATATAATTAATAATCTTCAAGAAATAGAATTACACAAATTATATAAACCAAAAGTTTCATTATCTGCTGATTCTTTAAAACAAACTGCTCAAAATCAATATAGAGCTAAAGCAATAGAAAATATTAACAATAAATTTTTCCAAGGTATAATGTCTCCTTCTTGGTACAGCGATATAGATTTATGGTTTAAAAAATATAATTTTGATGAAGAAGTTATGATTGCTTTATTTGGATACTGTTTTAATAGATCTGCACTACATAGAAATTATATACAAACTGTAGCTGATGGATGGCATAAAAACAATATTCAAACTTATAATGATTTAGAAAGATATTATGAAAAACAAGAAAAATTGAATACATTATATAAAGATATATCAAAAAAATTAGGATATAACAGACAACTTACTCAATATGAACAAGCTTATATTCAAAAATGGACTATTGATTACGGATTTACTTTAGATATTATAGAAATTGCATTAAAGAAAACAACATCTAAATCTAATCCTAATTTTGATTATCTAGATAAACTTTTATCAGATTGGCATGATAGAAACTTTAAAACAGTTTCAGAAATCCAAGATTTCTTATCAAGTTTAAAACAAAAGAAACAAAATGTTAAAGAACTAGAGAAAAAGACTGGCTATCAAAATTATGATCAAAGAAAATATGATAACTTAGATAGTTTATATGCAAATTTTAATTTATAAGGAGTTTAAATGAATTCTTCAAATTTAAAGACATTATTAACTGAATATGAAAAAAAGAGATTAGGTTCAATTTATAGTGCTGAAAAAAGAAAAAATGAATTATATGAAAAAGAACCTAAATTACAACAAATAGATGACCAATTAAGTAAAACTGCTATTTCTATTTCTAAACAAATTCTTCTTTCTAAAGATTCTTCTTTATTAGAAGAATTAAATAATAAGATAGATGAATTAAAAAAAGAAAAAGAAAATATCTTACATTCATTTGGTAAAGATGATTCTTATTTAAAACCTATATTTGAATGTTCAGATTGCAATGATACTGGTTATATTACTAATTCATACGAAACTACAATGTGTCATTGTTTAAAACAAAAATTATTCAATTTAGAATATAATAAGTCTAATTTATCTAATTTAGAAAAAGAAAATTTTAATAATTTTTCTTTTGATTTATATTCTAATGAAGTAAATGAAGAAAAATATCATTCAAAATTATCACCTAGAAAAAATATGGAATTTATAGTTAAATTATCTCATAGTTTTATAGATAATTTTGAAAATACTAATCAAAAAAATTTATTATTTACTGGAAATACTGGACTTGGAAAATCTTTCTTATCTAGCTGTATAGCAAGTGAATTATTAAAAAAAGGAAAAACTGTACTTTATCAAACAGCTCCTGTTATGCTAGATACAATTATGGATTATCGTTTTGGAAAAGAAAATACTTCAAAGGATATTTATGATAATTTATTAAATGTAGATTTATTAATTATTGATGATTTAGGAACAGAATGTATTAATAATATGAAATTTTCTGAACTATTTAATATTATTAATACTCGATTATTAAACAGTAAAAAAATTACTAAGACAATAATTTCTACTAATTTAAGTTTAGAACATTTATTTTCCACCTATGATGAACGAATTGTGTCTCGTTTAGTTGGAAATTATGATATTTGCCATTTTTTCGGCGATGATATAAGATTTATGAAAAAATAAAAAATGCCTTAGCTTTCGCTAAGACATTTTTTATTTTCTATTCTTTTTCTTCTTCATCATCTTCTGGTTCGATAATTTCTATACTTACTACTTTTCCACCATCATTTGTTCTCATTAATGTTACACCTTGTGTAGATCTACCTAGTACGCTTATTTCATTTACTTTTAATCTTATAATTGTACCTTTGTCTGTAATTAACATTACATCCTCTACACCTGTTGCAATTCTAATTCCTACTATGTTTCCTGTTTTTGGTGTTACTTTATAAGTAATAACTCCTCTTCCGCCTCTGTTTTGAACTCTATATTCATCTAATTCTGTTCTCTTGCCAAATCCATTTTCTGTAATAGCAAGTAATGTAGCATTTGCTTTTCCTATAATAGATTCCATTCCTATTACTTCGTCGTCATCATCTAAACGAATTCCTATTACGCCTTGTGCTGTTCTTCCAACAGGACGTACATCTTTTTCTTCAAATGTAATACTCATACCCTTTTTAGTAACTAATACTACATTATCTTCTCCATCTGTAAGTCTTACATCTATTAATTCATCTTCATCTTTTAATGTAATTCCTAATAAACCTGTTTTTCTAGAAGAATCATATTCCATTAAAGGTGTTTTCTTAATTAAACCATTTTTTGTTCCCATTAATAAATATTTTCCTTCTGCAAAGTTTTGAATTGGAATAACTGCAGATATTTTTTCTCCATTATCTAGTTGTAACAAATTAACAATTGCTGTTCCTTTTGCTGTTCTACCAGCTTCTGGTATTTCGTATCCTCTTAATCTATACAATTTTCCTTTATTACTAAAGAATAATATTGTATCATGTGTTGATGCTGTAAATATTTGTTTAATAAAATCATCTTCTTTTGTTGTAGCACCTGTTATACCTTTTCCACCTCTTCTTTGACTCTTATATGTGTCTATTGGCATTCTTTTAATATATCCAAAGTGACTTAAAGTAACAACACATTGTTCTTCTTTTATTAAATCTTCTATTTCAAACTCGCCTTCAGCAGCTGCAATTTGAGTTTTTCTTTCATCGCCATATTTATCACGAATTTCAATTAATTCTTCTTTAATAATGTCGAATACTAATTTTTCACTGCTTAATACATTTCTTAAATGTTCAATTAATTCCATTAATTGTTTATATTCTTCATCTATTTTTTCACGTTGTAATCCTGATAAAGTCTTCAATCTCATATCTAGAATTGATTGTGCTTGTATATCTGAAAGACCAAAACGTTTCATTAATCTTTCTTTTGCATCATCATAAGAATTACGTATAATATCAATAACTTCATCTATGTTATCTAATGCAATTTTTAATCCTTCTAAAATATGTGCTCTTGCTAATGCTTTATCCAAATCAAATTGTGTTCTACGAAGAATAACATCTTTTCTATGTTCAATATAATATTGTAAACATTGTCTTAATGTTAATATTTTAGGTTCTCCATTTACTAAAGCAAGCATTATAATTCCAAATGTTGTTTGCATTTGTGTAAATTTATATAATAAATTTAAAACAACTTGAGCGTTTGCATCTCTTTTTAATTCTATTACCACTCTTACTTTATGTTCTCTATCAGATTCATCTCTTAATTCTGAGATACCTTCTATTCTTTTTTCTCTAGCTAAACCTGCTATTGTTTCAATTAATTTAGCTTTATTTACTTGATATGGTAAAGAATGCACTACTATTCTTTGTTTATTACCACTCATTTCTTCTATTTCTGCTTCTGCTCTTAATGTTATTTTTCCTCTACCTGTTGTATATGCCTCTTTTATTCCTTCTCTACCTAAGATTATTCCTTCTGTAGGGAAATCTGGTCCTTTAATTATGCTCATTAATTCTTCATCTGAAACATTATCTTCTTCTATTATTTTAATAATTCCATTTATTACTTCTGTTAAATTATGTGGTGGTATATTTGTTGCCATACCTACTGCTATACCTGAAGATCCATTTACTAATAAAGCTGGTATTTTAGCTGGTAACACTACTGGCTCTTGTAATCTATCATCAAAGTTTGGCATGAAATTAACTGTATTTTTCTCTATATCTGTAAGCATTGTTTCAGCTATTTTTGACATTCTTGCTTCTGTATAACGATATGCAGCAGCTCCGTCACCATCTATAGAACCAAAGTTTCCATGTCCATCAATAAGTGGATATCTTAATGAGAAATCTTGTGCCATTCTTACCATTGCATCATAAACTGAACTATCTCCATGTGGATGATATCTACCTAAAACGTCTCCAACTGTTGTTGCAGATTTTCTATATGGCTTGTCTGAAGTTAAACCATCTTGATACATTGTATATAAAATTCTTCTGTGTACAGGTTTTAATCCGTCTTTAACATCTGGAAGTGCACGTGACACAATTACACTCATTGCATAATCAATATATGCTGTTCGCATTTCTTGTTCAATGTCTCTATCTATAATCTTTCCGTCTTTATCTTCTTCCATTTTTCTACCTCTTTCTTTATATTTAACTTACATATATGTATTATACTTTAAAGAAAAAAAATATGCAAGAAAAAAAGCTAAAAAACTTAGGGAAATTTAAGTTTTTTAGCACTTTTTTATAATATTTTTTAGTTATTCTTTTCGTTATTTTTTATATGAAATATTGTTTATTTTTTAAGCTAATAATTTTGCTAATTCTAATTCTTCTTTTGTTAAATTAAAATCTTGTCCATTGTTTTTTATTAATGTATGTAGACTTTCTATTGTCCTTGCTTGCTTTAATGTATTTTCCATAGGAATTAATAATTTTAATTTTTCTTTTATTTTTTCATATTCTCTTTGCATTCCTATAAAATCTTTATTATTAAAATATTGCTTCCAATTATTTTCATATTTTTGTAATTTTTCTGCAGCATCTAATTGGTTAGTAAATTCTTCTTCTATTTTATTTGTAATACTATTTAAAATTATATTTTTTCCTTTTCTAATTGTATTAGTTAAATTATAAGATAATTTTCCTGTCTTGTTTATTCTATTTAATACCCCATCAACTAATCCTGAAATTCCATCTATGATTCCTCCATTTTTTATTGCCGTTTGTACTTGAGATATATTTTCAAATTTTCCTGTGACTATTCCCATTGCACTTTTTCCAAAATCTATTGCAGAAGAAATTACTTTATTTATTCCATCTTTAAATCCATTATTTAATATTATATCTTTTATATCTATTATTTGTTGTTCTATATAATCTGGAAGCAAAGCTCTTAAACCTATATCTAATCCAAAATTTATTGTTTTTCCAAGTGTAGTTTCCAAAAAATTATTTTGTGAATTTGTAAGGTTTATATTATTTTTATTATTTAAATTATTTTCTAAAATATCCATTTATTTTTCTCCTTTTAATTATATATAAATATTTATTAATTATATATTATTATTTAATTTCTTTGATATAATAAATATTTAAATTTATTATATATTTTTTCTATATATGTATTTAATTTTCTATTTTTTAATTTAATTATTTTTTCACTTATTTTTTTATATTCTTTTTTTATATCATTATTAATTATATTTTCTTTATAATTTTTATTAATTAAAATATTATATTTTTTATTTAATTTTATTTTTCCTAATATTTTATATTCTGAAAAAATATTTTTTATTATTTTATCATCAATTGAATTTTCATTATATTTATTTATAATTATATCTATTTTTTCTTTTTTTATTTTCCATGTTTCTGTATATATTTTTAATAAATTATTTGCTTTCTTTACTTCTATTAAATTACTTTCTAATAAAAATATTATATTATCGCTTTTATTTAATATATTTTTTGTATAATCTAAAAAACATTCAGATGAAGTATCTATAATAATTATATCGTAATATATTTTTAATTCATTTATTATACTATTAATTCTTTCATTGCTTATTTTATATTTGCTATCAAATAATAAATTAATTCCAGATATTAAATCTACTTTTTTATTTATTTTTATTATTAAATCTTTTACATTTATTTTATTTTGTATAAGATCATTTTTTTGAATTTTATTTTTTATTTTTTTGGAATATTCGCTTACACCAAGAAGTGTGTGTAAACTATTATTCAGAATATCAAAATCTATGATTAAAACTTTTTTTTTTGGCTTTTAAAATAATTAGATAAATTTAAAGTAACTACACTCTTTCCTACTCCTCCTGTTCCAGCTATACTTATTACTTTTTTATTTTTAGTATTATTTTCTTTTATATTTGTTTTTAATAATTCATTATTTTTTAATTTATTTTCTTCTATAAGAATATTATTTTCTATTAATATTTTTTTTAATTTTTCTATTTCATCTTTTATTTTTTCATTTTCATTTTTACTTTCATTTTTTAAATAATTTATTATCTCATCTATTTCTATTTGATTATCATAATATATTTTATTAATATTTTTTAAATATAATTTATTTTCTAGCTCTTCATTTTTATTTTCTAAAATAATAATTATTTTTATATACTTATCTTGTTCTTTTATTTTTTCAACTAATTCTAATATATTATTTTCTCCTGGTAATATTTCACTTAATATTAAATAATCTATATTGTTATTTTTTTCTATTATTTCAAATATTCCTTCTTGATATTGAATATCTCTAGATATAACTTGAAATTCTTTTTGTTCTAATAACTTATCATTTAATAAATAATTTCCTAATGCTGTAATTATTTTTTTCATAAATATTCTCCCTTTATTCTATTATATTTTTTTCTGCTTCTGAACTTTCTATTTTCGTTAATATATGATTATCTCCAACAAACATTAAACATTCACCTCTCTTTAATGATCTTATTTCAATTTTTTCTTTTTCTGATAGATTTGTAAATTCATTTATCATTTTTATATTATCTTCTTCTAAAGAAAAAAATGTTTTTATTTCTGAATTGTTTAAAATACTTTTCCCATAAGCTCCATTTTCTAAACTAAATAAATCATATACATCTTGAGTTATTGCTACTCCACTTCCTCCGTATTTTCTAATTGTTTTAAATATTTTATAAATAAAACTTGCTACTTCTTTATTTGAAGTAACACCTATTAACCTCCAAATTTCATCTAAATATATTGCTTTTTTTATACTTCTATCTTTTTTTATTTTATCCCAAAATAATTCTGTAAATAAATACATACCATATTTTAAATTTTCTTCTCCTAATTCATAAACATCTGCAATAATTAGTTTATTATTTAATTCTACATTTGTATAATTATTAAAAAAATTCAAAGATCCTTTTATAAAAGGAATTAATTTTATTTTAAATATTTCTGTTTTTTTATCTTTTCCTAATACATTATAAAAATCTTCTAATAATGGCATATCATAAGTATCTTTAAAAGTAGGCTTTATACTTATTTTATCTTTTATATTTTTATATAAAGATTTGTCATCAAAGGTTATTCCTTTTTCTTTATATACCTCTATTAATTTTTCTTCTAAAACAGCTTTTTCTTCTTCATTTATATTTCCAAAAATTAAATTAAAAAATCCTATTAATTTATTTATTTTTGTTGCTAAATATCCATTTTCTCCTTCTTCTAAACTTTCTTTTCTAATATCTAATACGTTTATATATGTATTTGAAGATGGTCCTATTTTTAATAATGTTCCATTTAAATTTTGACATAATTTTGTATATTCTCTGTCTGGATCTATAATATATTGCTCTATTCCTAGTATTCTAAATCTTAAAACAAGTAATTTTATATAATAAGATTTACCTGCTCCACTACTTCCAAAAATACACATATTAGCATTTTTATATTTATTAGTATTATATCTATCTATAAAAACTAGTGAATTATTATATATATTGGTTCCTATAAATATTCCCTCTTCATCAAAAATAGCTGAAGATATAAATGGATATGTACAAACCAAACCCGATGTTAATACATTTCTTTTTGCTACTTCTTTTATTTCTTTTTCATTTTCCATTATAGGAAGACATGCTTTAAAAACTTGTTCTTGTCTAAAATATGCTCTTCTACTTTGCATACCTCTTCCAGAAATAATTCCTTCTATTTTATTTAATAAATATTCTAGTTCTTTTTTATCTTCTGAATATAAATTTAAATAAATATATAAAAAATATATATCTTCATTATTTACTTGAATTTCTTTTCTTATGTATTTTGCATCTTTATATGTAAAAGCTGCTATTTCTATATCTTCTCTGTTTTCATTTTTATTTTTTAAATCTACTCCTACATTTCCTATATGATAAGTTAAATCTTTTACTATTTTATACGAATTTTGTTTTTCGTAAAATATAGAAATATTCATATTAATATTTGAATCTAAAATTGTTTTTAATAATAAATCATTTTGCTCATGATAATAATTTGTAATAATTAAATTTGAATAAAATAAATTATCTATCTCTATATATTTTGGATTAGATAAATTTATATAACTTGGACTTAATAAATCTCTTGTAGAAAAAATTCCTTCTAAATTATTTTTTATATCTATTTTTTTTATTTTAATATTTATTTTATTTTTTAAATTTTTTATTTTTTCATTAATATTTTTTATTATTTTTTTCTTCTCCTTTCTTTTATTTTTTTATAAAATAATTATTTAATATTTATTTTAATAAATATAATCTTCTATTTATTAATGATAGAATTAATTCTTTTATTTTTTCTTTTTCATTAATATCTTTAACTACATTTCCACATCTAGCTAAACACTCTTTTATTTTAAAATATTTTTCATTTAATTCTTCTATAATATTTTCTTCTATATTTTCTATCTTTGAATTTTCAAAAGACTTTTTTATTATGATATAAAAATTTTTATTTGACGATTTTTTATTTTGATTTAATTCATTAATATAATTGATATAATTTTGAGATATATTTTTAATATTTTCTTTTTCTTTATTTTTTTGAAGATTTATATTTGAAATATGTTTATCTAAATTTTCTTTATTACTTTGAATTAAAATTTGGAAATCAAAATTACAAGTTTTTAAAAATATTTTATAAGAATTTAAAATTGACTCTTTTTCGAGTTCTGATTTTAGATTAAAATTAATTGGAATTATTTCTAATATTTTTATATATGAAGAGTTTTTTAATTTAATAATTCCATTTTCTAGTATAGACTCAAATGGTAACCAAGCTTGTACAGACTGAATTTGCTTATTTTTCATTTCACACCTCTTTTCTTTATATTTCTAGTTTACATATTTTTCCAGAATTTGTCAAGAAAAATCGTAAGACAAATTTCGACAAATGCCTATATATTGCTACATTCATCTATTGCTTTTAATAAAATTTCCTCTACTTCTTCATATATTTTATCAGCATTTTCTAAAGGAAGTGGTCGTCCTTCTTCCCCTTTTCCTATCTCTATTGTATAACCTGGTTTTCTAAAATTTTCTATAAACCAATCTTTATATCCTGCAAATGAAGAATAATAATCTGGTTTTGTTAATAAATATCCACTTACTTTTTCTAATTTTTTTCCTATTTCATACGAATTTTTTATTTTATAATTTAAATAATTCCAATATATTTCTTGTCCTTGAGAATGAAGAGAAATAGTCATATCAAAATTAAATAAATTTGTAAAATTAACCATATTTTTTGTTTCTATTTCTGAAAGTGGATTAGGACCTGGATAATCTCTTGGTCCTGGCATTGTTATTCCTTTTTTTGCTTTATTTTTTACTGCAAATTCCCAACCTGCTGGATAATTTAAATTTAAATCTACGCCTCTTATATTTGATTTCCATATTTCTATTTCGTTTATATATTTTTCCCATATTTCTTTATATAAATTTTCATTTAATATTTTTTTACTTTTTAAACATAAATTCACACCATCAGGATTTACCATTGGAACAAAAAATACACTTACTTTATTCCATAATTCATTTATTTCATACCCTTTATAATTTTCTTTATTTTTATATAATTGTAAATATTTTTCTATAAATAACATTGTTTGCAAACTTGTCATCCATTCATTTGCATGATGTGAAGCATTTATAAATAATTTTTTATTTCCTTCTCCTAATTTTATATAAATTATTTTTTCTCCTAATGTGCTTTCTCCAATATTATTTATTTTAAAAAATGGATATTCATAATTTAAAAATAACATATCATTTTTTAAAATATCATAATTATATTCTTTATTTATTTTTATTATTTTATTTTTCAAAAAATATTCTCCTTTTTATTTTAATTATTTTTATATTTTTATTATCAAATATAATTATTTATTACTTTTTTAATTAAAATATTTATAATTTATAAATTCAGTATTAAATAAAAAAATATAATTAATTTTTTAATTTTTTGAATAAAAAAAATTAAAAAGAACATAATATTATTATAAGGTTAATATTAGCCTAGCAAAGAGTAATATTAGGTTTTTATAAAAGGCTTTTTATTATTCGAACAAAGATGTATTATAGTTTAAGTAAAACTTAGATTATAATGGGTCGGCGCTTAAGAATATATTATTTGTTTGTAAGCTATATTTTTACATTATATTTTTATTTTATTATATTTTGTATTTTATATATGGTTAAATAATAGGTAATATATTTGAGCTAAGATTATATTTATATATTATTGTAGTCATTATTAGTCCTATTTTAGGATGAATATGGTTACCTTGTGTGTATTTATAGTCGAGCGAAGGATTATTATTTTTGGTTTATTGCTTATTTATATAGCAATATATATTAGGTGAAAAAATTAGGAATAATAGTTTTAGCCTAAAGTTAATATTAGCTTTATACGATAATAGCACGTAATAGTATTTAGTCTATTACGTGCTATTAAATTTATTTTAAAATTATATATCAAGGTTTTTAACATATTTAGCATTTTTCTCTATAAATTCTCTTCTTGGTTCAATATCATCACCCATAAGAATTGTAAATATTTCATCTGCTTTTATAGCATCTTCCATTGTTACTTTTACTAAAATTCTATTTGATGGATCCATTGTTGTCTCCCATAATTGTTCTGGGTTCATTTCTCCAAGACCTTTATATCTTTGAAGTCCTAATTGTTCTCTTTCTATTCCTTGTTCTGCTAACTCTTTATATGCTTTATCCAAATCTTCATCTGTATAACAATATACATCTTTCATTCCTTTTTTAGATAATTTGTATAGTGGTGGTTGTGCCAAATACACATTTCCATTTTCAATTAATGGTCTCATATATCTAAAGAAGAATGTAAGTAAAAGTGTTCTAATATGTGCACCATCGACATCGGCATCGGCCATAATTATAACTTTTCCATATCTTATTTTAGATACATCAAAATCTGCTCCTATACCAGCTCCAACAGCTAATATAACTGGATTTAATTTATCATTTCCATATATTTTATCTGCTCTTGCTTTTTCAACATTAAGCATTTTACCCCAAAGTGGAAGTATAGCTTGGAATCTTCTATCTCTACCTTGTTTTGCACTTCCTCCAGCAGAATCCCCTTCGACTATATATACTTCACATTCTGCAGGATTTTTACTACTGCAGTCTGCTAGTTTTCCAGGTAATGTTGTTGTTTCTAATGCATTTTTTCTTCTAACTAATTCTCTTGCTTTTCTTGCAGCTTCTCTAGCTCTAGAAGCATTTATACATTTTTCCAAAATAGCTTTTGCTACTGATGGATTTTCTTCTAAGAAGTTTCCTAAAGCTTCATTTACCATACTTTGAACAATACCTGTTACATTACTATTTCCTAATTTTGTTTTAGTTTGTCCTTCAAATTGTGGTTCTTTTACTTTAACAGAAACAACTGCTGTTATACCTTCACGAATATCTTCACCTTGTAAATTTGCATCTTTTTCTTTTATTAAATTATGACTTCTTGCATAATCATTAAAAGTTTTTGTTAAAGCTCTTTTAAATCCTTCTAAGTGAGTTCCACCTTCTATTGTGTTAATATTATTTACAAATGTATATATGTTTTCTGAATATGCTGTTGTATATTGAAAAGCTATTTCTACTGGAACTTCACCTTCTGTTCTTTCTATATATATTGGATTTGGATGTAATTTTTCTTTGTTTTTATTTAGAAATTCAACAAAAGAATTTAATCCGCCTTCAAAATGGAATTCTGCCTTTTTAGGTGTTTCCTCTCTTAAATCTTCTATACTAATTTTTAATCCTTTTGTTAAAAATGCCATTTCTCTAAATCTATTTTCTAATATATCATATTCATATTCTAATGTTTCAAAAATAGTATCATCTGCTAAAAATCTAACTTTAGTACCTGTTTTTTTAGAATCTCCTATTCTTGTTAATGGCTCTACTGTTTTTCCTCTTTCAAATTTCATTTCATATATTCCGCCATCTCTTTGAATAGTTACTTCACACCATGTTGATAATGCATTTACAACAGATGCACCAACTCCATGAAGACCACCAGATACTTTGTAACCACTATCTCCACCAAATTTTCCACCAGCATTTAATTTTGTATAAACTGTTTCTGCTGCTGAAATATGTGTTTTAGGATGTATATCTACTGGAATTCCTCTACCATCATCTTCTACACTAATAATATTTCCTGGCTCAATTTTTACTTGTATATGAGTACAATAACCAGCTAAAGCTTCATCTACGCAGTTATCTACTATTTCATATACTAAATGATGAAGTCCTCTTACAGAAACACTTCCTATATACATACCTGGTCTTTTTCTTACATGTTCCAAACCATCTAATACTTGAATTTGTTCTGCACCATACTTGTGTTCAAATTTTTCCATTTTTTCAACCATCCTTTTATTTTTATATATGTTTTCCACATTTTGTTATTTTTTTGTGGATTATTTTATTTTTCCTTTTTCTACTTTTATTAATTTATAATTTCCATCTATATTTTCTATTTTATCTGTACATGTTATAATTACTTGTGTTTCTTTTATATTATCTAAAAAACTTGATCTTCTTTTTTCATCTAATTCTGACATAAAATCGTCTAATAATAAAATTGGATATTCTCCTATTTCATCATATATAACTTGCATTTCTGAAATTTTCAAAGATAATACAACTGTTCTATTTTGACCTTGTGAACCATATACATTTACAAGTTCATTATTAATATATATCATAAAATCATCTCTATGTATACCCTTTGTTGTAAAACCTTTTATTATATCTAATTTTCTTCTTTCTTTTAGTAATTTTAAATACTCTATTCTATATTTACAATTTGATTCATATTCTATTTTTAGACTTTCCTTATTTTCAGTAATTTCTTGATGTATTTTATTTATTTTTTCTTTTATTTTTTCTATAAACTCATTTCTGTATAAAAATATTTTTTCTCCATATTCTGCTAATTTTTCATCCCATATTTCTAACATTTCTTCTGGTTTATTTTCTGTTTTTATTTGTTTTAAATAATTATTTCTTTGCTCTAATGTCTTATTATATAAATTTAATATATTTATATAGTTTGGCCTTAATTGTCCTATTAATATATCTAAAAATCTTCTTCTTTTTTGAGGTCCTTCTTTTAAAATTTGTATATCATCGGGTGTAAATATAACTATATTTAATTTTCCTAATAATTCACTTAATTTTTTTATTTTTATACCATTTACATATATATTTTTTTTATCTGATATTTCTATTTTTATAGAACCCTCTCTATCACTTTTTTTATAATCTAACATAATGCATGAAAAATTCTTATCAAATTTTATCATTTCACTTTCTTTTATTGTTCTAAAAGACTTTCCTATTGCACATAAAAATATAGATTCTATTATATTAGTTTTTCCTTGAGCATTATCTCCATAAAATATATTTATATTAGGATTTAATAATATCTCTTGTTCTTCATAATTTCTAAAATTTAATAGTTTTATTTTATCTATATACATATATATTTAGAGATTAGAAGTTGAAAACTAGAATATTCTTATTTTTATCCACATTTTATTATTAAATTGTGAATAACTTTTTTCTATTTTCCAATTTCCAACTTTAAACCTCCTTTCATATTATTTTTTTATTTAATCTTTTAATCTAATTGGCAATATCATATATATATAATCACCATCATCTACTGGTCTTATTATACATGGAGAAATACTTGTACCAAAATCTACAAAAATTTCTTCATCATCTATTGCACGAAGTGCATCTAAGAAATATTTAGGATTAAATCCTACTTCTAGATTTTGTCCTTCTGTAGATACATACATTTCTTCTTTAGCATCACCTGTTTGGTTTGTACAAGAAATAGTTACTTTTCCTATATCTACTGATAATTTTACAGGATATTTCTTTTCTTTTTCTATACTAGATGCTGAAATTAAACTAATTCTTTCAAAACAATTTTGTAAATTATTTTTATTTACTCTTACTCTTGTCTCCCAATTTTCTGGAATAACGCTACTATAATTTAAAAATTCTCCATCTAATAATCTTGTAACTAATTTACAATTTTCCATTTCAAATAATGCTTGATTTTTAGCAACTCCTATTTTTATAGTATCGAATGAATCTAATATAATTTTATTAACTTCATTTAATGTTCTACCAGGAATAACTGCTGTAAAATCATTACTATTATTTTGTAAAAATTTAGATTTCCATGCTAATCTAAATCCATCTACTGCTACTACATTTAGTTTATTATTTTTTATTTCAAATAAACATCCTGTAAAAATAGGTCTATTTTCTTCTTGGCTTACTGCAAATATTGTTTTTCTTATCATTTCTTTTAAAGTATTTTGTTCTATTTGAATAGAATTCTCTACATTTATTTGTGGTAATTCAGGAAATTCTTCTGGATTCATAGTTGCTAATTTATATAAAGAACCTTCACATTCTATTACTAGTAAATTTTTATCATTTAATGAAATATTTATTTCTGTATCTGGTAATTTTCTAATTATTTCACTAAACATTATAGCATTAACTACTGTTGCTCCTTGTTCTTTAACATCTGCATCAATAATATACTCTATTCCTATTTCTAAATCATAAGTTGTTAATTTAACTTCTTTATCATTTGTTTGAATTAATATACCTTCTAATATAGGCATTGTTGTTTTTGAAGCTACCGCTTTTGTTACGGAATTAATAGCTTTCAAGATTTTTTCCTTTTCGCAAACAATTTTCATTTTCATCAAACTCCTTTATAATAATATAAATAATTTTAGTAGTAGTAGTAATAGGTGTTGTGGATTGTGTGGAAAACTATGTGTATTGTTTATAAGCGTAATGTTTTAGATGTTGATAATATAGTGGATAAATATTAAAGTTATTAACAATTCAATTTTTAAAATGTGAATTATTTAGTTATAAACATGTTTTCTACAGTAAATTCACAAGTAGTTGTGGATATCGAATCAAGCTATTCCGTAAGAAGAACTTTAATATTCTTTTCCAAACATTGTTTTTTCCAAACACCTTTTTTTAAAAACATTAAATTTCATTTAAATATAAACTATTCATTTGCTAATAAAATGTTTTTAACACTTTCCACAATTAGTTTTGTATTTTTATTTTCTTTCATTTCTTTTTCTATTTTACTACAAGCATGCATTACTGTTGTATGATCTCTATTTCCAAAATCTTTACCTATTTGAGGTAATGAAAGCTGAGGTACTGTTCTACACAAATACATTGCTATTTGTCTTGGAAATACAACATCATTAGAACGTTTTGCACCCGCTAAATCTTTAGCATCTATATTAAAATATTTAGCGACAGTTTCTTGTATAAAACTTGAAGAAATGACTTTATCTTTTGATGAAACTATTTCATTAATAGCCCATTCTGACATTTCCATAGTAATAGGACTATTTATTAAACATGATCTAGCTACTAATTTATTTAAAGCTCCTTCTAATTCTCTAATATTAGTATCTATACTATTAGCTATATTTGCTAATATAGAGTCATCAATAATAATATTATCTAATTGAGCTTTTTTCCTTAAAATAGCTAAACGAGTTTCATAATCAGCATTAGAAATATCAGCTATAAGACCCCATTCAAATCTAGATTTTAATCTATCTTCTAAAAGATTAATATCTTTTGGAGGTCTATCACTTGATATAATAACTTGTTTTCCGTTTTCATGAAGAGTATTAAAAGTATGAAAAAATTCTTCTTGAACTCTTTCTTTTCCCGCAATAAATTGGATGTCATCTATAAGAAGGACATCTATATTACGATATTTATTACGAAATTGCTCATTTTTATTATCTTTTATAGCATTAATAAGTTGGTTAGTGAAATTTTCAGAAGTAACATATAAAATATTAGCATTTTTGTTATTTCTTAAAATTTCATTACCAATAGCATGCATTAAGTGAGTTTTTCCTAAACCTACTCCTCCGTAAATAAATAAAGGATTATATGAAGTAGCAGGAGCCTCAGCAACAGCTAAAGAAGCTGCATGAGCAAAACGGTTATTATTTCCTACAACAAAACTGTCAAAAGTATATTTTGGATTTAATGTAGGATTTAAAGAACCATAATTAACGGATTCAACTTTATTAATGAAATTATTTGGTTGACTTTCTAATTCTTCTTTTGAAAGGATTGTGATACTACATTCTTTATTTGTTAAATAGTTAAAAGTATTAACTAATAATGAATGATAACGAGCTTCTACAGTATCTCTATTGAAATTTGTAGAAATAAGTAAAACAACATTTCCATTGTTCATACTTTGTATTTCAAGCTCTTTAATCCAAGTATCGTATGAAATTTGAGTCATTTCCTCTCTTAAGAGTTCTTTTGCTTTTGTAAGAAGTTCATCTAATTCTTTTTGTGGCATTTTTTTCAGTCCTTCCAAAAATATAAAATTTTCTTAGAAAAATGAATTATAGTTAAAATAATACAATAAAACTCCTTTTTCCCTATTGTTTTCTTATCATATCAAAAACAAGTTTAAATAGTCAATACAATTAAAAAAAAATATTAAATTTTTAATCAAACTATTGACATAAACAACTTTTTAATATACAATTATAAAGCTTATGAAAGTGAATAATCCGTTTACGGTTTAAATAAATACAGGAGGTGCCAAAAATGAAAAGAACATTCCAACCAAAAAAGAGACAAGAACAAAAAGAACATGGTTTTATGAAAAGAATGAAAACTAGAGCAGGAAGAAATGTATTAAAAGCAAGACGTACAAAAGGAAGAAAAAAAATAAGTGCTTAAGTTTGGAAGGACCACAGTTTATATAAATGTGGTCTTTTTTGTAATTTTACTTTATTTATTGATAGGCCTTTTGTAAAAGGAGTAGTAAAATGAGAAAAATCGATACTTTAAAGAAAAATTATGAATTTAAAAATGTACTTACAAAAGGTAAATTTTATAAAGGAAAATACATAACTATTTATATTACTAAAAATAATAAAAATAAAAATGTGATAGGAATAGCTATAAGTAAAAAAATAGGAAAAGCAACTAAGAGAAATCTTTTAAAACGTTTAATTAGAGAAAGTTATTACATAGAAAAAGAAAATTTATTAAAAGGATATAATATAGTTTTTTTATGGAATAAAGATAAATTAGAAAAATATAAATGTTGCCAAGTGCATGAAGATATGAATTATTTATTTAAAAAAGCAGGAATATTAAAATGCGAAAAATAGGAATTTTTTTAATAAATTTTTATAAAAAATATATCTCTAAAATAATTGAGCAATTAGGAATAAAATGCAAATATTATCCTACATGTTCAGAATATACTAAACAAGCAATTCAAAAATATGGTTTTTTGAAAGGGTGCTTTTTAGGATTTAAAAGAATATTGAAGTGCAATCCTTTTTCAAAAGGTGGTTATGATCCTTTAAAATAAATAAGAAAGAAGAGGAAACTTTATATGGGATTTATATCAGAAATATTTGGATATGCATTAAACTTTTTTTATGAGTTAACTAACAATTATGGTATTGCAATTATTATATTTACATTACTTTTAAGAGTAATTTTAATACCTATTACAATAAAACAACAAAAAACAATGAAGAAGTCAGCTGAGCTTCAAGAAAAAATGAAAGAAATACAAACTAAATATAAAAATAATCCTGAAAAATTAAATCAAGAAACAATAGAATTATATAAAAAAGAAAAAATGAGTCCATTCAATGGATGTTTTACTGCAATATTACAAGTATTAATTATACTTTCAGTTTTCTGGCTTGTAAGTCAACCTCTTACATATATGAAAAGAGTAAATAAAAATGAAGAATTAAAAGCAATAGTAGAAGAATATAGAACAAAAATAAATGAAGAAAATGAAGGCAAAAAAGCTAATTATCCAGAAATACAAATAATATCTAGAATACAAAGTGATTATAATGAAATACAAAAACAATTAGAAGATGAAAACGTAGAAAACAGAGAAGAACTTGAAAATAAAAAACAAAATTATGAAAAATTGAAGATTAATATGGAATTTTTGGGATTAGATTTAAGTAAAGTTCCAACTCAGAGTTTAAATGATTGGAGAGTTTATGTAATTCCAGTATTATATGTTATAACATCATTTATTTCTATAAAAATAACAACAAAACAACAAAATAAACAAAGAGAAAAACAAAAAGAAGTTATAATTAATTCTGAAGAAAAATCAAAAGATGACGAATTACTAGATAGTATGGGACAAATGAACAGCACAATGTCTTATATGGTTCCAATAATGTCTATTTCTATAGCAGTTATTGCACCACTTGGACTAGCTTTATATTGGCTTGTAAGTAATGTGGTTATGATTTTAGAAAGATTAATAATTAATAAAATTACTACATCTAAGGAGGAAGAAAACAATGAACAATAGTATTATTTCAGAAGGTAAGACAACGCAAGAAGCAATAGATAATGGTTTAAAAGCATTAAATGTTTCTAAAGACAAAGTAGATGTTAAAGTATTAGAAAATGAAAATAAAAAAAGTTTTTTTAGTATATTAACACCTAGAGTAGTAAAAGTAGAATTAACATTAAAAGAAAATAAAAATGAAAAAAAAGTAGAAAAAATCAAAAGAGAATATGATACAAATATTGAAGATTTGGAAGAAGCAAAAAAAATAATTGAAAATTTTATAAAAGAATTATTACCAAGAATTGATAATTCGTTATCATATACAATAAAAGTTGAAGATAGTATTATATATATAGATATAAATGGCGATGCAGCGGGTATATTAATTGGTTATAGAGGAGAAACATTAAATGCAATGCAAACTATATTATCTAATATTGCTAATCGTAATTTCAATAATAAGATAAGAATAGTTTTAAATATCGAAAATTATCGTGAAAAGAGAGAAAAAGTATTAGAAGAGTTAGCACAAAAAGTTTCTAAAACAGTATTAAAAACAGGAAAATCTGTTACATTAGAGCCAATGTCAGCATATGAAAGAAAAATAATACATAGTAAATTGCAAGACAATAATAAAGTAGAAACATATAGCATAGGAGAAGGAGATAACAGAAGAGTAGTTATTTCTAAAATAAAATAATTTAATATCAAAAATCTGAAGTCAAAGTGAAGATTTTAATTTAAGTATATTTTTATATATTTATATTAATCTATTACTTTGACTTTTTTTGTTAAATAAATATAAAAATATAGAAGGAGGAAAATATGGAAACAATAGCAGCAATATCTACGGCTATAGGCAATGGCGGAATTGGAATTATTCGTATGAGTGGTAAAGAATCCTTTAAAATATTAGAAAAAATATTTAAAAATAGTAAAGGAGAAAAATTAGATTTAAACAAAATAAAAGGTTATACCATACAATATGGTACAATAGTAGATTCAGAAACAAATGAAAAAATAGATGAAGTATTAGTTTCTTTTTTTAAAAATCCTAGGAGTTATACAAGGGAGGATATGTGCGAAATAAATTCTCATGGGGGAATGATTGTAGAAAAACAAATATTAGAGCAATGTTTGAAAAATGGAGCTATATTAGCTGAACCTGGTGAATTTACTAAAAGAGCATTTTTAAATGGAAGAATAGATTTATCACAAGCAGAATCAATTATGGATTTAATAAATAGTAAAACAGAAAAAGAATCAAAAGCATCCATAAATCAATTACAAGGAGATTTATCTAATAGAATAAATGAAATAAGACATGATTTACTAGATATAATGGCAGATATAGAAGCTTCTATAGATTATCCAGAATATGATATAGAAGAAGTTACAAATAACAAAGCATTAGGTATTTTGGAAAATGCAAAAAATAAATTAGAAAGCCTAAAAGATACATTTAGAAGTGGAAAAATATTAAAAGAGGGAATAAAAACAGCAATTATAGGTAGACCAAATGCAGGAAAATCATCTCTATTAAATAAAATATTAAAAGAAGAAAGAGCTATAGTAAGCGAAATAGAAGGTACTACAAGAGATACAATAGAAGAATTTATAACAATAAAAGGGATACCTTTAAAAATAATAGATACTGCAGGAATAAGAAAAACTTCAGATAAAATAGAAGAAATTGGTGTAAGAAAAGCAATAGATATAGCTAAAGATGCAGAATTAGTATTAGTAATTTTAGATAATTCAAAAGACTTAACTGAAGAAGATAGAGAAATTTTAAAATTAGCAGAAAGCAAAAATTCAATTATATTATTAAATAAAGTAGATTTAAAAGAAAATAATTTAGAAAATAGTGAAGAATTAAAAAGGTTGAATAAAAAAGTAGTAAAAATATCTGCTAAAAACGGAAATGGAATAGAAGAGTTGTATAATGAAATTGAAAATATGTTCCAAATTAAAAATTTGGAAACAGATGGAGAAATAATTATTACTAATATAAGACATAAAAATCAAATTGAATATGCAATTAATAATATTAATGAAGCAATAAATGCAGTAAAAAATAATTTGCCAATTGATATAATTTCTATTTCAATAAAACAAACTTTAGAAGATTTAGGAAAAATAACAGGTGAAAATGTATCAGAAGATATTATAAATGAAATATTCTCAAAATTCTGCTTAGGAAAATAAAGAAACGCACGAGAATAAAAAATAAGAAAGAAATAATTAAAAGATGAGTAATTTTATTTTGCTGTTATAAAAAAGCCTTAAAAACGATTTTAAAAAGAAAGTCAAAAAACGACACATTAAACATATAAGTAAAATTACAACAATAAAAATTAACCTATAAATATCAATAAATATTTTCTGTAACCTTAGAGTAGCAAGGGTTATGAAGAATGTAATTAAATATTTATAAAAAACAACAAATAGTCAAAAAGACAAATAACAAAATAAACATACACAACACACAAGAATGAATATTAAAATTGTCAAAATAACAACAGAACAAAAATTCAAGTTTCATAAAAAACAAAGTAAAATGTTTCACAAAAAAATATTAATTATAAATTAAATGAACCGAAAGGGACACATCTTTAAAATAATTAATAAGGAATATATATATAAATTAATAAGAGAATATCTTAAAAAAAATTATGAAAGGAGTAAAAAATGAAATATAATGCAGGAAAATATGATATAGCAGTAATCGGAGCAGGACATGCAGGTTGCGAAGCAGCACTAGCTTGTGCAAGAATGGGAATGAAGACATTAATGTTTTCTATTAGCCTAGAAGCTGTTGCAAATATGCCTTGTAATCCACACATAGGAGGAAGTTCTAAAGGGCATTTAGTAAGAGAGATAGATTGCCTTGGGGGAGAAATGGGGAAAAACATCGACAAAACTTATACTCAATTGCGTATGTTAAACACCTCTAAAGGACCAGCAGTTTATTCTTTAAGAGCACAGGCTGATAGAAAAAGATATCAAGAAGAAATGAAGCATACATTAGAAAAACAAGAAAATTTATATATTAAACAAGCTGAAATAGTAGATTTTACAGTAGAAAATGGAAAAGTAAAGTCTATAGAAACAAATATTGGTGCAATATATGATGTAGATTGTATTATTGTAGCAACAGGTACATATTTAAAAGGAAAAATATTCATAGGAGAAGTTTCTTTTGAAAGTGGACCAGATGGAGTATTCCCAGCAAATAAATTATCAGAGGCTTTAAAAAGAGAAGGAGTAGATTTAGTTAGATTTAAAACAGGTACTCCTGCAAGAATAAACAAAAATAGTATAGATTTTTCGAAGATGGAAATACAAGAGGGAGATAAGCATCCAGAGGCATTTTCTTTTGAAGATAAAATAGATGATAGTGTAGAGCAATTACCATGTTATTTAACATATACAAACGCAAAAACTCATGAAATAATACGTAAAAATTTACACCGTTCACCTTTATACGGTGGAGAAATTGTGGGAACAGGACCTAGATATTGCCCATCTATAGAAGATAAAGTAGTTCGTTTTGCAGATAAAGAAAGACACCAAATATTTGTAGAGCCAATAGGAAGAAATACGGACGAAATGTATATTCAAGGAATGAGTTCATCTCTTCCAGAAGATGTGCAAATAGCAATGTATAGAACTCTTCCAGGACTAGAACATGCAGAATTTACAAGGCCTGCATACGCAATAGAATATGATTGTATTAATCCTGCAGATTTAAAATTATCTTTAGAATATAAGAAAATAGATGGATTATTCTTTGCAGGACAAACAAATGGAACGTCAGGATATGAAGAAGCAGCTTGCCAAGGATTAATGGCAGGAATAAATGCAAGTTTAAAATTAAAAGGAAAAGATCCTGTAATATTAGATAGAACTCAAGGTTATATAGGTGTTTTAATTGATGATATTGTAACAAAAGGAACTAATGAACCATATAGAATGATGACATCTCGTGCTGAATATAGACTTTTGCTAAGACAAGATAATGCAGATTTAAGGTTATTGGAGATAGGTTATAAAGTAGGTCTTATATCAGAAGAAAGATATCAAAAGTTTTTAAAGAAAAAGAAAAGTATTGAAGATGAAATTGCAAGAGTAAGAGCTACAATTATAAGGCCTACTAAAGAAGTAAATGAGTTTTTGAAAAAGTATAATTCTTCAGAACTTACTACAGGAGCAAGCTTAGAAGATTTAGTAAAAAGGACAGAATTAACTTATGAAGGATTAAAAGAAATAGATCCTGATAGACCAGAATTAGAAGAACAAGTAGAAAAAGAAGTTGGAATAGAACTAAAATATGAGGGATATATTAAATTACAGGCAGAACAAGTAGAAAAATTTAAAAAATTAGAGCAAAAGTTATTACCAGAAGATATAAATTATGAAGATATTAAAGGTTTAAGACTAGAAGCTAGACAAAAACTAAATAAAATAAGACCAAATTCTGTAGGACAAGCATCTAGAATTTCAGGAGTATCTCCAGCAGATATATCAGTACTTTTAATTTATTTAGAAACTTACAATAAAGTAAAATAATCTTAAAAAGCCTATTTTAAGCATATATAAGCTTTAAAAACTTACATATATAAGGAGGAAATATGGAATTTGAAATATTTTCAGAAGAATTAAAAATTAAAGCAAAGCAAATAGAAATAAAATTAACAAAAGAACAAATAGAAAAATATTATAATTATATGAGTTTGTTACTAGAATGGAATGAAAAAATCAATTTAACAGCGATAATAGAGCCAAGAGAGATAATATTAAAGCATTTTGTAGATTCTCTAACTATTGCTAAGTATATTAAAGACGATGAAAAATTAATAGATGTAGGTACAGGAGCAGGTTTTCCTGGAATACCATTATCTATAGTAAAAGAAAATACAGATATAGTGTTATTAGATTCTTTAAATAAGAGAATAAATTTTTTAGAAGAAGTAAAAGAAAATTTAAAATTAGAAAATATAACAACAATACATGGCAGAGCTGAGGAATTTGGAAAAAATAAAAAAGAAAGGGAGACATATGATATTGCTACATCAAGAGCTGTTGCACCTTTAAATATATTGTTAGAATATTTACTCCCTCTAGTAAAGGTAGGAGGTAGAGCTATATGTATGAAAGGATCTAATATAGAAGAAGTAGAAAATGCAAAAAATGCTTTAGAAATATTAGGTGGACAAATAGAAAAAATAGAAGAAATTACTCTTCCAAATAGTGATATAAAAAGAAATATTATTATAGTAGAAAAAGTAAAAAATACACCTTTAAAATATCCTAGAAAGCCTGGAACTCCAAGCAAAGAACCAATTTAAAAAAGTTTAGTAAATTATAAGAAAAAATTATATAAAAAAGTCAACAAATATTGTAATATTTATTGACTTTTTTTGTATATTTTTATATTATTAATGTGTTAGAAAAATGGAGGTAATATCAGTGGGAAAAGTAATATCAATTGCAAATCAAAAAGGTGGAGTAGGAAAGACTACAACAGCAGTAAATTTAAGTACAATATTAGCTAAAAAAGGGAAAAAAGTATTAATGATAGATACTGACCCACAAGGAAATGGAACAAGTGGATTAGGTATAGATAAAAATGTTAATTTTTCTGTGTATGATGTTATTATAAATGACGTAGAAATAGAAAACACAATACAAACTACAATGGTAAAAAATTTGGAAGTATGTCCATCTAATATAAACCTTGCAGGAGCTGAAGTAGAACTTGTTTCAATGATGTCTAGAGAATACAGATTAAAGGAAAAAGTAGATAGTCAAAAAGACAAATATGATTATATAATAATAGATTGTCCACCATCTTTAGGATTAATTACATTAAATGCTTTTACTGCATCAGACAGTGTACTAATTCCTGTACAATGTGAATATTACGCACTAGAAGGACTTGGACAACTTATAAATACTATAAATTTAGTTAAAAAACATTTAAATAAAGACTTAGAAGTTGAAGGAGCTTTACTTACTATGTTTGACATTAGGACAAATTTATCAAATCAAGTAGTAAAAGAAGTTAATAAATATTTTGAAAACAAAGTGTATAAAACAGTTATACCAAGAAATGTAAGACTTAGTGAAGCACCAAGCTATGGTATGCCGATATCAGTATATGATCCAAAATCAAAAGGAGCAAAATCTTACGATAAATTTGTAAAAGAATTTTTAAAGAAAAATGAAGAAGAAGCTAAAAGGAAGGGAGAATAAAAATGGCTAAAAATACGGGATTAGGAAAAGGTTTAGATGCATTATTTAGTGATAAAACAGTTATAGAAGATATAAAAAAAGAAGAAGTAAAAGAAGGAGAAAGAATTGAAAAAATAAAAATAGTAGATATAGAACCAAATAGAAATCAACCAAGAAGAAACTTTGATATGGAAGCAATAGAAGAACTTGCTGAATCTATTAAAATATATGGAGTTATTCAACCTATTATTGTTAATAAAAAAGATGGATATTATGAAATAGTTGCAGGTGAAAGAAGATGGAGAGCATCAAAAAAAGCAGGTCTTACAGAAATTCCATGTATAATTAGAAATGATGATGAAAGAAAAACAAAAGAAATAGCATTAATAGAAAATATACAAAGAGAAGACTTAAATCCAATAGAAAAAGCAAAAGGATTTAAACAATTAATAGACGAATATGGATTAAAACAACAAGAATTAGCAGATATAATGGGAATGAATAGAAGTACAGTTACAAACTGCTTACGTATTTTAAATTTGGATCCAAGAGTTATAGATTTAGCATTAGAGGGAAAATTAACAGAAGGACATTGCCGTTCATTACTTGGATTTGAAGATCCAGAACAACAATATAAAATGGCATTGAAAATCATAGAAACAGGACAAACAGTAAGAGATATAGAAAGAAGCCTAAAAAACAAGAAAAATGTTAGTAAAAATACAAAAGAAGATAGAAAAAAATATGAAGCAATTTATAGAGACATAGAAGATAGATTCCAAGGTTTCTTTGGAACAAAAGTAAAAATAGATGCTAAAAAAAGAAGTGGAAGAATAATAATTAATTATTCTAATAATGAAGATCTAGAAAGAATGTTAGATTTAATAAACAGAGATTAAAATAAAAAAATGCGAAAAATAATGAAAGTAAAACTAAAAAATGTTTCACATTTATAAATAGACCTTAACAAAAATGTTAAGGTTTATTTTTTTAGAATTTATAAAGTAAAAATTTATGTTTTATAAGTAAGTTTTTTGGATTTATCTATTGACAATGGAAGCTTTTTTGTGTTAATATATATCTGTTACGAATTATAGTAACATGTGCAGAGGTGGTCGAGTTGGTTTATGGCACCAGTCTTGAAAATTGGCGTGCGTTTGTAGCGTACCGTGGGTTCGAATCCCACCCTCTGCGCCATTTTTTTATTAAAAGTTTAACTTGAAACATTTGGAGGCTTACCCAAGTGGTTGAAGGGGACAGTTTGCTAAACTGTTAGGGTTCGCAAGGGCCGCGAGGGTTCAAATCCCTCAGCTTCCGCCAAAAAAATATAAGGTATTGATTACCTTATATTTTTTTTATAAAATTATCTTATTTATGAATAAATTAAAATAGTGTATTATCTTTCTATGTCTTGATATCTTTGAGATATTAACCTATATAGTTCTACTAAAATACCACCTTTAATTTCAGTTTCAGACTTTATAATAGGTATATGAATGTGTAAAAAATTATCTATATCTCCAGGATAACTTTCTATTACTCCACTTTGATAATGATTTAATAATCTTTGAAATTTTCGTATTAATCCTTCAGTTTTTATTTCACTTATTAAATTTTGTTTATTATAATTATGGCTTAAGTGATTTTTTTGTGATTGATAAGATGATGGAAATTTAGAAATTTTATCTTTTGTCCAATAATCTTTAAAATTTTTAATAGTTGTTTTATTTCTTTTTCTATGATATTCATAGTCTAAAACATACATACAGGGAACTTCAATGTCTGTAATTTCCTCTTGATTTAAAATGTCAATAAAAATACTTAATGCTAATATGCTTTTGGGATCTACTTTTTCTCTGTATTCTTCAGATATACCATTATTTAATTTATAAGATTTATTTCTAAGTTTTTTATTTATATTAGGCTGTTCATAAGAGCTTTGAGATACATTTGTATTTTGTATAGAACCTATAGAACAAACTCGTTTTCCATTTTTCTCATATATTCCATATCGTATAATAGGAAGTGTATAATGTGGTCTATCAAAAAGTTCTGTATTGTTATAAAAAGTTTTATCGTAAATAGTTATTTCTATTTCCCTAGAGTTTTCATCCCATGTTCTTGAAATTCCATTTTTTATACAAAGTATATTATTATCTAAAAATCCTAATTTTCCTATATAAGTTTCTTTATCATATTTCTCAAAAGTCGTATCTTTTAACATTTCTACTTGTTTTCTTAAAAATTCTTCAGGATTATTAAAATCTTCTGGAGTTGCTCTTAACCAAATTTGTTCAAAACAATTATTTTTTTCATATACAGTGAAACCTGTCATATTTGTTCTTAAAAAATATAATTCTATATCCTTTTCGTAAAAGCTTCTTAACTGTTCAAAGAAATCTTTATAATTATTTATTATCATTGCTGGTTGTATGCTATTACCATTCGACTTTTCCTTTATTCTTTGTAATATTATTCTGTGCTCTTCTTCTAAGTGTGAAACAAAGGATTTATCATCAAATTGATTTCTATAATTTGAGAGAGTCTTATCTATAAATTCTATTGCTTCAGTTTCAGTAAAAATAAATCTAAAATTAGGTAATTCATCACTAAATAATAGTTTATATAGTGTTTCTGTTATAAATTCTCGTGTTACATTTTCAAATGTAGGTTTTAAACTATCTGCTATGGTTTGATTACTATTTAGAATCATGTTCTTTACATTATCCTTTCTTTTATTTTGTAGCTATATATTATTATAACATAAAATTTAATAAATAGCATTATCTCTGTAAATAATGGGAAATAATAATCTAATAAAAAAATAAATAAAAAAAATAAATAAAAAAAATAAATAAAAAAAATAAATAAAAAAAATAAATAAATAAAAAATAAATAATTAATAAAAAAAGAATAATTAAATAAAAATAAATAATTAAAATAAAAATAAATAATTAAAATAAAAATAAATAATTAAATAAAAATAAAATAATTAAAATAAAAATAAATAATTAAATAAAAATAAATAATTAAAATAAAAATAAATAATTAAATAAAAATAAATAATTAAAATAAAAATAATTAAATAAATAAAATAAAAAATAAAATTAATTAATAAAATAATAATTTAATTTATTTTAAAAAGAATAAATTAAAAAATATTTAATAAAATTAATCAGGGTGATTTTATTGAGTATAGGAATTTGTTTTGCAGGTGGAGGAATAAAAGGAGTTGCGCATATTGGAGCATTAAAGGCGCTTGAAGAAGAAAATATAAAATTTGATTATATAGCGGGTACATCTTCTGGAAGTATAGTAGCCTGTTTATATTCTGTAGGATATAATTCAGATGAAATTTATGAAATATTTAAAAAATATATAAATAAAATTAATTACTTCGAAATAAAAAATGTAATCAAATTAATATTTGGAATTTTAATAAAAAGAAAAATAATAATTACAGGGTTAAATAGTGGTAAAAAAATAGAAAAATTAATTAATAAAGAATGTGCAAAAAAAGAAATAAATAATATTAATCAAATAAATAAAAATTTATTAATTCCATGTGTAAATTTAAAAACAGGAGATGTATATATTTTTTCATCAATAAAAAATAGAAATAGAAAAGAATATTCAGATAATATTATTTATAAAAATAATATTAATATAGGAAAAGCAGTTAGGGCTAGTTGTAGCTATCCAGGAGTTTTTTCACCTTGCATAATTGAAGATAATTATATGGTAGATGGAGGAATAAGAGAAAATGTACCATGGAAAGAGTTGAAACAATGTGGTGCACAAAAAGTAATTTCTATTATTTTTCAAAATGAGATAAAAGAAAAAAATGAAATAAATATGTTTGATGTAATAAGTGGTTCAATGGAATTATTATGTAGAGAATTATCAAATTATGAATTAAATGGGGCAGATTATTTATTAAAAATAAAAACAAAAAATATTCAATTATTGGACAAAACAAAATTAGATTATTTATATAATTTAGGATATATAGAAACAAAAGGGAAAATTAAACAAATAAAAGAATTAATAAACAATATTGCATAAATAAATAATATAATATATAATCAAAAAAAAGGGGAAATTTTATGGAGAAAAAAGATGTAAAAGAAGAACTAACAAAAGTAGAAAAAGATAATAATTTTGAAGAAGTAAAAGTTGATTATCAAGAGGTTGAATTAGAAAAAAAACAAGTAAGAACAGACTCATATTTTGATGGTGGATTGTTAGAATTAATCGGATGGAGAATATTAAGTTTTTTAATAAAAGCAGTAACATTAGGAATTGGTGCTCCATGGGCTGATTGTATGTTATATTCATATCAATTTAAACATACAGTATATAATGGCAAAAGATTGAAATTTGAGGGTACAGGTGGAGATTTATTTGTAAATAGATTTATATGGATATTTTTAACTATTATAACATTAGGAATATATGGATTTTTTGTACCAGTAAAGAAAACAAAATGGGTAATATCTAATTTACATTTTGAAGATGAAGATCATAAAAAAGAAGAAAGCTTTTTTGATGGCAAAACAATTCAATTAATAGGAGTAAATATACTTTGTAAAATATTAAATTTAATTAGTTTTGGTATATTATATCCTTTTACAATTTGTTTTAAATATAGATGGATAAATAAACATACTATTATAAATAGAAAAAGATTAGCTTTTGATGGAAAAGCAATTTCTTTATTTGGAAGATATATTTTATGGTGGTTCTTAACAATAATAACATTTGGTATATTTGGTTTATGGTTACCAATAGAAATGTTGAAATGGCAATCTAAAAATACACATATTAGAGTAGTTGGAGAAGTGGAACAAAAAGATAAGTCATTATATATAATAATTCCAATAGTTATTATTTGTATAATAGTATTAAGTTGTGTATTACCAACACTTTTACTTAATATTAATTTTTCTGATATAAAGTCAGGAGAATTTGGAGAAAAATTTGAAGAAGTATTTGAAGGATTTTCAAATAATGATAATGGAAGAGGAGAAAGAAGAACATTATCAGATGTAAGTACAGGTTATATAGATACAATTTCAACAGTACAGGGAAATAATAAATATCCATCTGCAGAAGAAGTAGCAGGAAATTACGGAGCTAGAGTATTTGTAAATGGAAACGAAGCTTGGGGAGAAATAAGCATACAAAATAAAAACGGAAAGCTTGTGTATGATAAATATGAGATAAATTATGATAGATCTCTAGGATATGGTGAAGGTTCTGTAGGAGATTCAAAAATATCTATTTATTGTAAATATAAAGAAGATTATATATCAGTTGAAATTTCAATACTAGATGGAAATGAAGAAACTTATATTATAGCTGATGGTGGAGTATATTAAAATAAAAAAATGTTGATATAAAATTAATATCAACATTTTTTATTTTGTAAAAAAGAATAATTAATTATTATTTATTATTTCTTTTTTATCTGTTTGATCTGTAACATTTTCTTTTCTAATTGCATTTTTTGAATTTTGTTTATTTTTTAAATTATCTTTTGCCACAGTCATTAATAATTTAATTCTATTTGTTTGATTTGCTTCACTAGCACCTGGGTCATAATCTATAGGTGAAATATTTGCTTCAGGATATTTGTTTCTAATAGTTTTTATAACACCTTTTCCTACAACATGGTTTGGAAGACAAGCAAATGGTTGAACACAAACAATATTTGTAATGCCATGTTCCATATATTCAATCATTTCAGCTGTTAAAAACCAACCTTCGCCCGTTTGATTTCCTATGGATAAAACATCTTTAACTTGTTCTTCTAAATGCCATATATCACAAGGTTGTAAATAACCTTTTTTAGAATTAGCTAAAGCTATACGCATATCTTTTTCTAAAATATCGATTAATTTAATTGCTGTTTTAAATACTTTTGCTTTAAATTTATCTGTTTTTATTAATTGATTAAATGTAATTTTGTGTGTTGCAATAAATTTAATAAATCCCATAAAGTCTGGTAATATTACTTCTGCGCCTTCTTCTTCTAATTTGTTTGCAACAAAATTATTTCCGAAAGGATGATATTTAATTAATACTTCTCCAACAATTCCTACTTTAGGTTTTTCTACAGAAGTATCTAATTCTATTTTTTCAAAATCATTTACAATATCATAAATACTTTGTTTAAATTCTTTCATAGTAGATTTTTCTACCATTTTTTTGCATTTATCCATCCACGTATTAAATAATTTTTCTGTTTCACCTTTATTTATTTCATATGCTCTATTTTTTGTAAGCATTTTTTGAAGTAAATCTGCATAAATAACACATTTTAATAATCTCTCAATCAAAGGAATTGTTATTTTAAAGCCTGGCATTTTTTCCATACCAACAACATTAAATGATATAACAGGAACTTTTTCGAAACCAGCATCTTTTAATGCTTTGCGAATAAATCCTATATAGTTTGTTGCTCTACATCCGCCACCTGTTTGTGACATTATTAAAGCAGTTCTATCTAAATCATATTTTCCAGATTGAAGAGCTTCTATCATTTGACCAGTTGTTAAAATTGAAGGATAACAAGCATCATTATTTACGTATTTTAAACCTGTTTCTACAGTATGATCTGTACAATTTCTTAAAAGTTCTACTTTATAACCACAAGAGCGTACAGCAGATTCAATTAATTCAAAATGAATAGGTGCCATTTGTGGAATTAATATTGTGTAATCTTTTTTCATATCTTTTGTAAATATTACTTTATTACATTCATAATTTCCATTTGAAACTTCTTTTTGTAATGTTTCACGTTTTTTCATACTAGCTAAAAGTGAACGAATACGAATACGTACAGCACCTAAATTGTTAATTTCATCTATTTTAATTAAAGTATACATTTTATTATAGCTTGATAAAATTTCTTCAACTTGATCTGTTGTAACAGCATCTACACCGCAACCAAATGAATTTAATTGTACTAATTCTAAATTGTCTTGTTTTCCGACAAAATCTGCTGCAGCATATAATCTTGCATGATATACCCATTGATCTACAACTCTTAAAGGACGTTTTGCTTCTGCTAAATGTGAAACACTATCTTCTGTTAAAACACATAGTCCTAAAGAAGTAATTAAAGTATCAATTCCATGGTTTATTTCAGGGTCTGTATGATAAGGTCTTCCAGCTAATACAATACCATGTAATTTATTTTCATTAATATATTTTAATGTTTCTTCACCTTTTTTACGTATGTCATTTTTGTAATTTTGATATTCTTCTTCAGCTTTTTGAGCTGCTTGTAATAATTCTTTTTTAGTAAAATTATATTCTTTAAATTCAGGTAAATCCATTATAGTTTCGGCTAAAGTTTTTGCTTCAAAAGGTAAAAATGGATTTAAGAATTTAATATTTTTATCTTTTAATTCTTCTACATTATTTTTTAATACTTCAGAATATGAAATTACTATAGGACAATTATAATGATTATCTGCTTTTTCATATTCTTTTCTAGAATAAGGTACGCAAGGGTAAAAAATTGTATTAATTCCTTGTTTTATTAAACTTACAATATGACCATGTGAAAGTTTAGCAGGGAAACATACAGATTCAGAAGGCATAGATTCCATACCTTTTTCGTATGTTTTTCTATTACTTTTTTCTGAAAGTATTACTCTAAATCCTAAATTTGTAAGGAAAGTAAACCAAAATGGATAATCTTCATACATATTTAAAACTCTAGGGATACCTATTGTTCCACGTGTTGCTTTTTCTTCTGGCAAAGGTTCATAACCAAATAATCTTTCATATTTATATTTCATTACGTTTGGTAGGTCTTTTTTATCTAAAATGTTTCCTGCACCTTTTTCACAACGATTTCCAGAAATATATTTTGAACCATTACTAAATTTATTTATTGTAAGTAAACAATGATTTTCACATCCATTGCAACGTACATGTGAAGTTGTTATTTCTAGTTTATCTAAATCTTCTAAACCTAAAATGGTTGAGTGATATTCCATATCTAAATTTGCTTCATATTGTTCTTTAGAAAGAAGTGCTGCTCCATAAGCTCCCATTAAGCCTGCAATATCTGGCCTTACAACATTTCTTCCAACTATTAATTCGAAAGCACGAAGTACAGCATCATTATAGAATGTTCCACCTTGAACAACTATGTGTGCGCCAAGTGTTTTAACATCTCTAACTTTCATAACTTTTTGAATAGCATTTTTTATAACTGAATAAGAGAGTCCAGCAGATATGTCTCCAACACTATATCCTTCTTTTTGTGCTTGTTTAATCTTAGAATTCATAAATACTGTACAACGAGAACCTAAATCTACAGGTCTTCTTGCTTCTAGTGCACTTTCAACAAATTCTTCAATAGAAAGATTTAAGCTTTTTGCAAATGTTTCTATAAAAGAACCACATCCAGAAGAACAAGCTTCATTAAGCATAATATTATCTATAGCACCATTTTTCATTTTTATGTATTTCATGTCTTGCCCGCCAATGTCAACTATACTAGTTACATTTGGCATAAATTCTTTTGCTGCTGTATAATGAGCTATTGTTTCTATTTCATTTAAATCTACATTTAAAGCAGTTTGTATTAATTTTTCACCATAACCCGTAACACCACTATATCTAATAGTACAAGTCTCAGGCATTTCAGCGTATAGTTTTTTTAGCATTTTTATAACACTTTGAAGGGGATTTCCTTCGTTACTTCCATATAAAGAATATAATAAAGTTCCTTCACTATCTATTACTACCAATTTTGTAGTAGTAGAACCTGCATCAATTCCTATAAAAACATCTCCGCTAAAATCTTTTAAGTTAGCTTTTTTTACTTTATCTTTTTCATGTCTTGTTTTAAATTCTTCATATTCAACATCTGTTTTAAATAAAGGAGCTAGTGGATTTGTAGTATCATCATGTGAATTTCTTAATACTTCTATTTTACTTTTTAATTTTTCGTTAGAAATAGGTTTTGTATTTAAAGAGTCTAAAGCAGCTCCTTTTGCAACTAGTAAATGAGCTTCTTCTGGAACAACAACATGACTATCATCTAAATGTAAAGTTTCAATAAATCTATTTCTAAGTTCAGATAAATAGTTTAAAGGACCACCTAAAAATGCTACTGTTCCACGTATTGGTCTACCACAAGCTAAACCACTTATTGTTTGATTTACAACTGCTTGAAAAATAGAAACAGCAATATCTTCTTTTGCAGCACCTTCATTAAGTAATGGTTGTATATCAGTTTTTGCAAATACACCGCAACGAGAAGCTATTGGATAAATCATTTTGTAGTTTTTAGCAAGTTCATTTAAACCAGCTGTATCTGTGTTTAAAAGGGAAGCCATTTGGTCTATAAATGCTCCTGTACCACCTGCGCAAGTTCCATTCATACGTTGTTCTATTGATTTATCAAAATATATAATTTTTGCATCTTCTCCACCAAGTTCTATTACAACATCTGTCTGTGGAATATATTTTTCTACTGCTCTTTTACAAGAAACAACTTCTTGAATAAAAGGCAAGTCTAAAAATTTAGCAGCAGACATTGCACCAGAACCAGTTAATGCAACTGTAAATAGGCAATCTGCATATTTTAAAATTAGATCATCTAAAACATTACAAACTGTATTTTTAGTATCTGAAAAATGTCTTTGATAATTTCTATATATAATATTTAAATCTTCATCCATTACTACTATTTTTACTGTTGTAGACCCGACATCTAATCCTACATGTAATAATTTTTTCATTATTTTCTCCTTTTATATTGATATATGAATTTAAAATCAAATATATAAACTTTAAACCTAATTTTATACAGAAATAGTGAATTTGTCAAACATTTTAACACAAAATTCACAAAGGAAAAATATGGCAAAAATAATACTTTTTGTTCTAAAATAAACTTGTCTATCATAAAAATTAAAAAAAGAAAAAAGGAGAAAATAATATGTTAAATTGGAAAAGAATTATTATAATTATAATTTTTATAATGTTAATAGTAGGAATTATTATGGGAGTATGTTCTATTGTTAAAAATAAGAAAAATAATATTATAGAATATATTCCTCAAGAAGAAATTTCAGAGGAACAATTAAGACAGACAATGGTAACTTTATATTTTATAAAAGACAATGAAGTTGTACCAGAAGTAAGATTAATAGATGTGAAAGAATTAATTAACAATCCCTATGAAAAAGTAATTAATTTGCTAATAAGTGGACCAAAAAATAATAATTTTGAAAAAACAATTCCAGAAGGAACTAAAATAAATAAAATAGAAAAAAATGGAGATATATTAATTATTGATTTTTCAAGTGAATTTATTAATAATATTTTAGGGGGAGAAAATAAAGAAAAATTAATAATAGAATCAATAGTAAAAACATTAACAGAATTAACAGAAATAAATGGAATAAAAATATTAATTAATGGAGAAGAAAATAAAAGTTTTAAAAATGGAAAAATAAAATTTAATGAAGTTTTTAATAGGAATTTTCAAAATTAGATATAAAAATAAATATTATTTAAAAAATATAAATAAAAAAACAAATAATTTAATTAATTATTTGTTTTTTTATATAAAAATATTAAACAATTAAAATTAAATAAAAATAATAAATAAAATAATAAATAATTGATAATTATTTATTATTTATTATTTAAAAAATTTATATAAATTTATACATTTACACATTTTATTTATTTTACACAAAAAATTTTCTACTTCAAATAGTGAATTTAAAGGAGAATTAAAATTATTACAAAAAGAATTATTTATATTTTTTGAGCAAATATTATTACAATTATTGTAATAATATTTATTTTTTTTATATCCATTAACATTCATAAATAAATACTCCATAAAATATTTTATTTAATTATTATTTATTAAAATATAATAATTAATATAATTAAAATAAATTAAATTAACATAGCATATAAAATATGATAATTAATTATTATTTTATTGTTATTAATATTATATGTAAAAAAAAATAAAGTAGTTAAAAATACAAGCCTTTATTTTTTTTATATTTTATAGTATAATAAAAAATAAAATAATAGGAGAAAAATATGAATATAGAACTAAAAGAAAATGAAAGAATAGATGATTTGGAATATAAAGGACTAAAAATAATTCAAAATACAGAAGGTTTTTGTTTTGGTATAGATGCAGTACTCTTATCTGATTTTGCAAAAGAAATAAAAAATAATAGTAAAGTATTAGATTTAGGGACAGGTACAGGAATTTTAAGTATTTTATTATCCGGAAAAACAAATTTAAATAAAATATATGGAATAGAAATTCAAAAACAAGTTGCTGAAATGGCACAAAGAAGTGTAAAATTAAACAATTTAGAAGATAAAATTGAAATAATAAATGAAAATATTAAAAATTTAGCAAATATTTTTGAAAAAAATTCTTTTGATGCAATAGTTACAAATCCACCTTATAAAAAATTAAATACTGGTGAAAAAAATGAAAAAGAAAACAAATTAATTTCTAGACATGAAATAACAGCTTCATTAGAAGATTTTATAAAAATTAGTTTTGATTTATTAAAAGATAAAGGAGCTCTTTATATGGTACATAGACCAGAGCGATTAGCAGAAATTATTTACAAATTAAAGCAAAACAAATTAGAACCAAAAGTAATTAAATTAGTTCATTCAAATATTAATAGTGAACCAAAATTAATTTTAATAAAGGCTGTAAAAAACGCAAAAGAATTTTTAAAAATAGAAAAACCATTATTTATATACGATGAAGATGGAAATTATACAGAGGAAATATTAAAAATATATAATAAAAAATAAAATTTAATTATAAAAAATTAATTTATTGTAGGAGGCAAATATGAGTGGAATATTATATTTAGTTGCAACGCCAATAGGGAATTTAGAGGATATTACTTTTAGAGCAATAAAAATCTTAGAAGAAGTAGATTTAATAGCAGCAGAAGATACAAGACAAACTTTAAAATTATTAAATCATTATAAAATAAATAAAACTTTAATTAGTTACCATAGACATAATGAAGATATTAAGGTAGATGGATTAATAAAAGATTTGAAGGAAGGAAAAAATATTGCATTAGTTTCTGATGCGGGAACTCCTGTGATTTCAGATCCTGGCGAAGTAATAGTAAAAAATGCAATAAAAGAAAATATAAAAATAATACCTATTCCAGGGGCATGTGCATTAATAAATGCATTGATAACTTCAGGGTTAGATACAAGAGAATTTTCTTTTTATGGTTTTTTACCTATAAATAAAAAATTAAGAAAAGATAAATTAGAAGAAATAAAAAAAGAAAATAAAACGATAATATTATATGAAGCACCTCATAAGTTAAATAATACTCTAGTTGATTTAGAAAAAATTATAGAAGATAGGCAAGTCGTAATTGCCAGAGAACTAACAAAAATACACGAAGAATTTATTAGAGGAACAGTAAAAGAAATTATGGAAAAATACCCTGAGCCAAGGGGAGAGCATATTATTTTAATACAAGGGTCTAGTATAAAAGCGAAAGATGAAGAAAGTGAAATGTTAAATAATATGACTATTAAAGAGCATTATAACTATTATGAAAAACAAGGATTGACAAAAAACGAAATAATAAAAAAGATTGCAAAAGATAGAAAAGTAAATAAAAATGAAATATATAAAATGTTTATATAAAAAATAAAACTCCAATATATTTGGAGTTTTATTTTTTATTCTTCACTTAATGATTTTATTTGTTTTAAACATTTATTACAAACAAGTTTATCTTTGTAATTAGTTAATTTTTTTGTGTTACCACAGAAAAGACATGATTTTTCGTATTTTTTTAAAATAATTGATGTCCCATCTACGAATATTTCAATTGGATCTTTTTCTGCGATTTGAAATTGATTTCTAAGTTCAATAGGAATAACAACTCTTCCTAGTTCGTCAACTTTTCTTATAATTCCAGTAGATTTCATTTTATTTCCTCCTTTATTCGCCATTTTTCGACAAAATATTCATACATTTATAATATCATAAATCTACAAAAAACGCAATAACAAATTGCAAAATTTGTAAAAAAATGTAAATGCAAATTTTTACCTTTAACGAATAATGCTTTTTAAATTAGAATAATATTAAAAAGAAAAAGGCAAAATTTGTAATTTTATTAATTATAGCACGATTAAACCAATAAGTAAATATTATTTTATAAATAAAAGGAAGTGAATAAATGTTAAATATAATATGGCCAATTTTTATCTTAATATCTTTTTTGTATGCTAGTTTTAATGGAAGTATGGGAGATACAACTCAAGCAATTTTTGAATCTGCTGAAAATAGTGTACAGCTTACTATTACTTTTTTTGCTACTATTTGTATGTGGAATGGAATTATGGAGATAGCTAAAAGGACAACATTTGTAGAAAAACTTACAAAATTATTAAAACCATTGATAAATTTTTTATTTCCTGATTGTAAAAATAATGAGAAAGCTAAAGAAGAAATTTCTATGAATATGGTTGCAAATATTTTAGGATTAGGAAATGCAGCAACGCCTCTGGGGTTAAAAGCAATGAAAACACTTCAAAAAGATAATCCACAAAAAGATACTATATCAAATTCAATGGCTATGTTTATTGTAATAAATACAGCATCTATACAAATAATTCCTACTACAGTAATTGCTATAAGGAGTTCTTTAAATTCAAGTAATCCTACTCAAATAATATTTCCAGTTTGGATAGCTACAATATCTGCAGCTATTGCTGTAGTAACTGCAACAAAGATATTTATTAATATAGATAAAAAAAGAAATAAAAGAATAAGTATAAGAAAGGGGTAATTTGTGAATATTATAAAATATTTATCTTCTAGTGCTATACCTATTGTTATAGCGATTATTATTATATATGGATTGATAGAAAAAAATAAAGTATATGATACTTTTGTAGAAGGAGCAAAAGAAGGAATTGAAATTGTTGTAAAATTATTTCCTACTTTATTGGGAATTTTTATAGCAATAGGAGCATTAAGGGGATCTGGAATTTTAGAATTTATAGCTAAATTGATTGCTCCTTTAACAAATATTTTTAATATTCCTAGCGAAATAATGCCATTAGCTATAGTAAGACCAATATCTGGAAGTGCCTCAACAGCATTAGCAACAGATATAATGAAAACTTATGGTGTTGATTCAAGAATAGGAATAATTGCTTCAACGATTATGGGATCTACAGAAACTACATTTTATACAATAGCTATTTATACAAGTTGTGTAGGAATAAAAAAAATAAAATTTGTTTTGTGGGCAGCATTAATAGGAGATTTGGTAGGAACACTTGTGTCTGTTGGAATTTGTGGAATTTTGTCGTAAAGTTTTTATTGACATAAATGGAAAAATATGGTAATATAAAAACAGTTAATTCAAGAAAGAAGGAAAAATGTTTATTCGAGTATTATTATTTTTATTCATATATTTTTTTATTCAAAAATTTATAGTAATATATTGGTCTAAAAAAATTAAAAGAAAAATAAAAAAATAATTATTATTAAAAACAATTCTTGAAATTTATTCAAAAAAAAAGAATCTATATTCTATAGATTCAGTATCCCAAAGTTATTAATCTTGTAGAGGAAATAAAAAAGTAACAAGTAATTAGCTGCCCCCTAATAGCTAAATCTTTCGTTTTTTATAAAAAATAATTAGTTTAAGCCCCTATTTATTTAAATTAATTTCCTCTACAAAAATTTTATATATTAATTATTAATGATGATAGTTTTCTCCATTAGATATTTTAAATGCGCGAAATAGTTGTTCTAAAAGAAATACACGAATTAATGGATGAGGAAATGTCATTTTAGAAAAGCATATAAGTTCATTTGAACTATTTAATAAATTATCTGTCATTCCTAGAGTACCACCTATTAAAAAAGTAATATGACTATTTGTAATAGAGATTTCATCTATTTTTTTTGAAAAATCTTCAGATGTATAATTTTTACCTTTTAAATCTAATGCTATAACATAGCTATCTTTTTTTATACGAGAAGAAATTAAATTACATTCTTTTTGTTTAATATCAAAAGATAAGCTATCATTTAATTTAGAAGGAAGTTTTTCATCTGGAAGTTCAATTATATTTAAAATACAATATTTTGAAAGTCTTTTTGAATATTCGGTTATTGCATCTTTCAAATAATTTTCTCTTATTTTTCCAATGCAAATTATATCAATATGTAACATTGTAATTCCTTTCTAACTAACATCTATAATTTCACTTGGTGTATATCTATTTGCAACACTTAATCTTAAATTATTTTCATTTACATTATTTTCTATTAAATTTTCTACTACTGTTTTATATGCAAGTTCTGGAAAATTATTTTCATTACTTAGATGTCCAAGCATAACATTTTTTAAGCCATAATTAGATAAGTAAGAAATTGTTTTGCCAGCATCAATATTAGACAAATGACCATTAGGACCTTTTATTCTTTCTTTTAGCAAATAAGGATATGGTGAATATTTTAAAATTTCAGGTTCATAATTAGCTTCTATTAGCAAAAAAGAACTATTAGCTAAATGAGAAATAACATCTTTATTTATATGACCTATATCAGTTGCAATACTCATCTTCTTATTTTCATGAAAAAGATTAAATCCGCAAGGATTAGCAGCATCATGAGGAATAGAAAAAGGTTTTATTTCTATGTCACCTATATTAAATTTTTCAAAAGTAAAAAGTTTAATATTATCTTCATTTATTTTTTCTCTTTGAGAATCCATTGCTTCCCAAGTTTCTTTATTTGCATAAACAGGAATATTATATTTTTTTGATAATGTTCCTAAACCTTTAACATGATCTGAATGTTCATGAGTTATTAAAATAGCATTAATACAACTTGGGTCTATTTGCATTGATTCTAATGAATTTGCAATTTTTTTTGCACTTTCTCCAGCATCTATTAAAATTTTAGTAGTATTGGTTTGAGCTAAAGAGCAATTACCAGAGCTACCACTAAATAAACTACAAAATTGAAACATTTTATTCATCCTCTTTAAAAATCTTCTTCTGTTATTCTTTGGATATTAGCACCTATTTTTCTAAATTTATCTTCTATGTTTTCATATCCACGGTCTATATATATAAGGTTAGATATGCTTGTTTCACCTTTAGCAGCTATACCGGCAATAATTAATGCTGCACCTGCTCTTAAGTCAGTTGCTTCTACAGGAGCTCCACACAATTCTTTTACACCTTCAAATATTGCAGACTTTCCTTGATCAGTTATTTGTGCTCCCATTTTATTAAGTTCAGCAGTATACTGAAAACGAGATTCCCAAATTCCTTCTTTTATTATGCTTGTGCCATTTGCTAATGCTAAACATACACCCATTTGAGGTTGTAAGTCTGTAGGAAATCCAGGATAAGGTTGAGTTTTGATATTTGCTCTATTAGGTCTTTTATTTGTCCATACATGAATGGTATCACCTTCAGATTCTACATTTGCACCCATTTCTAAAATTTTTGCAGTTAAGCAATCTAAATGTTCAGGAATACAATTTCTTATAAGTAAGTCACCTTTGGTAGCTACAGCAGCAAGCATAAAGGTACCAGTTTCTATTTGGTCAGGTACAACAGAATATGTAGCATTGCCAGTTAATTTTTTTACACCGTTAATTTTTATAACATCTGTTCCTGCACCACGAATATCTGCTCCCATCGTATTTAAAAAATTTGCAACATCAACTATATGAGGTTCTTTTGCAGCATTTTCTATAACTGTAGTACCATTTGCTAAAACACTAGCAAGCATAACATTAATAGTTGCTCCAACAGATACCATGTCCATATAAATAGAAGTACCTACAAGTTTTTTTGCAGAAGCAGAAACTTTACCTTGTGAAACTTCAACAGTAGCACCTAAAGATTCAAAACCTTTTATATGTTGATCAATAGGTCTAGCGCCTAAATTACATCCTCCAGGAAGTCCAACTGTTGCTTCTTTACATCTACCTAGTAAAGCACCTATTAGATAGTAAGAAGCACGAAATTTACTTGTCATATCTAATGGAGCTACGGTAGATGTAATATTTCTTGTATCTAATGTAAGTTCATTATTTGAATTCCAAGTTATAATAACTCCAAGTTTTTCTAAAATTTTGCAAGTGATTTTAACATCACTTATGTTTGGCACATTTGAAATAGTACAAGTACCATCTATTAGTAATGCTGCAGGAAGTAAAGCAACTGCAGCGTTTTTTGCACCACTTATATTAACTTCGCCTTTAAGATGAGTACCACCTTTAATGATTAATTTATCCAAGAAAATTACCCCCAAATTTATATATTTTATATTAAAAATATTTATAATTATATAAAATAAACTAAATAAAAATAGAATATATTAAATATATTCTATTTTTATTTTTACATAATACTTATATCATACTTTTTAGTAATTTACAACTACTTTTTTGCAGTTAGAATATCATTGTTTTTAAACCATTCAATTAAACCTATTTTAAATTTTATATCACAGCTATCTTTATTTGTTACAATTGAATATTCTTCATCTGTTAATTCTTGTTTAATTAATTCTTTAGATTCTTCTGGAACAATTCCGGCAGATACATTTACAAAGCAAAGAGGAGGAAACATTACGCACCACCAGTTTTGTCCTTGAGCTTTTCCAATTTTTACTCTTATTGCATCATAATATCCTGCTGGAAGTGATACATCACCGTAATTTTTTGTTGGAAAAGAGAAATTGCCGATTTCTATAGAAACATTATAATCGTATCCATTTTCTTTAACTGTATCTTGAGCAATAGTTAAAAATTCCTCAGTATGTTCCTTTGCTATATTTATAGCATCATTTTTATTTGTAACATCTTTACAGATATTGTTCATATATTCTATTAAATTATCTCTAACTTTATATTTTAAGTTTTGATCTTCTTCAGAATCACTATTTGCTATAACATGAAGTCTAAAAACACTTTGTTCAATATCTTTAGAAACAGCAGTTACGTAAGATATTGCAGATATGCATATATATATAAATAGTAAAAATAATAAAATTAAGGAATTTTTTACCTTTTTACTGCATATAATATTTAGTAAAGTTTTCATTATTTTTATAACCTCCAAAAATGTATTTAAAAAATAGAAAATTTGTAAAATAAATTCTATTTAATTAAAGTATTTACAAATAAAAAAATAATATACATATTTGGAAAAAAATTTAAAGATGAAAATTGTATAAAAGCTTGAATATGTCGAAATATAGGGAAAAGTTTATTTGTAATATTATTGACATATTTCAAGATAAATGGTAAAATTTACCATATCAAGAAACGAAAGAGGAGGCTTTTAAACTATGAAAGTTCAAAAGAGTAATTTAACAAAATTATGTAGTTTTTATGTAAGTGATTGGCATTTAGTAACAATGTTACTTCCTTATATAAATAAAAAAATTAATGAACAAGCAAAAATAGCCACAATTTTAGAAAAAGATATACAAGAAAATATAAAAGTATTATTAGAAAAATTAAATTTAAAAAATAAAGAAAAAATTGAACAAATAAATTGGACAAACGAACAAAGAAAAAACATATTTAGTAATATAGAAAATAGTAAAGAAATAATAATTATTGTAAACGGAGGAAAAGATTTTATAAAAAATAAAAACGAAAAAATAGAAAAATATCTAGAGACACATGAAATCAATAAAAAAGTAAAAATAATAAATTGTTTTGAAGTAATAGAATATAATGGTAGTATATCAGATGTTTTAGAAGAACACGATATGGTATTAAATACTTCTGGTGAAAGAGAAATATCAGAATTGTTTGGAGATTATGAAAATAAAAAGGTTTTAAAAGCAATTTAATGTAAAAAATAAAAGTAGATTTCTACTTTTATTTTTTTTTGACATATTAAATATAAAAATATATAATAGGAATACTAAAATATGGAGGTAATAATATGAATGAAAAACTAGAAAATGTTAAAAAAATATTAAGTGAGTATAATCAAGAGGAAATATTAGATACGTTAGAATGTTTAGACGAAAATGAAAAAGAGAAAATATTAGATGATATTTTAAAGTTGGATTTTGAACAATTAAAGAAATTGTATAATATAGTGTTAGAAAGTAAACAAGATAATAAAAAAATAATAAATAAAATAGAACCAATAAATTATGTGGATAAAGAAAAATTAAATGTTCAAGAAAGAGAAAAATATGAAAAGTTAGGAGAGAATGCAATAAAAAATAATAAATATGCAGTAATAACAATGGCAGGAGGACAAGGAACAAGACTAGGACACAATGGACCAAAAGGAACTTTTGATTTTGGATTATCAAGTCATAAGACAATATTTGAAGTTCTTTGTGAAAAATTAAAAGATGCATATAAAAAATATAATATTTATATACCTTGGTATATAATGACAAGTAAGGAAAATAACTCAGATACAATAAAATTTTTTGAAAATAATAAATATTTTAATTATCCAAAAGAAAATATTACATTTTTTATACAAGATGAATTACCAATGTTAAATGAAGAAGGAAAAATAATAATAGGAGAAGATAAAAGAGTAAAACAAGCAGCAGATGGACATGGAGGAATTTTTGCCTCAATGGATAAAAACAATATAATAGAAGATATGAAAAAAAGAGGAATAGAATGGATTTATATTGGAGGAGTTGACAATATTTTAGCAAATTTTGCAGATCCTATATTTATTGGACTAGCTATAGATAAAAATGTTTTAATAGCAGGAAAAAGCTTAATAAAAGCATGCCCAGAAGAAAAAGTAGGAGTATTTTGTATGAAGGATGGAAGACCAAGTGTTATAGAATACTCTGAAATATCAAAAGAAATGTCCGAAGAAAGAACAGAAGATGGAGAACTAAAATACGGGGAATCTCATATTTTATGCAATTTATTTAATATAAAAGCTATTGAAAAGATAAGTAAAAATAAGCTTCCTTACCATGTTGCTTATAAAAAATGTAATTATATAAATGAAAAAGGTGAATTAATAATAGCAGATAAACCTAACGCATATAAATTTGAAGCATTTATATTTGATGCATTTGAAAGAATGGAAAAAATAGAAATATTAAGAGTAAAAAGAGAAGAAGAATTTGCACCAATAAAAAATGCAAAAGGTGAAGATAGCCCAGAAACAGCGAGAAAATTGTACGAAAATTTCTATAATGTAAAATAGGAGGAAAAAATGAATTATAAACAAGAGTATAAAAAGTGGATATCAGATAATAATTTTGATGCTGAAGTTGCAGAAGAACTTTTAAAAATAAAAGATGATGAAAAAGAGATAGAGGATAGATTTTATAAAGAGTTAGAATTTGGAACAGCAGGCTTAAGAGGAATAATGGGTGCTGGTTTAAATAGAATGAATAAATATACAGTAGGGAAAGCAACTCAGGGATTAGCAAATTATATAAAAAAGAAAAATGGTGAAGAAAGAGGATTAGCAATTTCATACGATTCAAGAAATAATTCAAAGGAATTTAGTGAAATTGCAGCATTATGCTTAAATGCAAATGGAATAAAAGCATACGTGTTTGATAGATTATCACCTGTTCCAGAATTATCTTTTGCAGTAAGAAAACTAAATTGTATTGCAGGAATAATGATAACAGCAAGTCATAATCCACCAAAATATAACGGGTATAAAGTATATGGAGAAGATGGTGCGCAAATAGTCTCTCCTGTTGATAAAGAAATAATGCAAGAAGTAAAAAATATAAAAGATTTTAGTGAAATAAAACAAATATCTAAAGAAGAAGCGGTAAAAAATAAACTTTATAATATTATCGGAGAAGAAATTCATATAGAATATTTAAAAGAAATAGAAAAATTGTTATTAAATAAAGAAATTATAAAAAAACAAGAAAATTTAAGTATAGTTTATACTCCACTACATGGAACAGGAAATATTCCAGTACAAAGTGCTTTAAGCAAAATAGGTTTCAAAAATGTTCATATTGTTAAGGAACAAGAAATGCCAGATGGAAATTTTCCAACAGTAGATTATCCAAATCCTGAAGATAAAAAAGCTTTTAAATTAGCTTTAGAATTAGCTAAAAAAGTTAACGCAGAAATTGTTTTAGCGACAGATCCAGATGCAGATAGACTAGGTGTATTTGTAAAAAATGAAAATGAATATATTCCTTTAACAGGTAATATGTCTGCTCTTTTAATATTAGAATATATTTTATCTCAAAAAAGTGAAAGAAATATTCTACCAGCAAATGCAGTTGTTATAAAAAGTATAGTTTCTTCAACAATGGTAAAACCAATGGTAGATTTTTATAACGTAAAATTAGAAGAAGTATTAACAGGATTTAAATATATTGGTGAAAAAATAAAAAAACATGAAGAAAATAAAGATTATAATTTTATTTTTGGGTATGAAGAAAGTTATGGTTGTTTAGCCGGAACTTATGCTAGAGATAAAGATGGTATTGCAGCAGTAGTTCTTTTGTGTGAAGCAGCAGCTTATTATAAAGAAAATGGAATTTCTTTATGGAATCAAATGCAAAATATTTATAAAAAATATGGATTTTATAAAGAAGGTGTTAAACAAATAACATTAGAAGGAATAGATGGGGCAGATAAAATAAAAAATATAATGTCTAATTTAAGAGAAAATACACCAAAAAAATTTGGAAGTTTTCAAGTAGAAAAAATTAGGGATTACGAAAGTCAAACTATTGTAGATCTAAATACAAATGAAATAGAAAAAATAGATATGCCAAAATCCAATGTTTTATATTATGAACTTTCAAATGATGCATGGCTTGCAGTTAGACCTTCAGGAACAGAACCTAAAATAAAATATTATATAGGTGTTAAAGGTAATTCACAAGAAGAAGCGGATAAAATGATGGAAGAATTGCAAGATAATATATAAAAAAAAAAGCAAATAACTTAAATTTTTTGATTAGTTATTTGCTTTTATTTTTTTATTATTCATGCCAACCTTTTAAATGATTTCTTTTAATTACTCCAAGTAAATTTGCTCTACACATAGGAATGTCCATGTTTAAATTGTTTAATAAATTTTTCATATATTCTCTTTTTGAAACACCATCCATAGGACAAGCCTTATGCATAACTTTAATATTTTCTCTTTTAACAAATTTTCTAATTTCTTTTTCAGGAGTATAAATTAAAGGTCTAATAACTGTTATTTTAGATCTGTCCATATAAGATGTAGGACCAAATGTAGAAAAAGAACCAGTTAATAATAAGTTCATTAAAAAAGTCTCTAGTGCATCGTCTTCATTGTGACCTAAAGCTATTTTATTACAACCTTCTCTAACTGCAACTGAATTCAAAATACCTCTTCTAATATTTGCACATAAAGAACATGGCCTTTTTTCTTCTCTTATATCGAATACAATTTGCTTGATATCGCTGTTTTCTATAATTAATGGAACACCAATATCATCACATACTTTTTGTAAAAAATCACAATCAAAAAATTCAAATCCTGGGTTTACACTAACTGCAACTATTTCAAAGTCTTTATCAAAATAAGTTTGAAGTTGTTTTAGCCCCATAAGCATTGTTATTGAATCTTTTCCACCAGATAAACATACAGCGATTTTATCGCCATCTTGAATCATATTATATGCTCTAATTGCTTTTCTCATATAACTTAATATTTTTTGCATAATAAAATTCCTTTCTTGCTTTATTTAAAGATACATACATTTTTTAAAACAGAACAATTATAACATAAAAATAGCAAAAATCCAATTGCTTTTTTTAATAAATTATAGTAAAATATTAAAGTAAATGTGCCAGTAGCTCAGTAGGATAGAGCGACAGTTTCCTAAACTGCAGGTCGGGGGTTCGATTCCCTTCTGGCACACCAGTTTTTTTATTTAGCTTAAATGGAGGAAACAGATGCCAGAAAAATTTATGAAGGAAGCTCTAAAAGAAGCAAAAAAAGCATACGAAAAAGATGAAGTGCCAGTAGGAGCGGTAATTGTAAAGGATGGAAAAATAATAGCAAGAGCACATAACTTAAAAGAAACAAAACTAGATACAACATGCCATGCCGAAATTTTAGCAATAAAAAAAGCAAGTAGAAAGTTAAATTGCTGGCGTTTAGAAAATTGTGAAATGTATGTAACACTAGAACCATGTTCTATGTGTGCAGGAGCATTAATTCAATCTAGAATAAAGAAAGTATATATAGGTACTATGGATTATAAAACAGGAGCATGTGGAAGTGTTTTTAATTTATTAGAAGATTATACTTTTAATCACAAAGTAGAATGTGAAACAGGAATTTTAAGTAAAGAGTGCGAAAAAATTTTACAGGATTTTTTTAAAGAATTAAGAAAAAAGAAAAAATAATATATCATAAAAGGACAAACTATTGAATATATAAATAAAAACAAAAGAAACAGAGAGGTAATTAATTTGGAAGAAACAAGAAAAAAAGAAAAAATAAAAGCTTGTGTTGCAATACTTGTTATTATACTTGCAATATTTATAACACTAATAATAATTTTTAAATATCAAGTAGAAGGCGAGACAAATATGCCTTTCAAACTTTCAAAAATATTAGTTGTAAGTACTGCAGAAGGTGTACAAAAAGATGGATCACAAGAAAAATGGAATTTAGATATATTTCAAAATAACGATGTTTATTTTACAATAGAAAAAAATGAGAAAAATAAAGAAGAAGAAAAAATAGAAAGTGTAGAAATAAAAAATATAAAAGTAAATAAAAACCCTATTGTTGGCGAAATAAAAACATATATGCCTAATAGTTCAGATGGAAGATTATTTACTTTTTCAGATGATAGTTTAGTTGAAGACGGAAGCTTACAATTTAAAGGAGCAAGTAAAACTAACAGTAAGTTATTAGAAATAGGAAATCAAGGTGGAACAATAGTCATTCGTTTTTCAAATACAAATTTGGGAAATTATACATCAGAAGAAGATGAAGAAATTATTCATAATGGAACAATGCTTTCAAAATTACAATTAGAAGAGGAACAAATAAAATTTGAAGTTACTTTTGATTTTGTAATTAATGTAAAAAACAGATCATACGTAGATACAATAACTTTACAGTTACCAGCAGGAGAAAATTTAATAGAAAACGGAACATTAAGTAAAGAGATAACAGAAGGTTTTGTATTTAAAAGAAAAGTAAAATAAAAACAATAAAAATTACTTGCCAACTAGGTAAAATAAGTATATAATACAAAAGGTATAAGAAAGATCTTACTTTTGTATGGAGAATAATTCAATGTAGGCCTATGAATTTTGTCAGGTCCGGAAGGAAGCAGCAATAAGTAGTAACTTATGTGTGGATTATTTTCCATAGAGAAGTAAGAAAATAATTCTTATACCTTTTTAAAAATTACAAGTCTATTTATGGAGGTGGAGCAATGGCATATACAGCATTATATAGAAAATTTAGACCAACTACATTTGAAGAAATTGTAGGGCAAGAACATATAACACAAACTTTAAGAAATCAAATAATGGCAGGAAGGGTAGGACATGCATATTTATTTAATGGTGGTCGAGGAACAGGAAAGACATCTGCGGCAAAAGTTTTAGCAAGAGCAATAAATTGTTTAAATCCAAAAAATGGAGAACCATGTAATGAGTGTGAAATATGTAAAGAAGCTATTTCTGGTAGTTTAACAGATATAGTTGAAATGGATGCAGCTTCTAATAATAGTGTAGAAGACATAAGACAAATACGTGATGAGGTAAACTTTTTACCAACAAAAGCTAAGTATAGAGTTTATATAATAGACGAGGTGCACATGCTTTCAACAGGAGCTTTTAATGCTTTATTAAAAACATTAGAGGAACCACCAGAACATGTTAAGTTTATATTAGCTACAACAGAACCTCAAAAATTGCCAGCGACAATACTTTCTAGATGTCAAAGATTTGACTTTAAAAAAATATCTGAAGAGAATATTCAAAAAAGATTAGAAATAGTATGTAAGGAAAGCAACATAGAAATAACAAATGAGGCTTTAAAAATTATTGCACATTTGGCAGAAGGTGCAATGAGAGATGCACTAAGCATATTGGAAAGATGTATTCAAGACGGGGATTCAAAAATAGACGAAGAAAAGGTAAAAGATTTAGTAGGAATTCCAAAGCTTACATATATACATGCTTTAACAGAAGCAATAGTTGAGAATAATGTAGATGGAGCTTTAGAAACAATAGATGAAATACTAAAAGAAGGAAAAGACTTAAATAATATATTGTGGGAATTAATAAAATATGTAAAAGATATATTAGTTTATAAATCAAGTAAAAATAAGTCTATTTATAGTGAAGAAGAGATAAAGAAAATAGAAGAAATATCACTAAAAGTAGAAAAAGAAAGATTATTAAATATAATATATGAGCTATCAAATTTAGAAAATGATATTAAATGGTCTACACAAAAAATTATTTTATTCCAAGTAGGAATATTAAAATTATGCAATGGCTCTGTAAATAACAGCAACAGTTCACAAGACACAGGAACAAATAATTTACAATTAATAGAATTGAAAAATAAAATAAATAGTATAGAAAATTATTTAAGACAAAATTCAACAAATGTTATACACAAACAAATACAAAATGTGGATAATGCAGGAGCAAATATAAAGAAAACTGAAAATAATATTCCAAAAACTCAAAAAACAAATGAGAGCCAAGCAAACTATGTAGGAAATGGAATAAAAGGTTGGCCTAAAATTATATCAGATTTTAAACAAGAGGGAAAAATAATGCTTTATACAAACTTACTAAATTCGAATGCAACAGAGTTAAATGATATGACAATAGGTATAAATTTTCCAAAAGGACTTACTCCATTTGGAAAGACAATATTAGAAAAAAGTGAAAATATTGCTGAGATAGAAAAAAGAGTTTCAATGGAATTTGGTAAACCAATGCGAATAAAATACATAGATGGAAGTAAGCAAGAAGAAAATAAAATTCAAGAAACTAATCCAATAGAGAATTTTGCACAAGATTTTGATTTGCCATTTAATGTAATAGAATAATAATTAAGGAGGAAATAAAATGTCAAAAAGAGGAGGTTTCCCAGGAGGAATGGGAGGATTTGGTGGAATGAACATCAACCAATTAATGAAAGAAGCTAAAAAAATGCAAGCAGATATGGAAAAAAGTCAAGAAGAATTAGCTACAAGAGAATTTGAGGCAACAGCAGGTGGAGGAGCAGTAACTGTTAAAGTATCTGGAAATAAAGAAATAAAAGATATAATTATAAAAAAAGAAGTAGTAGATCCAGAAGATGTAGAAATGTTACAAGATTTAATATTAACTTGTACAAATGAGGCTTTAAGAAAAGTAGATTCTGCACAAGCAGCTAGTTTAGGAAAATATAACATTCCAGGATTAATGTAGAGGTAAAAAATATGTCATATTATTCACCATCAATAGAAAAACTAATAGAAGCTTTTGAAAAATTACCAAGTATAGGAAATAAAACAGCAGCTAGACTTGCTTTTTACATGTTAGATAGAAGTGAAGAGGAAATAAATGAGTTTGTGTCTGCAATAGTAAATGCTAAAAAAAATCTAAAATATTGTTCAAAATGTTATAATATATCAGATACAGATCCATGTAATATTTGTCAAAATCCCAAAAGAGATGAGAGTGTTATATGTGTAGTTGAAGATGTAAAAGATGTTATAGCAATGGAAAGAACTCATGAATTCAAGGGAGTTTATCATGTTTTACATGGAAGTATATCACCAATGAATGGAATAGGACCAGATGATATAAAAATAAAGGAACTTTTATCAAGATTAATGGATGGAAAAGTAAAAGAAATAATATTAGCTACTAACCCAAGAGTAGAAGGAGAAGCAACAGCAATGTATATTTCTAAACTTGTAAAACCACTAGGAATAAAGGTAACAAGAATTGCTCATGGAATACCAGTAGGAGGAGATTTAGAGTATACAGACGAAGTTACTTTAAGCAAAGCTTTAGAAGGAAGAAGAGAAATATAAATTTATTCTAAAGAATTATTACAGTCTTTAGAAAGAGATAAAAGAGCTAGGCTATCTCCAATAACAGTGAAAAAGCCTGCAAGTATAGCAGTTTCTTCAGAATTTAAATTTTGAGCTAGGTTAATAGAAATAATATTAGTAAGTGCTATTAATTGACAACCAGTTAAGTTATTTAAATCAAACATAAAATCACCTAATATAGTATATTAAGTGATTTTTATTTTGTGAATGGAAAAAAGTGTAACTAAAATGTAATATAAAAACAATTGAAATTAATTCAAGAAAATGGTAAAATAAAGATATAAAATGTAGAAAAATAGTTTATATACTTACGAAAGAAAAGGAGGAAAATAATAGTGAAAGAATTTTTGAAACAAAAGAAAGGAATAACTTTAATTGCTCTAATTATAACTATTATTATATTAATTATATTAGCAGGAGTATCTATAAATGTTTTATTTGGATCAGAAGGTATAGTAACTAAAGCTAAAAATGCAAAAGAAAATTATAAAATAGCACAATTAGATGAAGGATTACAGTTGGTAAAATCAACAGTACAAATGGATGAAGAAAAATTAGATATAACTGTAGAAGAATATTTAAATAAACTTCAAGAACCAGGAATTATTAAATTTAGTTTAGACAAAGTAGAGATAGTAAGCGAAAATGTAGCATATATAACTGTTGATAAGGAATATAAGTTCTTGGTAGAACATAAAGAAAATGGAACTTTAATAATTGTTTATCAAGGAAAAGCAGATGCAGTAGAAATTCCTGAAGGAGAAATAACTTTTACAGATGCTATATGGAGTAATGAAAAGGCAAGTATAACAATAAATACAACATCTGATTTTAAAATAGCATATCAAAAAAATACTACAAGTGGAGAATGGACTGAAATAGCAAATGGAGGTACAATATCAGATTTAAATAATGGAGATGTAATATATGCAAAACTATTAAATGCAGCAGGTCAATCAAGTGAAAATTATGCAGAATATCATGTCCAAGATACATTAGGACCAAATAGTGCTACAGTAGAGTTGACAGGAGAAGAAACACAATCAAGTTTACCTGTAACATTAAATGCAAAGGTAACTCATATTGATGAACAAAGTGGAGTAGATATCTCTTTATGTGGATATGAAATTAATAATAGTTCTGATGAATTAGGAACAAATAAAAGTAGCTATACAGGAACTTTTAGTAGTAAAGAACAAAATATAGAAATAAAACCAGCAAGTACAGGAAATTGGTATTTACATGTATTAACAGTAGATAAAGCAGGAAATAAAAAAGAAACGATAAAAGGACCAATAGAAATAACATCAGAAACGCATACACATACAGATGCGGCATGCTATACAACTAAGAATAGTTGTACAGTAACTGGAAAAAAATGTTGGAATTGTGGAGCTCAATGGGCAGGAACAGGATATCAAAAATGTTGTGATAATCCTAATGTTGGAACTGTATGTAGATGTAATATATGTGGATCTACAAATTATGGTACATGTCCACATAAAGTAAAAACATGTACAATAACAGAAGGTGCAATAGTAGGATATAAAGTAGCATATTAGAAAAAGAGGAAATAATGAAAAAAAGTGGAATAAAAATATTTATAATATTATTAATTTTAGGTGTGTTAATATTAGGTGTTATATATTTTATAATAAAAAATAATGTGCATACAGATACAATAGAACAAAATCAAACATCAGAAGAATTTGTACAAACATTAGATGATGGAACAAAGTTAAACACAAGTACAAAATTGAATGAAAATAAAAATATCAATGGTTTGCAAATAGGTAATATACAATTAAAAAGAGAAGATAATAAAACAACATTACTTGCAGATGTAGAAAATGTAACAGATAAAACGATAAATGAAAAGTATTTAGATATTATATTAATAGATAAGGAAGCGAAAATATTAACAACTATACCAGCAATAACAGTAAAACTAGAGCCAGGAGAAAAAACTCAATTAAATATTGGAACGCAGTTAGACTATGTAAATGCGTATGATTTTAGAATAATAGAAAAATAAGATAAAATAAATAAAAAGGACATTTAAATTAATTTTTAAAGTCCTTTTTATTATTTTATTGTGAATTCTTAGTGAAATGTATTGCAAGAGAAAAACACAGATGATAATATAAAAAAAGTAACAAAAAGCTAGGGAAATAAGGTTTAAACTAAGGAGGTAAATTAAGTTGATTGAGGTAAAAAATATTACTAAAAAGTATGGTAATTTTACAGCAGTAGAAAATATTAATTTTACTGTAAATGATGGTGAAATAGTTGGATTGTTAGGACCAAATGGAGCGGGAAAAAGTACAACAATGAATATGATAACAGGTTTTATAGAACCAACAGAAGGAGAAATAATAGTAAATGGCTATAATATTTCTAAAAAACCTAAAAAAGCAAAAATGCAAATAGGATATATGCCAGAAAATGTACCATTATATACAGATTTAACAGTAAAAGAATTTGTAAGCTATATGGCAGAATTAAAATTAGTAGAAAAAAATAGAAGAAAAGAAGAAATAGAGAAAGTAATAAAAGAGACGGGACTACAAGAGGTTCAAAACAAATTAATTAGAAATTTATCAAGAGGATATAAACAAAGAGTGAGTATGGCAGGTGCATTAGTAGGAAGTCCAGAAATTTTAATATTAGATGAGCCAACAGTAGGACTAGATCCAAAACAAATAATAGAAATAAGAAATGTAATAAAAGAATTAGGAAAAAAACATACAGTAATATTGAGTTCTCATATATTACCAGAAGTAAGCCAAATATGTGAAAAAGTAATAATAATAAATAAAGGAAAAATAGTAGCAATAGATACACCTGAAAATTTAGAAGAAAAAACGAGAGAAAAAAATATTTTATATGTAACAGTAGAAGATGTGCAAAATAAAATAGAAAATATTAAAGAAAAAATAAAAGAAATAAGAGAAATAGAAATAGTAAAAGACAATGGAGATGGAACAAAACAATATAAAATAGTATCAGATTTTAATAAAGATATAAGAAAGAAATTATTTGATATATTACCAAAAGAAGATATAACAATATTCGAATTAAAAAAAGCGGAAGTAAGCTTAGAAGATGCATTTATGAAACTACTTAATGATGAGGAAAATAAAAAAGGAGGGAAAGAATAATGTGGGCAATTATAAAAAAAGAGTTTAAATCTTATTTTTTATCTCCAATTGGATATGTAGTAGTAGCAGTATTACTATTTGTATGTAGCATATTTTTCTACTTAACAAGTGTACAATCAGGTTCTGTAGATTTAAGTTCATTATACTATTATGTGGCTTTATATGGATTAATAATAGCTGCACCAATTTTAACAATGAGAATGTTTGCAGAAGAAAGAAAAAATGGAACAGAGCAATTAATACTTACAACTCCAATGAGTATTACAAAAGTAGTATTCGGAAAATTATTTGCGGCAGTAGGAGTAATTTTAATTACATTATTAATTTCATTTGGTTATTATATAATTGTAAGATGTTTTGCAAATGTAAGTATAATACCAGTAATCACATCAATGGTAGGATTTATATTAATTAGCATTGCGGCTATATCAGTAGGAATGTTTGCTTCAAGTATAACGGAAAATCAAGTAATATCAGCAATAATAACAGTAGCATTTTTATTAATGTCAGTATTTTTTGAAAATATAAATGAGATTTTTTCTAATTTATCTATAATAAATTTTTATGAAAAATTTCCATCAGGAGTTATATCATTTACAGAAATAGCAGGACTAGTTTCTTTTTCAATAGTTTTTATAGCTTTAACAATAATAGTAATGCAAAGAAGAAAATCTGTTAAATAGGAGGAAAAAGAAAGTGAAAAAAATATTAGAAAAAATTAAGAAAAAATGGTTAAGAGATACTTTTCTAACAATATTATTAATTGTAATTATATTTGTTATATATTTTGGAATTAATTATGGAGTGAAAAAATTAAATTTAAAAGATATAGATTTAACCACAGATAAAATATATTCAATTTCAGAAAGTACAAAGACAAAATTGGAAAATTTAGAAAAAGATGTAACAATACAATTAATAAATATGAATGATTATGTTTATTTACAAGATTTTGCAAATAAATATACACAATTAAATGAGCATATAAAGGTAGAAAAAATAGATGATTTAAGTTCAAGACCAGATATAATGAATAAATATAGTTTAGAATCAACAGATATTTTAATTATAGTAAAATCTGGAAATAAAGAAACTGTACTTTCTACAGGTGACTTATACACATACGATTATACAACTTATGAACAAATAGATGTTACAGAAGAGGCTATAACAAATGCAATAATAGAAGTAACAATAGAAGATAAACCAAATGTATATTTTTTAGAAGGACATAATTATTACACAGATTCATATTTTCAACTATTAAAACAAGATATAAAGTCAGAATCAAATGAGGTAAATACAGTAAATATTTTAACTAAAGGAAGTGTACCAGAAGATTGTGATTGTTTAGTAATAACAACATTAAAAGAGGACTTAACAGAGGTGGAAGCGGATAAAATAATAGAATATTCTAATAATGGAGGAAAGATATTATTATTATCTGATGCAAATATTTTAGGTGTTGAAATGCCAAATTTTGATAGAGTACTAGAACTATATGGATTTAAAATTTCAGATGGAATAATAATAGAACAAGACGAAAATAAAATGATTTATAACTCACCAGAATTTATAATATCTTCAATAGAAGCAAATAGTATAATAACAAAAAATATAAAGATGAATGTAAATATTTGCTTAATAGACACAGGAAGAATAGAGTTTGAAGATGAAGAAACATTAGACGGAAAAGGAATAACATACACAAAATTGGCAACAGTTAGTGATAGTGCATTTTTAAGAAAAAATTTGGAAATTAGTACTTATAATAAAACAAATCAAGATGAGGCAGCAGGAGGAAGTACTGTAGCAGCACTAGTAACAAGAAAAATAGATGAAAATAAAAACTCAGAAATGATTGTGTTCTCAAATGCAATATTTGCAACTAATCAAACAGTAAGCTTAAATAATAATTACTCAATGTATGCAAATAAGTTATATAATAATGATGATGTAGTAATAAATTCTGTTTCATATTTAACCAAAAGATCAGATACAATAACAATTAGAAAAGATTACGATAGTGTAACATATAATGTAACTCAAGTTCAACACAATATAATAACAGCGATAATATTTTTAGTACCAGTAGCAATAATAATAGTAGGAATAGTTGTATGGCAAATACGTAGAAGAAAAAAATAGAATAAAAATAAAAAATCTCTCATAAAGATAAATGAGAGATTTTTTATTTGGAAAATTGTATAAAGAGATAAAAAAACATATCTTTTTAACAAAAAAATGGGAGATAAAAATTGAAAAATGTATTGAAAATAGTATTAGTTATAATGGGAACTTTAATAGGAGCAGGATTTGCTTCTGGGAGAGAAATATATTTGTTTTTTGGTAAATTTGGTAAATTAGGAATAATAGGAATATTAATTTCTGGAATATTAACTGGAATAATAATATATATTGCATTAAAAATAATTAACAAAAAAGATATAAATAATTATAATGATTTTTTAGAAAAAATAGATATAAAAAATAAATATATAAATTTGTTAATAAAAAATATAATAACAATATTTTTATTAATATCTTTTTATATAATGGTAGCGGCATTTAGTGCGTATATAAACCAAAATTATGAAATACCAATTTATATATCGAGTATTATATTTGCAGTTTTAACTTATATAATATTTATTAAAAATATACAAGGAATGATAAAAGTAAATGAAATATTAGTACCATTTTTATTAATATTAATTTTATATTTAGGAGTAAAAAATATACCTTACTTAGTCGAAACTAAAAATGTATTAGAAAATAATATAAATGAAAAAGGATTTTTTTTAAACAGTATTTTATATACTAGTTATAACAGTATAATGTTAATACCAGTTCTAGTAACAATGAAAAAATATATAAATAGCAAAGCACAAATAAAAAAAATATCAATAATAAGTTCTGCATTAATAATAGTTTTATCACTTTGCATATTTGGATTATTATTAAGAGGAAAATATTATATACAAAATGTAGAAATGCCATTATTAAACATAACAATGCAATTTGGAAAAATATATTTATACATTTATAGCTTTATAATAATAACATCTATATTTACAACGGCAATATCAGCAGGATATAGCTTTTTAGAAAATGTAAGTAAAAATAAAAAACAATATAAAATTATATTAATATTTATGAGCGTTACATCTGTATTAGTTTCAAATATTGGATTTTCAAAATTAGTAGAAATTTTATATCCATTGTTTGGAATTTTAGGAATAGTACAAATAATATTTCTTGTAAGAAAAAATAAGGCAATATAAAAAATGAATTATTCAAATATACTTGAAAAAATAAACAAAAACTGATATAAAAAAGGAAGAAATAAAAAATAGGAGAATAACGAATGAAGATAATTGGAATAGATGATTCTGAAGAAAAAGCAAAAAAACTTAATATGAAAAAGTTAAGAATAGCAATAATAATAGCAACAATAATATTAATATTTATAGTATTGTTTTGTATATATTTAGGAAATAAAAATTTTCGTGATTTTATGGATAAATATGTATTAATGAAAAATGTAACTGAGAACAATGTAGTTGCAATTTCGTTAGATGATACAGAAAACAATAATATATATACATACGACAAATATATATGTGTATTCAAAAATAATACACTTACAGGCTATAATTCATCAGCAAATAAAGAGTATGAATTAACAGTTAAATTAACAAATCCTATAGTAGATATAAATAATAGATTTTTATTAATAGCTGAGGAAAATGGACAGAAGATATATTTAATTTCTGGAAATAATATTTTATGGGAAAAAGAATTAGAAGGAAATATATCAAAAATATCTGTAAATAAAAATGGGTATGTATCTGTAATATTAACAGGGACAACATATAAATCTATAATACAAACATTTGATAATAATGGAAACGAATTATTTAAAACATTTATATCTTATACAATAGCAATGGATAGTGATATTTCTAATGACAATAAATATTTAAGCTTTGTAGAAATAAATACTAGTGGAACTGTAATACAATCTACAGTAAAGACAATATCTATGCAAAAAGCAAAGGATAATCCTTCAGAGGCTATAATATATACAAGCACTCCATTAAATGACAGTGTGGCAATAAGTTTAAAATATCAAGATTCAAATAAATTAGTTTGTATGTATGATAATTCAATTCATGTTATAAATAATGGAACAGATGAAGAAATTTTAAATTTAAATGAAAGCGGAAAGAAAATAAGTTTTTCAGATATAAGACTTAATAATTTTGTATTTAGAGTAATAGAAAAAAATATTTTGTTAAGTACACAAAGTACAGTTGAAATAGTAAATTCATCAAGTAAAAAATCTAATATATATACAGTTGATAGTGTAATAAAAGAAGTGTACTGTTATAATAATGTAATAGCACTAAATTTAGGTTCAGAAGTACATTTTATAGGAACAAATGGATGGCTTATAAAAAAATACATATCTAACCAAGAAGTAAGAAAAATAGTTATGAATACAGATTTTGCGGCTGTTGTATATAGGGATAAAGTAGAAATTATTAATTTATAAGGAGGAAAACTAAGATGTCAATTATAATAGATTTAATAATTGTAGCAATAATAGCTATAAGTATATTATTTGGTTATAAAAAAGGATTAGCCAAATGTATTATAAAAATAGCAGCATTTTTTGTAGCTATTATAGTAGCAGCAATGTTTTATAAACCAATAAGCAATTTAGTAATAGAAAAAACGCAAATAGATGAAGCAATAAAAAGTTCAATAGTAAATATAATAAAAGACGATGTAGAAGAAGATGGAAAAGTAAAAGAAGATACAAATTTACCACAAACAATGGTAGAAAATATAAACAAATCAGTAGAAAATGCAGTAAAAGAAACAAAGCAAAATGCAGTAGAAATAGCAGCAGATGGAATTGCTACAACTACAATAAGAGTATGTACAGCTGTTTTATTGTTTGTAATAGTTAGAATTTTATTAATGGTAGTAAGCGCATTATCATCAATAATAACAGATTTACCAATTATAAAACAATTTGATAAAGCTGGAGGTATAGCTTATGGATTATTAAAATCATTAGTAATAATATTTATAATATTTGCAGTAATATCATTAATAAGCCCATTAATAGAAGGAACAGGGGTAATAGTAGCAATAAATAAATCATTTATAGGAAGCATATTATATAATAATAATATATTGTTAAAAATAATATTTAAATAATAAAGAAATATAAAATTTCCATATAAAAATAAGTGGAAATTTTATATTTTTTTTTATATTACAATAAAGAACGAAAAATGTTAAAAACATTAACAAATTATTGATATTTTTAATATAATTTGTTATACTCTTGGTATGCTATAAAAATAGGAGTGAGAAAATTGAAAAAAGAAGTACAAGCTAAAGAAAAAATGGAAAAGAAAAGAAAAAAATCAAAAGCAAAAAAAGTTGTAAAATTTATATTACTATTAATACTTTTAGCAATTATAGGATATGCATGTGTTTTTGGATATGGATATTACAAACACATGAAAGTAGTTGGAGAAGGTACTCAAGAATATGATCCATTATCAGCAACAGCATTAGGAATAGATCCACAAAAATTAAAAGAGGTTGGAAGAATAAACATACTTGTATTAGGGGAGAGTGGAATAGGAGATGGATATAAATTAACAGATAGTATAATGATAATTTCTTATAACCCTCAAACTCAACAAGCATCATTATTATCAGTTCCAAGAGATACGTATGTAGGAAAAAGAGACAAGCAAACAGCTTCACAAAATTATTTAGCAAGTTATAAAATGAATGCAGTATATAGAAATGGAACTAATATTCCAGAAACAATAGATTGTGTAAACAATTTAACAGGACTAAATATAGAAAAATATGTTTTAGTAGATACAGATGCAATAATAGATGTAGTAGATGCAATAGGAGGAGTAAAATTCAATGTTCCAATAGATATGGACTATGATGATCCAACACAAGACTTACATATTCATTTAAAAGAAGGTGAGCAACTAATAGACGGGGCAAAAGCAGAGCAATTACTTAGATTTAGACATAACAATGATGGTACTAGCTATCCTGTAGAATATGGTGATAATGATTATGGAAGAATGAGAACACAAAGGGAATTTATACAAGAAACAGCAAAACAATTATTAAAAATTGAAAATGTAACAAAAGTAGTAAATTTATTAGATGTAGTTTTCAACAATGTAAAAACAAATTTAGATCTACAAACAATAAAATATTATATACCATACATATTTAAATTTAATACAGCAAACATTCAATCAGACATGGTTCCTGGAGTATCAGAAAAATGTAATGGAGTATGGATATATTCAGCAGACAAAACAAAAACAAAACAAATTGTACAAGATTTATTTACAGATAAAGTAATAGAAGAAGATGTAACAGATACAAATCAAAATGAAAATGAAAATACTATAAAATCAGAAACAGAGCAAGAAAAAATTACAGTGGAACTACTAGATGGAACAGGGGATACAACAGTACTAACACAAGTAAAAAATAAATTAAAAGAAGCTGGCTATTCTGTTACAAAAAGTGGTACAACATCTTCAACTAATAAAACAATGATAATAAATAGAACAAAGCAATCTACAAAAATAGAAAAAGAAATAAAACAAATTATAGGAAAAGGTACTATAATGAGTGGTTCAAATAATTCTAATGTAGATATAAGTATTATTATAGGGAAAGATTATAAATAATAAAAAGGGCTTAGATAAAATATCTAAGCTCTTTTTTGTTTTATTTACCAATATAAATAGTTTGTTCTTTCTTTGTTATTTTTAGTTTTTTTCTTTTTCTTTTTATTATTATTTTTTAATAATTTATATAGCAAGAATATAACAATTAAAATAGAAACAACAGTCAAGAATGAAGTGAAGCCATTAGATTCTTTAACATCCTTACCTGCTAATAAATTAGAAGTGTAAGTGTTTCCATCTATATTGTAAGTAATAGTACCTATAACAGAATTTGCAGAAATAGGAGCAACTAAATCTGAAGAAATTTCAATAGTAGGAGTAATATTACTAACATTTGTGTTATTTTTTAAAACTAATTTAATTTCATCTTGAACAATTAAATCTAAATTTTTAGTAGCTAAAGAAGCGTTAGAAATTTTTACTTGTTTTAGCACACTATTTTTCTCATTTATAGTATAAGTCTTGTAATTTTCAAAAGCATAATCAAATAATTTTTTACAATCTATATATCTTGCACTTAAACCATTTTCAGTATTTTGAGCACCTAAAATAACAACAATATATTCAACATCATCTTTTTTGGCACTAGCAACTATACAATTTCCAGCAGCATCTGTGTAACCAGTCTTAATTCCAGTAGTATATGGATAATAATAGTTATCAACTCTATCTCTATCATCTGGAACAATTAATAAATTTGTTTGTTTGAAAAAACGAGTAGGTTCTGGATATTTATTTGTAGCGGGAAGAGTATATTTTGTTGTAGAAACAATTTTTCTAAATGTTTCATTTTGCATAGCATATCTTCCCATTAATGCTAAATCATAAGCCGTTGAATAATGATTTGTATTATGAATTCCATTTGCATTTACAAAATTTGTACCAGTACATCCAAGCTCTAAAGCTTTTGTATTCATCATAGTAGTAAAACTAGAAATTGAACCTGCAATATGTTCAGCTAAGACATTTGCAGCATCATTTGCAGAAGGAATAAGTAAAACATGAAGTAATTGTTCTACAGTAAGCTCTTCACCTTCTTGTAAATAAGCATGAGAGTACCCAATTGGAACTGTAAAAATAGCTTCATGACTAACTGTTGCTGTATCTGTTAATTTGCAATGCTCTAATGTTAAAATAGCAGTCATAATTTTTGTAGTGCTAGCCGGATAAGATTTAGAATATCCATCTTTTTCATAAATTACTTTTCCAGTAGAAGCTTCCATTACAAGAACTTTAGGAGAGTATGTTGTTATATCTGAGTTTTCTGCAAAAGATGCTTTTGAAAAAGTAAATATAATTAAAAATAAAATAAAAATAGTGAAAATAATTTTTGTACTTTTAGTTTTCATATCTTTCTCCATTTCGTAATTTATATATTTTATGATTTATTTAGTACATTTATGTTATTAATCATATCGTAAATTACGATAAAATTCAAGTTTTTAATAATATAAAAATAAAGGAGGTATTTTATGTTTGAAATTCAAAATAAAAAGAAATTAATAATAGGAGTAATAATTGTTGTAGTTATATTAAGTATAAGTGCAATTTTTATAATAAAAAATAAAGAAGATACAGAAGAGATAATAGATTTTATTCAAGATAATAATATAGATAATAATGATTCTTATAAAGAAAATGATAATAAAGATAACGAAATAGAAGAAAATGTAATAATAGTTCATATTTCAGGAGAAGTAAAACAAGAAGGAGTTATAAAGTTAGAAAAAGGAGCAAGAATAATAGATGCTATAACAGCGGCAGGGGGAACAAGTGAAGAAGCAGATTTGAGCAAAGTGAATTTAGCATATATATTAGAAGATGCGCAAAAAATTTATATACCAAATATAAATGAGAAAGAAGAGGAAGTAGTAGGAGAAGGTAGCAGTAGAGAAATAGTAATTAGTGGAAGCGGAGGAGAAAGTAGTCAAAAAGAAGGAAAAATTTATATTAATTTAAATACGGCAAATTTGACTGAGTTACAAAAAATTCCTGGAGTAGGAGAAGCAACAGCAACTAAAATAATAGAATATAGAAAAGCAAATGGAAAATTTAATTCAATAGAAGAAATAAAAAATATAGAGGGAATAGGAGAAAATAAATTTAATAAACTAAAAAATAATATATATGTAAAATAAAAAATTAAGTAGATGACAAGGTTCGACAAACAAAAGTAACATAATATGCTATACTAACATTGAGGTGATAAAAATGAAAGAAATGTATCAAAAATCACTACAAATGATAAAAGAATTACAAAGAATTCCTTCAGAAAAGGAATGGAATAGTATTGCAAAAGAAAAATGTTTAATGAGCTATATTACTTTGCAATATTTAGAAAATAAAAAGTTTTATAGGTTATGCAAAAAGGTAAGAAAAGCAAGTTAAAAAGGACTAGTTGAAAAATTTGGTGGACATTTGATGGACAAGCTAAATAGAATTTTTATATTATACATATTTAGTTTAATATAAAAATTCTATTTTAGTAATATTTTTTTAGAAAAGTAATATAATATTACGGAAGAGTACATATTTTTTATAAAAAGTATTGACAAATATTATGTATAGGTTGTATAATAAAGCACGATGAAAACATAATAAACATCGCGGGGTGGAGCAGTTGGCAGCTCGTTGGGCTCATAACCCAAAGGTCGTAAGTTCGAGTCTTACCCCCGCAACCAAATAAAACTACTGAAACTATTTAGTTTTCAGTAGTTTTTTGTTTTTCTTAATGTATAATATAGTAAATATTGCAAAGAGAAGGGATAATTCATGGAAATAATTAAATTAAAAAAATTTTAAAACATCTTGACATCGTTACGTAACGATGATAAAATAAAAATTAGAGAGGTGAGAATATGGAGTATAAAGTATCAGAACTTGCAGACAAAGCAGGAGTAACAAAAAGAACAATACACTATTATATAAGCAAAGGCTTACTTTTACCACCTGAAGGTAGTGGAGTAAATAGTTTGTATAATGATGAACATCTAGAAAGAATACTTCTAATAAAGAAATTACAGGCAGAATATATGCCATTAAATAAGATAAGAGAATATATTTTAGAGAATCCTACAGAGAAAGTACAAAAAAATGCTAAAGAATTAAAAACAAATATAGCTAGAGATGAAGGACAGGAAATATACATTAGAGAAAATATATGTGATATATTTGAAATCCATTATTCAGAAGAAAATGGTGAAAAATATAAACATATCATCGAGAATGTAAAAAAATATGTAGAAAAAATGATGGAGGATTAATATGAATGTTGTAGATTTAAGAGAGTTAGTTCTAAAAAAAGTAAAAATAACAGGTAATGTTATAGGAAAATTTGGTTCATTTGAAATTGAACAAGTCTATAAAAATAATACAAAAGATGTATTAGAAGTAGGGTATACTTTTCCAATAGTTGAAACAGCAACAGTTGTTGGATTCGAAATAAATGTTGGAGATAAAGTTTTAAAGGGTAAATGCAAAGAAAAAGGAGAAGCTAAAAAAGAATATCAGAGAAATATTGTTAAAGGTAATAGTGCATACATGATGGAACAAGAAACAGACAATATATTTAAAATTTCTGTTGGAAAAATTGATAGAGATGAAGAGGTTAATGTAAAAATTCAATATATTGATAAATTTGAAATTATTGATAATACTATACAAATTTTAATGCCTACTTTGGTCACTCCTAGATATAAATCTAATATTACAAGTAAATTAGTTTATGGGAAGGTTGATTATACGATAGATTTTAATATAAATATTGATAAATCATTAAATAGAAAAAGTATAAGTTGCCCAAGTCATAAGATAAACGTAATTGATGAAGATAAAATGGAAAGAGTAGAAGTATTGAACTATGATTTATCTAAAGATTTTAAATTATTAATAGAATTGAAAAATGAGCTATCATCTAATGCAATTACATCAAAGACAAGAGATGAAAAAAATATGATTTATTTATCATTTATGCCAGAAATATTAGATTCTTACGAGGATAGCAAAAAGGAATATTTATTCATAATAGATGTATCTGGATCAATGATGGGTGAAAAATTAGATGAAACTAAGAGAGCAGTAATTGAATGTTTAAAGCAATTAGATGTTGGAGATAAATTTAATATAATTCCATTTGAATCAGAATTTGAAGCTATGAATGTTAAATCAATTGAGTATAATGAAGAGAATATGAAAAAGGCGATAAGATATATTAACAAATTAGAACCTTTAGGTGGAACAGAAATATTGGATCCTATTAAATTTGCATTATATGAGAAAAATACAGATAAAATAATATTATTATTTACAGATGGGCAAGTTGGAAATGAAGATGAAATAATAAAATTTGTTGAAAATAATATTAATAGAAGTAGAATATTTCCATTTGGAATAGATACAAATGTTAATTCATCATTTATAAGACAATTAGCAAAAGCAGGTAATGGTAAAGCAGAATTAATACAATCTAATGAAAAAATAGATGACAAAATCATTAGAACATTTGCAAGAATACAAACACCTCTATTAGAAAAAATAACAATAGATTATGGAAGTAATAAAGTTATAGATGAAATAAGAGAAGAAAAATGCTTATTTAATTATGAGTTTTTTAATGTCTTTGCAAAAATAGAAAAAGTACAAGATAATATACAATTAAAAGGCAAAATTCTAGATAAAGAGTATATATGGAAAATTAATAAAGATAATATCAATAGTACAAATGTAGATTTAGAAGTATTATTTGTAAAACAAGAAATGGATAGGCTAGAGGAATATATAAGAAATACATATGATGATGAAAAAATAGAGAATTATAAAAAAATGATAATAGAGTTATCAGAGAAATACAATATTAATTCTAAATATACATCTTTTATAACAGTATATGAAAGAAAAGATAAATTACTAGAAGTTCCAAAATATCAAGAAACAAAATTAAGCAATAAGTTTGCTAAAGGAGCTATAGTAAATAAAGTATGGGATATGTTTGGTATGGATGAATGTGAAGAAGAGTATGAAGAAGAGAAATGCTGTGATGTGGATATACCATCATTCTTAAGGTCAAAAAGTAGTTCAAATAGTTCAAATGACCTTGATATACCTTGCTTCTTAAGAAAGAATAAGGTAGTAAATTTAGAAAGCAAACCAATAGAAGTTAAGAAAACAAATAAAGAGATACTAGAAGAGAAGATTGATGAATACTACAAAGTATTTGTTTCTCAAAATGAAAAATCAATACTAACATTTTTATTATATGCTATATACTATTTAAAAAAGAAAAAAAATAATTTCAACTACAATGATTTATTAAGATTCTTAAAGAATCATAAACAAGAATTATTAGAAAATGAATTATATTTAAAACTTCTATGTTTATGTTATAAACAATTAGAAGATAACAGATTTCTTGATAAAAGGGAAACATTGGAGTTAATGAATGAAAACTTTAGAAAGATAGCAGTAACTAATTTAAAAATAAGTGTAGAATTTAAAGAGCTATCTGAAGATGAAATAAAAACAATAGTTGAAAATGACAAAGTAGTTGAGAATATTGATAAAGCGATAGAACATTTAATAACAGCAAATCATTCATTGGTAAGCTGGATGAGATAAATGATTTCTATTTTGGAAAAAACAATAACATAATTAAATAAAAACTTTCTTTTTTGGAAATAATATGATATAATAGTATTATAATCTAAAAAGGAGAGTTTTTATTATGTTAGGAGATAGAATTAAGTTATATAGAGAAAACAAAAATATGACTCAAAATGACCTCGCTGATATTTTGGAGGTTAGTGCTGGTACAGTTTCAAAATATGAATCAGGTAACTTAGAGCCTAGTATTGAATCGATAAAAAGATTAGCTGAAGTATTTGAAATATCAATTGATGAATTATTAAATGACAAAGAAGATAAATTTGATATTTCTAAAATAAATGTATTAGATATACTTAGAGAACAAAAAGAAATGAAATTAAAAGGAAATTTATATCACCAAACTCAAGTTTCATTTGCATATAATACAAATCATATTGAAGGAAGTACATTAACAGAAGACCAAACAAGATATATTTTCGAAACAAATACTATTTTATTTGAAGGCGATACAGTTGCAAAAGTAGATGATATATTAGAAACAGCTAATCACTTTAAACTAGTTGATTATATGTTAGATGTAGCAGATAAAAAATTAACTGAAACAATGATAAAAGAATTTCATAAGATTTTGAAAGATGGCACTTCTGATAGTAGAGTAGAATGGTTCAGTGTTGGAGAATACAAACAAAGAGCTAATACAATAGGAAATGGCATTAAAACAACGTCACCAAATAATGTTGAAAAAGAAATGTCAAAACTAATGGATTGGTATAATTCACTTAAACAAGTAACGGCAAAAGAAATAATAGAATTTCATTACAGATTTGAGAGTATACATCCATTTCAAGATGGTAATGGTAGAATAGGAAGAATTATTATGTTTAAAGAATGTTTAAAAAATAATATTATTCCATTCATTATACAAGATGCTGATAAATTATTCTATTATAGAGGATTAAAAGAATACAAAAGTGAAAAAGGATATTTAAGTGATACATGTTTAAATGCACAAGATCAGTATATAAAAATGATAAAGTATTATTTGAAATAAAAGGAGTATAAAATGTCAGATTTAAAACCAGCAGATATACAAGAATTGATGAGATATATAAGAAAGAAAACAAAAAAGGGACCAGGGTATGTATGGGATTTTAATGATTTAACTTTTAGAGAATTTGTTAATGGAGCAACTGGATGCAATATTGATGATAAAAAGTATAAAACAAATGGAACATCAAAAGAAAAACGATTAAGAGAATTTTTAACAATTGAAGAAAACTCAAAAGTAAAACTATTATTGGAAGAGCTTTTAGATTATGGAACAAGGAGAAAATTTCTTTTAAGTACACATATTAAAAATATGAAGAAGATAATTAATGATCTTAAAAAATACGAAAAAAATATAGAAATAAATGAAAATACAATAAAAAATAAGAATGAAGAGAGAATACTTTTAAAAGAGATAAAAGATAAAATATCTAGAGGTCAATATGAATTTGCAATTGATAGATTACATACTTTGTTAAAATATAAATACGAAGCAATTTTTAAATCATTAAAAAAGGATTTAAAAGGAGAGACTCTGGATACTATATCAGGAGAATTAAATAATATTTTACGTGTCAATAATGTATTTAAAGAATCGACAACATTTAGTATTTTATCTGCAACTAAAAAGATAATGAAAGATTTTGATGATGCAAGAAATAATAAAACATATGCACATGCTAATACAATTATGGAAAAAAACGAAGCAGAGTTTTTATGTACTTATATGGTATATTATTATAATTTTATATGCAAAATTGATTTTAAAAAAATAAAAATTTAAGGCGAGAATTAATCTCGCCTTTAGCTATTCCTCAAAACAACCCATAACCAGCTGACCTCCATCTACAAATCCATTTCTATAATATTTTTCATTCCAGTAGTATAAGTAATCCATAAAGTTTTTATCAAGCTGATCTAGTTGCTTTTGAACATATTTCTTATTGTTATTAGGTACATTTTTAAGTATCTTCTCTGCTATTTCTTCAAAATAGATGCAATATTTTTTATCTTGTGGAGTCATTTCACAAAAAGCAGTTTCCTCTCTAAATTCTAACCATTCTTTTAATATATCATTTTTATTTACTTCTCTAAAATTTATCATATTTAATTCCTCCTACACATATATAATTTCATTAAAAATAATTTCTTCAGCAACATTTTTAAAGTTGTTCATTAATCCAACCCATTTTAGCTGATCCATTCTTTTTAGTTCTTCATTAACATTATTTTCTTTAGCCATTTCTCTAACTGTTATATTTACTATGTGATTACATCTTTCATCAATACCTTTTATATAAATGATATTTATTTTGAAGTTGGTATTTTAGCAACTTTTAATAATTTAATAACTAAAAGCATGTTCTCTAGTTAATTATTACAAAATATGATATACTATTTGAGAAAAACAAGACCTAAGATGTTAACAAAATAAGTAATATTGTTAACAAGTTAGATAAAAAATACAGGAGATGTTAAAAATGAATTTTGGATTTTCATATATAGGTTTAATATTTTTGTTAATGCTTATGATTCCAAATATAATATGGAGTAAAAATAAGCCAAAAGATTATGAGAAATATGAAAAAAATGAAAATAAAATATTATTAGTATTAGAAAGAATTGGAGAAGTAGGAAATACTTGTTTAGCATTGATATTTACAGATTTTAATATAAATAATATCTCGAATTGGTCTATAATTTTACTTGTAGCATTTCTTTTAATGATATTATATGAGATATATTGGATAAGGTATTTTAAAAGTAATAAAACAATGAAAGATCAATATAGTAGTATATTAGGTGTTCCAGTAGCAGGAGCAACATTACCAGTATTAGCATTTCTATTGCTAGGCATATATGGTAAAAATGTATTTCTTATTGTATCAACAATAATATTAGGAATAGGACATATTGGAATACACTTAAATCATAAAAAAGAAGCTGAATTACAAAATAAAAGTGAGGTTTAATTATGGCAACATCAAAAGAATATAAGGATTTTATATTGGAACAATTAGATTTATTAGATAATATAACTTGCAAAGCAATGATGGGAGAATTCTTATTGTATTATAATAATGTTTTATTTGGTGGAATTTATGATAATAGATTACTTGTTAAAATAGTTGATACTAATAAAAAATATAGTATGCAAGAACAAATACCTTATGAAACAGCAAAACCTATGTATTTAGTAGATGATGTAGATAATAAAGAATTATTAAAAGAAATAGTAATTGAAACTTGTAAGGGATTACCAAACAAAAAATAGTAATTTGTGGAGATGATATTTAAAATGAATATTTTTAAGACATTTGAAAATGAATTAAGTTATAAAGATGGTTTACAACTTGATGGAACTTTTGCAGTAGCTCATATAAATTATGATAAATCACCAATATTTAATGAGGTTGATAGTAAGTATTTAGCTAAAAATTCTAGAAAGACTAGTTTATCATCTGTAGAAAAAATTGAAGATGTTATGAAATATATAAATGTATTCAATGGTACAGAAAAAAATTTTAAAAAAGAAGATAGAATATTATTATGGAAATATTATTGGTTAGAATATATATATGGATTTGATAAACTTATAACTCTATTACCAAATTCAATAATTACAATTTATGTTGCTAGACATGCAGTAGAACTTGGATTAAAATATTTATTATTAAAGAAAACTGGAAAAATATTTAAAACACATGATTTAGAAGAATTATCTGATTTTTTATATTCGGTATATGATATTAATGATAAGTATATGGATGATGTGAATTTATTTTGTGAAAAGTTCTGTAATTATATTGAAGGGGGTAATGTTGAGTATTTTAGATTCCCAGAGTATAACGAAAATACATATTTTGCAGGCAATCGTTTGGATATACAATGGTTATCTTATAATTTTGCATTAATTATATTAAAGTTAATACATTTTGCAGATTTAGATGATGAAATATAAAATGATAACGTAAAAGCTTTTGTGCATATCAATAAATTACAAGTTATCGAGAAGTTAACAAGATTTTGGTATTGTAAACAAAAAAACAAATAGGACTAATGATGAGTTGCCATTATTAGTCTTTTATTATATAATTTGTATAACAGATTGTAATATTGCGTAAAAATAATATATAGTTTAGTTAATGTTAATAAAATATTACAAAATAGCTTATTGCAACTCAAAGTTGCAAAGAAATTTTAAGTTGCAAATGTAAGTTGGTAGAAAAATATGCACCGCAACTATAAAATGGATTATAGGAGGTGCATAAAAATGAGTTTATCAGAAAACTTACAAAATTTAAGAAAAATTAAAAATATGTCACAGGAGGAACTAGCTGAAAAGTTAAATGTATCAAGACAGGCTGTCTCAAAATGGGAAAGTGGAAATGGTTATCCAGAAACGGAAAAAATTATTTCTATATGTGAAATATTTAATTGTAGTATGGATCAATTAGTAAAAGGTAAAATTTCAAATGATATTAAGTCAGAAAAAAACAATTATGATTTAATGATGACGAAAGCAGCAAAAGGAATTTCATTAGGCGTTGCATTGATTTTATTAGGAGTATCTATCATGCTAACTATATTAGGATTTGCCTCTAATGAACAAGCAGAAGAACAATACGCTTTAATTGGGGTTATTGCAGTATTAACAGGAGTAATATTTGCAGTACCATTATTTATAATACATGGTACAAAGATAGAAAATTTCAAAAAGAAAAATCCTAAAATTGCAAATGTATATTCAGAAGATGAGGTAGAAGAAGGTAATTCTAAATATACAAAAAATCTTGCAATTGGAATTTCTATTATACTTTTAGGTGTAGTAATAATGATGTTATTATTAGGGTTGAAAACATTTGGAGAAGAAAGTACTATACCAGTTGCTACTTTAATGTATTTTGTTACAATTGGAGTTTTACTTATTATATATTCTGGAAAAATGAAGGAAAAATTTGATATAGAAAAATACAATAATGAAAATACGGAAGAATACAAAAGAGTAGAAAACAAAATTGGAAGAATATGCGGAGTTATAATGTTAATAACAACAATTATTTTCTTGGTATGGGGATTTACTTTAAATATGTGGTACATAAATTGGGTAGTATATCCAGTTGGTGGAATATTGTGCGGTATAGTTGGAACTATATTAAAAAAAGATAATATGTAATAGAAATAATAAAATTAGTATAGAATATTTTGATATTCCGTATAATTAATAAACGAATAAGACTGATAAATAGTTGAAATTGTCAGTCTTTTATTGTATAATTTTTGGTAATAATTTATTAATTAACAATGGAGGTGGTAAAAATAAATTATTGGTATATTTGGTTTATGATAATAATTATTTGTTGTATAATAATACCACGAAGTAATAAATTATATTTAGGAATAATGAATAGAAAAAAGAAAGGAAGGAAAAGAAAAATGCCACAAGAATTAATGAAAGAGTTTATTGGAAAAGTATGCACAATTATATTATTTAATGAATCTTTTGGTGTGCAAGGAAAAATAGTAGCAGTAGAAGATAATTGGATAAAAGTTGAAGAAAAGAATAAGGTTCGTTTAATTAATGGTGACATGATAAGAGATATATCAATAGCACCAGAAAAATACCAAAAGTAATATGAAAATATGAGGTTTCAACTTGTTAACAAGATTTTGGTATTGTGCACAAATTATAAAAGTGTGAAAAATGACTTTTAAGCATAAAAGTCCATTTTCACACTTATTATTTTATTAGGAAAACTGTTGATAATGCTGGAATAAAGAGATTTTAATTTAAATGTTGATTACTAAAAAGTTATGAGGAATTTTTGAGAATTATTTAATTTTCTCAAAAATCCCTCTATTTTTTTTGAAAATTTTTCTAAAAAGGTTTGGGATTGTTTTTTCTTATTTTATATAATTAAAAAATGGTAAGGAGGGGGAAAAAATGGAGGAATTAGGCGAAGGATTTTTTAATGAATACACTACAGATTTTTATGAGTATTTTGATCAGCATTTAGTTAAAAATGTTGTAAAAAAAGGTGAATATAAGAAAATATCTGATGAAATGAATAAAGTTTTTATTGAGAATTGGAATAATACTGTTACTGATTTTGATACTATTTTTCATTTAGGAGATGTAGCATTAACAAGCGAAAGTGAAATGAGAGAATTGATACCAAAATTAAAAGGAAAAAAGATTTTAGTTAAAGGAAATCACGATAAAAAATCAAATGAATTTTTTAGAAATGTTGGATTTGGCATAATACCTGAAAATCCATTAAAATTAAATAAAGAAAAATTATTATTATCTCATAAACCATTAAAAGATACAGAAATTCCTGATGGATATGTAAATGTACACGGACATATCCATAATAATCCATTGCATAAAATAAATCCTGAAACAAATGAGATGGAATATCCTGAAAAATTATATTCAGATAAATTACATTTTAATGTTTCAGTAGATGTCATAGATTTTAAGCCAATTAGTTTAGAAGAATTATTAAAACGATTGGAGGAAAGAGAAGATGGCATATAGTGATTATGGGGCTTATATATGGAAAAATGGAGAAAACATTACTGATGATTGTGCTGATATATCTTATAAGATAATTGATGGAAAATTTATTTTTGATAATTGGTATGAAAATCTTATTAAAGAAGTAAATGAAAAGTCGGATAAAAAGGAAGAAATAAAAACAATTAGTGGACATGCAGTAATAAATTTAGAAGAATTTTGTATAGCTTTTTACAAAACATATAATCCAAAAATATATTATCCAAATGGAGAATGCAAAGAATTAGAAATAATAAAAAAATATTATAAATCCCCAAAAGAGAAATTATATATTAGAGGTTATAATTTAGGATATCAAACAGGATATTTCTTTTATGAAATAGATTATAAGGAAGATAAATACTGTGTTATTGTTGGAAGTGCTATAGGTAAAGGTTGGGATTATACACCAGCATCAAAATATGTTGTAAAACACTTAATTTTATTTGAAAGATGTGATGGAGAAGTGTTTTATAAAATTGATACTAAACGAGATATAGATTGGGATATAGTATTTAATAAATTAGATAGGCTTGAAGATATTAGCCATGAAAAACATTGGATAAGCAAATATGTAAAACAATTATTTAAAGATATATTAAAATTTAATTGGAAACACATTACTTTTAATGTAAATGAAATATTAGATCGTAAAGAAAAAATAAAATGGTTAAAATGAAGGTGATTAAATGAATATAGTATTTAATGGAAATAAAGAAGATTTATCAATGATATTAGTAACAGCTGAGAGATATGCTTTAGGTAGGAGAACATATATTGTAGAATGGGTTTGTGAAGTCATAAATAAAAATTTGACTTTGTTATCAGAAAAAGATAGAAATGTTATGATAAGAGATATAAAAGAAGCATATTCTTATGGAGACGAGTGCGATAAAATAGTATGGTTAGACTTGCTACATAAATTAGAATCTAATAAAAAAGTTTAACAAAAATACTAGCAAAAAAAGTACACACAAAAAAGAGTACAAAAAAAAGACTATGTTGAAATTGAAAAAATAGGAATAAATATTCAGGAGGCATCAGAAATTTTAGGTATTAGTAAACAACTTATGGCAGAATTAACAAAATTAAAAGATTTTCCTTGTATAAAATTTGAAAGAAGAATTGTAATCAATAAGCCTAAGATGATTGAATGGTTTGATAAAAATGCAGGAAGAATTATCGTTTAGGGTTTGGTATCGAAATAATTAAGGATTTATAATAGTAGATGATTAACAATATTAAATTATCATTATTATAAATCCCTTTTTTATGGGAGGAAGATTATGAGTAAAGTTAGTAATGATAATAAAGTTTCAAGAAGAATAAAAGGCGAAGGCACTATTAGAAAAAGAGGTAACAGCTATGAAGGGAGGGTTACTGTTAATGTAAATGGTAAGAGTAAGCAAATCTCAATATATGGTAAAACTCAAAGAATAGTTATAGAAAAAATGCAGGAATTAAGAAGGCAGAGAGATGACAACTATTTTATTGATAATAACAACATTACTCTTGATGAATGGATTAAAGAGTGGATGAAAGTATATAAAAAACCTTATGTTTCTCCTAGGACATTTCAAGGTTATGTTGAAAAGTCAAAGGCTATTATAGAACACTTAGGAAATATGAAATTACAAAAGATTGAATTATATCATTTACAGAGATTTGTTAGTGAATTACAAAAAGAAGGAAAATCCCCTAAATCATTAAGACATTATTATAGCATTTTAAAAATGTGTTTTGATGATGCTATGATGTGTAGGTTAATGGTAATGAATCCTGCAAAAAAATTAAAGCTACCTAGTATGAGAAGAAAAGAACTAGAAATTATGACAAAGGAAGAACAGAAAGTATTTGAAGAAATTATGAAAGAACATTCAATGGGAGTAGCTTTTATAGTTCTAGTAAATACTGGATTAAGAGCAGGAGAGCTAAGTGGACTTACTTGGAAAGATGTAGATTTTGAAAATAAAACTCTATATGTAAGAAGGGGAGTGCAAAAGATAACAACTTATGATGATGAGTTTAAGAAAGTAAGTAGAGAAAGAAAAGTTACAGATGTTAAAACTGAAAACAGTTATAGAGTTGTACCTATGCTGAATAAAGTTGTAAGAATACTTAAAGAATACAAAGAACAAAAAATGAAAGAGTATGAAGAAGTTGCTGAATTAGGAGAAGGATTTAGAGAAGAAGATTTTATATTTAAAACAAAATGTGATAATCCTATAAATTCAGAATATTTAAGAAAAACCTGTCAAGCAATTTGTGAAAGTCATAATTTTAGAAAAGTTGGAATTCACGAATTAAGGCATACTTTTGCGACAAGATCAATAGAGGCAGGAATTGATCTTAGAGTCCTACAAGAAATTTTAGGACATGCAAGTTATAGTACAACAGCAGATATTTATGTCCATATTTTAGGACAAGTTAAATTATCCCAAATGAATAGATTAGAGGCTTATTTAGACAACTTAGAAATGGATTAAAAATCATGGAGAAAACAAGATAAAGGGTAAATAAAGGGTAAAACCTAAAATCGGAACTCGGAATACTTGAAAATAAAGGAGTTCCAGTTTTAGACTTTCCTTCCTCATAACCCGAAGGTCGATAGTTCGAGTCTATCCCCCGCAACCAAAACATAAATGCTTACAGTTTCAATGACTGTAGGTGCTTTTTTATGCCTTAAAATTAGTTGCAATAATGATTGAAAATGGCATTCTTATGTCAAATTGGGTAAAAATTGGGTAAAATAATTACCTCAAATGCCATAAATATCAATAAAAATTCATTAAAATTTTATACTTACATTATAATGTTATAAATAAATATTTTAAATTTTTAACATCATTTAATAATGTAAATTGCAATAAAATTTTAAAATTTATAGTAAAAAACTTTTGGGAAAGAGATATATAATCTCAAAGTTTTTTACCTTTTTAAATCGTGAAAATTAGAAAAAAGTTCAAATTAAGACCTTGTTGGTAATAATAAGTTTTCTAGTGCATAGCCAGCTTTTCTATTATGAGAAAGTAGTGGATGCACATAAAAGTCAAGTGTAGTACTTATTTGTGCATGACCTAGTCTCGCAGAAATTACTGCTATATCAATGTTTTGTGCAACTAGTAAACTTGCATTTGTATGTCTTAATCCGTGAAAATTAATTACAGGTAATCCTATTTGACCAACATATTTTACAAACCATTTGCTAATTGTAGAAGGATGCATTGGTTTGCCATCTGCTTGTACAAATAACCTATCAGAATTCATCCATAATTCGCCGTAAATCGATTTTTGTTCTTCATACCATAACTTATATTCCGCAAGTAAAGAAATGATAAATTCAGGTATTGCAATTTCTCTAATGGAACTTTCTGTTTTAGGAACTTTTGTGAAAACTCCAATATCTGATAGATATTGACTAGAACGATTAATACTGATAATTCCGTTTTTAAAATCAATATCTTGCCATTCTAGTCCCATTAATTCACCTAAACGAACACCAGTAAATACTGTAAGAATGATTGCAACTTTGTATTTAGTATCTTCGCTAGATAACAGTTCTAAATTTTCTAGTAATATTTTAGTTTGCTCATCATCATAAGATCTTCTTTTCGGCTTTCTTGCTTTAGGTGGTTGAACACGTTCAGCAGGATTCGCCACTATTAATTGCCAATAAACTGCTTTATGAAGCATTGCTCTTAATAGTCTGTGATGTTCTAAAATTGTTTTACCAGATAAGGGCTTTTTTGTTTTTGAACCATTGTTACCCTTTTTTCTAACTAACTGAGTATCTTTTTCAAGTAAATCATAGAATTTCATGATGTCGGTTGGTTTAATTTTGTTAATATAAAAATGTCCAAAGTATGGTAAAAGTCGTGTTTCTAACATTCTGCAATATCTTTTATATGTTGATGGAGCAAGTTCTTTTGAACCATAATCTCTTTTCCATATTTCGGTAAATTCAGAGAATTTAAGAGATTTACCATCAATTACTAAACCATTTTGTACTTCAGTAACAAATTTTGCTAATTCAACTTCTGCATCTTTTTTTGTTCCGTGTACTGTTTTTCTGTGTATCATAGGTTTTCCATTTAGGTCAAATCCTTCAGATACTGTTAGCCTGTAACTGTTTTTTCCTCTTTTTTCTATACTCCCAGCCATTACTTATTTCACCTCCTTTCAAGTATGCCTATGGGTGGGAGGAGTATTTATATTATTTATTAATGAAATTTGATATTGTGTTATTTAATTTTTTTTCTTCATTATATATATTAGTAAGTTGATTATAAAGACTTTGTTGTTCTTGCTGAATTTCTTTAAGTCCATCATTATAATTGGGAGATGAATCATAAAATAATGAAGTAAACAAAGCAATAATAGCTATAATAATAGATATAATAGATAGGCAAAAGCTTACATTATAATTAGAAATAGAAATCTTGTCTTTCGAAGCTTTTTCTATTATTGAGTGTTTATCTAATACTTCTTTGTAATATTTATCTAAATTTTTAAAAGGTTTTTCTAAATATGGTTCAGCGAAACCTTTATGTGATTCAGCAATTTCATTAAAAATAAGATTATATCTGAAAATGTTCTTATTTATTTTACTGTATATATTATTAAATAAAATTCCAGTGCGATTATAATTTTGTTCAACTAAATTTCTTTCAACAGAAATAAGTTCATTTAATTCTCGTAATAAGTTTGCATATAAAATAAATATGCATATATTAGTTAGTTCATTAGAGTCTATATAGATTTCTTCATGTCTATCTTCTTTGTCAATTATCATTAAATTACTAGATCTATTAATATGCCTAGAACTAGTTGTTAAATCTAAAATAAAATCGTGACTTATATAGGTTTGTTTATCTTTTTCATTATGTAATATAGTTAATCCAGAATGTTTATTATCATAATATGTAAAATCCATATCAAAAGCAGATAAAAAGCGATTATTTGTATCTTCAATATTAGAATAATAAGTATCTAGGCTGATAGGAGAATATTTGCCTATTTTACTTAGTTCAATATATTTTGAAATGAAATTATATGCTCGCATTTTTATTTCAATAATTTTTTCTCTTAGTAATGCTCTTTTTATTAATTCTGGGCTACAAGATGATCTTCCAATACGTTTTTTCTTATTATAGGTATATTTATAATAGCTTTCACAGTCAAATCCAGATGTAGCATGTATACAGTTATTTATTTCTAGCAACATTTCTTTAGAAAGTATTAAATTAAAATTTATACCAAAATAATCATTTGAAAAATTAAATATTTCAATTTGTATGTAGTCTAGTATATTGTTTAATTTTTTGTTTTTTGGTGTACAATAACCAATATTGCTTCTTGATAAATAATTATTCGAATTTTGATGGCGAAATATTCGTTCTCTAAAATCATGACCGACAAAACTTCTAGTAAACATATTTTTTGATGGATTTTCTAATAATAGTTTTTCCATACCAGTTATAAAAGCATTGATTTTGCTCTTAGGATATATATCAAGCATAAAAATATTTCCTGTAGAATAAAAGAAGTGATCTTTATCTAAAGGTTCAACTGTATTAGTAAAAATATCATCATCATACAAAGAATGTTCATAGTCTGAAAGGGGAAAAAGTTTTATGAATTTTTGTCGAATATCTCTTTTAAAATTGATCATTTTTTTTAACCTGTCTTCTTTTCTTTTTTCTTTTGTATTAACTAATTTTGTTGTTATTTTAAGCATTGATATACCTCCTTTAATTATTTTCATCTAACCATTTATCAAATTCCTCATAAGTTTTCTTTTCACATCTAACGGCATCCATATATTCTTTGGATTCCTTTTTCCAATTCTCATAATCTTTTTTATAAACTTCTATATCAGGATTACGTTTTACTAGCATTGCCTTTTTTGCATAAATCTTACGGTATTTACCATAAATTTTATCGTTTTCTTGTTTGATTCTTTGAGCAATTTGATTACCAATGTCTTTGCAGGTTTGAGAACCTTTAAATAAATTATCGCAATAATTAACTCTTTGATTGTCAGTTATAAAGTATTTACCACAATTCTTACATTTTTTTATTATATAATCATTTTCTTCTACGAATTGAAAAAGTGTAATATAAAGTATAGTATAAATACTAGGACTTGTTGCACCAATATCTGCATATACATCAGCAAAATGTTGTCCAGTCGTGAAAAACTCTAATAATTTTTCTTCACTAGTTTCAAGATATTCAGGAACAATTTTATAATTAAAAGCATCATCTATTTGAAAATCAGTAACATATTGTTTTAATTTTTTAAAATGTGAAGTGTAATAAATGTAAAAACGCATCTTGTTAGTCATTGTTCTTGAATTTTCACTACTATGTTTATTGAAAATGTAGTCAACAAATTCTGAGTAAAGCTTTTGAACTTTTATGGCATCTTTTTTTATTAGTTTAAAATATTTTTTTCCTAAATTTTCAATCTCACTATAACTATAAGACTTATCAACCTTTAAATTTTCTATATCACTTTTTTCAAAATATTTTATATAAGAAGTGAAAAATTTAGTAAACCAAACAAAATATTCATTAAAATTAGAGAAATTTGTATTTAAAAAATTAATTAAATTTGTTCCTCTGTCATCAATTGAGAAATGGTCTTTTATAAAGAAATGACAATTTGAGAGTTCGCCTAGTTCATAGTAATGTAACTTTTTGGGTATATCTAAACGATCTATTTTTCTTTTTATTTCATTGGTAAAAGGTTTGGTTTGTACATATGTAGTAAATAATTCTTCATATTCTTTATATTCATCTTCAGTTAAGCAATCTTTTATAATATCTAAAACTGAAACACCTTCAGGTAATGGACGATCTGGATCACCATACAATAAAGTTATATGTTTAATTTCTTCATCAGCCGTAATAGAGATGTGTATATTACTATTTATTTTATCTTCTTTCATAATTCCTCCGTTAACAGTTATTTCAAAATGCTAAAGTTAACCTGCTATCAAAATAACCTGAAAAGTATTTACAAAGTTAACTATAAACAATATAATACATTTGTTAACAAAAGTCAATATTAAATTACAAAAAAAGATTGGAGGTGGGAGAATGGAATTACAAAAGATTCAAAGAACAACACTAACGATGAAAGAAGCAAGTGAGTATTTAGGAATTTCTTATTGGTTAATTAATCAACTAGTAAGAAGAAAACAAATACCATGTTCTAAAGTAGGTGGAAAATATTTATTTAGAGTACAAGCTTTAGATGAATATTTAACAAAAATGGAACAAGAATCAATAGATTAGATTCAAAAGAAAGTGAGGAAAGGAGGATATGGCTAATTTACAATGGTTAAAATTATCTACGGATTTTTTTGATAATAACAAAATAAAATTGCTAGAAAGCGAAAAGGATGGGGATACAATAATTAGAGTATGGATACAACTTTTAACAATAGCAATGAAATGTAATTATCAAGGTAGATTATCACTAACAGAAGATAAACCAATGACAGTTGATGAATTTTCAAAGATTATGGGAAAGTCTAGGAAAAAAATCACAAAATGTTTGGAAAAATTTGAAGAATTACAAATGATTATTATAGAAGAAAGCTTTTATAGAATCAAAAATTGGTCTAAGTACCAGAGTGCTGATAAACTTGAAGAAATCAGACTACAAAATTGTTTAAGACAACAAAAATATCGTGAAAAAAAGAAAGGTGAAACAGAAAAAAGTAACGTTACAATAACGCAACGTAACACTAAAGAAGAGAAAAAGATTAGAAATAAAATAGAAAAAGAAGGAGATGAGAATAGAAGTGGATTTAAAGAATTTAAATTATAAAGTTATCACCAATGAAGGTGCAAAATGTGGATTTTGTAATAAAAATTTAAAGCCAATTGGATTGGATTATTTGTATGTAAATTATGATAAAAATGTGGTCGAATATGAAAGATGTAATTGTGAAAAAGCAATTCAATTTTGGAAAGAATTTGATAAAGAGCAAGAAGAAAAACAAAGACAAGAAAAATATAGAAAAATTATAAATAATATTTATAAAGATAACTATATGAAAAAGAGATTACAAAAATATAATTTTGAAAATTTTAGTGATACATACAAAAAGAAAAATGTTATAAATCAATTAATAAAATTTACAGATTTATGCATTAAATCTGAGATGAAGAATGGATTAATTATTTATGGAAATATAGGTTATGAAAAAACATATTTTGGAGCTTGCATTGCGAATAAAATAATTGAACAAAATAAAATTGTATTAATGGAAAAAAGTAGTTCTATAATTGATAGAATTAAAGCATCATTTAACAAAGAAGGACTATCAGAAATAGAAATTATTGAACTATATTCTAATGTAGATATGTTAATTATTGATGATTTTGGTAATGAAAATTTAAGCAAATGGGCTTTGGAAAAGTTATATAAAATCATTAGTAATAGATATGATAATGAACTACCAATTGTTATTACAACTAGATATAATAAAGAGCAATTAATTGAACAATTATCTACTGAAAATGATACAGAAATTGCAGAAGAAATTGTTAAAGTTCTGAATGAAATGTGTTATGGAGTTGAAATTACAGAAGAAAGAAAAACAAAAGAAAAAGTTAGCATAAGCGACCAAACTATTTGCTAACTCAATCTAAAAATCTAATAAAATTATAATATAAATTATATTAATTGTAAATAGAAAAAGTTTGAATTTTTTGTTCAAACTTTTTCTAAAATACAAACAAGAATTACTAAAAAAATGTATAAAAAATTTCCATCGGAGAGCCAAAAAGGGTTTTAGGGATTTTTCCCTAAACAGCCAAAAGGGTGTCAAGACACCACGCTGGCGAATATTAGGTACTAAAAAATACTACCTATATTCGAGCAAAATAAGAACCTGACCCGACTAACAATCAAAGATTGTAGTCGGGTACCCCAGAACCTTGTTATCTTCGATAATAAATTTTGCTAATTATTAATGCTTCGTAAACTAGCATTAATAAATTTTTAAAGTAAGGAAGTGAAGAAAAATGTTCAGAGATTCAGAGCAAGCTTTAGATAGTATTTTCGTGTCTTATAATAAAATTTTAAAGAGATTTAAATTGTTAGGTGTTACTACTAAATACGGAAGAGAAATAACACATGAAGATTTAAGAAAAGCTGTAAATATCATGTTAAGAAAACATCCGACTTGCAGATGGAGAAGTGAAAAAGTAAAAAGTAGAAAATATTTTATTTTAGATGAAGGATATGCGTGGTTGTTACAAGTGTATTTTAATAAAGAAAAATCATTAATTGATGCTAATGTGGATTTTTTCGAAGATAGAATAAAACAATATGAAGAATTATTAAAAATAGAGCATGAAGAAAATTGGTGGAATGAAGATATGGATATAAAACAATTATGTAAGTATTTTAATAGAAAAGAAATTACTATAAGAAAAGCTATTAAAAGAATGTGTGATAGCGGATTAGAAGAATATAAACTTTTAATAAATAATAAAGTTGTAATTTCAAGAGAGGGAATAAAATGGATTTGTAAAAATGTGTTTAAACAAAAGTATTTGAAATTATTAGAAAAGAAGAAAATGGAATTGACGGAGAAGTATATAAAGGCAGGCTATATATATGATCATTTTTTTCATAGAAATTAACTTTGTAATTTTATAGATTATTTATTAAAAATATGTTAGAATAATCTTGTACTAAAAAATAAGATTAAAAAGAGAAAAAAAGAACAAATGTTCTTGACATTTTTCGATATATATGATATAAAAATTATAAATCTAAATAAGGAAGTGCAAAACATGAAAAAAGTTAAATTTATAGATTTATTTGCTGGATTAGGTGGACTAAGATTAGGATTTGAAGAAGCTTTTAAAGCAAAAGGCATTGAAACAGAATGTGTTTTAACGTCTGAAATTAAACCATCAGCAATAAAAGCATTAAATAAAAATTTTGAACATAAAAAATTAGTAGGAGACATATGTGAGATAGATGCGAATTCATTAGAAGATTTTGATTTTTTATTAGCAGGATTTCCTTGTCAACCATTTAGTGCAGCAGGAAATAGACTTGGATTTGCAGATACAAGGGGAACAATGTTTTTTGAAGTCGAAAGAATATTAAAAGCTAAAAAACCTTATGGATTTTTGCTTGAAAATGTTGAAGGACTAATTACGCATGATTTAGAAAATAAAAATGATAAAATAGGAAGAACATTTAAAGTAATATTAAAAAAATTAGAAGATTTAGGATACAATGTAGAATGGAAACTATTAGATTCTAAAGAATTTGGCGTGGCTCAATCAAGAAAAAGAGTATATATTACGGGAACATTAGATAAAAAAGTAAATTTAGAAAATTTTAAAGAAAGTAGAGAAGTTCTTAAAGATATACTAGAGACTAATCTAAAAACGGAAGATACAGAATTTACAAAATGTGTATTTAAAAAATTTACTCCTGAAGAATTATATGGAAAATCAATTAAAGACAAAAGAGGCGGAAGCGATAACATACATAGTTGGGATTTAGAATTAAAAGGAAAAATAACAACTGAACAAAAACAACTATTATCAAAACTATTAAGGGAAAGACGCAAGAAAAAATGGGCAGAAGAAATAGGCATAAAATGGATGGATGGTATGCCATTAACAGTAAATCAAATAAAAACATTTTATGATATACCAAATTTGGAAGAAATGTTAAATGATTTAGAGAAAAAAGGATATATAAAAAAGGAATATCCAAAACAGGAAGTTACATTTGTTACAGATGATGGAAAAGTAACGAAAAAAAGAGTTCAAGATGAAAGCAAAGAAATAGGATATAATATTGTTTCTGGCAAGCTTAGTTTTGAATATAATAAAATTCTAGATCCAAACGATATTGCTCCGACACTTGTTGCAATGGATGTTGATAAATTAGGAATTATAGATAATGGAGGTATTAGGTCGTTATCTCTTCGTGAAGGATTAAGATTGTTTGGATATCCTGAAACCTACACATTAGAGGATTTTGATAACCCAAAAGATAAAAAGAATGGTTTTGACTTATTAGGAAATACAGTAGTAATAAATGTTGTTAAAGAGGTATCAGAAAGAATTGCTAATACATATATGGATAGATTAAAAGTAAACAATGATTAAAAAACAGAATACTGAGGTTGTTGAACCTCAGTATTTAAACATCTAAAGCTTTATTATAATATTTCTTATAATTCATTTTTAAATCAGATAACCATTCATCTGCATTTATTCGCGAATGTTGATATTCTTTTAATGTATTATATATAGCTTTTATAAATTGCTCTTGTGAAGTAAATGCTGGAAATCTATTATTATTTGTACCATACCATTTGCAAGGTCTTATGTTGTATATCATACCTCTTTTATCTTGTACTTTTAATGGATGTGGTCCAGAAGAACTAGAAATTTCCCAAATTTTTTTAATCCAAATATTTTCTATTTTGATTTCTGCACCAGTCATGGAATAACCAAAAATTAAATAATCAGCATTTAATCTATATGGTTTTATTCTAACGGAATCGCAGTAAGATTCAAAATTTGCAATATCAAATCCTGGACCAGCATTGTAATTAAAAGCTTTTACCTCTAATAAATTATTTTCTCTATCAATCGGATCAAGAATAAAATCAGGAAATTCTTGAGTATTATCCATTTCCATAAATACTATATTTTTATCTAACATATATTGTTTCAACCATGATTGTAATGATTGACCTACTGTATCTGTAGTTGATATATCTACACTAGTATGAGCTAATTTAAATGTTATTTTACCTACAGAACCTATAATACCATCATCCTTTAATAGATTATATAAGGCTAAAGCATTATTATTATATTTCATTTTTATTCCCCTCCAAAATTACTATATCATATTTTAAAAAATAAAGCTATATAATGATGAAAAATAATTGAATTTTATTTAAGCTGGTATTTATTGTAAAAATATGGTATAATCAAGAACAAATCTAGCGTAGAAGGGAGAAAATTAAAATGTTTGATTTCGTAGATAATCAAATTATGAGAATTATATTAGAATTAGTAATGGCTATATTTACTGGAATTATAGGATTTTTAGGTGGAATTAAGTATACGAAGAAACAAAACAAAATAGGAGATATTTCAAATAGTAAAATTGAGAATATAAAGCAGGAGAACAAATAAAATGATAGATAATAAAAATAAAATAGGAGATATAAAAAGTAGTAATATTGGAAAAATTGAACAAGTAAATATTGAAAAACAGGAAAATAATACAATTATAAACAAGAACGAGATTCAAATTACTTCTGCAAATAATAATTTTATAGATATGACTTTATCACATAGTTTATTTCCGGATTTTATAGTAGATATAAAGAAAATGCACGATGGTAAATATGCGTTAGTAAGTAAAGCAACAAGAAAAGAATCTACACTTAAATATCCAGTTAATTTTAAAAGTTCATTTACAGTAACAGATGAGAGATATAAAGGAATCAAGGATCAAAAAGTGTTATTAGATATGTTACAATATGCTGATAGTCCAGTAGAAATTAAAGTTACAAAGTTTGAACAGTATTTAGGAGATGTTATTGATCCATATCCTAACCCAGAATTGTCACCAATGCAAGAAGGAGTTAAAACTTATATATTGCCACATAAGAAGGAACTACCAAAAGTATTTTTTAATGTAGAAATATGTTTTAAAAATTGTGATTTTAAATTAACAGATATTAATTTAAAACTTACAAAACAAATTTCTAGTAATAAATTTATATTTGACAACTATGAACAAACATTAAAATCAGTATTTATACAGTTAGAAGTAGAAGACAATGATGGAAAAATAAAATGTAATTTAAATTACAAAATTAATCCAATTATGCAGAGTCAAAGCAATGCTGTATACGAATTTAATCAGTTTGTATTAAATTTAATTACAAAACCCTATTCAATGTATGACCTAGAGAAGCAAAAAAAAATTATGTCTGGTAAAAATACTAAGAATTATGAAACAAAAAAGATAAAGGTATTAGAACAATATATAAGTATTCTCAAAAAGATAATTACTATAGAAGAATATTTTAATATAAAATTTGAAATACCAAATACAATTGAAGATGATGATATTTTAACTATAAATAAATTGTATAAATACATAAGTGATTCAAGAGAGAAAATAAAAGCTACAGATATTAGATTTTCAGTAATTAAAGGACAATCTGAAATAGAAAGGCTAAAGCAACTGGTGTATATGGAAAGAACGTCAATCATGACAGTATCAGAAGATGTTGTATTTAATATTTTAGGAATTGATATAAAGGTTAAAAAAATAACAGAAAAATATGATGATATAAAATGTTCAAATATCCAAGAGTTAACAGAAATTATTAATAATTACGAAAGTTTAAATGATAATTATGAGATAAGAATAATAATGATTTCTGCTAAAGGAAAGTATTTTTATAAGGAGACAGAAGTAATAAAGTAATTATAAATAAAGTATAATGTAATGTGAGGAGAAAAGATGAGTTATATAAGTAAAATGAAACAAGAAATAAGAAAAGATATAAATACTTGTGAGGAATTATTAAAAAAAGATTATGTGGAAGGCAAGGATTTTTCGGATTTAGTAGGGAAGTATCTAACAAAGTATCCTGATTTTTCTAATGGATTAAAAAATTATGCGATGTCTATAGGTGGAAAAACTCCTAACCAAATAGAAAATGTAAGAATAATAAAATCTAAACTAGAACTATTGGAAGTTGAAATAGAGAATCCTACATTATATCAAAATAATGGTAGAATAAGTAATAATACATTTAATTTAAATAATTCTAATACTAATATTAATGAAAATTATTTTAATCTTTCTGTGCAAGATGTGAGAAAAAATATAGACGAAAACACGTATTTAGGAGATAATGAAAAGAAGGAGCTAATACAAAAGTTAGAAGAGATTGAAGAGTTACAAAAAAGTAGAGAAAGTAAAAATAAAAAATGGAAAATCGCAAAGGGAATTTTTAAATTCATTATAGATAAAGGAGCAGATATAGCTATAATGTTTATACCTCAAATATTAAAAGCTATTCAATCCTAGATTTATTGTTAAAGAAATATGGAGATAAAAATATGAAAATAAAATGTTTGAGTTGTAATGATATTATTGAATTTAAACATAGGCATGACTTACGAAGTTGTAAATGTAATAATTGCTATATAGATGGTGGACAAGATTATTTACACTTTGGTGGAAATGATTTTAATAAAATCCTAATTGTTTTTTATGATGGTACAGAAATATTAGCAAGTGATGAAGGAAAATATAAAAAGAAATATGAGGAATGGGAAAATAATAGGATAAAGGAGTTCAACAAAAATGAAAGTATTAACAATTAAACAACCATGGGCAACTTTGATAATACAGGGAGATAAAAGATTTGAATTTAGAAGTTGGCAAACAAAATATAGAGGAGAATTATTAATACATGCAGGTAAAGGCATAGATAAAGAAGCAATGAAAAGATTAGCAAAATATCTTCCAGAAGAATTACCATATGAAAAAATTTTAGGAAAAGTAAAATTAGTAGATTGTATAAAGATGTCTCCAGAATTCAAAGAACTATTGTTAAAAGAAAATAATGATATTTATACTAAAAGTTCTTTTCAAGAAAATTATGGATGGCAAATTTCAGATGTTGAAGTGTTTGAAAATCCAATAGATGCAAAAGGTCATTTAAGTTTATGGGAATATGAAATATAATAAGGTACAAAAGAAAAGCAAAGTATGAGAGTAATTTAAGGTTGAAGGAGTATTTTGCTTTTGTATATATTAATTAAAAGGAGATAAAAAAACATGGAAGTAGATGGAACAGTAATTAAAGAAATATCAAAACTATTAAAAACACCATATATTTTAATTACATTTGCTTTAGCAAGTGGTTTAATATTATTTTTGCCAGATGATATTATTAATAAAATGTATATGTTAGATTTTAGAAACAAATTTGGATTTGTTTTAGGCTTGATTTTTTGGTTTAGTATTACATTATTAATTGTTATGCTTGGTGTTAAAGTATATAAGAGATATGAAAATAAAAGACTTAACAAAAAAGTGCAAGAGGGTATGAAGAGATTTCTACTTAATATGAAAAATAAAGCAGAAATTGAAGTTATAACTCAAATGTTAAAAGAAGATGATTATACATTGGAATTACCTATTAATAGTGGTGTTGTTATAAAATTGCAACATTATTATATTATAACACCAGCAGGTAATAGCCATTATGTTGAAATGGATAATCCTTGTATACCTTATTTTCTACAACCAGGAGTATTTAAAGCAATAGAAGAAAATGAAGAACTTCAAAAGAAATTTAAATATAAAGAATAGAAAAGAGAAGATTTAGTAAAATGGATGAAGAATTCTTGTATAAAATATATTGTGATTATTATGATATTGGAAAACCACAAAATTTTAAGTTAAATACAGATGTTGAATATATTCAACTTATAGCAAGTTATAAAGAAATAAAGGATAAAACATTAAAGAAAACAATTAAAAATTTTAAAGATTTATTTTCTAAGAAATTAAGAGACAGTGTTCTTAATTTCTTAGAAAATAAGGATGATTATTTTGTTGACAAAAATATTGTTCATATAACTTATCCATTAGAGAAGACAATAAATAGGTTATATTTTATATATAATTCTATTGGAAAAAAAGAATGGAATAAAATATTTAATTTTGATTTTAAAAATATGATTGCCTTAATTAAAGCTATAATTAAAAGAATTATTACATACAATAATTTGGTACTAGATAATAAAGGAAAAGAATATAATTTTTATCTTACAAAAGATGAAATATATACATATTTAACAATACCAACAACAGAAATTGACCAAATAATAGAATTTGTTTCAATTGATTTAAATAATATAAATGATAAAAGAGATTGTTTTAATTTAATAAAGTTTAATAATGATAATTATACTCTAATATTTATCTGGGATTTTCTATATTACTTATATGATAAAATAGAAACAAAAATTAAAGAAAATAGTAATGAAAAACAATTAAGTATTTATTATAACAATCGAGGTAAAATATTTGAAAAACAATGTACTCAAGAAATACAATTAGCATTTAAGAATAAAGGAATTTACAAAAATGTATATTATATAAATGAAAAAGGAAAAAATGAACTAGATATTATTCTTATAATAGATAATAAAATAATTGTGTTCGAGTGTAAGACAACTAATTTTGATATTTATAAAACAAATAATAATGAGGAACTAGAATATCAGATTATAAGTGCTTTAGGAAAAGGATATAAAACAATTAATAATTTTGACCAATATATAAAAAATAAAGATACTATTGAATTATTAGACAATGGGAAAAAAATCGAACTAAATTTAAAAAATAAAGAGATAATATATGTTTGTATAAGCTTAAACAATATTGAATTTGTTCAGACCAGTATCCAAAAATTAGATGGTAAAGTGTTAAAAAAAGTCAATAAGTATCCAATAATACTCAATTATCTGGATCTGTCTTCAATTCTTGACCTTGCTTCATTAAATCCTGATCCGATTTTAGAATATTTTAGTGAACGTTTTTATACTATAAATGAGTTAAAGATGCTTTCAATAGATATAGATGAAATAGATGTATTAGGATTTTTAACAGACGAACAAAATGCAAGAGTATATAATATGATAAAGGATAATTCTTCGTTTGTAGATACAAACTTAATGATTACAAATGGAGCATATAGAAATCAAGTAAATGAATTTTTGAATGAGAAATTTATTTACAATTTATATGAAAAATAGTGAGCAAAATACTTGCTCACTATTTTCTAAGCCTCAAAGCATCCACCAATCAATTCAATCCCATCACAAAAACCATTCCTATAATATTTCTCATTCCAATAGAAAATATAATCCATAAAATTCTCATCAAGCAAATTAAGTTGCTTCTGCACATACTTTTTATTCTGATCTGGAACATTCTTCAAAATTTTTTCAGAAATCTCATCAAAATAAACAAAATGCTTTCTATCCTCATCACAAGTCAAAGAACATAAATCATCCTCTCTAAACATTAACCAATCCTTCAAAATATCATCATTAACTTCTCTTAAATTATTCATAATCTAAATCCTCCTAAAAATTAAAATTTTTCATTTTCCAAAAGTATCCACAAGAGCCAAAGTTCTAAGAACAAACGTACTATACCCATTGGGTAAAAATTGGGTAAAATCATCTCAAAAAATGCCCTAAAAATGCACAAATGTTCTATAAGCCAAGACCCTCGTAAATACTGAAATACCAACAAAAACTCTAATTTTCACAAAACCACAAAAACGCGTCAAACCTCGCTCATAACCCGAAGGTCGTAATCTTTTATAAAGATAATAAATTCTTAAAATGTAAAGAGGTTACAAAATTGACACTATACAGAAAAAATGATAATATTTGATATAACATAGATAAAAAATTAGATTTTTATAAGAACAAATTAAACATGTATGAAAGTATTTAGAGAAGAAAATACAAAACATAAAATTAGGAAAGAAGGTAATTTGATGGGAATATTTAGTGACTTATTTTCTAATTCAAATGAAGAATTTGAAGTTGGAGATAAAGTAAGAGTAAAATATAGAGATCAAGAAGGATATATTATAAGTAAAAATGGAGATTTATATATGGTTTCTATAAACAATGGGCAAATAGTTGAAAGTTTTGAAGCAAGTGATTTAGAAAAATGTTGGTAAAATATTTTGATTATATGATAAAAGGAGAAAACCATGTCAAATTTAATTGAACTTGAAGCAAGCTATTGCATAGAAAATTTTGAAGAAATATTAAAGAAAATAAAAGAAAAAAATTATAAATTTAATTATGAGGTACAAGAGCAAGATACATATTATACAGATAAGAAATTAGAATTTATAAAAACAAAAACATGTCTTAGAACAAGGAAAACAAACAATGAAAAACTTGAATTAACATTCAAACCTCAAATAGCTGATAGCATGGAAAAGTACGGAAAAAAAGAAGTAAATATATCTTTAAATGTAAATGACTTAGAAGATATTAAATTTATTTTGAACGGATTAGGATATGGCAAATATATTTCTTTTACAAAAAATAGAGTTGTATATACTAAAAATGAATGTGGATTTGAACATAATATAATGTTAGATTCAATTGAAAATGTAGGCAATTTTATAGAATTAGAAATTATTGCACATACCGAAGATGAAAAAGAAAAATTACACGATGAATTGGATAGATTTACAAGTGAATTTGAATGTGAAAAATTAAAAGAAAAAACAAAACCATATAGAGATTTGGTAAAAGACGCACAAGAAAATAAATAACAAACAAGAGAGAAGTTTATACATTAAACTTCTCTCTTGTTTCTATAATCTCAAAAGTTTTATCAATAGATAGGTTACTAGTATCTAAAGAATAATCTTTTCCAAAATCATATTTTTTAAAATTATTTAGTAAAGTAATACATCTTTCATGCATTTGGCAATCCGTAGGTCTACAATTATCTCTTTCAATAATTGTCTTTTCATCAACTAGTAAAACGATAAATTTTATATTATAATTCTTAAATTTTTCTTTAAGAATATTAAAATTTACAGGTGAGATTATATAATTAAATATAACATCATAACCATTTTTTAAATATTCGCTAATTGTATCTATACATATTTTCCAAAAAATATCCAAATGATTTCCTTGTTTCCATGCAGGAACGTATCCACCAATAACTTGATGGTAAATATCGTCACCTTCTATAAGGGCTGACCTTTCTTTACTAATTGCAATCTTCTTGGAAATAGTGCTTTTTCCAATTCCAGCAGGACCAGTAATTATATATAAAGTTTTCATATCAAATCCTCCAACAATAAATTATTTATTTAATATTGTCTAAAATATTTTCATTATGTGTAAAATCCTTTAGCCATTTATTCAACTTTTTTTGATTTTTGAAAATTAAGATTTTCTCTTTAGGAATATCTGCTAAATTTTCTACTATTATATATCGTTTCTTTTTATTATATGTGATAACATATTTTATAAAATTAAAATCAAAACGTTCTTTACAACCAGGAATTTCAGGTTTTTCTTTATTAATACCTTTAAAAATTCTTTTTAAAACACCTTTAAGTAAAGCAAAAGTAGAATAATCTAACCAAATAATTAAGTCAGCTCTTTCAAGACGGTTTTTAAGAGTTTTAGTATAATTACCATCAATAATCCATTTGTCTTCTAAAGCTTTATTAATAATAATGTTATCTCTTTTTGATTTATCGATTTCGACCCAGTTTGAGTCGAAGTTTATGCCATCCAAATGAATAGCAGGCAAGTTTAACTCTTTTGAAAGAATTGAACACAAGGTACTTTTGCCAGATCCAGAGCCACCTATAATAGAAATACGATTATACATGAAAGCCTCCTTAAATAAAATATTTATATAATAAATATCACAAAAACATTATAATTACAAGAAAAGTGTAGAAATATCCACAATAAGTGATATAATTGTGGAAAAGGTAGGAGGTAAATTATGAACAAAGATGAATTAATAAAATTAATAGAAAGTTTAAATTTTCCTAATAACGAGTATTATATTTTATCAAGCGGATGTTTATTATTATACGGACTAAGAGAAAAAGCAGGTGATTTAGATTTATGTATTTCAGAAAAATTATTTAATGAAATAAAAGAAAAATTTAATTTAACAGAAGATAAGAAAAACAAATGTGGATTTTATAAGTTAAATGATAGAATAGAGGTTGTCGTTGATTCTCCTGAGGAGTTTATAAATCAATATAATATAAAAGATGGATATCAAGTACAGAAACTTGAAATAATTTTAAGAGATAAAAAGAAAAGAAATTTACCGAAAGACCAAATGGATATTAAAAATATTGAAAGGTATATAAAAGATAAAAATGAATAAAAGGAGCAAACATGAAAAATCAAGAATACATAGAATATACATATAAACATAGAAAAATAGTTATATATATAGCGAATAAATATGTAAAAAAAGATAAAGAAAAAGTATTAAAGCAAATAGAAAATCATGACATAGATAAACTTTTTATGTATTTGTTTTACAACAAAAAAGATGTATCACAAATGCATAGAAGTTCATCTTCACACCACCAAAATGAACTAGAAAAGAGCGATGTGGACTATATAGAAATGGTATTGGATTGGGAAAGTGCAAGGTATACAAAACCAGATAAACCACTAAATGCGTATGATACTTTGTACGAATATTATCCTAATATGGAAGAAAAAATCTTACCAATATTAAAAGAATTTGGAATAGATAAAACTAATTTGCCAATGGAAGAAGATGTATTAAAGTACGCAAATAGTATAAAGAATGTAACTATTGATGAGATAAAAAAATGAAATGATAGAGTATATAAAGAAAATCTAAAAAATTGAAATTTGACAAAATAAAATATTTGTAAAATTTTGTAAAAATATGTTGTGAAAATATAACTTATATGGTATTATGAATTTGTAAAAATTTTACTATTTTATATGAGTAAAAATAAAAGTTCTAGCTTGCTAGAACTTTACTTCACCTAAGTGAAACCAATATAAATTGGCATTTAAGGTTTAACCTTATTTTAACTCATTGTGCTATTTTAGATAGTAATTAATAGCAAAATAAATATATCATAGAAAGGAAAAATTTGCAAGTATATGGAACAGAAAAATTTGAAAAATTATCCAGAATATAATATAGGTTTAGATATTGGAACAAATTCAGTAGGATGGGCTGTAACGGATCTAGATAATAATGTTTTAAAACATGGAAATAAAAATATGTGGGGAGCAAGGCTATTTGATGAAGGTAGCACTGCTATGCAAACAAGAAGTTTTAGAGGTACGAGAAGAAGAATTGAAAGAAGAAGAGAAAGAATAAATATTTTACAAAGTTTATTATTGAATGACATAGAAAAGGAGTATCCTAATTTTTTTCCTATGCTTAAAGAAGCTTCTAGAATAGAAAGTGAAAAAACACAAGAAAGAATGAATGGTAAAAAATATAATTTATTTTCAGAATTAAGTTTTTCAGATCAAAATTATTATGCAAAATATCCAACTATTTATCATTTGAGAAAAGAACTTACAATAAGCCAAGAAAAACATGATATTAGGTTGGTTTATCTTGCAATTCATCATATTATTAAGTATCGTGGTAATTTCTTATATGAGGGTGACTTAAAAAGTGCCAATGACGAAATTATAGAATCAATAGAGTTTTTAATAAACTATATACAAGAAAATCTTGAAATTGAATTTACATCTACGTTAGAAAATCTAAAAAATATTTTAAAAGATAAAGAAACAACAAAGTCTGAAAAGAAAGACAAGCTAATGAAATTATTTGATTATTCAAAAGATGAAAAATCAATAATAAATGGAATTATTTGTGCTGTTTTAGGCTATAAATTTGATGTCAATAAGATATTCGATGCAAATATAGAAAATTCAAATATATCTTTTAGTACTGATATTGCAAACGAAGATGAAATAAAAGAGGCTTTGCAAGAAAACGCAGATTTGTATGACGTTTTACAAAAGATATATAATTGGTTTATTTTGCAAGATATTCTACAAGGAAATAATAGTATTTCTGAGGCATTTATTCATAAATACGAAAAATATAAAAAAGATCTAAAAATATTAAAGTATATTTATAGAACATATTTAAAATCTGAATATAACAATATGTTTAGAAATAAAGAAAATAGCAGTTACGCAATCTTCGAAAATAATATTTCAAAGTGCCCAATAGAAGATTTATATAAGAGAATAAAACAAGATCTTGCAAATGTTCCGGATTGTGAAGAAAAACAAAAAATATTACAAGATATTGAAAATGAGACGTTTTTAATAAAAATAAATACAACAGCAAATGCTGCTATACCATATCAGCTACATTATCAAGAACTTGAAAAAATATTAGAAAATCAGGAAAAATTTTATCCAACAATAAAAGAAAACAAACAAAATATTTTAAGTTTAATGAAATTTAGAATTCCATATTATGTAGGACCTCTTGCCAAAAATGATAATAGTAGGTTCGCGTGGGTAGTAAGAAAAACAAATGAAAAAATCCGTCCTTGGAATTTTGAAAATAATGTTGATGTTGATGCAACTGCAGAAAAATTTATAAGAAGAATGACTAATAAATGTACATATTTATTAAATGAAGATGTAATCCCAAAGCAATCAATCTTATATTCTGAATTTTGTGTAAGAAATGAACTTGCAAATATTAGAGTAAACAATTATAAATTATCACCTAAAACAAAAGATTTAATAATAGAAAAATTATTTAAAGTAAAGAAAAATGTAAAAGTGAAGGACTTGAAACAATTACTTATAGATTATCAAATATTTGAAGAAATCAACTCTGTTACTGGTTTTGCTGAAGTTGACAAATTTATGTCTAATATGGCTTCATATATTGATATGAAGGAATTATTTGGTGCAGTAAATGAAAACAACATTGAAATGGTTGAAAAAATAATAGAATGGATTACTATCTTTGAAGACAAAAAAATTCTAAAAAGAAAGATAACAAACCAATATCATTTAGACGAAAAAGTTATAAACAAACTTACTAAAAAGAATTATAGTGGATGGTCAAGATTATCTAAAGAGCTATTAACAGAATTAAAAGCATATGATGATGGCAGAAATATAATGGAAAAATTAAAATTTACAAAAGACAATTTTATGCAAATTATTAATAATGACCAATATGGATTCAATAAGCAAATAGAAGATAGAATGCAAAATACTAATACACAAATAACATATGAGATGGTTGATGAAATACCAACATCACCAGCTAATAAGAGAGCTATATGGCAGAGTATAAAAATTGTAAAAGAAATTACAAAAATTATGAAAGCTGAACCAAAAAATATTTATGTGGAATTTGCAAGAGAAGAACAGAAAAAGAAAGTACGTAAAGATAATAGAGCTAAAGCTTTATTAAAAATATACGACAATTTCTTAGAAGAAATAGAAATGCTAAAAGATTATAATCCAAAGGTATATCAAGAACTTAAAAAGAGACAAAATGAAAAGGATTTTAATGAAAGATTATATTTGTATTTTACTCAAAATGGTAGATGTATGTATAGCTCAAGACCATTGAACATAGACACATTATATTTATATGAAATTGATCATATCTTGCCACAAAGTTATGTGAAAGATGATAGCTTATCAAATAAAGCATTAGTATATAAAGAAGAAAATCAAAGAAAAAGCGGAAACTTATTGTTAGATGAGAAGATAATAAATAAGCAAGAATCATGGTGGAAACAACTACACAAAAATGGATTAATTGATGATAAGAAATTAAAAAATTTAACAAGAAGAAAAATGTTTGAAACAAATGACGATAAAGTAAAATTTGTTTCAAGACAATTAATAGAAACGAGACAAAGCACGAAATATGTAACAAATCTACTTGTAAATCAATATAAAAATTCTAATGTATTTGCAATAAGATCAGAGTTAACTCATAATTTTAGAACTTTTTTTGAAATATATAAAAACAGAAACGTTAACGATTATCACCATGCACAAGATGCGTATATTATAAGTGTAATAGGCAATGTTATAGATACAAAATTACATTATAAAGACGAATATAAATATACAGAGTATGTAAAAAATTATATAAAGAAAAATGAAGAAGATAAATCAAGCAAGAAAAAAGTTTGGATTATTATGGGAATGGTTTCAAACAATATAGATAAAGAAAAAGTAAAGAAAACACTAAATTATAAAGATTGCTTTGTAACACGAAAATTAGAAGAACAAACAGGAGCATTCTATAATCAAACACTATATGGAACTAATGATAAAAATGTAAAGCCAGTAATTCCACTAAAAAATGGAATGAATGTTGGCAAGTATGGAGGATATTCAGGAGAAAATAAAGCTTATTTTACAATTTTTAGCTATATAGATAAGAAAAATAAACAACAAATTGAAATGCTAGGAATCCCAGTAAAGACAAGTTATGACATAAAAAATAGAAAGACTACTCTAGAAGAATATATAGAAAATCAATTGGACAGCAATGCAACAAATATAAAAATAATAAAATCTAAAATTTTAAAATATCAAGAATATATGGATGAAAATAATGAACCTATGGTGCTTTTGAGCGATAGAGAAATAAGAACCAATAAACAACTAGTTGTGTTAGAAGAAATAAATAGACTTATATATTTAATGAATAATGATAAAATGACAGAAGATGAAAAGATAGAAGTTGAAATAAATATAGAAAGAATTTATAGCTATTTGATTGAAAAGTTAGATAAAGAATACAAAATATTTACTTCAATTTATAAAAAAGCTACTGATGATGAAACTAAAGAAAAGTTCAGCAAAATGCAGTATAACGATAAAGTATCAACAATAAATGGGCTAATAGATTTAATGCATAGAGGACAAGGAAATTTATCGAAAGTAGGACTTGGAGATAGAGCAGGAAGAACAAGAAAGAGCGCATTTAAAACTAAAGATTTAGAAAATATGACATTTGTAGATAAATCAGTTACAGGAATATACGAAAGAAGGTATAAAGTGAATGGGATGGAGAACAGTAGTTGTAAATAAAAATTGCAAACTAAGTTATAAAAACGATTATCTGATAATACGTAGCGAAAATCTTCAAATGATACACCTTTCAGAAATAAATTTAATAATAATAGAAAATGGTATGGTATCAATAACATCATATTTAATTAATGAATTAATAAATAACAAAATAAAATTAATATTTTGTGACGAAAAACATAATCCAGCTGGAGAAGTGATGCCATACTATGGATCTTTTAATACAAGTAAGAAAATATTAAAGCAAACTAATTGGAAAGAAGCAAGAAAAGACTTAGTATGGCAACAAATTGTAAAAAATAAAATACATAATCAAGCAATGGTATTAAAAGAATTGAAGATTGAAAATTATGAAAAATTATTGGAATTTGAAACACAAGTTTTGCCAGGAGATAAAACTAACAGAGAGGGACATGCTGCAAAAGTATATTTTAATTTACTATTTGGAAGAAAATTTATTAGAGGGGAAAATGATAATATAAATAGTAGCTTAGATTACGGATATGCAATAATACTATCAACCATGAACAAAGAAATTGTAAGCAAAGGATATATAACACAATTAGGAATAAACCATAAGAGTGAATTTAATCAGTTTAACTTAGCATGTGATTTAATGGAACCATTTAGACCATTAGTAGATAAAATAGTTTATGAAAATTGTAACTTAGAATTAAATAAAAATCAAAAATATAAATTAATAGATGTTTTAAATAATAAAATAGAAATTGGACACAAAGAACAATACGTAGGAAACGCAATACCAATATATATTCAAAGCGTATTTGATGCATTAGAAAATGAAAAAGAAAGTAAAATATTAAATTATGAGATATAGATTTATGAGAGTATTAGTACTTTTTGATTTACCAACAGAAACATCTAGAGATAGAAAAATATATTCTAAGTTTAGAAAATTTTTAATAAAAGAAGGATTTATAATGATGCAAGAATCAGTATATTGCAAATTAACATTGAATAATTCAGTTACTAATTCAATTAGGGATAAAATAGAAAAAAATAAACCAACCAAAGGAATAGTACAAATGTTAGTGATAACAGAAAAACAATTTGCTTCCATGGAATACATAGTTGGAGAGAAAAACTATAACAATGTAGATAATACGGAAAGGTTATTAATATTATGATAATGTCAATATTTGGACTAAATAATAAGATATTACTCGAAGAAGGAAATGTAAATGTGTTAGAAATATATAATAAAAAACTATTTTATAATTTGATAACAATACTAAATGAAAGTGATAATAGCATGGAAGATAATCAAATAGTATTGATGCAAAATAATGAAAGAGTGAGTATAGGCAAAAATGTATTTGTATTGACAGATATATTTAATATAGACTTTAATTCTAAAAAAATTTTAAATAAATTATATAGTACATTAATTGAAAATATAAAAAATAGGCAAGATGATGAATTAGAAAATATAACTTTAAAGCTAAGAAATTATTTAATAGAAGAAATAAATGAACTGCCATTTGAATTTAGTATAAAAAGTGAATTAGAATTGAATGATTTATTAAAAGCATTTGAACTAAAAATAGATACTATGTGTTATACTACCATAGTAGAGAAAATAGAGTTTATTACAGATATTATTTCAACTTTAAAAATAGCAACTATATTAGTAATTCCAAATTTAAAGATATATTTAGATGAAAATGAGTTGCTTGAAATATATAAATATTCAATATATAATAATGTGCAACTGCTAGTTATAGAAAATAGTAATAGTGAGGAATTACTCAAGTATGAAATAAAAAATATTATTGATGAAGAATTTGATGAGTTTTAAAACATAAATATGCTATCTAAGATACACCGAAGTCATTAATCGTAAAAAATACTAGTGTGAATTTGAGGTTTTAGTATTGTGTTATTTTAGATAGTAGTAAAACCTAACTATATCTAACAGCAAGCAACACTAAGTTTTAGTATTGTGTTATTTTAGATAGTAGTAAAACTCGCGTTAAAAAATGAACTTAAAATGCGTGTGTTTTAGTATTGTGTTATTTTAGATAGTAGTAAAACAAATTATAAAGGTCATTCACCAGATATTGTGTTTTAGTATTGTGTTATTTTAGATAGTAGTAAAACTCAAGGTATGATTATATATGAAGGTCGCCAGTTTTAGTATTGTGTTATTTTAGATAGTAGTAAAACGAAACTATACACCCTAAATCAGTATGAATTGTTTTAGTATTGTGTTATTTTAGATAGTAGTAAAACTATAAATGTGATTAATACTGGGATACATACGTTTTAGTATTGTGTTATTTTAGATAGTAGTAAAACTAATTGCACAAGCAATATGCGAAAGCGGTTGTTTTAGTATTGTGTTATTTTAGATAGTAGTAAAACAGAAATTTATTGATAAAAAAGTAATGAAAGGTTTTAGTATTGTGTTATTTTAGATAGTAGTAAAACTATATTAGTAAATAAATGTAATACAGAGAAGTTTTAGTATTGTGTTATTTTAGATAGTAATAAAACTCAAATAAGGAGTATTAAACCACACCTACTCCCACCTAAACTCCATCAAAAATGTGAAAATTTTGTGAATTTTAGCACTCTACTATTGACACTGCTAAAAACAGATGTATAATATTAATGAAAATGATAAATAATAAATATCATAAATATGTGCCACTCCCATCAAGTGTCAACACATAAATAAAAATTAAAGGAGTTGATTTTTATGATGATGATACCAAGAAGACATGATTTCGATTTATTTGATGATGTATTTGGAGATGCATTTTTTAATGAGGGAGCAAGTAAGCTAATGAAGACAGATATTAAGGAAAAAAAGGACGAATATGTAATAGACATTGACTTACCAGGATATGAAAAAGAAGGAATAAAATTAAACATTCAAGATGGATATTTAACAGTCCATGCAGTAGTAAATAAAGATGAAAAAGATGAAGAAAAAGGTAAATTCGTACGTAGAGAAAGATTTTCTGGAGAATGTTCTAGAAGCTTCTATGTTGGAGAAAATGTAACCGAAGACGAGATCAAAGCTAAATTCAAAAACGGAACATTAACAATCGAAGTTCCTAAAAAAGAAGAGAAAAAAGAATTACCAGAAAAGAAATATATTCCAATTGAATAAAGCTTAAAAAATATACATTAAAGAATCAAACTAAAAGAGATACTGATAAGGTATCTCTTTTAACATAAGATATTAGTTATTATTCAAATAATCTAAAATCCTGTAAAATTCATCAATATTACTGTCTAAAAATTCATTTGTAGAAATAAGATGTTTAATTTCATTAACATTCATCCATTTAACAGATTCAACTTCTTCTTCCTGGAGTGTTAGACTCTCTGTAGAGAAATCCTTTTTCATGTAGTATAAATCGAAAAAAACTTTATTTATATCATCTCTACCAGAATAAACTAAATTTAATTCATTTTCATTAACATTTAAACCAATTTCTTCGTTAATTTCAGTCATCATAGCTTGAATACTTGTTTCACCAGTTTTAGCATGTCCACCGGTAGAACCATATTTACCATGTTTTTGAACACTTCTTTTTTGAATTAAAAATTCACCTTTAGAGTTCTGCATAAAAGATAAAACAACTAAAATAAATTTACTGTCTGGAATAGAATCACCTTTATAAATAGTTTCTCCCGTTAAATTCCTATTAATATCGTATAAATCTCTTTTTTCCATATAATATAACTCCTAACATTTTATATAAAAGATTATAACATATAAATAAAAAAAAGAAATAAAGTGAAAAATATTGAAAATTATGTAAATTAGTGATAAAATAGAATTGTAACATAATAATTTTATTTTGAGCCGGTAAAGGAGTAAAAATATGAAAAAAGCAGAATTCGAAAAATTCCATGGCATGCGGATTGTATCAGACGATGATGTAATTCAAACTAGAAACAAAGGAGTACTTGAGATTACTTCAGCGTCCAATTTAGTTTTCAGAGAATACAATGAGAACATGAATGTTGTATCATCATTAAATATCGATCTGTATGCAGGAATGAGAAACGGAAAGATGACTGAAAGCAATTGTGTTGGAGGAATAGTAAGACAAATCGGTAAAGGCTATCATATTTTAATTAGCGAATCTGTAGTCGAATTAATTTGTGAAGCTACTCAGGCTTAAAAAAAAGTCCAGTTTAGAAATTTCTAAACTGGACTTTTTCTATATAATGTATAAAAAAACTTTTAATAATCCACATAAAATGATATAATTGTGGAAAAAAGGAAAAAAATATGAAAATTTTAATAGTTGGAACAGTAGGAACAGGAAAGACCACGCTAGCTAAAAAATTGTCAAAAGATTACAATATTAAGTATTACGAAATAGATTCAATAGTTCATAATGATAGGCAGAATGGAAGAAAAAGAGAAGAAGAGGAACAAAATGTTATTATAAAAAATATAAACAAAAACGAAAATTGGATTATTGAAGGAGTATTAAGAAAAAATTTACAATATTTATTAGAGCTAGCTGATAAAATAATATATTTAGATGTACCAAAATATAAAAGAAATATAAGAATTTTAAAAAGATATATAAAACAAAAATTGAAACTAGAAAAATCTAATTATAAGCCAGATATTAAAATGCTAAAGATGATGTTTAAATGGTCAAATGACTTTGAAAAAAATAAAAAGGAATTAGAAAATCTATTATTAAAATATAAAAATAAATTAGAAATATATTAAAAGGAGAAAATCTATGAAATTTGAAAAATGTTGTGGATGTATTATTTTAAATGAGAATAAAGTTTTATTGGTAAAGCATAATGATGGACATTGGGGATTTCCAAAAGGTCATGTGGAGAAAGATGAAACAGAACTTCAAACTGCAATAAGAGAAGTAAAAGAAGAAACAAATTTAGATGTAGAAATTCAAGAAGAGAAAAGATATGTAGATGAGTATTATTCTAGTGAAGATACCTTTAAGCAAGTAGTATATTTTTTAGCAACTTGTAAAAATATAAATGTTAAAAAGCAAGAAGCAGAAATTGCACAAATTGAGTGGGTGCCGATAGAAGAAGCCGAGAATAAAATAACATACGAAAATACAAAAAAACTATTTAAACAGGTAATAGAAGAGAATTATTTAAATAGACAAAATGAAAATTGTAGTTACCTAGGAAAAATGCTAACAATAAAAATAGATAGACCACTAGGTAGCAAACATCCAAAACATGGTTTTATATATCCTGTAAATTATGGATATGTACCTAACACAGTAAGTGGAGATGGCGAAGAGTTAGACTGCTATGTTTTAGGAGTATTTGAACCACTTGAAGAATTTACAGGAAAATGTATTGCAATAATACATAGAACAAATGACAATGATGATAAGTTAATTATAGTTCCAAAAGGAAGAAAATATACAAAAGAACAAATACAGGCATTAACAGAGTTTCAAGAACAATATTTTGAAAGTGAAATAATATTATAATTTAAGCATAAACAATAAATTAAAAGGAGAATAAAATGATAATATTCGGAATTGATATAAGAATATACTTTTTGCTATTTATGATATATGCAATCTTAGGCTGGTGTATGGAAGTAACATGTAAACTAATTCAATATAAAAGATTTATAAATAGAGGATTTTTAATAGGACCATATTGTCCAATATATGGCTATGGAGCAATATTAATAACATTTTTATTAAAAAAATATACAGATGATCCAATAATATTATTTTTTATGGCAATAATAATTTGCGGAACACTAGAATATTTAACAAGTTATTTTATGGAAAAAATATTTAAAGCAAGATGGTGGGATTATAGTCAAAAGAAATTTAATATTAATGGAAGAGTTTGCTTAAATACAATAGTTCCATTTGGACTATTAGGATTATTTATAATGTATATTTCTAACCCATTTTTTATTAGTAAAATACAGCTATTACCAGAAATATGGTTGAATATACTATTTTGGACATTATTAGTAATATATATTGTAGATAATATTGTATCTGGAATAGTAATTAGATATGTAAAAAAGACAGAAAAGATTGTAGGAAAAGACTTAGACAATACAGAAGAGATAACAAAAAAAGTAAAAGAAGTATTACAAAACAAATCTATGCTACATAGAAGATTGTTAAATGCTTATCCTAGTTTAGAAGCAGTGAAGATTAAAATAAAAGAGAAAAAAGAAGAAATAAAAGAAAAAGTAGAAGAACAGAAAAAAGAAATAGAAAATATAACATATAAAGCAGCAAAGAAAATAGAAAATAAAAATAAATAACTCTCTAAAAAGAGAGTTATTTTGTAGAAATTACAATTTTGTAACCTCTAGTTTTGGAGTGGTCGGGAACAATTTTTGAAGGATTCCATTTACTGTTTTTTTCATATACTCCATAAGAAGAATCCACTTTTTCTTGTTTTTCTCTAGCTTCTTCTTCAGAAAATCCTTCATTGCTCCACCGTTTGGTAAATTCGTCACACATTGTTGTATCCTCCTAATGTTTTATAATATATATATTTATATTATATCATGTTTTACATAAAATTACAAATATCAAAGAAATAGAAAATCAATTCACAGTCCTTTCATAAAATTGTTACTAAACTAATAAAAATTAATCAAGAAAAAGACATAATTACATAGTACAATTTAAATAATGAAAGGAAGTGAATGCCTATAGGTAAATAAAAAACAATTTAAGCATAAGAGTAAAACACAATATAAAAATAAATGTGAAAAACGCTATATATAAAATATATGGCGTTTTTTTAGTACATAAAATAATACAATTTCTAAAAACAAAATTAAAAAATCAAGTAAATAAACGCAAAAAAATTACATAGTTTCGTGGAAAGTTAAAATAATTAGATAAAAGCTTTTCATAATTTATATCAAATGATATAATCATGAAAAATGGAATAAGAAAGTAATTAAGTGAGGAAAAATGAAAAGATTATTAAAAGAAATGATAAGAAAAAACGAAAAATATATATTAGGAATATTAATATGTGGTATAATATCATCTTTTTTTAGTGTACAATTAACAAAGTTTATTATGCATATAATAGATGGAGTAATAACTACAAATGAACAAATACCTACTTTTATCTCAAGATTTTTTTATGAAGATACTATATATGCAAAAATTGTAGTACTTGCAATCTTTATGATAAGTTTTATTATTATAATTGCCATTTCAAATTATATTAGAAATTATCTAACAACAAAAATGAGATTAGGTGTTAATCAAAACTTAAAAATGCTTTTAATAAATCATACTACATATTTAGAATATAATGAGTATGCAAAACAAGAACGTAGCCAAATATTGCAAAGAATTAGCACTGATTCTGCAAATATTTTAGATTTTGTAATGGACAAATATAATCTAATAGTAGATTCTGTTTTTATTCTTTTATTTTCAATGGCAGAAATGGTAAGAATAAACATTCTTGTTACAAGTGTTATAGGAATAATCATTTTAATAATAACAATTATGTCAGTATGGTATTTCAAAAAAACAAAAAAAGTGGTTAGGAAAAATGTTAAATTGCATGAAGAACTAATAGAAAAGAATTTGAATGCAATATATAATCCTAAAATGATAAAATTATTTAACAGACAACAAAAAAAAATTGCAGATTTTAATAAGAATAACGAAGAATATCTAATAAATGATAAAAAAGCGATAGATTATTTAATATATTATGAGCTAATTTCAGTTGGAGTAAGAAATTTAAAAGATCCTGCTATTATTTTAATGGGTGGAATTTTATTTGCACTTGGAAAAATTAATATAGGAGCACTTATGGCCTTTTTAACATATTCTAACAATGTATTAGAATATATACAACAAATAATATATGCGGTTGAAGGAATAAATGACTTTTTAGTGCCTTTAGAAAGAATAAGTAATTATTTACAACTAAAAGAGGAAAAAGTAGATAATAAAATATATCCAATAAACAAAATAGAATTAGAATTTAAAAATGTTAGCATTGTAGTACAAGATAAAGTTATTTTAAGAAATACATCATTTATATTAAAAGATGGAGAATCTATTTATTTAGTTGGTGATAATGGAAGTGGAAAGAGCATTATAATAAAAGCTTTATTAGGTTTTATTCAATATGAAGGAACTATTTTAATGGGAGGACAAGATATAAAAGATTTAAATTTAGCAACTATAAGGGAATACGTAGGAGCAATATTCCAAGAACCTTTTATATTTTCAGACACTATTAGAAATAATATTGATATAAAATCAAATCACTCTTTAAAAAGAATAAAAGAAGTTAGTAAAATTTGTGAAATAGATAATGAAATAGAGAATATGCAAGATGGATATAAGACTATATTAGGAGAAAGAGGAATAGATTTAAGTGGTGGACAAAAACAAAGAATATCTATAGCAAGAACTTTAATACAAGATAATAAAATATTAATATTTGATGATGTACTAAGTAAGTTAGATAATTTAACAAAAGAGAGGATAAGAAATCATCTATCAGAATGGTATCCACATCAAATTAAAATATATATTACACAAGATATAAAGAAAATCCCAAATAATGCAATAGTCTTTTTTAAAGAAAAAGAAAGTATAATTATTAGTTCACAAGAAGAATTAATTAACAAAAATGAAAGATATAGAAATATACTTCAAATGTATAGTAATGTAATAGGAGAATAAAATGGAAAAAATAAAAGATATGTTTCATTATGGAAGTTTTGAAAGAAGAATTATATTTATGACTACGGAATCAGTAATCTCTGCTATTATTTGGCAGATTATAAATCAGTATTTATTATATTTTTCTTTTGATAATGGAATAGCAAGTGAAAATATACAATTTATTATTTTATATGCAATATTTTTACTTGTAAAAGTAATATTAAATGCAATAGAAGGAATTTTTCATTGCATAATTAGGCATCATTTACAAAGAGATTTTTCTTATTATGCAAGAAAAGATATATTTGAAAATTTAATAAATGCAAAAGTTTCATATTTTGATTCTAGTGATACAGGAGAATTATTAGAACTTTCTATGAATGACTCACAAAAATTTGCCACGTTTTTTACACAAAATGGCCAAGTAACTTTAAGGCATATATTCACAATTATTGTTTGTATAGTTACATTATTATTTATGAATGTAAAATTAGCAGGTATTTTAGTAGTTATATATATAATAGGATATTTAGGAATTTTTATATCTAATAAAAAAAGAATAAGATTAATAAAGAAAATAAGAGCAGCAGATATAGCAATAACAAAGTCTATAACTGAACAAATTAATGGATTAGAAATAATAAAGAATTTGAGAGTAGAAGAAGAAAGAATAAAGACTTTATCAAATATGATAGATAAATATAATAAAGAATCTAAAAAATTAGATAAAGTTATAAGAAATTATAAAATAGTATATGACTTACTTTCACTTTTAGCTTTAATGATTGTTGGTATATTTGGAGGATTAAATTTGTCAGAAGGAATTATGACATACGGTGCACTTATGGTATTTATAAATTCAACTAGTAGAATTACTAAAAGCGTAAATCATGCCATTAATCATACAGAAAGGCTATCTCGTGATTATATATCTTTTTTAAAAATATTAAAATTCAAAGAAGATGTTAAATTAGAAGAAGACAAAGGAAAAGAAGAGTTAGAATGTGTTGAGAATATTGAATTAAAAGATATAGAATTTTCATATAATGAAAATTCAAAAGTTTTAAAAGGAATAAATTTATTTGTAAATAAAAATGAGAAAATAGCAATAATAGGAAAAACAGGTTCAGGGAAAACTACTCTAGTAAATTTACTTTGTAGATTTTATGAATTAGAAAGTGGAGAAATTCTAATAAACGGAAAAGATTACAAAGATTATTCTTTAAGTACTTTTAGAGATAAAATTGGATATGTTATGCAAGATGTTATTATATTTAAAGGAAATGTATATGATAATATTAACTATGCCAATAAAAACATAAGTAATGAAGAAATAATTAAAATATGTAAAAAATTAAAATTACACGATAAAATAATGAGTCTAAAAGATGGGTATGAAACAAACCTTAGTGAAAATAAAGATATATTATCACAAGGAGAAAAGCAAATGATAAATTTTGCTAGAATTATGGTAGAAAATCCAGAAATTATTATATTAGACGAAATAACGTCTTCATTAAGTTACGAAAATGAAGAATTGGTAAAAAATGCTGTAAAAGAAGTAATGGAAGGTAGAATATGCTTTGTTATAGCACATAGATTATCTACTATAAAAAATTGTGATAAAATTTTATTGATGGAAGATGGAAAAATAGTAGAACAAGGAAGTCACGAAGAGCTAATAGACAGAAAGGAAAAATACTATAATTTAGTAAATGCATAAAAATTATTAATTAAAACGAAAGTAAAATTTCAAACATTTTATAATGTTTTGAAGTTATACTTTCGTTTTTTCTTTTGTTCATAATTAGTTCATTTTCAGATTGTATAATAAGCAAAGTTGGGAATTGTATCAATAAAACCTCAAAATTAAATGGTTTGGTACAAAAACAAGAAAGGAGAAGAGATTATGCATAAAGTAGCAAAAGCAATATGCAAACACAGAAAATTAATTCTAATAATAGCACTTCTATTATTAATACCATCAATAATAGGAATGAAAGCAACTAGAATTAATTACGACATATTAGTATATCTTCCAGAAGACATTGAAACCATAAAAGGCGAAAACATACTATCAGAAGATTTTGATATGGGTGGATTCTCAGTAGTTTTACTAGAGGACATGAGCACAAAAGATATAATTAAATTAGAGGAAAAAATAAGAAAAATAGACAATGTAGAAAAAGTAGCAAGTATAGCAGATGTATTAGGGTCAAATATCCCAGTAGAAATGCTACCAGATGATATAAAAGATAAAGCTTACAAAGATAATGAAACATTAATGTTAGTTACATTTAAAGAACAAATATCATCAGATGCAACAATGAATAGTGTAGAAGAATTAAGAAAAATAACAGATGAACATTGTAAAATAAGTGGTATGACAGCGACAGTATTAGACACAAGAAACTTATCAGATTCAGAAGTTATAATTTATGTAATAATTGCTGTAATTCTATGCTTAATAGTACTAGAACTTGCATTAAACTCATATGTAGCCCCAGTATTATTACTATTAAATATAGGAATAGCAATACTTTATAATATGGGAACAAATATATTTATGGGTCAAATTTCATATATAACAAAGGCAATAAGTGCAGTACTTCAACTAGGAGTAACAATGGACTTTGCAATATTCCTATACCATAGTTATATGCAAGAAAAAGAGACAATAAACGATAACAACGAAGCAATGGCAAATGCAATTTCTAAAACTTTTGTATCTGTATTAGGAAGTTCACTTACAACAATAGCAGGATTTTTAGCATTATGCAGTATGAATTTAACACTTGGAAAAGACATTGGTATAGTTATGGCAAAAGGTGTTTTATTAGGAGTTATTTCAGTAGTAACAATACTTCCTGCAATGATACTAGAATTAAATAATTTAATAGAAAAAACAAAACACAAAGAGATATTACCTAAATTTACTAAAGTTAAAAACTTTGTAATGAAACATTATAAAGCAATAGTGGTAGCATTTTTAATTATATTGCCAGTAGCATTTTATGGATATCAAAATACAAAAATATACTACAACCTAGATAAATCTTTACCTACAACACTAGATAGTGTAGTTGCAAACACAGAACTAAAAGATAAATTTAATATGACATCTATGGAGTTACTATTAGTAAACAAAGATATGCCAGATTATGAAGTAAATAAAATGGTAGAAGAAATAGAAAAAGTAGAAGGTATTGAGTGGACACTAGATTATTCAAAAATTGGAAGTATGGGAGTGCCAAAAGGAGCATTGCCAGAAGATATAGTAAGTATCTTCCAAAGTGATAAATACCAAATGATACTTATAAACTCAAAATATGAAATGGCAACAGATGAATTAAATGCACAAGTAGAAACAATAAATCAAATTATTAAAAAATATGACGAAAACGCAATACTTGCAGGTGAAGGACCTTTAATGAAGGACTTAGTAGAAATAAGTAACCATGATTTTAATAGCGTAAATACAGTGTCAATAGCAATTATATTTGCAATAATGATAGTTGTATTAAAATCAATTTCATTACCTGTAATACTTATAGCCGTAATAGAATTTGCAATATTTATAAATATGGGAATTCCATATTATACAAATACAGTCTTACCATTTATTGCTTCAATAGTAATTGGAACAATTCAATTAGGAGCAACAATAGATTATGCAATATTAATTACAACTAAATATATAACAGCAAGAAAAGAAGGTAAAGACAAGAAAGAAGCGGTAGACGAGGCTTTAGGAACATCTATAGGTTCAATAATAGTTAGTGGATTATGCTTCTTTGGAGCAACATTTGGTGTAGGTGCATATTCAAAAATAGAAATGATAGGTTCTCTATGCACATTGATGTCAAGAGGTGCAATAGTAAGTATGGTTTGCGTTATAGCAGTACTACCATCATTCTTAATGATATTTGATAAATTAATATGTAAAACAACAATTGGAATGAGAAAAATAAATAATTAAAAAGAAAGGAAGTAAAAAACATGAGTGATAAAAAAATAATTTCAAAAATTACATCAGGTGTGTTATTAGGAACAATGCTTGTATATCAAGCACCAGTACTTGCTTTTACAAAAGATGAAACAGTATATTCTAGACTAGATGCAAGTGGAAATGCTTACAATACAATAGTAAGTGATCATATAAGAAATACTGAAAAAGAAAAGATAATTAATGATATAACAGATTTATTAAATTTAAAAAATAATGGAGAGCAAGACTATACTGCAGATGGCAATAAATTAGTATGGAATGCAGATGAGAGTGATATTTATTATCAAGGTGAATCTCAAAAAGAATTACCAATAGAATGTAGTATTAAATATGAATTAGATGGAAAAGAAGTATCTGCAAAAGAAATTGCAGGAAAATCTGGAAAAGTAAAAATTACGGTAGATTACACAAACAAAGATAAACATGTTGTAAAAATAAATGGAAAAAATGAAACATTATATACACCATTTGTTGTAGTGTGTGGAACAATTATAAATAATGAAAATAATAAGAATATAGAAATTACAAATGGTAAAATGATAGACAATGGAAATAAAACAACACTTATAGGAATTACATTACCGGGAATGCAAGAAAGTTTGGGAATATCTAAAGGAAAATTAGAAATTCCTAATAAATTAGAAATTACTATGGAATCTTCAAATTTTGAAATAGGAAATATAGTAACGTATGTTACACCAAAAATAATAGAATCAAGCGATTTAGACATTCTAAATGATATAGATGAAATATATAGTAAAGTAAATGAATTACAAAGTTCAAGCAAACAAATAGAAGATGGAGCAAATAAATTAAAAGATGGTTCAAGCCAATTAGTAAGTGGAGTAAAAGAACTAAAAGACGGAACAAGTGCAGCATATAGCGGATCTAAAATGATTGAAAGTGCAGTTGCAAGTAGTACAAAAAACTTACAATCAGATAAATCAGCAGCAGTAGATAGTAAAACATTAGCAGCAATTAAAAATCAAGCAGAATCATCAGCAACATTATCTAAAGAACAAAAGGCAGCAATAAAAGCACAGGCAGAAGCGGGAGCAACATTAACAAAAGAACAAGAGGCAGCAATTAAAGCTCAAGCAGAAGCAGGAGCAGCACTAACAGAAGCACAAAAAACAGCAATTAAAGCACAGGCAGAAGCAAATTCAGTATTAACAAAAGAACAAAAAGCAGTAATTAAGGCACAGGCAGAAGCAAATGCAACATTAACAGAAGCACAAAAAACAGAAGTTAAAAAACAAGCAACATTAACAGAGGTACAAAAAACAGCAATAATAACAAGTGCTCAAAGCAAATATCCAGCAACATTAACAGAAGCAGAAAAACAATTAATAATATCAGTAGCACAAGAAACAGCATATACATCAGCTATAGAAGCAGCACAAGAATCTGCAAAACAAGCAGCAGGCCAAACAGCAGTGCAAACAGCAGAAAAAATAGCAAAGCAAGTAGCAGGAGAGACAGCAGTACAAACAGCAGAAAAAATAACAAAACAAGCAGCAGGAACTACAGCAGTACAAGTAGCAGGTCAGACAGCAAAACAAGTAGCAGGAACTACGGCTGTAGAGGTAGCTGGAACTACAGCAAAACAAGTAGCAGGTCAAACAGCAACAACTACAGCAACACAAGTTGGAAACCAAGCAAAACAAAAATTTACAAATCAAGTAGTTTCTCAAATGAATACATTAGGTAAATCCTTAGGAGAGTTAACAGATGGATTATCAACATTAGATAATGGGGTAGAAAAATTATCTGCAGGAACAAACGAACTAGACTCAGGAATAGTAGAGTTAGCAGAAGGAATAACAAAATTCAATACAGAAGGAATAGATAAAATTTGCAATTATATAAATGGAGATTTAAAAGATATAACAACAAGAATAGATAAATTAGAAGAATTAGCAAATAACTACAATAACTTTACAATGTTAAATAATGGAGACGAAGGAAACGTAAAATTCATAATGATATCAGATGGAATAAAAAGTGAAGAAGACAGCAAAGAAAAGATGATTGTAGAAAATAAAGTTGAAGGTACAAAAGAAGAAAACTCAGAAAATAAAGATTAGATAAAAATGTCAATAGGGGTGTTCCTTATTGACATTTTTTTTGATATAATTTATTCATACAAAATTCATATTTAACTAGTATAATAATTAAATAAAATAATGAAAAAATATATTAGTAATTTGGCAAAATTAAAAGACAATAAATTATCACATAATATTAATAAAAAAATGGAGGAAATTATGTTTAACATTTTAGTTGTAGAAGATGATAAAAATTTAAGAAAATTAATTGTAACATGCCTAAAAAGAGAAAACTACAATACATACGAAGCAACAAATGGAGTAGAAGCATTAAATGTATTAGATGAACAATATATAGATTTAATAGTAACAGACATAATGATGCCACAAATGGATGGGTATGAGTTAATAAGAGAATTAAGAGAAGCAGACTATTCAATGCCAATATTATTAGTAACTGCTAAAAGTACTTTATCAGATAAAAAAGAAGGATTTTTATTAGGGGCAGACGATTATATGGTAAAGCCAATAGATATAGAAGAGTTGCCATTAAGAGTAAAGGCATTATTAAAAAGATCAAAGCAAGCAAGTGAAAAAAGAATAGAAATAGGAAAACTTGTAATAGACTATAATAAGTTATCAGTTACAAGGGATGGAAAAGAATATCAACTAGCACAAAAAGAATTTTACTTGCTATATAAATTAGTGAGTACTCCAGACACAATTTTAACAAGGCAAGAATTAATAGAGGAAGTCTGGGGGCTAGATAGCGAATCTGATTTTAGAACAGTTGATGTTCATATAAAAAGATTAAGAGAAAAATTATATGATGTAGATGAAATAGAAATTGAAACAATTAGAGGAATAGGTTATAAATTAGTAATAAAAGGTGAAAATAAATGTTTAAAAAAATAGTACAAAAAATATTTGGAAAAAGAAATTCAATGCAAAGAAGTTTAATGAGAAGTTTTATTATAGCATTAGTGCTAGTAGCAATACTAACAGTAATAGAATTCTCAGTACTTGTAGTACCAACAATGCAAGATAAATTAATAGAAATAAATATTCATGATAAAGAGCAAATAGATAGTTTATTATATATAACCAGAAAAATATGTGGCTTTGCAATACTAAATATAGTAATTATAAGTGCGGTATTAGTAAGAATAAATTTAAAAAATATATTTAGACCAATAGAGCAAATAAATGAGGCAACTAAAAAAGTAGCTTTAGGTGAGTATGATATAGAATTAGAATCTAAAAGGGAAGATGAAATAGGTGAACTAACTAACAATTTTAATAAGATGACACGAGGTTTAAAAAGTACAGAAAACTTACAAAAAGAATTTATAAATAATGTATCACACGAAATTAAAACTCCAGTATCTTCAATAGAAGGATTTGCAAAATTCCTAAAGGATAAAAATTTAACAGATGAAGAAAGAGAAGAATATACAAACATAATAATAGAAGAAGCAAAAAGATTAGAGAGCTTAACAGGAAAAATTTTAAAACTAAGTAAATTGAATAACCAAGAAGTAATTACAAATAAACAAGAAATAGATATTGCAGAGCAAATAAGAAAAGCAATAAGTTTATTAGAACCAAAGTGGTCTAAAAAAGATATAAAAATAAATGTAAGTCTAGACGAAAAAGTATTTTTAGGAGATGAAGATTTAATTTATCAAGTATGGGTAAATATAATAGATAATGCTATAAAATTTTCAAATGAAGGTGGAAGCATAGATATAAAAGTGTATGAAAAAGATAAAAATATAATTGTAGAAATAAAAGACCATGGAATTGGAATGAAAGAAGAAGAACTAGAAAAAGTATATGATAGATTTTATCAAATAGATAAGTCACATTCAAAAGAAGGAAGTGGACTTGGACTTGCAATAGTAAAAAGAATAGTAGAATTATCTGAAGGAAAAATAGAGATAAAGAGTAAAGAAAATAAAGGAACAACAGTTACTGTAAAGTTACCAGTATCTATAGAAAAAAATAACAAGATAATTATAAAATAGTTGTTTTTTGGAATTGAGCAAAAAATATACAAAATAAGAGTATATATATTATTTTTATACATTTAATATATATACTCTTATTATTTTATTAATATGCTACTTTTAATGTTTCATGTTTTTTCTCGTATAATTCTTTTGCAACTTCGGGGTTATGAGGACCTGTAAAATCCTTAATTGGTGCAAACTCATCTTCTTCATTAACTCTTAAAAGTTCTATATCATTAAATAATGAAAATGCATCAAAAATAAATGTTTCAAATTTAAATGTATTTGGCTTTTCTGGAACTTGTTTCATACCTTCTTCATTGACAAAGTTATTTTTCTTAAAAGCTCTATGATATATAAGTTTTTCATTGCAAACTTTTTCTATAGCAGAAATGTTGAACAAATGTGCTAACATATTTGTTTCTCTGTATAAATATTTTCCGTTTTCATCTGTTGCGATTTTCATTTCTGGAGAAAGATAATTACAATCAATAATTGCAGGTTTATTATTTTTTCTAACAAAAATCCAATCTTTGTCATTAACATCTTTTTTAAATAAAGTTTTAGAAGCAATTAATTTGTTATGTGCAATAGTTATCCCTAAAAACAAAGGATCTACTATATCTAAAATTACATTATCAACTCCGCAAAAAGAAACCCATTTTATATTTTTTTTCTTCATATTATCTAAAATGCCATTAATTTTCATAGAATTAAAGACATCGCCATTTCCGTTTGAAGCTTCCTTAACCTTATATATTTCTTCTAAAATTAAATTTCCAGAAATGTCTATTATAGGAAGTTCAGATTGCTTAAAAAAGTAGACAGATTCTTTAGGATAATTAAAATAGTTTTTTTCTTCAAAAAATTTTTTTGTCTCTTCATCATTATAGACACTTGTCATAATATACCAAGGAATAGTAACATTATATTTACTATTTGCTTCTTTTATAATGTCACAAAGTAATTCAAAAAGTGATTTTTTTGGTTGTATATCTAACTCAAAAGTTCCCTTTGGTCCTTTGTAACCAAGTCTAGTTCCTTGACCTCCTGCTAAAGTAACAACAGCAAATTCATTATTTTTGATTATAGTATTTCCTATATTTTCATAATAATCTATTTGATCTTTGGTTAATTTAGATTTTATAGTGTATGCCAAAGGCTCAATTAAATTAAGAGGTATAACCTCATCTGTTTTAGAAGCTTCATATAAATCGAATATTTGTTGAAAATTTATACTACATATTTGATTTACTAATAAAGTTTTTTGTTCATTATTTAATTCATTATAGAAATTTAGCAAATGTTCTTGATGGTATTTTTCAAGAATGCTATTAGCTAATTCATAATTTGATATCATACTTATCATCAATTCCTTTTATATATCATATACAACAAATTACAAATTAGTGATTTGCTGTTTTTAAAGTTTTAATAATAACTTCTTTATTAGGCATATCTGAAGCCTCTAGATATTCTATTTCTTTATTTATATCGTAAGGAACACGAACTAGTGTGAATGAAATTGAAGAAAGTTCTTTTGAATCTAAATTACCTTCTAGAATCATATAAGAAGCTACAGTTGAGAATTTAGATGAATTAGTTTCTTCTCCTTCATTTTCCATTTCAACAGGAACGCCTACACTACCAACATTAAAAATTGTTTTATTTTTAAATCTAAAAATATTTGGAGTATGAAGATGGCCATATCCTACAATATCTGGAACAGGGTCATTTTCCGTTTTTCCAATGAATTGTGTATTTTTAAATAAATCCTCAGGATTTAAAATAATTTTATTAAAATAAATAGTATCAGAGTTTGGATGCATTGGATTAAAAATATGCTCTAAACTTAATGGAGAAGCATGAAATAAACGAATTAAATATCCACTCATATAAAATTCATAAGAAATAGGAGAATTATATATGTAATTAGCTCTTTGATCACCTATTTTATCTCTACTCCAGAATCTACCATGTTCAATATTTGGTCTACAAATTATTTCATCACAATTACCTAATAGCATAACTTGACATTTTTCCCTTAAAATATCAATAACTTTATCAGGATTTGCACACTTAATAACACTGTCACCAAGACAATAAATCTTGGTAATGCCTCTATTTTCAATATCAGATAAAACTGTTTGTAATGCAGTTAAATTTCCGTGAACATCGGATAAAATTGCAACTTTTTCCATAGAACCTCCTTTTAAACTATAAATAATTATACAATATAATGAAAAATTTTACAATATAAAAGAAAAATTACTTCTGGTCAACAAAAATATGTATAAAACATATAATTAGAATAAATATTAAATAGGGGGGATATAGATGAATGGTATAGGAAATACACCTATTATAAAAATTAAATACAAATATAATGGTAAAGAAAAGTACATATATGTCAAGCTTGAGTACTTTAACTTAACAGGAAGTATAAAAGATAGAATGGCCTATTATATTATAGATAAAGCAGAGCAAAGTGGAAAATTAAAAAGCGGTCAACCGTTAATAGAAGCAACTAGTGGAAATACCGGAATAGCAATTTCAGCAATAGGAGCAAGCAAAGGACATAAAGTGCATATTTTTATGCCAGATTGGGTAAGCAAAGAAAGAAAAGAGATAATGGAAGCTTATGGTGCAGAAATAAAATTATATTCAGCACAAGAAGGAGGATTTAAAAGGTGTATAGAAGAAGCAAAAAAACTTTCAATAGAAATTAATGGCTTTTTGGTAAATCAATTCTCAAATAATAATAATGTTTTAGCTCATTTTGAAACTACAGGAAAAGAAATATTAGAACAAGTCAAAGAAGAAATAGGAGGTTTTGTTTCTGGAATAGGAACAGGGGGTACATTAATGGGTATCTCTAAAAAATTAAGAAGAAAATATAAAGATATTATAATAGCAGCAATGGAACCGGATAAAATGCCTTTGCTAAGTAAAAATAAAAAAATATCTGTTCATAAGATAGATGGTATAGGAGATGATTTTATTCCTGATTTAGTAGACAGAAACCAAATAGATGAAGTAATAGTTGTAAATGATGATGATGCAGTAAATATGTCTAGATTGCTTGGAAAAAAATTAGGAATAGGAGTAGGGATTTCCTCTGGAGCAAATTTTTTAGCATCTGTAATATTAAATGATAAGTTAGAAAAACCAGTAGTAACAATATTTGTAGATGATAATAAAAAATATTTATCAACAGATTTATCAAAAGATATAGATGAAAATTCTAAATTTATTTCAAACAAAATAGAATTAATAAGTTGGGAATAAAACAATGCTATAAAATATATATACAATTTTAAAATAATAAAATTGCTTGTGTTATATAAAATGCTATGATATACTGTTTTTTAACAGTAACAGTTTGATTAAAATAATTTTTTAAAGGAGGATGACAATATGAATATGTACACATTACAAAGTTATTTTAAAAGTTTATGCAATAGCTTTTATATTGCATACGTAGAAGTAAAACGGTTAGAAGAGGAAAATGAAGGTATAGATGCAACAGAAGAAAGAGCATCAATAGCATGTGTGCGAGAAGTACTAGAGGTAATAAAAAAACCAAATAATCCATGCTACAAATACATGGAAGTTAAGTGGACAGAAAATGAGTTGAAGGAAGAAAAAGAAAGATTGGATGAGGTTATTTCTGAAAAAGTTGAAAAATCCAGAAAATTAGAAAAAGAACTGAAAAGTTGGAGTGAGTGGCTTTGGAAACAGAAGGATATGATTTACAGTGTTTTATTAGCCATAAAGAGAAACAACCAAAAAATTATTATTACTTCAAAAGCAGAAGTATATGCACTCATGTTTGTGTACCGGAGTGAAGGATTAATACCTGTGTTAAATACCGAAGCACAGTATTTGGTATCTTTCACTAATAACGATGAAGTCTGTTGCAATTTTTTAAAAATTTATTTGAGTGAAAATGAAGAAGAAATGAAAGAATTTTGCTCAAAAAATATCTAACCTAAAACACCATTTGCATTTAAATAAATGCAAATGGTGTTTTTATATATTAAATTTTCAAGTCAGATTTAACAATTCCTTTAAATAAAGCAATAACAATAAAATAAAAAACAATAAATAATAAAATCTGAATAATTAATTCAAAAATAGAATTACAGTAAAAATTTTTAATAATAAAATTTAGTAAAATAATGGCTAACCCTGGTTTAAAAATCCAATTAACAAAATCAATTTTAACTTTAGTTTCTTTTATTAATAAGCCTAAACTAACAAGACCATTTAAAATTTCACTTACAAATAAAACTGAAATATATCCTTTAATTCCTTGTATAGGAAGTAAAAAGTATATTAAAGTGACACTTGTTAATAAATCTAAAATATTAATTCCCATTACAGAAACTTGTCTATCAAGTCCTTTTAAAATTCCATCAACAATATTGTCTACATACATAAGAACAATTAAAGGAGATAAAACTTTTATAAAAACAGAAATACTTTCTTTGTTATATATATATAAAGAAAGTTCATCAGAAAAGCACCAAAAAATTCCCGTAATTAAAAAAGAAAAAATGAAGCAAAATTTTAAAATTTTACAAATTGCAAAATTAATTTTTTCGTAATTTCTCTTAGCATTTAAGAAAGAAAATTCAGGAATAAGGAGCATACTAAAAGAAGAAATAAAAGTACAAGGAAACATTATAAGAGGCATAGCCATTCCATTTATCATACCATATTTTGATAAAGCTTTTTCACAAGAAAGTCCGGATTTTTCTAAACAAGATGGAATTAAAACTTGTTTTAATGTAGAAAGACCAGATCTAATGTATGAGGTAAAAGCGATAGGAAGAGTTATTTTTAAAATTTGTTTAGTAAAGGAATTATTTTTTAATAGTATAGAATTATTATTTTTTAAATCTTTTCTATAAAAAATAAAAAGAGCAAAAAAAGATAATATTTCAGAAATACAACTGCCTAAAACAAGACAAATACATGCTGATTCAATAGTACTTGCTGAGAATGTACTCATGAATAATAGTATTAAACAAATTTTTAAAACTTGTTCAAAAACTTGGCAAAAAGCAGTTTTTTTAACATTAGAAATAGCAGAAAAATATCCATTAATACTAGAGCTCATTGCTAAAAAAGGCAGACTTATTCCCATAATTTGAAGACAAATTGCATGTACTTTTCCATGTAACCAATAATTAGAAATTAATGGAGCAAAAAATAGTAAAAGTAGAAAAGCAATTAAACCAGTAACAAAACTATATATTATGCATTTTCTTACAGCAGTCTTAATATGTTTATCATTACCAAAAGCAAGTTGTTCAGAAACAATTCTAGAAGTAGCTAAATGAATACCAGAACTTGCAAATGTAACAAATAACATGTACACAGACATAATTAAGGAATAGATACCAACAGCCTCACTACCTATTTTGTTAGAAATATATATACCAAAAAACATTCCTATACTTCTTAAAAATAATGAAGTAATAGTAAGTAAAATACCATTAAATAGAAATAATTTAACTTTTCTCAAAAAATCACCTAACTAATTTTATGAATTAAAATTTAACTTTAGTATCTAAATGATATAAAAGGTAAGAATCACAAAAATTAACTTATTTTTATAAAATATATAAATTATAAAAATAAGAGGTGAGAGTATGAAAAATATTAGAAAAATAATAGTTAGCTTTATTATAGTTATTACAATGCCAATGTATATCTTAATAGCTCCAGTATACGCTTTTGGACCATCAAGCGAGACAATATATGAGGGGATAGATGTAAGTGGATGGCAAGGAAGTATAGATTATAGTCAAGTAGCAAATGATGGTATTGAAATTGTATATATGAAAGCAAGTGAAGGAAGCAATTACGTAGATTCACATTTTAATGAAAACTATGCAAATGCAAAAGCAAATGGATTAAAAGTAGGATTTTATCATTATCTAACAGCAAGAAGTAATGAAGAGGCAGTAGCTGAAGCAACTTTTTTTGTAGCTACAATATCAGGAAAAATACCGGATTGTAAATTGGCAATGGACTTCGAAAGTTTTGGAGATTTAAATGTAGAAGAAATTAATCAAATAGGATTAACATTTATGAAAACAGTAGAAACATTAAGCAAAAAGAAAATGGTTATATATAGTGACGCAAGTAATGCTTCACATATATTTGGAGGAGAACTTACAAATTATCCTTTATGGGTAGCTCAATATGAGGTAAATGAACCATCAATAACAGGAAATTGGAATAGCTGGGTAGGATGGCAATACACAGATGCAGGAGAAATATTAGGAATAAATACGTATGTAGATAGAAATAAATTTACAAATGAAATATTTTTGAATGATGCTTCTGAAGTACCATTGCCAGACAATACAAACAAACCAACAGCAGGAGGAACAACAACTATTATTATACAAAGAGGAGATACTTTAAGTGGTATTGCTTTAAAATATAATACTACAGTGCAAAGACTTGTAGAATTAAATAATATAGCAAATCCAAACTTAATTTATGCGGGGGCAACTTTAATTGTACCAAGTGGAGAAACTATGTCAGATACAGATGGAAATTCAACTTCAGGTCAAACAATATACATTGTACAAAAAGGAGATACATTAAATAAAATAGCTGCAGAATTTGGAACAACGGCAACTGCAATAGCAGTAGAAAACAATATAAAGAACATAAATTTAATATATGTAGGTCAAAGATTAATAATTCCTACTCATAGATATGATTTAAATCATACTATTTATAAAATACAATGGGGAGATACACTTTGGTCAATATCAAGAAGATATGGAGTTCCTATAGCTACAATAGTAAGATTAAATAGAATAAAAAATCCAAATTTAATTTATGCAGGTAGTACAATTAGAATATAGTAAGCACAAAACGACATATAACGACATAAAATATAATATATAACATGAAAGTAGGTGCAATATGAAAGAAGTATTAAAAGTAGAAAACATTTCTAAGATATATCAAGCGGAAAATGGAGAGGTAGAAGCAGTAAAGGATGTCAGTTTTAGTGTAGAAGAAGGAGAATTTGTAAGTATAATTGGACCAAGTGGATGTGGTAAGTCTACGGTCCTTTCTATTATTGCAGGATTAGAGGAAAAAACTTCAGGAAATATTCAAATAGATGGACAAATAGGCTATATGCTTCAAAAAGACAGTTTACTTGAATGGCTTACAATTTATAAAAATGTATTATTTGGATTAGAAATAAAAAATATAAAAACCACAGAGAATGTAGAATATGTGGAAAACTTACTTAAAAAATATAATTTATATGAATTTAAAGACAAATATCCAAATCAGTTATCTGGAGGAATGAGACAAAGAGCAGCTTTAATTAGAACTTTAGCAATAAAACCCAAAATTTTACTGTTAGACGAGGCCTTTTCAGCTTTAGATTATCAAACAAGAATAATGGTTACCAAAGATATTTATGACATTTTGAAAAATGAACATATTACAGCATTAATTGTAACTCATGATATTTCAGAGGCAATAAGTATGTCAGATAGAGTAATAGTACTATCTAATAGGCCAGCTACTATTAAGGAAATTCATACAATAGACTTTGAAATGGAAAATAGAACACCATTAAATTGTAGAGAAAGTCCAAAATTTAGTAAATACTTTGATACTATATGGAAAGGACTGAATGTACATGAATAAAGAAAAAACAATTTCAAATGACAGAAGAAAATATTTAAGGAAAAAAAAGACACAAAAAATAGTTATAAAAGTGGTCCAATTTAGTATAGTTATTGGATTAATTGTATTATGGGAAGTTTTAGCAAACAAAGGTATTATAGATAGTTTTATTATGAGTCAGCCTAGCAGAATAGTAAAGACTTTCTTAAATTTATCACAAAATAATTTACTAGAACATTTAAAAGTAACATGTTTAGAAACATTAATAGGATTTTTACTTGGGACATTTTTAGGTGCATTTGTAGCAATACTTTTATGGTGGTCTAAATTCTTATCTAAAGTCTCAGAACCATTTTTAGTAGTACTAAACAGTTTACCAAAAGTAGCGCTTCGGACCAGTAATTATTATATGGGTAGGAGCAGGAATGCCTGCAATAATTGTAATGGCGCTTGCAATATCATTAATAGTAACAATTCTAGAAATATTAAATGGATTTTTAAATACAGATAAAGAATTAATAAAAATGGCTCAAACATTTAATGCCAATAAATTTCAAATACTAACAAGAATAATAATACCTGCAAATAAACATACATTTTTTAACTCATTAAAGGTAAACATAGGTTTATCTTTAGTAGGTGTAATAACGGGAGAATTTTTAGTATCAAAAGCAGGACTTGGATATTTAATAGTATATGGAGGGCAAGTATTCCAATTAGACTTAGTAATGACAAGCGTTATAATACTTGCAGTTGTAGCATATTTAATGTATCAAGCAGTTGCAATACTTGAAAAATTATTTGTGAAAAAGTAAAAGGACATTTGGGGACGGGTCACTTTTGTCCTTTATCTAATTAAAAAACTAAAAAAATAAAAACATATAAACGAAAAATATTCAATTCATTTTTTGTTTAATATGTTTTTATTTTTTATGATTTATGTTCTTTCAAAAATAATTTTAGAATAGCACAATTAAACAAGCAAACGAATAAAATATAACATAATGTTTTTACATTCAAAATAAAGAGAAAGGGGAATAATGATGAAAAAATATTTTATCATTGCAATTGTAATTATACTTGTAGCTGTGGGTCTTATTTGCTACTTTACTACAAGAAATAATTCGAAGGAAGTAGCACTTCAAAAAGTAAGAGTAAATGAAGTGACAAGGTCAGTTTTTTATGCACCTCAATATGTAGCAATAGCTAAAGGATTTATGGAAGAAGAAGGGATAGAAGTAGAATTAACAACAGGTCAAGGAGCAGATAAAGTTATGACTGCAGTTTTGGCAAATCAAAGTGACATAGGTTTTGCAGGACCAGAAGCAAGTATATACGTATATAACGAAGGAAAAGAAGATTATTGTGAAGTGTTTGCACAATTAACACAAAAAGATGGATCTTTTTTAGTTTCAAGAGAAAAAACAGATAATTTTAGTTGGCAAGATTTAAAAGGAAAAACAATTATACCAGGAAGAAAAGGTGGAGTTCCATACATGACATTTGAATATGTATTAAAGAAAAATGGACTAAACCCTCAAACAGACTTGGTATTAGATGATAGTATTAAATTTGATTTAATGGCAGGAGCATTTTCAGGCGGAACAGCAGACTATGTAACACTATTTGAGCCTACAGCAACAATGACTCAAAATGCTGGAAAAGGTTATGTTGTAGCATCTGTTGGAGAAGCCTCAGGTGAAATACCATATACAGCATATTTTGCTAAAAAAAGTTATATTAAAAATAATAGTGAAACAATCCAAAAATTTACCAATGCAATATATAAAGGACAAAAATGGGTAGAAGAACATAGTATGAAAGAAGTTGCAGAAGCAATAAAAAGTTTCTTCCCAGATACAGATGTAGAGTTATTAGCAACTGTATTACAAAGCTATAAAGATATAGATGCTTGGAAAACAACACCAGTAATGAAAGAAGAATCATATAATTTATTACAAACAGTAATGGAAGAAGCAGGAGAATTAAAACAAAAAGCACCATTTGACAAAGTAATAAACAATTTGTATGCTGAAAAAGCAATAAAAAAATAACTGATTTTGGGGTAAACTATTAGGGACGGGGCATTTTAGTTTAGTTGCTTACTAAACTAAAATGCCCCGTCCCTAATAGTTTTTCTATTTATACAACAACTTAATTTTATTTCCACTTTTAGAAATAAATCCTTCGTCAATTAAATTTTTAAGTTCTCTCATCATTGCACTTCTATCTATGCTTAAATAATCTGCTAAATTTGTAAGAGAAAATGGAAGTGTAACAGATTTACTAAAGTCTTTGCTTGATAAAATAGAAAAATATGTTAAGAGTTTTTCTCTTATGGTTCGTTTAGAAAGTACTTCAATTCTCATATTTTGATGTACAGCATTTTTTAATGTTAGTTCTAATATTGTAGATGATAACACTGAGTGAAATTTGCAATTTGATTTACATTTATGAGAAATATCATCATGAATTAAGAATAAAACATCACATGCAGAAGTCGCAAGTACAGTAAGTTCGTTATTTGTATTAACAGGATAAAAAGCTTCACCAAATATATCTGAAGTATTAAATTTGTCTACAATATCTTGATTCCCATTTAAGTCAAATCTGATTAAATCAGCTTTCCCATTGAGCATAATGCAAATTTGATTTCTTTTTTGAATATATGTAGTGATAATTTCATTTTTGTTAAAATGCTTTTTTTGTATTCTAGAACAATTTTGTTCTAAATTGTTTATTAAATTAAAAAAGTCAGACATAATGCGGATTACACCTCTTTTATATAAAATTACAATTATATAGTGTTAAAAAAGTTTGTCTAAAAATATATGTTTTTATTATGTTAAGATTATACCCTAAAACCCGCATTATTGCAACAAATTTTGACAAAAAATATTTGTAATATAAATGTAATATTAGAAAAAACCTTAGAACCACAACAGCTATAAATTATAGAAAAAAGATTTTTAATAATTGTTGCATTTGCAACAGAAAAATAAAAAATATAATATATAATAAACGCATAAACTAAAAAAATAAATGAGGGGGAAATGTAGCAATGAAGGTAATAAAAAGAGACGGTAGAGCAGTAGACTATAACAGAGACAAAATAATCACTGCAATAGAAAAAGCAAACAAAGAAGTAAAACCAAAAGAAAGAGTAACAAAAGAAGAAATTAAAGAAATAACAAAATATATAGAAGAACTAGATAAAAAAAGAATATTAGTAGAAGATATTCAAGACATTATAGAAGAACAATTAATGGACTTAAAAAAATTCGAGCTTGCTAAAAAGTATATGATTTATCGTTATACAAGAGCATTAGTAAGAAAAGCTAATACAACAGATGAATCAATATTAGGGTTAATCAAGAATCAAAACAAAGAATTATTAGAAGAAAACTCAAATAAAAATGCAGTTTTAGCTTCAACACAAAGAGATTACATAGCAGGAGAAGTTTCAAAAGACTTAACAAAAAGAATTTTATTACCTGAAAAAATAACAAAAGCACATGAAGATGGAATCCTTCATTTCCATGATATGGACTATTTTTTACAACCAATATTTAACTGTTGTTTAATAAACATAGGAGATATGTTAGATAATGGAACAGTAATGAATGGAAAATTAATAGAATCACCAAAAAGCTTTCAAGTGGCTTGTACAGTAATGACTCAAATAATTGCAGCAGTAGCTTCTAACCAATATGGGGGACAATCTGTTGACATTAGCCATTTAGGAAAATATGTAAGAAAAAGTTATGAAAAGTTCAAAAAATCTTTTGAAAAAGAATTTGGAAATGAATTATCAGAGGATGTAATAGAAAGATTAACACAACAAAGACTTAAAAAGGAAATAGCAGCAGGTGTACAAACAATTCAATACCAAATAAATACATTAATGACAACAAATGGACAATCTCCATTTGTAACAATATTCTTAAACCTAAAGAAAGATGACCCATATATTAAAGAAAATGCTATGGTAATTGAAGAAATTATTAGACAAAGATATGAAGGAATAAAAAACGAAAAAGGTGTATATGTTACACCAGCTTTCCCTAAATTAATATATGTACTAGACGAACATAACTGCTTAAAAGGTGGAGAATATGATTATTTAACAAAACTTGCAGTAAAATGTTCAGCAAAAAGATTATATCCAGATTATATTTCTGCTAAAAAAATGCGTGAAAATTATGAAGGAAATGTATTTAGCCCAATGGGATGCAGAAGTTTCTTATCACCATGGAAAGATGAAAATGGAAATTATAAATTTGAAGGAAGATTTAATCAAGGTGTTGTTAGTATTAACTTACCTCAAATTGGTATTATTGCAGATGGAGATGAAGAAAAATTCTGGAAACTATTAGATGAAAGATTAGATATATGTAAAGAAGCATTAATGTGTAGACACTACGCATTACTTGGAACACTTTCTAATACAAGTCCAATTCACTGGAGATATGGAGCTATAGCTCGTATGCAACCAGGTGAGAAGATTGATGAATTATTAAAAGGTGGCTATTCAACACTTTCATTAGGATATATAGGTATTTATGAAACTACAAAATTAATGAAAGGTGTATCACACACTACTCCAGAAGGACATGACTTTGCAATTAAAGTAATGAAACGTTTAAGAGATGCAACAGTAGAGTGGAAAAAAGAAACAGGACTTGGATTTGCATTATACGGAACACCAGCAGAAAGTCTATGTTATAGATTTGCAAGAATAGATAAAGAAAAATTTGGAGAAATAAAAGACGTAACAGATAAAGGATATTATACAAACTCTTATCATGTAGACGTTAGAGAAAAAATTGATGCATTTTCAAAACTAAAATTTGAAAGCGAGTTCCAAGAATTATCTCTTGGTGGAGCAATTTCTTATGTAGAAATACCAAATATGAGACATAACTTAAAAGCATTAGAAGATTTAGTTAAATTTATTTATGATAATATCCAATATGCAGAATTTAATACAAAATCAGATTACTGCCATGTTTGTGGATTTGACGGAGAAATAATAATAAATGATAACCTAGAATGGGAATGTCCAAACTGTGGAAACAAAGATAAAAACAAAATGAATGTAACAAGAAGAACATGTGGTTACTTAGGAGAAAATTTCTGGAATGAAGGAAAAACAAAAGAAATAAAAGCGAGAGTATTGCACTTATAGTCAAAAACTAAAACAAGATAGAATATTAACCAAAGGAGACTAAAAATGAAATATGCAAAAATAAAAAATTGTGATGTAGCAAATGGACCAGGAGTTAGAGTTTCATTATTTGTAAGTGGATGTAATCATCATTGCAAAAACTGCTTTAATAGGGAAGCATGGGACTTTAATTATGGAAATGACTTTACAGAAAAAGAAGAAAAAGAAATAATAGATGATTTAAAACCAGAATACATTACGGGGTTGAGTTTATTAGGTGGAGAACCATTTGAAAAGACAAACCAAGAAGGATTAGTTCCACTAATTAAAAAAGTAAAAGAAACATATCCAGATAAAAAAATCTGGTGCTATACAGGCTTTACATTTGATAAACAAATATTAGGTCAAATGATAGGTGAAGAACATAGAGAAACTACAAAAGAAATGCTAGATAATATAGATTATATAGTAGATGGAAAATTTGTAGAAGAATTAAAAGATCCAAAATTAAGATTTAGAGGTTCTTCAAACCAAAGAATTATAGATGTAAAGAAGAGTTTACAACAAAATGAAGTTGTAATATGGGATGGACTAAATAAGGATTTAGGATAAAAAAATGGGAATATCAAAAAGATATTCCCATTTTTTTCTAAAAAGTTAAAACTTCTATTGACAAAGACCACTAATTTAATATATAATACGTAACGTGCAAGGAAAAAAGCACATCCCACACAAAAAAAGTGTAGTTACCGGAAGGAGGGGAATATCCAAATGTCAGAAATTAAAGTTAATAATGGAAATATAGAAGATGCCTTAAAAAGATTTAAAAGACAATGCGCAAGAAATGGCGTATTACAAGAGGTTCGTAAAAGAGAACATTATGAAAAACCAAGCGTAAAAAGAAAGAAAAAATCAGAGGCTGCAAGAAAAAGAAAATTTTAAATTAGAATGGAGGTTGGAAATTAGGAATAACACTAATAATTTCCAACCTCTTTACATTTTTTACATCTTAAAAGATGCTTTAAAGAAGTATGTTAAATAATTAGGGAGGAATTTATATGTTAAAGGAAAAATTATTAGAAGATATGAAAGTATCAATGAGAGACAAAAAAGTAATAAGAAAAAATGTTATTCAAATGGTAAGAGCTGCTATATTACAAGTAGAAAAAGATAAACAAATAGAATTAAATGATGAGCAAATTACAGAAATAATTGCAAAAGAATCTAAAAAGAGAAAAGACTCATTAACAGATTATGAAAAAAGCGGAAGACAAGATTTAATAGATCAAATAAACGAAGAAATAGAAATACTTTCAGAATATTTACCAAAACCATTATCAACAGAAGAAATAGAAAGAATAGTAGAAGAAATTATAACTTCTACAGGAGCAAGCTCAATGAAAGACATGGGAATAGTAATGAAAGAGGCAAAAGCTAAAATTGGACCAGCAGCAGATGGAAAAACAATTAATGAAATTGTAAAAGCAAAATTGAATTAATATAAAAGTATGGAAAATATACAAGATGCCTTGTATATTTTTTCCATTTTGTATTATAATATAAAAAATGATGTATCGTAAACATAGGAGGAAAATATGTTAAATAAAGAAATTGAAATAAAAGAAGGAATTAAGTTTCACGAAATAGAAACAAACAAATTTAAAACAAATCTATTTGCTATATTTCTTAGCCTTCCAGTTACAAGAGAAAATGTAACAAAAAATGCTTTACTTACAGCAATCTTAAGAAGAGGAACAAAACAACTTCCTACACAAGAATTAATAAGTAAAACATTAGAAGAAATGTATGGGGCAGGTTTTGATTGTGGTATTGAAAAATCAGGAGACTACCACACAATAAAATTTTATTTAGAAACAATAAATGATGAATTTTTACCACAAAAAGAGAATTTAACTAAAAAAGCTATGGAACTATTGCTTTGTATAGCTTTTGATCCATATACTGAAAATGGCAAATTTAAAGAAGAATATGTAAAACAAGAAAAAGAAAATTTAAAGCAAATAATTGAAGGAAAAATAGATAACAAAGCAACTTATGCATTAGAAAGATGTATAGAAGAAATGTATAAAGGAAAACCATACGGCCTTTACAAATATGGATATATAGAAGATTTAGAAAAAATATCTGCAAAAGAACTATATGAGTATTATTTACAAATGATAGAAAAATGTAAAATTGATATTTTTGCATCAGGAGAATTAGAAGACATAGAGAATATAGTAAAAAATAATGAAAATATAGGAAAATTGCAACCAAGAAAAGTAGAAATAGTTAAAGAAGAAAAAAGTGAAGAAAGAAATGATGTATTAAAAATACAAGAAAGTATGGATGTAACACAAGGAAAATTAGTAATTGCTTTAGATGTATTGCAAAAAGTAGAAAATTTAAGTTATATAACAATGGTATATAATGCAATTTTGGGAGTTGGTTCAACTTCAAAATTGTTTAGAAATGTAAGAGAAAAAGCAAGTTTAGCATATACATGTGGTTCAAATTTTATAAAAAGAAAGAAAGTAATTTTAATAAGAGCAGGAATTGAAATTCAAAATTATGATAAAGCATTAAAAATAATACAAGAACAATTAAATGATATGGAAAACGGAAATTTTACAGATGAAGATATAAATAATGCTAAAAATTTAATTATTGCAACAATAAATAATATAGAAGAAGAACAAGATACAGAAATTAGTTATTATTATGGCCAAGAATTAGCTAAAAGTAATATAAAAGTAGAAGAATATAAGAAAAAGATAATAGATGTAACAAAAGATCAAATTGTAGAAGTTGCTAAAAAGATAAAAATGAATACAATTTACTTCTTAAAAGATTAAAAAAGGAGGAAAGTATGGAAATTATAGAAAGCCTAAAAATAAAAGAAAAAGTATATATAGAAAAGCTTGAAAATGGTTTAACAGTTATGATAGTTCCTAGAAATACAACCAATAAAAAGTATGTAATATGGGGTACACATTTTGGATCTAATGATAATCATTTTATTATGCCAAAAACAAGAGAAGAAGTATATGTTCCAGACGGAGTAGCTCACTTTCTAGAACACAAAATGTTTGAACAAGAAAGTGGTATAAATAGTTTAGACACATTAATGGCATTGGGTGTAGATGCAAATGCGTATACAACTAATAATCATACAGCATATCTTTTTGAAACAACAGATCATTTTGAAGAAGCTTTAGATGAACTTATGGATTATGTTCAACATCCTTATTTTACGGATGAAAATGTAGAAAAAGAAAAGGGAATAATAGCACAAGAAATTGGTATGTATGATGATGATCCAGGCTGGAGATTATATATAAATGCATTAGATTGTATGTATAAAAATAATGCAATAAAAATAGATATAGCAGGAACTGTAGAATCTATATCTAAAATAGATAAAGATGTATTATATAAATGCTATAATACGTTTTATCATCCATCAAATATGCTATTAGTTGTATGTGGAAATTTTGAACCGGAAAAAATGTTAGAAGGAATAAAAAGAAGATTAATAGACAAGGAAAAACAAGGAGAAATAGAAAGAATATATCCAAAAGAAGAAGATAAAATAAATAAGACATATAATGAAGAAAAAATGGAAGTAAGTATGCCTTTATTTATGATAGGATTTAAAGATAAGATAAACAGCAAAAACAAGGTACAAAAACATATAGCAATAGAAATATTAATGAATATGCTAATAGGAAAAAGCTCTGATTTATATCAAAGACTATATAAAGAGGGAATATTGTTAGCTCAACCAGATTTGGATTATGAATTCACAGATGATTATGCACATGTACTAATAGGTGGACAATCTAAGAATCCAGAGAAAATAAAAGAAGAACTTTTAAAAGAAATAGAAAAGCAAAAGGAAAAATTTGACGAAGAGCGATTTGAAAGAATGAAAAAGAAAGTATATGGAGATTATGTAGTTGAGTATAATAATATTTCAGATGTTTCAAGAATGTTATTATCAGATTATTTTAAAGGAATAAATTCATTCGACTATATAGAACAATATCAAACAGTAACAAAGGAATATGCACAAGAAATTTTACAAGAAGTTTTTGACGAAAAAAGAAGCATATTGTCAGTAATAAAAACAAAATAAAAAAATATGTCGAAATAAGTAAAAAAACATAAAAAAATGACATACGAAAAATTAAAAAATGCCTAAAAATAGGTGTTTTTTTATTGACTAAAATGTAAAAATATGGTAGTTTATAATTAATACAAAAGAAAAAGAGATAAAAAAAGGAGAGTGGTTATATGTTAAATGATGAAATTTGTAAATTAAGAGAAAAATTAAACGAGAGTATTATTACTGGACAAGATTATACTATAACCTACAAGCTTAGCGTTGAGTTAGATGAATTAATAGCAGAGTATTATAGAAAAAGTAATGCAGAAAAACAAAAGTTAAAAGTTACATGCTAAAATAGCTAAAAATATACAAGAAATACTTGTATATTTTTTTTGTTTATAATATTATTTATAAAAGAATACTTTTAAATATACTCTTTTTTGGAATAAAGTTGAAAAAGATATAAAAATAAGGTATAATATAAATTATAATAAAAATGGAGGAAAATACCGAATGAAAAATGTAAAACAAATTAAATTAGTATTAATAATATTAATAACAATTATTACATTAATAAACTTAAGCTCAAGGTCTTTAGCAACATCAACTGAAATAAGTACATCTTCTGAGATAATGGTAGGAAAAGTAGACACAAATAGTTTTAAACCAGGAGAACTAACAGAAGATGACTACAAAGAGGCGTTTAATATGACTTCAACCATTGTAGGAGCAATTACAACAGTAGGAGTAGTTATTGCAGTAGTAGGAATAATAGTTTTAGGATTAAAATATATGATGGGAACTATACAAGAAAAAGCAGAATATAAGAAAACAATGATACCTTACTTAGTTGGCTGTATATTAATATTCTGTGCTTCTACAATTGTTTCTATTATTTATGGATTGGTGTCACAGTTATAGAGTAGAAAGGAAAGAGAAAATGAAAAAAATAAAAATAGTAGCAGTAATATTATTAATAATATTAAATATAATAGTTATGATGAAACCGATATATGCGACTAACACAGTAACAGAAAGACACACTGCTGGAGAAATAATAAATGAAGCTAAAGGTTTTATAGAAAAAGGTCAAGACGGTTCAGAAAACAGAATATCATCTGATAACCTAAAGACTATGTCAAATACAATTTATAATATACTATTGGTTACAGGTATAATTTTAGCTATTATAGTAGGAATAATAATGGGAATACAATTTATAATGGGAGGAGTAGAAGAAAAAGCTGAAATAAAGGCAATGCTTCTACCTTATATTATAGGTTGTATAGTTGTTTTTGGAGCATTTACAATTTGGAAAATAGTTGTAGATATTTTGCAATCAATGTAAAAAATAGAAAAATAAGTAAAAAATAGTTGAAAAATAAAAAAAAATATATTATAATAAAAATAACAATGTAAAAGAGGAGGAAAAAATTGTATGAAAAAGAGTGTAAAAATTATTTCTGTAGCATTAATAGTTTTAACAGTAATATTAACTATGAGTAATATAGTATTAGCTAACAGTATACCAGACAAAATAGATCAAATAGCAAAAGGAAATGATAATGCAGATACATCAAAAGTAGTTAGTTTAGGAGCAACAATAGTTACTATTATGCAAACAGTAGGTATAGTTGTAGCAGTTGTAGTACTATTAGTATTAGGTATTAAATACATGATGGGTAGTGCAGAAGAAAAAGCTGAATATAAGAAAACAATGATACCATACATTGTAGGAGCTATTTTAATATTCGCTGCAACTACAATAGTAAATGTAGTATATAATATAGCAAATGGATTTAATGCAACTAAATAATATTACAATAACATGTCAAATATATTACAATAATATGAAAAATGCACAAAAGTGCATTTTTTTTTTGCTTTTTTGTTACATTTTGTAAGACTTTCTGTTATAATATAAATAAGCGTATTGGATACAATGGAAGAAAGGAATTTATAATATGGGAACTTACAATATACCTAGAAATGTTAAAGGCGAAGGAAGAATTTTATTCGTGTTTTCTGCAAAGAGTATGATTTACTCTGTTGTAGGAGTAATACTTGGATTGCCAATATATTTTATATTTTCTCTATTTAATTTGAAATTGGTAGGAATCATAATAATATCATTTTTAGCGTTAGTAGGTTTTATAATAGGAACATTTAAATTTCCAGAAATTAACGCACTTAAATTTACAAAGACAGTAGGAGGAGAAAGCATTGATGACATTATAAAACGTGCATTTAAGTTTAAAAGAAAAGGAAATAGAATATATTTATATACTAAGGAGGAAGAAAAATAATGGATAGTATCAAGTTATTAACAGTTGTTTTAGCAGTTATATTAGGAATAATGTTAATGCTTCTAGTTATACTAGCAGTAGTTTATATGTCTTCAAAATTAAAAAGAAATAGCAAAGTTGAAAATAATACTACAAATAATGCTAATGAAAAAGAAAGAGGTAAAAAATCAAAAAAATATAAAGAGTATAGAACAGACTCTATAATGAATTTTTTAGAATTTGATACTGTCGTTGACAATATGATTTCTCAAAAAGATGGAATGAGATATGTTATGGTAGTAGAGTGCCAAGGAATTAATTATGACTTAATGTCAGAAGTAGAAAAAAATTCTGTTGAAGAGGGATTTGTTCAATTTTTAAATACTCTTCGTCATCCAGTTCAAATATATACACAAACAAGAACTGTTAACTTAGAAAGCAGTATACAATCATACAGAGAAAAAGTTAAAGAAACAGAAACTGAATTAGAAAAAAGAAAACTAGAATACGACAGTATGGTTCGAGAAGGAACACATACTCAAGAAGAATTGAATAAAGCATATTTTGAATATACAAAACAAAAAAATTTATATGATTATGGAAAAGATATAATATATAATACAGAAAAAATGAGTGCAAATAAAAATGTATTAAATAAAAAATATTATGTTGTTATTCCTTACTTCATAGAAGAATTAGGAGACAACAATTATGATAAGCAAGAGCAAAGAAATTACGCTTTTTCAGAGTTATATACAAGAGCACAGTCAATTATAAGAACACTAAGTGTATGTGGTATAAATGGTAAGGTTCTAAACTCAAATGAATTAGTAGAATTGCTATATATGGCATACAATAGAGATGAAGCAGAAGTTTATGGATTAGATAAAGCTTTAAAAGCTGGATATGATGAACTTTATACAACAGCACCAGATGTAATAGATAAACAAATGAAAGCATTAGATAAAGAAATAGAAGAAGCAGCATTTGAAAAAGCAAAAGAAAAAGTTTCAGAAGCTAGATCTGAAAAACAAAGAAAATTAAAAGAAAAAAGAGAAACAAAAGAAGATTTAATAGATGAATTTGCAAAATTAATTATAAAAGAAAATGAGCAAACATTAGGAAAAGATATAGCAAAAGATGCAATAGAAAAAGTAGATAAAAAGAAAAATAAAAAAGAAGGAGGAACAAAAGATAATGATGTTAAGCAAGAAAAACCAAAGAGAACAAGAAAAACAAAGACAGCTTAATAACGATTATTCAAACACAGATGAATATAAAATTTTAAAAAAACAAACAATTAAAGAACTAATTGCTCCTTCAGGAATAGACGCAAGTAATATAGATCATTTAGAAATTATTTCAAATGTTACAAGATATGCAAGAAGTTTCTTTGTATCTACACTTCCAAGAATGGCAACATTCCCAGAACTATTTAGAGATATGTATATGTTTGGAGACATTAATACTTCAATATATATAAATCCTATAGCAGAATCTAGATCACAAAATGAATTAAATAGAACAATAAATGAACTAGAAACAGAAAGAATTGTTGCATCAGATAGAGGCAATATAAATAGAGAAAGTAATTTGGAACAAAAAAGATGGGAAGCAGAACAATTAAGAGACGAGATTGCAGCAGGTTATAATAAATTATTCGAAGCTTCTGTAGTTTCTACATTATTTGCTTACAGCTTAGAAGATTTAAATAGATATACTAAATTATTAGCAACAGAAATGTCTAAATCTTTAGTTGGAGTTAAAAGTGCTTGGGGAATGCAAGAAGAAGCATTTCAAAGTAACTTACCTTTAATGCAAGATAAAATAAAAAGAACACATACATTTGACAGAAGATCAATGGGAACAGTATTTCCATTTACAACTTCAGAAGTAGGACATCCAACAGGAATTCCAATAGGATTTAATAAACAAACTGGTGTACCAATTTTATTTGATAATTTCCATTCATCACTAGCAAATTATAATATGGTTATATTTGCTAAATCTGGTGCTGGTAAATCTGTAACAATGAAAACATTAATTGCTCGTAGTGCAGTTTTAATGGGAATTCAAAGTTTAGCATTAGATGCTGAAGGTGAATATTCAATAGTTGCAGAAAGCTTAGGTGGAATCAATGTAGTAATTAGTCCTACATCTAAAACAGTAATAAATCTATTTGATATAGAACCAGAAAATGTTAGAGATGAAATAACAGGTAGAATAAGAAGTGTTTTGAATGTAGAAAGTAAAGTAGAAGATGTTACTCAAGCATTATTAACAATGGCAAGAGGTAGTACAAGAAGTAAAGAAGTAAATGAACTTACAAAACAAATAATTTCAGAAGCTGTTTCAGAAGAATATGCAGCATTACATATTACAAGTGATCCATTAAGTTTATATGATTCAGGAGTAATGAATTATGGAAATATGCTTGGAAAGAAAAAGAAAAATATGCCAACAATTGGTTCTTGGTATAAGAGAATTTTAGGCAAAGCAAAAGAAAATACAAATGTGGATTATCAATTCCATTATAGTTATTTAATAAAAGTTATGAAACAATACGTTCGTGAATATAACGGACAGATGGCATATTTTGATGGACAATCAACATTTGATTTATTAGATGGAACATTATTTATTAACTTAGATATTTCTCAACTAGAAGAAAGATTTGCAAGACCACTTGCTCAACAGATTTTACTTTCTTGGATTTGGGAAAAATATGTAAAGAAAAATAGTGAAGATAGAACAAAAGCATCTAAAAAAAGAGTATTAGTTGACGAGGCATGGATGTTACTTCCATATCCAGAAGCCGTAGACTTTTTAAACACAATGGCTCGTCGTGCAAGAAAAAGAAATGTATCTTTAGCGATTATTTCTCAAAGATTCCAAGATTTCTATGAGAAACCAGAGGCACAAGCAGTACTTACATCATCAGATACGAAATTATTTTTAGCACAAGATAAATCAGAAATTGAGTATCTAAAAGAAGTGTTTAAATTAAGTTCAGGAGAAGCAAATTTCTTAGTAACTTGTTTTAAAGGAGAAGGTCTTTTAAAAGTAGGAGCAGATACAGCAATAATTCAAATAAAACCAACTGCAAAAGAATTTGAATTTGTTGAAACAAACATAAATAAGTTGGTTCAAAAAAATAAAAAGAAAGAAGAGTACTAAAAGGAGAGAAAAGTATGAAGAAAAGTACAAAAAAAGGCATACTACAAAAGATGACAATTTCAATATTAAGTGTATTATTACTTGTTAATTTCATGCTACCAACTTATTCACATGCAGATTGGGGAGGAGTTTTATTAAGTCCAATATCAGATTTAGTGAAAGCACTTGGAGATGCTGTAATAGGACTTGTACAAGGGTGTATGAATTTGTCCGTTGGGGAAAAATTTATAGGCAACAGCGTGACAGTGGATTCAGGAAGTTTTAAACCCGATGGAGAACATAGCAAATTTGCAGTTACTGGAAAGGAAACTGTAAAGGAGGAAATAAATAAAAGTGACTTGATTATAGGTTTTTGGACTAACCAATATGAGATACCTTTATTATCTTTAAGCCCAGAGGAAATTTTTGGAGGAAAAGTTCCTGCACTTGATATTAACTTTATTAAACCTAATTATGATAAAGGCTCAGCAGCACAATTACAAGAAACAATAGCGTCTTGGTATGTAGCACTTAGAAATTTGGCAGTAGTAGGTTTATTATCAATTTTAGTATATGTTGGTATAAGAATTATATTATCTAGTACAGCCTCAGATAAAGCAAAATATAAACAAATGCTTACTGATTGGGTAATTGCATTATGTTTGTTGTTCTTTATGCAATACATAATGTCATTTGTAATAACAATGACAGAGTCTATTACAACAGCGATAATAGGGGATAATGATGGACTTAATGTTGCTGTTACAATACGAAATGCAGATGGAACTGCAGATAAATCATTTGCTACAAATCTACTTGGATTAGCTAGAATAAATTTACAAAACAAATATGGTTGGACTCAACTGGCATATTTAATAATATATGTATTTTTAATATATTATACAATAGTATTTACATGGAAATATTTAAAAAGAATGATAATGATGGCATTTTTAACAATTATTTCTCCATTGGTTGTTCTTACATATCCAATAGATAAAATGAATGATGGAAAGGCACAAGCGTTTGATGCTTGGCTTAAAGAGTATATATTTAATGCATTATTACAGCCATTTCACTTAGTAATATATTATGTATTCGTTCTTTCTGCTATGAATTTAGCAACAAGTAATTTAATATATACAATAGTTGTTATGTGGTTTATACCAAAAGCAGAAGAAATGCTACGTAAGTTCTTCGGATTTGATAAAGCACCATCACTTGGAAGCACAATGGCAGGATTTGCAGGCGGATTAGGATTATCTAAACTATTAGGAGGAAAAGGTGGAGGAAAAGGAAAATCACCAAAAGGAGAAAAAGCAGAAGGAGAAAAACCACCTAGATTTAATAGAAGTACAAGTGTAGAACAGCTTCCAGAAGGAAATGCAGCACAACAGGAAGATAATGACGATGAAGAAACAACAGAAAATCCTTATGAGTTACCAAATTATGGAGAACCTGAAGAACAATTATCGCCAGAAGAAATGGCAGAGCAAGATCCAAATTATATGTATATGCATCCAGAACAATTTAGTGGTCAAAATCAATCAGCTGAGCAATCAGGTGAACAACAAACTGCTCAAACTGCTCAAAGTGCTCAAGCTGAAGAAACTGAAAATAGTGGCAAGGCAAATAGACTAACCAACTGGGTAAATGGACACGGTGGAGCAGGAACAATGGTTAAGAAAGGAATTAAGGGAGCTGCTAGATTTGGCACAAGAACAGCATTTACACTTGCAGGAGGCATGGGAGGTGCAATTCTTGGAGCTGCACAAGGCAAAGGAATATCTGGAATGTTTATAGGAGCCTATGCAGGAGGAAGAGCAGGAAATTCTGCAGCAAATCCAGTAATAGGTTTAGGAGGAACAGCTTGGAATGCAGGAGGAAGAGTAGCAAGAGGAGTTCAAGCACACAGCCTAGCTCCAGTATTAGGTGGAACAGCACTAGGAAGAGAATTAGATTTAGCAAATGGAAATACAAGATACCAAGATGCTGCAAGTTCTAAGAATGTAAAAACAGATGAAAATAATGTACAATATGTAAGAGAATATTTAACAGATAAGAATGGTGGTAGAGCCCCAACTAATAAAGAGGTTAAAGAACAAATGAATTCATTAGATCCATATATTGAAAAAGGATTTAGCGACATAAAAGATATGATAAAATCACAAAAAGCAGCACAAAAGATGGGATTAGATGATACTCAAGCAGCTATTATTGCAGCTATAGGAAAGAAAAATAATATTACCCCTGATAGATTAAATGATGATAAAAAAGCACAAGCAGATTATGAGAATTTAGTACATCAATTACAAAGTGCTGGTGTTTCAAAAGATAATGCAGAAAAGAGAGCAGATTTAGCAATGAATTATTTAAAAGAAAAAGAAGGAATAAAAAATAAAAGATAATTCAGGAGTATAGTAAGAAAGGAGCAATTACAATGAAAAATATTATAAGTATATGGAATAAAAATAGGAAAACAATTATAACAGCTATTATTGTAATTGCTCTTCTTATTATTCTTATTCAACTATTAAATCAATTTGCAAAAAATAGTAAGAAAAGCAATACTATAAAAGAAGACACAGAAGGTTTGCCAACTAAATCTATTATAGGTGGTGAAACTGTTTCTGTAGAAATTACAAAAAATAATGTAGAAGAAATAGAAACTTTTATTAAAAAATGTAATAGCGGAGATATAGAAGGAGCATTTAACATGCTTACAGATGACTGTAAGGATGTTTTGTTTGAAAATAAATTAGAAAATTTTAAAAAAGGTTATACTGATATTATATTTTCTAGTAAAAGAATAGCAAATATAGAAAATTTTATAAGCAATGATGGATTTTATACATATAGAGTAAAATTTTATGCAGATATGTTATCTACGGGAAATACTCAAAATAAAGAATTTCATCAAGATTATATTACAATATGTAAAAATGAGCCTAATGGAAAGTTAAATATAAATTCATTAATATATAAAGAAAATATAAATAGAGAAAGTGAAATAAATGGCATAAAAGTAATAGTTACATCTAAACAAGTGTATAAAGACTATGAAAAATACGAGATAAAATTTGAAAATAATACTGATAAAAGAATTCTAATAGACACAAAGAAGCAGAATAAAACTACATATTTGGTAGGAAGTAATGGAGTTTTGTATAACTCTAACATTTCAGAAATATCAAGTACTTTGTGTGAAATACCAGCAAATTTCTATAGAGTTTATAATATAAAATTTGATAAAATATACAGTTTAGGTGTTCAAACAGAAGGTATTACTTTTTCAGATGTTGTACCAGACTATGAAACATACAAACAAAATACAAAAGAATATATACAAAGATTAAAAATTAGTGTTTCTATGTAAAGGTGGTGGCAAATATAATGAGTAACAATAATGGAAATAATTTAATAGGAAATGTAAAAGCAGGGATAGATTCTGTAAAACAAGAAATAGATTCTGCAAAACAAGATGTAGAAAATGTAAAAAAAATAGCCGCTAATCTTGCAAAGGGAAATAAACTAAAGGCTGCTAAAGAAGCAGTAAAAATGTTATTAAGAAAACTAAAAGATAAAGATTTTATAAGAAGAATGATATTAAGAGTATTAATCAAATTTTTGCCAATACTCCTTGCTGGAGCAATGCTATTTGGAATAATTGGAGCTGTAAAAGATGCAATGGTAAATTTAATATCTTCTGCAAGCAGTGTAGTGGGAGGATTTCTTGATAAAGCATGGAAATGGCTTACAAATGATTTCTGGACAGATATAGACCAAAAAATTGAATATGTAGTTGATGCTAAGACAGGTCAGATTTTAGGAACAGAAGAATCTATGTCACAAAAATATGTAGATGAAAAGACAGGTTATACATATGACTATAATGGAAATAGATATGATGCTAGTGGAAATGTGTTAGATGATAACGGAAATATAAGAGAAACAACGAAAAAAACTTATACTTTAGTAGATCAATATACTAGAGAATTATCAAGAAATGGAGTTTCTTTACAAGGATTACGTTTGTTAGGTGATGTAGATAGTAAAGAAGAAGAAATTGAAAAAATGTTAGAAAATGAAGAAACTAGAAGATTAATAGAAAAATATATTGCAGAATTTATAAGAGCAGATATTATTACTCAACAACCACATAGAAACCAGACAGAAGCAGTTGTAAATCCTGCAAATCAAAATTTGGTAGATGGTGGAATATATGTATATCGTACAACAAAAGAACCAGAAGTAGTTAAAGCAGATTTTGAAGATGGTTACTATAGTAAAAATAATGAACCAGTAACAGAAAAAAACTACCAAAAAATGGAATATACTGATTATGAAGACTTTATGGAGAGACTTGAAAAGAATGATAAAAATTTAAGATATTGTTATACTATTGATGATACTAACGAAAAACTTATTATGGTTGAAATAAAAACAACAGTTGTAAAAGAGTCTAGTACACCAATAGGAGGATGGTTTGGAGATTTAGATGCTTGGTTACAACAAGAAGCAAATAAAAAAGAAGAATATGAATTATCAACTGTTGAAGTGGATTATAAATCACTTATTTCAAAATATACAATGCCATACGAATTTTTAATAAATTTATGCGAGATAACTCAAAATCCTGAATTTGTTTATCATGTTGCTTTATTAGCAAGAGATACTAATATAAAATTAGTAGTTCAAGATGATACAACAATAGTTAGAGAAACTGTAGAATCAGAAAACTATATGAAAGATTACAAGAATAGGGAGAATAATTATACAAGTAAAGCAACATCTTCTGGAGAATATATGGAAAAAACAAGGACAGTAACAATAACAACAACTCAAACGCCAGTTTTAAAGATTGAATCTGCAGATACATGGAGTTTTAATGAAGAATTTGAGTATACAAAAAATATAGAAGGAACTTTAACAGAAGTAGGGCCTGTTGAAAAAAACGAATCTATACCATCAACATTATCTAAATATCATTCACCAGAACAATTTGAAGGACAAGTAGATTGGGGACCAGATCAAGCAGATGGATATTGGTATGATAAATTTGCGATAAGAACAAATACTAAAACACAAGTGCTAACAACAACAGTTACATATAATGAGCCAATATTAAAAAGCTCAATAGAAAAATCAAAACAATTCTTAGGGCTACTAGTAAATGGTACTGGAAAATGTAAATATGACTGTAATGCAACAGTAAATGCAGATGCACTAATATATTCAGATCCAATAGCATTAAGTTGTGCAAAAGAATCAGAATATGTAAAAAATGGAATTAATGTGAAATATAGAATTCCTAATAGTACTGTAGAAGAAGAACCAATAGGAAAATTAAGAAGTGGATTACAAATGTTATATGCAGCACTTCAATCAAATAGTACAGGATATAACGCAAGTGATAAATTAGTAACAGAGGAACATACAAAAGATACTTATAATATAGAAAAACAATATATCGAAAATAAAGATTATGAGAGTGCGTATGTAGTAAAAATGCAAGGACTTGTAGAACATTTGCAATATTTAATGACATTTCCAGATGAAGACTATTATGCTGATTTGCCAGAAGATGGAGGTATAGGTGGAGGAACTATAATTTCAGGTTCAGAATTTTGGTGGCCACTAGAAGAAAATGCAGTATGTAGAATAAGTTCAGGATTTGGTTCAAGAAAAGCACCTACAGCGGGAGCTTCTACAAATCATAAGGGAATAGATATAGCGACAGCTCAAGGAACGCCAATAATAGCTTCAGCAGATGGGGTAGTAATAGTATCAGCAGAATCAAGTCCTTCTGCAGGAAATTGGATAGCTATAAAACATGAAAACGGTTATGTAACTAAATATATGCACAACCTAAGAAATTTGGTTAAAGCAGGAGACACGGTAACAAGAGGACAAGTTATTGCTTATGTTGGTAGCACAGGACGTTCAACTGGACCTCATTTACATTTCCAAGTAGAATTTAATGGAACTCCTCAAAACCCATTAAATTACGTAAGTATGAATAATAAAAGACCTGTTTCAACAGGAAAAGTTACAATAAGTGATGAAACTAAATTGGATACAATTTATGCAATTGTTGCCTCAGAATGTTCAAGTAGTTATGACGGAGCATTAGCAGTTATGACATGTGTACTAAATAGATGTGTTTCTGAAGCATGGGTAAGATTTGGAGGAAATAATCCGTATGCTCAAATAACAGCGACAGGACAGTTCTCTTATGGAATTCCTAAGTATGCTAATAATTATAAGAAATATTTAAATGGAAATTCACCTGAACATGTAAAAAGAGCAGTAGATGATGCTTTGGCAGGAGCTAGAAATCACAAATATACAAGTTTTAGAACTGATTCAGCAAAAACAAGGCAAACTCACCCAAATGGAGAAGAAATAGGTGGAAACTGGTATTTTTAAAAGTTGAGAAAGGAGATTATATAAAAATGAATACAAAGAAACTGATTATTATATGTGTTATATGTATTATTCTTATTGGTTCAGTTTTATTTGCATTAATAAAATTAAACAAAAAGGCGTCTGAAAATGTTATATTAAGAGAAGATGTAGATCAAGAATATGAAGAATATTTAAAAAACACAGAATTCGGAAAAATAAACAAACTAGAAAATATAGATACCTTTTTTACAGTATTAAGTTGTGTAAATGATTATATGCAATATAACACACAAAAGGATAGTCAAAATATATATAATCTTCTTTCAACAGAATATATAAATAAAAATAATATAACTGTAAACAATGTTATACAAAAAATAAAAATATATGACATTGGAACAACTTTTATGGCAAAAGAAATATACGAATATAATAACAATGCAAATGTATCTACATACTTTATTTATGGAAAAGTAATAGAGGATAATTTTGAAAATGAGGATCCTAAGCAAGAAAAAGCTAATATTGTAGTGCAGTTAGATAAGTCAAATAGAACTTTTGATATTATATTAGATGAATCTAAAGATAAAAGTGAAATTGCAGTAAATACTGCTTTAAAAGAAATTCAAAATTATGAATCAAATATATATAAAACTCCAAATATATCAGAACAACAAATGGGATTATTATACTTAACTGATTATATAGATAATATTCTAAAGGATATAAATAAAGCATACGAGCAATTAGATGAAAATTATAAGATTAAAAAGTTTCCTACATCTGAAGATTTTACTAAATATGTAAATTCTACTAAAGAAATAATGTATACTATAGGAACAGAATGTGAAGTAGGACAAAGTGATGGTAAAAACATTTATACAGTAAAAGATCAATATGGAAAGATATATATATTTAAAGAATCAGCAGTTATGGAATATACTGTACAACTAGATGATTATACTATAGAAAGCAAAGAATATATAGAAAAGTATGAAAAAGCTAAAAATCAAGATAAAGGAATAATGAATATAAATAGATTTTTTGAAATGCTAAATATGAAAGATTATAGTTCAGCTTATTCTATATTAGATGAAGATTTTAAAGCAAATTATTTCAAAAAGCAAACTGATTTTGAAAACTATGTAAAACAATATATGTTTAAATACAATAATGTAAAATATAAATCTTATTCAGATAAAATAGGAAATTTACTTATATACCAAATTACTTTAACAGATTTGACTTTGGAAAGTGAAAAAGAAATTAATTGTAATATAATAATGAAATTACTAGATGAAAATAAATTTGTATTGTCTTTTGAGATGGTTAAATAAATAAAAAATGTATAAGAAGGGAAAAATCCCTTCTTATTTACATATATAGTTAATTTGTGATAAAATATAAATGGTGATAATATGGAATTAAAAGAATATATAGGAAAAGTAATAAGAGTAAAGATTATAAAAAAATTAGAAAAATGTTATATTGCAAAAGAATTGAACACAGAAATAATTGTATATATAAAAGATGAAGAATATTATGAAGAAACCGAATTAGTTGGTTCAATAGAAAAATGTATTATATTAGATGAAATAAAAGGAAAACTAATAGGCTTTTTAATAACTAATAAAAAGTTTGTATATGATATAAATAAGATAAATTCAAACTTAAAAAATAAAGAGGAATATTTAAAAATAAAGGATATTTACCTAATGGAAAGACTAAAAATAAATGGTAGGATACAAGGACTTTACTTAGTAGATGAAGGAGAAATAGGTAAATATTATTTAGATACGACAGAAATAGGAATATATAATAAAAAAATAATTGAAAACAATATATTGTTTAAAGAAAAGACAATAGAAGATGAACTAAAAAAACAAATAAAAGATGTTGTTCAATCCATAGATTTAAATAAAAAAGAAATATCTTTAAGAAAAGAGCAAGAAAAGCAAAAGAATATTATAGAAAGAGCTTTAGGAATAGAAGGAATAAACCGAATAGCTACTATAGATTTAAAACAGAAAATAGAGGAAAAAGATAAACAAAAAGATAATAAATTTGAAATAGATAAATTTAAGTCTTTTGAAAATAAGAAGGAAAATAATATTAAAGATGTAAATATAAAGCAAGAAATGGATACACATAATAAAATAACAGATATGAAAACAATAGGTCAAGTTTTAGAAAAATACGGTAAACTGCCAAAAAATGACGGAAAAAAATATACTAAATTAGGAATTATAGAAGCAGATGAAAAAAGTAATTTAGTAAATGAAAAGGGAGAGAATCTAGATAAAAATACTACAAGATATGCATTTGTAGCTATTGCAAATGATGGTAGTGTTGTACCATTAAATTTAGAACAAGATCACCAAGAGGGAAATAACCCAAGAGAAATAAATTATCAGGTAACCCAACAAGGGGAAGTAAAGCAAAATGATGTAATATCTAGGTATAAATTGGGTGATGGAACTTTAGCAATAGATAACGGAAAATACGGGGAAATAAAAGCATACCATTCACCAAGAAAAACTATTGGTGGAAAAGGTGTAGAAGGAAATAAAAGCTTAGATAGAGAACTTGAAACAAACCAAGTATGGGATATGAAAAAAGAAGAAAGAGACTTAGCAGAAGAATTTGGTGACGGATATAGAAGTGTAGAAGAAGGATATCAAGAAGCAAAATCACACGAAGATGACCAAGGCAGAATAATAGATGATGATAAAATGAAAACAAGAGATATAGATGGAGATATAAATACAAGGTCTCATGCACATGACCGTGTAGATTATAATAAATTAGCAGTAAAATGGGGATATTATAGAGATGGAGAGCCAAATTATGATAGAGCTAAAGAGCTTTTTGAGGAAAAGAGAAAGGAAAATCCAAATAAAGATACAAAAGAGATTATAGAAATGGTTTCAGAAGATTTAGAAGAAGAAATTGGAGGAACAAGGGAAAGAAGATAATAAAAAATAGAATAAAAAAATCACTTTTTAAATATAATTTAAAAGGTGATTTTTAAGTGGTAAAAAATAGATATAAATTTGTATATTTACTAACGATAATAATTACATTGTTTATGTGCTTTTCGGTATATGTATATGCAGACGATGAAGATGAAGAAGAAATAAGACAAGAAGAAGTAAATGAAATAGTAGAGTCTGCAGCAACTCCTATAAATGAACCTCAAATAAATGCAAGAGCAGCTATAATATATGATAGAAGTACAAAACAAATAATATGGGGAAAAAATGAAATGGAAAAAAGGGCAATGGCTTCTACTACCAAAATAATGACAGCAATAGTAGTATTAGAAAATGCAAATTTAGACGATGTAGTAACTATATCAAAAAAAGCAGCAGGAACAGGTGGGTCTAGATTAAAAATAAGAGCAGAAGATAAAATAGCAGTAAGAGACCTTTTGTATGGATTAATGCTTCGTTCTGGTAATGATGCAGCAGTAGCTTTAGCAGAACATGTAGGTGAAAGCGTAGAAGGTTTTGCAGGTCTTATGAATAAAAAAGCAGAGCAAATAGGGCTAAAAAATACACATTTTGTAACACCTCATGGATTAGATGATGAAAAACATTATACAACAGCTTATGAGCTTGCAATTCTTACAGACTATGCACTAGAAAATTCTACTTTTAAGAAAATAGTAAATACAAAAAGTACGCAAATAAGAATAAATGAAAATCCTATGAATATATATAATACAAATGAATTGTTAGGAGTATTACCTGGCGTAGACGGAATAAAGACTGGATTTACTAATAATGCAGGAAGATGTTTGGTAACATCTTGTACAAGAGATGAAAATCAAATAATAACAGTTGTATTAGGATGTGATACAAAAAAACAAAGGACATCGGATTCTACAAAACTAATAGAATATGCGTATAAAAATTATAAAAGAATAGATATAGAACAAATGGTAAAAAAAGAATTTGAAAATTGGAAACAAATAAATGAAAACCGCATATATATAAATAAAGCGAAAAATGAAAAGATGGAATTAGAACTTGGAAGTATAGAAAAAAAGGTAATACCTATAAAAAATGACAAACAAAAAGATATAAATTTTGAAATAAATGTAATTTATAATTTTGAAGCACCAGTAGGCAAAAATAGCAAAATAGGAAACATTGTAATAAAAAATAAAGATAGTGTTATAGAAATTGTGGATATAATTTGTGCAAATAATATAGAAAAGAAAACAATATCAGATTATATAGTAGAATTTATTGGAAATATAGCAAATTATAAATTTATATAAAAAAATAGAAATTTAAATGCAAGTATTGACTTTTTTTTATAATTTTGCTATGATAGATATGCTTTTAAAAAAAGTGTATTTATGCGGAAATAGCTCAGTTGATAGAGCGCTGCCTTGCCAAGGCAGAGGTCGCGGGTTTGAGCCCCGTTTTCCGCTCCAAATATTCTCAATTATTCATGAATACAAACTTAATATAGCTGGCGCTATAGCCAAGTTGCTGAGGTTGTTAGAGCTTTGCTCGTTACAACATCAGTATGCAGTGAGCGTAGCGAGTCGCAGGTAAGAAAAGCTATTCATGAATATAAACTTAATATAGCTGGCGCTATAGCCAAGTGGTAAGGCACGAGTCTGCAAAACTCTGATCCCCGGTTCAAATCCGGGTGGCGCCTCCAAAATAGTGAGTTACATCAAAAAGTAACTCATTTTTTTTATGAAAATATTAAATAGAGTTTAAAACTAATATGTACTTCAAACAGTGCATTTTCCTAAGTAAATAGCTCCTATGTCTTGAAAATGTAACAAAAATGTAATATAATTGTAATATAAGGCATTTAAAATTGGCGACAACTATTTCCGTAAACATATAAAATGTAATATTTGAAATGCTATGAAAATGTGGAAATAATTACTATTGACTAACTTTTCAAAGGCGTTTAAAATAAAATATAGATAATTATAACTAAAATAAAAGGAAGGTAGAATAATTATGGAATTTAAAAAGGGACTATTAAAAGCAGTAACATCCATTTTTGCTTTTGCAGGAATAGTAGCATTAGGAACTACTAGTCAAGCAACGATAAGTACAAGTGGAAAATTGTTAAAACTAAATAATCCAACTTATAGAGGTTCAGGTTATGCATATAGAGCTGGACTAAAATCTACAAGTGGAATACATACTCAAGATATGTGGAAAATATACGAGTATAATTCAAATGGAGAAACAATAAAGAATTTAAATAATGGAATTTATTGTATAAAAATGGGAGTTGGTTTTGGTTCTTCAAATGGAAGTCAAACAGAACAAAGAACATATACTATATATGCCGATATGAAGAATCCAACAGAAGCAGACAAAACTATTATAGATAGTTATAAGGCAAACATACCAAGTGAAGAAAATTATAATTCATTAATTTGGGTTCTAGATCATTGCTATGTACCAGCACCAAGTAATAGCCCAACAAATGAACAAATAGAAACAGCTGCTAAATATAGAAAAGAATTATTAACAAATGCAAAAATTCCAAACAGCAAAATAAATGATGATTTAATAGATATAGTTCAACAAATTGCAATTTGGTATTTTACAAACGATGATAAATACAAAGCAGATGAGCTAACTAATATACAAGCTAAATTAAAAACAGATTTAGACTACGATTCAATAGAAGATGTGTTTAATGATTGGAATTTAGTAACAAACGATACAAATCCTAATGATTTAGGAGATGTATATATGCTTTATAACTACTTTATTGAAGGTGGAAAAGCAAATAAAGATACAAATTCAAATACAACTATAACAAATCCAGTTGAACTAACACAAGTAGGTGCAAAAGTAGTAGCTAGTAATGGTTCATATATTGCCGGTCCTTATAAAATAAATAAATTATCTGATATAGTATATACATTAGACGGAAAATTAACAGATGAGCAAGGAAACAATATATCTTATACTTTATTAGATAGTGATAAAAAAGAAACAACAAAAACTTTAGCAGAATTAGTAGGAACAGAGTTTTATCTAAAAATACCTTCAACAGCAAGTGTAAATAAAGCAAAACTTAAATTAACTACAACTGTAATGCAAAATACAATTACATATTGGACAGTTGCAAACTCAAATAATGACCAACCAGTTGCAGAAATTGTTCCAGAAGAAAAACAATTTGAACAAGAAGTTGAATTAAAACTTTCAGATTTTGATTTAGCATTAAGAAAATTTATTACTAATATAAATGGAAAAGAATTAATAGATACTACTACAGGAAAATACCTAAGAGAACCTTCAATAGATGTAACACCATTGGTTAATGGTACAGACACAACAGCTATATACAAACATCCAAAAGATCCAATAGGAGTAGCTGTAGGAGATATAGTAATTTATACATTAAGAATTTATAATGAAGGACAAATAGATGGTTATGCAAAAACAGTAACTGATTATTTACCAGAACAATTAGAATTTGTAATGAATGATGAAGAAAACTTTAATGCTAAATATGGATGGCAAATAGATTCTTCATTAAGAAAGGCATCAACTAATTATTTAGATAAACAGACTGTTGATCCAGAAGATACTTTAATAAAAGCTTTTGATGGAACAACATTAGATTATAAAGAATTAAAAATTAAGTGTAAAGTAAAATCTACAAAAGACTTAGATAAAGTTATTACAAATATTGCAGAAATCACAGAATTTATAGATGCGAATGGAAACCTAATAAAAGATAGAGATTCAGAAGCAGGAAATATAGTACTTCCAACTGATGAGAATCTACCAGATTATAAAGGAAAAGACACAAATAAATCAGTATTAACAGATAAAGAATATTTCTATAAAGGACAAGAAGATGATGATGACTTTGAAAAACTAATTTTAGAGGAATTTGACTTAGCACTAAGAAAATTTATTACAAAAGTAAATGACCAAAATATAACAAATAGAATTCCAGTATTTACAAAAGACTTAGATAAAAATGGAAATTATATTTACAAACATACAAAAGAGCCAATAGAAGTAGAAAGTACAGATATAGTAGAATATACAATTCGTATTTATAATGAAGGTGATATCTCAGGATATGCCAAAGAAGTAAAAGATGATATTCCAGAAGGTTTAGAATTTTTACCAGATAACAGTACAAACAAAGAATATCGTTGGGTAATGTTAGATAAAGATGGAAATAAAACAACAGATGTTTCAAAAGCAAAATATATTACAACAGATTATTTATCAAAAGAGCAAGAAAAGACAGAAGGAAGTAATTTAATTAAGGCATTTAATATAGAAAATATGGTAGAGCCATACTATAAAGATGTAAAAGTTGCATTTAAAGTAGTTGCTTCAAATACATATAAAGGAATTATTACTAACGTAGCAGAAATATCAGATGACTCAGATGCAGAAGGTAAAGATGTAGAAGATAGAGACTCTACACCTAACAACAATGACTTTAAAGAAGACGATATAGATGTTGAACATATTAAATTAAGTTATTTTGACTTGGCATTAAGAAAATTTATTACAAAAGTAAATGATGCAGAAATTACAAACAGAGTTCCAAAATTTAAAATAGATGAAAATGGTAACTATGTATATGAACATACAAAAGAACCTGTAGAAGTAGAAAATGGAAACATTATAACATATACATTAAGAGTATTTAATGAAGGAACTAAAGATGGATATGCAAAAGAAATTAAAGATGACTTGCCAGAAGGCTTAGAATTTTTACCAGAAAATGAAACAAATAAGACTTATAGATGGGTAATGTTAGACAAAGAAGGAAAAGAAACAACAAATATTGAAGATGCAGTATCTATAAAAACAGATTACTTATCTAAAGAACAAGAAAAAACAGAAGGAAGTAATTTAATAAAAGCTTTTGATTCAGAAAATATGGAAGAACCAGACCATAAAGATGTAAAAATAGCATTCAAAGTTACAGAGCCAAGTACATCAGACAGAATTTTAATTAATAAAGCACAAATTTCTGATGACTCAGACAAAGATGGAAAAGATGTAATAGATATAGACTCAACACCAGACAAATGGATTGAAGGCGAAGATGACCAAGATATTGAAAAAGTTAAAGTAAAATATTTTGACTTAGCATTAAGAAAATGGGTAACACAAGCAATAGTAATAGATAATGGTAAAGAGACTGTTGTTGAAACTGGTCATAAACCAGAAGATGATCCAGAAGAAGTTGTTAAAGTTGAAATTAAAGAAAGTAGATTAAATAAAGTAGTTGTTAAATTCCGTTATAGCATAAGAGTTTATAACGAAGGTGAAATAGCTGGATATGCTAAAGAAGTTAAAGACTACATTCCAGAAGGATTAAAATTTGTTCAAGCAGATAATCCAGAATGGAAACAACTTGAAACAGGAGAAGTAGTAACAGATCAATTAAAAGATACATTATTACAACCAGGAGAATATGCAGATGTTGAAATATTACTTACATGGATTAATGGAAAGAATAATTTTGGACTAAAAGTAAATGTTGCAGAAATAAGCAAAGATTATAATGATAGTAATACACCAGATATAGATTCTACACCAGATAATAGAAAAGAAGATGAAGATGATATAGATGATGCACCAGTTATTTTAACAGTAAAAACTGGAGCTGGACTAAATAAAGAATATGTAATCTTAGTTACAGCAACATTAGCAATATTAACTTCAGGCGTAGTTTTAATTAAGAAATATGTGTTATAAAATAAATAAAAATTACAGTTAGAAAAAACTAACTGTAATTTTTTGTATTTATAGTTTACTTTAAAAAATGCTTATGATATAATTTTATTGTATAATACGGAAGATAGGTTTTCCTATATGGAGAGGTGAAAATATGAATCAAATATTATATATAAATAGCGAGAAAAAAAAGGGTGAACCACTTGAAATAAAGACTATTTTAAAGATATTTGCAATTACATTAATTATATTTGGAAGTATATTAGTTATAAAAACAGTTTTTTCTATGATAAATAATAATAATAGTACTAGCCAAACAATACCTTTAGTAGAAATAACAAATCAAGGAGAAAAGCTTTTACTAAAAGTAAATCATGATAAATTGATAGATAAAATAGTATACAGCTGGAATAATTCTTCTCAAGAAATAGTTTTACAAGGAAAAGGAAGAATGCAAATACAAGAAGAAATTGAATTACCTATTGGAATTAATACATTAACTCTTAAAGTAACAGATATACAAGGAAAAGTTGCGTCATATAGCCAAGTGTATGAAAGAAAACAAGGAGATGTAATAAAACCAGAAATAGAACTATTAATAGAAGGCTCAAAGGTAAAAATAGTAGCTAAAGATGAAACAGAATTAAGTTATATTTCATACTATTGGAATAATGAAGATGAAACAAGAATAAATGTAAATGAAAATTCATTAAAGCAAATAGAAGAAAAAATATCAATTTTAAAAGGCGAAAACACATTAACAATAGTTGCAGTCGATAAAGCAGGAAACGAAAATGTAAAAGAACAAGTATTTAAAGCAGCAACAAAACCAGTAGTAGAAGTATCTATAGTAAATGGAGCATATAGTATAAGAGTAACTGATGAAGAGGGAATTTCAAGAGTGGATTATACTTACAATGGAGCAGAATATTCTACAGATCCAAATAAAACAGGAATACCTTTAAATGTTAAAGAGGTTATTATTACACAAAAATTAACTAGCGGGGAAAATAAAATAGATATAAGAGCTTACAATGTAAGCGAATTATTAACACAAGTTCAAAAAGAAGATACTATTTAATATGAAAGGACGTAAATTTTGTTAGCATGAACATAGAGGTTATTTTACAATATATATTATACTTTTTTATATATTCGTTTGCAGGTTGGGTGTTAGAGTCTGTTTCTAAAACAATAGATCAAAAGAAACTTGTAAATAGTGGCTTTTTAAAAGGACCATATTGCCCAATATACGGCTTTGGTGCATTAATAATGATATTGTGTTTAGGATTTCTAAAGCAAAAACCATTGTTACTTTTCATAGCGGGTTTTTTTATACTATCTATTTGGGAGTATGTAGTAGGATTATTACTAGAAAAAATATTTAAAACAAAATATTGGGATTATTCACATTTAAAATTTAATATAAAAGGGCGAGTATGTTTAAAAAATTCAATATTTTGGGGAGTATTAGGTTTAGTATTTGTTAGATATGTGCACGAATGGGTAAAAGGTTATGTAATACTAATACCAAAAGATACATTATTTTATATAGATGTAATCTTAGGAATAGCAATAATTATAGACATTATAGTTAGTGTTATTGAGGTAACAAATTTTGAAATATCACTAGAAAAAATAAATAAAATTGGTGAGAGTATAAAAGAAAAATTAGAAGAAATTAAGATTTTAAATGGCAAAACTAAGGAAAAAACGCTTAATGCTGAAAAGGATAAGACCGATAACATAGAAAGAGTAATAAATGAATTAAAATTAGCACAAGATAAACTAAAACTAAAAATTTATAAGCAGGCAAGTCGTTTGAAAAAGGCCTTTCCAAGTATGAAATCAGAAAGTATAACTAAAATTTTAAGTGAAAAAATGGATTTAAAAAAGTTGAAAGAAAATATAAAAATAAAAAGCAAAAATAAGGAGTAATTATGATACAAGAAATTTATATAATAGATGATCAACCTAATCTAAAAGATACATTAAAAAATCTTTTTAAGGCAGACAAAGAATATAGATTTAAAAATGTGCCTACTGAAAAGATAGATATAGCACTTAAAAATATTCCATCATTAATTATAATAAATGAGGATAATATAGATGAAGACATAGTTTCAATATGTAAAAAAGTAAAAACAGATGATGATAATATTATTACTCCTGTTATTGTTCTTTCTTCAAATAAAGACCATGACCATAGAATAAATTTATTAAAATTAGGAGTTTCTCATTATATAATAAATCCAATAGATGAAGAATATTTCTATTATACTATTCAAAATGTTCTAAATTTAATATATATAAACAGAAGAGTTAGTCCTTTAACTGGACTTCCTGGAAACGTACAAATTCAAGCTGAAATGAAAAAGAGATTTTCATTAAAAGAAACCTTTGCTATGATATATTTAGACTTAGATAATTTTAAAGCTTATAATGACATATATGGATTTTTAAAAGGAGACGAAATTATTAAATTTACAGCCAAAACAATATTAAAAAATGTTCATACAGATGAATATGAAGATAGTTTTGTAGGACATATAGGAGGAGACGATTTTGTAGCAATAGTTTCACAAACAGACTACGATAGAATATGCCAAAATATAATTGCTGACTTTGATGCAAATGTAATTAAATTTTTTACAGATGAAGACGCAGAAAAGGGATATATAGAAGTTGCAAATAGAAAAGGTATAGTAGAACAATTTCCACTTACATCTATTTCTATAGGAGTAGTAGAAGTAGAAAATAAGAGGTTTGCAAATGTACTTGAAATAGGAGAAGCGGGAGCTAGCGTTAAACACTTAGCAAAGACAATTCAAGGAAGTACATACGTAATAGATAGAAGAAAAAATCCAGAAGATTAATGGAGTAGACATGAATTCAAAAATAAAGAAAATGTTATTATTAGAACTAGGAATTTTATCTTTAGTTCTAATTATTTTTATAATAATAAAAGCTAATTTAATATATTTGTTACCAAGTTGTCTAATAAATAAAACATTTGGAATATTGTGTCCGAGCTGCGGAGGCACAAGATGCATTATAAACCTGTTACAAGGTAATTTTTTGGAAAGTTTTAATTATCATCCTATATTTTTTGTTACAGCAATATATTTAATGGTTATTAATGTAATTTATATAGTAAATGCCTTCAAAAAGAGAGAAATTTTAACATTTTTATACCCAAAAGTAAAATTTTGGATTGTATTTATAGTTATATTATTAATTTATACAGTAGTAATGAACATTGGCTATTAAATTTAAGTAAAACTTATAAAAGCATACGGAAAGCGAAAAATTACGCTAAATATTACAATATTATAACAACAGTAATACAAAAAACATATAAATTTAATAATAAAATAAAAATGTATACAAGGCTTGATTTTCCGTAAAAAAACATAATGTAATATTATATATAGATTGAAATAAGTGTATTTGACACTTATTTTTTTTTATTTATAATTTTAATTAATATTATATTTTAATAAAAAATTGCGCAAGAAAATGCTAATAAGCTACTAGTGCTAATTTTATTAAAAAGCAAAACAGTCACTAAAACGAAAAGAAAGGGAGGAAAGTAAATTGCTAGAAGCCAAAAGAAACAAAATAGCTAAAAAAGAAGAGAAAAAAAGCAATGGAAAAGTTATTAAAATAGTACTTACGGCAATGCTAGCAATTACTGGAGCTGTAGGATTTGCAAGAGCAGGTACAGAAAAAATACTTAAGCCAGAAGATAATCAATATTTAGAGTTAAGGGCAACTTCGATAACAGAAAATGAAGAAGGAAATAAACAGCTCATTATGGAATTGTGGGGACACAATTTAGAATTTAAGGGTTTTAGTTTTAGGTTTTCTTATGATAGCTCGAAATATAAGCTTTCGAATGTTGAAACAAATGAAATTACTGATAATTGTGATGAATATTTCAAATTTGAAAATGAATTTTCTGATGTTTTAGAATTTTTTGATGTTACTTACAAAGGAATAGGAGATGGGCTAGAAGCAGTAGTTTCTTTTAATCCTCCGACAGGCACTAAGGACTACATTTTAGAAAAAGAAGATGTAGGAAAAGTAATACATACTCGGAGATTCAATTCTATTTGGAAAATTAAGCTTTAACATGTTAACAGATACATTTGATGTTTCAGAATTTAACTTGGTAGAAAATTTAGATTATTCTCCTAATACAGGAATAAAAATAGATTATACTGTACAAGAAAGTTACCAAGCACAATCAACTTTTAGATTTACAGATGCAACTGCTTCTAAAGATGCATTTTTAAAAGACTTGATAGTAAGTTCTGGAAGTAATGTAGAAGAAAGCACTAAGTATAAAGAGTATGAGCTTACACCAAATTTTGATAAAGATATAAATGAATATGAAATTACATTATTAGAGTATATTGAAAAATTAAACATAACAGCAATACAAAATGACGAAAAATCAACAATGAAGATTAAATATCCTAAAAGAGATGAGACGGGAAAAATAGAATATGAAGAAGATGGAACAACCATTATTTATGAAGAAAAAGAATTAATAAATAATGAAGCATTTGAAGTAACTTTAAATGAACTGGGAAAAGAAGATACAACTATAACAGTGCAAGTTACAGCTGAGGATAATAAAACGATAAATGAATATAAAGTTAAGATAAAAAGACCTTATGGAACAATAAAAGGAAGCATATATTTAAAACCGATGAAGAGCGTAGGAAAATATATTTCAATGGTAAGAGTATATAAAAAAGAAGATGTAGATAATGTTATAGATTGGAAAGAAGTAACAGAAGGAAAAAGAGACAATATACATGAACAGCTAATAAGTTTAGAGTCAATAAACATAGAAACGAATGAGGATGGAACATTTGAAATATATGTAATTCCTGGAGAATATGACATATTACTAGATAAAGAAGGATATCTAGATCACATAATAATAGATAAAACAATAAATGAAGGTGAAGTTTTAGAACTAGGAGAAAAAGAGTTACTAGCTGGAGATGTAAACAAAGATGGAGTAATTCAATTAATAGACTTATCTACAATATTAAAATCTTATGAAACTAAAAATACAGATACAGATTATAATAAAGATTTAGATTTTAATGAAGACGGAAAAATTCAACTAGTAGATTTATCTATTCTTTTAGGAAACTATGAAACAAATAGAAAAGTAGAATAAACAAAAAAGGAGGAAAAAATGAAAAACAACAAAGGAATAACAATGCAGGCTATTAAACAAGCTAAGGGTATAACTCTTATAGCTTTAGTAATAACAATAATTATATTAATAATTTTAGCAGGAGTTAGTATTAATATATTATTTGGACAAGAAGGAATAGTAGAAAAAGCAAAAGAAGCAAGTTTTAAAAGTAGATTTAGACAAGTAGAAGAAGCAGTTCAAACATATAAGTTAAACAAAGAGGCAGAAAGCATATTGTCTGATGTAGTTTCTTCAAATGTAGATAATTTGCCAGTTGCAAGCAAGTTATCTTCAAGTCAAATAGACGGATTAGAAGAAACATTAAAATCAGAAATACAAGAAATAAGTAGTGTAGAGGATATAACAACATTAAATTTATATTATATAGATAAAACTAAAGTAAAAATTAAGAGAGATTACATTATAAATGTAGATACAATGCAACTTTATGATATAAAAGGTGAAAAATATTTTGGAAAAAGACATCACACATTAAATGGAGAAGGACAAGAAGATAAACAAAAAGAAAGTCCAGAAATTAAAGATGAACCATCAATAACTATAGAGGGAGACATTGGTTGGTACAGCCCAAATATGAATGGATTTAATAAAGCATATACATTTATGGAATATTACAATTCAGCAGATTTTGACGATATAAAACAGGTGCCAGTAGAAGAATACATTCAAAATGGAAAGCAAAGTAAAATAGAAGAAAATGGAAAAACTTATGTGTTAGATGATTACCAAAATAAAGTATGGGCAAATATAAAAACAACTGGAAATGGACTAGAAGCATGGTGGGTATGGATACCAAGATACGCATATAAAGTAAATGAAACTGAAAAGAAGATAGATGTTATATTTGTAGATTTAGAAAATAAACCAATAGGAACAAGATATACATCACTTCCAGAAGGATATGAATTGCATCCAGCATTTACACCAAGTGGAGATGATGGAAGTAAGAATCTACAAGGAATATGGATGAGTAAATATGAATCTAGTAACAAAGATGTAACAACTCAACAAGAAGAAGGAAACACATGCTATGCACCAGATATGACAGGATTTAATAAAAATTATACATATATAGAATTATATGATAAGAGCTCAGACACATTTAGTAGTGAAGTATTACTAAAGAATGCAAATTTAGATACTATAAATAATAATAATCAATGGTATTCTTATAAAGATAAGATATGGGCAAATATAAAAACAACAGGAAATGGATTAGAATCATGGTGGGTATGGATACCAAGATATGCATACTATGTAAATGAGGCTTCAAAAGAAGTAGAAATTATATTTGTAGACTTAAATAATAAACCTTTTGAAACAGAGAAATATGGAGACAAGCTACCAGAAAACTTTATGGTTCATCCAGCATTTACACCAAGTGGAGAAGATGGAAGTAAGAACTTAAAAGGAATATGGATGAGTAAGTATGAATCTAGTAACTTAGAGGTAACAAAACAAACACAAAGAGATAGTTTATGTTATGCACCAGATATGACGGGATTTAACACAGATTATACATATATAGAATTGTATGACAAAGAGACAGACACATTTACACAAGAAGTAAATTTAAAAGAAGCTAACTTAGAAACAATAAATAATGATAGTAAATGGTATGACTACCAAAATAAAATATGGGCAAATGTAAAAACGATAGGAAATGGACTAGAAGCATGGTGGGTATGGATACCAAGATATGCATACTATGTGAACGAAGCTTCAAAAGAGGTAGAAATTATATTTATAGATTTAGATAATAAACCTTTTGAAAAAGAATTGTATGGAGATACACTTCCAGAAAACTTTACAGTTCATCCAGCATTTACACCAAGTGGAGAAGATGGAAGTAAGAATTTAAAAGGAATATGGATGAGTAAATACGAATCTAGTAATGTTTCAGATACAATTTCAGGAACAGCACCAACAGGAAGTGCAAGTTTAGCCTACTCTTCAGATAAAGCAGGAAATAATCATTCGCATGAAGGAAATGGTGCAGGAACAAAATTAAGATATGTAACAAGTTCAACAAAATGGTGTAATGCTTATGATGGAACGCCATGTAGCAATAATGGATACTATATATATTGCTCACAATGTGGAGTAAGGTTAAGACATTATTGGTGTGCAAATCATTATGACCCAAGTACTAAGGTCATAATAGATGATGAAAATGTAGAATAAAAGGAGAATGAATATGAAAAAGAAAATTAAAATTTTAATAACATTTATATTAGTAATAAGTTTTTTAATAGCATTTAACAATAAAGTAAATGCGGCTATGGAAATTAAGGATGGTGCAACAGGATATAAAGTCTCAGATCCCGCTAATAATGCTTTTAGTATGTGTTACGACTTAAGAAATCCAACTTCAACACTTGCAAAAAATACCTTAGACCCACACTTAACTTTAAGTGCAGACTGGGCTTCTATGTTGTATTTAGGATTAAGTGGATATGGAGATGTTACAAGTACTAATGACAAGCAAACAACAACTAATAAAAGTGGAGTTGTACATGCACCTAAAACTAGTTCATGTTATCCATTAATGTCTAGTGTTGTAGAAGATAATGTTGGAAGTAGTACTGGAAAAATAATAGATAAAATGAATACAAAATATGTAGATAAATTGAAAAAATCAGAACCTAATAAAGGATTAGGATATGAAGAATTAAAGTTTTTTAATAATTTTGGAACATCATTTTATAATGTATATTATTATAGAATTGGGTATAGTAATCAAAGTCTAACTTCTGGAGGTAATTCTTGGGGATGGATGAATGCTAGACCAGTAATTTGGAACTAAGTATAAATTAAGAAAAATATAAAAAAATGCAACAATAAAAAGTAAAAAGAAGGGAGTAAGAAATGGGAAAAGAATTTTTTACTAGAAAAAGAATAAGTGCATTATTACTAATTCTAGTTATGCTATTTGAATTATTTTCACCATACAGCGTACTTAGAAATAAGGCTTATGCAGCAGAAACGCCAGATCCAAGCAAGCCATATTTTGAACTAGCATTAGAGAGCGTAGACTTTAACCCTCCAGAAGATTCAAGAAAATGGAGTGATGCTACAAGCTATTATTTCTATGATTTTGATTCAGATACAGACACATTTGAAACATATTCTGGAACTAAGGCAGTTCTAATAGATGTAAAAATAAAAAATGGAACTACTGTAAATGGATTAAATGCAGGAAATATTAAATTAAGTTATGATACTACTAAATTAATACCTGCTACAGAAGTTAATGTAGGAACAAAGAAAAATCCTATATATGAATTACAACAAGCTGATGAAATTAATGATATGGTAGTAAATGAAGATGGCATTTATTGGCCAGTAGTAACAAACGGTACATATTTAGATGCTTCATCTGGTATTGTTAGAATTGACGGTGGCACAACAGGTACTATGGAAGATGAAACATTAATTGCAACATACTTATTCAAATTAGCAGATGGTGTTAGTTTTTCAGATATTACAAAAGATTTATTCAAAGTAGTAAACGAAGATGATATTATGCTTGCATTTGATGGAGGAGACTATGTAAATGGTAAAGATTATTTATTCTTTAGTGGTTTTCCAGCTGGTGCAAAACAAATAAGTAATGTAGAATTAAAAACAGTACCAACTAAAACACAATATTATGTAGGAGAAACACTAGATTTTACAGACGGAGAATTAACTGTAAAATATGATGATGGCACAGAAGAAACTATTTCAATTTCTGATGCTATAAGTAGTGGAAAACTAACAATAGACAGTAGTGTTGCTACAAATAGTAAAAAAGTAACATTAACTTATGATAGTGAAACTGTAGATTTTGAGTATTATGTTTTAGATAGTATAAACGTTTCTAAAAGCTTAAACAAAACAAGCTATGAACATGGAGATACAATAGAATTTACAGGAGGAGAATTAACAGCTAATTATAAAAATAATGCAGGAACAAATTCTACCAAAATAATAAATATAGAAAATGAATTAACAGTTGGTACATTAATTGTGGATAAAACAACAGCAGATGTAGACAATAATGTAATTAATTTTAATTATTTTGGAAAGACAGCAACCATTAATTTAACAGTAACAGATCCAATTATAAGTATTTCTATTACTAAACAACCAACAACTTTAACTTATAATGATGGAGACACAATAAATTTAGTAGGCGGGGAAATAACACCACATACTAAAAGTGGAAAAGCTTTGCCAGCTGTTGCAACAGACAATGAATTGGTAAGTATATCTGAAACAAAAGCTAGTATAGCAAAAGCAACTACAAAATGGGAAATACCAGGAAAAGATGGGTTACAGGCAGGAAATCAGATATTAACATTAACTTATGAAGGAAAAACAGCAGATTTAACGATTGTTGTAAATGATACAATTTCAGAAGTTTCTATAACAAAACAACCAACAGCTAAAAATAAATATGGTGCATTGGCAAGTGAACTTGACTATACAGGACTTGTGGCAACAGTCACTACAACAGGTGGAGGAAGCTTTACTATAGGAGCAGATTCACTTACAATGGACACAACTTCATATAATGCTAACAGTTTAGTAAAACAAACTTTACCTGCAAAATATGGAACAATTAGTTCAAAAAATAATGTAGAAATAACATTAATAAATTATATAACAAGTATAAATGTAAACTTTACTAAAACAGAGTTTGATTATGGAACACCTCTTGCAACAGTTTTAGCAAATGGAACATACATAGAAAATTATGCAGATGGAACAACAAGTGCAAATAAAACAATAACAAGTGGAATGGTAACAGGTTATAATGCTTCTCCAGCATATACATTATTAACATCTGGAAAATATGATGAAACATTAACAATTAAACTTTCTACATCATCAAATTCATTTGATAAATTGCCAGCACAGGCTATACAAATAATAACTATAAATGATGTAGTAAGTGGTATAGAAATAGATACAAAACCAAATAAAATATTTTACAATTATGGTGAAAGCTTTTTAGTAAACGGAGGACAAATAAAAGTAAAATATATAAGTGGTGCAAGTCAAATTGTTTCTATGGGTGCAAGTACAGTAACACTTAGAGAAGTAGATGGATCTACAATAAATATGAGTCCAGATGCAAGTGAATTTACAAGTGGTAAAACAACAAAGACTATAAAAGTAAGTTATGTAGTAGATGAAAAAACATTTAATACAACATTTGATATAACAATAAAAGATGTTGTAGACAGTATAGCAATAACTACAAATCCAAAATCTGTGTACGAACATGGAGATGTATTAGATACATCAATAGGTAGTTTAACAGTAACATATAAGTCTGAAAATTCAGAAATAGTAAGTTTAGATGAAGCTTCTGTAACAGAAACAGACGGAAGTATTGTAAATATGGAGCCAACAGCATCAGAATACACAGACAATAAATTAACAAAAACATTAAAGGTTGAATATGCAGGATTAACAACAAATTACAATATTACTTTAAAAAATACTGTAGCTAGTATAACAGTTACAGCACCTACAAAAGTAATGTATAACTTAAATGATAGTACTGATTTAACAGGTGGAAAGATAACTATAACAAGAAAAGCAGGAGATACAAAAGACTTAGCATTAACAGATTCAAAAGTAACAGTAACAAACTTTGATACAAGTGTTGCTGGAACAGCCAAAACAGCAAATGTTAAATACACAGAAGACGGAAAAGATTATACAGGAACATTTATATATGATGTAGTAAATAGTATTACAGATATAGAAATAGTAGCTCCAAGTAAAACTGAATATAAACATGGAGAAAGTCTAGAGGCAAATGGAACAATAACAGTAAAATATGCAGACGGAACAACTTCTACAAGAACAATGACAGAAAGTATGATAACAGAAGATGATGGCTCTGCAGTAAATATGACACCATCAAGTTATGATAATAGCACAAATAAATTAACAAAAACTTTAAAAATAACATATACAGAAGATGGAATAACAAAAACAATAAATTATACAATAACAATAATAAATACTGTAAAAGATGTAAAATTATATGGAACGCCAAAAACAAATTATAATGTAAATGAAGCTATGCAAGCAGGTCTTTCAATATTGGTAACAAGAGAAGCAGGGCTTCCAGAAACAATAGAAGTAACATCAGATATGATAAGTAATTTTGACACAACAACAGAAGGAACAAGAACAGCAGTAATTACATATACAGAAAATGGAGTAACAAAAACGGTAAATTACGAATATACAGTAACAGATGTTGTAACAAGTATCTCAATAGATACAGCAGTAAAAGAAGCACAAAAATATAATGAAGAGTTAGATTTAACAGGTGCAAAAATAAAAGTTATAAGTGGAAAAGGAACAAAAGTAATAAACATAGAACAAAGTATGATAACTGGATATGATAAGACAACATTAGGAGAACAAACGGTAACAGTAGAATACGGAGGAAAGCAAACAACATTTAAGGTAAATGTAAAAGACTATGTAACAAAAATAGTTGTAAGTCCAGAAACTATAACAGGAAAATATGGAGACACATTAGCAAATATTATTAACAATAATAATATTATGTATATAGTAAATTATGCAAAAGCAGGAGATAAAACAGCAGTGGCAGTAGCTGAAAGTATGGTAACAGGATATAACCAAAATGCACTTACAGCTCAAAACTTAACAGTAACATATACAGACTTAGATGCATTAAGTTATACAAATGGACAAGACTTCACAGCAACATTAACAGTAACATTACAAGATGAAATATCAAACATAGTAGTAACAGCTCCAACAGCGGACCAAACATATAATTATGGAGAAGCACTAGATTTAACAGGAGCAACAATAACAGTAAATTATGTAAGTGGAGCTACGCCCAAAACAGTAACCCCAACTGTAAATATGGTAGTAGAAAAAGGAACAACAAATGCAGTAAACATGAGTCCACTAGCAAGTGAATTTACAAATAATAAGTTAGAAAAACAAATAACATTAAAATACACAGAAGATGGAAAAGAAGGAAGTATAGATTACTTAGTAACAATAATAAATACTGTAAAAGAAGTAACATTATATGGAACACCAAAAACAAATTATAATGTAAATGAAGCTATGCAAGCAGGTCTTTCAATATTGGTAACAAGAGAAGCAGGGCTTCCAGAAACAATAGAAGTAACATCAGATATGATAAGTAATTTTGACACAACAACAGAAGGAACAAGAACAGCAGTAATTACATATACAGAAAATGGAGTAACAAAAACGGTAAATTACGAATATACAGTAACAGATGTTGTAACAAGTATCTCAATAGATACAGCAGTAAAAGAAGCACAAAAATATAATGAAGAGTTAGATTTAACAGGTGCAAAAATAAAAGTTATAAGTGGAAAAGGAACAAAAGTAATAAACATAGAACAAAGTATGATAACTGGATATGATAAGACAACATTAGGAGAACAAACGGTAACAGTAGAATACGGAGGAAAGCAAACAACATTTAAGGTAAATGTAAAAGACTATGTAACAAAAATAGTTGTAAGTCCAGAAACTATAACAGGAAAATATGGAGACACATTAGCAAATATTATTAACAATAATAATATTATGTATATAGTAAATTATGCAAAAGCAGGAGATAAAACAGCAGTGGCAGTAGCTGAAAGTATGGTAACAGGATATAACCAAAATGCACTTACAGCTCAAAACTTAACAGTAACATATACAGACTTAGATGCATTAAGTTATACAAATGGACAAGACTTCACAGCAACATTAACAGTAACATTACAAGATGAAATATCAAACATAGTAGTAACAGCTCCAACAGCGGACCAAACATATAATTATGGAGAAGCACTAGATTTAACAGGAGCAACAATAACAGTAAATTATGTAAGTGGAGCTACGCCCAAAACAGTAACCCCAACTGTAAATATGGTAGTAGAAAAAGGAACAACAAATGCAGTAAACATGAGTCCACTAGCAAGTGAATTTACAAATAATAAGTTAGAAAAACAAGTAACATTAAAATACACAGAAGATGGAAAAGAAGGAAGTATAGATTACTTTGTAACAATAATAAATGACGTAAAAGATGTAAGTATGAATGTAACTCCTAAAACATCTTACAATGTAGGAGAAAGTTTAGACTTAACAAATGGAAAAATAACAGTAAAAAGAGCAACAGGAACAGACGAAGTAATTAGTATTACAGACCCAAGAGTAACAGTTACAGGTTTTGATTCAAGTGCAGAAAACACAAACCTAACAATAACAGTAACATTTACAGAAAACGGAATAACAAAACAAACAAGTTATGAAGTATCTGTAACAGATACAGTAACTAAAATTGAACTAGTAACAAGTCCAAAAACATTATACAAATACAATGAAGAATTAGACTTAACAGGAGCTAAAGTAAAAGTTACAAAGGGTAGCGGAGAAGAAACTGTACAAATAACAGAAAGTATGATAACTGGATATGATAAGACAACATTAGGAGAGCAAACGGTAACAGTAGAATATGGAGGAAAGCAAACAACATTTAAGGTAAATGTAAAAGACTATGTAACAAAAATAGTTGTAAGTCCAGAAACTATAACAGGAAAATATGGAGACACATTAGCAAATATTATTAACAATAATAATATTATGTATATAGTAAATTATGCAAAAGCAGGAGATAAAACAGCAGTGGCAGTAGCTGAAAGTATGGTAACAGGATATAACCAAAATGCACTTACAGCTCAAAACTTAACAGTAACATATACAGACTTAGATGCATTAAGTTATACAAATGGACAAGACTTCACAGCAACATTAACAGTAACATTACAAGATGAAATATCAAACATAGTAGTAACAGCTCCAACAGCGGACCAAACATATAATTATGGAGAAGCACTAGATTTAACAGGAGCAACAATAACAGTAAATTATGTAAGTGGAGCTACGCCCAAAACAGTAACCCCAACTGTAAATATGGTAGTAGAAAAAGGAACAACAAATGCAGTAAACATGAGTCCACTAGCAAGTGAATTTACAAATAATAAGTTAGAAAAACAAGTAACATTAAAATACACAGAAGATGGAAAAGAAGGAAGTATAGATTACTTTGTAACAATAATAAACGACGTAAAAGAGATAAGTATGAATGAAAAACCTAAGACATCTTATAAAATAGGAGAAAGTTTAGACTTAACAAATGGAAAAATAACAGTAAAAAGAGCAACAGGAACAGACGAAGTAATAAATCTTACAGATCCAAGAGTAACAGTTACAGGTTTTGATTCAAGTGCAGAAAACACAAACTTAACAATAACAGTAACATTTACAGAAAACGGAATAACAAAACAAACAAGTTATAAAGTGTCTGTAGTAGATAGCATACTTTCAATGGAAATTGAAACTTTACCAAAACAAAATTATTTATATAATGAACCTCTTGATGTATCAGCAGGAACAATTAAGGTAACAAGAAATAGTGGCGTTGAAGTAATTAATATGACTGAAAGTATGGTAAAAGAGATGGATAATACTCTATTTAATAGTAAAACATTAGGAACAAGAAACTTAAAAGTAACATATGGTGGAATAACAAAAACATATGAAATAACAGTGTCAGACTATGTAACAGGAATTATTATTACACCTCCTAGAAAAACAAATTATGAATATAATGAAGCTTTAGATTTAACAAGAGGGACTGTACAAAAAGTTATGGCAAGTGGAACTATAGTAGCACCGGTAAGCTTAACACAAAGTATGGTAAGTGGATATGATGCTACAAGAATAGGAGCACAAACAATTACAGTTAATTATGAAGGAAAACAAGGAAACTTTGGTGTAATTGTTAGCGATAATATTCAAACTATAGAAATGAAAACAACTCCAAAAACAAGCTATAAATATGGAGATACTTTAGATGTAACAAATGGAACAATAGAAGTAACTCGTTCAAGTGGAGCCAAAGAAATTATAGCAATAACAAAAAATATGGTAACAGGATTTAATTCTGAAACATTAGGAACACAAGAATTAATAGTTAACTATAATGGAAAACAAACAACATACGAAATAGAAGTAAAAGACTATGTAAAAGGTATTGAAATAACAAAACCTACAAAATTAGTATACAATGTTGGAGAAACAATTGATTTAACAAATGGAAAAGTAAAGGAAATTATGGCGAGTGGCTTAGCTACATCCCCAGTAGCAATGACAGATAGCCAAGTAACTATTACAGGATTTGATACAACTACAGTCGGAGCGAAAACTATAACAGTTAAATATAAAGGCTTTACAAAAACATTTAGTATAACAGTAGTAGACCCAACTAGTAGCATGGTAATTAAAACATTACCAAATAAACTAGACTATAAATATGGTGAAGAACTAGATTTAACAGGAGGAACAATCCAAGTTACTAAAACAAGTGGAAACACAGAAATATTAAATATTACTAAACAAATGGTTAGTGGATATAATCCTAAAAAATTAGGAAGTCAAGTAATTACTGTGACTTATGACGGAAAAACAGCAGAGTTTAGCGTAAATGTAGAAGACTATGCAAAACAATTAAACATTAAGAAACCAACAAAATTAGAATATGAATATGGTGAAGAATTAGAATTAGATGGTGGAGAAGTATCAGTAGTAATGGCAAGTGGAAAAGTAAGCGATAAAACAGCTTTAACAGCATCTATGGTAGAAGGTTATAATAAGAAAAAAGAAGGAAAGCAAACATTAAATGTAACTTACAAAGGATTATCTGGAAAATTTGATGTTAATGTTGTAGATCTTGTAAAAGCAATATCTATGGACAAACAACCAAATAAAGTTAAATACGATTATGGTCAAGAATTAGATGTAACGGGAGCAACAATTAAAGTTATTAAATCTAGCGGAATCTATAAAATACCAGTTACAAAAGATATGATAAGTGGTTACAGTGCTACTACCCCAGGTACACAAATGATCACAGTAACATATAAAAATGAAATTACTAATTTTATAGTAATAGTTGGAGAAAAACCAGCTGAGCCAGTTACTCCAGTTGAACCAGAAGAACCAACAACACCAGATAAACCTCAAGAACCAAGTACACCAAGCACGCCAAGTAGACCAACAAAGCCAACAACACCAACGAAACCAGAAAATCCAGATTCTAATGTACAAGAACCTGAAAACAATGAAATTATTGATGTACCAAGTAAACCAGAAGAGCCAACTACACCAGCAGTACCAGAAGAAAAACCAACAGCAACACTTGGTGACAAAGACGAAAAAACAAATGAAGATATAATTAAAACAAAGATGATAGCAGGAGAAGTTGGACTAACAGGATTATTTATATTGTTATTATTAGTATTATTTAAACAAAATACAGAGATATATGTACAAGAAGATGGAGAATTTGTATTAGGCGGAAAAGAAAAATTAACTAAAAAACACAAAGAAATAGATATCGATCAATACTTAGATGGAAATACTTATCCAAATGAGGTAAAAGTAATACTAAACAAGAAGATAGCTAAAAAATTAGACAAACAGAAGATAAAAATAAAACATAGAGGAAAAACAACAGAACATGTTATTGAATTTAATAACGAAGAGTTTGAAATAAAACTCGAGTGAAATATATATAAATACAAAAGATAAAACAAAGTGTCAAAATAAAAAATAAGACGATTTAATTAAAAAGACAACAAGTAATATCAGTGTGCATACAAAATTTCCTAAAACTCTATTTTATGCACACGAATAGAGAAAAAGGAAATTTTGTAGATATTACTTATATATAAATTATTAAAATAATTTAAAAAATATAAAAAAAGTCATAGGAAAAAAATAAGCCCTATTTTAGGGTTTATTAGTCGTGTTATAAAAAAATATTTACTTTTTTATTTATAAATGATACAATATGAAAAACAAAAGAGGAGTTAATTTATGAAGAACAAATTAAAAAATATTATTAATTTATATAACATATCAATAGCAATATGTGTAATAGTAATTATAGTTTCATTATGTATTATTTTAAAGCCAGAGGGAAAAAATATATTTGCAAAACAGGATAAAATAATTGTAGATGGAGTAGAAGTAATACAAACAAGTAAAAATGAGACAGAAGAAATAACAGAGAAAGAAGCTAGAAAAATAGCAGTAAAGCAATTTAAAGTAATGGGTGAAAAAATTAAAGAAGAAAGTTTAAGCCTTACAAAAATACAAAGAAAAGGTGAGGAATATTATTATATAGTATCACAAAAGAATAATTTGGAAATAAAAATTAGAGGTGGAAAAATTACAAGAATAAATAGTAGTTTAGTAGAAGAATCACATTAAAATGTGGTTCTTTTTTTTCGGACATTTGGGGGCGGGTCAATTTTGTCCTTTACATAAAACATAAAATATAACAATATTAAAATAAAAACATATCAATTTGAAAAAAAGCAGATTGAAAGTAAGTAAGCTAGAAATTATTGAGAAATTTGTGGAAAGAGTTCATTTTCAAAATGGAAAGGTGCCACAAATTTCGATTATAATTTCTGCGCAACTTAGCCTGAACTAGCATTTTTTGAAAATTGATATGTTTTTATTATATTATTTATTAAATTATGTAAAGGACAAAATTGACCCGTCCCCAAATGTCCTTTTTAAGATTTTTTTTAAATGTGTTGATGCCGTAAGAAAAACGAAGAAATAGTCGAATTTTGTAATATAAACTTAAATTAAAAGAAAAATAACACTTTTTTTGATGCAAAGTGCTATTTTCCGTAGATTTTATTCTATTAAAATATTGTAATATAAAATATAGCTATATTTAAATTATAAAAAAAATTAATTATAATTATTAATATATTATATATAAGCAATTTGCAAAATGAAAGGCAGAAGGAGATAGCAATGAAACTTTCAAAGAAATATGCTAACAGAATAAAGAGAAAAATGACAATACTTGCACTTAGCAGTGTTGCCATTACTTGTTGTGCATTAGCAGTATTTAAAACTTTGAGTTATGAGGATCAAATTTCAAAAACAGAAAAAGAAATATTTACAGCAAATGAGAAAGTTATTAACTTGGCTGAAGATAATTATAATAAAATTACAAATGCTAAAATAGTTGGTGGATACAACTTTTTTGTAACTTTAGCAGAAGATGGAAAAGTTTATGGATGGGGCCAAAATAATTATGGTCAACTTGCTACAGGAGATACTAAAAACAGGACAAAACCAGTATATATGGGAATTGATAATGTTGTAGATATAGATGCAGGAACATATTTTACAATAGCAGTAAAGGCTGATGGAACTGTATGGACAGCAGGTTGCAATATAAATAGTCAATTAGGAATAGGAAATGCTGAAAATAGTAGTGAATTTGTACAAGTAAAAACAGAAGATGGGTATTTAACAAATATAAAAGCTGTTGGAGCTGGAGATAATTTTGCTTTTGCAATTTCAAATGAAAACGAAGTATATGCATGGGGTAATAATGCTTATGGACAACTTGGTATAGGTGATACAACATTAAGAAATTTAGCAACAAAAACTAAGTTTGAAAATATTACTCAAATTTCAGCAGGAGAAAAACATACAGTTGCATTAGATGCAAATGGAGCCGTATGGACAGTTGGATACAATAATTATGGTGAATTAGGTATAGGAAATAGAACAAATAAATCAGTTCCACAAAAAATATTAGCAAGTGGAGCAAAAGAAGTAGCAACAGGTCAAAAACATACAGTAGTATTAAAAAATGATGGAACAGTATGGGCAACAGGTTATAATGGAGCTTCAGGAAAAAGTGAATCATTTTATATATTAGGTATTGGTGGAACAGGATCAAACTACAGAGATACAACTTTATCAGAGAATGGTACCACTTACATAGTGTATAGACTTCGTCAAATGAAAAATGGAAGTGTAAACACAAATCTTTCAGGTGTGTCACATATAAGTGCTAATGGATATGTAACATATGCAGCTACAGCATCAGATGGTATGTATACAACAGGAATGAATAGTTATGGTACACTTTTCAACGGAAGTACATCAAAAAATTATTACTCAACAAAACAACAATCTGGTAAAGTAATAAAAGATATGGCGGTAACAAGAAGTGGTAATACTGGTGCATATATAGATGATATAGGAAGAATATATACAGTAGGATATTCAGCAGAAGGTGAATTAGGAAATGGAACTACTGCTGTGTCTTATGGTTATATTCCATATAGCATTAGTGATTATAAAATATTATCTAACCTAAGTCTTGTAAGTATGAAAGTTGGAGAAACTAAAGATATAGAAATAACTTTATCAAAAGAGTTAAATATAATAAATGAACCAAACGAGACATCAATAAGTTTTGAATCATTAGATACAAGTATTGTAACAGTAAGTGAAAATAAAATAACAGCAGTAGGTAAAGGAACAACATATATTAGAATTGCAGATACTAAAAATGAAATATATGGTGCAGTGAAAGTAAATGTTACAGAAGATGGAAATGTAACATTTGCTAAAATTTCAGGAGGAACAGAATATTTTGTTTCATTAAAATCTGATGGAACAGTATGGTCATGGGGAAAAAATACAGTAGGACAATTAGGTCTAGGGGATGCTAAAAACAGAACAGAACCTACAAAAACAACTATGACAAATGCAATAGATATAGCTACAGGAAGTGCTTTTACGGCTGTTTTAAAAACTGATGGAACAGTATGGACAACAGGAAGTAATGCAAATGGACAATTAGGAGATGGTACTACTGAATCAAGAAATACATTTAAACAAATAGAAAATATAAATGATGCAATACAACTAGCAGCAGAAGATAATTCATTACATATATTAAGAGCTGACGGAACAGTATGGTCATGTGGTTATAATGGATATGGACAATTAGGAGTTCAAACAACAACACAATTAACAATACCTCAAAAAATGTTGAAAGTTCCAAATGTAATGCAAATAGTAGGTGGTGCAAACCACTTAGTAATACAATGTGCAGATGGAAGTGTATGGGCAGTAGGAAACAACAATTATGGGCAATTAGGTTTATACAATAGAACTAATCAAACAATACCACAAAAAATGTTAGCAAGTGGAGCAAAAGAAGTAGCAGCAGGTGCTAATCATACAATGGTATTAAGAACAAATGGAACAGTATATGGAACAGGTTATCACGGAAGTAGTGGAAATAGCACTTCATATTATGTTATTCCATTAGGAAGTACAGGCTCATCTTATAGAGATGGATATTTTTCAGAAAATGGTACAACTTACTATATACATGCATTAAGACAAGTAAAAGCAACAAATACATCTACATATTTATCAAATGGTAAACATATAACTGCTTCAGGAGATTCTACTTATGTTACAACTAATAGTGGTGGAATGTACACAATGGGAGCTAACAATTATGGTAATTTATTTTCATCTAACACAAGTAAATACTATTATGCAATGATGTACCAAAGTGATAAAAATATACAAGCAATGGCATTAACAAGAGATGGAAATACAGGTGCTATTTGTAACGAAGATGGAGTTGTATATACTGTTGGATTAAATACTTGTGGACAATTAGGAAACGGAACAGTAGAAACATTATATACTCCAATAAGTATAAGTGATAAAAAGATAAATGTAGAAAAAAATATAATTAATTTTGAAGAACCAGAAGAAAAAGACACAATAAAATATACAACAAAAATGAGATTTAACTTACTTCAAAATGAACTATCAGGAACAGATTGTACATACACATCACAGGATACAAGTATTGCAACAGTAGATGAAAATGGTGTAGTTACAGCAAAAGGAATAGGAACAACTTATATTACTTTATATAATAAAGAAAATAACTTATATTCAACAGTGTATGTGAATGTAAATGGTAAAGGAAATATAACTCAACCTAAAATAGTAGGTGGAGAAAATTATTTTGTAGCATTAAAGGGCGATGGAACAGTATGGACATGGGGCTTAAATAACTGTGGACAACTAGGACTAGGTGATAAAGAAGGAAGAACAGAACCTGAAAAAACAAATATGAAAAATGTTATAGACATAGCAGCAGGAACATCATTTACAGCAATATTAAGAAAAGATGGAACAGTATGGACAGTTGGACAAAATAACTATGGTCAATTAGGAGATGGAACAAATACAAATACAGAAATATTCCATAAAGTAAGATTAAATGATGAAGGAGATTATTTACAAAATGTAATAAAAATAGCAGCAGAAAATGAAACTCTTCATGCATTAACAAAAGATGGATATGTATATTCTTGGGGTAGAAATACAGAAGGACAATTTGGAGTAAATAATAAAAATAATTCTAAATATCCAGTAAGAATGCAAAAAATATCAAATGTAGCAAATATTTCAGCAGGTGCAAATCATTTAGTAATGCTACTTTCAGATAGTAGTGTATGGGCAGTAGGATATAACAATTATGGACAATTAGGGTTATATAATAGAACTAATCAAACATTACCACAAAGAATGTTAGCAAGTGGAGCAAAAGAAGTAGCAGCAGGTGCTAATCATACAATGGTATTAAGAACAAATGGAACAGTATATGGAACAGGTTATATAGGAAGTTCTGGAAATAGCACATCATATTATGTTATACCAACAGGTGGAACAGGAAGTAATTATAGAGATGATTATTTTTCAGAAAATGGAACAACTTATTACTTACATTCATTAAGACAAGTAAAAGCAGTTAATACAACAACAAATTTAAGTGGTGGAAAACATATAGTAGCAGCAGGAAATGTAACATATGTAACAACTACAACAGGAATGTATGCAATGGGAATAAATAATTATGGACAATTATTTACTTCAAATACAGCCTTAACATATTATGCAAGAGATGTTCAAACTGATAAAAATATTCTTACAATGGCGGTTACTAGAAATGGTAACACTGGTATAATTTCAGATATAAATGGAATGGTATATACAGTAGGATTAAATAATTTTAGCCAATTAGGTAATGGAACAGTAGAGACATTAACTGCACCAATATGTATAAGCAATAAAAAAATAAACATAGATAAAAACATAATAAATTTTGAAAAAATAGGACAAACAGAAAAAATAACATATTCAACAGGAATGACATTTAATTTAATACAAAATGAAATTCCTAAGGCAGATTGTACATATACATCACAAGATGTAAGCGTAGCAACAGTAGATGAAAATGGTGTAGTTACAGCAAAAGGAATAGGGACAACTTATATTACTTTATATAATAAATCTAATGAAATGTATGCCTCTGTTAAAATAAATGTAAATGGAGAAGGAAATATAACACAACCTAAAATAGTGGGAGGAGAAAACTATTTTGTAGCATTAAAGGCCAATGGAACAGTATGGACATGGGGTCTTAATAACTATGGTCAATTAGGACTAGGAGATGAAACAACAAGAAGTACACCAGAAAAAGCAAAATACTTAAAAGTAAACCAAGATGGAAGCAGTGAAGCAGTAGAATTAACAGATGTAGTAGATGTAGCAGCAGGAAAATACTTTACTATGGTTTTAAGAAAAGATGGAACAGTATGGACAGCAGGAAATAATAGTGCTTTACAACTTGGAATAGAAAGTGAAAAAAGTAGGAATTTATTTACACAAGTAAAAGGCGAAAGTGGTGTAGGATATTTAAAAAATATAATTCAAATAACAGCAGGAGATGAATCAGCTCACGTATTAACAAAAGATGGATATGTATATTCATGGGGAAAAAATGCAGAGGGACAATTTGGAATAAGTAGTAAACAAAGTTCTAAATATCCAGTAAGAATGCAAAAAATATCAAATGTAGCAAATATTTCAGCAGGAGAAAATCATTTAGTAATGTTACTTTCAGATAGTAGTGTATGGGCTGTAGGATTAAATAAATATGGTCAATTAGGATTAGGAAACTTAAATTCACAAACATTACCTCAAAGAATGGTAACAAATGGAGTAAAAGAAATTGCAGCAGGTGCAAATCATACAATGATATTAAGACAAGATGGAACAGTATGGGGAACAGGTTATGATGGAAATAGTGCAAATTCAACAGCACATTATATTATACCAACAGGTGGAACAGGAAGTAATTATAGAGATGGTTATTTTTCAGAAAATGGTACAACTTATTATATATATTCATTAAGACAAATAAAAGCAAATAATACAGAAACTGTGTTAACTGGTGGAAAACATATAGTAGCAACAGGAGACGTAACATATGTAACAACTGCTGCAGGAATGTATGTAATAGGAGCAAATAATTATGGACAATTATTTACTTCAAATACAGCTTTAACATATTATGCAAGAAGTGTTCAAACAGATAAAAATATTCTTACAGTTGCGGCAACAAAAAATGGATTTTCAGGAGCATTTTCAGATATAAATGGAATGGTATACACAGTAGGATTAAATAATTATGGACAATTAGGAAATGGAACTACAGAGACATTAACGGCACCAATATGTATAAGTGAAAGAAAATTAAATGTTGAAAAAAATATAATTAACTTTAATAAACCAGAAGAAACAGAAACTATAACATATAGCACTACAATGGCATTTAACTTAATTCAAGATACAATACCAAGTTTAACATGTAAATTTAAATCTTTAGACACAGAAATAGCAACAGTAGACGAAAAAGGTTTAGTTACTGCAAAAGGAATAGGAACAACATATATTCAATTATATAATAGCGAAAATTCAATATATGCTTCAGTAAAAGTAAATGTAAATGGAGAAGGAAATATAACGCAACCTAAAATAGTAGGAGGAGCGAGTCACTTTGTAGCGCTAAAAGCTAATGGAACAGTATGGACATGGGGACTTAATAACTATGGTCAATTAGGTTTAGGAGATAAAATAAATAAAACAGAACCAATAAGAGCTAAATATTTAGAAATTAGCAATGACAAAACAGAAGAAAAAGAAATAACAGATGCAATAGATATAGCAGCTGGAAATTACTTTACAGTAATTTTAAGAAAAGATGGAACAGTATGGGAAGCAGGAGCAAATAATTATGGACAATTAGGAACAGGAGATACTGAGAATAGTAAAATATTTGTTCAAGTAAAAGATGCAACAGGAGAAGGATATTTAAAAGATATAATTCAAATTACAGCAGAAGATGAAACAACTCATGCTTTAACAAAAGATGGGTATGTATATTCATGGGGAAGAAATACAGAAGGACAATTTGGAAACAATAGTACTACAAATTCTAATTATCCAGTAAGAATGCAAAAAGTGACAGATATAATGCAAATTTCAGCAGGTGCACATCATTTAGCAATGCTTTTATCTGATACTAGTGCATGGGCAGTAGGACTAAATAGCTATGGACAATTAGGTTTAGGAAATTTAAATACTCAAAAATTGCCACAAAAAATGGTAGCAAGCGGAGTAAAAGAAATAGCAGCAGGTGCAAATCATACAATGATACTAAGACAAGATGGAACAGTACTAGGAACTGGTTATATGGGAAGTTCTGGTAATGGAACAGCATATTATATAATACCAACTGGTGGAACTGGTAGTAACTATAGAGATGGTAGTTTTTCAGAAAATGGTACAACTTATTATTTAAGCAAACCAAGACAAGTAAAGGCAGATAATACAACAGCAAACTTAAGTGGAGGAAAACATATTGTAGCAGCAGGAAATGTAACATATGTATCAACAAATGCTGGAATGTATGTAATGGGAACAAATAATTATGGACAATTATTTACTTCAAATACTAATTTAAATTATTTTGCAAGAAAAGTTCAGGAAAGTAAAAAAGTACTTGCAATGGCAGTAACAAGAAACAGTGCTACTGGTGCATTTGCAGATATAGATGGAATGGTATATACAGTAGGATATAATGCTTATGGAACAATGGGAATAGGAGACAATGTAACATTAACTATACCTATGTGTATTAGTAATGTAAGAATGAACGTAAATCCTTCAATAATAAACTATTCTAAAGTTGGAGAAACAGGAGAAAAAATAACATATAACTTAAAAGCAGGATTTAACTTGATTTCTGAAAGTATTGCTCAAGGAGAAGTAACATTTAAATCAATAGATAGTAGTGTAGCAACAGTTGATGAAAATGGAATTATTACAGCTCAAAGTGAAGGAACAACATATATAAGAGTATATAACAAAAATACAGATACATATGCTTCAGTTAAAGTAAATGTAACTAGCAAAGAAGGAAAAATATATCCTAAAATAGTTGCAGGAGCTAACCATTTTGTAGCTTTAAAAGCAAACGGAGAAGTATGGACATGGGGACAAAATAGCAATGGACAATTAGGTTTAAATGATAAAGTTACAAGAACAAAACCTACAAAAACAGATATTTATACAGTAGATAGCGAGGGACAAACAGATATAATAGATGTAGCAGCAGGAAGTGAACACACATTAGTATTAAAAGCAGATGGAACAGTATGGGCTGTAGGAAAAAATAATTTTGGACAATTAGGAAATGGAACAACAGAAAATTCTTGTGAATTTGTACAAGTAAAAGATGTAAAAGGTGAAAACTATTTAGAAAATGTTGTACAAATAGCAGCATCAAATGGAGCTTCTTATGCACTTTTAGCAGACGGAACAGTATATAGTTGGGGTTCTAATTCAAATGGACAACTTGGAATTGGAAAAGTAGATAGTGTAGCACATACATTACCAACAAAAGTTTCAAGAATTTCAGGAATAATGCAAATTGCAGCAGGTGGAAACCATGCAATTTTTGTAGAAACAAGAGGAACAGCATGGGGAGTTGGGTACAATGAATATGGACAATTAGGTTTAGGAAACAATACTAAAAATATAAGTATTCCAACACAAATTAGAAATGTAAGTAATTCTGGAGCACTAACAGGAGTAAAACAAGCTTCTGTAGGTGAAAACCATACAGTACTTGCTTTAGAAAACAAAACAGCAGTAGCTATGGGATATAATAAAAATTATCAATTAGCTCAAGGAACAACTAGAGCTGTAAACTTACCAGTAGTAATGACAAAAACAGATGGAAGCCAATTAACACAAGTTAAAAATGTTCTTGCTAGTGGAAACTCAACTATAGTAAGTGTATACAAAAATGGAGAAAGTGCAGGAATATATGTAACAGGAAACAATAATTATGGACAATTATTTACAAAAGACACAGCAATAAAGACAAGATTAACATTAGTACAATCAGATAAAGAAATAATTTCTATGGCTGCAACAACAAATGCAACATATCAAACATCAGCTATAGTAGATAGTTATGGACTTGTATATACTGTGGGATACAATGCTCATGGAGAAATGGGAGATGATACTATAATTTCTTCTGTTAATCCAGAATGTATTTCAGAGTCTTACTTAGAATGCGAAAAAACACGTTTATTATTAAATATAGATAATAAAGAACAAATAAATGTAGCAACGACATTAGGTTTCAACTTATTGTATTATATAGTTGAAAGCGAGGAACTAAACTATAATAGTTTAGATGCAAATGTTGCAACAGTTAATGAAAATGGGGTAGTTACAGGTAAAGCATTTGGAAAAGCAAGAGTAGAAGTTACAACAAATAAATTACCAAATAGAATTGTTATCGATGTAGAAGTAATAGAAAAAGACGAAAAGGCTTACGCTAAAATTGTAAATGGTTCAAATTATACAGTAGCATTAAAATCTGATGGAACAGTATGGACATGGGGATTAAATAGTAACGGACAACTAGGATTAGGAGATTTAACAAGTAAATATAAACCAACAAAAGTTGATATTGAAAATATAATAGATATATCAGCAGGAGATACACATACTTTATTATTAGATAAAGATGGAAATGTATATTCATTTGGTTCAAATACATATGGACAATTAGGAGATGGAACTACAGCAAATAGAAACACACCTATAAAAATTCAAGGATTAGAAAACATAAAACAAATAGTTGCAAGTACATATAATTCTATGGCATTAAATAATAATGGACAAGTATATACTTGGGGCTATAATGGAAGAGGACAACTAGGAGACGGAACTACAAATACTAGAACAAAACCAACTAAAATAAAATTAAGTGGAATATCTTCTATAGCAGGATTTAACCAAACTTCAGTTGCTATTACACATGACGGAGAACTTTATATATGGGGATATAATGGAAGAGGACAACTAGGTTTAGGAAATAAAGTAGATAAATATTTACCAACAAAAATAGCAAAAGTAACAAATGCAGTAGAAGCGGCTGTAGAAAATAATACAATATTAGTATTAACAGAAGCGGGAGAAGTATTAGCAAGTGGCTTTAACGGATATGGAAACTTAGGAAATAACTTAACGTCAGATAGATATACATTTGGAAAAGTTTTAGCATTAAATGGTACAGATTATTTAGCAAATGTAAAACATATAGAAGCAGGAAATGAATACGCTATAGCAGTATTAGAAGACGGAACAGCAGTATTATGGGGAAATAATGCTAATTCACAATTTGGAAATAATACTACAGCAAATGCTAAAATTCCAGTAGTATTAAAATACGCAAATAAAGAAATTGTAGAAGAAATATTAGATATTGCAGCAGGTGCAAATACAGTAACTATAGTTACAAAAGACGGAAAAGTATGGGCAGTAGGTAAAAATAATTATGGCCAAATAGGCGATAGTACAGCTTCAGATAAAAAGACATTAACTTGCATAAGCAATGCAAAAGTAATGTTTAATGAATCTCCAATTAAAATAAAAGGAATAGGAAACAAAGTAAATATTCCAACTAGTGTAATTTCAGGGTTCAATCTATTAAATAGAGATAAAGAAGAAGCAAGTTATGAATTTGCAGTAAAAAATAACGCTATTGCAGTAGTTGATAATGAATTACAACAAATAACAGCTATAAAAAAAGGAAAAACACAATTATATGTAGAAGATAAAAATTCAGGAGAAAAATCTTCAGTAGATGTATATGTGTTAGAAGACGAAGATTTAACATTCCCTCAAATAGAAAGTAAACAATATTCAACATTAACATTAAAAGCTAATGGAGAAGTTTGGGGATATGGAAGAAATAATTATGGACAACTAGGAACAGGAGATACAGCAAATAAAATTTTACCAACATACACAGGAATAAATAATATAGTTCAAATTTCTTTAGGAGAAAACCATGCTCTTGCAGTAGATGTAGAAGGAAATGTATGGTCTTGGGGCTTAAACAATTATGGACAATTAGGAAATGGAACTAAAAATACATCTTATAAAAAGACTCAAGTAAAATCACCAGATGGAAAAGGTGTACTAAGTAATATAGTAGCAGTATCTGCAGGAACAAATTTCTCACTAGCATTAGATAAAGATGGACAAGTATATGCATGGGGAATAAATAACTATGGACAATTAGGTATTGGAAACAGCACTAATAGTGTACTTCCTGTCCAAGTTCAATCATTAAATAATATTATAAAAATAGAGGCTGGAAAATATTCAAGTTATGCTATAAATAATGAAAATAATTTATTTGTAGCAGGATACAATAGATATGGAGAATTAGGAGACGGAACAACTACAACAAGAACAAAATTCACAAGAAATTCTTTATTAATAAATGTACTTGAAATATCAGCAGGAGAAAATGAAAATACACTTGTATTATTAAAAGACGGAACAGTATGGGGATTTGGAAATAATGTTGGAAATTGTTTAACAAATGTAGCAGGCTCAATACCAGCCCAAATAAAAACTCAAACAGGAGTATTACAAAATGTAACATCTATAAAAGCAGGATATCAAACAGGTTATGCTATAACTTCTGAAGAAAAAGTTGTTGCATGGGGAAGAAATAACTATAATCAATTAGGTGTTCAAAATACATCAAATCAAACAGTTGCAACATATATGAAAGATAAACAAGGAAATGACTTTACAGATGTAATGCTTGTTTCTGGAGGAATATATAATACAGAAATAGCAAAAAATGACGGAACAGTATGGAGCGTTGGATATAATGGTTATGGTGAATTAGGAAATGGTTCATTAACAAACTTAAGTAAAATTGAAAGTATTTCTACACCATATGTAACATTAGAAGAAAGAGAAGTAGTGTTAAAATTATCAGATCCAAATTATCAAATAAAACCATTAACAACTTATGGATTTAATTTATACTATGATAAAGCTGAAAATAACGGATTTACATATAAGAGTTTAAATGAAGATATTGCAACAGTTGATGAAAATACAGGAAAAGTAACTGCAAATACAATAGGAAGAGCATATATAATAGTATCTTCAAAATCAGGAGGAAACGAAAACAGAGTTACTATAGATGTAATTCCAGAAAATAACAAAGTGGCAGAAAAAGTTGCAACAGGTTATACACATTCTTTAGCTTTAAAACAAAACGGAACAATTTGGGCATGGGGAGATAACAGCAAAGGTGAAATAGGAAATGGAAAAAATAACTCTACAAAAGTAACTATGCCAGTTCAAATAGAAAAAGAAAATATAGTTGATATAGCAGCAGGTTATTATTATAACTTAGCAGTAGATTCAAATGGGGATGTATATTCATGGGGATATAATGGATATGGAAACCTAGGAGATGGAACAACAGAAGATAAAAATGTACCTACAAAAATAGAAGATTTAGCTAATATTAAAAAGGTATATATAACAGACAGAACAAGTATTGCAATAAACGAAAATGGGGAAGTTTATATTTGGGGACAAGGTTATACAAATAAACCTCAAAAAGTAAATTTCTATGGAAAAGCAATTCAAGCAACTAAAAAATTAATCTTAGCAGAAGACGGAACAGTTTGGTATTTAAATGAGAATCCAAGTAGAATTACAGGACTTTCAAATATAGTACAAATAGCATCAACAGATAATTATTATATAGTACTAACTTCAAAAGGTGATGTATATGGATGGGGATACAATAGATATGGACAATTAGGACAAGGAACATATTCATCATTAAGTGGACTTGTAAAAATTCCAGTAGAAAATGTAGTAGAAATGGCAACAGGGGACAATACAGTATTACTAACAACAAAAGAAGGAAATGTTTATTCTTGTGGATATAACTCATATGGACAATTAGGTATTGGAAATTATGAGCAAAAAATAGCAGTACCTACAAAGGCAATAGGAATAGAAAATAATAAACTAGTAAGTAGTAATTCTTATCATTCTGTAATTTCAGATAAATTAGGTTTTGTTTATACAACAGGACTAAATTCTTATGGAGAATTAGGTAATTCAACATTAGCAAACAAAAACAAATATGAAGTAATTGGGGGAACATACATATTTGTTGATGAAAACGTAACTAATGTAGAAGTTAATAAACAAAAACAAATAAAAGCATCATTAAATAATAAGTTTAATTTAATAAATGATGTTGTAGATACTGAAAACTTAGAATATAAATCTTTAAATGAAAGTGTAGCTGAAGTTACTAAAGACGGAACAATAACAGGAAAACAAATAGGAAAAGCAGAAATTTTAGTAAGACATACAATTACTAATAAGACTATAACTATATTTGTAAATGTAGTACCTAGTGGAAAAATAGCTGTACCAGAAGTTGAGTCTTCAAATACACATATGGCAACATTAAAAGCAGATGGAACAGTATGGACATGGGGAAATAATAGTAATGGACAACTAGGAACAGGTAATAGAAATTCTTCAGCAACACCTGTACAAGTAGCAGGTTTAGAAAATATTATAGATATATCTATTGGAAATAATTATACTCTTGCAGTTAAAAATGACGGAACAGTATGGAGTTTTGGAAGTAACTCATATGGACAACTAGGAGATGGAACTACATCTGAAAGAGTATTACCAATTCAAGTAATAAGAGAAGATGGTATTACTTTAAGTAATATAGTAAAAGTATCTGCAGGAACACAAAAAACAGTAGCATTAGATATTGAAGGAAATGTTTGGGTATGGGGTAATGGATATGCAAAATCAGCAAGAAAAATACAAACATTAGCTAATATAATAGATGTTTCTGAAAATTATGCAGTAAGCCAAGACGGAAAAGTTTATAAAATAAAAGATGCTTCTAAACTAGAAGCAAATAGTGTAATTAGAGTTTCTGAAAGCTATACACATACATTATTATTAAGAAATGACCAAAAAGCATATTCTTTTGGAGATAATTCAAAAGGTGAATTAGGTATAGGAAATACAAAAAATGTAGATGTTCCTACGCTTATTAAGAATGCCGATGGAAGTAAAGATTTAGAAAATATTAAAGAAGTTAAAGCTGGAAAAGAATTCTCAATGGCTTTATTACAAGATGGAACTACATATATTTGGGGTTCAAATGCAAACTATAAATTAACAACAACTCAAGAAACAAACCAAGTATTACCTAAACAAAATAAACAAATTAATGCTCTAGCAATAGAAGCGGGAGTAGAAAACGGAGCATATATAGACAGTGAAGGATTTGTATATGTATGGGGACTTGGAACTTATGGAAGTATAGGAAATAAATTGTACAATACAACAGCTACACCTACATTAGTAGGAAGAGAAGAAGTTGCATTAGATACTAATAATATTGTATTACATGTTGGTGAAAAACATTTGGTAGAAGTAAGCAACAAAACATTTAATGTATTGAAAAATGTAGAAGATACAACTTCAAGTAAATATACATCAGGAAATAGTAAAGTTGCATCAATAGACACAAAAGGAGAGGTAACAGCAAATAAAGAAGGTTTTACAACAATAGTAGTAACAAAAGAAGAAACAAATTATTCATCAATAGCACAAGTAACAGTATTACCAGATGGAGTAGAAATAGAGCCAATGGCATTAACAGCTGGTTCACATACAGTTATATTAAAAGCTGATGGAACAGTATGGAGCTATGGAATAAATTCTAGTTATGAACTTGGAGATGGAACAACAACATCTTCAGATATGCCAATAAAGGTAAAATTCCCAGAAGGAACAATAATAAAACAAATTGCAGTAGGAAATACTCATAATCTAGCATTAGATTCAGAAGGAAATGTATGGGGATGGGGTGCTAATTCAAATAATGCATTAGGAACTATAACAGCAAGAGTACCAGTAAAACTAGGTTTAACAGGTATTAAGAAAATAGCAGCTAATAATGACCAAAGCATGGCATTAACAAATGATGGATATGTGTATGTATGGGGATTAAATAACAATGGTGAATTAGGAATAAGAACATATGAAAAAGTAACAAAACCAACATTATTACCATACATAAATAGTGTATTAGATATATCTTTAGGAAAAAATCATTCACTATTATTAACAACAAACGGAAAAGTATTAACAACAGGTTTAAATGCTTATGGACAAACAGGAAAGAAAGAGGGAAAATCTAATACATTTGAAGAAATTAAATTAAGTGATTTAATAGGTCAAATTTCTGCGGGAGATAACCATAGTGTACTTGTAACTATTAAAGGAGAAGTATATACATTTGGGTTAAACAACAAAGGACAATTAGGAACAGGTAATAATGAAAATGTTACAGTTCCAACAAAACTTAAAGATATTAATAGTATAATGAAAGCTTCAGCAGGAAAAGGACAAACACTATTATTAAATGCAAATAGAAGCATTTATTCAACAGGTGCAAATGAACAAGGTGAATTAGGAATTGGAACAAACGAAAATAAAAATATATTTGCAAAAGTAACAGCAGTAAGTGACTTTATGACAATATCAACAGGAAATACATATAATGTTGCAATCAAATATAATGGTGATGTATATGGATGGGGAGATTACTATCACGGACTTCAAAATGTTAAAACAATGACAAATAGTAGAATTCCTGTAAAAATAGGAAATGACTATTCATATGTAAATGATCAAGAAATAACATTAAATATTGGAAGTGAAAAGAAAATAAATGTAACACCTAAATATTTATTTAATGTTTATAAAGAAGACGAAATATACAATAATTTTGAATATAGTACTACAAATTCAAGTATAGCAACTATAAGTGAAACAGGAGTTGTAAATGGAATTAAAGTAGGAACAACTTGGGCAAAAGTAATACAAAAAGACACAGGAAAAGAAAGTGTAGTTATAGTAAGAGTAGTAGGAGAAAATCAAAAAAATGCACCTCAAGTTTCAGGAGGAAAAAACTTTGCTACAGTATTAAAAGCAGATGGAAGCATTTGGAGTTTTGGTTATAACTCAGATGGACAATTAGGAAATGATAAATTGTTACCAATAAATATCCCTAGTGAAACTAACATTCTTTCTTCTTATAAAAAGGTTACAACAGGAAAAGATTTTACAATAGCATTAAGAGAAGATGGAACTGTATGGGCATGGGGAGACAATACTTATGGTGTATTAGGACAAGGAAATAGACAATCTGCTAGAAAACCAATACAAGTACAAGAAATAACAGATGTAGTAGATGTTATGGCAGGAGAAAATCATGTAATAGCATTAGATAAACTTGGCAATGTTTATACATGGGGCTTAAATAATTATGGACAATTAGGCAATGGAGAGACAAACACAGTAACAATACCTAAAAAAATAAATAGTGTATCTAATAAAGTTATAGCTATAAATGCAAATAAAAATAGCACAGCAATAATTGATGCTGAAGGAAAAGTCTATGTATTTGGCAAAAACGAAGAAACAAATTATATATTACCACATTTAGTAGATGGAATAGAAAATGCTGTAAAAGTAAATTGTATACAAGATGCAATTCTAGTATTAAAAACAGATAATAGTGTACAAAAAGTAACAAACTATACATCTACTACTATATCTACAAAAGTACAAGATATAGGAGCAAAAGACATAGTAGATATAAGTACACAAAGTGATAGTACAATATTATTAGACAAAGAAGGAAATATATATACATATGGCTCAAATGAATATGGACAAGCAGGTATAGGCATAAAAGGAAATAGTATTGATTTACAATTAGTAGATAGAGTAGATACTAAATATTTTGCAATAGGTGCAGGATACAGAAATAACTATGTAATAGACACAAATGGATATGTGTATTCAGCAGGATCAAATGAATATGGACAACTAGGAAATAGCTTATCTGAAGATAGTTATGCATTTACATTAGTTGGAGATAGAAAATTCACTATTTTACCAGAAGCAAAAACAATGCAGCAACCAGAAGAAGAAATAGTAAATATAAATGCGAATATATTCAATGTATTTGGCAAGATAGAAAGAAGATTAACAGATTATGATTGGAAATCAAGTAATGATGAAGTAGTAACAGTAGAAAACGGAGTTGTTACAGCAGAAGATATGGGAGAGGCAACAATTACAGCAACAGATAAATTAACAGGAGCTACAGCTACTGCACTAAGAGTAGTACAACCACTTGATGAACAAAGAATTGAATCTATATTTGTAAATGGTATAGAAGCTAAAATGACAGGAGAAAATAAATATTCAATTTCAGTATCACCTAATTTAGATGGAACTGGAACAATAAAAATAACAACAAAAGATAAAACAGATTCAATAAGTATAGATGCAGGAGAAACATATTCAGAAAATGGTGTGTTATTGGAAGATATTAATTTAGATAAAAATCCTAAATTAGTAAAAATAAGAGTAAAAACAACAAATGATAAAACAGTTGATTATGTGCTAATTATAAATGTTACATCAAACAATGCAACACTAGAAAAATTAACAATAGACGGAATAGAAGCAAATGTAGTTGGAACAAATGATTATGAAATAGTAATACAAGATGATGTACTAAAACCAGAAATAACAGCAATAACTTCACATGATTTAGCAAAAGTAGGTATTAACAATAGTACATTAGAACAAAAACAATCAACAAGAACAGTAAGCATGGAAGACAAAATAAAGAGAGTTATACCTATTGAAGTAGTAGCTGAAAATGGAAACTCAGTACAATATAGATTAACTATATACAAAGAAGATGCTTTAACACAATTAGATAAAGTGACAGTAAATGATATTGAAGCAGAAAAAATAGCAAGAGATACATTCAAAATTATAGTAAATAAAGACATTAATAACTCAAAAGTAAGTGCAACATCAGTATATCCTTTAGCAAAAGTACAATTAAATAACTTAGAAGAAGAAGAAGGAATAACTACAAAAACAATAGCAACAATAGGAAATCAAACAATAGTAAAAATCTATGTAACTGCAAAAGAACTAGAAAGAGAATATACATTAATAATTGAAAAAATAGAGGAAGAAAGCAATTTAGGATTATTTGCAGTAGTTGTAGATGGAAAAGTTATAATGCCAGTAGACGATAAATATGAAGCTTATGTAAGTAAAGATAATAAGAATGTAGAAATAAAAGCTACAACAATAGATGAAACTAACTTAGTTAGAATTGTAGGATTTGAAGCAGAAACTAATATTACAACAAGAAAAGTAGACTTTAATGCTACAGAAACAAAATATGTAATAGAAGTAATTGATGCTAAAAATAGTGCTAATAAAAAGCAATATGAATTAACTTTAAAAGTTGATTTAACATTAGAATTAGATCAGGTAACTGTAAATGGAAAAGAAGCAACTAAATTAACAAATAATACATATAAGTTCTTAGTAGAGCCAACTGTTACTACAGAAGGAGAAGGAGAAACACAAACAACTACTTATATTTATCCAGATGTATCTACAATAGTAGCAAAAACTTTAGTAAAAGATTCAAAAGTAGAAATCAACAGCTTAGGAGAAGAAGTAAATATAACAACTAAGGAAATTGAAACTAAAGAAGATAAGACAATAATTACAATAGTTGTAAGGTCAGATAAGCAAGAAAAAGAATACACTTTAATAGTTGAAAGAAAACCAGTAAATAGTAATTTAGACCTATTTGCAGTAATAGTAAATGGTGAAGTTATTGAAAATGAGTCAGATGTTTATAATGTAACAGTAGACTACGATATTACATCTATAAATGTAGAAGCAATTACTACAAATGAAGAAGATTTAGTAGGTATAGCTGATGGGGAAGCTAAAGCACATAGTGTAACTAAAGATTTAGACATTACAGGTGATTCTTCTTATAAAATTAAAGTAATGGATGCAAATGATAGTACTATAGTTAGAGAATATACATTAAATATAAAAGTTGATGATTCTTATAACTTAGAAACAGTAAAAGTAAATGATATAGATGCTGTAAAAGTAGATGAAAATACTTATAAAATAATTGTTGATTATGGTACTAAATTAGCAAAAGTAACAGCTACAACAGTAAATGAATTATCTACAATACAAATTAATGATTTAGGAATAGATACACATACAACAACAAGAAATATTACTACAGATAAAATGCAAACAATAGTAAAAATATTTGTTACAGCTAATGGAAAAGAAAAAGAATATTCACTAATAATAGAAAGAAGTGTATCAGAAGGACTTGAATTATTCTCACTTTCAGTAAATGGAACAATATTAACACCTATAGGAAGTGTGTATGAAATGTATGTACCTGAAAATACAAAAGATGTAGTTGTAAAAGCAATAACAGTAGATAAGAGTAACTTGGTAAAAATTGGAAACAATGGAGAAGAAGTATATACATCAACTAGAACATTAGAAGTAAATGGAGATACAAAATATATAATTAGTGTAATTGACCCAGAGGACAGTAACAATAAGAAAGACTATATATTAAATATAAAAATACCATCTTCAGATAATACTTTAAAAATGGTATCTATAGGAAATAAAGAATTTACAAAAGAAGCATTAAGAATTGTAGGAACAAATACTTATGAAGTAAGCATTTCAGAAGAATATGAAAAAATAGATATAAATGCAATAACAAATAATGCTTATGCAAACGTAAGTATAAATGGAAAAGAATATGTAAGAAATTCTTCAACTGAAGAAATTCAAATTACAGGAAAGAAAACTATAATTATAGTTAAAGTTCAAGCTCAAAATGGAGATGTAGAAGAATATACATTAAATATCAATTCTCAAAGTAATAATAATAATATAGAAAAAGTAACAGTAGATGGAAAAGAAGCTACATTAAGTACTACTCAAGAAAATACTTATGAATATACATTAGATTATGCTACAGACAAGGTAAATATTGGTGCTATAGCACAAGACTTAAAAGCTACAGTTGCAATAAATACAGAAGTAGCAGAAGTTTCAGCAACATATAAAGATGTAGAAATGACAGGAAAATCTATAATAGTTTATATAACAATTACATCAGAAGATGGAAAAGAAAAACAATATAAATTAATAGTAAATTCTTTACCAGATAATGTGAAATTACTAAGTGTAAAGGTTAATGCAAAAGAAGCAAATGCAGTTCCAACAAATAAATATGAAGCTAGAATAAATAAATTAGACACAAGTTTTGAATTATATGTAATACCAGAAGATCCAAAAGCTAAAATTCAAATAAATGACAATAAAGAAGCGACGGGAACAACAAGCGGAATAATTACTAAAAAGTCAGAAGAAGAAATTGTAACAATAAAAGTAACAGCACAAGATGGAACTGAGGAAATTTATACATTAGTTGTATCAAATGAATCAGACGATGCTAGTCTTGCAACATTAATAGTAAATGGAAATGTAATAAGCAAGAATGAAGAAGATGGAAAATATTATTATACAGCTGAAAAATTTGTTACTGAATCTATAAATGTAAAAGCAATAGCAAGCAATAGTTTATCAACAGTAAGCATTAATAGATTAGAAGAAACTTATGAAAAACAAGAGGCAGAAGTTTCAATTCCTGATATTATAAATAACATACCAATAACAATAGTAGCAGAAGATGGAACATATAAAGAATATACATTAGTAGTAAATAAATTACCAAATGAAACAGAAGTACAAGTTAATATAACAATGCAAGATGATAATGATGAAACTATAATGAAAACAGCGGACTTTGACGAAAATGGTAAGGCAACTATTAAAATAGGTAATAATGAAAGTGTTAAAATATCAGCAATTACAAGAGACAGTCTAGCAACAGTTTCTATAGCTGGAGATTTACCACAATATGCTAAAGCAGACAAGAATATTGATATAATTCAAAATGCAACAACATTAAATATTGAAGTAATAGCACAAGATGGAACACAACAAAACTATACATTAATACTAGAAAGATACTCTAAAGACAATACACTTAAAGAAATACAAGTAAAAGGAATAGAAGAGGAAAACATAAATAAAATAGACGAAGAAAACTACAAAGTACAAATTCCAAATACATTAGATACAATAGAATTAACATCAATAGCTAACAGTGAATATGCAACATTAAAAGTAGATGATGGAATTTATACAGATACAAATAAAGTTACTCAAAATATTGATACACATGAAAATGAAACAGTTGTAACAATTACAGTAAAGGCAGAAAATGGGGAAGAAAAACAATATAAGGTAACAATAATAAAAGTAACAGATTTAAGTATTAGTAGTATAAAAGCAGATGGAAAAGAATGTACAATAGAAGATAATACTTATATGGCATTTATAGATTCTGGAAAATCTGAAGTAAGTCTAGAAATTATACCTACAAATGAAATAGCATTAGTAAGTACAAAATTAGAAAAAGATTCAAGCTTTAGTACTCCTAGTGCAAATGCTATTCATACTCTTGTAGTTCCTATTACAGAAGGAAAAGATGAAATAGTATTAGTACAATTACAAGATCCATTAGATGAGACAAATATAAAAACATATACAGTAATAATTAAAGAAAAATCACATGAAGCAGAATTAGAATTATTACAAGTAAATGGTGCTGATGCGATTAACTTATCAACAAATTATTATGTAGAAGCAACAATGGAAGCAAAAAATGTAAAAATTTATGCAAAAGCTACAAACAAATATGCAACAGTTGAAATTGTAGGAACAACAATTTCCGGAGTAAGTAGTATAGAAGAAAATATTAGTCTTAATGAAGAAAAAACTACTACAATAAAAATAAGAGTAACAGCGCAAGATGGAGTAACTTATAATGAATATGAATTACAAATAGAGAAAAAATCTGATGATACAAGTTGTACAATTACAGTAAATAATGAAACACCAGATGAATATGATAATGTAACAAATACATATACAAAATATATAGAAAGAGCTTTAGAAGAGGCAACATTAACAGTAGTTACATCATCAGAAAATGCACAAATAGAAATATTAGGAAATACATCAAAACAAACTTTATCACAAATAGTAGATACTCCAAATGAGGAAAATACAATAGAAGTAGTAGTAAAAGCAGAAAATGGAAATACAGAAACTTACTATGTAAGAATTGTTAAAAAATCTACAGATGCATCAATAAAAACTTTGAAGGTAAATAATACTTTAATAGAAGAAATAGATGGAAAATATACTGCTGTATTATATGATAACAATAAAGATGTGCAAAATGCTTTAATTGAAGTTATAACAACAAATAAAAATGCACAAGTACAAATAGGAGAAGGTACAGAATGGTTTACTAATATAGGAAAATCTACATTAGAATTTAAAGATGGAAATAGAACAATTACATTAAATGTTAATGTAAAAGCACAAGATTCAAATACACCAGTTCAAACAAAAGAATTAGAAATTAAATTAGTTTCTGACGACGTAGGAATTAAATCTATCAAAAATGTAGATAAATTAGTAACAAACTATAATTCAGAAACAAAAACATATACAGAATATGTAGATTCAAATGTTGAAAAAGTAACATTAGTAGTAGAAGCAAATAGTATATATACAGAATTATCTACAGCAAATGCTACAGGAACAGGAATATTATCTATTGAAAATATAGATATGGCAGGAAAAGAAGAAGAAACAATTAAATTTGAAGCAACTGCAGAAACAGGAAGAAAACAAGAATATACAATTATTGTTAAGAAAAAATCTAATAATGCAAATGCTGAGCATATATATGTAGATGGTGTAGACATTATAGGCGAATTTGAAGACACTGAGACAGTTCCTACTTGTAAAATATCAATAGAAAAGATAAAAGAAAATTCTAAAATTAGAGTAGTATCTGAAAATGAATTTGCAAGTATTAGAATTGGAGATGAAACATCAGATTCTTATGATGTAACAAGAATTATAGAGTTAGACTTAGAAAATAATTCTATAACAGTTCCAATAGTAATAACAGCACAAGATGGAATTGCTATTAAAACTTACAACATAATGTTTGTAAGAATATCAAATAATACTAAGGTTTCATGGGTAGAAATAAATGGAAAACATATAATAGAAAATGCAGAAGGAAACTATGAAACAACAGTAAAAGCAAGTGAAGAAACAGCAAAAATTAAAGTAGTATTAGATGATATATTAGCAAAAGTATCTTTAGGAGGAGAAGAGCAAGAAGGAATAATAGAAGAAACAACAATATTAGCAGAAACCGGAGATACAATAAAGACAATTTCAGTAAAAGCACAGGATGGAACAAGAAAAACATATAAGATTATTATTCATAAACAAGAAAACGACCTAGGCTTAGACAAAGTTTATTTAGACGATAGAATTGCTACAAAAGTAGACGAAAATACATATAAAATTGACGTGAAAAAAGGAACTACTTTAGCTACAATTAAAGCAATTTCTAAGAAAGCAACAGAATATGTATCTATAAAAGGAAATGCTAAAAAGGTAAATTCTAATATTTATGAAGACTTAGATATAACAAAAGGTGAAGTAGAAATTGTTGTAACAGCTATGTTCGAAGGCGAAATTGACCAAGAAAAAACGTATAAACTAATAATAAATGAAGTAGATGAAAATACTATATTAGAAGACTTAAGAGTAACAATTGAAGTAGATGGAGAAGTTGTAACTCCTGATACAGACGGAATTTATATAAAAGTTGTTAAACCTGAATTAGATAATAGTATGGTAAAAGCTACAATAAATTCTGAGACATCTAAGGTAAAAATTAAAGATGTAAATGGGGAAACAGTATTTAATAATCCAGATATACAAAGAAATATTAGTTTAAAAGAAGATACAACAAAAGTAGAAGTAGAAGTTGTAAACGGAGCTAAAGATAAACAAAAATATGAACTATATATTGTAAAAGAAAGCGAAAAACTAGATGATGCAAGTTTAAAACAATTATTTGCAAATGATGTAGAAGTTTCAGCAAGCGAAGATGGAACATACAATATAGAAATTAAAAGAGATATTACAAAAGTTGACTTAAAAGCAGTAGCAAATGCCCTTCTTGCAAGAGTTAGCATAGATGGAAATGTAGCAACAAGAGGAGAAAATACAAATACAATAATTATTGGCGAAGAAGAAGAAAAATCAGTTAGAATAAAAGTAATATCTGTTTTAGGAAATGAAAAAGAATATATTGTAAACATATATAAAGAGCCAGAGAGATTAACATTAAAAGATATATATGTAGATGGAATAAAAGCAAACAAAACATCAGATACAGAATATACAATAGATATAGCAAGAATTAAAAAGAATGTTGATATAAAAGCTACATTATCTTACTTAGATGAATACATATCAATAGGAAAAAGTATAGCAACCATAGGTACAAATGAATATAAAGGCTATGAATTAAAAGACGGAATAAACACAATAAGCATTATTGTATCAAATGGATTAGATAAAACAGCAGAAGATTACCAAGAAAAAGAATATACATTAACTATATCTAGAGTAAATAGTTATATAATTTCAGGAAAAATAATTACACAAGCAGTAGATCAAGGAAAACAATCAGCAACAATTATAGTTTATAATACTAGTGATACAAGAGAAGAAAATAGTGAATTAGACCCAAGAGAAATACTAGAAAACACTATGATAAATCCAGACGGAAGCTATGAAATAGAATTAGAAAAAGGAACATATGATATTGTAATTACAAAACCAGGATACCTTGAATACAGACTAACAGATATAAAACTTGAAAAAGACATAGAACTTGAAGATATAAACATTTATGCCGGAGACGTAGTAGAGTCAGGAGAAATAGAATTAGACGATATGGTAGCATTAAATGATAAATATGGGGAAACTATCACAGATGCTAACAAAGAAGAAATGGCAAAATATGACTTAAACGAAGATGGTATAATAAACAAATTAGATAGAAATATATTAAAGGAAAACTATGGTAAAAAAGTACAAAAAGTTATATGGATAGATCCAAATGCAAAAAATATGATATTACCATTAGAAGGAAGCTATGTAATAACATCAGAGTATGGAACAAGGGTGCACCCAATAACAGGAGAAACAAAAACACATAGTGGACTAGACATAGTAGGAGCACATCATGGAAATATCTTAGCAGTAGCAAGTGGTGAAGTAACATATGCAGGAGTACAAAGCGGATATGGTAACTGCGTAGAAATAAAACATATTGTAAATGGGGAAACAATATATAGTTTCTATGCACACTTATCACAAATATATGTAGCAGTAGGACAAGCAGTAACACAAGGAGAAGTAGTAGGACTAGAAGGTGGAGCAAAAGAAGACCCTAACCACGGAACATCAACAGGACATCACTTACACTTTGAATTACGTAATAACTCAGGTTCAGGAAATAGCATAGATCCAAATAAATATATTAACTTCTAAAATAAAAATGTCAGTAGGGACATTCCTTACTGGCATTTTTTTTAGGACATCTGGGAGGAAGGACATTTGGGGACGGGTCAATTTTGTCCTTTACATAATTTTAAAAGATAATATAATAAAAACATATAAATTTTCAAAAAATGCTCGTTCAAGCTAAGTTACGCAGAAATTATAATCGAAATTTGTGGCACCCTTCCATTTGGAAAATGAACTCTTTCCACAAATTTCTCAATAATTTCTAGCTTACTTACTTTCAATCCGCTTTTTTTCAAATTGATATGTTTTTATTTTAATATTGTCACGTTTTATGCAAAAGACAAAATTGATCCGTCCCCAAATGTCCTTTTCAAAAGTTGACATAATTTATAAAACATGTTATAATAGCATTGTGTTTAAAGAGAGAATAAAAAAATAAACAAGGGATAAAATATAATAAGATACAAGCTTAAGATAAAATTTAAAAGAATTTTTTATAAAAAGGAGTTTAAATGATGAAAATATCAAAGAGAAAGCTTGGTATTTTATTTATTTTTATTGCTTTTATTTTTATTGAAACAATTTCTTTTGCTACATATCAAACTGCTGTATTAGGTGAAAAAGAAGATAATAATAATAAAATAAAATATGAAATTGAGCTAGAACAAGGAGATATTGTTTTATCTCAAGAAGAGATGGAAACTTTAGATTTAATAAATAAGTATAGAGAAGAGAACGGAATGGCTACTTTAAGACCAATTTCTAGTTTACAAAATGTTGCAAAATTAAAAGCAGAAGATTTAGTAAGTAATAATTATTTTGCACATAATTCTCCTACTTTAGGTACACCATTTGAATTAATGAAATCACAAGGAGTAGAATATAAAATAGCAGGAGAAAACTTGGCGGGAAATGTTACAGCAAAGAAAGCAGTAGATGCTTGGATAAATTCTAAGTCGCATAGAGAAAACATATTAGAAGAAAAATTTAATTACACAGGAATATGTGTTATAGATAGTGAAGTATATGGAAAAGTATTCGTACAAGTATTTATAGGAATTTAATTTTAAATAAAATTATACTATAAAGCTAGTTTTAATTTGAACTAGTTTTTTTTGTTGCTATTTTATAAAAACCAATTTGACCACAAAATGAAAATAGTGTATAATAAAAATAGTTAGGGGGTAATAATTATGATAGAAAATAATGAAACAGAAGTAATAAATAATGGAAAAAATGAAACAAAATCAGGATTTAGCATTGCTTCTATGGTATTAGGTATTGTAGCATTAGTAATGTGGTGTATGTGGTATTTATCTATTCCTTGTTCTATACTTGCTTTAATATTTGGTATTTTAGGTGTAAAAAAAGCTAAAAAAGGAATGGCTATTGCTGGTATAGTAACAGGAAGTATAGCACTTGCAATATGGTTATTTTTATTTATAGGAGCATTTACATTCGGATTTATTCAAGGCTTTACAGAAACTATGTCATCTATGTATTAATATAAACAATACATTTAAAATAAATTAAGAATAAAATAAAAAAACTCTCATAAGATATATAAAGTATCAAAATGGGAGTTTTTATATGATTGTTTTAAGTAAAAAAAGAATAATGATAGTTACAAGTGTTGTTATGGTGGCATTATGCACTTTTGCTTTGCAAACAAACACAAGAAATACAAATGTAGTTCAAACAGTGGCTCTTCCGGTCAGTAATAAAGTAATTGTTTTAGATGCTGGACATGGAAAACCAGATGAAGGAGCTCAAAGTAGTACAGGGACAACAGAGGCTGAAACAAATTTAAAAATTACTTTGAAAGTACAGAGCTTGTTAGAACAAAGTGGTGCTACAGTGATTCTTACTAGAAGTGATGATGAGGCAATTTATGACTTAGATAGTAAAACTTTAAAACAAAAAAAGATATCAGATATTCATAACAGAGTAAAAATAGGAAATGAAGCACACGCAGATATTTTTGTGTCAATTCATTTAAATAAAATTCCTCAAGAGCAGTATTGGGGATGGCAGTGTTTTTATAAAGAAGGAAATGAACAAAGTATAAAACTTGCAAAAAGTTTACAAGAAAATCTAAATGAATCTATTCAGAAAGAAAATAAAAGAGTTGCAATGAAGTTAGAAAATGTTTATATAATGAAACATGTAGAAATACCTATTTCTATAGTAGAGTGCGGTTTTTTATCTAATAAAGAAGAGGAAAAAATGCTTTTGGAAGATGAATACCAAAATAAATTGGCATGGGGAATATATAACGGAATAATGGATTATTTTATTTAAGTTTTTAATAGTAAAAGTACCTATAAATGAAAGTATATAAAGTTATATATTTTCTATTTTATAGGTACTTTTTAATTATACTTAATTTATTATTTTTCTATTTTTAAATTCTCTTTTTTTAAATATCCTTGACGATAGAAGGCATTAAAGTACATAAATAATGAAAAAATAGTAGCAATTAAAGCAATATAGTAAATATAAATATCAAATTTAAATTGTAAGTTAAAGAACTTTATTGTACAAGAGCATACAATAGCTATATAAAATAAAACAGTTGAAAGTTTTCCATACCATTTACTAGAAACTACTAATTCTTTTCCATAAAGAAAAGAAGCTCCAGCAATCATTAAAAATTCTTTAATGAAAACAATAATTAAAAACCAAAATGGAATTATGTTTTTCATTGCTAATGTAACTAATATAGCTATTTGAGTAGTTTTATCTGCAAGAGGATCTATTAATTTACCAAAGTTTGTTATAAAATTAAATTTTCTGGCAATGAAACCATCTAATACATCTGTAAGACCAGAAGCTGTTAAAAATATAAAAGCTTCTATATATCTGTCTTGAAATAAGAATACTATTATAAATGGAATTAGTATAAATCTTAAAATAGTTAATGCATTTGGTATATGTTTTAGCATAAATAAATCCCCCTATTACTACTTTTTTTATTCTGATACAATATCAAAATAAATTTTATCTTCTTTTAATTTTGCAATTACTTTTTGTCCGTTTTTTAATTCGCCTCTTAAAATTTTATCAGATAATTCATCTTCTATATATCTGCAAATTGCTCTTCTCAAAGGTCTTGCACCATATTTTAAATCTGTACCTTTAGAAAGTAAATATTCTTTAGCTTCTAAAGTAACTTCTAATGAAATATTTTTGTTATCTAAAGCTTTTTTTGTATCATTTAACATTAAATCTACAATTTGAAGTAATTGTTCTTTATTTAATGATTCAAAAACTACGATTTCATCGACTCTGTTTAAAAATTCAGGTCTAAATGTTTGTTTTAGTGCGTCTAAAATTTTTGCTTTATTACCAACACTATTTCCACCAAATCCAATTGAATTTGTATTTAAATTAGAGCCGGCATTTGAAGTCATAATTATAATAGTATTTTCGAAACTAACAGTGTTACCTTGACTATCTGTTAATCTACCATCATCTAGAACTTGTAATAATATATTAAATACATCTGGATGAGCTTTTTCAATTTCATCTAATAATACTATTGAATATGGATTTCTTTTAACTTTTTCAGTTAATTGACCTGCATCATCGTATCCAACATATCCTGGAGGAGATCCAATTAATTTAGATGTAGAATGACTTTCCATAAATTCAGACATATCTACTCTAATAATAGATTCTTCATCTCCAAACATTTCATAGGCTAAGCTTTTAGCAAGTTCAGTTTTACCAACACCAGTAGGACCAACGAATATAAAAGAAGGTGGTCTTTTTGTACTTCTTAGGCCAGCACGGTTTCTGCGAATTGCTCTAGAAACGCTTTCTATTGCTTCTTCTTGTCCTATAACTCTTTTATGAAGGTTTGATTCTAAGTTTAATAATTTTGCAGTTTCTTCCTCTGTTATCTTTTTAACAGGTATCTTTGTCCAACTTTCAATTACTTCTGCAATGTCTTCAACAGTAAGTTCGGTAAGTTTTAAAGTTGAATTTATTTTGTCTATTTTTTCAGTTAAAGCACATTCTTTTGCTTTTAATTCAGCAGCTTTTTGATAATCTTCAGTAGAATCAGCTTGAGCTGCTTCTTCTTTTTCCTCTTGAACTTGTTTTAATTCATTTTTTAGAACTTCTAAATTATATAAAGCTTTATTATTTAAGTTAATACGAGAGCAAGCTTCATCTAAAATATCTATAGCTTTATCTGGTAAGAAACGGTCATGAATATATTTTTCTGACATTGCTACAGCTTGTTTAATTACATCATTTGAAATTTTAACTTTATGAAAATCTTCATAGTATTTTTTTATACCTTCCAAAATGTCTATGGAATCAGAAATAGAAGGTTCCTCTACAATTATTGGTTGAAATCTACGTTCTAAAGCAGAGTCTTTTTCAATATATTTGCGGTATTCTTTTAATGTAGTTGTACCAATTAATTGAATTTCTCCATTTGCTAGAGCTGGTTTTAAAATATTTGCAGCATTCATAGAATGTTCGCTATCTCCAGCACCTATAATGTTGTGAATTTCATCAATTACTAAAATAATATTTCCTAAAGATTTGCATTCATCCATAATAGACTTCATTCGTGACTCGAATTGACCTCTAAATTGTGTTCCAGCTATAATTGCTGTCATATCTAAAAGATAAACTTCTTTATTTAATAATTTTGCTGGTACCTTACCACTTGCTATTCTTAAAGCTAGTCCTTGAGCAATGGCTGTTTTACCAACACCAGGTTCACCTATTAGGCAAGGATTATTTTTAGAACGTCTATTTAAAATTTGAATCATTCTTTGTATTTCTTTATTACGACCTACTACTAAATCTATTTCATTGTTTTTTGCTTTATTTGTTAGGTTTGTTCCAAAGGTATCTAAAGCTTTTTTCTTTTTATTTGTAGTTTTCTTATCTACCTTTACTTTTTTCTTTTCTCCACTTTCTGAAGAGTTTGCTGAAGAATCTTGGGTTTTTCCAAATATATTTGAAAAGATTGCACCAAGTGGTATTGCATTTGGAATTCCATCAGGATTTTCAGAAGAGTCACTATTATAGTTATCCATAACAGCATCTATATCCATATCTGAAGACATATTTTGAAACATATCTTCTAATTGCTCAGTCATATTTTTTAAATCTTCTTCTGAAAGATTTGCTTGTTTTGCTAAAGCATCTATTGGAGCAATACCTTTCTTTTTTGCACATTCATAGCAAAACCCTTCTGTTGCTATTGAATTATCTGGCAGTTGTTTGTTAACAAAAATAACAGCTGTATTTTTATTACAAATTGAACATAACATATATTGTCTTTCCTCCTTAAATTTTTACCATTATATAATACAACAAAAACCCTAAATAGTCAAATGAAATTTACTTGACTTTTAGTTTATTTATATATATACTATAAGCGTAAATTTCCTAATAATCGAAAGGATGATAGAAAATGAAATTTAACAAAAAAGTTGCAGTAGGAGTAGTTACAACTTTGTTTGTAACATTAGGAGTTAGTACAATATGTAATGCAGATACTGCTACAGTAGATACAGATACATTAAATCTAAGAAAAGAGGCTTCTACAAGTTCAAGTGTATTAAGATTATTAAATCAAGGGGAAAAATTAGATGTACTTGAAGAAGTAGAAGGTTGGTATAAAGTTAAAACAAAAAATAACATAACAGGATTTGTTAGTAAAGACTATGTAAAAGTAGAAAAAACAGAGTCTGAAAACAAAGATCAAGAAGAACCAGTATCGCAAGAACCAAGTAGTGAAGAAAATAATATTGACAATACTACTAAAAATAATGAAAATACTAAACAAGATAAAAAAGAGTTTGAAGTAAAAGAATCCACTTTAAGAGCAAATACAGAAGCTTATATTTTACCATTAATAAATTCAAGTAAATTAGCAAGTTTAAATAAAGGACTAAAGGTAACATTAGTAGATGAAACAAATAATTGGTATTATATTCAAACAGAACAAATAAATGCATGGGTACCTAAAACTGCAGTAGAACAGCAAACTGAAAATAATACAAAAACAGAAGAAAATAAACAAGATGAAAACAAAAATGAAGAAACAGTAAATAACAATGAAAGTAATACAAATACAGAAACACAGACAAAAACAGAACAAGAAGAGACAGCAATTACTAGAAAAACAATGTATGTTAATTCTGCATCAATATATGTAAGAAAAGGACCTGGAACAGAATATGAATATGTAGATACATTAGTTTTAAATAATTCTGTAATTGTTACTGCCGAAATAGGTGAATGGTACAAAGTTGAAGTAGCTGGAAATACAGGTTATATTGCAAAAAGATTATTATCTAGTACAAAACAAGACGTAACAAATAGAGGCTCAGAAGAAAGAAAAAGTGAAGAGCAAGAAGAAAATTCTAATACCAATGATGTTCAAAAAATGTCATCAAAAGGAGAAGAAATTGTAGAATTTGCAAAACAATATTTAGGATGTAAATATGTATATGGAGGTTCAGGACCATCTACATTTGATTGCTCAGGTTTTACAATGTTTGTATATAAAAATTTTGGAGTCTCACTTAGTCACTCAGCAAGAGCACAATCTAAAAATGGTGTATATGTAGAAAAACAAGATTTACAACCAGGAGATTTAGTGTTTTTTAAAGATTATGAGACTATGGAAGGAATTGGACATTGCGGAATTTATATAGGAAATGGAGAATTTATTCATGCATCTTCAGGAACAGGGTATTGTGTAAAAATTTCTACATTGTTAACAGGAAGTTATAATACTAGATATGAAACTGCAAGAAGAGTAATTTAAGTAAATAGGGGCAAATAAAAATACAAGGAGTATATATGGAATTATTTTTCATAACTATTGCATGGATATTTGGTATAATATGGGGGCTATACTTAAAAATAAGTATAGTCCTTTTTGTTATACCTTTAATTTTTACATATACATATCTAACAATAAAAAAGAAAATAAGATTGAGAAAATACGTAATTTTATTTTTGGTAAGTGTTATTATATCAAATATACAAATTACACTACTAGAAAAGTCTTTTGATGAAAAATACAAAAATGTTAGTGAAAATCTTGAAATAGTAGGGACTATTATTTCAAATCCTATGGATAAACAATATAAAAATCAATATATTTTAAAAGTAGAAAAAATAAATGAAAATAAAAGTTATAAAAATACAAATCTACAATTAAACGTAAAAAAAGAAGAAAAACTATTAAGTTATGGAGATAAAATTATAATAAAAGGAAATTTTGAAGAGGCGAGTAGTGCTAGAAACGAAGGAGGATTTGATTATAAACAATATTTAAAATCTAAAAATGTTTATGGAATTATAAGTGTAGATAAAAAAGATATAAAACTTATAAAGAAAAATAATGTAGATGTAATTGATTTATTAGCTAATAAAGTTAGTAATTCTATGAAAATAAAAATAGAACAAAATTTGTCTAATGAAACAAGCAAGTTACTTTCAGGTATATTAATAGGAAATAAAAATAATCTTCAAAAGGAAATACAAGAGGATTTCAGAAACAGTAGCTTATCGCATGTTTTGGCAATTTCAGGTATGCATGTATCATATATAATGCTAGGAATAACATTTGTTATAAATAAGATGAAATTTAATAAAAAGATATCAAAAATAATAACAATTTTTATTTTATTATTTTTTATTATTCTTACAGGTAAGACAGCTTCTGTAACAAGGGCATGTTTTATGAGTTCATACATTATTTTAGCAAGCCTTTTTCATAAAAAAGCACACGTATTAGCAAGTATAAGTATTTCACTTTTAATTATTCTAATCATAAATCCATATCTTATTTTAGATATTGGTTTACAGCTTTCGTATGGAGGAACTATAGGAATAGTACTTATTTATCCAATTTTAAAAAAATTGAAAAAGAAAAAAGAAGACAAAAATAGTAAATTCAAAAAAATAATCCATAAGGTAAAGGAAAAAATACTTGATATTATACTTATTACAATAAGTGCAAATTTAGTTATATTTCCAATAGTTTTATTTCACTACAATACAATATCATTTACATTTATTATTTCAAATTTATTAATATCACCAATAATAGGAATTATAATAATACTTGGTTTTATATCTGTATTTGCTTCATATATAATTAGCCCTATTTCAAAAGTAATGTTTTTAATTTTACAAACATTTTTAAATTTGTTAATTAAAATAGCACATTTTTGTGCAGAATTACCATTTTCTAAAGTTTACTTTCCAACACCTAAAATATATGTAATAATTATTTATTATGTATTTCTAATTTTTATTATTTTAGAAAGAAACAAAATAATAGTAATAAAAAAGATAAATAAAAAAATAATTATTATCTTTGTAATTATTATAATAATTTTAAATTTAATTCTAAATTTCATTCCAAAAACATTTACCATATCTTTTATAGATGTAGGACAAGGCGATTCAATGCTTATTTCAACTCCAAAAGGAAAGAAAATTTTAATAGATGGAGGAGGCTCAAGAGACGAAGAATCATTTAATATAGGTAAACAAACACTAATACCTTATCTACTAAATAAAGGAATAACAAAATTAGATTATATTTTAATATCTCACTTTGACTCAGACCACGCAACAGGAGTTGCCCAAATATTAGGAAAGATAGATGTATCAAGCATTATACTAACTAGACAACTTGAAGAAAATGATATTTATAGGCATATTTTATCTATTGCAAAAGAAAAAAAGATAAAACTAATTTATGTGAAAGAAGGTGATGTATTAAAAATTGGTGGTATAAAAATATCAATTATACACCCAGAAAACAAACTAATGATAAATAATCCAATGAATAATAATTCAATAGTGTGTAAGGTAGAATATAATTCTTTTTCAATGCTATTAACAGGAGACATTGAAATGGAAGCTGAAGAACTTATATTAAGAAAAAATATAAACTTAAAAGCAGATGTATTAAAAGTAGCACATCACGGCTCTAAAACTTCTACTACTGGAGAATTTTTAAAAGCAATAAATCCTAAAGTTGCTTTGATAGGAGTTGGAAAAAATAATAATTTTGGACATCCAAGCAATGAAGTAATACAAAGGCTAAAAGAGAATGGAACAAGAATATACAGAACAGATGAAAATGGGGAGATAAGCATTACAGTAAATAAAAAAGGCAGAATAATAAAAATACAGAGATGTATTACATAGAACAGAGCGAATTGATTAGAAATAATTAGTTCGCTATATTTTTATGCCAAAATTTAAAAGGAGGAAATGAAAATGAATGTAAATGTAAAATTTGTAACAGATGATAAATGCTGTGCTTATAGCAAGTACGGAATAAAGATTATTGATAATGAAAAATTTATAAAACCTGTAAAGGGAGCAAGGAAAGAAAAAATTGACCTAGTAAAATATATAGACAATGAAATGCTGGATATATTAAATATTGGTAAGAAAGTGTATTTTAAAGAGAAAATAAATGACAGAGAGATATTAGATTATGCAGACAAATATGGAATGTTTGGACTTATATTAGAACAAATACTAGAAGATACAAAACCAAATTCAAAGTTTGATGTAAGAGGAATGACAATATTTTCAAAGGAATATGTAGAATCATTTGAACTAATACGATTATATGCAGGAAAGCTATATGAATTCTTATATAATATTGATAAAAAAAGCGATAGAATAAGAGTTCCTGCAATTCTAACAGATAGGAATACAGAGATAAACTTTGTATTCAACATCGAGAATGATGTGACAGTAAAGGTTATAAGTTTGAAACAAGCGATAGACCTATATTTTACACTTCAAATTTCAAAGCCTGTAAGAACATTGAAAATATGCAAGTATTGTAATAAAGCTTTCTTTGCAAATAATATAAAAGCAAATTATTGCTGTCATAGTTGTAAGAATAAAGCCAATGTTTACAAATGCAGAGCAAAAGCAAGAAATGGAGGTGTAGAATAATGAACACATCTGAAAGCATAGAATTTTTAAATAATATGAAAAAAGGACAATTTTGCACAGTGTATATTCCACTAATAAATGAAGAAACTATACCTATAACAGTAATGTATATGGGAAAAGATAGAGAAGGTAGATATAGATTTATGGACACTGGAAAATTTGTATTGCCACAAAAACTTATAGAACAGAAAGCAATAAAGGTAGATAAAGAATATAATGAGAATATAGCAAAGAAAATATATTATAAGTTTAAAAAATTACAGCAATTAAGAAAACAACAAGAAAGATAATTTCATATTTGCAATTTTTAAACATATCTGCTACAATACAATAAATAAGTGAAAGGAGATGCTTTCAATGAAAAGAAGAGTATTTAAAAAGGTAAAACTTACCCAGAAAGAATCTAACTTATTATTAAAAATTGTATTAGAAGAAAGAAATAGACTACTAAAAAATGGAGAATATACGGACATCGCAGATGATTTTATAATAAAAAATTATAAAAAATAATATTAAAAGAACTGTTTTATATATCAGTTCTTTTTTTTTACATCGCTATTTCATTACTGAAGTAGCAATTTTTTGTAGAATGGAGGTGAAGAAAAATGTCAAAATGTAAAGTAATTGCAATTGCTAATCAAAAAGGTGGAGTAGGTAAAACTACAACTGCACTTAATTTGGGTGCAGGATTAGTAAGAGAAGGAAAAAGAGTATTGCTTATTGATTGTGATCCACAAGGAGATTTGACAGCATCATCAGGTTGGCAAACACAAGATGAATTAAAAAATACACTTGCAAATGCACTAGATAAAGAGATAAGAAATGAAGATATAGAGCAACTAGGAATATTAGAACATAAAGAAGGCTTTGATATTTTACCATCTAATATTGAACTAGAATCTATTGAATTATCATTAGTCAATGTAATGAGCAGAGAGTATGTTTTAGATAATTTACTAGGTAAAGTAAAAGATAACTATGATTATATTATTATTGATTGCCGACCAAGTTTAGGTATGCTAACAATGAATGCTTTAACTGCATCAAATAGCGTAATAATTCCTGTTCAAGCACAATATCTCCCTGTAAAGGGAATGACACAATTATTAGAAACGATTAACAAGATAAAGTTTAGAATAAATCCTAAACTTAAAATTGATGGAATACTGCTGAATATTGTAGATAGAAATACCAACTTAACAAGGAATGTTATACAAAGCATACACGATAATTATGGAGAACATATCAAAATTTTTAATACAGTTATTCCAAAAGGAACAAAAGTTGCAGAAGAAAGCATATACGGAAAAAGTATTTTTGATTTTGAAAAGTCACTAGCTGTTTTATATATTCCTGCAAGAGAAATCAAATTATAATCTTCAAAGTTTTTACCACTATATCGTAAAAATGTTGCAAAAGATAATGTGTCAATTGCAGATTCAAATAAATATAATGTATTTGTTTTTTCTTTATCTATTGCTTCCATTTTGAATGAATATGCTTTATCACTGCCGTAACTTTCTCTTTTAAAATTGCTTGTATTTGTTGCTCTTATTGCACAATATCTAGGTCTATTTTCTAAATCAAAGCCTAAAAAAATTGCATTATTATAAGGATAATCTTCATAAATCATTCCTTTTTTATGCAATTTTCTATTATTTCTAAATCAATTCCTCGTTTCATAAGGTAACAAATAACTTTATTGTTTGTTTCATTTTTAGGTGGTAAAACTAACTTTGCTGATTTCATTTTTTCTTGTTCTTCTATTTCTTCTAGGCTTATATTATTTTTTAAATTCATATCATTTTTAACTTTATTACAAGCTGAAAGAAAGTCATAATTTTCTACTTTTACAAGATAATCAACTGCATTTTTTCCACCAATACCTTCTTTAAAATAATGCCATAATCCATTAGAAATTTTTAAGCTACTATGTGTTTTTGTAGTATAAGTTCCATTACAAAATAATTGTAATTCACTTGGAAAACAAGTCTTTAGATAAGTGAATAAATCAACACTTTTTATTGATAATATCTCATCTTTTGGTAAAAACTTGCTCATTTTATCTCTCCTTTTCTTTGTGTTTTTTAGACTTTTGTTCTTTTTCTTTTGCAAAATCATCTGATACTTTATCTATTGTGTCATCAACTGAAAATTCAAGTTCACTCCTTAAATTTCCATCACATTTTAACCACCCATCATAGCAATCTTCTAGTAAATTTTCTCTTGATTTTAGAACTTTATATTCTTCATTTGATAAATCTTTATCATATTCAAATATGTCTATTATCTCCTGTTTTACTGTTATTTCATAAGCCCTATCTATTGCATAATCAACTCCACTTTCTCTTATTTTTTCTTTAAATTTTTCCATTTCTGCTTTTAATTTTTTTATTAATTCTTCTTTCATAAATTCTCCTTTCTTC
>CAKPHG010000001.1 GCA_934157035.1 uncultured Clostridia bacterium | reverse complement strand
TTTATCATTTTCTGCAATCAGTTCTTCATACTTTCCTTTCTTCTTATTATACATCTCCTCAATAAATGGATTGTTTATTTCAGCTAATCCACCTTATGGATATTTGAGAGATGAGAAAGACAAAGAACATTTAGTTATAGACAATGAAGCCGCAGAAGTTATTAGAAGAATTTATAAGGAGTATTTAGATGGAGTAAATTGTCATTGCATAGCAAGAAAGTTAAATGAAGATTTAATTCCAACTAGAATAGAACATATGAAGAAAGTAGGAGTTAATATTGGAAAGAGTAAAGCTCCTAGAATTATAAATTACAAAACTGAAAAAGGTGATACATTAAAAAGTATTGCAGAAAAATATAATTTATTTCCAATAGAAATAATGGAAACAAATAATATTATGGAACATTTAGATATGTCTATAATGAAAAAAGAAATATCAGAACAAGAACTTATAGAAGGACATATTTTAAAAATACCAAAAAAGATAATATGGGATGACGGAATGATACGAGAAATATTAAGAAATGAGATATACACAGGTTGTTTAGTTTATGGTAAAACTGTAAATAAAAGCTACAAAGATAGAACTAAAATAAGAATATCAAGACAGGAATGGAATAAAGTTTTGAACTGTCATGAAGCGATTATAGAAAGAGATGTGTGGGAAAAAGTAAGAGACAAGCTATTGAGCAATACAAATAATACAAGAACAACAGGAAAAAATTTATTTGCAAAGAAACTATATTGCTCTTGCTGTGGTAGAGGAATGCAAAAATCAAAAGATACAAGAAATGGACAAGGGGATTATTACATAAGTTGCAGAACAGTTAATAAGGTAGGAAGATTTTGCGATAACAGAAAACAAATTGCTAAAAGTGTTCTAGAAAAAATTATATTAGATAAGATAAATGAACAATTAGATAAATATTATGATAAGAAAATAGTAGAAGATAAATATAATGATATAAAATATGGTAATATTGCTAATCAAATTGAAAAACTAAAAATGCAATATAATAATCTAGAATATACATTAACAGAAAAAACTAATAGATTAAGTATTTTATATGAAGACAGGGTAAATGGTACATTAACATTAGAAGAATTTAAAACATTAAAACAAAACATAGATAATGAAATTCTAAAATATAGTAATGAAAGAAACAATATAGATTTGCAGATTAAGGAATTAGAAGAACAAAGACTGAAAAATGACTTTGAACAAAATGAGTTATTTGAAAAGTATAGAAGAATTGAAGCATTGACACCAGAGATTTTAAATGAATTTGTAGAGAAGATATATTTAGGAAAATACAACGAAGCAAGTAATAGCCGAGAGATAAAGATTATATGGAATATAGATAAAAAAGAGGAAATAGTTTAAAAGCTATTTCTTCTTTTATGTCTATATTATTTTGGGCATTAAAGGTTGAATATATCATTCAACAAAATATGCCTTATATTTTTTGGGCATCAATGGTTGAAACAGACCATGTTGGTGGAATTCTTAGTGTATTAGAAGAATTAAAAGTCGAAAAAGTAATTATTTGTGAGCAAGAAGAAAATGAAAATTACAGAAGGTTTAAAGAAATTGTAAAAAATAAAAAGATAAAGGTTTATGTCGTGAAAAAAGGAGATAATGTGAAAATTGAAGAAAACATTTTGCTGAATATTTTATGGCCAAAAGATGAAAAAATAAAAGAAAATGCAATAAATAATAATTCTATAGTTGCTAAACTAAATTATAAAAATTTTTCAATTTTGCTTACAGGAGATATTGAGAAAATAGCAGAAAATGAAATTTTAAAAGAGTATGAAAATAGCAATATTTTAAATGCAAATATATTAAAAGTAGCCCATCATGGTTCAAAATCTTCTAGTATAAATGAATTTTTAGAGAAAGTAAAACCTCAAATTGCATTAATAGGAGTTGGAGAAGAAAATACATTTGGTCATCCAAATGAGGGAGTCTTAAAAAGACTAGAAAATATAAATACAAAAATATATAGAACAGATAAAAAAGGAGAAATTACTATAAAAATAAATCGAAAAGGATGTATAAAAATTAAAACAAAGTTATAGCGGACAAAATTGACCCGTCCCCAAATGTCCTTTGTATATTTTTGTTAATTTTAGCCAATAATAGTATAAAAATTATGTGTGAGGTTTTTTTATGAATAGAAAATTTATAATAGTTTTATGTATTATTGTTGCCATTGTTTTAGGTATAATAGTTGGATTTTTAATTTATAATAATAAAGCAAATAAAAATGATATATATGAAGAAAATTCATTAAATTTGGATAAAAATGTTATAGAAAATGTTCAAATTCTTGTTACTTCTAGTGAAGAGGAAAAAGTTTCACCTAATTGTATGTTTGTGTTCAGAAGTAGTTATTCAAAGTGTGGACATGTCTCAGAAAAAAGAATTAAAGTTCCAGAAGAACTTGTGAATTCAACAAATGAGCAATTAAAAAATTATTATAAGGATTGGAATGTAGAGAGTTTTGAAAATAATAAGGTAATTTTTTATAAAAATTGTGATGGATTTTGTGATGAGCATTTTTTAATAAAAGAAAAAGATGGATATGTGGCTATTTATAAAATAGATATAGAAGGAAATGAAATATTAGATGAAATTACAGGAATAGTAATAAGTTATTTATCGGATCAAGATAAAGAATTATTAAAAAATGGAATAAGAGTTATTGGAAAAGATAAGTTAAATGCTACAATAGAGGATTATGAATAATATGCATAAATTTTCCACTTCTAGTAAATAATATGTGCATAACATATTGCTAAGGAGTGGATTTTTTATGAAATATAGAAACTTGAATCATAAAGGAGTAGAACTAGATAAAAAATCTTTAGAAATTTATTTGGAAAAGTTGGCTTCAGACCAAATAATACAAAATTATTCTTCTAAAGATACCTATCCAATTCCAAAATTAAAAGAGAATTTCGAATTTATAAGAAGAGTATATAATTTATTAAATGAACATATAAAACTAGGAATACCAATACATCCAGCCGGAGAATGGTTGTTAGATAATTTTTATATTATAGAAGAAAGTGAAAAAAATATTATAAGAAACATGCCATTAAAAAGATACAAAGATTTTTTAGGTGTGGCAAATGGTCCAGATAAAGGTTTTGCAAGAATATATGTACTTTCCTATGATATTGTTAATTATACAGATAATAATATTAAATATAACAATATTATAGATTTTCTAAAAGCATATCAAAGAAAAAAAACATTGAGTATGCAAGAAATTTGGAATATGGGCATATTTATGCAAATTTCTATAATACAAAATATTAGAGGTATTTGCGAGAAAATATATTTTAGTCAAATGCAAAAGTATAGAGCAGAAAATATTATTGAAAGGTTAATAGAAAAGAGTAAAGAACAGAGGTACCGTAATTTAATAGAGTATAAAACTAATGTGAAAGGATATGGAGAAATGAAATATCCTTTTATAGAATACTTGTCATATAGATTAAAAGAACAAGGAAAAGTATCTATTCCATTTTTATTAGCATTAGAAGAACAAGTAAGCAAAATGGGAACATCAATAGATGAAGTAATAAAAAAAGAACATTATGATATAGCACTAAAAAAAGTAAGTATGGCTAACTGTATTACAAGTATGAAAGAATTGATTAGAATGGACTTTCTGTCCATATTTGAGCAAACAAATGAAGTAGAAGAAATTTTAAAACAAGATCCAGCTAAAGTTTATTCAAAAATGGATTATAAGACAAAAGAATATTATAGAAATAAAATTGAAGAAATTTCTAATAGAACAAAAATAGCAGAAATATATATTGCTCAAAAAGCATTAGAACTTTCAAAAGAAAATATTAATAATCAAAATATAAAAAAATCGCATGTAGGTTACTATCTAATAGATAAAGGAAAAAAAGAATTATTTGAAAGCATACAGCAAAAAGAAAAAAGTCAGATAAGTGATAAGGCAAAGGTAAAAATATATATTTATGGAATATGGACTTTAGCATTAATTATAGACATATTGTGTATGTATAATATAGAAAAACAAGTTAAGAATTTAATTATTACAATTATATTTGGAGTGTTTTTCATACTACCAATCCAAGAAATAGTAGTAAAGATAATTCAATATGTATTAAGCAAGGTAGTAAAGCCAAAACTAATTCCTAAAATGGACTTTTATGCAGGTGTTCCAGAAGAATATAGTACTTTTGTAGTTATACCTACAATTTTAAAAGACAAGAAAAAAATAAAAGAACTAATGAGAAAGTTAGAAGTTTATTATTTGGCAAATAAAAGCGAAAATATATATTTTGCACTTCTTGGAGATTGTTCTTCTGGATGTAATAAAGAAGAGAGTTTTGATAGAGAAGTTATAGAAGAAGGCTTAAAACAAGCAGAAAGATTAAATAAAAAGTATATAAATAAAAAAGAAGAAATACCAAAATTTTATTTTATATATAGAGAGCGTAAATGGAATTCAGAAGAAGAGTGCTATTTAGGATGGGAAAGAAAAAGAGGGCTTTTAAATCAGTTTAATGAATATATATTAGGAAAAATTCAAAATCCTTTTTTAGTAAATACAATAGACAATCAGAATTTTGAAAAAATAAAATATGTAATAACTTTGGATGCAGATACAGAACTAGTACTAAACACAGGTTTAGAACTAATTGGAAGTATGGCACATATACTAAATTGGCCTATTTTAAATAAAAATAAAGATTTAGTAATAGATGGATATGGGATAATGCAACCTAGAGTAGGAATAAATATAGAAGCAACTAATAAAAGTTTGTTTACAAAAATTTTTGCAGGAATGGGAGGAATAGACCCATACGCAAATGCAATTTCAGATATATATCAAGATAATTTTAAAGAAGGAATTTTTACTGGAAAGGGAATTTATGATATAAAGGTGTTTTCACAGGTATTAAATGATGAAATTCCAGAAAATACAGTACTTAGTCATGATTTACTAGAAGGAAGTTATTTAAGGTGTGGACTAGTTTCTGATATTGTTTTAATGGATGGGTATCCAAGTAGCTATAATAGTTCTAAATTGAGAATGCATAGATGGATTAGAGGAGATTTTCAAATTACAAGATGGGCTAATAATAAAATAATAGACAAAAAAGGAAAAATTAAAGAAAACCCATTAAATATACTTTCTAGATATAAGATTATGGATAATATTTTTAGAGCAGTTACTCCAATAACTATAATTTTATTATTTATACTAATATGTATATTAAAAACAGTTGGAAGTTTAAAAATAACGGGACTAATGGCTATATTGTTTATAACAATAGCAATTCCAGCATTATTAGATATAATAAATAGAATTGTTTATCATAAAGAGGGGCAAAGTTATCAAAGAACGTTTACACCAAGAATCCCTTCTTTAGTAGCAAATTTAGAAAGAGTATTTCTCGAAATTATTTCTTTGCCAGATAAAGCATATTATTCTTTTAATGCAATAGTAAAAACAATTTATAGATTATGTGTTTCAAACAAATACCTATTAGAATGGGTTACTTCTGAAGAAGCGGAGAGAATATCTAAAAAAGATTTGTTGTCATATTACAAAAATATGCTAGCAAATGTATTTCTTGGAATTATAACATTAATATTTAGTTTATGTATAAAAGACATAGGTGCTTCTGTAATTTTATTTGTATTATCAATGTTATGGCTAATTGCACCAACTATATTTTGGTATATAAGCAAGGATGTCCCTAAAGATGAAATATTAAACAAAGTGGTAACTGAAGATAAAGAGTATTTATTAGAAATAGGAAAAAGAACATGGAAATATTTTAAAGACACTATTATAGAAAAGAATAATTATTTGGTTCCGGATAATTATCAGGAGGATAGAAAAGAAGAATTTGTTAATAGAACATCATCTACTAACATAGGTTTGTCATTATTAGCTGTTATTTCGAGTTATGATTTAGGATATGAAAGTCTAGAAGATACAATGGTTTTATTAAATAATATTCTAAAAACTATAGAGAAACTTCCTAAATGGAATGGACATTTATATAATTGGTACAATATAAAAACATTAGAGCCTCTAATACCTAGATATATTTCTACTGTTGATAGTGGAAACTTTGTAGGGTATGTATATGTTTTACAATCTTTTTATAAAGAAATAAAAGAAAAAACAAAAAATGGCGAAATAGAAGAAAAAGAAAAAATATTTAATTTGATACCAGAATGGGTAGATGAGCCACTGGAAAATAACCCAATAGCAAATGCAGATTTTTCTAAATTATATGATGGAGAAAAGGGATTATTTTCAATAGGATTTAATATAGAAGAAGGAAAATTAACAGATTCGTATTATGATTTATTAGCTTCAGAAGCAAGGCAGGCAAGCTTAGTAGCAATAAGCAAAAAAGATATTGAAGCTAAACATTGGAACAATTTAGGAAGAATAATGACAACTATGTACGGATATAATGGACTTATTTCATGGTCAGGAACAGCTTTTGAGTATTTAATGCCAAATGTTATTATAAAGAGTGAAAGAGGAAGCCTTATAGATGAATCTATAAAATTTATGATTATGAGTCAAAAAGAATATGCAAAAAAATTAGGAATACCTTGGGGCTTTTCAGAAGCAGCTTATTATTTAAAAGATTTAAATAATAACTACCAATATAAAGCAATAGGAATACCTTGGCTGGGATTAAAAAGAGGATTAGAAGAAGACATAGTTGTGTCTAGCTATGCCTCAATAATGGCACTTTCAAACGATACAAAAGAAGTTATACAAAATATTAAAAATCTAGAAAAGCAAGGAATGTATAACAAATATGGATTTTATGAATCAATTGATTATAGCCCTATAAGATTGAAAAAAGGAAAGAAGCAAATGGTGGTAAATACTTATATGGCACATCACCAAGGGCTTATTTTATTATCAATAAATAATTTTTTTAATAAAAATATACTACAAAAAAGATTTTCCCAAAATGAACAAATATCAGCGGTAGAAGTATTGCTTCAAGAGAATATGCCGGAAAATAGAATTATAACTAAAGAGGAAAAGATAAAGCCAGAAAAAACCACTTATTTAGATTATGAAAATTATGCTCAAAGGATTTTCAAAAAGACAAATGAAATTCTACCAATATGTAACGTAATAGCAAATAATGATTATACGGTAGTAATGGACGAAAGAGCAAATGGATATAGTAAATATAAAAATTATTTAATAAATAGATTTAAACCAAATTCAGATGAAATAGATGGAATATATTTTTATATAAAGAATATAAAAAACAAAAGAATATGGACTTCAAATGCTACAGATTATATAGCAAAACCAGATAAATATGAAATTACTTTTACGGAAGACTCTGATAAAATAAAAAGATTAGATGGAGGAATACAAACTAATTGTAAGGTAACGTTAGCACAAAAAGATAATGTAGAAATACGAATGTTAGAAGTAACTAATAATGGGGTAGAGGAAGAAATTTTAGAAATAACATCAATATTAGAACCAATATTAGCAAGTTTAGAGGCTTATAATAGTCACCCAGCTTTTCAAAATTTATTTTTAGAATTTGAGTATAATGAAAATGAAGATATTTTTATAATAGAAAGAAAAAATAGGCAAGATTCACAAAAAGGCTTGTATTTGGCAGTATCTTTATATACAGAAGATAAAGAAATAGGAAAAGTTGAATATGAAATAGATAAAGAAAAATTAGCAGGAAGAGAAAATTTTTTTATTCCCGATATGGTGGAAAATTCAAAACCGTTTTCAAATAAAATAAAATATGTAACAGATCCAATTTTAGCATTAAGAAAAACAATAAAAATAAAACCAGAAGAAACAGTAAAAATCAATTTATTACTAAGTGTTTCTGAAGAAAAAAAATTAGCAGTAGAAAATGTGAAAGAATATCAAAATATAGAAAAAATAAATAAATCATTTGAAATTGCACTAGCAAGAGCTGATACACAAACTAGATATTTAAATATAAATGCTAAACAAATAAAAACGTATCAAAAAATGTTAGGATATATTTTATTTTCTAATCCTTTACAAAATAAAAATAATTTGAAAAGTAAATATTATCCAAAAGAAGAATTATGGCAATATGGAATTTCAGGAGATTTACCAATACTACTAGTAAAGGTAGGAAATAGTAACGAAAAGGAAAATTTAAGAGAAATACTAAAAGCATATCAATTTTTTAAATTAAAAAATATACAAGTTGATTTAGTATTGTTTGATGTTGAATCAAATAGTTATGAAAAATATACTAAAGAAATGATACAAAATGAAATATTAAATGCTAATTTAGGATATTTGCAAAATACAAAATCAGGAATTTTTGTTTTTGAAAATGAAAACCCAGAAATAATAGAGTTTTATGCAAAATTAATAATAGATACTAAAAAAGGTCCTATTTTAAGACAAATAGAAGATTTAGAAGAAGAATATATAGAAAATCAAAATAAAATAGGAGAAAACTTACCAACACAATATGAAATATATAATGAAGAACATGAAAATGAAGATACAGAAAATACCGAGAATTTGTTGTATTACAATGAATATGGCGGTTTTTCTAAAGATGGAAAAGAATATAGAATTAAATTAAATAAGAAAAATAAATTGCCAACAGTTTGGAGTCATATACTTGCAAATGATAAATTTGGAACCTTAGTAACAGACAGTTTAGGAGGATATACATGGAGCAAAAATAGTAGATTAAATAGAATAACGAGTTTTAGCAATAACCAGGTATTAGACAACCCTTCAGAAGTAATTTATCTTCAAGATGCAGAAACACTAAAAACATGGTCTATTGGATTAAATCCAATGCCAGACAATAATAATTATAAAGTAGAGTATGGATTTGGTTATGCAAAATATAAGCATACAAGCATGCAAATAGAACAAAACCTAACAGTATTTGTACCAAGAAATGATAGTGTAAAGATATCTATATTAGAACTAAAAAATTTAAATCCAAATTCTAAAACAATAAACTTAATATATTATATAAATCCAGTATTAGGTGAGGATGAGATAAATGCAAATAGATATATAAACATTGATTTTCAAGAAAATAAAAATATTGTATTAATGGAAAATAAAGCAAATACTGACTTTAAAGAAATAGTATATATATCTTCTAATGAAAAAATAAAATCATATACAGGTAGTAGGAGATTTTTTATAGGAAATTCTAATATTGCATTTCCAGAAGGAATAAAAAAAGTAATGTTAAATAATGAATCAAATATAGGAGATGATAATATTTGTGCAATAAAATTAGAAATAGATTTGGAAGCTTATGAAAAAAAGCAAATAGTAATATTGTTAGGTGCAGAAGAAAAATTAATAGATATTCAAGATAAAGTTTATAAGTATACTAATATAGGCAATGTTAAAGAAGAATTAGAAGAGGTAAGAAACCAATTTAGTAACATCTTAGAAAGAGTTCAAGTAAAAACTCCTATGGAATCGTTTAACATTTTAATGAATGGCTGGCTAATATATCAAACAATAACAAGTAGAATGAAAGCAAGAACAGGTTTTTATCAGTCTGGAGGAGCATTTGGATTTAGAGACCAACTTCAAGATACGATAGCATTAAAATATTTTGATACAGATATACTGAAAAATCAAATTATAAAGCATAGTAAACATCAATTTATGGAAGGTGATGTAGAACATTGGTGGCATGAAGAAACATCAAGAGGAATAAGAACAAGATTTTCAGATGATTTGTTATGGCTAGTATATTTGGTAGTGGAATATATAAAAAGTACAAACGATTTATCTATATTAAAAGTAAAAACAAATTATGTAGAAGGAAACAAATTAGAGGAAAAAATAGATGAAAGATATGATAAATATATAGAGACACAATTAGAAGAAAGTATTTTTATGCATTGTAAAAGAGCATTAAATAAGGCAATAAATTTGGGAGAAAATGGACTTCCTAAAATTGGTTCTGGAGATTGGAATGATGGATTTAGTAAAGTAGGAAATAAAGGAAAAGGTGAGAGCGTATGGCTTGGCTTCTTTTTGTATGATATTTTAATAAAATGGATTGAAATATGTAAAAGGATAAAAGAAGAAGGAATAGAAGAACTTAATATAGAAATAGAAGAAATAGAATATTACAAACAACTAACTGAAAAGATAAAGAAAAATTTAAACAGTATAGGTTGGGATGGAAGATGGTTTAGGAGAGCTTTTACTGATAATGGAGAAATATTAGGAACAATACAAAATGAGGAGTGTAAAATAGATGGAATATCCCAAAGTTGGTCAGTTATATCTAAAGCAGGAGATAATGATAAAAAATATATATCAATGGAAAGTTTAGAAAATCATTTAGTAGATAAAGAAAATGGAATAATTAAATTATTAGATCCTCCTTTTGAAAAATCTAAGTTAGAGCCAGGTTATATAAAAGCATATCTTCCAGGAACGAGAGAAAATGGTGGACAATACACACACGCAGCTATTTGGGCAATTATTGCAGAGGCAATGCTTGGCTTTGGTGATAAGGCAGTAGAATTATTTAGAATGATAAATCCAATAGAACATGCAAGAACAAAAGAAACAGCCTCAAAATATAAAGTAGAACCTTATGTAGTTGCAGCAGATATATATGGACAGAAAAATTTAGCAGGAAGAGGTGGATGGACTTGGTATACTGGATCTAGTTCTTGGATGTATGAAGCGGGTATTCATTATATTTTGGGACTTACTATAGAAAATGGATATTTATCTATAAATCCATGCATTTCAGCTGACTGGAAAGAGTATGAAATAAGATATAAATATGGAAATAGTATTTGTAATATAAAAGTTGAAAATTACAATAGAAAAAATACAGGAGTGGAAACAATGATTGTAAATGGATATGTAATAGAAGATAAAAAGGTCAAATTAAATAAAGATGGAGGTATATATAATATAGAGATAATCATGTAATTTGCAAAAAAAGTAAAAATGTGATATAATATAAGTAGTTTCAAGTAAATATAGTATATAAAAGGAGAAAAAATTATGAAGATTAAAATGCGGACATTAGCAATTTGTTATGTTATTGTAGGAGTTGCCATGATGGCAGCAGCACTCGTGTTAGGAGTGTTAATGTTTCTTTCGGGAACATTCTTACCGGTGTATATAGCTGGTACGTATGTAGTGGGAAACCAGATATTACGTTATATGTTATATATACTGCTTGCAGTAATTTTATTCTTTTCGGCTAAGTTAGCCAACTACGGAGCTATGTATCTAACTAGAAAGCTTCGGAGAAGAATGGGACGTTAGTTAACGTCCTATTTTTTTGCTTTTTTAATATTTAAATATAATGGATAATTCATATAAAAAACTTTTCATAAAATACTTGTGTAATCAAAGAGATTATGATATAAATATATTAAATATTGTCTAAATAAAAGAAAGGCGGATTTTCTATGGAAGAAAATTTAGATAAAAAAACTATATTAATAGTTGATGATGAAAAAACAATAGTTGATATGTTAGTTATTAATCTTCAAAAGGAAGGTTACAATACACTAGAGGCTAATGATGGAGAAGAGGCAGTAAGAATAGCATTAGAACAAAAACCAAATTTAGTATTATTAGATATAATGCTTCCAAAAATGGATGGATTAGCAGTTTGCAAAAGAATTAGACAAAGTTTAGATATTCCTATTTTAATGATTTCTGCAAAAGATGAAGAAATAGATAAAATATTAGGTTTAGAATTAGGTGCAGATGATTATATAACAAAACCATTTAGTGTAAGAGAATTAATGGCAAGGGTAAAAGCAAATTTGAGAAAAGCTGAGATAACAAGCAAATCTGTAAACAACAAAGATCAAGAAAACAAAGATGAATCAAATGTAATTACAGTAGGAGATTTAAGTTTAGATTTAAATAAGTTCGAAGTAAAAGTTAGAGGAGAAGTAATGGACTTAACCTTAAGAGAATTCGAAGTATTAAAATATTTAGCAAATCAACCAGGACAAGTAGTTACAAGAGAAGTATTATTAGAAAAAGTATGGGGATATGAATATTATGGAGATATTCGTACAGTTGATGTTACAGTAAGAAGAATTAGAGAGAAAATAGAAAAAGATACATCAAATCCAAAAATTTTAATTACTAAAAGAGGAGTTGGCTATTATATAGCATCAAAATAAAAAATAATATGGTGCACAAAAGGGACTTCCCTTTTGTGCATTATTTAGTTATATAAGGAGAAAAAAATGTTAAAAAATATACAATTAAAAATCATACTAATATTTAGCATATTAGGAATTTTATTAATTTCAACATTAGGGGTTGCCTTTGGAGTTAGTTTAAAAACTAATCAAGCAAGTAAAACATTAGAAACAGAAGAACAAATAAAAATTTATGAAGAAACAATGCAAGTGCAGTTGCAAAATGTGAAGATAGTAACAATAGTTTTGGTTGTATCTTATGGATGTATCTGCATTGTAATAGGTGTTTTTGTTTCTAAAGCAATATTAGATCCGATTTCAAGATTAATAGATAGTGCACCAAAGATTGCGGCAGGAGAAAATATAGAAGTTAACAAGAATGCAACTGATGAAATTTCTAATGCTTTTAGTATTATGACAAATGAATTGAGAGAAAATTTAAATGAAGTAAATAGACAAAAAAGACAAATTGAAACAATATTACTTCACATGACAGATGGTATTATTGCATTCGATATGGAAGGAAATATAATGCATATAAATCCTGCAGCAACAGATTTATTAAAATTAAATAGCAAGGATAACACTTTTGAAAAAATCTTTGGAAAACTAAATATTGATATTAACTTAGAGAAAATAGTATATCTAGAAAATTGGACTTCTTCAGAACAAAGAGTTCAAGTCGAAGATAAGTATTTAAATATATTTTTTGCATCATTTAAAGATGAAAAAGATAGACCTTCTGGAATAATGGTAGTAATTCAAGATATTACAGAACATGTAAAACTTGATAATATGAGAAAAGAATTCGTAGCTGATGTATCACATGAATTAAAAACTCCTATTACTTCTATTATGGGATATGCAGACACTTTATTAGAAGGTGAGTATGATAAAGAAACACAAGATAAATTTTTAAATGTAATTGCTTCAGAAGCAAGGAGAATGGCAAAACTTGTTACAGACTTACTAATATTATCTAGATATGACAGTAACAAAGTGAAGAAGGAAACAACAGAATTTGACTTAGGTGAGTTGGTAAAAAAATGTCAAGAAAAGTTACAATTAGAAATAAATAAAAAAGGTCATGAAGTAGAATGCTTTGTTACAGCCAATGTTCCACCAGTAAAGGCAGATAAAGATGGAATAGAAAGAGTTGTATTAAACATACTAACAAATAGTATTAAATATACAAAAGATGGTGGAAGTATTAAAATTTATGTTGGATTTGTATATAATGATGCATATATTAAAGTAATTGATAATGGAATAGGAATCCCAGAAGAAGACTTAAATAGAATTTTTGAACGTTTCTATAGAGTAGATAAAGCACGTACAAGAGAAATGGGAGGAACAGGACTTGGACTTTCAATCGCAAAAGAAATATTAGATCAGAATAATGGAAGTATAGATATAAAAAGTGAAAAAGGTAAAGGAACAGAAGTAGTAATAAGAATTCCAACTAAATAATTTTATAGAATATTAATAAGTGTATAAGTTTTACTTTGATAGGTTAATAGGCAAAAAAAGTAAAATTTTGTCATACAAAAAGTAGTTGATAATTTAGTGAAAAACTTATATAATAAATATGTTAGTTTATAAATGGAGGAAAATATATAATGGATAAAAAAGCAGTAATTAAAGATGTTTTAGAATGGATTTATTGTATTGTAATAGCTGTAGCTCTTGCATTATTAATAAGATATTTTATAGGAACGCCAACAGAGGTAAGACAAAAATCAATGTTTCCTACATTAAAACAAGGACAAAGATTAATATTAAATAGACTTCCTAGAACTTTTAAGCAAGAATATAAAAGAGGAGATATTATTACTTTTGAAGCTCCAAAAAGAGAACTAGCAAGAAGCGAAAAAGCAACTTATGATTATACTCCTTCAAATTGGTTAGAAAGCTTTGCATACTATGTTGTAGAAGCTGGAAAAACAAGTTATATAAAAAGAGTAATTGCACTTCCTGGTGAACATGTAAAAATAGCAGATGGAAAAGTATATATAAATGGAGAAGAATTAAAAGAAGATTATCTTTCTTCAGATGTTGTAACAGAAGCTAAAAATATAAATTTGGAAGATTTTACAGTTCCAGACGGATATATTTTTGCAATGGGGGATAATAGAGAAAATAGCGCAGATTGTAGGGAATTTGGATGTGTTCCAATAGAAAAGGTTGAAGGTAAGGTTTGGATTAGAATTTGGCCACTTAACTTATTTGGAAAAGTATAATTATAAAATTAAGGAGAAAAAAATTGATTTTTCAAGATATTATAGGAAATGAAGAAACAAAACAAATATTAAGTAAATCAATAGAAGAAAATCATATATCTCATAGTTATTTGTTAATAGGAATTGATGGAATAGGTAAGAGTCTTATAGCAAAAGAATTTGCAAGAAAAATACTATGTTTAAATAAAGATGATGATGTAAGTAGATGTAATTCTTGTATAAAATGGCAAAATAATAATCATCCAGATTTTGTACAAATAGAGTCTGAAGATGGTAAAATAAAAATTGATCAAATACGTTTTTTACAAGAACAAATATCTGAAAAACCAATTATTTCTACAAAGAAGGTATATTTCATAAAAGATTGCGATCAAATGACCACAGAAGCACAAAATTGTTTACTAAAAACTTTAGAGGAGCCACCTGAATATGCAGTAATAATATTAACAACATCTAATGAAAGTAAGCTTTTAACAACTGTAAAATCTAGATGTTTAAAATTATATTTACAAGGGATTCCTAAAGAAAAGATAAAACAATATTTAATAGAGAAAAATTATGAAAATATAGACGAAAATCTAATAAATATTAGTGAAGGAAGTATTGGAAGAGCTATAAAACTTCAAGAAAATAAACAATTATATACAGAAATTTCTAAAATATTGGTAAGTGTTGAAAGCAAAAATATTGGAGAAATATTTAAGAATGCAGCGGTTTTGTATAATCAAAAAGAAGAAATACAAGAAATATTAAATTATATTAATGTATGTTTGTATAATTCAAAAGAAATTAATAAAATTAATTGTATAAAATATGTTGAAGAGACTAAAAAAAGATTAAATAGTAATAGTAATTATGATATGTGTATAGATTATCTTTTAATGAAAATGAATGAAGAAATGAAAAATAAATAAGAGAAAAGAAGGAGGGAATAAATGAAAAATATAGTAGGAGTTAGATTTAAGAAACCAGGAAAAATCTATTTTTTTGATCCGGGTACATTACAAATTAACAATAAAGATTGTGTTATAGTAGAAACTGTTCAAGGTGAGGAATATGGCGAAGTTGTAATTTGTAATAGATCTATGCCAGAAGAAAATATTGTAAAACCTTTAAAGAAAGTTATAAGAATTGCTACTAATAAAGATAAAAAGCATTATGAAGAAAACAAACAAAAAGAAAAAGAGGCATTTGAAATTTGTCAAAAGAAAATAAAAGAACATAATTTAGAAATGACATTAACAGATGTAGAGTTTAAATTTGATAATAGTAAAGTGTTATTTTATTTTACTGCAGATGGTAGAATAGATTTCAGAGATTTAGTCAAAGATTTAGCAGCTATTTTTAAAACAAGAATAGAACTTAGACAAATAGGTGTAAGAGATGAAGTAAAAAGAATTGGTGGAAATGGAGTTTGCGGAAGAGAATTATGCTGTTGTTCATTTTTAGGAAATTTTGAAACAGTATCTATAAAAATGGCAAAAGAACAAAATATGTCATTAAATCCATCAAAAATATCTGGAAATTGTGGAAGATTAATGTGTTGTCTAAAATATGAAGAAGAGGTGTATTCGGAAAAACTTTCAAGACTTCCAAAAATAGGAGCGATTGTAAAAACAGAAGATGGAGAAGGAACAGTAGAAGGAGTAGAAACTCTAAAGGAAAGATTGAGAATAAAATTAAAAGATGACAATGGAGAATATTACTTCAAAAAATATGATGCAAAAGATGTAAAAATAATAAAAAATGTTGAAGAAGAGACAATAGATGAAGAAGAAAGAAAAAATTTAAAAGAGTTGCAAGAGTTAGAAAAACTAGAAAAATTAGATACAAAAAATGCAGATAACGATGAAATATAAATAAATTAATTTGAAGGGTGGTGAATTAGTTATGGCATATAAAATAACAGATGCATGTATTAAATGTGGTGCTTGTGCCGCTTCATGTCCAGTAGAATGTATTTCTGAAGGTGATGAAAAATATGTTATAGATCCAGAAAGATGTATCGAATGTGGAACTTGTGCAGCAGTTTGCCCGGTTTCTGCTCCAGTTGAGGAACAGTAGGGACGGTCCTTTTTGTTCCGATTTTGGAACACAGGGACACTCCTTCATTAATTAAATTTTAAAATAAAAAATAGAAAATCAACTTATAATCAGCTGATTTTCTATTTTTTTATTTTAAATTATATTAAATATTTTATTTTTAAAATTTATATTTTAGTAATTAATCAATTAAATTTCATAGTAGACAAAAGTTAAAACATAAATAATTGTTTTAAATAATTTATATATTACAAGGAGTGTCCCGAGTTTTCCGAAATCGGAACAAAAAGGACCGTCCCTACTGTTCCAAATCTAAAAGTGATTGCCATCTTTTATCTACTTCTTTTTGGAATTCTTCTATCATCCATTCATTTCCTGGTTTAAACATGTGCTTAAATCTTCTTTGTGGACGTAAAAATTCTTCTATTGGAAGTTTTTTAGCAGGTTTATAAGTAATTTTATATTTACCATCTACAACTTCATATAAAGGCCAGTAACAAGTGTCTACTGCTAATTTATTCATTTCCATTAACATATCTGTAGGGTAACCCCATCCTCTAGGACATGGAGCAAGTATATTTAAAAATGTTGGGCCTTCAGTATATATTGCTTTTTCAGCTTTTTCATATAAATCTTTAAAATTCATAACTGCTGCAGTTTGTGCAACATAAGGAAGATGATGAGCTTCCATAACTTCTGTTAAATCTTTACGAATTTGCATTTTTCCAGGAATTTTTTCTCCTGCTGGTGATGTTGTTGTGTCTGCAAAGTGTGGTGTTGCAGAAGAACGTTGTATACCAGTGTTCATGTATGCACCATTATCATAGCATACATAAGTCATGTCATGTCCTCTTTCCATTGCACCAGATAAACTTTGAAGACCGATATCGTAAGTTCCTCCGTCTCCACCAAATGTAATGAATTTAAAAGTTTCATTTTCATTTAATTTTCCTGTTCTTTTCATTGCTTTATATGCTGCTTCTACTCCTGAACAAGTAGCAGACGCACATTCGAAAGCTGTGTGAATATAAGAACAGTCCCAAGAAGAATAAGGGTAAATACATGTTGAAACTTCCATACATCCAGTTGCATTAGAAACTACTGCATGATCTCCCTCTTTTAAGGCTCTCATTACCATTCTACCAACTACTGGTGCACCACAACCTGCACACATTCTATGACCTGCATTAAATATGCTAGGTTTGTTTGCAACTACTTCTTTTACATTATAAGCCATTATTTATTCACCCCTCTTACTCCAAGATAACGAAAAGGATTATCTATTTTTTTATTTTTGGAAATCTTCTGTAAGTCTTCGTATACACTTAAAATATCTTTAGTAGTAGTGTCTCTACCACCAATACCATAAATGTAGCTTACAGTAGGAACATTGCATTTATTTACATACATACCAGAAGTAACGTCTGTAAATAATGCACCACCACAAGCATTTAAAGAATCTGCTTTATCAAGAACTGCTACAGCTTTTACATTTTCTAATGCTTTTGCAATTTCTTCAGCAGGGAAAGGTCTAAATACTCTTAATTTTAAAAGACCTGCTTTTATTCCTTTTTGCCTTAGTTCATCTACAACTACTTTAGTTGTTCCTGCTGTTGAGTTCATACAAACTATGGCAATTTCAGCATCTTCTAATTTATAACTTTCAAATAATTCGTATTTTCTACCTGTCATTTTTTCAAAATCTTTGGCAACTTCTAAAATTACTTTTTTAGCATTTTTCATTGCTTGAGATTGCTGATATTTGTGTTCAAATAGATATGCTTGTAAATCCATTGGACCAACAGCTATTGGTTCTTTTGAATTTAATAAGTAATGTTCAGGTTTATATGTTCCAACAAATTCCTTTACTTTGTCATCTTCTATTAATTCAATATTTTCTATTGAGTGTGATGTAATGAATCCATCTTGGCAAACTGCAAGAGGAAGCATAACATCTTTATGCTCTGCAATTCTGTGGGCCATAATTAAATTATCATAAGCTTCTTGGTTATTTTCTGAAAATAACATTATCCAACCACTATCACGAATTCCCATTGCATCTGAATGGTCATTGTGTATATTTAAAGGTCCTGAAAGTGCTCTATTTACTAATGGCATAACTATTGGTAGACGACTAGCAGATGCTATATATATCATTTCCCACATATATGCTAAACCATTAGAAGAAGTTGCTGTCATAGCTCTTGCACCTGCAGCTTCTGCGCCAATACAAGCACTCATTGCACTATGTTCACTTTCTACTGCAATAAATTCTGTATCTACTTTTCCATTACTTACAAAAGTAGAAAAGTATTGTGGAATTTCAGTAGATGGAGTTATAGGAAATGCTGCAACTACGTCTGGATTTATCTGTTTCATTGCTATAGCAGAAGCTTCATTTCCACTTAAACGTTCTCTTATACTCATTTTTTTCATCCTTCCTACTAAACTAATAGGGACGGGCCTTTTTAGTTTAGCTCTACTATTAGTTTTATTTTTTTATAGATTATTCTTCTTTCATTTCGATTGCGGAAAAAGGACAAACCTTAGCACATACGCCACATCCTTTACAATAATCAAAATTAAAATCTTTTCTTTTTTGATCTTTTCCTACTGGGATTGCATCATCTGGGCAGACTGCGAAACATAAACCACATTGTTTGCATTTTTCTTCTAAAAATATAGGTCTAATGCTTCTCCAGTCACCAGTTTTAAATTCTAAAGAATTTCCAGCATCATATATTGTTCCACCTGGTGTTAAATCTTGCCAAGGTGTTTCTTTATTTATTTCTACTGACATAAAAATCTCCTTCCTTTACACTAACTTAACTTCTTTTAATGCTAAAGTTAATGCTTTCATATTTCCTTCAATAACTTCAGGTTTTTTTGCAAATTTGTGTTTAAAAGAACCTTCCATATCATTTAAAAATTCTTCTTCACTCATTATGTTTGAGACTTTAACAATAGCTGCAAGCATAGGAGTATTTGGAAAATATTTTCCAAGTGCTTCTATAGAAACTTTTCTAGCATCTATAGTGTAAACTTTTCCTTTGTAACCATTTAGCAAAGGTTTTAAAGAATCAGCATCTTTTGTTGTATTTATAATAATAGCACCAGTTTCTTTTAAACCAGCAGTAACAGGGACTGATTCTAATAAACTATCATCTACAACAACTACATAGTCAGGCTCATAAATATTACTATGAATACGAATAGGAGAGGTACTAATACGATTGTAAGCGGTAATTGGGGCTCCCATTCTTTCTGGACCATATTCAGGAAAACCTTGAATATATTTTCCAGTATTAAATGCAGCATCTGCAAGAAGAAGAGAAGCTGTTTTAGCACCTTGTCCACCTCTACCATGCCATCTTATTTCTATCATGTTATCCATGTTATTCCTTCCTTTCATTTTATATAAAAATCACATATTTAGTATATGACTAAAAGGTTATAAAGTCAAGAAAAAGCAGTATAATACACAAAAAAAGATAGCTTCAAAATATGACATATTTTTTTATTTAAAAGATGGTAAAAAGATATATAGCATATTTAAATAATTAATAATAAAAAGTTGACTAAAAATAATAAAAAAGTATAATATAAATAATAAAATAAAAAGAGGAAATTATGAGTATAGTAGAAATTGCAAATAAAATTAAAGAAAATGGTGGAACTTTATATCTAGTAGGTGGAGCAGTTAGAGATGAAATTATGAATAGAAAAATTCATGATGAAGATTATTGTGTTACTGGAATAGAAAAAGAAACATTTGAAAAACTTTTTCAAAATGCTTATAAAAGAGGCAAATCTTTTGGTGTTTATGATATAGAGAATAAAGAATTTGCACTAGCAAGGAAAGATAAAAAAATAGGAAAAGGTCATAAAGAATTTGAAATACAAAATGGAAAAGACATTACTATTAAGGAAGATTTAGCAAGAAGGGATATTACAATAAATAGCATTGCCAAAAATGTACTAACAGGAGAAGTAACAGATCCATATAGAGGAATAAAAGACATACAAAATAAAATAATTAGAGCAACAACAGATAGTTTTATAGAAGATCCTTTAAGAGTATATAGAGTAGCAAGGTTTGCAAGCGAGCTTAATTTTACAGTAGAAGAAAGAACGATAAAAATGATGGAGGAGATAAAGGAAGAATTAAAGACTTTGTCACCAGAAAGAGTTTTTACAGAATTTAGAAAGGCATTAAAAAGCGATAAACCATCTGTTTTTTTTGAAGTACTAAAAAAAGCAAACATATTAGATGTTCATTTTAAAGAGATATCTGATTTAATAGGAAAAACTCAGCCAGTAGAATATCATCCAGAAGGAGACAGTTATAATCACACAATGATAGTAGTAGATAAATCAGCAATTTTAACAAGTAGTATAGAAGTTCGTTTTTCTGCATTAGTTCATGATTTAGGAAAGGGAATAACTCCAAAAGAGATATTACCACATCATTATGGACATGATAAAAATGGAGTTAAATTAGTAGAAAATTTAGGAAACAGATTAAAAATCCCCAATTCTTGGATAAAATGTGGAAAAGTATCTGCAAAAGAGCACATGCTTGGAGGAATTTTTAATAAAATGACACCTAAAAAGCAGGTAGATTTTATTACAAGAGTAAATAAATCTTTGTTAGGATTAGATGGCTTAAAAATAGTGGTTATCTGCGATGAATGGAAAAATGAGAATATGCCAACAGACATAAATTTTGCTGAAATAGGCAAAGAATGTATTTCAAAAATTAATGGAAAATATATAGAAGAAAAGTATAATATAAGAAATAAAGAGCAAGTTGGAGAGTTACTAAGAAAAGAAAGAATTGAATGGATAAAGAAAAATATAAAAAACATTGAAAATAGATAAATTTTAATATAAAATATATAAAAGTACAAAAGAAAGGAATTTATTAAAGTGTTTATAAATAAAAAATATATAAAATTAAAAAAGCAAAATGGTGCTGTGTCAACAATAGTATTATTTACAGTATTAATGTTTATTATCATTTTATCTAGTATATATATGATTATTTCATCAGCACAAAAATCACAGTTAAAGAGTGACTTAAGAATACAAGATGTATATGAGAAGGAAATAAATGATGTAAGCGAATTATATACTCAAACTAATACAGAAATAGGACCATCATACATTCCAAATGGATTTACTCATACAGAGGGTTCAATAGATACAGGATATGTAATAAAGGATTATGCAACAGGCAATGAATTTGTGTGGGTGCCATGTGTATTAAGTAAAGCTAGTGAAGATGATGATTCTGTAGTATATGAAAGAGTTTTACCAGAAACTAAAGATACTACAGACAAAAATTACTTATATAATGCAAATAACTTAACTATAACAGGAGAAGAAGGAACTGATGCAGAAGAAGTAAGAGAAAGTGTACAAAAATATGGCGGATTTTATATAGCAAGGTATGAAGCTGGAATTGGAAATACAACATCTTCTTCAACTACAAATGAAGAAATGAAAAAAGATTTAACAAAAAAACCAGTTTCAAAAAAAGGTGTTGGTGTATGGAACTTTATTACAAGAGCTAACGCAATAACAGTTTCTAAAAATATGATAAGTGAAGAAGAAACTGGAGCAAAATCAACATTAATAACAGGCGAGGCATGGGATACTACATTAAAATGGTTAACTTTAGTAGATTCAAGTTATTATAAATATGCATTAAACAAAGGAAATTATACAGGAACTATAAGAGAAACAGGATATTACAAAAAGAACAATATATATGATATGGCAGGAAATATTGAAGAGTGGACAACTGAAAATGCAACTGTTGGAACAACTAAATATGTAGTGGCAAGAGGAGGAAGATATAATAACAAATCTGTTAATTGGCCTACAGCATATAGAGATAATTTAAGTACTACAACTAGTAATGCACTTGCAGGTTTTAGGGTAATTATGTATAAAAAATAAAATAGAATGGTACATATTTTGTACCATTCTATTTTATTTTTTGTTGTATTTGCATTGACTTTTTCACATTTTCATTATATTATATAAACATAAAAAATATGCACTTTATAAATAAAAAACATAAAATTCGAGGAGGATAAAAATGGGAGAGGTTATCGTTATTACATCTGGAAAAGGTGGAGTTGGAAAGACAACAACAACAGCCAATTTAGGTTCAGCTTTAGCTTTAAAAGGTAAAAAAGTAGTATTAGTTGATACTGATATTGGACTTCGTAATTTAGATGTTGTTATGGGTCTAGAAAACAGAATAGTATATGATATCGTTGATGTGGTAGAAGGAAAATGTAAATTAAGACAAGCTCTAATTAAAGATAAACGTTTTAATGAATTATTTTTACTTCCAGCAGCGCAAACAAGAGATAAAAGTGCAGTAAATGAAGAACAAATGAAAGAATTAACAAGTACACTTAAAGAAGAATTTGACTATATATTAATAGATTGTCCAGCAGGTATTGAACAAGGTTTCAAAAATGCCATAGCTGGTGCAGACAGAGCAGTTGTTGTTACAACAGCAGAAATATCTGCTATCCGTGATGCAGATAGAATAATTGGATTATTAGAGTCATCTGAAATAAAAAATCCAGAATTAGTAATAAATCGTTTACGTCCAAATATGGTTAAAAAAGGTGAAATGATGGATGTAGATGATATAGTAGATTTATTATCTATAGACTTAATAGGTGTAGTACCAGATGATGAATATATAATTACACAAACAAATAAAGGAGAGCCTGTTGTATCGAACCATAAAGCTCCTTCAGGAAAGGCATATACAGAAATAGCAAGAAGAATTTTAGGAGAAAATATAGAGGTTTCAATTCCTGGAAGAGAAAAAGGATTTTTGGCTAAGTTAAAAAGTATTTTCTCAAAAAAATAGACAAATAAAATAACGGAGGAAATAGGATGTTCGATAATATAATGAAATTTTTTAAAAAATTTATAAAAGAAGAGAAGAAAGATTCTAAAGATACTGCAAAAGAAAGATTGCACTTAGTTTTAATGCAAGACAGAGCCAATGTTTCTGCAGACTTTATGGAACTTATGAAACAAGAAATAATAGAAGTAATAAAAAAATATATAGATGTAGATGAAAATTCTATAGATGTAAAACTTACTAATAAAGTGAACAATGATGGAACAACAGGTGTACCTATGTTGTATGCTAATATTCCAATTGTTAATGTGAAAGACGATGCAAAGCAAGTAAAAGTTGACAGAGAGATTCCTAAAAAAGACGAAAAAGAAAAGGCTGAAAATCTAAAAGAAGATACTGAAAAAAATGAAGAGAAAGAAGAAAAGGTAGAACAAGAAGAAGTTAAAGAAGACATTAAAGAAGAAGTAAATAGTGAAGTAAAAGATGAAGCAAAACAGGAAACTGCTGAAAACATTGAAGAAAAACAAAAAAACATAGAAAATAAAGAAGAAACAGAAGAACAAACTGATCAAAAGAAAGTAGAAACTAAAAAAGAAGTGAATAAAAAACAAGAAGTTAAAGAAAAATAAAAAGAGAATACAAATAGAATAGAAGAGGTTTAATAATGAAAAAAAGAATCTTAAGGAATATAGAATGGAGTATTTTAATTTGTACTATCTTGTTAATTACAATAGGTATGGTTGCTTTATATTCTGCAACTAAAGATACGGAGCATGATGAATTTAAAAAACAATTAATATGGCTTGGCATAAGCATTCCAATTATGATTCTAGTCATTTGTATTGATTATGAGGTGATAGCAAAAATATCACCAATTTTTTATGGAATATTTATTATATTATTAATAGCCGTACTTTTTACTAAAGCAGTAAATGGTGCATCAAGTTGGTTTAATATAGGAATATTTTCATTTCAACCCTCTGAATTTGCTAAAATATTTACAATACTTACGTTTTCACTTGTAGTTACAAAAATACAAGAAAGAGGTAGAAATGAAATAAGTAGACCTACAAAATTATTAATTTGTTTACTCGTAATGTTAATTCCTGTATTACTTATTGTAAAACAACCAGACTATGGAACAGCTTTAGCATTTATGGTATCAACTATATTTATATTATTTGCAGCAGGAATAAAAAAGAAATATATAATAGTTTCTTTGTTATTAGTAGTAATATTAGTACCAATAATGTACTTCTTTATATTACCAGAACATGCAAAAACGAGGATAGATGTATTTTTAAATCCAAATTTAGATCCAAGAGGAGCAGGGTATAATATAATACAATCAAAATTAGCAGTTGGATCAGGTGGTTTGTTTGGAATGGGAATATTAAAAGGAAACCAAACTCAATTAGGATTTTTATATCCAAAAACAACCGATTTTATTTTTTCTGTTATTGGAGAAGAAATGGGATTTGTTGTTACCGGAGCAATAGTAGTAATTTATGTTGTACTTATTACAAAAGCAATATATGTAGCTAAAACAGCAAAAGATGATATTGGATCGTATATTGCTATGGGAATTGCAGGTGCATTTTTATTTCACATGGCAGAAAATATAGGAATGACTATTGGACTTTTACCTATTACAGGAGTTCCACTTCCTTTCGTAAGTTATGGAGGAAGTTCACTCTTAACAAATTTAATATTAATAGCATTATTATTAAATATTAGTGGAAGAAGACAAAAAACAATATTTGTAGGTTAAATTGTAAAAGACAAGGAGAAATAAATGTACTTAAAAGAATTGAAAATAGGAAATGTGACCATTGAAAATAATATTATTTTAGCTCCAATGGCTGGAATAACAGATAAAGCATTTAGAAGAATTTGCAAAGAGTATGGAGCAGGTTTAGTATGCACAGAAATGGTAAGCAGTAAAGGTTTGTACTACAAAGATGATAAAACAAAATTATTATTAGATACAAATTATGAAAAAAGACCTATATCTATGCAAATATTTGGAAGCAATATAGAAACAATGGGGTATGCAGCAGAATATGTTTCTAAAATGGCTGATATTGTTGATATAAATATGGGCTGCCCTGCACCAAAAGTTACTAAAAATGGTGATGGAAGTAAACTTTTATTAAATTTAGAATTAGTTGAAAAAATAATAAGAAAAGTGGTAGAAAAATCAAGCGTACCCGTTACAGTAAAAATAAGAAAAGGTTGGAATAAAGATAATATAGTTGCAGTTCAAGTTGCAAAAATTGCGGAAAAAGCTGGGGCTAGTGCATTAATTATTCATGGAAGAACAGCAGATGAATTCTATTCTGGAACAGCAGACTGGGATATAATAAAAGAAGTTAAAGAATCAGTAAATATTCCTGTTATAGGAAACGGAGATATAAAGACAAAAGAAGATGCGCTTAATATGTTTAAAAAAACAGGTGTTGATGGAATAATGATAGGAAGAGCTAGTTTAGGAAATCCATGGATTTTTGAAGAGATAATTTCGTATTTAAAACAAGAAAAAATACGAGAAATATCTAAAGAAGAAAGATTACAAACAATTTTAAAACATATAGAATGGGAAGTAGAAGAAAAAGGCGAAGTAGTAGGAATAAAAGAACTCAGAAAACATATATCAGCTTATATAAAAAATATGCCAGATGCAACTACTATGAGAGAAAAAATTAATAGAATAGAAACAAAGAAAGAATTAGAAGATTGTCTAAAAGAATACTTTTTATAATAAAGAATAAAATAAAATAGAATAGTTTTAAAACTATTCTATTTTATTTTAGGAGGAAATTTTATGAAAAATAAAAAGGTATTTGTAATAGCTATAATAGCGATAATTTTAATTTTTTTAACAATATTTCTAGTTTATTATTATAAAAGTAGAAAAAGTGGAAACAATATTATTAACAAATCGGAGGAACAACTTATAGAAGATATTTTAAATATTAAAGCATATAATGCAAAGTTAGATATCACTATTGAGACAAATAAAAATGTTACAAAATATGTTGTAAGTCAAAAAGTAGAAAATGAAAAAAGTATACAAGAAGTACTAAAACCAGAAAATATTGCAGGAGTAGTAACTGAATATGATGGTGAACAGTTAAAAATAAGAAATAATAAATTGAATTTAGAAACGACTTTTCAAAATTATCAATATATAGTAGAAAATAAATTGTGGCTAAATTCTTTTACAAATGAATTTAAAGAGAGTAATAAAACAAAAGTAAATAGTAAAACAGATGAAATAGTATTAGAAATAAATAATACAGAAAATTTATATGATACTTGTAAAAGGTTATATATAGATAAAAAAACAGGAAAACCTACTAAACTAGAAATAGAGGATATTAACAAAAAAATGCTAGTCTACATATTATATACTGAGATATCAATCTCTTAAATATTAAAAATATTAAAAATATTTAAAATATATCTAAAATCAAACTTTCGATATGGAAAAATAGTAGGAGTGATATACAATGGTAATAAAAAGAGGAGATATGTTTTATGCAGATTTGAGTCCAGTCGTAGGTTCTGAGCAAGGAGGGGTAAGACCAGTTATTATAATTCAAAATGATATAGGAAATAAGCACAGCCCAACTGTAATTGCTGCTGCCATTACATCACAAACAGGAAAAAATAAGTTACCAACTCATATAGAAATAGGAACAAAAGATAGCGGATTAAAAGCAGATTCAGTAGTACTTACAGAGCAAATAAGAACTATAGATAAGAGTAGATTAAAAGAAAAAATAGGACATATAGATGATAATAATGTAATGAATAAAATAAATAATGCATTAGGAGTAAGCTTTGGATTAGATTAAGTTTTAGGGACGAATTTAAAAATTTAAAGAATTAAATTTTTAAGTTCGTCCCTAAAATTTAGATTTTTAGTTTTTTAATAATTTTAATTTCATCATATAGTTTCTGCTTAACATCTTGTCTTACTATTATTGCCTGTCTATATTCATCTAAAATTTGATTATAGTTTTCAAAGTTTTCACCTTGTGAAAATAGCATTCTCATGCCTTCTTTGTAATAATTTTTTTCTTTTTCTTTTTTAGCTTTTTGACTTTTTAAGTCATACTTTTCTATTTTTTCTAATCTAGTTACTTGTTCATCTAAGTAATCTATATACTCCATTACACAACTAATTTCATATAAAGTATCGTCTATAACTACTTTAAATAAAGCCTTTAATGCTTTACTATTTATTTTACCTACTTTATAATTTTCTTTTAGTGCATCTAAAGCTAATGTTTTTGCAGTTGGCCTAGCATCTTTTATTAATACTTTTAGAGTTTCAGAAATGTTAACGTGAGTTGTATATTGCCTTTTAGTAACTATTGCATCATACTCATCGGCAACACGTACTATTTGTGCTACAAGTGGAATATCTTTTTTTGTTAATCCTTGAGGGTAACCTGTTCCATTTAAAGCTTCATGATGGTATAGAGGACCTTCTGAATAAGGTCTTAATTTTAAGTCTTTCATACACATCTCATAGCCAAGAGTAGTATGAGTTTTCATTATTTCAAATTCTTCTTTTGTAAGACTTCCAGGTTTATTTAAAATTTCAGGAGGAATAAATAATTTACCTATGTCATGTAGGTATCCGCAGATGGTTGCATGAATTGTAAATGCTCTTTTACAATGCAAGTATTCACATATACGGCAAACTAAGTTTGCTACATTTTCACTATGACGTCTTGTAAAAACATCTAGTCTATCAAGCATAGATAATTGGTATTTCATAACATCATCTAAGTTATAGGATTTTAAATTAGTAGAACTATAAAAATCTATTTTTTCACCTTTCATTTGTAAAACCTCACTTTTTATTAAAAACATATTATCATAATGAAATTTATATTGCAAGAATTTTTAAAAAGGATTAACAATGTGATTAGGTAATATACAAAATTGAACTTGACAAAAATATGCTAAAAATATATAATTTTAGCATATTATAGCGAAATTTATAAAAATCAAGTAAGGGTGAAAAAAATGTATTTAAAAAGACTAGAATTACAAGGATTTAAATCTTTTGCAGATAAAACAGTGTTAGAATTTAAACCAGGAATTACTGCTGTAATTGGACCAAATGGATCTGGAAAAAGTAATATATCAGATAGTATTAGATGGGTATTAGGAGAACAAAGCATGAAATCTCTAAGAGGTGCTACTTCTTCTGATATTATTTTTGCGGGAACACAAAATAGAAAATCATTAGGTTTTGCAGAAGCATCTATAGTAATAGATAATTCAGATGGAAAACTTCCTATTGAATATAATGAAGTAACTGTTACAAGAAAGATATATAGAAGCGGTGAAACGGGATACTTTATAAATAAAACTCCTTGTAGATTAAAAGATATACTAGAATTATTCATGGACACAGGTATTGGAAAAGATGGATATTCTATAATAGGTCAAGGAAAAATAGACCAAATATTAAGTAATAAATCAGAAGATAGACGTCATATTTTCGAAGAAGCAGCAGGTATTGTAAAATATAGAACAAGAAAGCAAGAGTCTGAGAAAAAGTTGGAACAAACTAAATTAAATTTACTTCGTATTAATGATATTTTGTCAGAAATAGAGGGAAATATAGAGCCTCTTAAAATTCAGTCTGAAAAAGCAAAGAAATTTTTAGATTTAAGAGAAGAACTAAAAGGTATTGAAGTAGGTTTATTTTTATATAATATAGAAACATATAAAGCAAAATTAGAAGAAATTATAAAAGATGAGGAAATATTCAAAAATCAATATGATGAAGAAAATGAAAAATTTGAAAAAGTAAAACTATTAAAAGAAGAATTGAAAGTGCAAGTAGATGAAATGACAGAAAAAATAGAACAAATGCAAAATATTGGTTTTGAAAGTTCAAATAAAATTGAAAAAATTAATTCTGATATTAATGTTATGCAAGAAAGAAAGTTAAATAATGAACAAAATGCTAGTCGATTTGAAGAAGAAATTAGTGATATAACAGAAAAAATAAAAGAATTAGAAGAAGAGAAAAAACAAAAGCAAGATAAAAAAGTAGGATTAAATCAAAACAGAGAAAAATTTGAAAAAGAACTTGCAGAAAAACAAGCTCAGTTGGAAGAAATAACTAAAAAATTAACTTCAAAAGAATTAGAAATAGAAGCTAAAAAGCAAAAAGTTGAACAAGATGTAGATAAAAAATATGAAGTAGCATCTGAAATTAATACACAAGATATCAACTTTGAAAACTTAGAAAAAAGACAAAAAACTATAAAACAAGAAATTCAAACAGCAATTTCTGAGTTAGATAGTGCTCGTATGAAAAAACAAGAACTTTCTAAGGGATTTTATGATATTGAAGCTAAGAGAAATGATGCAGCTTCTAAAATAGAAAAAATTAAAGAAGAAAAAGAAAAAGCATCCGCAAAATTAAAAGAATTTGATAGTAAAATCAATAATATAATTTATGACACAAGAATGAAAGACTCTAGACTTAAATTTTTAATAGAAACAGAAAAAGAAAAAGAAGGATACACAAAAAGTGTTAAAAATTTACTTTTAGAGTGTGAAAAGAATTCTACTTTAAAGAAAGGTATACATGGGGTTTTAGCAAATTTAATTTCTACTCCAAAAGAATATGAAACAGCAATAGAAATGTGCTTAGGTGCAGCACTTCAAAATATTATTACAGATACGGAAGAAGACGCTAAAAAATTAATAGAATTTTTAAGAAATGGAAATTTAGGAAGAGCATCATTCTTACCTATTACATCTGTAAAAGGTAAAAGAATAGAAAACATTAAGCAAAGTGGAATTGATGGAGTTATAGGAATTGCTTCAGACTTAGTAAAATATCAAAGCAAGTATGAGCAAATTGTATTAAATTTACTTGGAAGAACAGTTATAGTAGAAGATATGAATACAGCTATTGCTCTAGCTAAAAAGAACAATTATCAATTTAGAATTGTAACTTTAAAGGGAGATTTGATTAATCCTACAGGTGCAATTACTGGTGGTAGTGTTATATCTAAAACAGTAAACATTTTAGGTAGAGGTAGAGAAATTGAGGATTTGGAAAAACAAATTAAAAAGCTAGAAAAACAAAAACAAGAATTAGAAGAAGAGAAACAGAAATATGAAAAATCAATTGAAACTACTTTAAAGACATCAGAAGAATTAGAAAAGAATATGCAAGAAATTGATATTGTATATGCAACTGAAAAACAAAAAATGGTTTCTATAGAAGAAAATATAGAAAAGGCAGAAAATAGACTAAATAAGCTAAAAGAGGAAACTTCAAATATTGAGGAAGATAAAAAATTAAATAGAGAAGTCAAAAAGCAAAAAGAAGATGAAATAGCAAGTTTAACAAAAGAAATAGAGGAATTAAATATAGTAATTGAAGAATTTGCAAAAGCAAATAAGGATAATCAAACTTATATAGACGATTTAAACTTTGATATTACTAATTTAAAAATATCAGTTTCTTCATTTGATGAAAGTAATATGTCAATAGATGAAATGATAGAAAGAATTAATCAAGATATTGAAAATAGCAATATAAGTATAAATAACAAGAAAGTTCAAATTAATGCTATTAAAGATGAAAATAGTGCAATAGATACTTCAATAGAAGCTTCAAAACAAGAAATAGAAAAAATAAAACAAGAAGTTTCAAATAGTTCTAAAATAGTAGAAGAATTAAAAGAAAATAGAACAAAAAATAATGAACAATTAACTAAGTTAGAACAAGAAATTACAGATAAATTTAAAATATTAGAAGATGTAAAAGAACAGTTAGTAAAAATAGATGTAAAGAAAACTAAAATAGAACAAGATAAAGAGCAACTTGTAAATCATCTTTGGGAAGAGTATGAAATAACTCCTAATAATGCAGAAGAATATGAAAGACCAACTAATATAGCAGTTGCACAAAAACAAGTACATAATTTGCGTAATCAAATTAAAAATTTAGGAAGTATAAATGTAGATTCGATCGAAGAATACAAGAAAACAAAAGAACGTTATGATTTCATGAGTGAACAACGCTTAGATTTGGAAAACACAAGTGCTAAATTAAGAAAAATGATTTCAGAAATGACAGATACAATGAAAGAACAATTTGCCGAGAAATTTTCAGTAATTAATAAAAACTTTAATGAAGTATTTGTTGAATTGTTTGGCGGAGGAAAAGCAGAACTTATATTAGAAGATGAGTCTAATATATTGGAATGTGGAATAGATATTAGAGTTCAACCAACAGGAAAGAAACTTCAAAATATGATGCTTTTATCTGGTGGAGAAAAAGCATTTACAGCAATAGCATTATTATTTGCAATATTAAAAATAAATCCTGCACCATTTTGTATATTAGACGAAATTGAAGCAGCGCTAGATGATGTAAATGTATACAGATATGCAGAGTATTTGAAAAAGTTTAGTAAAGAAACACAATTCTTAGTTATTACTCATAGAAAGGGTACTATGGAAGCGGCTGATACAGTTTATGGAGTAACAATGGAAGAAAATGGTATAAGTAAACTTCTTTCAATGAAATTATCACAAAAATAAAAGAAAAGAGATGTAAATTAATAATATTTACATCTTTTTATATGTATATATTATATAAATATGAAAAAAATAAGAAGTTTTGTAGAAAAATAGGAAGTTTATAAATATTGCTTGTAAATATAAAATAAGATGGTATAATATTTCTACGAAATGGAAAGAGAGGTGAGAATAATGGAAAAAGAATTATTAGAAAAAATATTTAAAATTGTAACTGGTACAGATGAAAAAGTAGATAAACAAGGACAAGAGATAAAAAGTTTAAGAATACAAGTAAATGAATTAAGCAAGCAAGTTGAAGTTCACGGAGAAAAAATAGAAAAATTAAGCAAGCAAGTTGAACTTCAAGGACAACAAATAGAAAAATTAAGCAAGCGAGTTGAAATTCAAGGACAACAAATAGGAGAACTAAGCAAGCAAGTTGAAATTCAAGGACAACAAATAGGAGAACTAACTAAACGAGTTGAAATTCAAGGACAACAAATAGGAGAACTAAGCAAGCGAGTTGATATTCAAGGACAACAAATAGGAGAACTAACTAAGCGAGTTGAAATTCAAGGACAACAAATAGGTAAACTAAACAGACGAGTTGAACTTCATGGAAAAGAAATTAAAAAAATTCTAAATGAAATTGGGGAAATTAATAGTAATATTCGTTACCTATGGGAAGATTTTAAAAATTTAGAAGAAAGATTAGAAATAACACAAAAAGTAAATTGCTTAAAGGCAAGATAAAATTTATTCAATAAAATTATTTCTTAGTTTAAATCAAATAAAAAAATAACTAAAACACTTTTCAAAATTAATTAAAAATATTCATAAAATATGGACAAGTGCATAAATATTAATATGAATTTTTAATTAACAAAGGAGAGTGTTTTTTATGTGGTGTGCAAAGGATGTAAGTGAAATTGAGAAAAACTTTAGGACAAACAAAACTAAAGGACTTACAAATGAAGAAGCAAAAATAAGGTTACAACAATTTGGAAAAAATGAATTAAAAGAAAAAAAGAAAGAAAGTATTATAATAAAGTTTATAAAACAATTTAATGACTTTATGATAATAATATTAATAATAGCCTCAATAATATCAGCTGTAACAGCTACATTAAATAAAAGTAATGATTATATAGATTCTATAATTATAATAGCAATAGTAGTATTAAATGCTATTATGGGACTTGTTCAGGAAGAAAAAGCAGAAAAATCACTGGAAGCACTTAAAAAAATGACGGCACCTCTTGCAAAGGTAAAAAGAGAAGGAAAAATTATTGAAATTCCAGTAGAAGAAGTTGTTGTGGGAGATATAGTTGTATTAGAAGCTGGAAATTATGTACCTGCAGATGCAAGACTTATTAGTTGCTCAAACCTAAAAGTAGAAGAATCTAGTCTAACCGGAGAAACTATACCTGCTATAAAAGAATCAAATATTATATTAAATACAAAACAAAATCTTGCAGATATGATAAACATGGTATTTTCTTCAACAATCGTAGTAAATGGACATGGTGAGGCAATAGTAACAGAAACAGGAATGAATACTAAGGTTGGAAAAATTGCAAATATGATTATAGAAGATAATGCTCCACAAACACCAATTCAAAAGAAATTGGAAGGAGTAGGAAAAACTTTAGGGGTAGCATGTCTTATAATTTGTTTTATTATATTTATAATAGGGATATTTAAAAAAATTGAACCAATAGAAATGTTTATGACTTCAGTGGGGTTAGCTGTTGCTGCTATACCAGAGGGGTTACCTGCCATTGTAACAATAATGTTATCTATAGGGGTTACAAAAATGGCAAAAAAACAAGCAATAATTAGAAAGTTGCCAGCAGTGGAGACTTTAGGTAGTAGTAGTGTAATATGTTCAGACAAAACAGGAACTTTGACTCAAAACAAAATGCAAGTGTTAGAAGAATTTACATTTGAAAATAATAAAAGAGAATTAGTAAGTTATGCTTGTATGTGCACAGATGCAAATATTAGCTATAAAGAAGGAAAAAAAGAAATTGTAGGAGAACCAACAGAGACAGCCTTAGTAGAATATAGTTTAAAACAAAATATAACAAAAGACGAATTATATAAAAGAAATAGAAGAATAGCAGACATTCCATTTAACTCAACTAGAAAAATGATGTCAACAATTCACGAATTTGGTGATAAATGTCTAGTAATAACAAAAGGAGCACCAGATATAGTTTTAAAGAAATGTAAATATTATAAGCAAAATGGACAAATAATAGAAATAGATGAGAATATAACAAGGAAAATTGAAAGAATAAATGAAAATATGGCACAAAAAGCTTTGAGAGTAATATTGGTAGCATATAAAATAATAGACCAAAAAAATTTAAAAGTAGAAGATAAATCTGTAGAAGAAAATTTAGTATTTTTAGGGCTAATAGGAATGATGGATCCACCGAGACAAAATGTTAAAGAAGCTGTAGAAACATGTAGAAGAGCAGGAATAAAAACGGTTATGATAACAGGAGATCATATAGAGACGGCAAAAGCAATAGCTTCGAAATTGGGAATATTAAAACTAAATGATAAAGCTATAACAGGTCTAGAATTAGACAAAATTTCACAAAAAGAGTTAGAAAAGAATATATCAAAATATTCAGTATTTGCAAGAGTAACTCCAGAACATAAAGTAAGAATAGTAAAAGCTTTCCAGGCAAATGGTAATGTGGTTGCAATGACAGGAGATGGTGTAAATGACGCTCCTGCATTAAAAAATGCAGATATAGGAATAGCTATGGGAAAAGGAGGAACAGATGTAGCCAAAAATGCCGCGGATATGGTTTTAGCAGATGATAATTTTATTACAATAGTAGGAGCAGTAAAACAAGGAAGAAATATTTATGATAATATAAGAAAAGCAATACATTTTTTAATAGCAACTAATATTGGAGAAATAGTAACTATATTTATGGGACTTGTTCTTGGTTTAAAATCTCCACTCCTTGCAATACAATTACTATGGATTAATTTAGTAACAGATTCATTTCCTGCTATAGCATTAGGACTAGAAAGAGCAGATAAAGGAATAATGAATAGAAAACCTTATGATACTAAAAAAGGAATATTTGCCGATGGTTTATGGGGAAAAATATTTATAGAAGGAACAATGATAGGAATGCTTACATTATTTGCATTTAGCATAGGAAATAATCTATATTCATTAGAAGTTGGTAGAACAATGGCTTTTGTTTCTTTAGGAATGATAGAGCTTGTACACAGTTTTAATATAAAAAGCGAAGAATCTATTTTTAAAAATGGAATTTTTGAAAATAAATATTTGTTAGGTGCATTTGTGCTAGGAACTTTAATGCAAATAGGAGTAGTTATAATTAAGCCTGTTGCAGAAATATTTAAACTTGTTCCATTAAATAATATGCAATGGATATACACGGCGGTTATTTCGATAATTCCTATTGTTATAATAGAAATACAAAAGAAATTTAATGAAATTAAATTTGGAAAAGTAATATATAAAGAGAAAAACAAAGAAAAAACAGCAACAATATAAATGTGTGAATATAAAATTTGCATTTGTTTAAAATATATGTTATAATCATAAATGTCGTGAAAACGAAAAGGAGATGAATATATATTTTAAACACAAAAATAAAGAACTATGCAAAAACAGTTATAAAATTAATTAAATTATTAATAGTTGCTTTTATTTTAATTATTGCATTTGTTTTATTAAAATATAAACCAGGTTACAAAGTAACTCTTTCAGGCGAAAATTTGGGATATATTACAAATAAAAATGAATTTAAAAAATTGATAGATGAAGAAATTTTAAATCCAGATGAATTAAATGTAGCGTATGTAGACATAGAAAGTATGCCAGAGTATAAATTTTTATTAATAAATAAAAATGAACAAACTTCTGAAAGTGAAATTTTTTCAAAAATACAAGAAAAGGCAGTTACAACATATAGGCTATATGCAGTAACACTAAATGATGAAAATGTTGCATATTCCAATTCATTAGAAGAAGCAGAAAATGCAGTAAGCCAAATAAAAGAAGAAAATAAAAAATCAATAGAGAATATAGATATAGCGGTAAAAGAGTTTTATACAACAGATATTACTAGTACAGAAAGCTTACAGATAGCTTCAAATAGTAATAATACTCAGTCAAATATACAAGAAAGAATAGAAGAACAAATAAAAATAAAAGCTTCAACATTTGAAGGTGTGTATTTTAGTGTAAAACCTGTAACAGGTGTTATTACTTCTCGTTTTGGTGCAGTAGAAAGTATTCGTGATCATACTCACAAAGGAATTGATATAGGAGCACCAAATGGTACCGAAATAAAAGCAGCAGCAGATGGAACAGTAAGTTTTTCAGGATGGTATGGAGGATATGGAAATTTAGTAATTATTACACATGCTAATGGTATACAAACATATTATGGACATTGTAGTAAATTATATGCTTCAGTAGGAGATACAGTCACAGCTGGAGATGTAATAGCTTTAGTAGGTTCTACTGGTCAGTCAACAGGAAACCATTTACATTTTGAGATTAGAAAAAATGGTTCACAAATAAATCCACAAAAATATTTATATAAATAAAAAGACCTAATTTTAAATTAGGTCTTTTTTGAAAATAAAAGGGGATTTTCTATATAGTGAATATTAAAGGCAAATATTTAAATCACTATATAAAAGTATTGGAATTCTTAGAATTATAAACAATTTTGTATATATTGTTTATATAAAGAATTCATTTTTTAGTTATTTATTACTAAACTATAATTATATTAACAATAATATATGTCTTTTGTGTGAACTTAAAGTGAAAACATTTGTAAAAAATTATTGCTCTTGTAAAGTTAATTTTAGTTGCTTTGATTCACCATTTCTATTAATTGTTAAAGTTACTTCTGTCCCAATAGAAAGTGAATTTTTTAAATCATTTAATTCATCCATAGTAGAAACTTTAGTGCCATTAAATTCTGTAATAACATCTCCGATTTTTATACCAGCTTTTTCAGCAGCAGAGAATTCCTCAATGTTTAAAACATATATACCAGTAACTAAATTATTATTTTTTGCTGTTTGTTCATCTATATCTCTACCAATAATGCCAATATAAGGTCTTTTTACTTTATTGTATTCAATTAATTGTTCAGCAATAGGTTTTGCAGAATTTATAGGAATTGCAAATCCCATACCTTCAATTCCAGAGCCAGACATTTTTAATGTATTAATTCCAATAACTTCACCTTTAGAGTTTACAAGTGCACCACCACTGTTACCAGAGTTAATAGCAGTATCTGTTTGAATTAAAGTATAAGATTTATTATCAGATGTAACTTTTCTATTAACAGCACTTATCATTCCAGAAGATACGCTACTTTGCATTCCAAGAGGATTTCCTATAGCCATAGCAAATTCTCCAACTTGGATGGTGTCAGAATTACCAAGAGTAGCGCTTGTTAATCCAGTTTTATCTATTTTTATTACTGCTAAATCGGTTTGTTCATCAGTACCAATTATAGTTGCTTCATATTCTGTTTCATCATTATAAAGAGAAACTATAATTTTATTTGCTTTGCTAATTTCATAAAATGAAGAATTAGATGAAGAATTTATAATGTGATTATTTGTTAATATATAACCATCTTCACTAATTATAATTCCAGAACCTTCAGCAGAAGCTGTAGCGGTACTTTGATTTCTATAAAATACTGAAGAAACAGAATATTCTACTTTTATACCAACAACAGAAGGTAGTACTTTTTGTGCTACATAAACTCCTGTGTCTGAATAATTTGAAATAGATACTAAAGATGTATTTACAGAATTATCTGTAGAAGTACTAAGATTACTTTCTAAAGATGTTTTGTTAGAAGAACTATTTGTGGTTAAAATAAAATTTTTAATAGTTGGAATTCCAAAACATGTACCTATAACAATAGAAGTTCCTAAAATGCCAGAGGCAAAAGGTATTAAAAATTGACCTGTAATATTAAATTTATTCTTTTCCATAAAAATGCTCCTTTACATATTTTTTTATTATATTACAACAAAATTGTGAAAAGTATATGAAAATATTGTTATAATTTATATTGATTTTATATTTTTATAAATATATAATATACATATAATGGAGGGAAAAATGAAAAATCAAAGAGGGATGAGCCAAATAACATTAGTAATATCTATTATAATAATTATAGTTATTGCAGTATTAGGCTTTAATATAACTAAAAAAATGTTAGAAAGAAGAAACGTTGAAAACTATAAAACTAATATGCTTTTATTACAAGGAAAAGTTAAGGTTATATCAAAAGAATTTGTAATGAAAAAAGAAGATGAAGAAATATTAGAAGGAAAGAAAGTATCAGAAAATTTAGAAAGAGAAGATATAAAAGAATTATTGCAAAAGGGAATAATTTCTCAAGAAGACGAGAGTTTTGAAAGAATTTACATTATAGAAAATGAGGATTTAGAAAGAATAGGATTATCAAATATAAAATTAAAAGATGGATATTATATAGTAAATTACAACACGGACGAGATTATTTATTCAAAAGGAATAGAAATAGACCAAAAAGTATACTATAAATTATCTGAAATAAAGGAAATGTATGATAAAAAAGAAATTGATCTAATAAATACAATAGAAGAAAAACAAATAGAAAATGAAGCTGAAGTAGAAGAATAGGAAAAAGTAAATGAAAGAAAAAGAATTTGAAAGATTAACTAAATTAAAAGAAATAGAAGAAGAATTATATAAAAAAGGAATAAATAATATTTGTGGTATAGATGAGGCAGGAAGAGGTCCTTTAGCAGGACCAGTTGTGGTTGCAGCTGTGATTATGCCAAAAGAATCATTTATAGAAGGAGTAAATGATTCAAAAAAAGTTTCTGAAAAGAAAAGAGAAGTATTATATGAACAAATAACAAACGAAGCGATAGCGTGGGGAGTTGGAATAATAGACCAAAAAGAAATAGATGAAATAAATATTTTAAATGCAACAAAAAAAGGCTTAACAGAATCTATAAAAGAATTAAAAGTAAAACCAAATATAATATTAGTAGATGCTTTAAGAGATATAAATACGTGTAACATACCATACACTTCTATAATAAAAGGAGATGCAAAATGTTATTCAATAGCAGCAGCTTCAATTATAGCAAAAGTAACTAGGGATAGAATAATGAGACAGTGGGACGAAATTTATCCAATGTATGGATTTGAAAAGCACAAAGGATATGGGACTTCTGCACATATTCAAGCAATAAATGAATATGGATTGTGTCCATTACATAGACTAAGTTTTGTAAAAAATATAATAAGTAAATCTCATTAGGAAAACTAATGAGATTTTTAGAAAGAGGAATATATGAATATTTTAGAGATTATAGCTAAAAAGAGAGATAAAAAGGAATTAACAAAAGAAGAAATCGAATATTTTATAGAAAACTATACAAATGGTAATATACCAGATTATCAAGCATCTGCATTGGTTATGGCTATTTATATAAATGGAATGACAATAGAAGAAACTGTAAATTTAACTTTAACAATGGCAAAATCAGGGGATATTTTAGATTTGTCTGAGTTTGGAAATGTTGTAGATAAACATTCAACAGGAGGAGTAGGAGATAAAATAACACTAATCTTAATGCCAATAATGGCAGCTATGGGAGTAAAAGTAGCAAAAATGTCAGGAAGAGGATTAGGCTTTACAGGCGGAACAGCAGACAAATTAGAGGCTATACCGGGATATAGAGTAAATTTAACAGATGAAGAGTTTAGAAAAAATGTAAAAGAAATAGGAATTAGTTTAATTACACAAACAGCAAATTTAGCACCAGCAGATAAAAAACTATATGCCTTAAGAGATGTTATTAGTTGTACAGACAATATTTCTTTAATTGCCTCAAGTATAATGAGTAAGAAAATTGCGGCAGGAGCAAATAAAATAGTATTGGATGTAACATGTGGAAGCGGGGCTTTTATGCAAGATGAGGAAAAAGCAATAGAACTTTCAAAGGTAATGAAACAAATAGGACAACTAGCTCAAAAAGAAGTAATATGTGTTATAACTAGAATGCAAGAGCCATTAGGATACTATATTGGAAATACACTAGAAATAATAGAAACAATAAAATGTTTAAAAGAAGATATGCCAGAAGATATAAAAGAAGTGGTATTAACATTAGGAAGTTATATATTAAAATTAGCTAAATTAGGAGATAATTTGGAAGAAAATAAAATGAAAATAGAGGAGTGCATAAGCTCTAAAAAGGCATATAATAAATTTTTACAATTAATAGAAAGACAAGGCGGAAATATATCATATATAGAAAATTATAAAGATATAGAAATGGCTAAATATAAATTAGATATTATGGCTGAAAGTGATGGATATATAAAAGAAATAAATGCTAGAAAAGTTGGAGAAGTAGCAGGAATGTTAGGTGCAGGAAGAACAAGAAAAGAAGACAAAATAGATAACCTAGCGGGAGTTGTTCTATATAAAAAAGTAGGGGATTTTGTACAAAAAAATGAAAAAATAGCAACATTGTATACAAGTGATAATAAAAAAATAGAAATATCAACAGAAAAAATGAAAGAAGCAATCAAAATAGGTGAGAATAAGATAAAAAAAGAAAGTATGATATTAGAAATAATATAAAAATAGACCGATAGACCAATAGAGTAATAAGCTAAAGCTTAATAATCTATTGGTCTTATTTCTTATAATTTAATAGATGGATTATTAAAATTTAAATTAAACTTAGAAAAGTCATTTTCTTTAATAAATCTATCTAAATTTTTTGTACTAATTCCAGTGTCAGAAGATAAAGATTCTAATGAACTTGGACAATTATTTTCCTCTAAAAAATTTCTTAATTTTGATAACTCCATTGTATCTTTTGGCATACATTTAGGGCAAACATTATTTGATGATACAAAAAAAGCGCCACATCTTTCACATTTATTGAATTCCATATTATTCCTCCTAAGTGAAATTAATTATTTTAAAGTATAATATCACAAAATGTAGAAAAATGGAAGATAAAAATAAAATATTTTTAGATGAAAAAAACTATAAAAAATGCTTGCTTTTACCAGCTATTTATGGTAAAATAATAAATGTTAAAAATACACACACTTTAATTAGTTTAAAAAGTGTGCTTGTTTTTTAGTCTAAATTCGGAAAACAAGTCTTTTTAAATGCTAGAGTTAAGGTGGAGGTAAAACAAAAAGGAGGAATAAAAATGGCAGTAGTTGCAATGAAACAATTACTAGAAGCAGGTGTTCACTTTGGACATCAAACAAGAAGATGGGATCCTAAAATGGCAGAATACATTTTCCAAGCAAGAAATGGTATTCACATTATAGATCTACAAAAAACATCTAAAAAATTAGATGAAGCATATAGCTTTATGAAAGAACAAGCTGAAGAAGGAAAAACAGTTCTATTTGTAGGAACTAAAAAACAAGCTCAAGAATGTATGAAAGAAGCAGCAGAAAAAAGTGGAATGTATTACATTAACCAAAGATGGTTAGGTGGAATGCTTACAAACTTTGGAACAATTCGTACAAGAGTTGAAAGATTAAAAGAATTAGAAAGAATGCAAGAAGATGGTACTTTTGAAGTATTACCTAAAAAAGAAGTAATTCTTTTAAAGAAAGAAATGGAAAAACTAGAAAAGAACTTAGGTGGAATTAAAGAAATGACTGAAATTCCTGGAGTATTATTCGTAGTAGATCCTAAAAAAGAAAGAATTGCTATATTAGAAGCAAGAAAATTAGGAATTCCAGTTGTTGGTTTAATAGATACAAACTGTAATCCAGAAGATTTAGATTACCCAATTCCAGGTAACGACGATGCAATTCGTGCAGTAAAATTAATTGCAGATGCTATGGCAAATGCTATTATTGAAGGAAAACAAGGTGAATCTATGGATTCAAGTGACTTAGAAAAAGTTGCTGAAGAATCAGAAGCAGAAACTATTGAAGAAGTAGTTGCTGAAGAAGAATAATTATAATTAGAAAATCATAAAAGGGTGGAGCCTTTATCTGCTCTATCCTTTTATTAAATTAATAAGAAGGATAGCAGTATAGAACCTAACATCACTAATTTATAGTATTTATTTATAATAAAAGTGAAAGAAAGGAAAAATGCATTCCTTTATAAATGAAAGAGGAGGAAATAAAATGATTACAGCTAACCAAGTTAAAGAACTAAGAGAGAGAACAGGTGCAGGTATGATGGACTGCAAAAAAGTTTTAACAGAAACTAATGGAGACGAAGAAAAAGCAATCGAATTATTACGTGAAAGAGGACTTTCAAAAGCAGCTAAAAAATCAGGAAGAATAGCAGCAGAAGGTTTAGCAGCATCTTATATAAGTGAAGATAAAAAAGTAGGTGTTGTAGTAGAAGTAAACGCTGAAACAGACTTCGTTGCTAAAAATGAAGAATTCAGAAGTTTTGTAGCAGATGTAGCAAAACAAATAGCTGTTAAAGCACCAGCTACAGTAGAAGAATTATTAGCAGAAGAATCAATGGCTGAAGCAGGAAAAACAATATCAGAAGTTTTAACATCTAAAATAGCTACAATTGGAGAAAATATGTCAATTCGTAGATTTGAAAGATTTGAAACTAAAACAGGAATGATTAAAGATTACATCCATGGAGATGGAAAAATAGCAGTTTTAGTTGAAATGGAAAATGCATCAGAAGAATTAGCAAAAGATGTATGTATGCAAATAGCAGCAGCTAGACCAGAATACTTAGATAGAGAATCTGTACCAGCTGAAAGAGTTGAAAAAGAAATGGAAATTTTAAAAGCACAAGCTATGAATGAAGGAAAACCAGCTGAAATAGCAGAGAAAATGGTACAAGGTAGAATTGGAAAATTCTATGGAGAGATTTGTTTAGTAGAGCAACCATTTGTTAAAGATCCAGATCAAAAAGTTGGAAAAATGGTAGAAGCTAAAGGTGCTAAAATAGTAAGATTTGCAAGACTTGAAAAAGGTGAAGGACTAGAAAAAAGAGAAGAGAACTTTGCTGAAGAAGTTGCAAAACAAATTAATGGATAATAAAAATGAAAAACCTCAATTTATTTGAGGTTTTTTTATGTTAAAAATATTACTATAAAATCATAAAATATTATTGACAAAGGATTTTTTTTGTAATAATATATGAATAAGTATTCATATATTCATATAAATAGAATATAATAATGTAAGGAGAAAAAATGGAAGAAAAAGAATATATTTGTAAAGAAAATTGCCCACACTATAATAGAATTAATGAGGTATTGAAAATAGAACCAAAAGAAGAAGAAATAATGGAAATGGCAGATGTTTTTAAATTATTTTCGGATAGCACAAGATTAAGAATTATTTGCAGTATATTAAATAATGAGTTATGTGTATGTGACTTATGTGAGCTTTTACAACTAACACAGTCAAATGTATCACATCAATTACAATTATTGAGAACATCAAAACTTGTTAAATATAGAAAAGAAGGAAAACAGGTTTATTATAGTTTGCAAGATGAGCATATAGAAAAAATTATAAAAATGGCATTAGAACATATAAAAGAAGAAAAGGGGGATATTTTGTAAAATGGGGGAAAAAGAATGTAAACATTGTAATAATGAAAGTGAACACCAACATAATAAAAATCATGAGCATGAACATAATCATGGACACAGTCATGATCACGGACACAATCATGAACATGAAGAACTTAGTAAGCTAGATATAGCATTTTATATTGTTTCTATAATATTATTTGCAATAAGTTTTATACCTTCATTAGAAAGTTTTAAAATGATAATAACATTAATAGCAATTTTATTATCAGGCTACAAATTATTAATAGAAGGTATTGTAAACATTTTTAAATTAAATTTCAAAGAAGATACTTTAATGGTAATTGCAGTAATAGCAGCATTTGCATTAGGAGATTATCCAGAAAGTTTAATGGTAATATTGCTATTTAGATTAGGCGAGTTTTTAGAGGAAAAAGCAGTAGAAAAATCAAATGAAAATATAAAAAGTATAGTTGAAATAAAATCAAAAACTGCTAACAGAATTAATGAAAATGGAAAAACAGAAAAAGTAGATGTAGAAGAAATAAATGTAGGAGACAAAATATTAATAAAACCAGGGGAAATGGTTCCATTAGATTGTATAATAGATAATGGAAATTCTAACTTAGATATGTCTAGTTTAACAGGTGAAAGTATACCAGTACATGTAGAAGAAGGTAAAGAAATTTTATCTGGTAGCATGAACTTAACAGGAAGCCTAACTTGTAGTGTAAAAAGAGATTATAAAAATTCAACTGCATCAAAAATAGTAGATTTGGTTGAAGAAGCTACTAATAATAAAGGAAAAACGGAAGAATTTATAACTAAATTTTCAAAAGTATATACACCAATAGTAATTATATTAGCAATAATAGTTGCCATAATTGTGCCATTATTATTAAAACAAGATTTTAAAACATGGATTATGAGATCACTAGTATTTTTAGTTGCATCTTGCCCTTGTAGTATAGTAATATCAGTACCTTTAGCATTTTTTAGCTGTATTGGAAAAATTTCTAAAAAAGGAATGATAGTTAAAGGAACAAAACATATAGAAAATTTGTCAAAAGCAAAATATGTAGCATTTGATAAAACTGGAACAATAACTACAGGTAAAATGAAAATAGAAAAACTAATTTCAAATGGAAATTATAGTGAAGAAGAGCTTTTGAAATATATTTATGCATTAGAAGAAAATTCAAACCATCCAATATCCACAGCAATTAAACAAGAAGTGGAAAACAAAAGTATAAATGCAGATTTTAAAGCAAATAATTATGAAGAAATTGCAGGATGTGGACTAAAAGGAATAATAAATAATAAAGAGGTTTTATTTGGAAATAAAAAACTTCTAGAAGTAAAAAATATAAAAAATTTATCAAAAGAAAATACAAATTATATAGTAATAGATAATAATGTTGAAGGATATATAACATTTACAGAAGAAATAAGAAAAGAAATAGAGGATTTACCAAAAGAATTAAGCAAAATGAATATCAAAAAAACTGTAATGTTAACTGGAGACAATAAAGAAAATGCAGAGAAAATAGCAAACTTAGTAGGCATAAATACAGTATATTCTAGTTTACTTCCAAAAGAAAAATTAGAAAAAGTTAGATTTTTGAAAGAAGAAGGAAAAGTAATATATGTGGGTGATGGAATAAATGATAGCCCTGTTTTAGCAGAATCTGATTTTGGAATTTCAATGGGAGAAGGTAGCGAGATAGCTAGCAGTACAGCTGATGGAATACTTATTTCAAACAATATACAAACTTTACCAGAAGTAATAAAAATAGCTAAAAAAACAATGAGAATTATTAAATTTAATATAGTATTTTCTCTAATAATAAAGGCGATAGTATTAACATTAGGAGTACTTGGAATAGCACCTATTTGGCTTGCTGTAATAGCAGATACAGGAGTAAGTTTGATCACAGTAATAAATTCTGTAAGAATTTTGAAAAAATAGGATTAAAAGTAATAAAGACCTTGTAATTAACAAGGTCTTTATTATATAATAATGCATATAAATTGAAAGGAAAGATTTTAATATGGAAGAAAAGAAAGCAAAAGTGAAATTTAATGTTTTAGCTATAATATGTATTATTATATTTAGTTTTGTATTAGCACCTATAACATTACAAAATGATACATTTTATACAATAAAGATAGGTGAACATATAATAAATAATGGAATAGATATGAAAGATCCATTTTCATGGCATGAAGATTTGCCATATACATATCCTCACTGGGCTTATGACACAGCTACATACTTAGTGTACCATTTGGGAGAAATTACAGGAATTCAAAATGGAGGAATGTTATTTATATATTTAGCAACAGCAATATTAGCATGTGTTTTAGGGGTACTAATATATATAACTTGTTGTAGAATTTCGAAAAATAACCTTATTTCATTCTTCTTAACAATGTTTACAATATTTTTAATAAGAGACTTTATAGCAGCAAGAGCTCAACTTGTAACATTTATATTATTTGTTCTTACAATATTGTTTATTGAAAGTTATATAGAAACTAATAAAAAAAGATATTTGTTTGGACTAATAATAATATCTATAGCAATAGCTAATATACATGTTGCAGTTTGGCCATTCTTCTTTGTACTATTTATGCCATATATAGCAGAATATATAATAGCTTGCTTAATAGAAAAAAATATATTTGCAACAAATATACTTCATTTTTACAAAAGTAAAATAAAAAAATATGAAAGAAAATTAGAAAAAGCAAAAACAGAAGAAAAAAGGCAGAAATTAGAATTAAAACTAAAAAGTGCAAAAGAAGATTTAAATAGTCAAAAACAAATTGTTACAAAAATAATTGAAAAAGAAGAGAAAAAAAGAAAAAATCCATATAAACTAAAAATAGAGAAAAAAGATAATGTTAAATGGCTAATACTAGTAATGGTAATATGTGCATTTACTGGTTTATTAACACCTTTAGGAAATACACCATATACTTATTTAATAAAAACAATGCAAGGAAATACAATGAATAGTATAAGTGAACATCAACCACTTACATTATATAAAGATGTGGAAACAATGGTAGTATTAATCTTATTCTTTGGAATATTAATATTTACAGATACAAAAATAAAATTAAGAGATTTCTTTATGTTATTTGGACTAATATTTTTATCATTTATGTCAAGAAGACAGATTTCTATGCTATTTATTATAGGTGTTTATATATTTGCAAAATTCTTAAGTTATCTTGTAGAAAAATATGATAAGGAAGGCTGCAAAAAAGCAATAAATATGGCAAATACTTTAATAGGTAGAACAATAACTATTTCTATTGTAATACTTGTTTCTGTTTGTTTTGTAAGAGAAAAAATGAATGATAAATTTATAAATGAAAAAAAATATCCAGTTGAAGCTTCAACTTGGATATTAGAGAATCTAGATATAAAGAATATGCATTTATATAATGAATATAATTATGGAAGTTATTTATTATATAGAGGAATACCAGTATTTATTGATTCAAGGGCAGATTTATATGCTCCAGAATTTAATAAGAGAAAAGATGAAAAAAAAGGTAGAGACATCTTTTCAGATTATATAAATATTTCTACTTTGGGAACATATTATGAAACAAAATTTGATGAATATGAGATAACACATGTAATTGTTGTAAATAACTCTAAACTAAATATGTTCTTGTCTAGAAATGAAAATTACACTCAATTATACAAAGACAGCTATTTTGTAGTTTATGAGAGAAATGTAGATTAAAAAAGAGGTTTTAAATGATTAAAGAATTAACAGTTAGTGAAAATGAAAAAAAAAGGCTAGATGCTTATATAAGCCAAAATACAGACATATCAAGAAGCATGGTTCAAAAACTGTTAGACGAAGAAAAAATAACAGTGAATGATAAAATACAAAAAGCATCATATAAAGTACAAGCCTTTGATAAGATACAAATAAATATAGAGTCACCCAAAGAAGTAAAAATAGAGCCACAGGATATACCATTAGATATTGTTTACGAAGATAATGATATTTTAGTCGTAAATAAGCAAAAGGGTATAGTTGTTCATCCTGCTAATGGAAACCCAGATGGAACATTAGTTAATGCTATTATGGCACATTGCAAAGATAGTTTATCAGGAATAGGTGGAGAATTAAGACCAGGTATTGTTCATAGACTAGATAAAGATACTTCAGGACTACTAATTATTGCTAAAAATGATAAAGCACACATACAGGTTAGTCAGCAAATAAAAGACAGAGAAGTAAAGAAAACTTATATAGCATTAGTTAGAGGAACAATAGTAGAAGATGAAGCAACTATAAATATGCCAATAGGGAGAAGTACAAAAGATAGGAAAAAAATGGCAGTAACCAAAAATGGAAAAGAAGCAGTTACTCATTTTAAAGTATTAAATAGATACACAACGAATAAGGGAAGTTATACATTATTAGAAATAAAAATAGATACAGGTAGAACACATCAAATAAGAGTGCACATGGCAGAGATAGGACATCCTATAATAGGTGATGGTGTATATTCAAATGGAAAAAATGAATTTGGAGTAGAAGGACAATGCCTACATGCAAGAAGACTAGAATTTGTACATCCAATCACAGGAAAAGAAATGAAACTAGAGGCACCATTACCTGAATATTTCCAAAAGATTATTGAACAATTAGAAAGCAAATAAAAAATAATATAAAACTATAGTAGAAATAAAATACGACTCAAAATAAAATATATAGTATAAATTTAAAGGAAAATAAAAATGGAAGAAGAAAGATTACAAAAATATCTAGCCAATAGTGGAATAGCATCACGAAGAAAAGCAGAAGAATATATATTAGCTGGAAAAGTTAAAGTAAATGGAAAAGTTGTTACAGAGCTTGGAACAAAAGTAAATTCGGAAAAAGATGTAATAGAATTTGAGGGAAAAAGAGTAAATAATGATATAAAAAAAGTATATGTATTATTAAATAAGCCAATAGACTATGTAACAACAGTAAAAGATCAGTTTAGCAGAAACACAGTTATAGACCTAGTAAAAAATGCCGGAAATAATTTACTTCCGGTAGGAAGATTAGATATGTACACTTCAGGTGCTTTAATATTAACAAATGATGGAGACTTTATTTTTCATGTAACACATCCAAAACATGAAGTAGAAAAAACGTATACTGTAACACTAAGAGGAAAAGTTACAAATGAAGAAGTAGAAGAGTTAAAAAAAGGTGTTATTATAGATGAAGGGTACAAGACAAAGCCTGCAAAAGTTAGAATAATGAAAATAGATGAAGAAAAAAATTTATCTAGGTTAGAAATAGTTATACATGAAGGAAAAAATAGACAAGTAAGAAAAATGTGTGAAGCAATAGGAAAAAAGGTTATAGCACTTCATAGAAGTAAAATTGGAAATATAGGTGTAAAAGATTTAAAAATAGGACAATGGAGATATTTGACTGCAAAAGAAGTAGAAGTGTTAATGAAATAGAATATTTGAATTATGTATAATATTAAATAATACAAATCTATTTACAAAGAAAATAATTATTTATATAATTAGGAAAACAAAAGAAAAAGGAGATAAAAAATTGGAATACAAGAAATTTATCCCAACTAATTGGAATGAAGAGCTAAAAGAAGGACAAATTGTTGAAGGAACTGTGAAAAATATTCGAAATTATGGTGCTTTTGTGGAAATTGAAAAAGGACCGGTAGGGTTAGTTTATATAGAAGATATGTCAGTTTCTAGAATAAAATCACCTTATGAAAGATTAAAAATTGGACAAAAAACAAGTTTTATGGTAAAATCAATAGATAGGGAGAATAAAAAAGTTTTCCTTTCATATAAAGAATTATTAGGTTCATGGGAAGAAAATGCAGAAAAATTTCAAGAGGGTGTTGTTGTTTCTGGAATAGCAAGAGAAACAGAAAAATCTAAAAATGGAATTTTTGTGGAACTTACACCGAACTTAGTAGGTCTTGCTGAGTATAAAGATGGAATTGAATATGGACAAAACGTTGATGTTTATATTAAGAAAATTATACCAGACAAGAAAAAAGTAAAATTAATTATTGTTTAAATTTATTTTTAGAATGAATATTCTAAAAGAGGAGGAGAAAACATGGTAGAAGATAATGAAATTAAAGCGCAAGTATCACCATTTGCTATTCGTGAAGGTGAAATAAAAACTTTTGATGGTAAAGATGGATATGTATCAATGAATCAAATTATACACAAGATTAATATTGGACATATTACAGATATCCATTTTGCAATATTAGAATTAGTAAATGAATTTGAATTTATGACATCAAGACAAATATTTCAATTATTAGAATGGAAAGGTATTGATGCTAAGTCTCAAGATAAACTAAATAACAAATTGGAACAATTAGTAAAATCTAAAATTTTAACAAGATATTATTTTAGTTCGGCAGAAGGAAAGGGAATTTATCGTATTTACTGTTTAGAAAAAATGGGTAAATATTTATTAAATTCAAAAGAGATAGAATGTAAATGGCAACCAACAGATAATACAAAACCAGTAGCAATGATAAAAAAACGTTTAGCAGGAAATCAAACAATTATAGCATATTTAAGAAAAGTAAAAGCATTTGACTCATATATTCCAAAACCAGCTATTACTGCTAAAATGACAGGAAAAGTTTTTAAAGCAACAGGTGGAAGTGTTAAACTTACAAAGAATGGAAAAGCACTTCAATTTGTATTTGAAGTAGTAAGAAGAGAAGAAGACTGGGAGAAAAAATTAGTAGATAAAATGAGATTGTATCAAGACTTTTATGACAATTTTGTTCCTGGAGATTCAGGTTTTGCTTCAATGCCACAATTAATATTTATTTGCGAAGATGAAAAACACATGGCAGAAACATTTAGAACAATAATTGTAAATCAAGTAGAAATTAAACAATTAAAATTATATTTTTCAACAGATTTAAGACAAAACGAAGAAACTCTTGCAAAAACTTTAGTAGAGTTTAAACAAGACACAGAAACTAAAAAATATAAAATGGAAGATGTTGAAGTTAAGTTGTTAGGAATATAAAAAAAGAGGAGATATAAAAATATATCTCCTCTTACATTTTATCCATTAGGATTTCCTTTTTTTAAGTTATATACAATTCCATCTTCGTTATCATATAAAAATTTTGTATCTGCAGTATCTGTTTTTATTGGATCTAAATCTCCATTTGAATCTTCGTTAAATTCGGTTTCAGATTTCCAACTATTTGATTTTTTTCTTTTAGGTTCTTCTTCAACAATACCGTTTGTAAATTTTTCAAAATCATATTTTTTATCAGGATGTTTTTCTTTATATTTTGCGTCCATAAAATCTATTTTGCCATCTACAACTTGTATAATGCCTTTGTTTGTTTTATATTTAAATAAACAAGATTTGAATCCTAAAGATCTTACTTTATCTGGAGCAAATTTTGTTTGCCATGCCCAAGAGATATTACCTTTTGTGTCAGAATATTTTTCTTTTGCTGTATCATAAGATTCAGAAAATGTCCATTTTCTAACCTTACCAAATTCATCAGACCACCAGTTATTTTCATCTATAGAATTGTTACCAAATACTAATTTATTAATACAATTTGATACAATAGTGTTTCTATATTTAGAATTTACATCTCCAAGTTGAGCTAATGTTTGTGAAGAAATAGTTGTACCAACTTTGTATTTTCTATATAAAGTAAATATAGGTTCTGTTACTTTAGAAATGAATTCTGGAAATTCATCTATATATAAGAAATGAGGAACTCTTGTGTTTTCGTTTCCTGGTCTTCTTAGTACAGCATTTTGCATTAATAATATGAAGAACATACCAAATGTTTTATGAACGCTAGCTCCTAAGTCACCTCTTCTTGTACATAAGAATACAACTTCTCCATTTTCAAGTATTTTTTCATAATTTATATTATTACTTCTGTTACAAATAATACTTTTTACACCTGGATAACGAAGTAATTTTTCAAATATAGAAGAAGCATATTGAAGTGCTTTTTCTGTTTGTAATCTTCTTGGTGAATCTTCATAAAAATGTCTTTTAAAATATTGAAGAGTTAAAGCATATTCTTCAGCTATTTCAGGAATAGTTTCTAATTTGTTACATAATTCTTCAACAGCATTTATGTTTCTAAATAGTTTTAAAATATCTTCTAATGTTGGTAAATAATCTTTGTCTTTATATATAATAGGATAACTTGCTTTAAGTAAAGTACAAGTGTTTTCAAGTGCTTCAATAGCATCGTTTTCCATATTAACTTTATCTATATTTTCTAAAGTTCCTTGATACATTGCTTTTAATACATAAGTAAACACTCCAGCAGCTTTTAATGGATTTTCATATACAAAGGGGTTTAATCCAACTGAAGCTCTGTCATTAGGATCTACAATATGATAAGGAATATTATAGTTTTCTGCTACATCTATCATATGAGAAATAGATTCATAGTCTGGAGAAATAGAAGTAATACCTAAAGTTTTGTAAATAAATTTTCCACCTGATTCTCCAATTATCATTTTTTTCATATAAGCTTTGTATAATCCTTCTTTTCCTTGGGTAGGAGTAAGCATATTTAAATTAAAGTTAGCATTTAAGTAATCATTAGTGTAAGGACAATTAAGAGTTGCTATACCTGTTTTTAATGCTGTATATCCCATTTCTTTAGCAGTATTTCTAAAGAAAGCTTTCTTTTCTAAATCTCTTGCAATCATAGGTTCAAAAACTAAAGATGTTTTTCCAGCACCTGAAGGTCCTACTACTAAGAATTGATTGAAACGACTTTGTTCTGGAATAATTTCTTTGTCACCAGTTTCTTTATTCATACAAATAAACATTTCACAAGAGTATGCACCATGTCCATCTGTAACATTTGTTAATTTTATTCCACCATAATCCCAAATTGATTCTTGCAATAAACGTGTATCGTTTACCTTTACATATAAGAAATGGAATACCTTTGGAGCTGTTATTAAAGGTAAATAAATTGCTACTGCAGATAGTGCAGGTTTAAATAATTCAGAAAATTCTGTTGCAAGAACAGGATAGTTAGGTAAAGATAATAAACCTTGCCAAATTAAATAATTTAACCATTGTACAAGCATAGATGTTGTAATTATGTATAAACAAATAACATAAACATTAAAAAGTGCAGATTTCATTTTGTTTGAACTTGCAAACTTTGAAGCAAATCCAAATAAAAATGCAAATACAGGACATGCAAGAGCGAATGTGTACATGAAAGGTCCCCAATAAGAAACTCCTATACCTGTAAAGATAATAAATAGCACTTCTACAATTCTATCCACCATAAAATAGATAGAAAAGAGAGTTAATATAAATGCTACAAATGTATTTCTATCTGTTTTCAGAAACTTTAAAAATTTGTCTATATATTTCAAGTTTTTCACCACTTTCAAAATATTAAAATAATTCATATATATTATCTTACAAAATGGCGAAAAATTCAAGACTTTTGGGCAAATTTGTTAAATAAAATTATAAAAAAATATCTAATAGCTATTTTATATAAAAACATTTAATAAATACTTAAATAATATATATTTTTTACATTGTGAATATACTTTATAAAAAATATAAATATAATTAAAAAAGTAAGGGAAGAAATATGAGTTTATTAAAAAGAAATAGTAAAAAAAATAAAAAAGAAAGTTTTATGCAGGGAGTAATGGCGTTAATGTTTTCTCAAGTTCTCATAAAACTTTTAGGGTTAATATATAAATGGTATTTAACAAATAAAGAAGGCTTTGGAGATAAAGGAAATGCAATATATAGTGCAGGTTTTTCAATATATGCTTTGCTTTTGACAATATCTTCAACAGGAGTACCTAATGCTGTTGCAAGACTTGTTTCTAAACATACAGCAAATGGAGATTATAGAGGCGCTCATAGAATTTTTAAGATAGCCTTTGGGACATTTGCAATAATAGGATTAATGGGAACATTAATATTATTTTTGGGAGCAAATTATATAGCAAATGTATGGTTGGCTATACCAGAAGCTGAATTGACATTAGTTGCATTGTCTCCGGCAATTTTCTTTGTAGCTATAAGTAGCGTATTTAGAGGATACTTCAATGGTAGGAAAAATATGAAAGCAACAGCTAATTCACAAACAATAGAACAATTATTTAAAACAGTTTTGACAGTACTAGTAGTAGAAATGGTAGCTATTAGTTCAAAAGTTAATACAAATTTAATGGCAGCAGGGGCAAATTTAGCAACAACACTTGCCACAATAGGAAGTTTTATGTACTTATATATGTTTTATAAAATGAGAAGAAAAGAACTGTCTGAGGAGATTGTTAAATCTAGAAGTTATAAAAATAAAAATATATGGAAAACAATAAAATATATTTTATCAGTTTCTATACCAATGTCTTTAAGCTCAATATTAACATCAATTAATAGAAATATAGATTCAACAACAGTAAAAAGAGGGCTTCAGAATTTCTTATCTGAACAAGAAGCATTAAAACAATATGGTATTTTAAGTGGGAAGGTAGATACTCTTATAAATCTTCCATTATCGTTTAATATAGCATTTGCAACAGCTTTAGTTCCAGCGATAACTAGTGCAAAAGCTACTGGAAATATGGAAACAGCAGAAAAAAGAGTAAGTTTTTCTTTATTAATAACAATGTTAATAGGGATTCCTTGCATGGCAGGAATGATAATATTTGCTCGGACCTATTTTAAATTTATTATTTCCAAATGCAAGTGAAGGAGCACTTATATTACAAATAAGTGCACTGACTATTATATTTACTGTATTAGAACAAACTGTAAATGGGGTATTACAAGGATTAGGAAAAATATTAACACCTGTAATAGCTCTTTTAATAGGAGTTATGGTTAAATGTATATTGAATATAATATTAGTTCCAATTCCTCAAATAGGAGCAAGTGGCGCAGCAATAGCAACAACTTTTTGCCATGCAATAGCATTTTTTATAGGATTTAGAGTATTAAGAAAAAATATAAAAATTAATTTAACAATTAGTAAATTTATAATAAAACCGTTTGTAGCAACAATTATGATGTGTATATGTTCGTATGCACTATATACATTTTTAAAATGTATAATTGTAGAAAAATTGGCTACAATAATTTCAATGTTAGTAGCAGTTATTATTTATTTATTATCAGTTAGTATTTTAAAAATATTTACAAAAGAAGAGATATTCATGATTCCTTACGGGCAAAAGTTATACAAAATTCTGTTAAAATTAGGAGTATACTAATGTGCTCAAAAGCCAGTAAAATGAATACTTTTAAAACAGTTATGACATAAAAACATACGGCGACAAAGGTTTTAGAAAAAGAAAAATAAAAAAAAAGAAGGATTTTGAAAAAACTTGGCGAATAATGTTAATAGTAGATAAAATTTACTGTCTACATATGATATCTTATAGGAGGTAATTTAAATGAACAAATCTGATTTAATCGCAGCTATCGCAGCTAAAACAGGAGACACAAAGAAAGGTGCTGAAGCAGCATTAAACGCTTTCGTTGATGTTGTAACAGAAACATTAGTAAAAGGAGACAAAGTTCAACTTGTTGGATTTGGTTCTTTCGAAGTAAGAAAAAGAGCAGCTAGAAAAGGAAGAAACCCACAAACTAAAGAAGAAATCAAAATACCAGCTTCTAAAGCTCCAGTTTTCAAAGCAGGAAAAGCTTTAAAAGACTTAGTAAATAAAAAATAATAATGATTTCAATATATAATATGAATTCATAGGAAGAACAAGATTAAATCTTGTTCTTTTTTTGCTCGAACATTTTGGGTTATTTCGGACATTTTGGGAGTCCTTTGGCTTAAATATAATTTAGTTGTATTATAATCTTTTAACATTTTCTAAGTAGTCATATTATAGTTTATTGACTTTTAAAATTAGTAATGGTATAAATAAATTGTAAGATTAAATTATTAAACTAAGGAGAAAATATGGAAGCTCATGAATTAGCCGAAAAATTCAGAAATAGTCCAAAAACAGAACAAAATTTTCAAGATATAGTAAAATGGTGTGGAGAAAATGCTAAAGGTTTAGACTTAACTGATAAAGATCAACAATTTTTGTATGAAATATCAACTAACTACTTAATGAAATATAAAATAGGTAAATGGAATAAAGAAGATGCAAATGTTGTTATTAATTATTTTGCCAAAAAATCTGCTCAGAAATTAGGAATTGATGAAAATATAACAATAAAAATACTTGAAGAATATGAATACAAAGGAACTTATGGTGATGGCAGTAGTGCAATATGTGTGAATAATGGTGATGATACATTTGATATATCATATTCTCCAACTGTTGTAAAAAATTTGTTAAGTAATAATTGTGACCAATTTTTAAGAGGAATGCAAACAATTTTTCATGAAGTCGTACATGCACAACAAAATAGTGTAATTCAAAGAAAAGATATATCAGGTGTTGAAATACCTAAAAATAAAACAATATATATTATGGCATTAGAAACTATTGCTAGAAAATATGATTCAAAATTTTATAAAGAGAATTATTCTCATTTAATAAAAGAAAATCATGCAGAAAAAATAGGATTAAGAGATGCAATGGAAACAATAAAAAAATATAATCCAACATTGTATCAGACATATAATCAAGAAGTAATTACACAACGATTAGAAAGTTATGATAAAAACTTTTATGATGCAGAAATCTTTCTTAAAAGTGGAAAATCTGTTGACCTTATGTTACAGATAGACACATTAAGTTCTGTATATATTGAACAACATCCGGAAATAATAGAAAAGTTTCCAATTTTACAAGTTGGGTACAATTTAGATGGATCAAAAAAAGATCTAAAACAATTACTTTCAGAAAGAAATGATATGATAAATAGTAATTCAACACCAGATAAAATAAATGAATTATATGAAGCTATTGCTAATCATAGAAATGTTTTAACAGGTGGATTAAAAGGAACAAAAGATGAGTTATTATCTTTAGATGAGTATATTACAAAAACTGGAACATCTGATGAATTTATTTTTAGTTTAGTTAAATATCGACTAGAACATAAAACTAAAATGACTCCAGAGCAAATAACTGAATTTATGGAAAAAGAATATAACACTGCTGCTAAAACTAGAGAAGAATTGCAAGAAAAAGAAATTAATCATGAGAAACCAGAAAGTATAAAGGATGAAGTCGGTGATGAATTGAAGCCTAAAACAAAAGACAAACAACAAGAAGAACAACAAGTAAAAACAATGTGGCAAAATAGGTTTCAGTCATGGGATAGAGATGCTCTTAATTTGCCTAACAGCGCAAAGAGGAAAGAAGAAGCAGTTAGAGTAATTCATGAAATAGAAACAGAAAAACAAAAAGAAGAAAAAGAGAAAAATCAATTAGAACAAGATACTAATGATAATAGATAGGGGGCATAATGAACGAAGTATATAGAGAAGCATTTTCAGAAATTGATGCTATTTTTGAGTTAATGCCTATTAATTTATTAAATAAAATACCAGAAAAATTTAGAAATATTATTAAAAACGAAAAATCAGCAAATTATAAACCTATAATTTCCGAGCCAATAGAAGAATATGAGTTAAAAGAAGAAACAATAATTATTTTAGCCCTAATTTATAGAGATTTTTTAAGTACTAATGAAGAAAGAGAACTATTAAAACTTCGCGATGCAGAAAAAATAAAAGAAGCAGAAAAAGAATTATATGAAAAATATAATCCTAATAATTTGTTTAAAAAAACTAATATTGCTTCTGAAAATAATAATAAAACTAGTTCTAGTTCAGAGAACCAACTTATTGTATATGAAGAAAAGTGGTTTAAAAAAATATTTAATATTATAAAGAATATATTTAAAAAAGATTAAAATGAAAAATGAGTGTAAAATTTTATACTCGTTTTTATTTTGTGTTTATGTAAAGGACAAAAGTGACCCGTCCCCAAATGTCCGAAATGGCCTTTAACTTTAATTTAACTTTAATGCATTTTTTTTCAAAAGTAGAATAAATATTAAAAATAGGAGAGAAAAAATGGTTATTAAAGCAGTAAAGTTTAATAAGTTTTTTATAATATTTATTTTGTTAATTATTTTATCTATAATATTAGGGTCAATTTTCTTTTTTAAATCTTTTGCAGAAGAACTGGAGCGAAAGCAAGAGGAAAAGAAGTATATAAAATGGGTGGATTTTAATGTTCCATTGGAATTATTAGAAAAGACTTCAAAGTTGGATATAGATTCTCATAATAAGAATGAAGAAATAAAAATAAATTGGATTGAATTACTTTCATATTTAGGAGCAAAATATGGAGGAAATTTTAAGCAGTTTAAACAAAAAGATTTAGATGATATAGTAGCAAGATTAAAAAGTGGCGAGAATATGAGTGAAATAGCAAAAGATATGAAACTATATTCTTATTATATAGAAGCATATACAGCAATACTAGATGAATTTATAGGAAATTATAAAATAGAGGGTCTAGATGAGAATCAAAATAAGGTTTATAAAGAAAAGTATGGAATAAAAGCTTTTTTGCCTATTGCTAAGAATTATGGCTTTAGCCATTATGATGATTTTGGAAATAGCAGGTCTTATGGCTATAAAAGAGTTCATCTAGGAAATGACTTAATGGGAGCAATAGGAACACCAATTATAGCAGTAGAAAGTGGAATAGTAGAAGCTTGTGGTTGGAACCAATATGGTGGTTGGAGAATAGGAATAAGAAGCTTTGATGGTAAAAGATATTATTATTATGCACACTTAAGAAAAGACCATCCTTATGCAAAAGATATGTGCGAGGGAAAAGTAGTAAAAGCAGGGGATGTAATAGGATATTTAGGAATGACAGGATATAGTGCAAAAGAAAATGTAAATAATATAAATATTCCTCACTTACATTTTGGAATGCAACTTATATTTGATGAGTCTCAGAAAGAAGGAGTTAATCAAATTTGGATAGATGTATATTCTATTATAAACTTTTTAAAGAAGAATAAATCAGAGGTGTATAAAGCATATACAGATACTAAAGATTATGAAAGAAAGTATAATATAATAGATCCAATAGTAGAAAATCAAATAAATAATAATTAATTAGAAATAGAGTTTTTTAAGATAAAAAATGTCTTAAAAAACTTTATTTCTATTGACATTTTTATGTAGATATTGGTAAAATTTAAAAAACAAAAAGGAAAGAGTGAATGTATATGGGAAATATAATTTATATATTAAAAAGATTAAAAACAATGGACTGGAATGCAATGAATAGAAAAATAAAAGAGATAAATAAAAGGACTGGAAAGTCTAAAATTTCTATATTTTTGGATATGCAAAAATGTGCTAGATTATATGGTGCAGGCTATATGGATTATGATTTGTTTGAAATGTATAATTTAACACCAGAACAAAGAGATACATATCTTACAAGAGGTAGAAATAATCAATTTGTTATAAAATATTGTGACAAGGATTATTTACATTACTTTCAGAATAAAGATGAATTTAATGAAAGATTTAATAAGTATTTAAAAAGAGAGTGGCTAAAAGTTAATGGAACTCCAAAAGAAAAAATTATAGACTTTATAGAAAAACATAAAGTATTTATGGCAAAACCAATTAATGGTTCTTGTGGTAAAGGTGTAGAAAAAATTTATACAGAAAAATATAATTCAGCAGAAGAAATTTATAAAGAACTTACAAAAGAAGGAAGTAACTATATAATAGAAGAAGTAGTAGAACAAAATCCAGAAGTTAGCAAGATTTATCCAGATTCTATAAATACTGTAAGAGTAGTAACAATAGTAACTACAAAAGAAGGAAAATCTATATTAACATTACCAAAAGAAGAAAGAAAAAATGTAGAAGTTGTTCCACACATAATTTGGACATGTTTTAGAATAGGAAATGGAAAATGTGTAGACAACTTTAATAGTGGAGGAATGGTTGCACCTGTTGATATTGAGACAGGTGTGGTATCACAAGTAGCAATAGATAAAGCTAAAAATGTATATGAAAAACATCCAATAACTGGAACTACAATAAAAGGATTTAAATTTCCATATTGGAAAGAAGTTATAGATTTATGCAAAGAGGCTTCAAAAGAAATTCCTGAAATGGGATATGTAGGATGGGATGTAGCAATTACTCCTAATGGACCAGTTTTTATAGAAGGAAACGAGTTCCCTGGTCACGATTTATATCAATTACCAGAACATACACCAGATAAAATAGGAATGATGCCAAGATTTGAAGGAATAAATTAAAATAAAAAGAGGTAATAAGTTTGAAAGAAAAAAAAGTGAAAAGTACAGCTAACTCATTTATGAAAAATGTAGCTATGTTAATATGTTCTCAAATTTTAATAAAAGTGCTAGGGTTAATATATAAACTAGTTATAACAAATATGAAAGGCTTTGGAAATGAAGGAGTGGGGTATTACTCAGCAGGGTATCAAATATATTCACTATTGTTAACTCTTTCATCAATAGGAATACCAAGTGTTATATCAAAACTTGTATCTGAAAGATTAGCAGTAAATGATAAATCAGGTGCTCATAGAATATTTGTTGTATCAATGAGATTTTTTGCAACAATAGGATTAATTTTCTCAATTGGATTATTCTTTGGAGCAGATTTTATTGCAACACATATATTAAATGTACCTGATACTGCATACGTAATGAAAGTACTTGCACCAGCAATAGTATTTGTATCTATTTCAGCAGTTTTAAGAGGATATTTTGCAGGGCAACAAGATATGAAACCAACTAGTGGATCACAAACGTTAGAACAACTTTTAAATTGCGTATTATCAATTACATTTGTGTATGCATGTATAGGAAAAGAAGCTTATATTATGGCAGCAGCAGGAAATTTATCTACTACACTTGCAATAATGATAACAGTTATATATTTAGTAGCTTATTATAAAAGAAATAAGATTGTACCAGAAAAAGATCAAATTTCGCCTGAAGCTAAAAAGACAGATAGACAACTATTAAAAACAATACTTACAATATCAATTCCAATAACATTAAGTTCTATAATATGTGTTATAAGTTCAGTAATAGATACAACAACAGTAAGTAACTGTATTCAAATAGCATTTGGCGATACAGGAATGACAAAGGAAGCATTAGAATCATTAGCAATGACAAAGGCTGGAATATTGTCTAAAGTAGACACACTAGTTTCGTTTCCTTTAGCAATAAATATAGCATTATCTACTGCATTAGTTCCATCAATAGCAGAATCAATAGCTAAGAAAGAAGAAAAAGTTGCAGAAAAAAGATTATCATTTTCAGTATTTGCATCAATATTAATTATACTACCTTGCGCAGCAGGATTTATAACACTTGCAAGTCAGATATTAAAAATGATATATCCAACGGCTTCTGATGGGGCACTTATATTACAAATAGCAGCCATTTATATGATATTTACAGCAATAAACCAAACAATTAATGGTGGACTATATGGATTAAATTTACAAAAGGTTCCTGGAATAGCTTTAGCGATAGGGGTAATTATAAAAACTATTTTAAACATAATATTAGTAAGTAATAAAACAATAAATATTGCAGGAGCTGCAATAGGTACTCTTGTATGCCAAGTAGTAGTATTTATAATTTGCTTTAGAGTCTTAAATAATAGATTAAAAGTTAAATTAGATTTAAAGAAAAATCTTTTAAAACCAGCAATAGCATCAATAATTATGGGAGCAATAGTATATGTAACATACTATGTATCACATATATTTGTTGGCAATACTATAAGTACAATTTTAGCAATATTGGTAGGAGTAATAGTTTATGCCGTACTAATATTAAAATTAAATATAGTATTAAAAGAAGATATCATGATGCTTCCATTTGGAACAAAAATATATCCAATATTAGAAAAAATGCATTTGTGCAAATAGAAAAATGTCAGAGTGGTGCTCTGACATTTTTTATACTTACTAATTAAAAAAATGTAATAAAAATTTAATCCATGAGTTTTCTACATATTATTATTAATTTGTTGATAAATTTAAAAATATTTATTATAATAGGTACATTATGGAAGATATAGAAAGATATAAACATTTAAATGAACATTTGAAAGAAAAGTTTGGAGAAAGAACTTTAAAAATATGTGTAGATGGAGGATTTACTTGCCCAAATAGAGATGGAAAAATAGGGTATGGAGGTTGCATATATTGTAGTGAGCAAGGTTCTGGCGAACTAATTACTTGCAAGGAAAGTATAAAAGAACAAGTAAAACACTACTTTACCACATATAGAGCTAAGAGAGCTAATAAATTTATAGTGTATTTTCAGAATTTTACAAATACATATGATACAGTAGAAAATTTAAAGCAAAAATATGATTCTGCATTAATAGATGATAGAATTGTGGGACTGGAAGTAGGAACAAGACCAGATTGCATAAATGAAGAAATAGCAAAATTATTGGCAAGCTATAAAGAAAAATATTATGTATGTGTAGAACTTGGGCTTCAAACAAGTAATGATGAAATTGGAAAAATAATAAATAGAGGTTATACATCTAAACAATTTACAGAAGCGGTAGAAATATTAAACAAATATGATATAGATGTTGTGGCACACATAATGGTTGGACTTCCAAACGAAACCAAAAAAGACATAGAAGATACAGTTAATTTTATAAATAAACACAAATTACAGGGAGTAAAAATACATTCAACATATGTTGTAGAAAATACAGTATTGGCAGATATGTATAGAAAAGGGGAATATAAAGCATTAGACTTAGACGATTACATAGAAACTTTAATAGACATAATGGTACACTTAAATCCAAATTTAATAATACACAGAATTTCAGGAGATGCTCCAAAAGATATATTAGTAGCACCTTATTGGAATAAGCATAAAATGTGGATATTACACGGATTTGAAAAACGATTTAGAGCAAGAGATTTATGGCAAGGAAAATTTTATAAAGAACAAAATTAAAAAACAAGAATTTTAGTAGCCTAAAAATTCTTGTTTTTTATATTTTAGAAGATTTAAAATTACTATTCTACAACTGGTGGAATAAAGTTTTCTATTGCATCTCTAAGCTTAGGGTGATGTATTACGAAGTGTATTGAAGGACTAGTATCTTTTGAAATCATAACCCAATTTTTTTCGCAAATAAGCACTTGTATATTTTTGAATGTGTGATTGTAGTTTGTATTTAATTTATAATTTTCTACATTTTTTTCATATTTCTTTGTTTGTTTTAAATGCTCTAAATACTCTTCATATGTATAATAAATTTTTCCTTCATAAAAACTATCTGAAAGAGAAAGTGCAGGTGCATTTTTTTCGAAATCTTCTTTCGAAAATTCATGAATTTCATCTTCAAAGATATTATTTTGTAATACATTTTCTATTAATTCTTTTTGAGCTTTTATAGCTGAAATTATATTTTTTGTATCTTCTTCAGAAATTTTATTGCGTTTTAATATTTTCAATAGTAATTCATCAGAAATTGTGTGAATTGGTAAAGAAGATAAAATTCTTCTTCGATTTCCACTTGCTTTTGAACTTGAAGATAAAAATGCATTAAAAGCATTTTTGTTTTCTGTTCTATAAATTTCCATAAGAGGTTTGGCCTTATTTAATAGTAGTTCAGATTTTGTTTTATAATATTCGACTTCTGTTTTTGAACTTGTTAAATAATATTTTCCCTTATCATGATGGCCGTTAATACATTCGCCAGTAAGTGCTACTAAGCCAGATGTATAGTTAATGTGACTATAAACATTGTCTTTAAAACCACTTAAATAATAAGGAGAAACTTGTCCTGTCATATAAATTGGAATCCAACTTTCTAGTCCAAGCATCATTTCGTTGAAAGGTCTATCTATATTGTGAATTATGTTTAAATGTAAGCCTTTCTTTAAAGTCATTGCAATAGCAAACATCCACTTTTTACCGAAATCAAGGTCTTTAGCCATATCTTCCATAGGCATATCACTACACATAAAAACAGGTTCATCAGATTTTGAAAGTACAGTAGCTTTAAAGAAATCTAGTTCACCTTTTTTCATTTCTTCTATTCCATAATAGTTTCTTGAACCAGACTTATAAAAAGGTACAAAAGGAACTTTCATTTCATCAAAGTGTATAGCTTTTATATATTCATTTAAATCAAATGTATCTAAATTATTCAAAAAGTCGTTAATATAATTATGACTAGGAGATGTATTAGTAGAAAACCAGTTTTTTAAATTTTCATAATAATTAGACTGACTATTTAATTTTTCTACATTACAATTTATAAGAAGAGAAATTGCTTTTTTATCATCTTCTAAATTATATTTATTTACAATAAAATTACTTATCTCATCTATAAAAATTTGAGGTTTAGCAGGGTATATGTTACCTGTACGAATTTTAGAAAGATAAGAAGAATTGTAACCTATTTTTCTAGAAAGCTCTGCTATATTTATATTAAAAACAGAAACAAGTTCATTAAAATTTTTAACAAGCTGGTCTAAATCTATATGAACATCATTTAAAACTGCAGAAAAACTTTTATGTATTTCTTCTTTTGATAATTTTACTTTTTTAGCTAAAGCTAATTCATACAAACCATCTACTAATGAATTTAATTGTGTACTTCTAATACTAGGTGTTCTTTCGCCACTACGATAACGACTTATAACAGTAGGTGAAAGACCTGAAATATTTGAAAGTTCTTTTGCAGAACAATCTATTTGTAACATATATTCATTTAATTGTTCGCTAAAATTCATAATAAAAATCTCCTAACTAAAATTATTTTTTACATTATACTATAAATTTATAGAAAAGCAAATTGAAAAGTATGAGTTACCAAAAAAGTAATAAAATATTGGCAATTATTTATAAAATTTATATTTTATATGCTAAAATGACAAATATAAAAAATAAAAATAGGAGGGAAAAGAAAATGAAAACTAAAAAATGTTTGATATTTTTAGCAATTATTTTAGTCAGCATATGTCTGCTTAGTTTTTCAAACAAAGTAAATGCTGTAACAATTAGTGATGATGGCAAATATTCATTACTACTAACTGTTAATGATTACGATGCTGGTTTTGATGGTGAATATGCAAAACTTGTAAGATTTAATGTTACAGAAGGAGAAAAAACAGTTAAATTATCTGAATTAACAAAAGGAATTGTTCCTTTTAATGGCAAAACTGAATTTTCACATTGGGAAATGGCAGAAAATGTGAAAGCTAGTGAAGAATTAGCAATAGCAGATTTTACTGGTAATGGAACATTTTGGACATCAACAGGTGAAGAAATTAATTATGCCAATAGTTTAACTCTTAATGCTAAATTTTCAGATAAAGAATTAAAAGATAGTGGCAAATACTATGTAACTTTTGATGCATTTGGAGGTACAATAAATGGTAAAGCAAAAATAACATTGGAAAGTAAAGTAACAGAATTTAAAACAATTGATTTAACAAAATATACACCAGTAAGAAAAGGATACACTTTCAAAGGCTGGGATTTAGATGGAAAAATTGTTACTTCTGTTGACACAAGTGCTTTTGCAAAAAATGTTGCAATTGATTTAACTGCTACATATACTCAAGATACTTTTAAAGGTGACGGAATTGTATTAATCTTAAATGCTAATGGTGGTACTATTGATGGTAAAGCGTCTAACAAATATGATTATCTAGGTGGTGGAAATTCAGGAACAGCTATGTCACTTTTACCATATATACCAGTAAGAGAAGGATACACTTTTAATGGTTGGAATTCTAAAAATGATGGAAGCGGAAAAAATTATAAATATATGTATTGGAGACTTTGGGATAAAGAAGGAGCTACAGAATTTGAAAAAGATACTTTAATAAAAGAAGAAAGTGGTTATGAGAGATATAAAAATATAACTTTATATGCTTCTTGGACTAAAAATGCAGGGACAACAGAAGAGCCTGTTAAGGAAACTGTTAAAGAAATTGAAAGTATAGGAGAAACAAAAGCTAATATTGAATTTGAAAATGAAATTAACAAAAACTATAAATTAGATATTCAAAAAGTAGAAGTAAATACAGAATTAGCAAATAAAAATGTTAAATTTATAGCAGACATTAATGTACTAGATGGAGACAATATTGTAAAAATAAACAATACAAAAATGAAAATAAGAATAGCATTACCAGAAGAATTAAAAGGATATAACAAATATGAAGTAGTATATATTTTAAATGGAGATATAAAAGAGACTTTGCCAGCAACAGTTGAAGAAGGATATTTAGTATTTGAAACTACTCACTTAAGTGAATATGGAGTAATAGCACAAAATGTTGAAAATGGAGGAGGACAAACAAATACCTCTAACAATGAAGAAAAAATAAACAATCCAAAAACAGGGGATAATATTGGAGTAGTTATAGCACTATTTACAATAGCAACAATAGGATTAGTAGCAACAATAAAAATGAGAAAAAAATAGAAATATAAGAATGACAAAAAACGCAGGCAAATTAACAATTGCCTGTGTATTTTATATTATAGTGAAACTAAAATTTAGTAGATTGTATTATACAAACATAATAATTAGTAAAAAAATTTCATAATTAGTAGACTAAAAAGTTAATTAAATGTTATAATCAAAATACTACAATATATAAATGCAGATTATATGAAAGGAAATTATCAATGAAAAAAAGCAAAAAGATAATTATAGTCAATATTATTTGTGTGATATTAATAGGAATATTAATATATTCGGGAATTAAGATTTATAATTGGTACAAGGAAAATCAAAATAGCAAAAAAGTAGCTGAGCAAATAAGTGAAACTGTAACAATTCAACAAGATGAAAATGAGGAACAAAAACAATATATTGTAGATTTTAATTCTTTAAAAGAACAAAATGATGAAACTGTGGCATGGATTAAAGTTAATAATACGAATATAGAATATCCAATAGTAAAAACAAGTAACAATAGTTATTATTTAACACATAGCTTTGATAAAAGTTATAATTCAGCAGGTTGGCCATTTGCAGACTACAAAAATAAGTTTGATGGAACAGATAAAAATATAGTAATGTACGGACATAATAGAAAAGACGGATCAATGTTTGCAACATTAAAAAATGTTTTATCACCTGAGTGGTATAATAATGAGGAAAATAGAAATATTATATTTAATACTGAAAGCGAAAATAGTATATATGAGGTATTTTCTGTTTATCAAATAGAAAATGAAGAATATTACATTCAAACAGAGATTAAAACAAAAGACAAATTTGACAAATTTATAAAAACCATAAAGAAAAGAAGTATTAAAGACTTTGGAGTAGAAGTAACTTCAGAAGATAGTATTTTAACTCTATCAACATGTGCTAACAATAATAAATATAGAGTAGTATTACATGCTAAGAAAGTATTAGAGGAGGAGTAGAAATGGAAAAAGATAAAAGGATAATGATTATAAGTATAATAGCTGTTGTAATAGTTTTAATTATTGCTGGAATAGTTGTAAAAAATTTTAAGGGTGTTAGTGAAATGATAAATAAAGATACTGGTGCATCAAATAAACAACAAATAAAAATAAGACAAAGTGAAGCAAAAGCTATTAATCTAGTAGACTATAATAATGGATTATTTACAATGAAAGTTCCAGAAGGTTGGAAAGTAGATACTTTGGGAGATAATATTCATTATACAATAAGAGTTTATAATCCAGAAAATCCAACTTATCAAATGTTTTTTAATATGAAAACAGAAGGATACAACAAATCTCAAGAGGCAAAAGCATGGCAACAAAAATATTATCCAGACTCAATATTTGCAAAAACTTCTGTAATAGAAGAAAAAACAACAGAAGGATTTTATAAGATATTTAATGATTTAGGAACATTAAATAATACAGCAACATTTACATTTCCAACGTTAACAGACTTTACTACAATTGAAAAAATAGGAACTTCAGCTTTTGGAGGAGATGTACTAAGAGCTTCATTTAAAGATGAACAGGGAAAAGAAGCGGAGGGACTATTTACTGCGTACGTTTATGATGCTGGTCCATACTATGTTTATGAAAATATAATGTCAGGAAAACAAATAGATATATATTATTTAAATGTATATAATACTATATTTATTACAGCGCCAAAAGATGAATTTATAAACTGGGAAGAAACTTTAAATAAAATGGTTTCATCTTTAGACTTTACAAATACATTTATTAGTGGATACAATAGTCAGCAAGATGCGGTTATGAAGACTTTCCAAAGTGTAAGAAATATTTGTAACCAAATATCAGATAGTATAATGTCTTCATGGGAAGCAAGAAATGCAGCTTATGATAGAATGAGCCAAAAACAAAGTGATGCAATATTAGGATATGAGAGAGTATATGATACAGAAACAGGAGATATTTACAAAGCATATAATGGATTTACAGATGAATATGATGGCGAAAGATATAAATCTATAACAGAAGATATGTATTCTAAATCAATAGAAGGATATATTGAAAAATAAGAAAAATGTCAAGAAACACTCTTGACATTTTTCTTATTTTATAAAATTTTTGTATCAAATTATTTGTTTGAATGTGATTTGTATGCACTAATAAGTACCATACAAATCTTGGAAATAACAGCAAGTAAAACAAGTGCGAGGATAATGTACACAGCGAGTTTTACAATGTTAAGAGCTATACCAATAGCCATTATAATTATGCAAACAATAGGTAGCAAAACAAGAACAGTTATTAAATTTTTACTCCGTTTTTTCATAATAAATACCCCTTTCATAAAATTGAGAAGATTAATAAGTTAAATTTTATATTCAAAATTATCTGATTTTGAAAACTCGATTAACCCATCTAAAATATCTTCGGTATCTTTACATTCGGGCTCAAAGTAACGCATAATTCTTAAACTAGCTTTATGCGGTTCATTACGCTTTGAAAGAATAAATGATGTGATATGAATGGCACAACAGGTGATAAATAAAAATAGCAAACCAATACAAAAAATTGTAATTATATCCATATTTCTTTTCTCCTTAAAAATATTAATTTCTAAAGTTACATTTATATAAAATATGTTTATACTTTATCACATTTTTGTATAAAATACTAGAGTTTTTATATATTTTATGAAAAAAACCCCAGTTATTATACTGGGGTTTAAGTATGAGATTTTATTTTTTATACGGGAATTTATTTAATAAATAAAGTAACTATAGTAATTATAATAAATACAATAAAAAAATACAATAAAAAGATTTATCAAAAACTTTAAAAGTATTGATAAATCTTTTGGTGCGAACAACGTAGATATCTACAACTTTTTTCACGCCTTTAACGATTGATACAAATATCAATCAATTTATTAAAGTATATCATATTTTTTATAAAATACAATACAAAAGCTAAAAATTTATACAGCTTGTTTCATAATTAAAACAAGAAATCATATTAACATATATAATAGTAAAGAGACTTGCTTACACAAATCTCTTTACTATTGAAAGCAAATTACTGGTATTATTTTCTTTTTTCAAGAATCTCAGCGAAATACCCAATTATTCTTACTATTGCTTCAGCAAAGACAAGTCTCAACCCCAAACAAATAACAGCAAGTATCTGTGCCGTCGTACCAGCAGATTCGAAAGGTTCATATTGCATTTCCCAACCAGCATAAAAAAACTGAAACAGAAAAAACGCAATCTCTCCTATCCGAGCCCAAAATTTGATCTTATTAGCTTTCATATTTGCATACCTCCTAATACTATCTGGAGGTTTACACAGCCCCTCCAGAAAAAATAATAAATTTTCTCTAGACTTTGCTGTGTAAAGTACATTAGATAAATATATTATAGCATATTCTTCCGAAAAAGTAAAATCAACATCATTTTATATTATTAAATAAATAGAAAGCTACTTTATTTTGTTCTGTTGTTTCCATTTCCATAAGTTTAGCCATTGCAAAATTTATATTAAAATATTTGCTTTGTCCAAAGTTTATGAGAGTAGTTCTATATTCTTCATCAACTTCTTTTAGCATAGCATCAAATTTTTCATAGTTTTCTTTAGTATTGTATATAAGACCTGACAATTTACTTTGAGTCATACATATTGCTAGTCTTAATTTATCTTTTATATTCATATCTTTAATTATATTTATTACGTTTTTAACTTTATCTTCTTCCATAACATTTTACTCCTTTTAAAATCTTGTATTATTATTTTTCTTTCTACTCTTTTCAGCTTTATTTTCATCTGGTATTGTCACTTTTCTTAAAATGTTATTTGCTATTTCATTATCATTGTCGTCAAATATGCCATTTTTATATAGGTCATCACTTACAATCTTATAGTTATTATCTTTGTCATAGCAAATTCTTTTATGAAAGTGGCTCATAATACTATGCCAAAAGTCTTTAAATTTCTGTAATTCTTGTTTGAATTTTTCTTTTTCAGTTTGTAATCTACTTATAATTTTATCTTTAGTAGATAACTCCTTTTTTAAACTGCTAATTTCATTATCTTTTAGTTCAATTTCATATTTAAGTGAACGATTTTCCTTTTCTATTTCAAAAGCAGAATGCTCAAAATCTTTAATTGTCATATTTAAGTCATTTACGTTCCTTACTGTCTGGGTAATATTCTTTTACATCTTCTGTATATTTTTTTAATTTCTGGGCATCCTCGTTTGAAATAACCATATTATTCTTGTTTAGCTTAGTAGGTTTTAAATTGTCTAAAATTTTGTCTATATCTTTATTGGTATTATCAAGTTCTTTAGTTTGAGTATTGGCTTTTTCAAGTTTTTGTTCTTTTTTAGCTAGTTGTTTCTTAATTTCTCTATAATTGCCCATATCTTTAACATTTATATCTTGATTTCTGCCTTTTTGCTTTTCTTTTAATCGTGTACTAACTTCATAAAACTTGTTGTACGACTTAATACAAGCATTTCTCATTTTATCTTGTATTTCAGTTAGTGTTGTTTTTGTAAACAATTTACTTTTTCCCACTTGCTTTTTCATTCCTCTAGTACAATTTTCTATTATTGGAACACCTACAATATGCATATGTGGAGAGGTCTCACCAAAATGTATTGTGGCATTTGCTATCTTAAAATCTGGTACAATTCTAATTAAGTCCTTTATTTGCTCATTATATACATCAACCATTTTAAATCTATATCCTTCATCTTTATCGTTCCAAAAGTCCATATCGCCAAGTTCTATTATAATTTCACAAGCTATATCATTTTGAAACTCACATACCTGTTTTACATCATTTACACAATCTAAATAAGCATCGTTTTCATCTAGAAATGTCATTAAATTTTCCCAATCATAAATACTTCTTGTTATTCTATCCAACTTTAAAGCAACAATAGTATTTATTCTTTTAGCTTTTATATCATTTTTTAATCTCTCAAATTCTGGTCTATGATTACCAGTCTTAGCACTAATTCCAGCATCTTGATAATAATCTATTATTTCATAACCTTTAAATTTACAAAAAGATTCTAATCTTTCTTTTTGTTCTGGAAGACTAAAACCTTCTCTTGCTTGGTCTTCTGTTGATACTCTCATATATAAGCCACACTTTTTATTTTCATCTTTCAATTTTCAAACCTCCAATCTAACAAAAAAGAGACATCAAAGTACAATACGAGTACACATCATTTGAATAATTGAAAACTAAAAAAATAATACTTTTAATAATCACTTTATGTGGCTCAATATATGTAAGATTAGTTTTTCTAATTTCCTAATGCTACCATTTATAAAAGTAGGGGTAACTTTAGCAAATTCACATATAAATTCAAGTCTCTGTTTTAGACATTCTTCAAATTGTAATTCTTGTTTAATTATTTTCAATTTATACACCATCCTTTCGTTTGGATGATTTTAATATTGTTTTAGACAACAAAAAAATCAACCAGATTTGATTTTCTGATTGATTTTTGTATCTATCTGTTTATTAGTTCGAACAGATACGTCATTGGTGCAGATGGCCGGAATCGAACCGGCACGGTTTATTCAACCGCAGGATTTTAAGTCCTGTGCGTCTGCCAGTTCCGCCACATCTGCATATCTGTTTTGCAACTGACAAGTCATATTATAATACTATAAAATAGAATTTGTCAATAGAGAAAATAAAAAAAATAAAAAAATTTATAATATCTATGGACTTTTTGACAAAAATAGCCTAAAATAGATAGATGAAATGTAGAAAGAGGAGGAATAAAAAATGAATATATGGCATGATATCAATCCAGAAAGAATAAAAAAAGATGATTTTGTCGCAGTAGTAGAAATATCAAAAGGAGGAAGAAACAAGTACGAACTAGATAAAGAAACAGGAATGCTTAAATTAGATAGAGTATTATATACAGCTACTCATTATCCAGCAAATTATGGATTTATTCCAAGAACTTTTGCTGGAGATGGAGATCCATTAGATGTACTAGTTTTATGCCAAGAAAAAATAGTTTCTTTAGCAATGGTTGAAGTATATCCTATTGGTGTATTAAAAATGATCGATGGATATGAATTTGATGAAAAAATTATAGCAATACCTCAGAATGATCCTTTCTTAAACTGCTATAAAAATATAGAAGAATTACCAGAACATATAGCTTGTGAAATTAAACATTTCTTCGAAGTATATAAACAACTTGAAGGAAAACAAACTATGGTAGATAAAATAGAAGGAAGAGAAGAAGCAGAAAAAATAATTGAACAATGTATTGAAAACTATAATCAAAAATTCTCAAAATAAAGGAGAAAAATATGTTAGAAAGAATTTTCTTTAATGTATTTGCATTTGCATTTTTCATATTTTTATTTTTCAAAATGATAAGAAAAAATGATACTAATTATATATATATATTAGCATTGCAAGCATTAGGAATTGCAATAGGCTTTATAGGACTAATATTTAGACTACAATTAAATTTTATCTTAATGATAATAACTTATGCTTTTTCTATTATTTTACCAGCGATTGTAATATTAATAGAAAAAAAAGGAATAACATTAACAGAAGTAATATATTTATCAATGTATAAAATTTATATGGTACTTGGAAAAGAAGAAGAAGGCAAAAATATAATTTTAAAATTAATATCAAAAGACGAAAAAAGTTATTATGGACATAAAATTCTTGCACAGATATATGAAAAAGAAGGCAATTTACAAACAGCAATAGAGGAGTACATTAGAACTGTAAATATAAGACCTCAAGATGACAATGTAAAATATAAAGTAGCTGACCTATTCTATAAAACTGGAAATTCAAGTGAATCTATAAAAATTTTGAACGAAATTTTAAAGAAAAGACCAGATTGGGAAGATGCTAGTTTATTATTAGGCGATATTTTATATGATGAGGAAAGATTTAAGGAAGCTGTTAGTGTGTATTTGGATGCTTTGCAATATCATCCAGAAAATTATAATTTTTATTATAATTTAGGAATGGTTTATACTAGACTTAATGATTTTCAAAGTGCTAAAGAGTATTACGAAAAAGCAGCAGAATTAAATTCACTTTTATATCATGCAAAATTTAATTTAGGTCAAATTGCAGTTTTATATAATGAACTAGAAGAAGCTGAACAATATTTTTTAGAATGTGTTCAAGATGAAGAATTGGAAGAAGATGCATATTATTATTTAGCATACATTGCAATGCTAAAAGGAGATGAACAAAGAGCAATTCAGTATCTAAATGTTGCTGTAGATGAAAATCCAGAAATGTATGAAACTATAAGAAAAGAAGTAGTATTTAAAATGATTTTTTATAAAATAGATAAGCCTAATAAAAATAAAGAATCAAAGCATAAAAGAATTAAGCCTACTAAAAAAGAAAAAGAAACGATGAAACACTTGAAAAATACTTGTGAATTAGTCGAAAATTTAAATCACAATGATATTAAAGTTATGAAAATTATTCAAAATAAACGAAAAGAAGAAAAGGAAAGAGAATAATAATATATATTAAGAATAAAATAAATACAAACGAAAAATAAAAATTGAAAAGAGGAAACAAAAAATGAATGAAATACAAGCATTAATATTAGGAATTATACAAGGTTTAACAGAACTATTACCAATTTCTAGTTCTGCACATTTAAATTTATTTCCATGGTTGTTTAACTGGGGAGAAATGCCAAATTCTTTTGATGTGGCATTACATATAGGTACTTTACTTGCAATATTAATATTCTTTTTTAAAGATTGGGTAGCATTAATAAAAGGTGGATATAACCAAGTTGTAAAAAAAGAAAAAACAACTGAAGGAAGAATTTTTTGGTATATAGTAATAGCAACAATACCAGCAGGAATACTATCTTTAATATTGGATAAAGTTTCAGAAAAAATAATAGAATTAGGAGCTAAAACATTTAACATACAAGAAATATCAGTTGAAATGATTCTAATTTCTATTGCACTTATAGTAATGGGAATTATATTGTATGTAGTAGATAAAAAATCTAAATCAAATAAAAAATATGAAGATATTACATTAAAACAGGCAGTTTTAATTTCTATGTCACAGGCAATAGCTGCTGCATTTCCTGGAGTTTCAAGATCTGGAATAACAATGACAGTTGGTAGAAAAATGAATATAGAAAGAGAATCTGTAGCAAAATTTTCATTTTTATTATCAACTCCAATAGTAGCTGCAGCTGCTTTATACAAATTAAAAGATTTTGTTTTTAATTTGCCATTTGTTATAGGTGTACTTGCAAGTTTTATAGTTGGAATGCTTGTGATAAAATTTTTACTAAATTACTTAAAAAAAGGAAGTTTCAAAATATTTGCAATTTATAGAGTGATTTTAGGAATAATAATATTAGCAATTTGTTTTATTAGATTATAAAATATGAATAAAAAACAAGGAAAAAAATCCTTGTTTTTTTTGTTGCAAAATTTTACTAAAAAATAAGTAAAAAAGTATATTACAAAAATATTACAATTGAATTACAAGTATATTAAAACTATTGACTTTTAGTAAAAAAAAGATAAAATAAATGCATAAATAGTCGGATTGAGCTAAAAAGAAAACAATGGAAAACAATATAGAAAAAAACAAGTATTTTTTGTCGAAATTTGTCAATTATAATATTGTAAATCATTAAAACAAAAGAAGGAGAAAAGTATGTCAAGTTGCTTAGGTTTGTATATAGAAAACAACTTAATTAAATATGCAAAAGTGACAAAAGATAGAGATTTTATAAAGGTTGATGCTTTTGGCATTAAATTCTATGACAAAATGGAAGAAGCAATTAATCAAATTGTTTCTGAAACTTATAGTTACAAAACACCAATTAGTATAAATTTGTCAGAAGAAATGTATCAATATTTTTATTTCTTCAATTTGTTAAATAAAAATGATTTGAAGAAAGCAATAGAAACAGAATTTGAGTCTTATTGCTATGACAAAGGTTATAACAGAAATGCGTTAGAAACACGTTATGCGCTAGTACCAGATATACAAGATGAAGAAAAAATAAAGGCAATATATATAACTACTAATAAAGCAGAAATAAATAAGAAAATTCAAGAATTGGATGGAAATCAAATTTCTAACATTTTTCCACTACCAATGTGTATATCAAATATAGTTGATGTTAAACCAAAAGAGAACAGTGTAATTGTTAACTTAGAGGGAAAAACTACATTAACAACTATAATAGATCAAAAAATTTATAGCGTAGATAAATTAGAAGAAGGAATGGAAACTATATTATCTAATATTAGCGAAAAAGAAAATTCTTATTCAAAAGCTTATGAAATTTGTAAAAATACAACAATATATACTATGGAAGGAAAAGAATTATTACAAGAGGGAGAAAATGCATATTTAGAGGATATAATGCCAACATTATATAATATTGTGCAAAAAATCAAAGAAAATATAGATAATTCTTTAAATAGAATTGATAGAATATATATAACAGGAATAGGAAGTTCAATAAATAATATTGATTTATATTTTCAAGAATATTTTTCAAATGTAAAATGCGAAATATTAAAACCTTATTTTATTTCAGATAATGTAAAAATAAATATAAAAGATTACATTGAAGTAAATTCAGCCATTGCTTTAGCTGTACAAGGATTAGGATTTGGAATAAAGAATTTGAATTTCAAGAAACCTAGTTTTTCAGATAAAATGCCAGAATGGTTAAAGTTTGGACCAAAAGAAAAAGACAAAGAATCAAATAAAAAATTTAAATTTAATTTTAATCTTAATTTAGATTTAAAAGCAGATCTTGATAAAACAGAAAAATGGTTATTAAGGACTATATCTGGAATATTAACATTTATAATAATATATTCTGTAATTACTATGCTACTAAAAAGTGAAACAGATAAGAAGATAAAACAAGCAGAAAATATTATGCAACAAACTAGTACAGAAATGGCAAAAGTAGACAGTGATATTCAAAAACTAAATAATAAATCAAGTAACTATCAAAAAATGACTGAAAATTTAAAAAAATATAGTGAGGAAGCAGAAGAAAATTTAAAAACTAAAAATGCAATTCCAATGTTATTAACTAGAATAATGAATGTTATTCCAAAGGGAGTTACTATTACATCTATAGAAAATAAGACTGATTCACATATTGTAATAAATGCACAATCTGCAGATTATGACTTACTAGGATTTTTTAAAGGAAGCTTAATAGTAGAAGGAGTTTTAGATCCATCAACTGTAGTTTCTACATCAGGCATAAAACAAAATGGAATAGTTAAAATTGTAATAGAAGGAGACTTGCCATGAGAAAAATATTACTAATAATTATGATAGTTTTATTGATTACAGTAGGCTATGTATCTCTAACAAAAGGACTTAATATTGGATTTATACAAAACTTAAGTATGAAACAAATTAAGGAACAAAGTGAAAATTTAAATAAAAAAATAGAAGAAGCAAACAGACAAATAGATGTTACTTATCCTAGCAAACGTAGTGAGTTAGAAAAAGCAAGTAAGAACATGAAAAGTGCAAAGGAAGAATATTATAAATATACAAATTCAAGCACTGAACAAGAAATTTTAGATGCAAGAACACAAAAGAGTTATGCAATTGAGTTTCTATGGGCAAAACTTGGAACACATGCAAGAAAAGAAGGAATTAATTTAAAACTAGAAATAGTATCAAGTCAAACAGGAGCAAACAGTGTAAATGATTTACAATTTACAGTTGAAGGTTCATATATAGCTATTACAAATTTTATATATGCTATAGAAAATGATTCTGATTTAGATTTTAGAATTCAAAATTTTAAATTATTACCTAATAAAGATGAAATATTGCAAGGAACATTTACAGTTGCTAATGTTGGAATCCGAGGAAACACTTTACAACAAACAAGTAGTGAAAATACGACAGATACAAATAATACTGGAAATCAACAAACAAATACACAACAATAATAAAAAGGAGTTATTAATATGGTAAAAACAGTGTTAAAAGAGGTGTTTATAGAATTACTATTAGTTATTGCAATACTAGTAGTGGTAGCTATTTTGTTTTATGATTATAATCCTATTAACAAGGTTATACCAAATAAAATAGCTTATACAACACCAGAAAATATTAAAAATGAACTTAAAGAAGAAAATATAGAAACCGAAGTTAGTATTGAAAACAAAGTTTATACAATAGAAGGTTCAGATTTAAATATTTATAAAAAAAGCAAAACTTATAATCCTAGTAAAGAAAATCCATTTGCTTCTACAGTAGAAGATGAAAATACTACATCAGGAAGTAATATAGTAAAAACAAATACAAATGGGCAAACAAAAACTAAGGATAATTCAAATAATTCAAATATACAAAAGGACAATGGTACAACAGGATTAAAATAATTAAATTAGGTTATATTTATATAAATAAATATATACAAATTTTTATACAAGGAGGAGTTTTTTATGTTAAAAGGACAAAAAGGTATTACATTAGTTGCTTTAGTTATAACAATTATTGTATTAATTATCTTAGCAGGAGTTTCAATTGCATTATTAGTAGACCAAGATGGTATCATTACTAAAGCAAAAAACGGAAAACAAAACTATCAAATAGCTGCTAACGAAGAAGCTAATACAATTTCTGATTTATTTGTACAATTAAATCAAGTACAATAATGAATAAACTAAATATAAGGTTACCTATAATAAATAATCAAACATATTTAGGTAACCTTTAATTTTTAAATAAGGAAAATATAAAATGGAACAAGTTATTTTTTATTTATTATTTTTTGCAATAGGTACAGTTTTTGGAAGTTTTTTTACATTAGCAGTATATAGAATTCCACTACACCAAGATATAACACATAAACATTCATATTGTCCAAAATGTAATCATAAACTTTCTTTTTGGGATATGATACCAATATTTAGTTATATATGTCTGGGTGGAAAATGTAGATATTGCAAAGAAAAAATAAGAGTTAGATATTTATTTTTAGAAGTTTTAACAGGAATAGTATTTCTGTTATTTGCCATGTCTTTAAATATTGATTTTAATACAATAGATATAAATAAAGTAATATATTTAGTATTTGGATTATTATTTATAGCAGGTCTAATAATAATAGCAGGAATAGATAAAGAAAGATATGAAATTCAAAAATCTGTAGTATTATATCTAACAACGATAACTTTTGTATATATGATTTATCTATATACAGTAGGGTTAGCTAATATATATAGATATGTTATATATTTATGCTTAATATCTTTAAGCTTAATTTTGCAAAATGAATATTTAAGAAAAAAACAAAAAACATATTATCCATTAGAAATACTAGAACTATCAGTTATTATGGGAATGAATACAGGGAGTGAAACTTTTTTATTAACTTCTATATTAACATTATTGTTAATTGCTGTTAGTTCAACTGTACATAAAATAAAAAACAATAAAAAAGATAAGGAAAAAAATGAACTAAAAATGCCAATTGGTTTTTATTTATGTAGTACAAATATTATTTCAATTATTATAGTAAATTTTATAACTTTCAGGGGGTAAAATGAAAAAACTATTAAAGAAAAATAATGCGTTTTCAATGGCAGATGTTATTATTGCAGTTTTTGTTTTAGCAATGTTTGTGGGTGTTATTGGATCAATGTATTATAATATAGCAGTAAAAGGCGCAAAAATAAAACTAGATGCTATAGCAACTCATTATGCAATAAAGTATGCTGAGGCAATAGATGAAATCTCTTATGATGATGTAAATGGTAATTTAACTTCATATTTAAATAGCAAATATAGTATGGATAATTCTTTTACTCTATCTACAAAAGTGGAAGATTATAAAATTGAAAATTCACCAGTTGCAGATATGGCCAAAATTGTAACAATAAAGATTGACTATAGCTATTCTGTAGTAACAGGAAACTATGAACTAAGAAAATTAAAAATGAGAGAATTATAAATAAAGGATGGTAAATAACGTGAAATCTGAAAAAGGAGTTACTTTAATATCTTTAATTATATATGTATTAATATTAGTTATAGTAGTATCAATGTTAAGTGCTGTAAGTAGTGTGTTTTTTAATAATACAGAATACCTTACTAATAATGCTAAATATATTTCTGAATTTAATAAATTTAATATGTATTTTATTGAAGATGTAAAAAAGAATAAAAGTGCAGAAGTAACTTCTAATCAAATTAAATTTGAAGATGGAACAGTTTATACCTATGTACTTAATGATAGAGGAATATATAGAAATAAAGTAAAAATATGCGAAAATATAGCATATTGTATGTTTGAAGATGAAGAAAAAGTAGTAAATAATGTAACAAAAAAAATAATTATAGTTAAGGTAGTAATAGATGCATCAAACCTTTTTGAAACAACTAATAGATATGTACTAAGATATTGGTAATTTTATGTAATTTAAGGTAAGATATACAGAAATAAGGTAAAATATTGTATAATTAATTTATGAAATATAACAAAGGAGGAAATGTTAAATGGCAACAAAACAAGCACAACCTTTAGGAATAGAACTTGCTAAAAGAGGGCTAATAACAGAATCAGATATTCAAAGAGCATTGGATTACCAAAGGGTAAACCCAAACAAAAAATTGGGAGATATAATTAATACACTACATTTATGTGATTCTAACCAACTAATAAAAGCTATGGGAGAAATATTAGACGAAAAAGCTATTTTATTAAGAGAGTCTGATATTAAAATAAATATAACAGATTACATATCTTTAGATATAGCAAAAAGTATTAAAGCAATTCCATTTGAAATAGAATCAGGAAAAATTAAAGTATGTTTTGCTGATACTACTAATAGAAAATCTATAGAAACAATAAGACTTTTATTATTAAATAAAGGTTTAATAATGGATAAATATATTACATTTGAAACAAATATAGAGGAAATTTTAACATCATTAGAAGGAGTTGCCTCAGATAATATTAATACAAATCGTGATATTACTGGGTTAGTAGATAGTATTATAAAAACAGCAATGGAAAAAAGAGCTAGTGATATTCATTTTGAACCAATGGAAGATAAATTAAGAATTAGATATCGTATAGATGGTCAATTAGTCACAGCTGTAAATATAGATCAAGAAAAACAAGCACAAATAATAGGTAGATTAAAGGCTATTTCTAATATGCACCAAGAAAAACAAGAATCTCAAGATGGTAGAATCTTATTATATCCTGAGTATAACATTCGTGTTTCTTCACAGAGAAATGTTTATGGGGAAAAATTTGTACTAAGATTGTTAAAGAAAAATTCAGGAATTAAAAGGCTTTTTGATTTAGGATTTCCGGAAGATGAAGAATTAGTAAAAAATAGTTTTAATAAGAAAAACAGTATAACAATTATAGGCGCCCCAACTGGTGAAGGTAAAACAACTACTTTATATAGTGTTATAGATATGTTAAATAGACCAGATATAAATATTACTACAATAGAAGATCCTGTTGAAATTCGTATAGATGGTTTAAATCAAATTGAAATAGATACAAAGACATCTTTTTCAGATTCATTAAGAACTGTATTAAGACAAGATCCAGATGTTATTTTAGTAGGAGAAATTCGTGATACAGAAACAGCAGAAATTGCTATGCAAGCAGGACAAACAGGACATTATGTATTGTCTACTATACATACTATAAATAGTGTAGAAGTAATAACTAGATTAAGAAGAATGGGAGTTTCAGACTATGACATAGCAAGTATACTTGCAACATCTATTTCTCAAAGATTAGTAAGAAAAATATGCCCATATTGTAGAGTAGAAAGAGAATTTACTGATAAAGAAAAACAAATTATTAATAAAATTGCAGAAAAATATGGACAAAATATAGATTTTACAGGAAAGAAAACTTATGATGCAGTTGGTTGTGATAAATGTAACCATACAGGATATTATGATAGAATTGCAATATATGAGGTTTTGATTGTAGATGATAAAATTAAACAATTAATTGTAAATGGGGCATCTAGCATAGAAATAAGAAATGAAGCATTAAAAGAATCTTATAGACCATTAATAATAGATGGAATAAATAAAGTATTAAATGGAATAACAACTTTAGATGAGATAAATAACAAATTAATAATTTACTAAAATGGAAGGGGAAAAGCAAATGATAAACATGGATAAAGTGCTAGAAATAGCAAAACAGAGAGAGGCTTCAGATGTTCATTTGGTACATGGAATGAAACCAATGCTAAGAATAGCAAGAGATTTAGTGCCAATAGAAGAAATAGATGAATTAACAGTAGAAGACTTAAATGAGATTTATGATTACTTTGTAAGAGGAAACTTAGAAAAAGATAAAGTATTTAAAGAAACAAAAAAGCTTGACTCTTCATTTGAATTTGAAGATATAAGACTTAGAGTAAATGTTTCATATTCTGATGAAATACCTACTTTTACATTGCGTTTAATAAAAAATACATTACCAAAATATGAAGATTTAGGAGTTCCAGACATAGTAAGAAGAATGACATATCAACCACAAGGATTAATACTAGTTACTGGTAAAACTAACTCTGGTAAGACAACAACTTTAAGTGCTTTAATAGATGATATAAATACAAATCAAAATAAAAAAATATTAACATTGGAAAGTCCGGTAGAATACAAGCACACTTCTAAAAAATCCATGATTGTTCAAAAAGAAGTAGGACCAGGTAGAGATTGTTTATGTTATAGTGATGGTGTAAAAAATTCTTTAAGAGAAGATTGTGATATTATAGTAGTAGGAGAGATTCGTGATAGAGAAACTATGGATGCTGCAATAGAAACTGCAGAAGCAGGACATTTAGTAATAGGAACATTACATACAAAATCTTGTGCAGAGACAATAGACAGAATGATAAACTTTTATGATATTAGTGATCAACAAAGTGTAAAATACCTAATTGCATCTTTACTAAAATTGGTAATTTCACAAAGATTATTAAAAGGAAGAAATGGAAAACTAGTATTAGTACCAGAAGTTATGGTAGTAGATAATATTATAGCAGGAATTATACGTAAAGAAAAAATAAGCGTATCAGAAATAGAAGATGCTATTCAAAGTAATTTAGAAAAAGGTAGCATAGGTTTAATAAATTCTATAGCGGAGTTATTTGTTGATGAAAAAATTACATTAGAACAAGCAAAGGCTCAGATAGAAGAAAAGAACCATGAAATATTAAACAGAACAATAATGCAATTAAAAATAAAAAAAGGAAATTGTTAGTTTAAAATAAATATGGAGGAAAAATAGTATGCCAGAATATGTATACAGAGCTGTCACAGATAAAGGTTTAGTTGTAAAAAATAAAGTAGAAGATTCTAGCAGGCAATCTTTAATAAGAAAGCTTAAACATAATGGTTTAATGCCTATTCAGGTTGTACAAGTAGGATATAAAAGTAAGGGACCAAAGAAACAAAAGAAAAATATTACGAATATGGAAGACATAATGAAATCTGCCAATTCTACTAATATTTTAAATAACGATATGAGAAATAAAATTTCTCTAAAAGAAAAAATAAATTTAAAATTGGCAGCAACAGAAAAGATAACTAATCGTGATTTAGTAATTTTTACACAAAACTTTTATCTTTTAAAAAAGGCAAATTTTAATAATATACATGCCTTAAATACTATAATTGAAAGTACTGAAAATCTATCATTAAGAGGTATTTTGGAAGATATTTTAGCAGGTGTAGAAGGACGGAGATTATATGTATACAACTATGGAATACTATTCAAATGTTTTTCCATATATATATATAAATATGATAAAAGTAGGAGAACTTTCTGGTTCACTTACAAATTCATTAAAACAAGCAGTTAAATATTTAGATGATAGTTCAGACATTACTAGCAAAGTAAAGAAAATTGTAATTCCAAATGTTATACAATTAGTTGCTCTTCTTGTAATGTTAATAGTAGGTACATTGGTTGCAGTGCCTGCAATACAAAATATATATGATAGGGTAGGAACTCAGGACAAACTTCCAGCCATAACTTTAGCGTTTAGTGCTTTTATAAATGGATTAATAGAGTATTGGTATATACCAGTTGGAATAATAGTAGCAATTGTTGCTTCAATAATATTTTACATTAATACACCAAAAGGAAAATATAATTTTCATTACTTTAAATATACAATGCCTATATTTGGAAAACTAATATATAGCTTAGATTTTTCAAGATTTATAAAAGCTATGCTTTTAAATTTAGATAATGGAATGAGAATTCAAGATGCATTAGAAGTTAGTAAAAATGTAGTTAACAATTATGTGTTTTTATCTATGGTAGAAACAGCAATAAATAACATACTAATAGGTCAATCTTGGATAGAACCATTTGAAAAATCAGGTCTTTCTTCTGCTATGACAACAGAAATGTTAAAGATAGGTATGAAAACTGATTTGTCTGAAATGATGGAAAAATTAGTAGAGTATATGGAAATGGATATAAATAATATACTAGATAAGATAATGAAAGTTTTACCACAAGTAATGTACTCTATAGTTGGTGTAGTATTAATATTCTTCGTACTAGTAGTATTAGTACCAATGCTAGAAGTATATATGGGAAAATTCTTATTCTCTGCAGCAGGAGTATAAAGAAAAAAAGAAAGAGAGTATATATGAAAATAGGAATAGATTTAGGAGGAAGCCATATAGCAGTTGGAGTTATTTCAGAAGGAAAAGTCCTTGCTAAAAAAGAAGAAAATATAAAGTTTGTTGATTATCAAAAAGAAATAAAAGAGTTAATCAGGGATACAATAGTGTCCCTGATTAATGTTGTTTTAGAAGAGGCAAATGTTCCTATATTTTTAATAGAAAGTATAGGAATAGGCATTCCTGGTATTGTTAAAGAAAATAAAATAAAAAAATGTAGTAAATTTAATATATTTAATTGGGATGTTGCAAGTGAAATAGAAAAGAAATTTAATATAAAAGTAAAAGTAGAAAATGATGCTTTATGTGCTACCTTGGCTGAAAAAGAATATGGAAATCTAAAAGGCGTAAGTAGAGGAGCTTTATTAACAGTAGGAACTGGAATAGGTGGAGCAAATGTAATAAATGAATATATTGTTCCAGCAGAATATGGACATATGATAATACAAAAAGATGGGATAAAATGTCATTGTAAAAATAATGGCTGTTTTGAAAATTATTGTTCAATGAGAGTATTTAAGGAAAATGTAATAAAAATATTAGATTTAAACGAAAGTATTTCATCAGAAGAAATTTTGAAATTAGTGCATAATAGTATGGAAAATAAAATGTTAAACAATTATATAGATGAGTATATTAATAATTTTATTATAGGAATTTGCAACATTTCTAATATAATGAATCTAGAAGTTATTTGCATAGGTGGAAGTTTTCCATACTTTAAAGATATCTTATATAAAGAATTATTAGAAAAGTATAAAAATATTACATATCAGTTTGAAAAACCAAAAATTATTCTTTCACAAAGTGAAAATGATGCCGGAATAATAGGTGCAACACTAATTAAATAGAAAAATAAAAAGCATATAGAAACATTTCTATATGCTTTAAACAAAATAAAAAACTGTGCACAATTTTTTATTTTAAATTATTTTATAGCGTTTAATTTTTTTGCCATATTTGATTTTTTTCTAGCAGCTGTATTTTTTACTATAACACCTTTTGTACAAGCTTGATCTATTTTTTTTGTAGCTTCAGCAAATAACTTTGTAGCTTCTTCTACATTTTTATCTTCAACAGCTTGTTCAAATTTTTTAACAGCAGTTCTATAACCTGATTTAACCATATTATTTCTTAATGTTTTCTTTTCAATAACACTAACACGTTTTATAGCTGATTTGATATTTGGCATATTTAGCACCTCCCTCTAAGTATCTCTTCAATTAGCATATAAAATTCTAACATAAAAATAGTATTTTTGCAAGAGTTTATTGATAAAAGTTAATAAAAAGTTAATAAAATTTAGAAATTTAGTAAAAAAATGCAAAAATATTTGAAAAATTATAAGAAACAATGTATAATTATAATATACACAAAACAAAAAGAACAAAAGTGAAAGGAGCGATTTTTATGAACATAAAAATTACAGGAAAAGATTTAAAAGCAACAGAGGCTATTAAAGACTACATTGAAAGAAAAATGGAGAGATTAGTAAAATACTTTGGAGAAGAATTTGAAGTAAATGCAACAATAAAAACAGAGGGAAATGAACAAGTAGCAGAGTTGCAAGTAAGAGTAGAAGATAACAATACTTTAAGAGCAGTTACAGCTCACAAAGATTTATATGCTTCTATAGATAAAGATATAGACATATTAGAAGGACAAATTAGAAAATTAAAAACTAAAAAAGACAAACAAAATATGACAGAGTCTATTAGATTAAAAGAAACATTAACTTTTAGCGAAGATGAACATGAAATAGAAGATGAAATATTAAAAACAATTTACTATGATATAAAACCTTTAGCACCAGAAGATGCAAAATTAGAATTAAAGGGAAAACCAAGAAATAGTTTCTTAGTATTTATAAATATTGAAACAGGAAAAGTAAATGTTATTTATAAATTAAAAGATGGAAAGAATTTTGGATTAGTAGAGCCAGAAGCATAATTAAAAAAATAAATTGCCATAAAAATGGCAATTTATTTTTTTGTTATTAGAATAAAATCTATTTCATTTGGTTTTCAGCTTGTTCTATTAATTTTTTTACCATATTTCCACCGATTCTACCAGCGTCTCTTGCAGATATATTTCCGTTATATCCGTCTTTTAAAGTTACACCAACTTCTGAAGCTACTTCATGTTTAAATCTGTTAAGAGCTTCTTTAGCTTCTGGAACTACTTTTGAATTTGAATTTGTCATTTTTTTCACCTCCTGAAAATATAAACTAAAAACTTTTTATAAAATTTTGTTTTCATTACTTATAATGTACAAAATAGAAAAAAAATAAACTGGAAAATTTATCAAATAAATTTATATTTATTATATATAAATTAAAATTTGAATTAATATATTATACATAAAGTAAAAGACAGGAATGAATTTCCTGTCTTTTACTTTATGTATAAAGGCAAAAAATAAACTCCTGTTTTTTACTATATTAAAAATGAATTAATTATTTGTTAGTCATTTGTCTTTCAGCAGTTTCGATTAATTTCTTAACCATGTTTCCACCGATTCTACCAGCGTCTCTTGAAGATATATCTCCATTATATCCTTGTTTTAAATTTACACCAATTTCACTGGCTACTTCATATTTAAATTTGTTTAAAGCTTCTTTTGAATTTGTCATTTTTTTCACCTCCTAAATAATAAAATTATTAAATGAAAAACTAAAATTGTTTTTCATTATTTATAATGCACAAGAAAAATAAAAATAAACTGGAAAAAAATGAAAAATGTAAAAGAATATCGAAAAAAATAGAAAAATTAAAAAGTTTTAATTGAATAGACAAAAAAAATATGAACAAAATATTATAAAGGAGTGAAAAAATGAAAGAAGATATTGAGGATAAAATAAATGAAGATACTACTAAATATGGAGAATTTGTTAGTTCATATTTTGCATGGCTTACATTAGATAAACAAAAAGAAAAAGCAAAAGAATTTGATAAAATAACTAAAAGAAAAAAGAAAAATATATAAGAAAATAATGCATATTAATAATATAAAGAGTTCTAATAGAAAGGAGATAAAATGATATATAAATTTACTAAAAGAGCAGAAAAAGCAATAGAAATTGCAAATAAAATAGCTGTTGAGTTTGGACATAATTATATAGGAACGGAACATCTATTGTATGGGTTAATAAAAGAAGGTAATGGAGTTGCAAGCAGAGTACTTATGTCTCAAGGAGCAACAACAGAAAAAGTTGAGGAAGAAATAAATATATTAGTAGGTAAAAGCCAAAATAAAGAAAATGCTATTTTAGGTTTTACGCCTAGAACTAAAAGGGTAATTGAAAATGCATTTTTAGAGACTAAAAAAACAGGTTCTGATTACATAGGAACGGAGCATCTACTAATTGGAATTGTTAAAGAAAGTGATAGTATAGCAGTTAGAATAATGTTAGACATAAATATAAACCCACCTAAAATATATAATGAAATATTAAAAATATTAAATGAAACAAATACTGAGAATAATTTAATGAAAAAGGAGAATATAAAAAACATAGGAAGTTATAATCAGACTCAAACTCTAAATCAATATGGAACAGATTTAACTAAAAAAGCAAGTGAAGGTAAAATAGATCCTGTAATAGGAAGAAATGATGAAATAGAAAGACTAATTCAAATTTTATCTAGAAGAATGAAAAATAATCCTTGTTTAATAGGAGAACCAGGGGTAGGAAAGACGGCTATAGTAGAGGGACTTGCAGAAAGAATTGTTTTTGAAGATGTACCAGATAATTTAAAAATGAAGAGAATAGTTTCGTTAGATATTACAAGTATGGTTGCGGGAGCAAAGTATAGAGGAGATTTCGAAGAGAGAATAAAAAAATGCTTAAATGAAGTAAAGAAAGCAACAGACATAATATTATTTATAGATGAAATTCATACTATAGTTGGAGCAGGAGCTGCAGAAGGAGCAGTTGATGCTGCTAATATTTTGAAACCTTTGCTATCAAGAGGAGAAATACAGTTAATAGGTGCAACAACTTTAAATGAGTATAGAAAATTTATAGAAAAAGACAGTGCATTAGAAAGAAGGTTTAGTCCAATAAATGTACAAGAACCTTCAAAAGAAGATACAATAAAAATATTAGAAGGGCTTACAGATAAGTATGAGGCACATCATAATGTAAAAATAACAAAAGAAGCTATAGTTGCTGCAGTAGAGTTGTCTATAAGATATATAAATGATAGATTTTTACCAGATAAAGCTATAGATTTAATAGATGAAGCAGCTTCTAAAATAAGAATAAAATCATATAAAGAGCCTAACAACTTAAAAGATATAGAAGAAGAATGTATAAGCACAGAAAAAGAAAAGGAAGAGGCAATTAAAGCACAAAACTTTGAAAAAGCAGCTCTTTTAAGAGATAATGAAAAAAGTTTAAGAGAAAAACTTGAAAAGGAAAAACAAAAATGGAAAAATAAAAGTAATAAAGAAATATTGACATTAACACAAGAAGACATTTCAGAAGTAGTTAGTAATTGGACAAAAATACCTATAAAAAGATTAACTCAAGATGAAAATGAAAAGCTTGTAAATTTAGAAAAATTATTACATGAAAGAGTTGTAGGACAAAATGAAGCAATAGAGACGGTGGCAAAAGCAATAAGAAGAGGGAGAGTAGGATTAAAAGATCCTAAAAGACCTATAGGATCTTTTTTATTTTTAGGACCAACTGGTGTAGGAAAAACAGAATTATCAAAGGCTTTAGCAGAAGTTCTATTTGGAAATGAAGATGCAATAATTAGGATTGATATGTCAGAATATATGGAAGCACATAGTGTTTCAAAATTAATAGGTTCTCCACCTGGGTATGTGGGGTATGATGAGGCAGGGCAATTAACAGAAAGAATACGTAGAAATCCATATTCTGTAATATTATTTGATGAAATAGAAAAAGCTCATCAGGATGTAATGAATATAATGCTTCAAATATTAGATGATGGAAGGCTTACGGATAGTAGTGGAAGAACAATAAATTTTAAAAATACAATAATAATAATGACTTCAAATGTTGGTGCAAGGTTAATAACAGATAGAAAAACATTAGGTTTTACATTAAATGAAGAAGGAAAGGAAAGTGATAAAGAGTATGAAGATATAAAAAAGGATGTTTTAGCGGAACTAAAAAGAGAGTTTAAACCTGAGTTTATTAATAGAATAGATGAAATTATTGTATTTCATAAATTAAAAAAAGAAGAAATGAAACAAATAGTAGACATTATGCTAAAAGAAGTAAAAAAGCGTATGGAAGCACAAAATATAAAAATAGAAATAGAAGATGATGTAAAAGATAAAATAATTGAAAAAGGTAGTAATACAAATTATGGAGCAAGACCTCTAAAAAGGACTATACAAAATATGTTAGAAAATAGAATTGCAGAATATATATTAAATGGAAAGGTAAAAGGAGGAGAAACAGTAAAAATAGGAATAAATAAAGAAGAAGAAATTGAAATAAAATAGAGGGCAATAAGCCCTCTATTTTGACTATTAAAAATATCTTAATAGCCTTTTCTTTTTAAGCAATCATAAAAGTTTTCGACATCGAATATTATGGGTTCTGTAAAATAATAGGATCCTTCAACTTCATAAACAAAATCAAGTCTTTGATCTTTACAAGCATAAGAAAAGATATATTCCGTAGAAAAAACACTATACCAGGAATTATCCTCTGTCTGAAATCTACTAACCCAATTAACTTTACCAATTTTAGTTTCATTTATCCGAAAGTAAACATTAGTAATGTATCCAATGTCTTCATTAATTTTTATGCTTAAAATAGTAGGAATGTTTGTATAAGTCTCTATATGCTCCATATGAATTCCTCCTATAAAAAAGTTATTAATTTGATTATATAGCACTAAAATTTGTTAGTCAATGTTTTTTTAGTTAAATTTTAAGTATAACCTTTAAAAAAACATAAAAAAATATTATATACAGATTATTTAATTTCGTAAAAAGTTAAAGTAAATAGAGGTTCTTTTGCTCATTTATAAAATTTTAAATAGGATTTACATGAATTATTGTATTATAAACCTTTTCTAAAGAAGTTATATCTTTTTCCAAATTATCAGCTAATTTATGGCTTTCAAAGGTGCTCATATTACCATCTACACTAATTGTTAGAACAACAATATATTGGTATCCAACAGGAGCAGAAGAAATGTGATCTATTTTTTGAATTTCCTTATAATTTTTAACATAACGTAAAATTAAATCCTTTGTTTCTTCGTCTATAGATTCATCCATTAAAACATTATAGCTTTTTATAAATATTTTAAATCCTGTAATAGCAATCCAAATAGAAATTCCAGTTCCAACTATACTATCTAAAAAAGTTATACCAATTAGAGTAGCTAAAATTGAAATAAGAGTAAATGTTGTAACAATACAATCGTTTCTGTGATCCTTGCTATTTGCCTCTAACAAAATATTATTATACTTTTTACAAAGTTTATTAGTATAAATAAACAAACTAAATTTTACTAAAATAGTTATTATGCAAACAACGACTAAAAACCAAGAAAAAGTAATAGTACTTCCATATATTAAAGTTATGATTGAATCATAAAGAAGTTTAAAAGCAACAACAATCATAGAAATACTTATAAATAATGAAAATATATATTCAGCCTTTCCATGACCAAAATTGTGAGAATCATCTTGTGGCTCACTTGCTATTTTGTTTCCGACCCAAGTCATAATAGAAGCAAAAATATCTCCAGCACTATTGGCCGCATCTGCTATCATAGCTTGTGAATTGCAAATAAAACCTATACTTCCTTTTATAATTAATAAAAACAAATTGCCAAGTATACCTAACAACCCGGCTTTTTTTGTAACATTATATCTATCCATTTTATCTCCTTTTATAGTATATGTATTATATCATTAAAAAAAATAAAAAAGAATATAAAAAAGAAAAAATAAATTTTAGGGTGAGGTTTAAAGAATCTAATTCAATTCTTTAAATTTTAAGTCTGCCTCTAAAATTTAATTTAGCCAAACTATTGAAATATTATACAGTTTATGATATAAATTTGTTATACGGAAACAAGGAAAAGAAGATAAATATGAAGAATATAAAAGATTATACTTTACAAGAATTAAAAGAAGAATTAAAAATATTAAATGAAAAACCATTTCGTGCGGAGCAAATTTTTTCGTGGTTATATAAAGAAAAAGTAAAAAGCTTTGAAGAAATGACAAATTTATCATTAGAATTAAGAGAAAAACTATCTAAAAGTTATACTATCTGTAATTTTAATATTTTAAAAAAGCAAGAGTCTACAGATGGAACAAAAAAATATTTATTTGATGTATTAGATGGAAATGCAATAGAGACAGTACTTATGCAATATCATCATGGAAAAACAATTTGTGTATCTTCACAAATTGGATGTAAAATGGGATGTAAATTTTGTGCTTCTACTGGTATTAAGTTTGAAAGAAGTTTAACACCAGGAGAAATTGTAGAACAAATTATAGCCGTAGAACAAGACATACAAGATAAAATTTCAAATATAGTATTTATGGGAATAGGTGAACCATTAGATAATTATGATAATGTAATAAAAGCAATAAGAATATTAAATGATCCAAAGGGACTAAATATAGGAGCAAGACACATTAGTATTTCAACTAGTGGATTAGTTCCAAAAATTTATGATTTAGCAAAAGAAAATATTCCATGTACGCTTTCAATTTCATTGCATGCAACAAATAACGAAAAAAGAAGTAGTATGATGCCAGTTAACAATGCTTATCCAATAGAGGAATTAATAAAAGCATGCAAAGATTATATAAAAGTTACAAATAGAAGAATATCTTTTGAATATGCTTTAGCTAAGGATAATAATGACAATTTAGAGGATGCAAAAGAGCTAATAAATTTATTAAAAGGTATGCTATGTCATGTAAACCTAATACCAATAAATAAAATTGAAAATGGAAAATATACAAAAAGTACTAATGAAAGTATAATAAAATTTAGAGATTATTTAAATGATCATGGAATTGTAGCAACAATAAGAAGAGAGCTAGGATCAGATATAGATGCTGCTTGTGGTCAATTAAGAAGAAAAAATTTAAAGAATAATGAATAAAAAACTAAAATGTAAATAATAAAATTAAGTTTTATTATAAAAAAAGAATAGGAGGAACTAATGATAGCTTTTGCAAAATCAGATGTTGGAAAAGCAAGAGAAATAAACGAAGATTACTACTATATATCAAATGTTAACGACAATATTCATGTATACATATTAGCAGATGGAATGGGAGGCTATAATGGAGGAGAAGTAGCAAGCAAGCTTGCCACTTCAGCAACGCTAAGTTATATACAAAGTAATTTTGAAAGTATACCAAAAGAAAAAGATGATATATTAAATTTAGTAAAAAGTGCAATAGAGTATGCAAATATGGTAGTATATGAAAAATCTAACCAAGATAAAGAATTAGAAGGAATGGGAACTACTATAGCTGTATGTTTAATATATGGAAATAAAGCATATATAGGACATGTGGGAGATAGTAGAATATATAGAATTAGAAAAGAATTTATTAGGAGATTAACACAAGATCATAGTTATGTAGAAAAATTAGTTAAAGATGGAACTATAACTAAACAAGAGGCAATTAATCATCCTAAGAAAAATATGCTAATGAAAGCATTAGGTTGTAAGGTGTTTGTAGAACCAGACGTAAATGTTAAAGGATTTATAAAAGACGATATAATATTAATGTGCTCAGATGGATTAACAAATATGGTACAAGAAGAAGAAATTTATGAAATAATAAAAAAAGAAGGAACATTAGCAGCAGAAAAACTAGTGGAAAAAGCAAATGAAAATGGTGGTTATGATAATATAACAGCGATTGTAATACGATAAAATCAAGGAGAGATAAATATATGGATTTAGTAGGTAAATATATAGCTAGCAGATATGAGATTATAGAAAAAATAGGTAATGGAGGAATGGCAACTGTATACAAGGCAAAATGTCATGTATTAAATAGATTTGTAGCAATAAAGGTACTAAAAGAGGAATTTACAACAGATGAAGAATTTATAAGAAGATTTAATGTAGAAGCACAATCAGCAGCAGGACTTACACATCCTAATATAGTTTCTATATATGATGTAGGGCATGAGGATGGAATTTATTTTATAGTTATGGAATTAATTCAAGGAAAAACATTAAAACAAATTATAAATGAAGAGGGAAAATTACCATGGAAGTGGTCTGTTAACATAGCAATACAAATTGCTTCAGCATTAGAAGCGGCACACAGAAACAACATAATACATCGTGATATTAAACCACATAATATAATAATCACAGAAGATGGAGTTGCAAAAGTAACAGATTTTGGTATAGCTAAGGCAGTTTCTAATTCAACAATTACAGCATTTGGAACAACAATAGGATCAGTACATTATTTTTCACCTGAACATGCAAGAGGAGGATTTACAGATGCAAAATCTGACTTGTATTCTTTAGGAGTAGTTATGTATGAAATGCTAACAGGAAGAGTACCATTTGATGCAGACACACCAGTATCTATAGCATTAAAGCATATGCAAGAAAAACCAGTAGAGCCAATAAGAATAAATCCAGATATACCACTTGCAGTAAATAATATAATTATGAAAGCAATGCAAAAAGAACCAAGTGCAAGATATTCATCTGCAACAGAAATGTTAAAAGATTTATCTATGGCACTAAAAAAACCAGAAGGTAATTTTGTATCTCAAGATACAGTTGATTTTGGAAAAACACAAGTAATCGGAACAATTACAGATGATATGTTGCAAGACAATAAAGAAAAGCACGCAAATAAAAAGCAAAGTAAAATAAAAGAATTTTTTACAAAGTATCCAAAAATGAAAATAATTTTATTAGCAATAATATTTATATTAGTATTTGTTATAACAGTGCTTATAACAAAGTTTGCAATAAATGCGGGAACAATTAAAGATGTAGAGATTCCGGAATTAGTAGGATTAACAGAAGAAGAAGTTATACAAAAATTAAAAAATACTAAATTCACATATGAAATAACAGGAGAAGACTACAGTTCAGAGATAGAAGCTGGAAAAATAATGACTCAAGATCCAGCGTACAGAAAGACTGTTAAAATAAAGGAAAATTCAAAAATTGTGTTAACTTTAAGTAAGGGAACAGAAAAAACTACAGTTCCAAAAGTTGTAGGTATGTCTATTGAAGATGCAGAAAAAGAAATAATAGCGGCAAAATTAAAAATAGAAAAAATAGAAGAAAAAAGTGATAAAATACAAGAGGGATTTGTAATAAGACAAGAAGCAGAAGCAAATACAGAAGTAAATGCAGGAGATACTGTTAAAGTATATGTAAGTATAGGAAAAGGTCTAGAACAAGTTGCAGTGACTTATGTTATAGGAAAGACAGAAGATGCAGCAAGAAAAGAACTAGAAGATGCAAAACTTAAAGTTGAAATAGTATATGAAGAAGATACTACAAAGCCAGTGGGAACTGTACTAAGACAAAATAAAGAAGTAGGAACCGTTGTTGAAGAAGGCACAACAATAGTACTTACAGTAAATAAATTAGCAGAAATAAAAAATGGAACAGTAAATATTAATTTAAAATCTTTAACAGGTTATAAAGAACCTTCAAAAGTAGGAAATGAAATACTTCCAGAAGTACCAAAATCTACTGTAAAAGTTAAAGTAAATGAAGATGTAGTATATAATGAACAAAATAAGAAAGATACAACTAAAATATCTGTACAAATACAAGGAAAAGGAATAGTAGAAATTAAAGTGTATGTAGATGAAGTATTAAAAGGAACAAAAACATTAGATTTAAACAGTTCAAATACAGTGGCAAATTTTGAATAAAAGAATAGGATTAGTGGAAAAAACTGCTAATCCTTTTTATAAATTAAATAAAAAGGAAGAAAGTATGCAAAAAGGATTAATAATAAGTAATGTTTCAAATTTATATAAAGTAAAATTTGGAGAAAAAATAATACAATGTAAGCCAAAAGGAAAAATGAAACACAATGAAACAACACCTGTAGTTGGTGATATAGTAGAAATAGAATTAATTGAAAATGAACAAAATAAAGGTATAATTTGTGATATAGAAGATAGAAAGATGTACAGCAAAAGACCTAGAATGGCAAATTTAACACAAATTATATTTGTACTATCTTTAAAATCTCCAAAACCAGATTTATTGTTGTTAGATAAACAATTAGTATACGCAGAATATTTAAAAATAAAGCCTATTATATGTGTAAATAAAGTCGATATAGGAAAAATAGAAGTTTTAGAAAAAATACATAAAATTTATGAAAAAATAGGTTATACAGTAATAGATACAGTAGCAAAAGAAAATATTGGAATAGAAAAAATAAAAGAATTATTAAAAGGAAATATTACAGCGTTTTCAGGAAATTCAGGAGTAGGAAAATCAACATTAATAAATAGTATTTTCGGAGGAAATAAGACTCAAGAAGGAAATATAAGTGAAAAGAATCAGAAAGGAAAAAATACAACTACAGCAATTACTTTATATGAAATAAACGAAGGATATATAGCAGACACACCTGGATTTTCCACATTTTCTGTAGAAGAAGTGGAAAGTAAGGAACTTTCAAATTATTTTAGAGAGTTTAAAAAATACTTGAATGATTGTAAATATTTAGATTGTAGACATATAAAAGAAGATGATTGTGGAATAAAAATAGCATTAGAAGAAGGCAACATATCAAATGAAAGATATGAAAACTATGTAAAGATATATAAAGAATTAAAAGATAAGGAGGAGCATAAATGGTAGAAGTATCAACATCAATATTATCTGTAGAAAAAGAAGGATGTATTCAAAAGTTTTATGATATAGAATGTGCGGGAACAAATTATTTTCATATAGATGTAATGGATGGAAAATTTGTAAAAAATAATACTGTAAAAATAATGGAGGAATATACCAATTATATAAAACAAATTTCAAATACAAAAATAGATGTACATTTAATGGTAGAAGATGTAGATAAGTTTGTGAAAGAGTATGCCGATATGGAAGTAGACAGTATAACTTTTCATATTGAAAGTGTAAAAGACCAAAATGAAGTATTAAATATAATTAAATATATAAAAGATAAAAATATACAAGTAGGGTTAAGTATAAAACCAGAGACAGAAAACAAAGAAATATATGAATATTTGCCATATATACATAAAGTATTAGTAATGAGTGTAGAACCAGGAGAAGGTGGACAAAAATTTATAGAAAATACTATAGAAAAAGTAAAGAATTTATCTAATTATATAGAAGAAAATAAATATGAAATAGATATAGAAGTAGATGGTGGAATAAATTCTGAAAATGCATATAAACTAAAAGAGATGGGAGCAAATATATTAGTAGCAGGAACATATATAATAAATAGCCAAAACATGAAAGAAGCAATAAAAAGTCTAAAAAAATAAAATGAAGTAAAATTTACTTCATTTTATTTTTTATCTATTTATTTTCAACTTTTTCTTTTCTACAAAATAAATTGATTAATAAAGTTCCAACACCAAATGCCCAAATTAAGAATCCTAATAATGCACCGATGAAAGGAATTAAATTAATTAACCAAATAACTAAGCTAGAAGCTAAAGTTAACAATACAAATTTTACATTTCCTTCTGCTTTTAATAGTTTAGCAAATAATTTTCCAAAGAAAATACTTGCAATAGTATTACCTAAAGAATATACTGATATAATAGCAAAAATAGATGCTATTACAAGAGGTATACCAATTACAGATATAATTAGAAAAATGCCTACTATAGCAAGAACTACTACTGCTAATAAAGAAGCAACACCAATTCCTAATGCAATGAAAGATTTTTTTGTATCCATATTGCTTATTCTGCTTATAAATTTAGGTGTTAACCAAATTAAAATTAAAACTACTACAAAAGTAAATAATAAAGTTTTTAGTAGATCTAATATATGATCTTTAATAATTATACCAATACTAGATTTTGCTTTTTCGTTTAAAGAATCAGCTTTAGAGAAGTTAACTTCTCCTGATACTAAACCTTCAGCAATAGAAATCTCAGAACTACTAGAGTAATTTAAATTTCCATAGATAACTGTTCCAGCATCTTGACTTAAATTTAAATTATTACATGAAGCAAATACATTTCTTTTAATTTTACCATTCAAAGAAATATTACCAGCTGTAATTCTCATATCACGGTAAACAAATCCATTGCTTCCTAAGTTGAAATTATTGCAGATTGCATATACATCATAAATACCACCATTAATAGTAATTTCATTAGCTAAAGCATAAAGATTACTGTAAATATAGCCACCATCAATATTTAACTTTTCAGCAATTACAAAAAGATCTCCTCCAATTTCACCAGTAATTGTTACATTTTTACCAATTATGTAAGCATTTCCATCTACAACATTTGAAACTTCTACGTTATCGTCAGTGATATATAAATCACTATTTGTCCAAGAAACAGAAGTATCTGTTGTTGGAGTTTCTGTTTCAGATGTAGTTACGATATCATTACTAGTAGTTAAAAGTTCATCTGTTGATTGTGTTGCAAAACAACAAGAAGAGATAACTATTAAAGCTAAAAGTAATGCAGTTAAAATTTTAGATTTTGTTTTTGTCATTTTATTTTCTCCTTTCAAATTTTATGAATTTAATATATATCTTTACGGTATATTTGTCAAGAAAAATAGGAACTTTGAGAATATATTTTAAAATAAAAAACAACAACTATTTTTTAGCTGTTGTTTTTATATTCGAAACAAAATAAGCACAATTATTATTTGGAGCATAAGTATGCTTTAGAACATTGGAAAATGAGCATTTTCCATCTTTTTGATAAATACAATTAGAAGAACAATTGATATTTGTCAAAATTATCACCTCTAAAAATATTATGTTTTTAAACTTTATGAAATATACAAAGTTTAAAAATTAGATATTAAATATTATTTGCATTAAAAAAATTACAATATTTATTTATAGGACATATATTACATTTAGGTTTTTGGGCATTGCAAGTAATTCTTCCATGCCAAATTAAAATATGGTTTAAGTCATAGTAATATTCTTTTGGAAATTGTTTTAATAAATCCTTTTCAATCTTCTTAGGATCAGTTTCATTTGAAAAACCTATTCTATTAGAAATTCTTTTACAATGAGTGTCTACAGCAACGCCCTGCGGATTATTAAAAGCTTCAAGCATAACAACATTTGCAGTTTTCCTTCCTACACCTGGAAGTAAGATTAAATCTTCCATAGTATTAGGAACTTTAGAATTATATTTTTCTACCAATATTTTAGATGTTTCTTTTATGTTTTTAGCTTTATTTCTGTAAAACCCACAAGAATGAATCAATTTTTCTAATAGGCACAAATCCATATTTGCAAAAGATTCTGGAGTATTATATATTGGAAAAATATCCGCTGTTATTTTATTTACTCTCTCATCTGTACATTGAGCTGAAAGAATAACTGCAACTAAAAGTTCAAATGGAGTATTAAAATTTAAACTACATTTTGCATCAGGATAAGATTTTTTTAATATTTCTATCATTTTCATTTTATCATTTATATTCATATTTAGCTCCTTTATTCTATTTAAACACAAAAAAAACTATTTTTCAATAATAGAGTAACAAAATAAGAAAACATAAATATAATATAACAAAGGAGGTAAGATATTATGTTTTGTGCACTAAAAAAGACCATTGGAGTATGCCTTATGGGAATAGGATTAGGAGTGCTTTTAGTATTATTACTTCCAATAACAGGTTGGTTGTTCTTAATAGGAACGGCAATATTAATTGTAGGAGTAACATGGTTATTTTGTTAAATAAAGGAGAGTGGAAAAAATGACAATAGTTGTAAAAAAAGTTCCAAAATTCTTAAGAGGTTTTGTAAAGTTAATATTTGGGATTAAAGAGTAGAATAAATCTACATAAAAATAAAATAGGTCAAATCAAAAGAATTAAAAATTCTTCTCATTTGACCTATTTTATTTTTACTATTTCTTAAGAAATTTTAGTATCAAAAAGTAGTATGCATCCTACTTTAATATATATTCACTAATTATTAAGCTCTTTTTATTTTTCCAGAACGTAAACATTTTGAACATACAGAAACTTGTTTTACTTGACCGTCTACAACAGCTTTAACATTTCTAATGTTTGGTTTGAAAGTTCTAGTTGCTCTTCTACTAACGTGTGAACGTGCAATACTAATTTTATTTCCATGAGATAGTGTTTTTTCGCAAATTTCACATTTTGCCATTTTTAGCACCTCCTATTAGTTTTAATAAAATTGACTATTTAATATATTAGCACACAATGAGAATAAAATCAAGCATTTTATAAAAAAATATCAGTCACAACTATTTAAATTTAAAAAAATAGTAATAAAATAAAAGAAATTTATAAAAATAGAAAAGTAATGAAAAAACTAAATATTAATTAAAATATGTAGGTAATACCAAAATTTGAAAAAAAAATTGGAAAAATAAAGTAAAAAACACCTAAAATGAACTAAATTGAACTTTGCAAAACTTCCAATATATGTTATAATACTATCGATGGTGCATTATTCTAGTCATACTGTCTATCATGAGGGTGGGGCTAAAAATCCACTAAAGGGCACATCGTTGAAGTTTCTTATTTATGCGCGAAATGCCAGTTTTGTGTGTAGATAGGGAGTAAAGAATTTAGGGAAATATATAATGGCATATATAAAATTCCCTATTTTCGCGGAGGCTTAATAAAAATTCTAAATATGACTTTTAGAAAGCAATTTAAGTATAACCTATGTTGAGTGCCAAGACACAAAATACATAGCGTAGCCTGTTTTGAGTGAAGGTATCGGGATTAACTAAGAAATTCAATTAATAATTAGGCCAATTTTTAATTGAACTATACAAAATATGTATTTAGAGTTATGAAATTATTTTTGCAAAAGAGACTAATGATAGGTAGCAGTATTTAAAGGAAAACTTCTAGAATGTTTGCTTTAATCTATAAGCAAGAAAATCTAGGGATTAAGGTACGGATTTTAAGTGGCGATCTGGTTTCTAACAATTATTTGTAATTGGTTTTACAAATTATAAATAGTTGTGAGATATTTTCTTTAAACGGAAACGGCTAAACAGTAATGTTTAGTGGAAAATAGAGAAATTCTTCTAGACCTAAACCGTAAAATTTACTTAGGTTTTTACCATCTAAGAAATTTATAAGAAGAATAATAGGAGCATAAAAAAATAATGGCGAATAAAGAAAACAACAAAAAAGATAACTCGGAACTGAAATGGTTTATAACTGTGTTTATAACCACTTTTATTTTATCTATAGTTTTTTCATACATTTGTACAAATGCAATTTCTAGTTTAGAGTTGTTTCCAGCATTGTTAATATTAATTTTAACAATATTTATAGGAATAATATTTGATATAATAGGTGTAGCAGTTACAGTTGCAAAGGAAGAAGAACTTCATGCAAAAGCAAGTAAAAAAATGAAGGGTGCAAAAACATCAATAAAACTTATACGTAATTCATCAAGAGTATCAAATATATGTGCAGACGTAATAGGAGATATATGTGGAGTAATAAGTGGGTCTATAGCAGCACTTATTACAATAAAAATAACAGAAAAATATAATTTAGACTTTGATTTACAATTTATTATTAGTGCAATAGTTGCATCACTTACAGTAGGTGGTAAAGCATTAGGAAAAGGTATAGCAAAAAGAAATTCAACAAAAATTGTACATATGGTAGGATTAGTACTTGGAAAGTTTGATTTTAGAAAAAGAGCATAAAAGCTCTTTTTTTGATGGACATTTCAGAACATTTGGGGACGGGTCAATTTTGTCCTTTACATAAAGCATGAATTTGAATAAAAACATATTAATTCAAAATTATGTAAAGGACAAAATTGACCCGTCCCAAAATGCCCTTTAAAAATAAAAAACAAAACAAAAATTTGCAAAATTTTAGATGTTCGCTTGTTTTTTGCATAGTAATGTTATATAGTATGGAACATAGAGAATGAGAATAAGCAGATGTGGTTTGCCTCCATAAAGGAGGTGAGGCGTATGATAGAAACAGAATTACTAAGTATTATATACATATTGTTTTATGGATTACTAGGGATTACTATCATTACCTTTGCCTTAGTTATAGCGTTAGCAATAATTTTGAGCAAAAACAAATAAGCCAATAAAAAAAACACATCTGTTCACTTGGCGGTGTAGATGTGTTAAATTTTACACTGGCAAACCACGTTTGTGGTTTCTCATTTTCTACATTTATTATATAATTTTTATAAAAGATTGTCAATAACAAAGGAGAGAATTATGTACGCATATATAAAAGGAAGTTTAGAAGTAAAAACAAGAGGTTATATTGTAATAGATGCAAATGGAATAGGTTATAAAATATTTATGTCAGAAACAGCAATAGCAGAATTAGGAGAAATAGGACAAGTAGTAAAAGTACATACATATTTAAAAGTTAAAGAAGATGAAATGAGCTTATACGGATTTAATACAAATGAAGAACTTCGTATGTTTGAATTATTGTTATCTGTAAGTGGAATAGGTGCAAAATCAGCAATAAATATATTATCTAATATTACTCCATCAAGTTTTGCATTAGCTGTAATTACAAATGATGTTACTAAAATAAAGTCGCTTCCAGGAATTGGTCCAAAAGGAGCACAAAGAATTATATTAGAGCTAAAAGATAAGTTAAATAAACAGCAAGATATAGAAGAAGTAGAAAAGCAAGTAGAAAAAGTAATAGATACACAAAAATATAATGAAGCGATTTCAGCACTTCAAGTATTAGGATACAGCAAAAAAGAAATAGAAAAAGCACTTCAAGGAATAAATGAAGAATTAACAGTAGAGGAAATAATAAAATTAGGATTAAAAAATTTAGCAAGATAAATTTTAGTGACGGGCTTAAAAATTTAAAAGAATCAATTTGAATAATGAGTTAAAAAATCAAAATTACTAATTTATGAATTTGAACAGATGTAAAATATAGGAAATAATTAGATGATGGAAATTAAATTTTTAAGCCCGTCCCTAAAATTAAAAAAGGAGATTAAGAAAATGACAGATTTTAGTAAGCCATTGGCGTACAGAATGAGACCTAAAAATTTAGAAGAATATGTTGGTCAAGAACACATTTTAGGAAAAGATAAAATTTTATATCGTACAATAAAAGCAGATAGATTATCTAGTATTATTTTGTGGGGACCTCCAGGATGTGGAAAAACATCATTAGCAAGGGTAATAAGCGAAACTACAAAATATAAATTTACAAGAATAAATGCTGTAACAGCAGGAGTAGGAGATATAAAAAATGCAATTACAGATGCCAGTAATTTACTTCTAAATCCAACAGGAAAATGTATATTATTTATAGATGAGATTCATCGCTTTAATAAATTACAACAAGATGCACTTTTACCGTATGTAGAAAATGGAACAGTAATTTTAATTGGTGCAACTACAGAAAATCCTTATTTTGAGGTAAACAAAGCTTTAATATCTCGTTCTATGGTTGTAAAATTAGAACCTTTAACTATAGAAAATATATATACAGTATTAAAGAGAGCTTTAATAGAACCAGAGGGACTTGGAAGTTACAAAATAAGAATAGAAGATGAAACATTAAGAAAAATTGCAGAGGTTGCAAATGGAGATGTACGTACAGCTTTAAATGGATTGGAAGTAGCGGTACTTACTACAAAAGTAAATAGAGAAGGTGTTATTGAAATTACACCTCAAATAGCGGCAGATAGTGTACAAAATAGAAAATCAATTTTTGATAAAAATGGAGATAGCCATTACGACAATATTAGTGCATTTATAAAATCAATGAGGGGTTCAGATCCAGATGCTACGGTATTTTACTTAGCAAGAGCTATAAATGGTGGGGAAGATCCTATGTTTTTAGCAAGAAGAATTGTTATATGTGCATCTGAAGATGTAGGACTTGCAAATCCAAATGCATTAGTTGTAGCAAATTCTGCAATGCAAGCAGTTCATATGGTAGGAATGCCAGAAGCAAGAATAATCTTATCTGAAGCGGCTTTATATGTAGCATTATCGCCAAAATCAAATTGTTCTTATAATGCAATAAATAAAGCTTTAGAAGATGTGAAGAGTAAAGATACAGGAGATGTTCCTATGCATATAAGAAATGCACCTGCTGAAGGAATGGAACAGTTTGGATATCATGAAGGTTACAAATACCCACACGACTACCCGGGACATATAGTAGATCAACAGTACTTACCAGATAAAATGTTAGGAACGAAATATTATATAAAAGATGATACAATTGAATAAATTGTATTAAAGTATAGACTTATTGAATAAAATATGTTATTATAGAAGGCAATATAAAAAATGCCCAAGGAGGTAGCTTAATGGATAAGGAAAATGAAGCATATAATTATGTACTTTCTGAAGTAGCTCCTGAAGTAGACGAATTATATCAATACTATCGGGGAAAAGACAAAAGCCTTGAAAAAGAAGATAAAACAATGATGCAATTGGAAAACTTGACACAAAAGAAATATATTAGTAAAACATATGTCTCAAGTTTAATGCTTATTGTTGATTACTATGCTAGAAAGCAATATGCAAAATATTATGCAGAGTTGCAAAATTACAAAATGAGAATTAGAATTTTTCTTGAAGGCTAAGAGTTAAAAAAAGAAGCATTACTTATTAGTAATGCTTCTTTCTTATTATTTTGAAGATTTTTTATCATCCTTTTTGTCGTCTTTTATAACTTCTTTAATAGCGCCTAAGCTAGAAAGAGCAGTTGTAGCATCAAATGGGATAAATACTTTATTTGCATCACCATTTGCTACTTCTTTTAAAGCTTCTAATGATTTTAATTGAACTAACTTATCATCAGGATTTGCTTTCATCATTGCATCATATACCATATGTATTTCTTCAGCTTTTGCTTCAGCAACTTTTTTAATAGCTTCAGCTTCACCGGCAGCTCTTCTTATTTTAGCTTCTTTATCAGCTTCAGCTTCTAATATAGCAGCTTCTTTTTTACCTTCTGCAAGAGTTATAGCAGATTGTCTTTCACCTTCTGCTTGTAAAATTAAAGCTCTTTTATTTCTTTCTGCATTCATTTGTTTTTCCATTGCATCTCTAATATCTGCAGGTGGAGTAATATCTTTAATTTCAACTCTGTCTATTTTACAACCCCATTGATCTGTTGCTTCGTCTAGAATAACTCTTAATTTATCATTAATAGCGTCTCTAGAACTAAATGTTTCGTCTAAGTCCATTTTACCAACAATATCACGAATAGTTGTAATTGCTAGGTATTCAATACCTTTCTTTAAGCTTTGAATTTCATATACTGCTTTTGCAGGGTCTGTAATTTTATAAAATACAACTGTATCAATTGTAATTGTAACATTATCTTTTGTAATAACACCTTGTGGTGGTATGTCCATAGTTTGTTGTTTTAAACTTACAACACTACGTACATGATCAAAAAATGGAACTATAATAGTTAAACCAGCATCAGCTATTTTATGAAATTTACCAAGCCTTTCTATAATATAAACTTCTGATTGTTTAACAATTTTGATTGTTTTACATGCAATTATTAAAATAATAGCAAGGATAACAATTAAAACTATAAATCCTTCCATAAATTTTCCTCCTTTAAAATATATAATAGAAACATTTCTTAAAAATATCTAATTAATAGAAATGCATCTTGTAAAATTAATAACTTATTTAATAGCTTCAATTTTAGCAGGTTGAACAATAGCTTTTACGCCATCAATTTCTAAAACTTCGACTTGCGTTCCTTTTTCAATAAAAGAATCATCAGATGTTTTAGCTGACCACACTTCATTTTCAACTTTAATTTGACCTACTCCAAATTTGGGATTAATGTCTTGTGTAACTAAAGCTTTCTTTCCAATAATTGAAAAAGCATTAGTCACTACTTTTTTATCTTTTTTAGTAAATTTTTCTACAAAAGGCTTTGTAAAAAAGATAAGTAAAGTAGATGTTGCAACAAAGACTATTGCTTGTAACCACAAATTATCTGGGCAAATAAGACTAACTAACATTGTAATTAAAGCTCCTACTCCAAACCAAAATACAAAAAAGCCAACTGTTATCATTTCAATAACAAAACAAATGCCAGCTATAATTAGCCATATATACCACATAGCAAAACCTCCTAAAATTTTAACTAACAATATTATTATACTATAAATTTTGGTAAAAATAAATAGGTTTGATAAAAATACTTAAAAACAAAAGAGAAAGGAGCAAATTATGCTCCTTTCTCCATAATTAAGGAAATTCTCTCTTCCATCTCCTTATATTTTCTTGAATACTCAGCAAGATCTTCATAAGCCTCAAGCCTTGTATCCATATCAGGGGAATCAGGAATTCTAGGAGCAGGTCCTAAAACATCACATGGAGAAAAATTTTTCCCGGTTTTCCGATATGCTTCATAGCACTCAAAAAATCGAGTTGCAATAGGATTTTTGTATTCCTGTGCTTCGGGTGTGTAACGTACTAATGTAGTATCAGTCATAAAATAATCCTCCTTAAATATAAAATATTAATAGATAAATATATTATAACATAAATTAACATAAAAGTCAAAACAATGGAAAATAATTTTTATTTTGTTATATTTTTTTATAAAATGTTATTAGAAATTCAAAATATACACTTTAAAAAGTAGTTTAAATATGATAAAATAAATCGAATGAAAAAAGAAACGAGGAGTAAACATGGAAAAAACAGTGGCATTTTGTACATTGGGTTGTAAAGTAAACCAATATGAAACAAATGCAATGATAGAACAATTTATAAAAAAAGGATATATAGTAAAAGAATTTAACGAAAAAGCAGATATATACATAATAAACACATGTACAGTAACAAACATGGCAGATAGAAAATCAAGACAGATGTTAAGACGTGCAAAAGAGTTAAATCCAAAATCTATAATAGTAGCATGTGGGTGCTATGCGCAAGTAGCAAAAGAAGAATTAGAAAAAATACCAGAAATAGACTTAATATATGGTACAAACGAAAAAAACAGAATAGCTGACTTAATTGACCCGTTGGGGACGTTTAATAACGGTTCATCTGTCCCTTTTGGTTCAAAAACAGAAATAAAAGAAACAAAAGTAACAGATGTAATGTATCAAAAAGAATTTTTAGATTTTGGAGTTACAGATTATACAGAAAAAACTAGAGCAGTTATAAAGGTACAAGATGGATGTGATAGGTTTTGCTCGTATTGTATAATTCCATACGCAAGAGGACATGTTAGAAGTAGAAAAATTCAAAATGTAGTAGAAGAAATAAGAACTATTGCACAAAAAGGAATTAAAGAGGTTGTAATTACAGGAATTCATTTAGCTTCATATGGAAAAGATTTTAAACCACATTCAGAGCTTATAGATTTACTAGAAGAAATAAATAAGATAGAAGGAATTGAAAGAATAAGATTAGGCTCTTTAGAACCAACTTTAATTACTGAAGAATTCTTAGAAAGACTATCAAAATTAGAAAAAATATGTGATCATTTTCATTTGTCATTGCAAAGTGGTTGTAACGAAACTTTAAAAAGAATGAATAGGAGATATACAACTGAGGAGTTCGAAAAAGGTGTGGAGCTTTTAAGAAAATATTATAAAAATGTGGCTCTTACTACAGATATAATAGTAGGATTTCCTGGTGAAACAGAAGAAGAATTTAATAAAACATATGAATTTTTAAAGAAAATAAACTTCTATCAAATGCATATTTTTAAATATTCTCCAAGAAAAGGAACAAAAGCAGCAGTAATGCCAAATCAAATAGATGGAAATATAAAAGAACAAAGAAGTGCAAAATTAATAGATTTATCACATAATAATGAAGTAATATACAATGAAGCAGAAGTAGGAAAAGAACTAGAGGTGTTATGGGAAGAAAGAGAAGGAGAATATATTAAGGGACATACAACAAATTATAAAATAGTAAAAATTCCATATAAGCAGATAGAAAACACAATATCAAAAGCTAAAATAGAAAAAGTAGAAAGTTTAGAATTAATAGGAAAATAAAAGCAAAGTCATAAAAACTTTGCTTTTATTTTAATAAACTATTTTAAAATAAAGTCGTTTTCATTAAAACGCTAAATATTATGTTGATTTCTAAAACTTAAAATAATTAATATATATTTATTGCAAAATAGAGAAAAATGTAATATAATTTTTGTGTTAAAAAGAGATAAAAAGGAAAAGGGGCAATAAAATGCAAAAAGTAGATTTAAAAGATAAATACTTAAAATTTTTTGAAAGTAAAGGCCACAAAATAATACCAAGTGCGCCATTAATACCAGAAAATGATCCAAGCGTATTATTCAATACAGCAGGAATGCAACCACTTGTACCATATTTAATGGGACAACCACATCCATTAGGAACAAGACTTACAGATGTTCAAAAATGTGTAAGATTAACAGATTTGGATGGTATAGGAGATAAGACTCACCACACATTTTTCGAAATGCTTGGAAACTGGAGTTTAGGTGATTACTTCAAAAAAGAAGCTATTTCATGGAGCTTTGAATTTTTAACTAAAGTATTAAACATTCCAGTAGAAAAATTAGCAGTAACAGTATTTGAAGGTGACGATTTAATTCCTAGAGATGAAGAGTCTGCATCAGTTTGGAAAGAAATGGGTATTCCAGAAAAAAGAATTAGTTATTTAGATAAAGATAATAACTTTTGGATTGCTGGAGAAGCAGGACCATGTGGACCAGATACAGAAATATTTTACTGGAGATCAGATGATCCTGTTCCAGTAAAACATGATCCAGAAGATGAAAGATGGGTAGAAATTTGGAACAATGTATTTATGCAATATGAAAAACATCTAGATGGTACAATTTCTGAACTTCCAAAGAAGAATGTAGATACAGGAATGGGTGTTGAAAGAACAGTTGCAATATTAGAAGGCGTAGATGATAACTACCTAACATCAATTTGGAAAGATGTAATAGATAGAATTGAAGAAATGTCAAATACAACTTATAAAGAAAATCCAGAAAGTATAAGAATAATTGCAGATCATATTAGAACAGCAGTATTTATTAGTGCAGACTATTCTGGAATAAAACCTTCAAACACAGACCAAGGTTATATTTTAAGAAGATTAATTCGTAGAATGATTAGACATGCTAAAAAAATAGAAATCGACTTAAATAGTGGATTTGAAAGAGAATTAGCAAGTATGATTATTGATAAATATAAAGATTATTACAAAGAATTAACAGATAACAAAGAAGTAGTTTTAGATGTATTAACAAACGAACTTAATAAATTCAATAAGACATTAGAAAAAGGTCTAAGAGAATTTGAAAAAATAGTTTCTCACTTAAACGGAAACATGTTAGATAAAGATTTAGCATTTAAATTATATGATACTTATGGATTCCCACTAGAATTAACAGTAGAACTTGCAAACGAAAAAGGAATAAAAGTTGATGAAGAAGGATTTAATCAAAAATTCAAAGAACATCAAGAAAAATCAAGAGCTGGTTCAGAACAGAAATTTAAAGGTGGTTTAGCAGGAGATAGTGAAATAGAAACAAGATATCATACAGCAACACATCTTTTAAATGCAGCATTAAAACAAGTAATAGGAAAAAATACACACCAAAGAGGTTCAAATATAACAGATGAAAGAATGAGATTTGACTTTAACTGCGATCATAAATTAACAGACGAAGAAAAACAAAAAGCAGAAGACTTAGTAAATGAATGGATAAAAGAAGCTTTACCTGTTACAGTAGAAGAAATGAGCAAAGAAGAGGCTGTAAAATCTGGAGCAGAATGTATGTTTATAGAAAAATATCCAGATTTAGTTACAGTATACACAATAGGAGATATATCTAAAGAATTGTGTGGAGGACCTCATGTAAAAAATACATCAGAATTAGGTCATTTTAAAATTAAAAAAGAAGAAGCAAGTTCAGCAGGAGTAAGAAGAATAAAAGCAATTTTAGAGTAAAGTGTTAAACTAATAGGGACGGGGTGATTTAGTTTAGCAAATAATTAAATTTGCAAAAGCTTAAATATTATATTGTAAGACTAAACTAAAAAGGCCCGTCCCTATTAGTTTAGGAGGAGAGAAAGTTATGGAAGATTGTATATTTTGTAAAATAATAAAAGGAGAAATTCCTTCAAAAAAAGTATATGAAGATAAAGATGTATTAGCATTTCATGATATAAATCCAGCTGCTCCAATTCATATATTGGTAATTCCTAAAAAACATATATCAATGCTTACGGATTTAACAAAGGAAGATGAAGCGTTAGTAGGAAAAATTTATACTACAATAAATAAAATTGCAGAGCAAGAAGGTTTTGCAAAACAAGGTTATAGAGTAATTACAAATTGTGGTAAAGATTCAGGACAAGAAGTAATGCACATACATTTTCATATTTTAGCTGGAAAAGTATTAGGAGATAAAATTGTTGGATAATTTATCAAAAATTTAGTAAAAATGTAGAAAAAAATAGTCCTCTTATGGTATAATAAAAATAGATTATACTAAGGAGGATTTTTTATGTTTGAAAGTAAATATTCAAAATTGTTGACAGGTTTATTAATATTAGGAATTATAATTATAATAGGAGCAATTACAGTAGTTGGAATTAATGTTATAAAAAATAGTACTAATAAAGCTCAAGCAGAAAATGCAGTTAATGATGCATTAAATGAAATAAATAATAATGATAATAATAAGGAAAATAATATAAGAGAAAATGTTATATCAAATGAAGTAACACCAATAATAGGAGTAGAAAATGTTCTTGTAGATGATAATAACAGCAATACAAACAACACAACAAAAACTTATAAAGGATTTCCTTGGGTAGGTACAATAGAAATACCAAAAACAGAGTTAAAATCACCTGTATTACAAGATTCAAGTAAAAATGCAATTAAAGTAGCAGTTGGAATATATGATGGACCAGGACTAAATGAAATAGGAAATACTACAATAGCTGGACATAATTACAGAAATGGTACATTTTTCTCAAACAATAAAAATATAACTGAAGGAGATAAGATATACATTACAGATTTTGCATCAGGTAAAAAAGTTACATATATTGTTTATAAAACATATATAACAACTCCAGAAGATTCTTCATATTTAGATAGAGACACAGAAGGAAAAAGAGAAATATCTTTAACAACATGTACAGATGACTCAAAAAGTAGAATAATAGTTTTAGCTAAAGAGCAATAATTTTTAAATAGGAGATAAAAATGCAAAAGAGAGGAAACAAATTTTTTAATATAATTATTACAATTTGTATATTAGCATTAATAGCAGTTATAGGATATGTTTCATATTATTATATAAGTAGATACATAGCATTAAAACAAGCAGAAACAGCAGTAGATGAATTCGAAAATAATGTTATAGTTGTTGCAATAGAAGATGAACCAGTTAAAAATGAGATAGAAAATGTTATAGAAAATCCACAAGAAACAGTAAAAACAGATAATGGTAATGCAACAAATAGAAATAATATAAGGTATAAAAACTATACAACAATAGGAACAATTAGAATTCCAAAAACTAAAGTAAAAGCACCTATTGTAGACCAAGTAACTCCAACATCTATTTCTGCAGCAGCAGCGGTTTTATATGGACCAGGACTAAATCAAGTTGGAAATACTGTTATAGTGGCACACAATTATAGAAATGGAACTTTTTTTTCAAATAATAAAAAATTAGTTGTAGGAGATACAATATATATAACAGATTCAAATGGAAACAAGATAGAATATTCAGTCACAAAAACATATATAACAGATGAGTTTGATTTTTCTTATGCAACAAGAGATACAGAAGGAAAAAGAGAAATTTCATTATCAACATGTACTACAGATCCAACTAAAAGATTGGTAATTTGGGCAAAAGAAATATAAGAGAGAATGCTAGAAAAAACTAGCATTCTTTTATTAAATAAACAAATAAAAAACAATCATTTAATAAACATAATAAGTAAAAAAATTAAAAAATAATTTGGAAAATCTTTTGACTTTTACCAAAAAATGTAGTATAATATAGTTGTGGTTAAAAAAGAGAATCGAAACCTTTCTTGACTGACAATAAAACGAAATAATATAGAAGGGAAGTGTCTTACATGTTTAATGTAGGTGATAAAATTGTATATCCAATGCATGGAGCGGGAACAATAGATGCAATAGAAGAGAAAGATATTTTAGGAGAAAAACAATCTTACTATATTATCAAAATGCCAGGAGAAGTTAAAGTAATGGTTCCAACATCAAGAGCAGAAGAAATAGGTGTTAGAAACATAATTAATAGAGAAAATGCCGGAAAGGTTTTTCAAATATTAGAAGAAAATGAAACAGAAATGTCTAACAATTGGAATAAAAGATACAGAGACAATATGGAAAAAATGAAAAGCGGAGACATATATGAAGTTGCAGATGTTGTTAGAAATTTAAGTTTTAAACAAAAAGAAAAAGGTTTGTCTACTGGAGAAAAGAAAATGCTTAATAATGCTAAACAAATTTTGGTTAGTGAATTAGTGTTAGCAGAACATGCATCACAAGAAGAAGTAGAAAACTTAATAGAAAATAAAATAACAATGTCATTTGAAGAATATAAAATGCCAGAAGCAAATGTTTCAAATGAAATTGGAAAAGATATTGTTAAAAAGTTTATTCCTTTTGAAGGAACAGGAACAAATTTATAAAATTGATAACTAAGGACGGCTAATATAGTCGTCTTTAATATTGCTATAAAAAACGAAAAATGTCATTTTACATAATATGAAAGAAGGATTTAAAGTTTTTATGTCGAATAATATTAATATGTAAAATAGAAAGGAAAGCAAATGGTACGATACAGTGATGAATTAATTGATGAAATTAGAAACAAAAACGACATAGTTGATGTTATATCACAATATGTGGTATTGAAAAGAAGTGGTAGAAATTTTTTTGGACTATGCCCATTTCACAAGGAAAAATCACCTTCTTTTTCTGTATCTCCAGATAAGCAAATTTTTCATTGTTTTGGATGCGGAGTAGGGGGAGATGTACTTAGATTTACTTCTAAAATAGAAAATTTGAGTTTTAGAGAAACTGTAGAAATGTTAGCAGAAAAATCAGGAATAGAACTTCCAACATTAGATGGTCAACAAGATAACAAATTAATGCAATTAAAATCTAAAGTATATGAAATAAACCAAATAGCTGCTCTATTTTATCATGAGAATTTGTATAAACCAAATGCTAAAATAGCTCAAGAATATGTAAAAAAGAGAAAGTTAGATAATACTACTCTAAAAAATTTTTTAATAGGCTATTCAAATAATAATTATAGTGAATTATATAATGTATTAAAACAGAAAGGTTTTACAGAAGAAGAAATATTGGCTTCTAGCTTAGTAAATAAAACTAAAGATGGCAAATATATAGACAGATTTAGAGGAAGATTAATGTTTCCTATACAAGATGTAAGAAACAGAGTAATTGCATTTGGAGGAAGGGTTTTAGATGACAGTAAACCTAAATATATAAATTCACCAGAAAATATAGTATATAGCAAAGGTAGACATCTATTTGGATTAAATGTAGCTAAAAAATATGAAAATAAAATGAAAAAAATCATAATTGTTGAAGGGTATATGGATGCCATATCTCTTCATCAAAGAGGAATACATAATGCAGTTGCGTCTTTAGGAACAGCAATGACAGAAGCACAAGGTCATTTACTTAGAAATAATGGTGAACAAGTTATAATAGGGTATGACGCAGATGGAGCAGGACAAGCTGCTACTATGAGAGGACTAGAAATACTACAAAGTATGGGATGTGACTTAAGAATTTTACAAATTGAAGGTGCAAAAGATCCAGATGAATTTGTAGTAAAATATGGACCAGAAAGATTTCTAAAATATGTAGATAATGCAATTTCATTAGTTGAATATAAGGTTAAAGTTTTAAAAAGTACATTAAATATTGAAAATACTAATGACAAAATAAAATTTTTAAAAGAAATAGCAAAAGTACTTTCAAAAATAGACAGCGAAATAGAAAGAGAAGTATATGCAGATAAAATAGCCTTTGAATACAAAATAGCAAAAGAAGCAATATATTCAGAAATATCTAAAATTAATAGCAATGTAAATTCAGATAGAAAAATATTAGAAAGAGCAAAACCAAGGTTAGAAATAAAAGAAGAAAAAACTATAGTAGATGAACAAACATTGAAAAGAGAGAGATTAGTAATATATCTTTTAATAAATTATCCAGAAGAAAGTTATCAAAAAATTAAAAATAATATAAGCGTAGAAGAATTTAAAAATGAAAAAAATAGAAATATATTAAAGAAATTGTATGAAGAATTCGAAAAAGGAAATATTAATACTAATCATGTACTAAATTGGTTTGAAGAAGAATCAATAATAAATGAATTATCATGGATTATGGCGTATGATTTTGAAATTGTAGAAGTAAATAAATGTATAGAAGATGTAATAAATACTTATGAAAAAGAAAGAACAATTTCAGAAAGAAATAGAATTATAAATGAACTAGAAAATAAAAACTTAGAACCTAAAAAGGTAAAAGAATTGGAAACAAGATTAAGTCAAATAATTATAAAATTGGCAAAAATGAAATAGGAGGGATTGTCAGTGAAAAAGACTGAAAAATCAGAAGAGATAGAAGAAATAAAGGAGAAAAAGATAAAAGCAAAGGCTAAAGTAGAAAAAAATGAAAAATCAAAAAAAGAAGATAAAAAAGCAAATAGCAAAAAAGAAATAGATGAACCTAAAAAAGAGAAAAAAACTGTAAAAAAAGTAGAAGAAAAAGAATTAAGTGAAGAAGATGCTGAAGCTAAAGAAGAAAATAAAGTAAAAGAAATAATAGAAAAAGCAAAGACAAAAGGACAAATTACTTATGGAGAGCTTGCTAGCCAACTAGATGAGGCAAATTCAGAACAAATAGATAAAGTTTTTGATGCTTTTGAAGATTTAGGAGTAGATATCCTACAAGAAGATTTCGATGAACCAGATATAGAAGATTTACAAGAAGTAGAAGATATTAAACTTGAAGAAATGGATATGAACGCAGTAATGGATGGAGTAAACATAGATGATCCAGTGCGTATGTATTTAAGAGAAATAGGTAGAATACCACTTTTGACTTATGATCAAGAACTAGAACTTGCTAAAAAGGTATTAGAGGGAGATGAGGAAGCAAAACAAAAACTTTCTGAATCAAACTTAAGATTAGTTGTTAGTATTGCTAAAAAATATGTTGGTAGAGGAATGTTATTCTTAGATTTAATTCAAGAAGGAAATATGGGACTAATAAAGGCTGTTGAAAAATTTGATTATACAAAAGGTTTTAAATTTAGTACTTATGCTACATGGTGGATTAGACAAGCTATAACAAGAGCTATTGCAGACCAAGCAAGAACAATTCGTATACCAGTTCACATGGTAGAAACAATAAATAAATTAATTCGTACTTCAAGACATTTATTACAACAATTAGGTAGAGAACCAAGTCCAGAAGAAATTGCAAAGGAAATGGAAATACCAGTAGAAAAAGTAATGGAAATACAAAAAATAGCTCAAGATCCAGTATCTTTAGAAACACCAATAGGAGAAGAAGATGACAGTCACTTAGGAGATTTTATACAAGATGATGATAGTCCAGCTCCACAAGATTCAGCAGCATATACATTACTTAAAGAACAATTAGAAGAAGTAATGCAAACATTAACTCCAAGAGAGGCTAAAGTACTTAAATTAAGATTTGGTCTAGAAGATGGAAAAGCCCGTACGCTTGAGGAAGTAGGAAAAGAGTTCATGGTAACAAGAGAAAGAATTCGTCAAATAGAAGCAAAAGCTTTAAGAAAATTAAGACATCCATCACGTTCTAAAAAATTAAGAGATTATATGAATTAAAAGAAGATTTAAAAAATCTTCTTTTAATTTTATAATTTAGATAAAGTTAATTCATTTTTTACTTCATCTACTAATTGATTAAATATTATTTGTCTGTTTTCAGATGTACAAATACATTATAGTATTTTACTTTCATATATACCTTACTTTATAATAAAAAAGAGATTGTATTTTAAAATACAATCTCTTTTGGTAGCGAAGATGTGATTCGAACACATGACCTGCCGGGTATGAACCGGATGCTCTAGCCAACTGAGCTACTTCGCCATATCTAAATAAGACAAGTATTATTATAATAGCAAATTAGAAATTTGTCAAGAAAAAAAGAACAATTTTTTTAAATTGTTCTTTTTATATATCTCTCTCAGAGAAATTAATGTTTCTTTCAGAAATATTTTTATCTTTAGAGATAGGAGCAATTGGTTTTATAGAATAGGGTTTTTGTTCAATCTTTTTAGAAGATGTCTTTTTTTCTTTAGAAGGTAATCCTATACTTAATCTATAATTTAAAGCTTCTCTTTCTAAATTTTTTGAACTTTTAACTAATTCAGAAACAACCTCTGGGTCACTATCTTTATATATTTCAAGATCATCTTTATCTGTGCTATCATTATTTAAAATACTAGAAAAGAAATCTTTTATATTTCCAAAAAAATTATTGCTTGAATTATCTTTTACAATAGCTTTCATTTTATTAACTTAGCATATAAAATACTAAGTTGTACACCTCCCTCTTTAGGTTCTTTTATAACATAATATAATATTAACACAAATAAAAATAAAAATCAAGTATTTAAAGAAGAATTGAAATTAATCAATTCTTCTTTCAGGTTTACCTGTTAATTTTTCATATTCTTTACATTTAATTTTATATTCTAAAGCTTGAGTCAAATACCTATAATACATGTAACCTTGCTCATATTGTAAGGATGGGTTAAACATGTTATCCATATTTGTTGGGTCAAAATTTTCATAAGGAGAATATGGAGGGTAACCATAAAATCCATTAAAATTATTAAAATCAGTATTTTTTTCCATAAAAAACCTCCTTTTATAAAAAAAGTATATGCTTTAAAAACTAAAAATATGTTATTTTATAAATTTAAATTAAAAATTGGACAATAAGTAATAAGTAGAAAAGTATATAAAGCAGCAAGTATGCCGTGTAATACTTTTCCAATAATATATGGTTTTATAGAAATATTAGCTTTAGATATTATGCTGTACACTTGTAATAAAATAGAAAGTCCACCAAAACCTAATAAAAAACTAGTTAATATAATGTTTATAGAAATATTCTTAGAAGTTATAGTGGCAATTCCCATAACTCCATTTGTTAATTCTAAAATACCTGTAAAAAATGAGGTTGCAAAGTTGATATCAGATATATTAAATATTTTAAACAAAGGAAGAAATATTATAGAGATTATGTTTAAAATATTACTTTTTTCTAATATAGAAAGTATTACACTAAATAAAACAATAAATCCACCAATCATCACAATAGTTTTTATAGATGCAAAAATGCTTTTTCCTAATATTTCTCCTAGGTTTGAAAAACATACATTTTGGTTATTAGCTTTAGAATAGTTATTTTTAATTAGACTACTTTTACTTTTAGTTTTCCAAAATCTAAAAATTATTCCAACAGTTAGGCTAGAAAGTATGTGTGTTATTAATAGCAAAATACCAATAGTACTATTTGCAAACATAGTAATACCAACTGTTCCTAAAATAAATAAAGGACCAGAATTATTAGTAAAAGCTAAAAGTCTTTCTGCTTCTTCTTTAGTTAATATCCCATTTTCTTTTAAATCAGTTACAATTTTAGCACCTGTTGGGTAACCACTAATAATTCCCATTAAGAGAGGATAGCTACCTATTCCTGGAACATTAAAAACTGGTCTCATTATAGGGTTTAGTAATTTTCCTATTTTATAAACAGCATTGGTATATCCTAATAATTCAGTAGCTATAAAAAATGGTAAAAGAGAAGGAAGTACATTGTTTACCCATAGTGTTAAACCAGATTTTGCAGCTAAAAGATTACTTTTTGAAAATAATATAAGAAAAATAGGAAATAAACAAAATAATAAAGGTAGAATATTTTTCTTAAACGAAAATAAAAATATTGGAATATTATTTTTCTTTTTTGTATTTGATAATGTATTCATACAATCACCTAATAAATATCTATTCCTAACAAAAAACAAATAGAATAAATTATTTTATAAAAATGCTTTTATAAAATAGAAAAATAGAGTATAATATCTATTATTAAAAGATGTGAGGAAAAATAATGAATTACATTATAACAAAATTACAAGAACTTCCAAAGTTTCAGGAGTATATAAAAGATTTAAAAAGTAAAAAAGGTCAGGTAGCTATATCTGGCCTATCTGACATGGGAAAAGTTCAATTTATAGTTGCTACTAAGCAAACTATTAATAAGCCAATTTGTATAATTACATATAACGAGATACAGGCACAAAAAATAATAACAGATTTAAAATATTTCTCTAATGAATTTGAAGAGATTCTTTATTTTCCAAAAAGAGAAATAGTAAGTTATGATTATGTGGCAGAAAGTAAGGAATTGCCTTATGAGAGAATTGATGTATTAAATAGAATAGAAAACGAAAAGGCAAAAGTAATAGTAACAACAGTAGAAGCTTTAATGCAAAAAATGATTACTTTTGAAGAGTTATATAAAAATAAGTTTACATTTGAAATAGGAAGAAGATACAATTTAGAAGAAGTAAAAGAGAAATTAATAAAATTAGGTTATGAAAGAACTGATTTAGTTGAAGCAAGAGGTCAATTTAGCATAAGAGGTGGAATAGTAGATGTAGCCATATCTGAAAATAAAGGTGCCAGAATAGAACTTTGGGGAGATGAAGTAGACTCAATAAGAGAATTTAATATGTCTTCACAAAGATCAACAGAAATGCTAAAAAAAGTTGTAATTAACCCTGCACATGAATTTATATTAGATGAAGACTTAGAAAAAATTGCAAGTAGAATATTGAATAGCAATAAATATTCAAAAGAAAACAGTAAAATAGTAAATGAAGATATAGAATTAATAAAAAGTGGAAATTATATAAATAAAATAGATAAATACTTTAATAGTTTTTATGAAAAACAAAGTAGTTTTCTAGAATATTTAAGTGAAGATTTTTTAATATTAGTAGATGAATATTCAAAAATAAAGCAAAGAAAAGATAATATAATTATAGATAATAATAACTTAATAAAATCATTGATTTCAAAAGAAAAAATAGTTCCAGATGCAATAGAAAATATAAGTTTATATAATTTAGACTTTCAAGATAAGAAATTGGTATATTTAGAAAAACAAGATATAGGAATATCAAATTTGACTAATATAAAATACAATTTTAGTTACAGAGATGTAAAGTATTATAAAAGTGAAATAGAAATATTAATAGCAGATTTAATAAAATGGATTAATGAGAAAAAGCAAATAATTATACTTGCAGGAAGTAAAGATGAAACTGAGAAATTCGTTAAGCTTTTACAAGAAAAAGAAATACCTTATTTAAGAAAAAATATAGACGAATCATTTAATTTAAATAAGAGTGAAGGCTATGTTGTAGTTTCTGAAGGTAAATTGAGCTTAGGATTTGAGAGCTATGATTTGAATTTAATAGTTGTAACAGGAGAAGAGTTATTTTCTACTTCAATTAAAAAGAAAAGAAAGATGTCTTCTAGTTTTAAACAAGGAGAAAAAGTAGTATTTGCAGATTTAAAGATAGGAGATTACATAGTACATAAGAATCATGGTATAGGACAGTTTATAGGAGTAAATACTTTAAAAGCAGATGGAATTATTAAAGACTATATAAAAATACGTTATCGTAATGACGATATTTTGTATATTCCAACTAATGATTTAGATAGTATTAGAAAATATATTGGAGGAGGAGAATCCGCTCCAAAAATAAATAAACTTGGAAGCAAAGAATGGGAAAATACAAAACAGAAAGTTAAAAATAATTTACAAGAAGTTGCAAAAGAACTTATTGAATTGTATGCAAAAAGACAAAAAGTTAAAGGTTTTGCGTTTTCAAAAGATTCAAGCTGGCAAAGACAATTTGAAGATAGTTTTCCATACAAAGAAACAGAAGATCAGCTTCGCTGTATAGAGGAAACTAAAAAAGATATGGAAGAACCTAGACCAATGGATAGACTTCTTTGTGGGGATGTTGGTTATGGAAAAACCGAAGTTGCAATTCGTGCAGCATTTAAAGCAGTATTAGACCAAAAGCAAGTTGCTTATTTAGTTCCAACGACAGTACTTGCAAATCAGCAATACGAAAGTTTTAAGAAAAGAATGGAAGATTTTGCAGTAAAAGTAGAGTTACTAAATAGATTTAGAACAAAGAAAGAACAAGATGAGGTAATAAGAAAATTAAAACTAGGAGAAGTAGATGTTGTAATAGGAACACATAGAATTCTAAGTAAAGATGTAGAATTTAAAGATTTAGGCTTGTTAATAATAGATGAAGAGCATCGTTTTGGAGTTAAAGATAAGGAAAAAATAAAACAATATAAAGCTAATATAGATGTATTAACAATGACTGCTACGCCAATACCTAGAACATTACACATGTCTATTGTTGGTGTTAGAGATATGTCTGTTATATATGAACCACCTCAAAATAGAAAGCCAGTTCAAACTTATGTATTAGAATATGATGATGAAGTTATAAAAGAGGCAATAACTAAAGAGTTGGAGCGAAAAGGGCAAGTTTTCTATTTATATAACAAAGTAGAAGACATAGAAAAGAAAGCTATTGAAATTGAAAATTTAGTACCGGAAGCTAAAGTTGCATTTGCACATGGAAAAATGACAGGAAATGAACTAGAAGAAATAATGATGGACTTCATAAATGGAGAAGTAAATGTTTTAGTTTGTACAACAATATTAGAGTCAGGAATAGATATACCAAATGCAAATACAATAATAGTTGAAAATGCAGATAGGCTAGGTTTAGCACAATTATACCAAATACGAGGCAGAGTGGGTAGATCTGATAGGCAAGCGTATGCATATATTACATACAAAAGGGACAAAATGTTAACAGAAGTAGCAGATAAAAGATTAAAAGCAATTAAAGAATTTACAGAATTTGGTTCAGGCTTTAAAATAGCTATGCGTGACCTAGAAATAAGGGGCGCAGGAAGTATGCTACGGAGAAATTCAACATGGTCATATGGAACAAGTCGGATATGACACATATTGTAAATTATTAGATGAAGTAATAAAACAAATGCAAGGAATAGAAGAAGTAGAAGAAAAAGACATTCAAATAGATTTAACAGTATCATGTTATATACCAGAAGAATATATAGAAAATAGTGCTCAAAAAATTGAAGTATATCAAGATATAGCTTTATGTAAGACAGAAGAGGATATACAAAATGTTATAGACGAAATAATAGATAGATATGGACAAATGCCAAGTGAAGTTGAAAACTTAATAGAAATAGCAAGAATTAAAAACTTGGGAAGAAGAGCAAATATATTAAAGATTACTCAAAAGAAAGATGGAGTTGTATTTTTGTATGATAATAGCAAGTTTAATATGGATATAGTAATGAATTTAGTAAAAAAATACAATAGAAAAGTTAAATTTTCACCAGGAATAGAACCATATATTACATTGATATTAGAAGGCAAAAATGACAAAGAAAAATTAAAAGAAATTGAAGAATTTTTAATGTCAAATCTGGCAGATAAAAAATTGTAAAAATTTTATATGTTTGTTTTAAATATAAATTTTTGTTATAACACATTGCTATGAATGCAAATACTTTATAAAAAAAGAATGGAGAAGAGAAAAGTGCAAGTTATTACAAGTAAGGATAATGAAATAGTAAAAAGCATAAAAAAATTAAAAGAAAAAAAATATAGAGATCAAGAAAGTAAATTCATTGTAGAAGGCATAAAAATGATAAAAGAAGCTATTTTAGAAAATGCTAATATAGATAAGATTGTAATTTGTGAAGAATGCATAAATAACGGAACAATAGATAAAGAGTTATTGTATGAAATAGCTAAAGAAGATTGTATATATGTTACTGAAAATGTATTTAATACATTAACAGATGTAACTAATCCACAAGGAATATTAGCAATAATAAAAAAGCAAAGTAATGAAGAAAATATATCTTACAATGAAGACATAATAGTTGTTTTAGACGGAATTCAAGATCCAGGAAATTTAGGAACAATACTAAGGACTGTAGATAGTGTAGGCCTTTCACAAATAATACTTTCAGAAAAAACAGCAGATCCATATAATCCAAAAGTAGTTCGTTCTACAATGGGAGCAATCTATAGAGTTAATATAATAAGAAGTAATAATATTATAGAAACTTTAAAAAATATGAAAAAGAATAAATATGAAATAACAGCAACATATTTAAATACAAACGAAAGTATTTATGATATAGATTATAGTAAAAAAGCAATAGTAATAGGAAATGAAGCAAATGGTGTGTCAAAAGAGGTAATAGATTTAGCAGATATAAAAGTAAAAATACCAATGCTTGGAAAAACAGAGAGTTTAAATGCAGCAGTAGCAACAGGTGTAATTTTGTATGAATATGTGAGAAGAAAAATTTAAGGACATTTGGGGACGGGTCACTTTTGTCCTTTACATATTTGAATAAGATGCCATAATTTTATAGTAGAAAAGAACGATGAATATACTAATTTTGTAGTTAAAAGTATATATATGTTACAGTCTCTAAAAGAATTAAAAAAATTGACATAACATTATAAATAGGATATAATATAACTGTTAGTTCGTAAAAAAATGTATATATTTAAATTAAATATATGCAAAAGTAAGCATAGGAGGAAGGACAATGATAAAAGTAGAAGACAAAGACAACGATTATGTTTATATGTATTCGAAAGATCTAAGAGAATTACAAAGCATCTTTGACGTGGTGAATGTTTCTTTAACAACTACATACAAAGGATATCCTGCTTTAGTTGTGAGAAAAGAAAAAAATTAAAAGAAAAGAGAATTTAGTAAAACTTACTAAATTCTCTTTTTTCTATGCTTGTATTGTATAAATAATAATTTAATAAAAATATTAAATTATTATCTCATCAAATAAGAAAAAATAATTGAGCTTAATTTTAAACTATCATGTTTTATGGTTCCATCAACTGTTGTAAGTAGATCCCCTTCAATTAATTCATAATTTTCCTTAACTATATTTTCATAGTCAATTCTAACAGGATCTTTTTGCTCTTCTGTTAAATATTTGTTTAAAAGTTTTACATCAACAATAGTGTTTGTAGCTATAACTACATCGATAGAATTGCTTCCAAGGTAATGTTTTAACATATTAACATGGTCATTTACAGTAAAATTATCAGTTTCTCCTGGCTGTGTCATTGCATTACAAATGTACATTACTTTTGCTTTGGATTTATTTATTGCATCTACAACATCAAGACAAATTAAATGTGGCATAACAGAAGTATATAGACTTCCCATACTAAGAATAATTAAGTCAGCTTCTTTTATTTTTTCAAATACTTCAGGAAATACATGAGGATTTTCTTTATAAAAAATTTTATTGTATTTTTTATTTGCTTTAGTTATTTCTTCTTCTCCCTCAATTATTTCACCTTCGGTTGTTTCACCCATTAAAGTTAAGCAATCCTCAGAAAGTGGAAGGACAGTGTGTTCAACGTGTAGTAATTTACTTAAATATTCAATACTGGTTTTAAAACTATTTGTTTCTTTTAGAAGTGAAGTCAAAATTAAATTTCCAAGTGCGTGTCCGTTTAATTCACTGTATGTAGATAATCTATATTCCATGATGTCTTTTATTTCGTCTGGTAGAGTAGAAAGACTACTTAGAACATGTCTTATATCTCCAACAGCAGGAGTAGAGAATTCCTTTCTAAGCCTACCAGTACTTTGACCATTATCTGATACAGTAATTACAGCTGTAATATCAACGGGAAAGTATTTTAGACCTCTTAACACACTAGAAGTTCCGTGTGCCTCCTCCTAAAATAACTACTTTTTTTCTTTGCATAAAATAGACCTCCTATAATACAAATATAATAAATTGTATTATAAAAAAAGCAATTTATTTACAATAATTTGCTAATAAATTGCTTTTATATGTTAAAATTCACAGTTTTTTGGTGTTCTTGGGAAAGGTATAACATCACGAATATTTTGCATTCCTGTTAAATACATCATCATTCTTTCAAAGCCTAAACCAAATCCTGAATGTTCGCTACTGCCAAATCTTCTTAGGTCTAGATACCACCAATAATCTTCTTCATTTAAATTTAATTCTTTCATTCTTGCTCTTAACTTTTCAATATCTTCTTCTCTTTGACTTCCTCCAATTAATTCACCAATTCCTGGAACTAAAAGGTCAGCTGCTGCAACTGTTTTTCCATCAGGATTTTGTTTCATATAAAAAGCTTTTATATCTTTTGGGTAATCTGTAACAAATACTGGTTTTCCAAAAATAACTTCACTTAAATATCTTTCATGTTCTGTTTGAATATCAGAACCCCAATGTACTTTATATTCAAATTTATCATTTACTTTTTCTAATTCTTTTATTGCATCTGTATAAGTAATTCTACCGAAATCTGAATTAATTACATGATTTAATCTATCTAATAAACCAGGGGCAATTAATTTATCAAAAAATTGCATTTCTTCTGGAGCATTTTCTAATACATAAGAAATAATGTATTTTACCATATCTTCGGCTAAGTTCATATCATCATTAAGATCAGCAAAACAAATTTCAGGCTCAATCATCCAAAATTCAGCAGCATGTTTTACTGTGTTAGAATTTTCAGCTCTAAAAGTAGGACCAAATGTATAAACATTTCTAAATGCAAAAGCATAATTTTCGACATCTAATTGTCCACTAACAGTTAAATGAGAGTTTTTTCCAAAGAAATCTTTAGAATAATCTACTTTGCCATCTTCTGTTTTTGGAATATTGTTAAAATCTAAAGTAGAAACTGTAAACATTTCTCCTGCACCTTCACAGTCACTAGAAGTTATAAGTGGAGTATGAACATATACAAATCCTCTTTCTTGGAAAAATTTATGAATAGCATAAGAAAGAATACTACGAACTCTAAATACTGCATTAAAAGTATTAGTTCTAGGACGTAAATGAGCTACAGTTCTTAGATATTCAAAAGTATGTCTTTTCTTTTGAAGTGGATAGTCACTGTCAGATAAATTATAAATATTAACATTTGAAGCTTTAATTTCAAATGGTTGTTTTGCATTTTCAGTTTCAACTACTGTTCCTGTAACAATAATAGAAGAACTAATTGTTAATTTACAAATATCTGTAAAGTTTTTTAAAGTATCATCAAAAACTATTTGAACATTAGAGTAAAAAGAACCATCATTTAATTCAATAAAACCAAAAGTTTTAGAGTCTCTAACAGTTCTTACCCAACCAGATACTTGCACTTCTTTATTTATATAATTTTTTGTATTTCTATATAAGTCTTTTACTAAAGTATTTTCCATAGAATTACCTCCTTAAATCTCAAATAATGTAAATATTATATAATAAAATAAAAAATAAAACAAGTATAATAGTTAATTTTAAAGGATAAAATTAACTATGTTAAAAAAATAAAAAATACTATATTTTTTTTTATTTTTATGATAAACTATAAAATAGCAAAAAATATAGGGGAATTTTTATGAAAAAAAACGGGAAATTAATAAGAAATTTTATATTATTTATACTGCTTATAATAATAACATTTGCAGTATTGCTAAAAGGAGAAGATATAACACAGATATTAAGTATTCTAGGCTCTGTAAAAATACAATATGTATTAATAGGAATATTATGTATGGCTATATATATATCATGTGAAGCAATAAATATAGGAAGAAGCTTGAAAACATTAAATGAAAAATCTACATTTATTCAAAATTTGAAATATGCATTAATAGGATTTTTCTTTAGTGCAATAACGCCAGCAGCAAGTGGTGGACAGCCAATGCAAATATACTATATGCACAAAGATAAAATATCTGTTTCAAATTCTACACTTGCATTATTACTTAACTTAACTAGTATGCAGATTATAACAATAGGGTTTGCATTAGTAAGTTTATGTTTTAATTATCAATATTTAAACGGATTTTTAATAGTATTTTTTATAGTAGGGATTTTGCTAAATTTATCTGCGTTAATTTTACTATTAATTGCAATTATTTCAAAAAGACTTTCAAGAGGAATGGTGCATTTTGCAGAAAAAGTATTAAAATTCTTTAGAGTGAAAAATATAGATGCTAAAAAAGAAAAACTAGAAAATGAATTAGAACAATATCATGAAAGTGCAATATATATAAAACAAAATAAAAAAATTATGATAAAAATTTTATTAACAACACTTGTACAATTTTTTGCTTATTATAGTGTTACATTTTGGACATATAAAGCATTAGGAATGAATGAGGCAAATATATTAGAAATTACATCAATGCAATCTGTACTATTTGCAACAGTTTCTGGAATACCATCTCCAGGGGCAGTAGGAGTAACAGAAGGAGCTTTTAAAGAAATATTTAGAAATATATATCCAGGAGCAATGATGAGTAGTGCAATACTATTAAATAGAGGAATAAATTTTTATTTCTTTGTAATATTTAGTGGAATTGTAACAATAGTAAATCATATAAGAAGTGGATATAAAGAAATAAATGAGAAAAAAGAAGAGTAATAAATACAAAAAAATTCTAGACATATAAGCGAATGCGGAGTATAATAGTTAAAGAAAAAAAGAAAGAGGGAAACTATATGAACAATAAATACAGAAATAATATGTGTGGAGAATTAAATATAAAAAATGTTTCAGAAGAAGTTAAGCTAGCAGGTTGGGTACAAAGAATACGTAACCTAGGTGCTATGAAATTCATAGATTTAAGAGATGAAACAGGAATTACACAAATAGTAATAAATGATGAAAAATTATTAGAAGGAATAGATTTAGTCACAGAATGTGTTATATCTGTGGATGGAACAGTTCTAGAACGTTCAAATAAGAACTTAAAAATACCTACAGGAGAGATAGAAGTAGAAGCTAAAAATATTACAATGCTTGGTAAATGTAAAAATGTATTACCATTTGAAGTAAATTCAGAAAAAGCAGACAGAAACCAAGTTAAAGAAGATTTAAGATTACAATATAGATTTTTAGATTTAAGAGATGATAAACTTCATAAAAATATTTTACTTCGTTCTAAAATCTTAAAATTCTTAAGAGATAAAATGGATGAAATGGGATTTGCAGAAATTCAAACTCCAATACTTGCAAACTCATCACCAGAAGGAGCAAGAGACTTTTTAGTACCAAGTAGATTACATCCAGGTGAATTTTATGCACTTCCACAAGCACCACAACAATTTAAACAACTTTTAATGGTATCTGGATTTAATAAATATTTCCAACTAGCTCCATGTTTTAGAGATGAAGACCCACGTGCAGATAGAGCACCAGGTGAATTCTATCAATTAGACTTCGAAATGAGCTTTGGAACTCAAGAGGAAGTTTTTGAAGTACTAGAAGAAATATTTACATCTACTTTTAAAAAGTTCACAACATGGAAAGTAGACGAAGGACCATTTATAAAAATTCCATATAAAGAAGCTATGGAAAAATACGGAATAGATAAACCAGATTTAAGAAATCCACTTATTATACAAGATGCAACTGAAATTTTTAAAGATACAGAATTTAATGCTTTTAAAGGTAAAATAATAAAAGCAGTAGTAGTACCAAATGGAGCAGAGCAAGGAAGAAAATTCTTTGATAATATGACAGAGTATGCTGTAGAAGAAGCAGGAGCAAAAGGTCTAGCTTGGGTAAAATTAACTGAAGAAGGACCACAAGGTGGAATTGCTAAATTTGTTACAGATGAAGTTAAAAAAGGTTTAGAAGAAAAATTAGGAGCAAAAACAGGAGATAGTTTATTCTTTGTAGCAGATGAAAAACTAGAAACTGTACAAAAAATAGCAGGACTTGTTCGTATAGAACTTGGAAAACGTTTAGACTTATTAGAAAAAGATACATATAGATTCTGCTTTATAGTAGATTTCCCAATGTACGAATACAACGAAGAAGAAGGAAAAATTGACTTTAACCATAATCCATTTTCTATGCCACAAGGTGGAATGGAAGCATTAAATACAATGGATCCATTAGACGTTGTAGCATACCAATATGATGTTGTATGTAATGGCTACGAAATGGCATCAGGAGCCGTTAGAAATCATGATCCAGAGCTTATGGTAAAAGCCTTTGAAATAGCAGGATATAGTGAACAAGAAGTTGAAACAAGATTTGGTGCGTTATATAATGCATTTAAATATGGTACACCTCCACATGCAGGAGCTGCACCTGGTGTAGATAGAATGATAATGCTTATAGCAAACGAAGATAACTTAAGAGAAATTATAGCATTCCCTAAAAACAAAAAAGCAAGAGATGTATTAATGGGAGCACCAAGCAATGTTACAGAAGAACAATTAAGAGATGTTCATATAAAATTAATAGAAGAATAACATTAAAACAGAGATTTTTTTGGCAACTTATAAAATCTCTGTGTTTATTTGGAAGGGTTGAAAAATAACCAAATTTGTGCCCTAAGGAGGAACAGTTATGGCAATAAAAGAAAGGAAAAAAGGAAAAGTATTACTAGGAATGAGTGGAGGGGTTGATAGCAGTGTATCAGCTGTTTTACTTAAAGAAGCGGGCTACGAGGTAATAGGAGCAACAATGAAACTTTGGGAAGATAAAGAAAACCCAGAAATAGAAGGTGGATGTTGCTCATTTAGTGCTACTAATGATGCAAAAAGAGTATGTGATAAAATAGAAGTTCCACATTATACCTTAAATTGTGAAGCAGATTTTAAAGAATATGTAATAGATGATTTTGTAAATTGCTATAAAAACTGTAGAACGCCAAATCCATGTATAGAATGTAACAAATATTTAAAATTTGGAACATTTTATAAAAAGGCATTAGAGCTTGGATGTGATTACGTATCAACAGGACATTATGCAAAAATAGAATATTCCGAAAAATATAATCAATATGTTATGAAAAAATCTGAGTCTACTAAAAAAGATCAAACATATTTCTTATATAGTATTCCAAGGGAAGTATTGCCTAAAATGATATTTCCATTAGAAGATTTTACAGATAAAGCAGATGTAAGAAAAATTGCAGAAGAATATGAGTTAAATGTAGCTCATAAAAAAGATAGTCAAGAAGTATGTTTTATACCAGATAATGACTATGGAAATTTCTTAGAAAAAAATTTAGATAGATTACCTTCAAAAGGAAATATAGTCTTAAAAGATGGTACAATACTTGGAAAACACAAAGGTCTTATTTATTACACAGTAGGTCAAAGAAAAGGATTAGGAATTTCTTATAAAGAACCTTTATATGTAGTAAAATTAGATAAAAATAAAAATGAAGTAATAGTAGGAACAGAAAAAGACTTGTATACAAACGAATTATATGCAAACGAATTAAACTTTTTACTAGATATAGATTTAACTAAAAAAATAGAAGTTATGGCAAAAGTAAGATATAGAGCAAAAGAAGCAAAAGCTACTTTAGAAGTTCAAGAAGATGGAATAGCAAAAGTAACATTTGAAGAACCACAAAGAGCAATAACACCAGGACAATCTGTAGTATTTTATATAGCTGATGTTGTACTAGGTGGAGGGAAAATAATATAAAACAAATTTTCGTAAAACTATTGACTTTGTTATAAAGAATTGTTAAAATTACGATAGTTTATTCGAAAGAGGTGATGTATATGGAAGAAAATCCAAAGGCAAATAACCAAATCGAAGAAATAAATGTAGTTTTAAATGAACTAAAAGATGGACAAGAGTTATTTTCAAATCAATCACAAAAGAATTTTAAAGAAATTATGAAAAAACTAATGAAAATGCAAGAGTATAATGAAATAAGTGACATGACAAATCAAGTGTTTGAAATGCGCTTATCAAACATTGAAGACTTTTTATTTAGACTAGAAGGTTATATACGAAATAATAAATAAAAGAAGCATCACAATTATGGATATTCCAAATTGTGATGCTTTATTATATAAAATATTAAATTATTATTTTGTAAATTCTTCAAAAGTTTTAAAACTATAGCCTTCACTTTTTAAAAATTTAATAGAATCTTGAAGAGCCAAGTAAGATCTACTTACATCAGCGGTGTCATGCATTAATATAACCAGACTATCTTTATTTTTACAACTTTTTTTCAAATTATTAAGAAGTTGAGAAGCAGTATAGTGACCAATAGAATCTTGATTTAAAGCGTTCCAATCAACATATCCATAATTTAAGTCCTTTAAATAACCAATACATTTTTTCTTGCTACCTGAATATGAAGTTCCTTTAGAACCATTTGGAAAACGAAAAAGATGAGAAGTATAATTAGTTCCAATAGCTTCAGAGATAGCAGTTTCTGTAGATTTCAATTCATTTAAAAAAGTATCTTTGCTTTGGTAGAGTTTTGAGTTTTTATGAGAATATGTATGATTGGCAATGAAATGACCTTCCTCATATTCTCTTTTTATAGTTTCAGGAAATTCTTTTACCCTATAACCGATGACAAAAAAAGTAGCTTTTACATTTTCTTCTTTTAAAATATCTAAAACTTTAGTAGTAGCAACTTTAGTAGGACCATCATCAAAAGTTAGATATGCTATTTTTTCTTTTGATTTATAAATATTATCTATTTTCTCTTGTATACCATAAGAAGAGGCATCTTTAAAATCCGATAATGAGCTAACGCAAAATACTGTATTTTCGTAACAAAAAGAATTATAATTTTTAGCAAAAATACAATAAAAAGAATAGCTAAAAAAAATTAAAAGAGTAGTTATAAAAATTAGAATATGTTTTTTAGTAAAAATAAAAATTTTCATATATATGTCACCTTAATTTAAATATATGTATTAAAAAATAAAATAATATCAAAAATTTATTATTTAATATTGATAAAAACTTTAAATAAAGGTAAAATAAGCAAAAGATAGTTAAAGAAGAGGGAAAAAATGAAGAAAAATATAAAATATTATATAGCTTTTTATCTAGCAAAAATATTAGTAATAGTACTAAAAATTTTAAGAAGAGATGCAACTCAATTTCCAGGAAAATTAGCAGTGACAATATGTCCTGATTTTTTAGAACAAATAAATAAACCAGAAACAATAATAGCAGTTACAGGAACAAATGGAAAAACTACAGTATGTAATATGATAGAAGATTGTCTAAGAGAAAATAATTATAATTTTATAGATAATCATTTAGGATCAAATACAAATTCTGGAATAGCTTCTGCCTTTATAAAGGATACAAAATTATCGGGAAAGGCTAAAGTTAATATAGCAGTATTTGAAATTGATGAAAGAAGTTCAATAAAAATATATCCATACGTAAAGCCAACTTATTTAATATGTACTAATTTATTTAGAGATTCTTTAATGAGAAATGCACATACAGAATTTATATCAAATATGCTAAGTACTAGTATTCCAAAAGAAACAAAACTTATATTAAATGGAGACGACTTAATTGTAAGTAATTTAGCACCTGAAAACCAAAGAGTATACTTTGGAATAGATAGATTACCTACAGACACAGATAGATGCGAAAATATAGCAAGAGATATTATTGTATGTCCTAGATGCAATAGTAAGTTAGAGTATGATTTTGTAAGATACAATCATATAGGACGAGCTCATTGTAGTAAATGTGATTTTAAATCACCAAATATAGACTATGAAGTAACAAAATTAGATTTAGAAAACAACAAAATGGTAATTAAACATAATGAACAGTTAGAAGAATACGAATTAATAAATAATAATATTATAAATGTTTATAATATGCTTGCAACAATAACAGTTTTAAAAGAAATAGGATTAAATAGGAAGCAAATAAATCCTATATTAAAAAAACAGAAAATAGTAGATACAAGATATAGTAAGCAAGAAGTGAACGGAATAGAAGTTATTACACAGCTTTCAAAGGGAATGAATCCAATAGCATGTTCAAGAGCTTTTGACTATGTAAGAAAAGAAAATGGAAACAAGGCAGTATTTGTACTTCTAGATGATCTTCATGAGGCTGCATCAGGTTCTGAAAATATTGCATGGCATTATGATACAGATTATGAATTCTTAAATGATGATTCAATTAAACAAATATTAACAGCAGGAGCAAGATATCTAGATACAAAAGTAAGATTACAAATGGCAAATATAGATATGAACAAGGTTGTATGTCAAAGAGATGAATTGGCATTAGTAGAAAAACTAGATTTAGAAAATATAGATAAAGTATTTATATTACATGATTTATATTCAATAGAATTAAAAAATGAAATTAAAGATAGGGTTGTTAAAAAAATAGAAAATATGAAAGGAATGGAATAAAGCATGGAAGAAAAATTAAAAATAGAAATTTTATTTCCAGAGTTTTGTAATTTGTATGGTGATATAAGCAATATGAAATATTTAAAAAAATGCTTACCAAATGCAGATTTTATAGAAACAGCATTTGATGAAGAACCTTGTTTTGCAAATGAAAAAGTTAATTTCATATATTTAGGACCAATGACTGAAAATATGCAAGAAAAAGTAATAAAAAAATTGAAACCATATAAAGATAGAATAGAAGAACTAATAGAAGAAAATGTTATATTTTTAATAACTGGAAATGCTATAGAAATTTTTGGAAAGTACATTGAGAATGAAGATGGAAGCAAGATAGAAGCACTTGGAATATTTGATATTTATGCTAAAAGAGATATGCTTCATAGATACAATAGTATTTTTATTGGAAAATGGGAAAACATAGATATAGTAGGTTTTAAAAGTCAATTTACATTTGCGTATGGAAATAATGAAGAAAACTATTTTGCAAAAGTAGAAAAAGGAGTAGGATTAAATAAAAAATCTAAATTTGAAGGAATAATGAAAAATAAATTTATAGCAACCTATTTAATAGGACCAATACTAATATTAAATCCATTATTTACTGAGAAACTATTTAAAAAAATGAAATTAAATAATACAAAAATAGCTTTTGAAGAAGATATAAAAGCTGCGTATAATCAAAGATTGCAAGAATTTAAAAAGTTATAGAAGAAATATATTACGAAAATATTACAAAATTATTACAAAAATATTGCAAAAACATTACATAAGTGTTATAATAATAATATATTCAAAAGAGAAGGTGAAAAAAATGGAACTAATGACAATTATTTATATATTATTATTTATAATATTTGCACTTGTAGTATATGCTATAATGCAACTAAAATTAGCAGGAATGAATGTAAAAGACTTTTGGAGTTTTATAGAAGCAAATCAAATGTTAGATAAATTATATGCTTTTTCAAAAAAATATCAAAAAATGAGTCCACAAGAACAAATAATATTTTTAATGGAGGCAGAAAAAGTATTTAGTGCATTTGATAAAGTTCCAAAAATGATATGGGAAGAAGAATATGAAAAATACGAAGATGTATTAAATACATATAAAGATATAAAAGTATTAAGATGGGTATCATCTAATTAAATTTGTTTAACATAAAAAACTTATATATAAATAGCTTTAGAAAGTAAAGTTTCTAGAGCTATTTGCATATAATAAGTAAAATGCTAAAAAGGAGATTAGAATGGAAGAGAAAGTAGAAGAAATTTTAGCTAAGCAAGGAAAACAGTTAGAAGTAGATGCAATAATAAAAGCTATGGAAAACAATAAAGAAATACCAAACAAAGAACTTATACAAGATATGAAAAAAGATTTGTGGAATAAACAAAGAGATAAATACCTAATAAATGAAGAAAAAAGAATGGAAGAAACTAAAAAGTATACACAGACATGTCGTGAAGAAATAGAAGAGAAGCGAAAACAAAAGATAGAAGAGAATAAAAGAAAAATAAGAATGAAAAAAGCAATAGAAATCTATGAGAGACATAGTTTAGATAGAATGTTAGAGGAAAGACAAGAAAAGCCAGATGTTAAAAGTAGTTTTTTTAAAACTATAAAACAATTTTTAGATGAAATAAATATAAATAAACCAGAAGTTACAAGCAAAGAAATTAAACCTAGAACACATAAACAATTTCAAGAAGAACTAAGAAAAAGAAGTGAACAGAAAACAGAATCTTTTAAACAAGAAGAAAATTCAAAAACAAATAAAAGAGATATACAAAGATAACAATGTAAAATTGCTATCTTTTTTATATGGAAATTATAAAGAATATAATATAACAAAAAATAATATAATAATAGAAAATAAAAAATAAGAGGAGAGAATATGAAAATTAGGTATTTTGATCATGCTGCAACAACAGCTGTAAAAGAAGATGTATTAAGAGAAATGATACCTTATTTTAACGTAGAATACGGAAATGCATCTTCATTATATTCAAAACGGAAGAGAAAGTAAGAGAGCACTAGAAAACGCAAGAAAAAAAGTAGCAGATGCGATAAATGCGAAAACAAAAGAAATATACTTTACTTCATGTGGAAGTGAAGCGGATAATTTGGCGTTAAAAGGTATAGCCTATGCAAATAATAAAAAAGGAAGACATATAATTACAACCAAAATAGAACACCCTGCGATACTTGAAAGTTGTAAAAGTTTAGAAAGACAAGGATATGAAATAACATATTTAAATGTAGATAAAAACGGAAATATTTCACTACAAGAATTAGAAAGAAGTATTAGACAAGATACATTATTAATTAGTGTAATGTTTGCAAATAATGAAATAGGCACAATAGAACCAATAGAAGAAATAGGAAAAATAGCAAAAAAACATGGAGTTTTATTTCATACAGATAGTGTTCAAGCAGTTGGAAATGTTAAAATAGACGTAGAAAAAATGAATATAGATTTGCTATCTATGTCAGCACATAAATTTTATGGACCAAAAGGAGTAGGAGCTTTATATGTAAGAGAAGGAATAGAATTTGAAAGAATACAAGATGGTGGTCATCAAGAGAAAAATAAAAGGGCTGGAACAGAGAACATTGCAGGAATAGTAGGTTTAGGAAGGGCAATAGAACTGGCTACTAGACATTTGGATGAATATAATGCAAGATTAAAAAATTTAAGAGATTATTGTATTTTGGAAATAGAAAAAAATTTCCCAGAAAGCAAGTTAAATGGTGCAAGAGAAAATAGATTGCCCGGAAACATTAATGTTTCATTTCCTAATGTACAGGCAGAAGAGTTATTATTAAAACTAGATGAAGTAGGAATATGTGCTTCTGCAGGAAGTGCTTGTAGTTCAGGGCAATCTACACCGTCACATGTATTAATAGCAATAGGAGTAGAAAAGAAAATGGCAGATGGAACTTTAAGAATTACAATAGGAGATGAAAATACAAAAGAAGATATAGAATTTTTAGTAGAACAATTAAAGAAAATTATTTATAATAATGCCTAATAAGATGAATAAAAATTACAAAAAGTTGCATACTAAAAAATAAAAGGAATTTTTATGGAAAGGTTAAAAAAACCGATAATAGGACTATTAGCTGGAATGATATGTGGATTGTTTGCTTCTGGAGGAGGACTTTTACTAGTTCCAGCTTTTATATATTTATTAAAAATGGAAGATACAAAAGCAAGAGGAACAGCGATTTTTTGTATTTTACCAATGGTTGTAACTAGCAGTATTTTTTATTATAAACAAAATTATATAAATTGGAATACAGGAATTAAATGTGCAATTGGAGGAGTTATTGGGGGAATTATAGGTGCTAAATTATTGAGAAAAATTCCTAAAAAATATATAAGAATTTTATTTACAGTATTTTTAATTTATGTGTCCTTAAAAATTTTATTTGCATAAGAGGGAAGAAAATTGGAAATTTTATTTGGAATAATTTCTGGAATAGTAACTGGCCTTGGAATGGGAGGAGGAACTATTTTAATATTGTTATTAACTTTATTTAATAACTTTGAACAACATATAGCCCAAGCAACTAATTTAGTTTTCTTTATTCCTACATCACTTGCAGCAATAGTAACAAATTTAAAAAACAAAAATGTAGACATTAAAGTTACGAAAGTAGTATCTGTATTTGGAATAATAGGGGCAATTATAGGGTCTGTTATTTCTAATAATATAAGTTCAAACAACTTAAAAAAATATTTTGCTATTTTTTTACTTATTATAGCAATTTATGAAATTTATAGATTATATAAAGAGTATAAAAATAAAAGAAAAAATGCATAATAATAAAAAGTAATAAAAGGAGGATGAAATGGATATGAAATTTGTAAAAGGAATGATAATGGGCGGAATTGTTTCAGCAGGTGCAATGATGTTATATAAGGAAATGTCAGGAAAAAGTAAAAAACAAATGATAAAAAAAGGTAAACAGTTTGCAAAAAAAATAGGAGTATTATAATATGAGTAATAAAAGCAGATTACATTTTTTGTAATCTGCTTTTTGACAGTTAAAAATATAAATTAGCAACAACTAGAACTATTTGAACTACTTGATGAAGATGATTCACTTCTTAAACAATCTTTCTTTTCACATTTGAAGTCATGTTTACAGTCTAATTTAACACCTTTTAAACATTTGCCTTCATGTTTTACTTCTGTACATACTTTACAATGTTTTACATTATCTACCCATATTTGAATTTCATAAAATTTGTTAGCACATAAAGGACCAAAAACAAACTCTCCATCTTTATCTGTAAATGTGTGAGAAACAGGACGTCTTTCATCTTTACCACATTCACAAACTACTTCTATTAACTTAACAACAGCATCACGAACAGGATCGCCAAAACAATCTTTAATAACACCATATATAACATTTCTGTTATCTTCTGGAAGACGAATATCTAAGTCAAATTGTTTACCAGATGCAATTATTCCGTCAACATTAACTACAGGACATACATTTTTGTCAAATTCCATAATAAAATACCTCTTTTCTAATAAAATAATATATAAGCATATATCTTAATATATATTATGAAATTGAGAATAAAATAGTGTATTATTTTGTTGTAATAAGTCGAAAAATGACATATAATTTAAGCTAAATAATAATAGAAGAGGAATAAGAATATGGATAAAAGACCAATTGGAATGTTTGATTCAGGAGTAGGCGGGTTAACCGTTTTAAAAGAAGTGATAAAAACGAATCCAAATGAAGATATTGTATATTTAGGAGATACAAAAAGTTTTCCTTATGGAAATAAGTCAAAAGAAAATATAATAAAACTTACGAAAAAGGGCATAGATTTTTTAATAAGCAAAAATGTGAAATGTATAGTTATAGCATGTGGAACAGCAACATCACAAGCATTAGAAGAAGTAAGTAAGATATACAAAGTACCTATTATTGGAATTATACAACCCACTGTGGACTACATAAAAGAACATAAGAATATAAGAAATATAGGAGTAATTGCGACTGTAGGAACAATAAGAAGCAAAGGGTGGGAAAATACAATAGAAGCTCAAATAACTGGTGCTAGAACTCAAAATAAAGCATGCCCACTTTTAGCACCAATGGCAGAAGAAGGGTGGACAGATAATGAAATAGCAAAATTAGTAATAAAGGAATATCTAAAAGATTTTAAAAATATTGATTCTCTAATTCTAGGATGCACACATTACCCTTTATTTAAAAATATAATAGAAAAACAACTACCAAAAAATGTTGAAATAATAAATACAGGAGAGAAGACTAGTAAGTCGTTAAAAAAACTTTTATACATAAATAATATTCAAAATGATGAATATAATAAAGGAGATTATAAAATATTCTTAACAGATATAGAAACAAATTTTATAAATGTAGCAGAAAAATTATTAAAAAGTACTGAGGTCAAAAATAAAGTAAGAAAAGTATAATCAAATAGTTGAAAAATATTATAAAGTTTGATATGATATAAAATGTTTTTATTGACAAGTGCAATAATATAAAGTAAACCTAAAACAAAATTGTTAGGAGGATAAAAATGCAAAGAGAAATTACATTTGAAATCAAAGGAACAACAGAAGAAGTTTTTCTGAATTTTTCAAAGGCAGTTGTAAGAGAGTCAGAAACAACAGTTCTTTTAATTAGCAAGAAATTTTTAGATTTCTTAATTCAAAGAACTTGTAATGGTAACGAGGAAAAAAACAGTTTTTTAGAAAGATTTACAGTTGATAAAGAAACTGCAATTTCTATGGAATTTTGCATTAATGGAAATACTACTTTAAAAATAGAAAGAATAGACATATCTAATGAATGTTCTGTTCTTACATTTTTAGAGCTTATATCTCCAAATGCAATTTATCATTACTTACAACCAGATAGTTTTGAACACATAATTGATACCGCTAAAATAGGAGGGTTTGCGTTTGAAACTATGTTAGTAGAAAATAATTAAAATAAAGTCATAATCACTAATTAGTGATTATGACTTTATTTTTAAAGAAATATTAATTTATAAAATATCATAAACATTATAATATAAGCATAAAATGAAGTAGCTTACGGTAGGAGGTTATAATATGTTTATAGTATTTAATAAATCAAAAATAAGATCATATCTTATATCACTTGGAACAGTTGTAATTTTATTTGTAATGGCTTTTACAATAACCAAAAATGACACGAGTATACAAACATCTGCATCTACTAAAGAACTTCCAATTTATAGTGTAGATACAAGTGAAAAAGAAGTGGCATTTACAATGAACTGTGCTTGGGATGCAAATGACATAGATTCTATATTAGAAACATTAAAAAAACATGATATTCATATTACTTTTTTTATGGTAGGAGATTTTGTAACAAAATATCCAGAAGCTGTAAAGAAGATATCTGAAGCAGGTCATGAAATAGGAAATCATTCAGATACACATCCACATGTAAATAATTTAAATCTGGAAAAGAATATAGAACAAATACAAAAGTGTAGTGAAAAAATAGAAAAAATAACTGGCAAAAAGACTAATTTATATAGAGGACCGTATGGTGAGTATAATGATACTGTAATAAGAGCGGCAAAATCACAAAATAGTGAAACAATACAATGGAATTTAGATACATTAGATTATTCAGGATTAACAGGAGAACAGATGTGGAAAAGATTAGAAAACAAACTTACACCAGGAAGTATAATACTTAGTCATAATGGAACAAAACACACAGCAGATAGTTTAGATATGTTAATAACAAACATAAAGAAGAAAGGTTATAACATAGTTACAGTTTCGGAATTAATATATAAAGATAACTATTATATAGATGTAAATGGAATACAAAGACAAAAGGTAGAAAATGAATAACCTATTTTATTTTGGAAATACTAGTTAGAAAATAAATAAGGAGAAAAAAATGCCATTTATAGGAATTGTAATTAATGAAAATGTAGAAAAGTCTATAAATAAAAAAATAAAAGATTGTTTAGAGATAAAAGAGGAAAATTTATTTAATATAAAAGAAAAAAATATAGAAAATATAAAGAATATACACTTTGAAACTATTTTACTTACGAGAAAATTTAAAGATGAAGAAAATTTAAAAAAACTAATAGAAAAAACAAACTATCTAATTGTTAATACAGATATAAAGGAAAATTTAAACATGTTAAAAAATATAAAAGCAAATATAATAACGTACGGTTTTAACTCTAAAGCGACAATAACAACTTCTTCAGTAGAAGATGAAGAAATAATAATATGTATTCAAAGAGCAATACAAGATATAGATGGCAAAATTATTGAACCACAAGAAATTAAAATGCCTATTTATGAAAATGTAGAATGCACAATGTTTTTAATTACTATTTTAATACTTTATGGAAAAATAATATAAATAAAATATAAGAAAAACAAGTAAAACTAGGTGTTATAAAATAAAAAAATGGAAAAATTAACTTTTTATGTAGACAAAACCAAAAAAAGGTAGTATAATAGATTTTATAAGAAAACATTCTAAAAGAAAAACAAAAGGAATAAAATAAATTGAGAGAAACAATTAAGGGGAGGAAAAGAAATTGAATACAAATTATTCAGAAAACAACCAATTAGTTTTAGTTGGAAAAGTAACAAGTGAAAAAAGATTTAGTCACGAAATTTATGGGGAAAAATTTTACATATTTGATTTAAGTGTACCACGTTTAAGTGGAAATGCAGATAATATTCCAATTACAATATCAGAAAGATTACTATTAGAAGATACATTAGACATAGGAAAAAATGTCGTTATTGAAGGACAATTCCGTTCTTACAATAGTTTTGAAAATGAAAAAAATAGATTAGTCTTAACTGTATTTGCAAAAGAAATTAAATTTATAAATGATGAAGAAGAAGAATTTAAACCAAGTAAGGAAAATGCATCAAATGAGGTAATTCTAGATGGTTTTATTTGTAAAAAACCAATTTATAGAAAAACACCATTTGGAAGAGAAATAGCAGATGTATTACTTGCAGTAAATAGAGCATATAATAAATCAGATTACATACCATGTATAGCATGGGGAAGAAATGCTAGATTTTGTGAAAACATTCCAGTTGGAACAGAAGTAAGAGTTATAGGTAGAGTTCAATCTAGACAATATGAGAAAAAACATGAAGATGGAACAACAGAAATAAAAGTAGCGTATGAAGTTTCTGTTGCAAGCTTAGAAGTTGTTGATCAAGCAGAAGATACAAATAATGAAGAAAATAAAGAAGCTATGTAGAAAAAAATAATTGCTAATTTTTAAATTAGCAATTATTTTTTTTCTTGTGGAATTATAATTTTTTTCTTTTCTTTTTCAATAATTGGTTTTTCTATATCAATATGGTCATAAACAGGAGAAATATTTAAATCTTTTCCGTTGCCAGAAACAATTTCAATTTCTTTTTTAGATTCTGTATCCATAATAAACACCACCTTTACTACTAAATTTATACTACCATAAAATAATGTAAAGGTCAACTAAAGAATATATTTTTTTACAGAATATTAAAAAAGAAATTGTAAGAAAATAATAAAGTTTGTTTTATATAAATTCAGTTGAATAATAAATATAAAAATGCTATAATATAAAAGTAATTTAAAAGGAGAGAAAATAAATGTACGAAGAGTTTGGAATAAGTAAAAAAATAGAAGAGTTATCAACAAAAGTAGAAAAAGATGTGGAAAATATATTTAAACAAATAGATGAAACTTGCACACAAAATAGTTTAAAAGTATTAAAAGCGTTTCAAGAAAATCAAATTTCAGAAATGCACTTTGGAAGTACAACAGGTTATGGTTATGGAGATATTGGTAGAGATACAATAGAAAAAGTATTTGCCAATATTTTTAAAGCTGAAGATAGTTTAGTTAGAAGTCAATTTATTTCAGGAACACATGCTTTAACTGTAACATTATTTGGACTTTTAAGACCAAATGATGTAATGCTTAGTATTACAGGAAAGCCCTACGATACATTAGACGAAGTTATTGGAATTGTAGATAACCCTGCATCACTTAAATCTTATAATGTAAAATATGAGCAAATTGATTTAATAAATGATGATTTTGACTATGAAAAAATAGAACAAAGATTAAAACAAGGAAATGTAAAATTAATAGAAATTCAACGTTCTAAAGGATATTCTACTAGAAAGAGCATTACAATAGATAAACTAGAAAAAGTTATAAAATTAATTAAAGAAATAGATAAAAGTGTAATAGTAATGATAGATAACTGTTATTGTGAATTTGTTACAACTAAAGAACCAATAGAAGTAGGAGCAGATATTACAGTAGGCTCACTTATAAAAAATTTAGGTGGAGGTATAGCACCAAATGGAGCATATGTCGTAGGAAGAAGAGATTTAGTAGATTTAGTCGCTCAAAGATTAACTGCACCAGGTGAGGGAAAAGAAGTTGGACCAACTTTAGGAATAAACAAATCAATTTTACAAGGACTATTTTTAGCTCCATCAGTTGTAGCTTCAAGTTTAAAAACAGCCGTATTTGCAAGTAAAATGCTAGAAGAGTTAGGTTATGAAGTAGAACCAAAGGCAGAGAGTAAAAGAGCAGATATAGTTCAAAACATTATTTTTAAGGATAAAGAAAAACTAATAAAATATTGTCAGGGAATACAAATGGGCTCACCAGTAGATTCAAACTCAATTCCTATGCCATGGGACATGCCAGGTTATACTGATCAAGTTATTATGGCTGCAGGAGCATTTACACAAGGTTCTTCAATAGAACTTTCTTGTGATGGACCAATACGTGAACCTTATATTGCATTTATGCAAGGTGGACTTACATTTGAATATGGAAAATTAGGAGTATTAAAAGCAATACAAAATATAATGGAATAAGGAAGAAACAAAGATGGAGCAAAGACCAATACTAATACAAGGTGCAATGGAGGATGAAATTGCATTTATTAAAGGAAAAATGAATGAAATAGAAGAAATAAATTTGTATGGGTATATTTTCTACAAAGGGAAAATAGATGAATATCCAATAATTTTGTCTAAAACACAAGTAGGGCTAATAAATGTCACAGCAGCAACTGTAATTGGAATAACAAATTTTTTACCTTGCATTATAATAAACCAAGGTGTTGCAGGAGGAATTACAAAAAATGTTCACAAAGGAGACTTTGTAATAGGACAAAGTTGCATTAATATAAATTCATTTCAAACACCATATAAAGAAGAAGGAAAAGGAAGCAATTCATTAGACTGGGAATTAAAAACATTTAAAGAAGGAATAGACGAATTAGTTATATTAAAAGCAGATAATACTCTTATAGAAATGGCTAAAGAAGAGGCAAAAAAACAAGGACTTTCTTATGTAGTAGGTACAATGGGAAGCGGAGATGTTTGGAATGCTGAAAAAGATAGGTTATTATGGCTTTCTGAAAATTATAATATACTATGTGAAGACATGGAAACAGTAGGCACATATCAAATGGGATTAAAATTTAATATACCTACAATTGGAATTCGTGTTTTATCAGATAATTTATTACTAGGAGAAGAATATGATAAAAAAGTAGGAAAAATAGGACAAGAATATATATATAACTTAGTAAAAAGAACAATAGGGACGGACTTTTTCGTTCCGAATCCGGAACAAAAGGGACGGACTTGAAAAAAATAATTGAAAATAGGAACAAACTTAAAAATTTAATTCTTTTGAATCTAGTTTGTAGTTGACTTAAGGAGGAGAAAAAATGAGAGTAATTGTTATAGGTGGTGGACCAGCAGGAATGATGGCAGCAATTAGTAGTGCTGAAAATGGAAATCAAGTAACAATACTTGAAAAAATGAATAGTTTAGGAAGAAAATTATTAATAACAGGAAAAGGAAGATGTAACATTACATCTTCTATTCCTATGGAAAAATTTATTTCAAATATTCCTGGCAATGGAAGATTTTTATACAGTAGTTTTCAAAACTATACAAATGAAGATATAATAAATTTACTAAGAGAGCAAAATGTAGAAGTAAAAGAAGAAAGAGGAAATAGAATATTTCCTGTGTCTGATCATTCACAAGATGTGCTAAATGCACTTATAAAAAAACTAAATAGCCTAAAAGTCCAAATAAGAACAAATGCAAAAGTGAAAAAAATTCTAATAGAAGAAGTAGATGGGGTAAAAAGAGCTATAGGAGTTATTTTAGAAAATGAAGAAAAGATAAAAGCGGACAAAATTATTTTAGCAACAGGGGGAAAAAGTTATCCTGCAACAGGATCTACTGGAGATGGATATGAAATGGCAAAACAATTAGGTCATAGCATAGAAAAAATAAAACCATCACTTGTACCACTAACAGCATCAGAAAAGTCATTAAAATTTTGCAAACAAATGCAAGGATTGAGTTTAAAAAATGTAGGAATAGCACTAATAGATAAAGAAACTAACAAAACTATTTATGAAGATTTTGGAGAAATGCTATTTACACATTTTGGAGTATCAGGACCTACAATACTTAGCTCATCAGCACATTTATTAAGATACAAAAATATAGAAGAAAAATTTAATAATAGTAAAATTGAACTAAAAATAGATTTAAAGCCAGCTTTAGATGAAACAAAACTAGATAATAGAATAAAAAGAGACTTCGAAAAATATAAAAACAAAGATTTACAAAATGGACTTCAAGATTTACTACCATCAAAAATGATTTTACCAGTATTAGAACTTGCAAGATTAGATGGAGAAAAGAAAATAAATTCTGTTACAAAAGAAGAAAGATTAGAATTATTAAAAGTATTAAAAGGATTTGAAATAGAAATAAAAGGATTCAGACCAATAGAAGAGGCTATAGTTACGGCCGGAGGAATTAGTATAAAAGAAATAAATCCAAAAACTATGGAATCTAAAATAGTAGAAGGACTATATTTTGCAGGAGAGATAATTGACGTAGACGCATATACAGGTGGATTTAATCTTCAAATTGCGTATTCTACAGGGTATACGGCAGGAATGAACTAAAGACATATTTACAAAAGCTAGATTATATGTTTTTTAATTTATTGTTTAAATAATAAAAGCGATAGAAAATCTATCGCTTTTTATGTTTGAAGAATTAAATTCTAGCAGCATCCACAACCATTGTTATTTCCACAGCAGCAGAATATTAATATTAATATGATTATAATCCAAATGCAGTCACATCCATTTCCGAAACCGCCGCATCCGCATCCGCAACCTCTATTTTCTGGCATAATATTTCCCTCCTTTCAAAGTTTACTTTGAATTTTTTTGTTTGGCTAAGAGAAACTAGCAACATCCGTTGCTACAACCACAATTATTGTTTCCACAGCCACAGAAAAGCAATAGAAATAGGATAATAAACCAAAGAATTTCACTGTTACCACAACAATTTCCCATTTATAAGTACCTCCTATATAAATTTTAATATTCTAAAAATAACTTAGAATATTAATTATGCGTATCATTACGCTTTTGTTCTTTTGTATGGTATATACTATTCTAAAAAGAAAAAAGTGTTACAATAGTTTTTTCTTATTTTTTTTTCAAAAAACTATACAAAATAAAACAATTAATGATATAATTCTAAAAAAGTAGAGAGTAAACGGAGGAAAAAACGTGGGAAATATAGTATTATTAGATGATTTAACAATTAATAAGATAGCAGCAGGAGAAGTAATTGAAAGACCAGCTTCTGTTGTAAAAGAGTTAGTAGAAAATTCAATAGATGCAGGATCAACAAATATAAATGTTGAAGTAAAAAACGGTGGAATTTCATATATCCGTATAACAGACAATGGAAAAGGAATAATGCCAGATGATATGGAAATTGCATTTGAAAGACATGCAACAAGTAAAATAAGAACAGCAGATGATTTAGAGAATGTGAAATCTATGGGATTTAGAGGAGAAGCATTGGCTAGTATAGCAGCTATTGCTAGAGTCGATATGAAATCTAAAACATTAGATAACGAAACAGGATATAGGGTTGTTGTTGAAGGTGGAAATGTTATTGAAAAACAAGAAACAGGATGTCCAAACGGAACGACAATAGTAGTAGAAAATTTATTCTATAATACTCCTGTACGTTATAAATTTTTGAAAAAAGATTTCACAGAAGGTGGTTACATAGAAGATGTAATTACTAGAATAGCATTAATTCATCCAGAAATAGCTATAAAATTAATAAGTTCTGGAAGAACAATAATTCAAACATCAGGTAATGGGGAATTAAAGGATGTTATATACAATATTTATGGAAAAGAAATTGCAGAAAATGTATTAGATGTAAATTATGAATATGATGATATAAAAGTAACAGGAGTAATAGGAAAGCCATCAATTTCTCGTTCAAATCGTGCAAATCAACTTTTCTTTGTAAATAAAAGATATATAAAAGATAAAACTTTAACTAGCAGTGCAGAACAAGGCTTTAAAGGAATGATAACTGTTGGAAAATTTGGATTTTTAGTATTAAACTTAGAAATAAATCCTCAAAAAGTAGATGTAAATGTACATCCAGCTAAGTTAGAAGTAAGATTCGAAGAAGAACAAAAAGTTTTTAAAGCAGTATATCACGCAATAAAAGATACATTATTAAAAAATGATTTAGTAAAAGATACAGAAAAAGAAACATTTACAAATAAAATACCATCATATACATTTAATTTAGAAAATAAAGAAGTAGAAAAAAGCACTGAAAAAACAGAAGAAAAAGAATCAAAGGGGTTGTTTGCAAAATTATTACATAAGAATGAAGAAAAACAAGAAGCAGAAAAACCTACTATGATTGAAGAATTATATCAAACAAGAAAATTAAACTTAACACCAATACAAGAGACTACTAATAATTTTGATAACATTATGGAAAAAATGGCTCAAATGAAAAACAGTGTAGAAGAGTATAGAGAAGGTATACAAGCAAATAAAAAAGAAGACGAAAAAGAATCTGTAACTGAAAATACAATAAGAGTAGATGTGCCAAATGAAGATATGCAAGAAACAAAAATAATTACAGAAGAAATGAAACAAGAGTTAGCTCAAGTTTCAAAAGATGAAAATACACAAGTAATAAACGTAGAAGAAATAAGAAAAAGCGAAGATGAAGCAAAAGAAACAGAAGAAAAATTTGAGGATATGTATACATCTGTATTCGGAAAGGCACCAATAGAGGAAAAAACAGAAGTTAAAGAAGATGATGAAGAATACAAAATGACAGAAATGGAAGTTGCAACAGGTGAAAATTTATCTATGTTTAATAAAGAAGAGCAAACTATACCACCATATAAATTTATAGGTATAGCATTTTCAACATATATAATAATAGAACTTGATAAAGAACTTTATATTATAGATCAGCATGCAGCACATGAAAGAATTATGTATGAAAAAGTAAAAGAAAATTATTATAAAGACGGAGAAAAAGATTCTCAATTAATGTTACTTCCTGATATTATAACATTAACACATAAAGAAATGGATATAGCAAAAGAAAATATGGAAATGTTTAGAAAAGCAGGATTTATGCTAGAGGAATTTGGAGAAAATACAATAAAATTAATGGGAGTGCCTAATATATGCTTAGAATTGGATACAAAAGAGCTATTTTTAGAGACACTTGATGAAATAAATACAGTAGCAAGAACAGCAAAACAAGAAGTAGAAGAAAAATTTATAGCAACAGTTGCTTGTAAAGCAGCAGTAAAAGCTAATATGGCACTTTCAAAAGAAGAAGTAGATAGCTTAATGAGGGAACTATTAATATTGCCAAATCCATTCACTTGTCCACATGGAAGACCAACAGCTATAAAAATGACAAAAACAGATATAGAAAAGAAATTTTCAAGGAGATAAAAATATGAGTATAGGTTTTATAATAACAATTTTAATGGTTAATATAGTTGCAATAGCTATAGTATATGCTTTTATAAGAAAATTACCAAAAAAAGATATATTACTATTTATTGCAATAAGTGTGGCTATAATATATATTTTAGTATCAGTAATATACTGGTTTAGTGGATTTGGAATAGATTCAAAAGTACATGAAAACTCTAAAAATTTTGTGGTTTACCTTTTTGTACCAATAAATGTTATTCTTTTTATACCTTATATTGCTGCTAAGTATTATAAACTAAGAAAAAAACAAATAAATCGAGTAGAATTTATAAATAAAGTTACAAAAATGATAGGAATATTACTAATAATATTAATCATTGAATTTTTCTATTTTAAGAATATTCAAAATAACATTACAGATATAGTTAATGGTATGTCACAAAATACAACAGAAAATGTAAGTTCAAACGAAATAGAAAAAAACGAAATATCAAATGAAATATCAAATGAAATAGAAACTAATCAAATATTAAATGAAGTAAAACAAAATACAACATTATAAAGGAGAAATCTTTATGCAAAAGCAAAAAGTGGTGGTAATAGGAGGACCAACAGCATCTGGAAAGACCGATTTATCTATAAGACTTGCTAAAAAAATAAATGGTGAAATAGTTTCAGCAGATTCTATGCAAATATACAAAGAAATGAACATAGGAACAGCAAAACCAGATGAGGACGAAAGACAAGGAATAAAGCATTATATGTTGGATATTATAAATCCGGATGAAAGATATAGTGTTGCAGACTATAAAAGACAAGCAAAAATTGCAATACAAGAAATTATAAATAAAGGAAAGACTCCAATTGTAGTAGGAGGAACAGGTTTATATATAGATTCACTTATATATGAAATTGAATATGTAGATATACAAACAGATTTAGAATATCGAAAACAATTAGAAGAAAGAGTGGAAAAAGAGGGATTACAAAAACTGTATGAAGAAGCAAGAAAAATAGATGAATGTGCAATGGAAAAAATAAGCCCGAATGACAAAAAAAGAATTTTAAGAGTATTAGAAATATATAAACAAACTGGAAAAACAAAAACACAGCTAGATAAACAGTCAAGAAAAGATGTACAATACGATTATAAAGTGTTTGCAATAAACATGAACAGAGAAATTTTGTACAATAGAATCAATAAAAGAGTAGATATTATGATTCAAAAAGGTCTAATAGATGAAGTAAAACAAATATATAATAAATACAAAATGTTTCCGACGGCTATGCAAGCTCTTGGATATAAAGAGGTTGTAGAGTACTTAGAAGACAAAATCACAAAAGAAGAAATGATAGAAAAAATAAAACAAGAGTCAAGAAGATATGCTAAGAGACAACTTACGTGGTTTAGAAAAAATAAACAGACTATTTGGTTAGACGGACAAGAAAATATAGAGACTAATATAAATCGTATCTTGGAGGAAATGAAATAGTGAAAAAAGAAAAAAGAAAGATAAATACAAAAAAATATGCTGTTTTAATAATAGTAATATTAGCTTTTTTGTGTTATTTAATCTATAGAGTATGTAACTTAATAGCAAATCCAACAGATACTTTTATTGTGGAAAATGGAAAATTATCTTCAGAGGAAACTTTGCAAGGTTATATTATAAGAGATGAAGTAGTTTTAAAAGGTAATAACTATAAAAATGGAATTTTTCAAATAAAAGCAGAAGGAGAAAAAGTAGCAAAAGGAGAAGCAATTTTCCGATATTATACATCAGGAGAAGAAGAATTAACTAAAAAAATAAAAGATCTTGATGTTAAAATACAGGAAACATGGGAAAATGAAACTGATGTATTAAATAGTAGCGGAGATATAAAAATTTTAGAACAACAAATTGAGAATAAATTAAATGAAATGTATCACATAAATGATATACAAAAAATGAAAGAATATAAAAAAGATTTAAACTCAAGTATTACTAAAAAAGCTAAAATAGCAGGAGAAAAGAGTCCTGCAGGTTCATATTTGAAAAAATTAATAGAAGAAAGAAGTTCATTGGAAAATGAATTGAATTCTGGCTCAGAGTATTTAACAGCAGAAAAATCAGGAGTAGTTTCTTATAGAGTAGATGGACTAGAAGATACATTGTTACCATCAAATTTTGGATCATTAAGTAAAAAATTCTTAGAAGACTTAAAACTTAAGACTGGACAAATAGTTTCAACTAGTGATGAAAGTGCAAAGATAATAGATAATTTTTCTTGTTATATAGCATGTGTATTAAAACATAAAAATTTAGAAGAAAAAGATGCAAAAGTAGGAAATAAGTTAACAATAAGATTATCTAATCAAGAACAACTAGATGCAGAAATAGCATATATATCTAAAGAATCAGAAGAAGAAGATTTAGTGGTTTTCAAATTAGATAGATGTGTGGAGGAATTAATAAATTATAGAAAAATATCTTTTGATATAATATGGTGGAATGCAACAGGATGGAAAGTTCCAAATGAGGCTATAAAACAAGAAAAGGATGATTTGTATTACGTAATAAGGAAAAAAATAGGTTATACAGATAAAATTTATATAAAGATTTTAAAACAAAGTGAAAAATATGCAATAATAGAGAATTATGATAGTGGACAGGAACTTTTAGATAAAGGTGTGTCAAAAGAAGAAGTAGAAAATAGAAAGAAGATTTCATTGTATGATGAAATTAGTAAATAACACATTGCTGTAATATTACAAAAATATTACAGCAATATTAAATTACAATTACAATACTAAAAAACTATTGACAATAATAAAAAAAAGATAGATACTTATACCATAAAATACGAAAAAATAAAAACAAATGACAATATTTTAGGAGGTTATGAAATGTCAGGAGCAATTATGAATAAAGTTTTAGATTTATTTGGAGTAGATACAGCAAATGAAGAAGATTATGAAGAAGATTACAACCAAGAAGAAGAGGAAGAAGAAGTAGAAAATAAAAATTTTTGGAATAGACGTAAAGTGGTAAATATGCCACAAACTGAACAAATAAAAATGGTTATATCACAACCAACAACATTTGAACAATCAGAAGCAATATGTGATTTATTAAAAGAAAAAAAATCAGTAATAGTTAATTTAGAATACGTAAATAAAGATGTTGCAAGACGTATTGTAGATGTTATTAGTGGTGCTGTTCATGCATTAGATGGACACATTCAAAAAGTATCTAACTCAATTTTCTTAATTGCACCTTATAACTATGAAATAACCAATGAATTAGCTAGAGAAGAAATAAAAAATAAATTATCAGTATCTTGGCTAAGAAATTCAAATTCAAATATGTAGTAAATAGTTTTAAATGATAAACTATGGGGGGAATAAAAATGATAACACCATTAGATATTGAAAACAAAAGATTTTCAAAACAAATGATGAATGGATATAATGTAGAAGAAGTAGATGAATTTCTAGACGATTTAACAAGTGATTATGAAAAAGCTTATAAAGATAGCACTGAATTAAGATCAAGAGTAGATGAACTAGAACATAGTTTATTACATTATAAAACAATAGAAGATACATTACAAAATACATTAGTAATGGCTCAATCAACAGCAGAAGAAGTAAAAGAAGTAGCAAGACAACAAGCTGAACAAATAATTAAAGAAGCAGAAGGAAATGCAAGAAAAGCAGTTGATGATTTAGGTCAAGAAATACTAATGAAGAAAAAAGAACTAGAAGATATTAAAAAACAATTTGATGTATATAAAGCAAAAATGGAATCGCTATTAATTTCTCAATTAGAGTTATTAAAAGAAGTTAATAAAGATGATCAATAAAAATTAAAAGGCACTGTTTATAAAGTGCCTTTTGTAGTATGAAAAAGAAAGGAATCTTTATGAAAAATAATAAAGGTATAACACTTATAAGTTTAGTAATAACAATAATATTATTAATGATATTAACATTTACAGTAGCAATAAATGTTGAAAATTATAATTCAGAAAAGATAAAATCTAATTTTAAAAGTGATATAAAGACTCTTGAAGAAGAAGTAAACCAATATTATGCTAGAATAAAAGAACTACCAATAGCAAACGAATATGAAAATGTTTTGATGTTGGAAGGTGTAAAAAATATTAATGATGGTGATAAATATTACATTATAGATATAAAACAATTAGATTTAGTTTTAAATAATGGACATGACTATGAAGAACTTTATAAAAGAAATAAAACAGATAAAATATCAGATTTAACAGATTTATACATTATTAATGAACAATCACATACAATATACTATCCTAAGGGAGCAAATTATGATGGAAAAATTCATTATACATTAGACAATAGTTATACACAAATAATTTATTAGAAAAGTTAAGTAAGGTTTAAAATTAATTAAAAATAAAGAATTATAAAAAAGAAAAAATTGTTATATAAATACTTGCATAATATAAAAAAATATGCTAAGATATTAATTGCCTTAGCATAGATATAGGGGTATAGTGTTAATGGTAGCACATCGGTCTCCAAAACCGCCTGTGTGGGTTCGAATCCTACTACCCCTGCCATAAAAAATAGGGGAGTTAGAAAAACGTAATAGTTTATTCTAACTTTTAATTTTTAATAAAGCTTTTTTATATTGTGCAATTTTGAACTCAAGTAGAAAGGATTGAATTTTTAAATGGAAAAAGTAAAAGAACTAATAAAAAAAGTATGCACAAAAGAGGTTATATTATATATAGTATTTGGAGTACTAACAACAGTTGTATCATTAGTTACATATTATATATGTGTAGGAACATTTTTAAACGCTGAAAATGCAATTCAATTACAAATAGCCAATATTATAGCGTGGATTGTTAGCGTAGCATTTGCATATATAACAAATAGAAAATTTGTCTTTGAGAGTACAAATAAAAATAAATTAGGAGAAGCTACTAAATTTGTAACTTCAAGAATAGCAACTTTATTAATGGATATGCTTATAATGTTTTTAGGTGTTACATTATTAAAATTTAATGACGGAATAATAAAATTAATATCTCAAGTTATAGTAATTGTAGCTAATTATGTATTTAGTAAAATATTTGTATTTAAGAAATAATAAAATAGGGGCTTATTTTAAGGAGGAATTCTTATGGTAGGCTCTTTTTTTAAGCCTTTTAAAAATATAATAATTTTTTTAATTATTTTAACTTTTTTTATTTGCACCTTTTTTATACCAACAATTCAGGCAGATTTTATAAATGGCATAGTTGGAGAGAAAATTACAATTAGTAGTTTAGGTTTTGCATGGCCCATACCAGGGTATAATGTAATTACATCATATTTTGGAAAAAGAAATTCACCAACAGCAGGTGCTAGTTCTTATCATAAAGGATTAGATATAGGTGCACCAGAAGGAACTATATTAATTGCTGCAGTAGATGGCGAAATTACTTATTTAGGTTTCTTAGGTGGAGGTGGGTATACAATTACATTAACTAGTAATAATATGAAAATTACATATTGTCATGTATCACCAAATTTTGTGGTGCAAGTAGGTCAAAATGTAAAAAGAGGAGAAATAATAGGAATGGTAGGCCCTAAATATGTATATGGAGTGCAAGGAAATACTTATCATGATAGTAGTGGAAAACCAACGAATGGAGCAACAACAGGTTGTCATTTGCACTTTGGAATAAGAGTAGATGGTGAATATGTAAATCCGTTAAATTACTATTAGAATACAAATTATATTTTTAGTAAAAAAGAAAAATACATATTGCATATAAATTAAAACTAATATAAAATGATAATATCAAAAAGGAGGGATTTATTTGAAAATTGAAAATATAGAGGAATTAAAAGAAATCTCAAGAAAAATAAGAATATCAATAATAGAACAAGTATACAATGCAAAGTCAGGGCATCCAGGAGGCTCACTTTCTTGTACAGATATATTAACAGTATTATATTTTAATCAAATGAATATAAACGAAAAAGAACCAAAAGCACCATTAAGAGATAGATTTGTTTTGTCAAAAGGTCATTGTGCGCCAGCATTATATGGAACTTTAGCAGAAAAAGGATTTTTTGAAAAAGAAAAGTTAAAAGAATTTAGAAAAATAGATGGAAAATTACAAGGACATCCGGATATGAATAAAGTTCCTGGTGTAGATATTTCAACAGGTTCATTAGGACAAGGTTTATCTGTAGCTAATGGAATGGCACTTTCATCTAAATTGAATCATGATGGTTATAGAGTATATTGTTTGTTAGGAGATGGGGAAATAGAAGAAGGGCAAGTATGGGAAGCTGCAATGACTGCTAGCAAATATCATTTAGATAATTTATGTGCAGTAGTAGACTACAATGGACTTCAAATAGATGGAAAAGTTGAAGAAGTAAAAGGACTAGATAATATAGAAGGAAAATTTAAAAGCTTTGGATTTAATACAATAGTAGTAGATGGAAACAATATGGAACAGTTAATAGATGCTTTTGAAACAGCCAAATTAACCAAAGAAAAACCAACAGTTATTATTGCTAAAACTATAAAAGGTAAAGGTGTATCTTTTATGGAAGGAAAAGCAGAGTGGCATGGAAAAGCACCAAACGAAGAGGAATTTAAACAAGCAATAAAAGAATTAAGCGAAATTTAAAAATAAATTATACAACTATATAAGTTGTATGCTTCTAAAAAAGGAGGTTAAAATGAATAAAGAAATAAAAAAAGCAACAAGACAAAGCTATGGAGAAGCATTATTAGAATTAGGAAAAGAAAATGAAAATATAGTAGTACTAGATGCAGATCTATCAACTGCAACTAAAACAATATTATTTGCAAAAGAATTTCCAAATAGGTTTTTTGATATGGGAATTGCAGAACAAGATATGTTGGCAACTGCAGCGGGATTTTCTACATCTGGAAAAATTCCATATACAAGTACATTTGCCGTATTTGCAGCAGGTAGAGCGTATGATCAAATAAGAAATAGTATATGTTATCCAAAACTAAACGTAAAAATTTGTGCAACACATAGCGGAATAACAGTAGGAGAAGATGGAGCAACACATCAAATGCTAGAAGACATTTCATTAATGAGAACACTTCCAAACATGACAGTAATGTGCACTTCAGATGATGTACAAACTAAATGGGCCGTAAGAGAAATTAGTAAAATAGCTGGACCTGTATATTTAAGATTATCAAGAATGGAAACACCTATTATATATGAAGAAAATCAAAAATTTGAAATAGGAAAAGCAATTCAAATAGGAGAAGGCACAGATGCCACAATAATAGCTACAGGAGATGTAGTAGCAGAGGCAATAAAAGCAAAAGAAGAGTTAGAAATTAAAGGAATTAATGTAAGAGTATTAGATATTCATACAATAAAACCAATAGATAAACAGCTAATTGTAAAATGTGCTAAGGAGACTAAAAAAATAATAACAATAGAAGACCATAATATAATAGGTGGGTTAGGAAGTGCTGTATGTGAAGTATTAGCAGAAGAATATCCATGTAAAGTAACTAGAATGGGAATTAGAGATACTTTTGGAAAATCCGGAAAAGCAGGAGAACTTATGGAATATTTTGATATAACTGCTGAAGATATTATTAAAAATATATAATATTTTACAAAATAAAAAAAATATGCTATAATCTATGTATATTTAATAATATATCTTTAAAGATTTAAGGAGGAATGACATTATGGCTTGTGGCAATACAAAATTATGTGGAAAAGTTGGATACTGTGAAATGGCAGCTTACTGCAAAAGAGTTCATCCTAAATTACGGGAAGAATTCTTAAAAACTACACGAGTATCAGCAATCAATGTAAAAATCTTTGAAGCTAATGGTAGTGGTACAAAATGTACCAAATGTTAGAAAAAAATCTCTCTATAATGAGAGATTTTTTTTATGAATTTTTTGTGAAATTTCTAAAATAGAGAAAAAATAAGAAAAAACGACAAAATATAACAAAGTGGCATAAATTACAAGTTTTTTTATTGAAAAAACTATTGCAAATAATTTATTTTATTGTTATGATTAGGTAGAAAAGATAAAATTGCGTAAACTTTAGTATAACATTAGGGAAATAAGCAATGTAAAAATAATAAGGAGCTAAATTATATGATAGAATTTAGAAATGTAAGCAAAACTTATAGTACTGGAACTGAAGCTGTACATAATGCAAATTTTAAAATAGAAAAAGGAGAATTTGCTTTCTTAGTTGGAACATCAGGTTCAGGAAAATCAACATTAATAAAAATGATATTAAAAGAAGAAAATCCTACATCAGGAAATATAATTATAAATGGTAAAGATACTACTTTTTTAAAGCCTAAAAGGGTACCTTACCTAAGAAGAAGTATGGGGGTAGTTTTCCAAGATTTCAGATTATTACCAGATAAAACTGTATACGAAAATGTTGCATTTGCTATGTATATAGTAAGAGCAACACCAAAACATATAAGAAGACAAGTTCCTATGGTACTTTCACTAGTAGGACTAAGTGGAAAAGCAAAAATGTATCCAAATGAACTATCAGGAGGAGAACAACAAAGAGTAGCATTAGCAAGAGCATTAGTTAATAACCCATCTATGCTTATAGCAGATGAACCTACAGGTAACCTTGACCCAGAAACAGCATGGGATATTATGACATTACTTAATGATATAAATATGAGAGGTACAACAGTAGTTGTTGCAACACACGCAAAAGACATAGTAGATCGTATGAAGAAAAGAGTTATTCATATTGATAAAGGCGTTATAGATAGAGATGATAAAAAAGGTGGGTATGATAGTGAGATATAATGTTTTTAGTTATTTAATAGGAGAAGGTTTTAGAAACTTTTTTAAAAATAAAAAATCAACAGGTGCATCTTTAATTATTATGTGTGCTACAATGATGATATTTGGATTGTTTTTCTTAATTGGTGAAAATGTTAATTATATGCTAAAAGAAATAGAATCTGAACAAGGAATGCAGGTTTTTATGGTTAAAGATGCAACAGAAGAACAAATTACAAAACTAGGTGAAGAAATAAAACAAATAGAATATGTTGCAAAAACTACGTATGTTTCAAAAGAAGAAGCGTTCAATATAGTAAAGGAAAGATATTCAGAATATAATAGATTTTTAGAAGGCTATAGCGTAGAAAAAAATCCTTTTAAAGTTTCTTATGTTGTAACATTAACTGATTTATCAAAGAGCGAAGAAGTAAGAGCTCAAATAGAAAAATTGGACAATGTTAATAATATAGAAATGAGAGATAAAACGATAAATGCTTTAGTTGGAATAGCAAACGGAATAAAATGGATTTCATTTGGAATTTTAATATTATTAGTTATAATTTCAATATTTATTATAGCAAATACAATAAAACTTACGGTACATGCAAGAAGAAAAGAAATTTCAATTATGAAATATGTTGGTGCAACAAATGGCTTTATAAGATGGCCATTTATAGTAGAAGGTATATTAATCGGAGTAGTATCAGCAATGATTTCAATTTTAATATTAGGTTTAGCCTATAATTTAATAATTGATAAAATAATGCAATCATCAATTACATCAATGATAAATATAACATTATTACCATTTGCAGATATATTCCCATTAGTAATTTGCGTATACTTAGGACTAGGCATTGGAATTGGATGCTTAGGAAGTATAATTTCAATGAGAAAATACTTAGAAGTTTAAATTTATTAAGGAAGGTAAAAAAATGAGAAAAAAAATAGTTTCATTTGTACTTATTCTAATCTTATTATTAACAAGCATTTGTGTTCCAATATATGCAGTAACACAAAGTGAACTTAATGATAAAAAAAGTGATATTAATGATAAAATAAATGATGCTAAAAATGCACAAAGTGAGATAAAAGAAGAATTAAGTGCTCAAATGGAAGAAATAGCAAAATTAGATGAATCAATAGCAGAACAAGAGGAAGAAATAGAAAAGTTAGAACTACAAATTTCTAATTTGAATAATTCAATAGAAGAAAAACAAAAAGAATTAGAAAAGAAACAAAAAGAATATGAGGATAACAAAGAATTATTAGAAGAAAGATTAGTAGCAATGTATGAAACAGGTCAAACATCTTTCTTAGATATATTGTTTAGTAGTTCAAATATTATAGAGTTTATATCTAATTACTATATGGTTGCGCAAGTTACAAATTGCGATAAAGAGCTATTAGATTCAATAGAAAAAGAGCAAAAAGAAATAGAAACAGTTAAACAAACATTAGAGGACGAAAAAGCAGAAGTAGATAGTGCTAAAAAACAAAAAGAGACAAAAGCAAATTTATTGAAAGCAAAAAAACAAGAAAGACAAACAAAAGCAGATGCTCTTTCAGCAGAGGATAAGGCACTTCAAAAACAAATAGACGATTATAATGATCAAGTAGCTAAAATTGAACAACAAATTAAAGAAATAATAGAAAGAAATAATTCATCATCAAATGGAAATGGACTAAAATTTGATGGAAGTTTTATATGGCCATGCAATAATAAAGTTGTTACATCAAGAGTTAAATGGCGTTGGGGAAGATGGCATAAAGGTATAGATATTGGTGCAAATCATGAAAATGTATATGCAGCAGCATCTGGATATGCATACAGTTTAGAGAATCCTGGCGGATATGGACATTATATTATGATAATTCACGGAGATGGATATATAACTTTATATGGACATTTATTGGCAAGACATATATCTAGTGGGCAATATGTATCACAAGGACAAGTAATTGCAACTTCAGGTGGAGGAATAAACGATGAAGGAAGAGGAAGCAGTACAGGTAGACACTTACATTTTGAAATAAGAAAAGCAAGTAGTTTGTCAGGCTTCTTTAGTAGTTCATTCTTAAATCCATTAGATTATTTACCTGGTGGATATACAATAGCAGACTAAAATATACAAAGGAGGGAAAAGTATGAATAAAAAAGTAATATCTGTATTTATAATTATTACTATATTATCATACTTTTTCTTTATGCCTTGTATAAATGCAGAAACTTTAGAAGAAAGAAAAGAAGAAAATGCTACAAAGCAGGAAGAGACAAAGAAAGACTTAGAATATGTTCAAGAAGAATTGTCAAATGCATTAATAAAAATACAAGAACTAGATGATAAAATAAGACAATCTGAAGATGAAATAGCTCAAATGGATACCAAACTAGAAGATTTACAAAAGCAAGTAGATGAAACACAATCAAAATTAGAAGTAGTGCAAAAAGATTATGAAGAAAATAAAAAACTTATGGAAAACAGAATGGTAGTAATGTATGAATGTGGAGATATTTCATATTTAGATTTACTACTAAGGTCATCAAGTTTAATAGAATTTTTATCTAACTATTATGTAATACAAGAGGTAATGCAGAGTGATAGTCAAGTTTTGGGAAAAATTGAGGATGAAAAAATTCAAATAGAAGATACCAAAAAACAACTAGAAGAACAAAAAGCAAATTTAAAATTATTAAAAGCTAAAAAAGAACAAACAAGAATAATTATGCAAAATAATAAAACTGTTCAGCAAAATGAAATAGATAAATTATCAGATAATGAAAAAGAATTACAACAAAAATTACAAGAATATAAAGATGAAGAGCAAAGAATTGAAAATTTAATAAAAATAGCATCAGGAAATTATGAGTATAGCGGAGAGTTTTCTGGGGGAGTAATGGCATGGCCAGTGGCTAAGAGTGGAACTGTTATAACATCACCATATAGCACAAGACAGCATCCAATACAAGGTGTTTTAAAATTCCATACGGGTATAGATATAGGAAATGCAGGTTTTGGAGCACCAGTTATTGCAGCAGCAGATGGAGTAGTATCACTTGCAGGTTATAATGGCGGGTACGGAAATTGTGTAATGATCAATCATGGAAATGGAATTTCAACATTATATGGACATGGTCAAAAAATATTAACTACAGTAGGTACAGAGGTAAAAAAAGGAGACTTAATTATGGAAGTTGGTTCTACTGGTGTATCAACTGGACCACATTTACATTTTGAAGTAAGAGTAAATGGAAATCATGTAAATCCATTGCAATTTTTACAATAAATAAAAGTTAGAATAGAAATAATACATACTATTCTAACTTCTAATTTTGAAAAAAATGAGTATACTATTAAAGTATAAAGACATAGGAGGAGTAAATTGAAGTCAAATAATTTTCAAAAAATTTATAAAGCTGTAATGCTAATAATATTAACAGCAGCTATAACATTTATTATAACAAGTACAGTTATGTATGGAAAGTTAGGAAAAAAGGAAGTTCAATATATTACAACTAGTGGTATAGGAAAAACTTTTCAATTATTTAGAAACTATATAAGTGACAAATATATAGGAGAAATAGATGATGAAAAAATGCTTGAATCAGCAATAAAGGGTTATGTTGAAGGATTAGGAGATGAATATTCTGAATATATAACTAAAGACGAAATGAAAAAATACATGGAAGATGCAATGGGAAACTATGTTGGAATAGGAGTATATATTGCAGCAACATCTGATACAAATCAAATTATAGTTTTAATGCCAATAAAAGGCTCACCAGCAGAAGAAGTAGGAATAATTTCAGGAGATATAATAACAAAAGTTGATGGAGTAGAATATACAGGAGAACAATTAAGTGAGGCTTCAAATGCATTAAAAAAAGAAGAAGGAACAAAAGTACAAGTAGAAGTATTAAGAAATAATGAAACATTAAATTTTGAAATAACAAGAAAATCTATAAAAGTAAACCATATAGAATCAGAAGTGTTAGAAAACAATATTGGATATATGCAAATTTCTACATTTGATGAAGGCTGCTATGAAGAATTCAAACAAAATTGGGAAGAATTGAATTCTAAAAATATAAATTCATTAATTATAGACTTAAGAAATAATGGTGGAGGAATAGTAGATGAAGCATTAGATATAGCAGATATGATGGTTGAAAAAGATAAAGTTTTATTAATAACAAAAGGCAAAAAAGAAAAAGAAAATGAAACAAAAGCTAAAACTGATAAAGTAATAAATATACCAATAATAATATTAATAAATGAGAATACAGCAAGTTCTTCAGAAATATTATCTGCGGCAGTAAAGGAAAACAATAACAACGTAAAAATAGTTGGAACAAAATCTTATGGAAAAGGTGTTATACAAACAATTTATACATTAACAGATGGAAGCGGATTAAAATTAACAACAAACGAGTATTTTACTCCAAATCATAATACAATAAATAAGATAGGAATTACACCAGATATTGAAGTTGAATTCCCTAAAGAGGAAAACTTATATACAGTGGAAAAGAAAAATGATACTCAACTTCAAAAAGCGATAGAATTATTAAAATAAGATAAAAAAATAACTTATAAACTACATAGTTTATAAGTTATTTTTTGGTGCTTCGAAGTGGAATCGAACCACTGACACAGGGATTTTCAGTCCCTTGCTCTACCAACTGAGCTATCGAAGCGTAAAAAAATATAAAAAAAAATGGCGACCTGGAACGGGCTCGAACCGTCGACCTCTAGCGTGACAGGCTAGCGTTCTAACCAACTGAACTACCAGGCCAAAATAAAAAAAATGGTGGTCGCTATAGGGCTCGAACCTATGACCCCCTGCTTGTAAGGCAGATGCTCTCCCAGCTGAGCTAAGCGACCATTTTTCCTTTCGACGAAATTAAGTATACAAGATTTTAAAATAAATGTCAATACCTATTTTAAAAAAATATAAAAAATTTTTAAAATATATAATATACAAATAAATTCTACATAAATATTGATAAAAAGTAATTAATATGGTAAGATATATAAATCTTAAAAGTACAAAATATGTCTTTAAAATGAATATTAGGAGACATATTTGTCTCTTAATGTTCATTTAGACACACAAAATGAAAGGAGAGGCAAATAATGAGAAAGGACGAAATTACTTTTATTTGTAAGAAAGAAGGAGTTACAAAAATAAAAGAGGTAGAAAGAGAAGAATTTTACAAGTTAATGAAGAGCATCAAGAATTCATTTTCTGATGATAACGAAATTTCTACTAAGCTGGTTGATTTGATACCAGATTTAATTTCAATAACAGTAGATGTAGAAAGAAATAGTCATCTATCTATACCTTGCATTTACTGTGTGCATAATGGAGAAACAGAGCGAATAGAAGTAAGGAGACGTCATACCGTATTATGGTCAATATTTGATAAGTATTGTGAATAAAACCAAAAAGGGGATAGAAATATATTTTTAGTTTCTATCCCTTTTTTGTGTTTTTTGGTGTTAAAAATTAAGAATTTTAAAACTACAGTAAATTATTATAAAAACAAGAATAACAATGACATTTTTGTGTTTTCCTATTGCATTTATTAGAAAAATATGGTATTATAATTAAGCCAAGGGCAAATACCTTATACTTAGTTTTAGGAAAAACCTGCTTAAACTCAGTTTAAGGCAAATAAGAAAAATAGGAGGTGCAATTAAAAATGACAAAAGAAAGAAAACAAGAAATCATTAATAATTATAAAAGAGATGAAAAAGATACTGGTTCTCCAGAAGTTCAAATAGCTCTTTTAACAGAAAGAATTAATGAATTAACAGAACACTTAAAAGTACACAAAAAAGACAATCATTCAAGAAGAGGTCTTTTAAAAATGGTAGGTGCAAGACGTAGCTTACTTAAATATTTAAGTGATAAAGATGTTCAAAGATATAGAGATATCGTTGAAAAATTAGGATTAAGAAAATAATTAATCAAAAAGGACGTTTTGCTAAATAAAAGTGAAACGTTCTTTTTAAAATTATTTTTACCTGAAAAGGGCCAGGTACTTTTTAGGTAGAAAACTACAATTTAATATCTTAGTTTTATAATAATACTTGAAATTAGAATGTAGCTTGTACAATATACTATGAATTTTATATTATAGTATATTGTAGAGGTTACAACTAAGAAAAGTATTGTTAGAAAATGTATAAAGATGTAAAAAAAATGAAATAAAAATTTACCCAAAAGTACCTGGAACTTTTGGAAAAGAAAAGGAGAAATATTTATGTTTAAAACTTATTCAACAGAACTTGCAGGAAGAAAACTAACAATAGAAACAGGTAAAATAGCAGAACTTGCAAATGGTAGTGTTATGGTTCGCTACGGAGACACAGTTGTAATGGTAAATGTTACAGCTGCAAAAGAACCAAAAGATGGAATTGACTTTTTTCCATTATCAGTAGATTATGAAGAAAAATTATATGCTGTAGGAAAAATTCCAGGAAGCTTTACAAAAAGAGAAGGAAAACCAACAGACAAAGCGATATTAACATCAAGAGCAATAGATAGACCACTTCGTCCATTATTTCCAAAGGATTTCAGAAATGATGTATGTGTTGTTGCAACAGTTCTTTCAGTAGAACAAGATAATAGCCCAGAAGTTTGTGCTATGATAGGTTCAGCAGCGGCTTTAGCAATTTCAGATATTCCATTTGGTGGACCAACAGCAGCAGTAAATGTAGGTTATGTAGATGGACAGATTGTTATAAACCCAACAGTAGCTCAAAGAGAAAAATCAAGATTAACATTAACAGTAGCTGCAACACAAGAAAAAATAACAATGATTGAAGCAGGAGCAGACGAAATACCAAACGATACAATGTTAGATGCTATAAAAGCAGCTCATGTAGAAATTAAAAAAATCTGTGAATTTATTTCTGAGATTCAAAAAGATTGTGGAAAAGAAAAATTTGAATACAAACACTTTGGTGTAGAAGAAAGTTTCTATGAAGAATTAAGAGGAGCTTTCAAGGATAGAATGTATCAAGATGTACAAGCTCCAGACAAAGAAACTAGAGACGCTAACATAGATAAAATAACAGAAGATATTACAAACTATGTAGTAGAAAAATATGGAGAAGAAGCAGGAGAAGAAAGAAAACAAGACATTGCAGACACAGTTCATGACCTAGAAAAAGAATGTGTTAGAGAAATGATATTCAATGAACACAAACGTCCAGATGGAAGAAAAATAGATGAATTAAGACCACTTTCATGTGAAGTAGGTTTACTTCCAAGAGTACATGGTAGTGCAATATTTACTAGAGGTCAAACACAAGCTATGACTATTGTAACTCTAGGAATGAAGAGCGAAGAACAAATGCTAGATGGTGTAGATGAAGAAACAGGAAAAAGATATATGCACCAATACAACTTCCCATCTTATTCAGTAGGAGAAGCAAGACCTTCTCGTGGACCTGGAAGAAGAGAAATAGGACATGGAGCTTTAGCAGAAAAAGCATTAGTTCCAGTAATTCCATCAGAAGAAGATTTTCCATACGCAATTCGTGTTGTATCTGAAATTTTATCTTCAAATGGTTCAACATCACAAGCAAGTATTTGTGGAAGTACGCTTGCATTAATGGATGCTGGTGTTCCAATTAAAAGACCAGTTGCAGGTATTTCAACAGGTTTAGTTACAAGCAAAGAAAATCCAAATGAATATGTAATGCTTACAGATATTCAAGGAATTGAAGACTTCTTTGGAGACATGGACTTTAAAGTTGGTGGAACAAAAGAAGGTATTACAGCAATACAAGTAGATATTAAATGTGATGGTTTAACATACGATATAATTGCAGAAGCTTTTGCAAGAACAAAAGTTGCTAGAGATTATATATTAGATAACATCATGTTACCTGTAATTGCAGAGCCTAGAAAAGAAATATCAAAATATGCACCTAAAATTATTACAATGACAATACCAGTAGATAAAATAAAAGATGTTATCGGACCTGGTGGAAAAATGATAAATAAAATAATAGAAGAAGCAAATGGAGTTAAAATTGACATAGAAGAAGATGGAACAGTTTGCATTTATAGTGCAGAAGGACAAGATGGATCAAAAGCTAAGAAAATGATAGAAGAGATAACAAGAGAAATAGAAACTGGAAAAATATATGACGGAAAAGTAACAAGAATAGCTACATTTGGAGCATTTATAGATTTAGGCGGAGGAAAAGAAGGATTACTTCATATCTCTAAAATTTCAAATAAAAGAGTAGAAAAGGTAGAAGATGTTCTTTCAGTTGGAGATGAAGTTACAGTTAAGGTATCTGAAATAGACAACCAAGGTAGAATAAACTTAAATATGAAAGACTTAGAAGTAACAAATTCAGAAGAAAGCAAAGAAGAATAAAATAAAAATAGGTATCAATACAGATACCTATTTTTTGTAAATATGAAATTCATCTGAAAATTATATAAAAATATTACAAATCATTGCAAAACAAAAAAGAAAATAGTATAATATGAATGATTAACTAATAAAATATAAAAAAGGACAAGGAGTAAAAAATGGAATATTTATATATATTACAACAAGCGTTAATTTGGATTATAACAATATTTTGGTTATATCAGTTTATAGTAAGTATATGTTCTTTAATAAAGTTTAAAGAAAAGCCTCTTATAGAAAATAAAGAACATAGATTTATGGCAATAATTCCTGCACATAATGAAGCTGCTGTTGTTACGAATTTAATTGAAAGTTTAAAAAATCAAGATTATCCTAAAGAACTATATGATATATATGTAATAGCAGATAACTGTACAGATAATACAGCAGAAGTAGCAAGAAAAGCTGGAGCAATTGTTTATGAAAGATTTGATGAATCTAAAAAAACAAAAGGATTTGCACTTCAATGGTTTTTAGCACAAAAAATTGAAGAAGATGCGCCTTATGATGCATTTTGTATATTTGATGCAGATAATATAGCAGATAAAAACTTTTTAAAAGCAATGAATAAAAAACTATGCCAAGGTGAAAATGTAGTACAAGGATATCGTGATATTAAAAATCCTACAGACAATTGGATTACAGCTGGATATGCAATTTTTTATTGGACAATGAATAGATTTTATCATTTAGCTAGATATAATTTAGGATTATCTCCTCTTTTAAATGGTACAGGTTTTATGGTTAGATTTGATATAATAAAGCCAACAGGTTGGGATACAAAAACTTTAACAGAGGATATAGAATTTTCTTTAAAAAATATTATAGAAGGAAGAAAATTAGGATGGGCAACAGATGCTATTGTATATGATGAACAACCAACAAGTTTTAAACAGTCTTGGTCACAAAGATCTAGATGGACAGTAGGTCATATTCAATGTATGCAAGAATATACCGGATTACTAGCAGCTGCTGTAAAAGAAAAGAAAACTTTAATGAATTTTGATGGACTTTTATATATATTAGGAAGTATTCCAATGTTTATAATAACATTACTATTAATATTGTTAAATGTCATTATTTACATAGCAAATGGAATGAATGGAGCAGAATTATTAATAAACTGTTTGCGTTATTTAATACCAACATTTTTATTACCAATATTAACAGCAATATTAATTATGGTTTTAGATAAGAAACCAATTAAACCAATGATAAAAGGTTTAATATTCTATCCACTATTCCTAGGTTCATGGCTTTTAATAAACTTTAAGTGTTTATTTGTAAGAAATACAAAATGGGAAAAAATAGATCATGTAAGAGATATAAAAATAAATGATGTAAATTAAAAAATAAATATGGTTAGTAGATAATTACTAACCATATTTTTGTAATTTAATAAGTCTAATTATAGGTAAATTTCTATAATAAATAAAATTATCTTTCTAAATTATTTTGTAATTTTTCTATATTTTTAGATATTCCAGAAACCATTGCAGTATGAATTAAAGAATTTAAATGTTCAGGTTCAGGACAATATTCTTCAGGAATAGCTGATAATACAAATTTATCTCTAATACTAAATTGTGTAATTTTACCATTACTATCAAATTTTCTTGTTAAATTATCAAGCAAAACACCTAAATCTAAAGGAAAATCATGCTCTCCTGAAAATTGAGTAGCAAATGTTAATGTAGTTCTAGTATTACCATCTCTAAAAGGATGAATTGCCCAAAATTCAGTAAGATATTTAGTAAAAGTAGCACTTTTTTGATCTAAAGTAAGTGCAGCCCAATTAGTATTATTAATTTTTTCTAAGCAATCAGATAATTCTTTTTCAATATTTTTAGGATCTGTATAATTAAGACTAAGACCAGGAATTACTACTTATTGTTTATAAACAGGAACTTCTCTAAACTCACCAGCCCAATCAAAAATATCTTCAAAAATATGTTTATGAATAGCTTTAATGTAAGAAATATCAAACTTGGTACGTAAAGTTTCTTTTATATTAAGAAATTTTGAAAAAGTAATATCTTTTTCAGCTGAATTTAAAGTATTATAGTCAGTAATACCAAGTCTATTTTTTAAAGTTCCGTTTTCTTGAACATAAGGGTCTTTAATCATTATTTTCACCATCCTTTTTATACAATTCAATAATTTTTCTTTGAACTTCTTCAATTTCAGTTTTACCATCAACGTATTCTTTTACTATTTTTAAAGCTTCATCACTTGGAAAATCAGTTCCTGTAATAGAAATTGCAAGAGCTGTTTTTACAATTTCTTTTCTTTGTTCTCTAGTTGTATTTTTTATTGATAAATCCATAAAATTTCCTCTTTCTTTTAAATCTATAAATATATTATAACATTAATATAAAAATAAAACAAATTTAAATTATTAAGAAGTTTTTATAGGTTTACAATAGATATGTCACAATAAAATAAAAAATAGGAAATACCAATTTATGATATAATGTTTTTAACCACAAAAACGTTTATCGAAAGAAGGTATTTCCTATGAATAGTATAACACAAGATATAAAGTTTAAGCAATCAGTTGTAAAATATTCTTTAAAAAATGGAGTAACAGCCGCAGCAATACAATATAACTTACACAGAAAAACGATATATAGATGGAGAGAAAGATATGATGGAACATTAGAATCATTAGCCAATAGATCTAGAAGACCACATAGAAGTCCTAATGCACATACAGATGAAGAAATAAAATTAATAAAGAATTATAAAAATAAAAATAAGGATACAGGGTTAGTTGTTTTATGGGTAAAATTAAGAAGAGCAGGATATAAAAGAAGTGTAACTAGTTTATATAGAATGATGATAAAACTAAAAATATATAAAAAAGCTCCAAGCAAGAAGAAAACATATGAACCAAAAGCATATCAACAGATGACTTATCCAGGTCAAAGAGTACAAGTAGATGTTAAATATGTACCAATGAAATGTTTAACAAAGGAATTAAAGGAAAAAGGAGAAAGATATTTCCAATATACAGCAATAGATGAATATACAAGACTAAGAATATTGTAGTTTGCAAAAGAACATAGTACATATGAATCAAGTGAATTTGCGAAGATAATAGTAAAGAGATTTCCGTTTAAAATAGAAGAAATACAAACAGATAATGGGTTTGAATTTACGAACAGATTAAGTTATAACACAAGTATAAGAGATAGAAAGACGAAATTTGAGCAAACAATAGAAGAGATAGGAATAAAGCATAAATTAATAAAACCATATACACCAAGACATAATGGAAAAGTAGAAAGAAGTCATAGAAAAGATCAAGAAAGGTTTTATTATAATAAAGTATTTTGTAGTTTTGAGGATTTAGTAAATAGAGCTAAATATTGGATAAAAGAATATAATAATTTTCCTATGAGACCATTAAAATGGCTAAGTCCAAAGGAAAAATATTTAGAATATATAAATAGTTAAAGTACAGAAATCATAAATTGGCTTATCAAACATAGTCATATCAATGAAGTGTGACATATGTTTGACAAACCTACACAAATTTAAATTATTAAGAAGTTTTTTTGTTGAAATAAGTTTCTTATTATGATAAAATTAGAAAAATATATAAATAAGAGGATAAAAACATGAAAAAAATAAATAAAGAAAAATTAGCATTATTAATAATTCTTATAATTCAATTTATTATATATATGCTTATGGGAATGCAAAAATCTTATATTCATATGGATGAAGCATATTCTATAGGTCTAACAAATTATAATAAGATAGATATTACACAAAATGAGGATTTTTACAATAATTGGCATAACAAAGAATATTATGAAGACTATATATCAATAAGTAAAGAAGAAGTAACAAATTTAAAACCCGTTTATGAAAATCAAAAAAATGATGTACATCCACCTTTCTATTATTTATTACTTAGATTAGCATATAACTTTAATATAGGAAACTTTTCAAAATGGCCAGGTCTAATATTAAATATAATAATATTGCTAATATCAAACATATTAGTATATAAGATACTAGTACAGATTATAAAAGATAAAAAAATGTCATTAATATTATGTTTTACAAATGGATTAGTAATTGCAACACTTGAAAGTGTAACTTATATAAGAATGTATGCTTTGAATGCTCTTTTTTTATTGATGATAGCGTATTGGCACATAATAAATTATGGAAAAGAAAAGATTAATTTGAAAAAATACATATCAATAGGGTTAATCACATTACTGGCATCTTTAACACATTATTATAATGTACTGTATATAGGAGTAATCTACCTTATTTATATAATAAAATATATTAGAGATAAACAATATAAAAATATAATTAAATATACAATAACTATGTTATTAGCAGCAATGATTTCTTTATTAATATTTCCATATTCAATACAACATGTTTTCATGGGATATAGAGGACAAGGAGTATTATCTACATTTAAAGATATAACGAAAATGTTAATAAACTTAGGAATATACATAAATATAGTAAATACAAATATATTTAATGGTTTATTATGGTTTATAATAATATTGTTTATATGTATAGTATCATATAAATTAATAAAAAACAGAAAAATAACAATAAAATTGGAAAATACAAAATTATTACTAATAACATTGCCAGCACTTATATATTTTTTAATAGTTGCAGTATCATCACCTTATACAGAGATAAGATATATAATACCAGTTTGTAGTTTTATATTTATTTATGTAATATATATATTAAATATATTAATAAAAAAAGTTGTAAATAAAAAATATGAAAAAATATTTTTGACAATATTTCTAATAATAATGTTAATAATGCCTATTTTAACGCATGCAAAAATAAATAATTTGTATATTGAACATAAAGATATAGTAGCTAGTGTGGAAAATGAATATTATAAACTACCAACAATATATTTATTTAATACAAACCAAAATAGATTTTTAGATGATATATATTTATTTACTAAAATAGATGAATCGTATATATTAGACATAAAATATGCAAACAAAGAAAGAATAAGTGAAATATTAAAAGAAAAAAACATAACTGAAGGAATCCTGGTTTGGATAAATGAAGGATTTGAAAAGGAACCATATTTAGAGATGATAAAAAATATTAATAATTTTAAAAATTGTGAATATTTAAAAAGAATGAACGCATGTGATATATATTATATTTATTAATATTTATGGAGGGTATGATGGATAAAATAAGAGTATATGCATTTGTTGGACCTTCTGGAACAGGAAAAAGTTACAGGGCACAAATGGTAGCAGGAGAAAATAATATTTCTTATATTATAGATGATGGACTTTTAGTAAATGAAAATGAGGTAGTAGCAGGAGAGTCTGCCAAAAAAGCACCAACAAAAATTGAAACTGTAAAACATGCTATTTTTATAGATGAAAAAGAAAGAAAAGAAATGCAAAAAGCTATAAAAAAATTAAAACCAGAATCAATTTTAATTTTAGGAACATCAGATGGAATGGTAGAAAAAATTGCAGAAAACTTAGGTCTGCCTAAAATACAAAAAACAATTTATATTCAAGATGTAGCAACAGAGACAGAAATGAAAACAGCTAGAAACATAAGAGTAACACAAGGAAAGCATGTAATTCCTGTTCCTACATTTGAAATAAAAAAAGACTTTTCAGGTTATATATTAGACCCGTTACAAATATTCAAGTCAAAGGGAAGCGGAAATAAACCATATATATCAGAAAAATCAATAATAAGACCTACATTTAGTTATTTAGGTAATTTTACAATATCAGATACGGTATTTCGTCAAATAGTAGAATATTTAGCTAAAAAGACAGATGGAATATCAAGAGTAATAAGAACAAGAGTAGAAAATTATGGCGAAGGACCATCTATATATATGGAAGTTTCAGTAATATATGGTCATAATGTAATAAAAGAGTTAAAAGTATTTAAAGAAAAATGTATAAAAGAAATTGAAAAATTAACGACAATGAATGTACAAAAAATAACAGTAATAGCTAAATCAATAGAATTACCAAAATAAAAAATCTATTAAACTATTGGGGACGGACCGTTTTAGTTTAGTTTAATAGATAACTAAACTAAAACGGCCCGTCCCCAATAGTTTAAGAAAAGAGGAAAAAAATATGTCATTTATAGTAGCAATGGATGGACCAGCAGGTACAGGAAAAGGAACAATAACAAACTTAATTTCAAAAGAAATGGGACTAGTTAATATAGATACAGGAGCAACATATAGATGTGTAGCTTTATATGCAATTAAAAATAATATAAAATTGGAAGAAAAAGAAAAAATAATAGAATCATTACCAAGTATACATATAGATATGAAAAATGAACAAGGTGTTCAAAAAGTATATTTAAATAATGAAGATGTAACAAATGAAATAAGAAGCAAGGAAGTTACAAAAATAGTATCTCAGGTATCTTCAATAGTAGAAGTTAGACTAGCAATGGTAGAAGTTCAAAGAAATATGGCAAAAGGAAAAGATGTTATAATGGAAGGAAGAGATATTACAACTTATGTATTTCCAAATGCTGATGTAAAAATCTATTTAGATGCTGATGAAGAAGAAAGAGCTAAAAGAAGATATAAAGAATTACAAGAAAAAGGTATAGAAATGACATACGAAGAAGTACTAAAAAATATTCAAGCTCGTGATAAGAATGATAAAGAAAAAGAAATTGGAGCTTTAAAAATAGCAGAAGATGCAACATATATAGATACTACAAACTTAAGTATTAATGAAGTAAAAGAAAAAGTAAAAGAAATTATAAAAGAAAAATATAAAAATTTTTAAAAAAGAAAAGAGGTATTAATAAATGGGAAAGAAACTTAAAAGAGGACTTGCTATTTTTATAGAAAAAGTTTTATATATTTATTGTGTAATTTTTCATAGAATGAAAATAGAAGGAAGAGAAAATATTCCTATGGATGAGCCAGTTATATTTTGTGGAAATCATAGAACATTTTTAGATCCTGTTTTAATAAAAGTAACAGCAAAGAGAAATTGTCACTTTTTAGCAAAAGGAACTTTATATAAAAATAAATTTTTTGCATTTTTAGGTTGGGTGTTTGAAACAATTCCAGTATTAAGAGATTCAAAAGATATAAATGCGATAAAACAATCTTTAAGATATTTAAAAAATGGAGAATGTATAGCTCTTTTCCCAGAAGGTACAAGAAATGGCTTGGCAAAAGGAGAAAAAGTAAAAGATGGAGCTGCGTTTTTTGCGTTAAGAACAGGTGCTAAAATAGTTCCAGTTGGAATATCTGGAAAAACAGGACCTTTTTCAAAGGCTACAATTAGATATGGGAAACCGCTAGATTATAGTAATTATGATAAAAATGATGAGGAAGCATTAGATAAGATAACAGAAGATTTAATGGAAAAAATATTAGAACTTACAAAATAGGAGAAGATATTATGAATTTATACCCAAAGGCCTATTTAAAAAATGTAAAAGAAATAACAATAGAATTCTTAAGAAATAATAATATAAAAGCATTAATTTTAGATGTAGATAATACATTAATTGACTTTAATAAAAAAATGTTGGATAATGTAGAAAAATGGTGTGAAGAATTAAAACTTCAAGGAATAAAAATTTGTATACTATCAAATAGTGACAAAAAAGAAAAAGTAGAAATGGTAGCAAATAAATTAAAAATACCATATATATACTTTGGAATGAAGCCATTTAAAAGAGGATTCAAAAAAGCTCTAAAAATACTAGAAGAAGAAAATAAAAATACTGCGGTAGTAGGAGATCAAATATTTACAGACGTAATAGGTGCAAATAGATGTAAAATGTTTTCTATATTAGTAGAACCAATAGATAAAAAAGATCTGCTAATTACGAAAATAAAAAGACCAATAGAAAATTTTATAATAAACAAATACAAAGAATCAAAAGAGGAGTAAGGAAGGTAAATTAAAATGTATATAAATGACATAAATATACTATATTATATATTAGTAGGTTTAATAGGATTAGTAATAGGACAATTTGTAGATTGGTGTAATATTAGACTTCCAGAGTACAAAAAAGTATTTTCAAAAGACTTTTTTACAATATATATGAAAAATTTTAAACCAAAGTATTGGCTAATGTTTGGAATGGCTATAATATATATGGCAATATTATACTTTATAGGTTGGCAAACAAATATATTAGCCCAGATAAAACTTATAAAATATTTGGTATTGGCTCCAATGTTAATGTCTGCATTAATAATAGATTGGAAATTACAAATAATACCTAATAGACTTAATTTAACAATATTTGAAGTAGGTTTAGGCTTTACGTTTTTACAAGGAATTTGTAATGTAAATGTAGGAATAGATATGTTATTAGGTTCATTGGTAGGAGCTGGAATATTCTTAATAATAACTTTAATAGGTGGAATAATTGCAGGAAAAGAAGCAATGGGCTTTGGTGATGTAAAATTTATGGGAGCTATAGGTCTATTTTTTGGATGGATAAATATAATAATGATTTCATTAATTGCGTTTTTATTAGCTGCTATAATTAGTATAATCTTGTTAGCGACTAAAAAGAAAAATACAAACGAATACATACCATTTGGACCATTTATAGTATTGGCATCATTTATAGTTATGATTATACCTTTTGATATTTTGCTGTTTATATTATTGAAAGTTTTTACACTTGGAATGTATAGAGGAAAAATATAAAAGAAAGTGGGAATTTCTATGAACACAAAAATAAGATGGTTAAGAGAAAAAATGAAAATGCTAGACATGCAAGGAATGATAGTTTCTAATCCAGTAAATATTAGATATTTAACGGGTATTATTGCAGAAGGAATTTTATTAGTAACAAGAAAAGAAAATATATTTTTAACGGATGCAAGATATATAGAAGAGGTTCAAGAAACAATTACTATAGATGATGAAATAATTGTTCAAGAATTTAAAAATTACTCAGCTGATGAGTACGAGAATTTCTTCTTGTTTTGCGAAAATGTTGGATTTGAAGAAGACTATATAACATATTCAACTTATAAAGAATATATGCATAAATACAAAATAAATAATATGCAAGAAACCGAAAAAATAATAGAAAAACAAAGAATGATAAAAGATGAAGAAGAAATAGAAAATATAAAGAAAGCTTGCAAAATAACAGATAATTGTTTTAAATATTTATTAGATTTTATAAAAGTCGGTAAAACAGAAAAAGAAGTAGCTTTAGAAATTGAAAGATATTTTAAAATGAATGGAGCAGAAGACATATCATTTGAACCAATAGTTGCTTCAGGAAAGAATTCCTCAAAACCACATGCAATTCCAACAGATAAAAAAATAGATATAGGTGATGTTATAACAATAGATATGGGATGTAAATATAAAGGCTATTGCTCAGATATGACAAGGACAATTTTTGTAGGTTATGTTCCAGAAAAAGTGAAAAAAGTATATGACCTAGTACTAAAAAATCAATTACAGACAGAAAAAGAATTAAAAGATGGAGCAAATATAAAAATAATATCAAAGATGGTAGAAAATGATTTTAAATTACATGGGTATGATTTAGTTCATGCATTAGGTCATGGTGTAGGGTTAGATATACATGAATATCCATACATACATGGAAAAAATGATAGTCTTTTAAAAGAAAAAATGGTAATAACAAATGAACCAGGAATATATTTACCAGGAGATTTTGGAGTAAGAATTGAAGATACAGTTTTGGTTACAAAATCTGGTTGTATAAATTTAACAAAATCTGATAAGAATTATATAGTAATAGAAGTTAAAAAATAGTTTGAAATATATAAAAAAATAACTTGTATTATTTAAAATCACAAAAAACACTTGATTTTTAGCTGAAAATATAGTAAAATAACAAACATTGATAAAACGAAATAAAAAATATAATAAAGTTTCAAATATATTGAGACTAGTAAAAGGAGGAAATAAAATGGCAGAAGTATATATGGCAGGAGATTTTAGAAATGGAACAACATTTGAAATGGAAGGAAACGTATTTAAAGTAGTAGAATTCCAACATGTAAAACCAGGAAAGGGAGCAGCTTTTGTTAGAACAAAATTAAAAAACGTTATTACAGGAGCAGTTTTAGAAAAAACATTTAATCCATCAGAAAAATATCCAGGAGCAGAAATCGAAAAAAGAGATATGCAATATTTATATGTAGATGGAGATTTATATTACTTCATGGACAATGAAACATACGAACAAATGCCTTTAAACAAAGAGCAAATAGGAGATGCTTTAAAATACATAAAAGAAAATATGTCAGTAAAAGTACTTTCTTATAAAGGAAATGTATTTGCTGTAGAACCACCTATGTTTGTGGAACTAGAAGTTACTTATACAGAACCAGGTTTCAGTGGAAACACAACAACTACATCTGGAAAACCAGCAACCTTAGAAAATGGTTACGAAATATCTGTACCACTTTTCGTAAATATCGGAGATGTAATTCGTATAGACACAAGAACTGGCGAGTATATGGAAAGAGTTTAATAGAAAAGAGGAAATAATACATGTCAGTATTAAGTGATAATTATAAAAAAATCATTGCAGAGGTTGAAGAAAGAATAACAAACCCTGAAGATTTAGAATTTGTTAAAGAAAAAATGTCTGAATTATCTATTATATTTATGGATATTATAGATAACTTAACAGATAAAGCAGACGAAAAAATAAAACAAATTGAAGAAAAACAAAAAATGCTTGAATCAAAAATGGGAGAAGTAGAAAAAGCTGTAAATGAAATAGAGGGAGATATCTATGAAGAAAATGATGATGAAGCATTTGAATTTGAGATAGTTTGCCCATATTGTGATTATGAGTTCACAGCAGAAATAACAGGCAAGGAAGAAATAACATGTCCAGAATGTAACAATGTTATAGAATTAGATTGGAACGATGAAGAAGATGGTGGCTGTTGTTCAGGTAATTGCCATAGCTGTCATGGTTGCGAAGACGAAGACGACTTTGAAGATGAAGATGAAAATGATGAAGATATGTAATAAATAAAAAACTCTAGCTAAAAGCTAGAGTTTTTTATTAGTGTACTTTGATATAAAAGTACACAAAATCTGTATCAAAAAATACTTCTTCGTCCGAAACTATCCACTGACCAACTAAGTACTTAGAATAGTCTAAAGGAAAACATCTGTTAGAACATTCAAATTCAGAAGTCCATGTTTTATTGTCTTTAACAAAACAGTCAGCCCCGTACAAGTTAAAAAACAATGTCGAAATCGTACTTATGATGAGTCTTCTGAAAAACTCTAACAATACAATTTGCGTCAGAGGGAGAAACTCTTTCAATGCTAGAAAAGCCGGCTTCTAATATTTGTTTAAAAATAGATTCGGCTATATCATAAACAGTTGGAATAATGAAATCTTCCTTGACTTTTGATACATTTGTTTTAATTGCTATGCCATTTCTTTCTGTATCGGATATTTCATAAATATGAATCTTCCGAAGTTTTTCTTTTTGTTCATTAGAAAGCATAAGCAAACCTCCTTAAAAAAAATTTTATATCCACAATTTGGTGATGCAAGTTTGACGATAGAGAGTTTTTATGATTCAATTACTTGCCAAAATAAAGTAGCCATTTTAGTTTAGCAATGTCAATTTTCTCTTCTCTTAATTCTCTAATTTTCGTATTATTACAAACATAAATTTCTAACTGCCGCTTAACAAGTGTGTCTGACTTGAGTTCAGGGAACAAAGTGACTAATGTAATTGAACTTTCTTCTGTTTTTAGGTCTGTGAATGTGTCATGTTCGTGTTTTAAGTACTCTTCGACAATTCTGTCAATGTCTTGTTCAATTGTTGCATTTTCTTCTTGATACATTGCAATTTTTTCATCTATAGTACTTGCAGTTGCAATTTTGGGTGCAATACAACAAATTGTAATAACCATTCCAAAAGCTGCAATTCCGGAAATCCAAGCCAAAAAGAAGAATAATCCGTGAACACTAAAACCACCGAACTTATCCGGCTCAGACAGGCATGAGATAATACTACATATTACCATAGCTATAACTAATAAAACTAAAATCAAACGAAACATAAAAATTTCCTCCTTAAAATAATTATTTTACATTTGCAGTCTATATATCAACCTGTAAAACAGGACAAAAAAATTTAATATAATTATTTTATCATTTTTTCCTTGATTTTGCAAGATTTTCCTATATATTCAAATAGAAAACTTAATTTTATAAATTTATAATTTTATTTTCCATATTTTCAATTTTATTAATCCAAAAACATTTTTTTCTTCTTTATGATATTAATCGTATCGCACTATCCTATAATATAAAAGCAGAAAAAAATCAACCTTTTATAGTTGATTTCTTGTTTATTGTCTAGTTCGACGATATTATCCTTTGGTGCCAACGACGTAGACATTTACAACTCGCTGGCTCTCTTGACGATTGATACAAATATCAATCAATTTATTAAAGTATATCATATTTTTTATAAATTGCAACAAAGTTTTCAAAAAGCTTTATAGATGTTTCTTATTTTCTGATTTTATATCAATGTTTATAATAATCGTAGAGACTATTGATAATATAAATATCACATAAAAAACATTTTCTCCAACAAATTTTGCTATAAAAGCCAATAATGCAAATACAAAAACTTCTGTAAAACATAAACTCATTTGTCCAACTGCTGATAACAATTCATTATCTTCTTTTGATTCTTTAATAATATTTTGTATTGAAGTCTGTATTGATGTTTCATAAACTTTTGAAACATTATCACTAACTGCTTTATTTATAGATATTATAAATTTATCTTTCACAAATAGGTATATTAGTGTAATACTAGATTTTATTATTGTAACTAAATTATTTGATTTTTTTATGTCTTTATCAGTATATTTTCCTATTAAAATAATCGTTATAACTTGAAATAATAGTGATCCTATAGTAACTACTGAAAATGTTTTAAAATCTTGTAATAATAAGTATAAATACAAAGGAACAAATTGCCTTTCTATTATATGATTAGTTCTTAGTGCATATATAATCTTATATTTACTCTTACTATGTATTAAGTATTTCATACTAGATTTGAAAGCACTTGATTTTTTTTCTGGTTTGTAATCTATTTTTAATATTGCAAGATATTGTAATAAAAAGAAAACTGTAATTACAACAAATAAAATTAATGTTTTATTACTTATTACTCCCCAAGCCACTAAACAACTTGCTAAAACTGTTCCTAATATTTTACTTATACTATAGAAACTATTAAATCTCCCTCTATGTTCACTTTCTACATATTTACTAGATAATGCATCAGATGATGGATTAGATAGACCATTTAATCCCAGTACTATTACAAATATAATAATATTTGCTGATAAATTCTGATTAACTAATATATAATAAGCATATATAATATTAAATAAATTTGAAATTAGTATACATTTTGCAATCCCTATTTTGCTTGATATTGTTATGAATAATGGTGTTATCAGACCCATGATAAGAAATCTTATACCATATATTAATAATATTAAATATATGGGCAAGCCTGCTTTATAAAGCATAACTGTTCCAAATGTTTCGCTTAAAGCATTTGCAAAATTATAAAAAAATATACTTAAATACATATATTTATACTCTTTTTTGTAAAAATATTCCTTCATTTATTGCTCCTAATAATTTCTCAAAATTTTTTATGAATTATATCATTATTTTAAGCACAAATCAAATTTGATTTTTTATGTAAAATATTGTATAATTAACTTATGTGGTAGTTAAATTCTATTTTTCATTCTAATTAGACTACTAAGTAAAATAAAATTATTTTATAGGAGGACTATTATATGATTTGCAAAAAATACTCTGATGGCAAATGTGAACTATTATTTCCAGAAGAATTTAAGATGGAGTGTATGCGATTATATCCACGTCACGATTGTAATGACTGGCAATTTATTTGGCAAGCAAATCGGATAATCGATCAAGATGTAGTTGATTTTTGTTTGAAGACTCTTGAAGAGCGGCTATTAACAAATAAGAATCTTGATAGATGGACTGTAGTTGTTGTATATCGCACTAAATCACTCAAAAAATTCAAGGAATGGATAGCAGACCTCGAAGCCAAAGAAAAACTTTATCGCTGGTTCCTTGAATTAAAAGAGGAACAATAATAAATCGTATTGTCCCAAGCAGTTGATGCTTGGGACAAGTCCTTTTTATGCACAATTAAACAAGTATAAAGCAACTTTATTTCGTTCTTCTTTTGTCATTTCCATAATTTTTGCCATTGTAAACATTACAAGTTTATATTTAGCAAAATTTATTAAAGTAGTTCTATATTCTTCATCAACTTCTTTTAGCATAGTATCAAACTTTTCATAAATCTCAGTTTTATTATATAAAATATTAGCCCAATCACTTGTAGTTAAGCATATTCCTAATCTTAATTTATCTTTTATATACATACCTTTAATTATATTTATTACATTTTTAACTTTATTTTCTTCCATAGTTTTTTTCCTCCTTTAAAATCTAGTATCGTTATTTCTCTTTTTATTCTTAGTTTGCTTGTTTTCTTCTGGGATTGTTATTTTTCTAGCAATATTATTTGCAATTTCATTATCGTTGTTGTCAAATATTCCGTTCTTATATAGGTCATTACTAACAATTTTATAATTATTATCCTTGTCATAGCAAATTAGTTTATGAAAATGGTTCATAATACTATACCAAAAGCCTTTGAATTTCTGTAATTCTTGTTTAAGTTTTTCTTTTTCAGTTTATTATCTGCCTATAATTTTGTCTTTAGCAAATAGTTCTTTTTTTAAACTTCCAATTTCATTATCTTTTACATTTTTTGTATAATTTTTGATTTTCTGGACATCCTCGTTTGAAATAACCATATTATTTTTGTTTAGTTTAGTAGGTTTGAGATTACTTAATATCTCATTTATATCTTTACTTGTATCATCAAGTTGTTTTGTTTGATTATTAGCTTTTGCGAGTTTTTGTTCTTTCTGTTTTAGTTGTTTTTTAATTTCTCTATAATTGCCCATATCATTAACATTGATGTGTTGATTTCTGCCTTTTTGTTTTTCCTTTAATCGTGTATTAATCTCATAAAACTTGTTATATGACTTAATACAAGCATTTCTCATTTTATCTTGTATTGCAGTTAGTGATGTTTTTGTAAATAATTTACTTTTTCCTACTTGTTTTTTCATTCCTCTAGTACAATTTGTGGCTACTGGAACACCTACAATATGCATATGGGGAGAAACTTCATAAAAGTGTATTGTTGCATTTGCTATCTTAAAGTCTGGTACAATTTTAATTAAGTCTTTTATCTATTCATTATATACATCAACCATTTTAAATCTATATTCTTTATCTTTATCATTCCAAAAGTCCATATCTCCAAGTTCTATTATAATCTCACAAGCAATATCATTCTGTGAGTTGCATACTTTTTTGAAATAATCTTCAATTTTTCTATCTTCACGAGTTTGATTGTTATTATATTCTAGTCTTGCTTCTTCAAACTCATCTAAATATACTTGCTTAACATCATTCATAATATCATTTGTTCCATAAATTGTTCTAATTAACTCTCTTTGATTATCATAATCCCTTAAATTGTGTTTATTAACATCAGATAAATCTTTTGCATTTTGAATTGCATTATTAGATAGAGAAGTAGTGCCAGATAAATTTCCTTTTGCAACTTTCCTTGCTAATTTACTTTTGTTTTTATCACTACCCAAGTGAAAAGAATATGCCAATTCTTGTTCCATAAAAGCACCTCCTTTGAATTTTCTTGGTAGCATAGGACTTTGGCTTTGCCATAAGTCCTAACCCCCTATGAGTTATGACATACTATCATAACTCGGGGGCTCTGCGAGGCTAATTCAATTTACCTTAATTGGTAAATTGAATACAAAAACATCTGATTAAATTTATTTTTACAAAATAAATCTATCATCTATTTTTGAAGTAGTTCTTGTTTAATTATCTTCATTTTTAGCACCATACTTTCATTAGGATGATTTTAATATTGTTTTTAAGCAATAAAAAAATCAACCAGATTTTATTTTCTGATTGATTTCTGTATCAATTCTGTTCAATTTAGTTCGAACAGATACGTCGTTGGTGGAGGTGAGGAGAGTCGAACTCCTGTCCAATATCTTTTCCATATAAACTTCTACGAGTGTAGTTTGTTATTAAGATTCCTATTATAATTCATTAACAAACAAACGAAAAATAATAGTAGCCATTAAGATACCTGCTATTTCCATGGCAAGAAATAGGTTCGTTTCCCACTAAATCGACGCCTTATATAAAATGTGGGGATTCTATATAAAACGTTAGCGCACTAGGCAGCTAAAGCAAATTCTCTTTGATCTGCGTTTATATTTATTTTCCCGTTTTTTAAAGTGGCAAACGAGAATCCACTACTCGCTATTCATACTTCTAAAACACTGTCGAAACCAATTACACCCCCAAATATTTCAAGTACTTAATTATTATACAATATTTACAGTTTAATTTCAATGGAAAAACCAAACAATTTTAGGTTTACATATTGCAAAAACAATAATAATAGTATATAATACCTATGATTATTACATAAATGTTAATGTGTTACAATTTTGTTAAATGTATATTACAATTTAATTAATATTATTGACATATGAATTTAATTAGATAAAATATAAATATATAAACAAAGGGGAGACAAATGAGAGTAATAGCGGGAACATCAAAAGGAACAAAATTAAACTCAATCGATGATTTATCTACAAGACCAACTCTAGATAGAGTAAAAGAGCCTTTGTTTAGTATAATTCAAAATCATCTTCAAGATGCAAATGTATTAGATTTATTTGCAGGAAGTGGAGCTCTAGGAATAGAATGTTTAAGTAGAGGTTCAAAAAAATGTGTATTTTGTGACAAATCACAAAAAGCGGTTCAAATGATAAAACAAAATATAGAAAAAACTAAAATGCAAAGTAAATCTACTATATTAATAGAAGATTATAAAAAATGTTTAGAAAGACTAAATGAAAAATTTGATATAATTTTTATAGATCCACCATACAGTAAAGATATTGCAGTAGATGCAATTAAAAGAATTTTAGATTTAAAGTTACTTAACGAAGAAGGAATAATTATATTAGAAACAGATGAAGAAGAAAGAGAACAAAGAGAATTAGAAAAGGTAGAAATAAAAGTATATGATGTAAGAAAATATGGAAGAGTAAAACTTCTATTCTTACGTGAAAGGGGCTAAACAATGGAAATATTTACATTATTAGAAACATTAGAGGAAATGTTGGAAAGTAGCAAAACTATTCCTTTTTCAAATAAAGGAATTATTGATAAGGAAGAAATGCTAGAAGTAATTAAAGAAATACGTTTAAAATTACCAGATGAATTAAAACAAGCAAAATGGGTAAAAGAAGAAAGACAACGTATTTTAGTAGAAGCACAAAAAGAAGCTGATGATATAGTTAAAGAAGCAGAAAACAGAATTATTTCTATGATAGACGAACATGAAATTACAAGAAAGGCTTATGAACAAAAAGCAGAAATTATTGAAACTGCTAATGAGATGTCAAGAGAAATTTCAAAAGGAACAAAAGATTATGCAGATAGCATTTTACAAAATATAGAATCAGCATTACAAAATGCCCTTGAAACAATTCAAAATAATAGAAAAGAATTAAAATAGAACCATAAAATCCACAATTTGTTGTCAAACTGTGGATTTCTTTTGTTCTAAAGCTCTAAATTCAGGTTTAAAAATTAGAAAAATTAATTATATTATCAATTAATTTTTAAGCTTGTTTTTAAAATTTAAAAAAGCAAATAAATTTAAAGCAAATTGTTGCAAATAAACAAGTGTAATGATAGAATTGAAGTGTAAAATTAGGATTTTTATATACAAAGGAAGGATGTTTTAAATGGCTAAAAGAGGTAGAAAAAAGAAAAATAAAGTAAGTATAGATGTTACAGTAGTAGCAATGATTGTAGTTGCTATACTACTAGCAGTTCTAATATATACAAAATCAGGTTTTATTGGAGAAACATTAAGTCCAGCTCTTGGAGGAATTATGGGCTTTATCAAATATATAATTCCAGTTGGAACATTTGTGTTAGGAATATATATGGCCTGCAATAAGACAAAACAATATGCATTTTCAAAAATAATGTTATATGTTGTATTTTTACTATGTATAGCTACTCTTCTTAGCGTATTTCAAATATCAGCTGGAAATATAGGAGTAAATAATAATTGGAATCAAATAATACAAAGAGCTTATGAACTAGGAAGTCAAGATATAGGTGGAGGAATAGTAGGTACGGTAATTGCTATACCTCTTATAAAAATGATAGGAAGTTTAGGAACTATTATATTAACAATAGGTTTTTCAATTATTGCTTTAACATTTATATTTAAAATAAAATTAGCACAAGCAATTTCAAATATTGTAGATGATGTTGAAGAAAGAAAAGAAGAAAGAAGAATAGAAAAAGAAAAGGAAAGAAGAAATAATAAGGCAAACAAACACTTATATAATATAAGAGAAGATGAGCAACCAGAAAAAGTAATTACTAAAAAGGAAACTGCAAGAGAAAGAAAATTAAGAGAAAAAGAAGAAAAGAAAAAGGCATTAGAAATTGATGAAGAACAACTTAATATTAATTTAAGCGGTTTAGAAGAAAAAAGCGGATTAAAAAAATATAATCATGGAGAAAATGATATAACTCCTCTTAATATGGAAAAAACAGCTTCACCTAATGAACTTGGTAATTTGTTTAAACAAGAAATTGAAACAAAAGAGGAAAAAGTAAAAGAGGTATTAAACTTAGAACATACGATGACAGCTGAAAAAGATAATGAATTTTACGAATTTCCTCCAATAGAAATGCTTTCAGAGGGAAGTAAAATAGGACTAAAAGGAGGAAAAAAAGCAGTAGCAGATACAGCAACAAAATTACAAAAAACACTATATAGCTTTGGCGTTTCAGCTAAAGTTGAGAATGTATCTGTTGGACCAGCCATAACAAGATATGAATTAAAACCAGCAGAAGGTGTAAGAGTTAGCAAAATAGCTAATTTAGCCGATGATATAGCTTTAAATTTAGCAGCAGAGACTATTCGTATAGAAGCACCTATACCAGGAAAGCATGCAGTTGGAATAGAGGTTCCAAATGCAGAAAATGAAATAGTTCATTTAAGAGATATAATAGATACCCCTGAATTTGAAAATCATAAATCAAAACTTGCATTTGCATTAGGTAAAGATGTTGCAGGAAAAGAAATTGTAACAGATATTGCAAAAATGCCACACGTAATGATAGCAGGTGCCACAGGTTCTGGTAAATCTGTATGTATAAATACTTTAATTGCAAGCATAATATATAAAGCAAAGCCAAGTGAAGTAAAATTAGTAATGGTAGACCCAAAAGTAGTAGAACTTTCAGTATATAACGGAATACCACATTTATTAATTCCAGTTGTTACAGATCCTAGAAAAGCTGCTGGAGCACTTGCTTGGGCTGTACAAGAAATGGAAAATAGGTATGCTACATTTGCTTCAAAAGGTGTAAGAGATTTAAAAGGATATAATGAAGCAGTAGAAAAATCAGATAATATTGGAAAATTACCTCATATAGTAATTATCATAGACGAGCTTGCAGATTTAATGATGGTAGCCAAGAAAGATGTTGAAGATGCAATTTGCCGTTTAGCACAAAAAGCGAGAGCAGCAGGAATGCACTTAGTTATAGCAACACAAAGACCATCTGTAGATGTTATTACAGGTTTAATTAAAGCAAATATACCTTCAAGAATAGCTTTTGCAGTGTCTTCACAAGTAGATTCTAGAACAATACTAGATATGGTAGGAGCAGAAAAATTACTTGGAAAGGGTGACATGCTTTTCTATCCAACTGGTGCACCAAAACCAACAAGAATTCAAGGAGCATTTATTTCAGATGCAGAAGTAGAAAAAATAGTTAATTTCTTAAAAGCAAATGGAGAAGCAAAATATAACGAGGATATATTAGAAAGCATAGAAAATGCTAATAAAACAGATAAAGAAATTGCACAAGAAGATGCAGCAGATGATGATTCAGATCCATTACTAATGGATGCAATAGATGTAGTTGTAGAAACAGGACAAGCTTCTACATCATTTATACAAAGAAGATTTAAAGTAGGTTATGCAAGAGCAGGAAGAATAATAGATCAAATGGAAGAAAGAGGTATTATTTCAGGATATCAAGGAAGTAAACCAAGAGAAGTATTAATTACAAAAGAACGTTTAGCAGAGTTAAAAATGGCAACAACTCCAACACAAAATACAGAAGAATAAATAAAAGAAAGGCAAATGATAAAATATGGCGAAAGAAGATATTTTTTCTAAAATTAGTTTTAAAGATTATAATAATATGTTAGAAAATGTATTAGAGCAAAAGGATTTTAGCGAGGATGTTAAAAACCTTTTGCTTAGTATGCTGTACAAAATAGAAAATGCATACGAAGACTATAAAACAGTAAAAGTAAATGTTAATAGTAAAAAGTATTTTTTATTACAAATAATAAATATAATAAAAGAAAATTGTAATGAAATACAATTAGTAAAATCTTTAAGTGAAGAAAGCAAAATATTAGAAGACAATAATATAAATTATTTGGTGGCTAAAGAAGAAGGAAAAATAATATCTTATGAAAATGAAAGATCAATTTTGGAGGCATTAATAGATTTAAAACAAAATAAAATAGAATTGGATAAAAAATATGAAATTTTTTCAGAAGGTTTTAAAGAAATATTAACAATAGGAAATATAATGAATACGGCAGAAGTAATAAGAGATTTTAATGGATGGTCTTGGGATATAACGACAACTCAAATAATAAACAAAAATATAAATATAATATATCAAAATTTACTAATTCTATTAGGAAACAATTTTTTACAAAAATGGATTACAGGTAAAGAAATAGAAGAAGAGGAAATAGAAATACCTAATAATGAAATTTTAAGAAGTAAATACAATAGTTCATTTGGTTTAACAAGAGAAGAGGTAAAAGAAAACCAATTTGTAGATTATATAGAGAATATGCAAGAAATACTTGTAAAAAAGTATGGAGAAGAAAATGCTAATAATTTTATGACTCAACTAATAAAAGTAGCTATTGCAGTGGAGTGTAATAAGAGTAAAAAACAAAAGAATATAATAATTAAAAAAGAAAAAGAAATACAAGAAAAATTAGATCAAATGCAAGATAATATAAAATATATAGAAAATTTATCAAATGCTAAAAAGGATATTACAATACAAATAAAACAAATAGATAATATATTAAATGATGAAAAGCTTTTAAAAGAAGAGTATGAAAGACGAAATGCCTTTCTTGAAAATAAAGATAAGATATTTAGTGTAAGTCATTTAAAAATAATGTTGGAAAAAGAAAGAGAAAATGCTGTAAAAAAGATAAAAGAATATAATAAACAAATGGAACCAAAAGAGTTTATAAAAATAAAAGGAGAATTGGAAAATCAAAAACAATTTTTTGAAGATATAGGAATATCTAAGGAAGAAAGAGTTGATGAAGAAAAACAAATATCTAATTTGCAAAAATATTTTTTAAATTGCTTTAAAGAAAAAATAGAAAAAGCAGAAAGCAAAAAAGAACTTACAGATTTAGTATATGAACTTAGATATTATGAGCAACTTCCATATAAAAATGAAGCTATTTTTAACGAGATAAAAAACAAAGATTTATTAGGAAATATAGAAGAAAAATTAATAAATAAAGCATGTGCTCAAAAATGTTTGGTTATGTTTAGTAAAGAAATATCTTTAAACAAAAAAATATTAGAAAATCAATTTAAAACAAAGATAATCAACTTAGAGAATACGGTATATATATTAAAATATCAAAAAGGAATATTAAAAGTAGAAATATATGACACAAATATAGAGGAAAGCTTAATAGAAATACCAATATTAAAAAAAGTAGAGTTGGAAGTAAGACTAAATAAAAAAATAAAAATATGGGAATAAGAATTAATTAATATTTCTTTTTTCTAAATAGGAGGTAAAAATATGAAGATTACTTTTTTAGGTGCAACTAAGACTGTTACAGGGTCAAATTTTTTAGTAGAAGCATCAGGAAAGAAGTTTTTAGTAGATTGTGGTATGTATCAAGGTCAAGCTGAAGAGGAATGGGAAAATTCAGCTCCATTTGCGTTTGATGTAAATGAAATAGACTTTATGCTATTAACACATGCACATATAGATCATTCAGGAAGAATTCCTAAATTATATAAAGAAGGATATAGAAATAAAATATATGCTACAAAAGCAACATGTGATTTATGTTCTATAATGTTACCAGATAGTGGACATATTCAAGAAATGGAAATAGAATGGAAAAATAGGAAAAGAGTTAGAAAAGGTTTAGATCCACAACCTCCATTATATACAGCTCAAGAAGCAATGGAATGTTTAGAAGTTTTTGAACCAGTAAAATATGATGAAATAATAGATATAAGTGATAATATTCATGTAAGGTTTAATGATGCTGGACACATGTTAGGTTCAGCAATTATAGAAATTTGGGCTGAAGAAAATGGAAAGACTACTAAAGCTGTATTTACAGGAGATTTAGGAAATAACGATATTCCTCTTTTATCATCTCCAACAATGATAGATGATACAGATTATTTAGTAATGGAGTCAACTTATGGAGGAAGACTACATAACAGAAATGATGATAAAGCAGAAATATTTTTAAATATAGTTGCAGAAACATTAAATAAAGGTGGAACAGTTGTAATACCATCATTTGCCGTGGGAAGAACACAAGAAATCTTGTATGAACTAAATAATTTGAAAGATCAGAGAAAATCAGATGAAGAGTTTGTAAAAAAATATCAAAAATTGATGAGTGTTCCTGTATATGTAGATAGCCCACTCGCAATTTCTGCAACAGAGATATTTAAGGAAAATATGGATATCTTTGATGAGGAAACTCAAGCAATAATAAAATCAGGAGACAATCCATTGGAATTTAACGGATTGCAATTTACAAAAACAGCAGAAGAATCTAAAGCTTTGAATGAAAAGAATGAATCTTCTATAATAATTTCAGCAAGTGGAATGTGTGAGGTAGGAAGAATAAAACATCATTTAAAACATAATTTATGGAATCCTAATAGTACAATTTTGTTTGTTGGATATCAAGCACCAGGAACTCTTGGAAGAAAAATAGTTGACGGAGAAAAGAAAGTAAAAATTTTTGGTGAAGAAATAGCTGTTAATGCAAGAATAGAATATATTGAAGGGTATTCAGGCCACGCAGATCAAGAATGGCTTTTAAACTTTGTATATTCATTCCTAAAAAAACCAAAAACAATATTCTTAGTACATGGAGAGCCAGAAGGGCAAGTAATATTAAAGCAAAAATTACAGGGAACAACTCAAATTCCTGTAATAATTCCAGAATATGGAGAAGAATATGAATTAAATGAAGAAGTTCAAAGGCTAGGAAGAGTCAAAGGTGCAAAAGAACATGAAAGAAAATATATTAGATTAGAAGTGTTAGATAGAATACAAACATTGAAAGAAGAACTTGAAGATATGTCAGACATAGTAAAAGAAGAAATGCTTACTGAAGATGCAAAATCAGAAGATTTAGAAGTCTTAAATAACAGAATAAAAGAATTAGAACAGCAAATAGTTAAAATAATACAAGATTAAAAAAAGAAAACCCCACTTTTTAGTGGGGTTAAGATAGAAATACAATTAAATATACTAAAGGGGGTTTTGGTTTGGAACATAACGTAGATAGGTATGTTCATCTATTCATTGTCTTTATTTTTATTCAGTTTTCAAAGTCCAAAGTATGTAAAATTGTTTTTTTCTATCTTTTTATAGCAGATTTACAAGGGTAAAGCTTTTGGTATTTGCTTATATTTGCTCTTAAATCTAAAAAAGAGTATTACTATTTTTAAACTTTAAGATACTGCTACCCTCTCAAATTCTTTAGTAAACATTTTCTAAAAAAATAATTTTTTAAAAAAGAGAATTTGATTTTTCAATAAAATATAATAGTAGTATAGCACATTAGAAAGAAAATGTCAACATAAATAGTAGATTTAATAAAAAGTATTAATAGTTATAAATTTTGTTTTAAAATAAAAGAAAGGAAATAATCAGCTAATTAAAAAATAAATTAGAGATTAAATAGTAAAATGAATAAAAAGTACTTAAATGAAGGAATAATAGGAAATGAAAAAATAATAGCAAGTTTTAGTAGTAAAGGCGAGATGCTAAGGCTATATTATCCAAACAGAGATTATATGCAATTTATAGATAAAATGTATACAGGGCTTAAAATAAATGATTCAAATTTAATATACTTACATGACGACATAAACAATAAATATGAACAGTACTATACACAAAACACTAATGTACTAAATACAAAAATAAAAAATACATATTTTAATATACAAGTAACTCAAACAGACTTTGCGTGTATAAATAAGGACTTTATTATAAAAAAATATATGTTTAAAAATGAAAATAATATAGATTTGAATGTAAATTTTTTAATATATTCAAGCTTGTTATCAAACACGAACGATATGGTAGGTTCAAAAATAGAAAATGGTACTTTGCTACAATACTGCCATAAATATACATATTGTATATTTTCTAAAAAAAATATTACGAGTTATAAATTAAATAATAGTGCAGAAGAAATAAATACAGGAGTAATTCAAGATAAAGATTACATAGGAATGGCAAATGATTCAGCAATAAACTTTAATATAGGAACATTAAAACCAGGAGAAGAAAAAGAGTTTGAAATATACATTCATATAAATGAAAATGAGAAAAAAAACAATATAGATGAGATTTTAAAAGAAGTAGACAAAATAAGAGATACAAATGTTAATAAAGAACTAGAAAAGACCATAAAATATTGGGAAAATTTTGTAAGTAAACATGATGGATTAGAGATATTTTCTAATTCTAAAAAATGGAAAGAAAAAATTTCACTTGCCATGTACGATAAAATAAAAAAAATCTATGTTAGAACTATATTACTATTCCCATTGCTTACAAACAGCAAAACAGGTGGAATTTCAGCAGCATTAGAAACAGATGAACAAAGAAAATATAGCGGAAGATATTCTTATTGTTGGCCAAGAGATGCAATATTTATAACAAAAGCACTAGACATATTACAAATGCAAGATATAACAGATAAATTCTATACAAAATTTAGCAAAATTACTCAGAGCGAGAATGGAATGTGGGAACAACGTTTTTACACAGATGGAACACTAGCGCCATGTTGGGGATATCAAATAGATGAAACAGCTAGTATAGTATATGGAGTATATGAACACTATAAAAATACTAAAAATAAAGAATTTTTAAATGAAACCTATGAAATGTGCCAAAAAGCAATTGACTCGTTGGGGACGTTTCTTTTCGGCTCATCTGTCCCTTTCGGTTCAATAAATTGTTTGGCATCAGATGGAACATGCAATAATTCAATTTCACAAAAAAATATAGAAATATTTAAAATGCATGAAAGTTACGATTTGTGGGAAATGAACGAAGGAATACATTTATATTCAATGGCGGCAATATATTCAGCATATAAAGCAATGATAGAGATAGAAAAGGAATTAGGAAGAAAAAATAGTAATGCCGAAGAATTGGAAAAAACAGCAGAAAAAATAAAAGAATACTGCAAAGAATATTTATGCAACAAAGAAGAAAAAACATTAAAAAGAAGCACTAAAGATAATATATGTGATATAAGTACTCTAGGAGCAACAATACCATTTAATATGTTTGATATAAAAGAAAAACAAGTAATAAACACAATAGAAAAAATGAATATGACACTTAGAACATATACTAATGGATATTTAAGATTTGAAAATGATAGTTATATGGGAGGCAAAAATCCTTGGGTAATAGCTACATTATGGATGGCACTATACAATTTAAAAACAAACAATAAAGAAGAAGCAGAAAAAGAAATAGAATTTGTATTAAAAACAGCAACAGAACATGGATTTTTAGCAGAGCAAGTAGATAATGAAGAAATGAAATCAAAATGGGTAATAGGCTTAGGATGGTCACATGCAATGTTTATAATAACATTATATATTTTGAGCCGTTAGGGACGTTTCTTTTCGGTTCATCTGTCCCTTTCGGTTCAAAATAAAATTAGAATTTACAACAGTGGATTAAAAGAAAAATTAACTAAAAAAATATCTACCTATCATATAATCTATATTTAAAAGATTAAAGAAATTTTTTTGTAAAAATTAAAGATAAGTATATAATTAGATATTTTATTTGTAATATAAAAAAGAAAGAAAAATGTTGAAAAAAGAAGAATATTAATAAAGATAAATAATAAGCAAAAAAACTGATAAAAATATAGCCAAACTAATAAAAATGTGCTATATTTTTATTAGTTTATGGGGGCAAACAAATTTAAAGAGAAAGAAGAGTGATCATTATTCCACGTAGCCCTCGTAAAAAATCAAATACAAATATTTATCATGTTATCGTAAGAGGTATTAATAGACAGGATATCTTTTATGAAAAACAGGATTTTAGAAAATTCATTAAAGAAATAAAAAGAACAAAAGAAACATATAAGTACAAATTATATTCTTATGTTTTAATGCCAAATCATGTACATTTTATTATTCAAGACACAAATGATAATTTATCAATTGTTATGCAAAGTCTAGCAATTAGTTATTCATATTACTTTAACCAAAAGTACAAAAGAGTAGGTCATCTATTTCAAAATAGATTTAAGAGTAAGATTATAGAAAATGAACCATATTTAAAGAACGTAGTAAGGTATATTCATAAAAATCCTGAGAATGCAGGACTTAGTGAAAAGTATGAGTGGAATAGTTATAATGAATATGTCTTAAATAAAACCAAAATAATTGATAAAGATTTTATAATGAATATATTTAATAATGATATTACTAGTTTTAGGGATTTTCATAATAATTATATTAAAAATCAAGATATAGATAAAGATTATGAGTTAATGGAAAAAATAGAAGATGAAGAGGCAATTAAAATAATAAAAGAACTGTTAAAAGAAGAAAATTTAATGAAGGTTCAAAATTATGAGAAAGATAGAAAAAAATTAGTAATAAAGAAAGTAGCTAAAATTGAAGGAATAACAAAAGTACAAATTTCTAGAATATTAGGAATTAGTCTATCTACAGTAAAAAGATTAGAAAAGGAGTGAGCCGAAAGGGACAGATGAACCGAAAAGAAACGTCCCCAACGGTTTACGTCCCCAACGGTTCAAGGAGGAATAAGTATGGCAAAGAGTAAGACAGTTTTTGTGTGTAATGAATGTGGATATGAATCAGCAAAATGGCTTGGAAAATGCCCTGCATGTAATGCATGGAATAGCTTTTTTGAGGAGAAGGTAATTAAAGAAAAAGATGGAGCTTTTATTTCAGATAAAAAAACTAAAAGTAGTAAACCTACTACTTTAAATAGTATAGAAGGAAAAGAGGCTTCTAGAACTTCAACTGGAGTTGGAGAATTAGATAGAGTTCTAGGTGGAGGCCTTGTTAAAGGTTCTTTAGTTCTTTTAGGTGGAGAACCTGGAATTGGAAAATCTACTTTAATTCTTCAAATTTGCAATAAGATGAAAGGCGAAGGAAAAGTTTTATATGTATCTGGAGAAGAGTCAGCAGAACAGATAAAAATTAGAGCGGATAGATTAAATATAAAGAATGAAGATATTTTGTTTTTAGGAGAAACAGATATAGATTTAATAGCTGATGCTATTAAAGAAACAAATCCAAAACTTGTAATTATAGACTCTATTCAAACGATGTATAGTGATGAAATTACTTCTGCTGCGGGTACTGTGAGTCAAGTTAGAGAAATAACAGCTAGAATAATGAAAATATGCAAACAAGAATCAATTACTACTATTATAATTGGACATGTTACAAAGGATGGAAATATAGCTGGACCAAGAGTTTTGGAACACATGGTAGATACTGTTTTGTACTTAGAAGGTGAAAGATATTTTTCATATAGAATATTAAGAGGTGTAAAAAACAGATTTGGTTCTACAAATGAAGTAGGAATGTTTGAAATGAAAAATGAAGGAATGGTAGAAATAACAAATCCATCATCTATATTAATTTCGGAAAGAGAAGACAACCCTTCTGGCAGTGTAATAGTTGCGAGTATAGAAGGAACAAGACCTCTTTTGATAGAACTTCAAGCACTTACAACGCCTACTGTTTTTGGACTTCCAAGAAGAACTGCTAATGGAATTGATTATAATAGATTGACTGTTCTTATGGCAGTGCTAGAAAAAAGAGCAAATGTAAATTTAAGTTCACAAGATGTTTATTTGAATGTAGTTAGTGGAATAAAGATTCAAGAACCAGCAGTTGATTTAGGAATAATTTTGGCAGTTACATCAAGTTTCAAAGGAATTAGTATTCCGAAAGATTTAGTTGCAATAGGTGAAGTAGGATTAACAGGAGAAGTAAGAGCGGTAAATATGATAGAAAAAAGATTAAAAGAAGCGGAAAAATTAGGTTTTAAAAAATGTATTATTCCACAAAATAATAAAAAACTATTGAAAGATGATTATAAATTAGATATAATAGGCGTTAGCAATATACAAGAGGCTTTGAAAATAATAAAATAAATTAAGGCAAAGGGATTAAAGTTTTTATGAACAATGCATAAATAGGAGTTGAAAGCAAAGAATGGGTACATTTAAAGATAACACAATAGCAGATGTATTACGTTTAATTTCACCAGGAACCCCTATACGAGATGGATTAGAAAATATATTAAAAGCAAAAACTGGTGCACTTATTGTTATTGGTGATAGTAAAGAAGTTTTGGACATTGTAGATGGTGGTTTTAAATTAGATATCGATTATACACCATCTAGATTATATGAATTAGCTAAGATGGATGGTTCAATTATACTAAGTTCAGATTTTAAGAAAATTTTATATGCAAATACACAACTTATACCATCATCAGAAATAACAACAACTGAAACTGGAACAAGACATAGAACTGCAGAACGTACAGCAAAGCAAACAGGAGAAATAGTCATAAGTATTTCACAAAGAAGAAACATAATAACCGTATTTAAAGGGTATTCTAGATATGTGCTAGAAGATACTTCAAAAGTTATTTCAAAAGCAAATCAAGCTCTTCAAACAGTGGAAAAATATAAAAAAGTATTTGATAGTAAATTGAATTTATTAAATGAATATGAATTTAATGACATAGTAACATTGCAAAATGTTATAACTGTAATTCAAAGAGCTGAAATGGTAATGAAAATGGCAGATGAAGTCCAAAAATCTATATATGAATTAGGACAAGAGGGAAGACTTTTAGAAATGCAATTAGAAGAACTAATCGGAGGATTGGAAAAAGAAGAATTGCTTATTATAAAAGATTACATTGCGCCTGGTAAAAAGAGAACTTGCGAAAAAGTTTTGGGTGAAGTAAAAAGCTTGTCACATGAAGATTTAATGAGATTACAAGTAGTAGCAAAATTACTAGGGTATGAAGATTTTGACGATTATGATGAAGTCGCTGTATACACAAGAGGATATCGTATATTAAATAAAATTCCAAGAATGCCAAACAACATAGTAGATAACCTAATAAAATCATTTAAATCATTCCAACATATATTAGCAGCAGATATACCAGATTTAGATGATGTAGATGGAATTGGAGAGGTAAGAGCTAGAACAATAAAACAATCTTTAAAAAGAATACAGGAACAATATCTATTTGATAATTTAATGTTATAAACAAAGGAAAGTAGGAAAGAAAATGAAAAAAGACTTATTAATTAAAATAATTTTAATAATTGCTATAATATTAGTTATAATAGCAATAGGATTTGTAGGATATGGAATATATATAAAAATTACCAAGAAGGTTCAAAATCCAATAGCAACAATAGAAGTGCAAGATTATGGAACAATTAAAATAGAGTTATATCCAGATCAAGCACCAAACACAGTAACAAACTTTATAGCTTTAGCAAATCGTGGATTTTATAATGGACTTACATTTCATAGAACAATACCAGGTTTTATGATTCAAGGTGGAGATAAAAATGGAAATGGTACAGGAACACCAACAATTAATGATTTAAAAGGAAATGGTGACACATCTACATACGCCATAAAAGGAGAAATGATTGCTAATAATTTTACAAAAAATAAAATAAAATTAGAAGAAGGCGTTATTGCAATGGCTCGTTCAGATTATAGCAGTATAAGCAGTAGTTTAACAGAAGAGGGATACAATTCAGCAGGTTCACAATTCTTTATTATGCATAAATCAAACACTTCTTTAAATGGATTATATGCAGGATTTGGAAAAGTAATAGAAGGAATGGATGTTGTAGATAAAATAGCTAATACAGAAGTAACATATAGAAGTGAAGATTTAAAAGAAGGTGAAGAAGCTCCAAAAGATGAGAAAGGAAACAAATTAACAGCAGATATGCCAATTAACAAACCAGTTATTACAAGCATTAATGTTGAAACCTATGGAGTAGATTATGGTGAGCCAGAAACAGTGGAACCATTTAATTACTATAATTATTTAATGAGATATTATAGTTCTAGTTTTAATCAATAAAAATAAACAAAAGAGACATCAGTTAAGTTAAAAATATTTTTGGTGTCTCTTGTTTTATAAATAAAAAGTTCTAAAGGAAGATAAATATAGAAAATAAATTTTATATAAATAATATATTTAATTTATACTTTTTAGAAAAGGAGTGTTAAAATATGGAAGAAAACAAATGTAAAAAAAGGAATGATTACATTAGTTGGGATGAATACTTTATGGCAATAGCGAAACTTTCTGCAATGAGAAGTAAAGATCCTTCTACACAAGTTGGAGCTTGTATAGTAAGTAATGACAATCGTATTTTATCAATAGGATATAATGGAGCACCAAATGGATTTTGTGATGAAAAATTTCCATGGGGTAGAGATGGTGAAAATTTGGATACTAAATATCCATACGTGTGTCATGCAGAATTAAATGCAATTTTGAATTATAGAGGAAGCAAAAAAGATTTAGAAAACTCTAAAATATATGTTGATTTATTTCCATGTAATGAATGTGCTAAAATAATTATTCAATCAGGAATAAAGGAAGTAATATATTTATCTGACAAATATGCAAATTCTGAAAACAATATTGCATCTAGAAGACTTTTTGATGAATGTAATGTTACATATAAAAAGATAGAATTAAAAGAAGAAAGAGAAATAAAAATAGACTTAAAATAAAAAAGAAATTTATTTTAAAACTATTAAATTTAAAGTAAAATATTCAATAATTATTAAGGAATGAATTCTGAATCAAACAGTATTCATTCCTTTAATTTTTTTATTTTAGCTCAACAATAGTAACTCCCATTTCACCTTCACCAAAAGTACCAAGTCTAAAACTTTTTACATGAGAATTTTTTCGAAGAAAATTGTGAATTCCTTCTCTTAATTTACCTGTGCCTTTTCCGTGAACAATGCGCACAGGGCTAAGTTTTGCAATTGCACAATCGTCTAAATATTTGTCTATTACAAAACATGCTTCTTCAATATTTTGACCAATAACATTTATTTCTGGAGTAACTTCCTTTGATTTAAATGAAGTCACAGAAGATGCTTTAGAGCTAGTATTATTTATGCCTTTGTCTTTAATATTAATTTCTACAATATCATCTAAAGAAATATTTGTTTTAATATTTCCTACTTGAACTTGAAGAATATTTTTCTTGCCAGATAAAGAAATAATAGTTGCAATATCGTTAAAGTTAGATAACTTAATTTTCATACCAATACATAAATCATCTTTAGAAAAATGCTTAATCTCAGAATTATTTATATTTTCAATATTTGAATTAGTACTATTAAATTTATCCAAAGAAGAATTTAGTTTATTTCTGTATAAATTAGCTTGCTTTAAAGTTCCCTTTTTAAAATGGCTTTTTACAAAATTAGCAATTTGAGTGTCGGACCAATTATCTAAATCAACTTCTTCAAAGTCTTTCAAGTTATTATACAAAGTATTTAATTCCTTAATAGTGCTATTAGCTTCTTCTTTAGCATCTAAAAGGAGATTTTTTGCTTCAATTTTAGCTTTTTCAATCTTATCTTCTTTTAAATCATTTTGAGTATTTTTTTCTTGTTCTAAACTTTTTCTTAAAAGTTCAATCTGATTTTTATTTTTTGTAATCTCTTCTTTTTCACTTTCAATAATTAATTTATCATCATAAATATTTTTTAGAAGCTCTTCAATATTTATTTCATCTTCCTTTAGAAAACTTTTAGCTCTATCTAAAATATCATTAGAAATGCCAAGTTTTTTACTAATAGCAAAGGCATTACTCTTACCTGGAATACCAATTAATAATTTATAGGTAGGTTTTAAATTTTCTATATCAAAATCTGAACTTGCATTCTCAAAACCATCGGTTACTAATGCATAATTTTTAATTTCTGGATAATGAGTAGTTGCAAAAGTGATAGCTCCTATACTATGAAAATGTTCTAAAATACTAATTGCAAGGCTAGAACCTTCAATAGGATCTGTACCAGAGCCTAACTCATCTAATAAAATAAGGCTATTAGATGTAGAATTATTAATAATGTGAACTACATTGCTAATATGAGAAGAAAAAGTACTTAAAGATTCTTCAATACTTTGTTCATCACCAATATCAGCAAAGACATTATCAAAAACATATATACTACTATTTTCTTCAGCAGGAATAAACAAACCGCTACAAGCCATTAAAGTTAGAAGTCCAACAGTTTTTAAAGTGACAGTTTTTCCACCAGTATTTGGACCAGTAATAATTAAAGAAGAATAATTTTTGCCAATTTCTACATCGATAGGAACTACTTTATCCTTGTCTATTAATGGATGACGTGCTTTTATTAAATTAATGCATTTATTATCATTAACGATAGGGCAAATTGCACTTATACTTTTTGAGAAACTAGCTTTAGCAAAAATAAAGTCTAATTTTCCTAAAAGGTATACATCATTATTTAATTCGGCTGTTAAATCAAACAATAAAGAAGATAAATTAGCTAATATTTTTTCAATCTCAATAGACTCTTCTACTTTAATATTAGAAATACTATTGTTTAATTCAAAAACAGCCATAGGTTCAACAAATACGGTAGAACCACTAGCAGATACATCATGAACAAAGCCTTTAATTTGACCTTTAAAATCTTCTTTTACAGGAATAACATATCTATCGTTTCTAATAGTAACAATAGGATCCATTATAGCTTTAGTGTTAGAGTGAATTATTTTATTTAAAGTGTCTTTAATTTGATTTTCTAATTTTCTTCTATTTCTTCTCAAATTAGCCAAAACTGTTGAAGCATCATCAGCTATAGTATTTTCATCTATAATACAAGTAAAAATTTTATCTTCTATAGTTTTATTTGAGTATAATCTACTAAAATATGAATCTAAAATAGAAAAATTTGATAAATCAAAATCTTCATCTTTATAAAAATATTCTTTTAAATCTCTCGAAATCCTTAAAACATTTGCAATATCAAGCAAGGCTTTTGCACTTAAAGAAATATTACTCTCCAAATTTTTAACAGATAAAGAAATATCTTCAAAATCTGATATAGGCAAATTACCCTTACGTAACAAAAGAGTGCAAGCTTCATCAGTCTCTTTTAATAAAGTTACAACTTTATCTTTTGAATTAGAAGGTTTTAAATCTAAACAAAGTTCTTTACCTAAATATGTCTTTGAATTACTTGAAAGTAAAGTTAAAATTTTATCATATTCTAATTTATTTAAATAATTTTGCATTATAAAAAACTCCTTATTTTATGCGTGTTTACAAATACATTATAATTCCATAAAAACATATTTGTCAAGAACAAAAGACATTAGGAAACTGGTTACTTTTTTCCTTTAAATAATAAAAAAATAAAAGTATGAAAAATGTATTGACAAAACAAATATTCGATTATATAATAAAAATACAAACGAACAATAATTCGTGAAAATAGGAGGCAAAATATATTATGATTAGTACGATTCAAATAAAAAATATAGGAATAATAGATAACTTAAGTATAAATTTAGAAAATGGATTTAATGTATTAACAGGAGAGACTGGAGCGGGAAAAACATTAATTATAGACTCTTTAGGAATAATTTGTGGAAATAGATTTTCTAAAGAAATGATAAGAAAAGGTGAAGAATACTCATATATAGAGGCATGTATATATTTGCCAGAAAACGAAAATTCAATAGATGGAAATATAATTGTTTCAAGAGAAATATATGCTAATGGAAGAAATTCTTGCAAAATAAATGGAAGATTAGTAACAGTTAATGAATTAAAAGAATTTATGAAACAAATAATAGACATACATGGTCAAAATGATAATCAAATGCTTTTAGATAAAGCGTCTCATATAGAATATTTAGATAGTTTTATTGGAAAAGAAATATCTTTAATAAAAACAGAATATAAGAATTTGTACAATATATATAATGAAATAAAGTTAGAATTAAAAAATAATTATGGAGATGAAACGGAAAAGCAAAGAAAATTGGATTTACTAAAATACCAATTAGATGAAATAAAAGAGGTAAATTTAAAAGAAGGTGAAGATGAAAAATTAGAAGAACAAAGGAAAAAAATAATCAATTCAGAAAAAATAATAGAAAATATAGAAATAGCAGATAATAGTTTGTCAAATGAAGCGGTAGACAATATAAACTCAGCAATAAGAGCATTGGAAAAAATAGAAAGTATAGATGAAATATACAGTAAAAAACTAACAGAGTTAAAAAATATATATTATGATATACAAGAAATTTCAAGAGACATAAGTTCAATGAAAGAAGATGTATATTTTGATGAAGAAGAAAGAAATGAAATAGAAGAGAGACTAGATACTATATTTTCGTTGAAAAGAAAGTATGGAAATAGCATTAAAGAGATATTAAAATATAAAGAAAAAGTAGAAAATGAAATATATGAAATAGAAAATTTAGATGAAATTAATGAAAAATTAAGAAGTAAATTAATAGAAACAGGAAAACAGATGAAGTTATTAGCAGATAAGATGCATCAAATTCGTAAAGAGAAAGCAAATGAACTATCTCAAAAAATAAATAAAGAATTAACAGAACTAGAAATGAAAAACGCAAAATTTAATGTAAAAGTAGAATATAATGATAAAGAATTCTTTAATAAAAATGGATTAGATGAAATAGAATTTCTTATTTCTACTAATATTGGAGAGGAAGAAAAGCCTATTATAAAAATAGCTTCAGGAGGAGAAATGTCAAGAATAATGCTTGCAATAAAATCTGTTCTTAGTGAAGTAGATAAAATTCCAACTTTAATTTTTGATGAAATAGATACAGGAATTAGTGGAATAGCTGCAAAATCAGTAGGAAGCAAAATGAAGAAAATATCAAAAAATCATCAAATTCTTTGTATTACACATTTGGCTAATATAGCAGCACAAGGAACATATAACTACTATATAAGCAAGGCTATAGAAGATAATAAAACAAGAACAAAAGTAGAGAAATTAAACGAAGAAGGAACAATAAAAGAAATTGCAAGAATTGCAAGTGGAGATATAAATGAAGTTTCAATACAACATGCAAAACAACTACGCATGGCAGTATAAAATTGCAAAAAGATGGAAAATGTGGTATAATATAAAATATAAGTTTTTTTTACTAAAATACCAAATGGTATTAGAAAAGGAGAATAGTAGAAAATGAAAAAAATTTCACGGTTAGACATTGTAAATGCTTGCGATTTTATTGAAACTGTGTTAATTAAAGCTTTGGTAGTAATAAGTTTGTTTCTATTTGGTTTTACGATTAAGACAATAGTAGATTTCGAAATAGAAATGAAAAAAATGGATCAAAGGATTGAAGAGTATGAAAGAGCTAATATGCAAAACATAGAAAATGAACCCAAAACTGTTCAAGATATGGTAAAAGCATACATGCTTTCAATCCCAGAAGAAGAAATACAAATGTTACGGGAAGATAATCTTTATTACCAAACAAAAGAAGAGCAAGCAACATCTAATGCAATCAATGAGCAAGTAAAAGTAACAGACACAACAGAAGTAACAGAGGCAATGCAATTAAATCAAGAAGAGGTGACAACAAAAAAAACAGTTTTAGTGGAAAGTAGTATTGAGCAGCCAAAAGAAATAGTTTTACCACAAGAAATACCCGAAGACATAAATTCTAAAATAGAGGGAATTACACCAATATCTGAGAATTTTGATACTTCAGCATATTGTGCTTGCGAGATTTGTTGTGGAAAAACAGATGCAATTACAGCATCAGGAAAAAAGGCAACTGAATGGTCTACTGTAGCAGCTGGAAAAAAATATCCGTTTGGAACAATAATTTATATTCCGGCACTTGCGGATATGCCAAATGAAGGATGGTTTACAGTTGAAGATCGAGGTGGAGCCATTACTAATGGAAAGTTAGACATATTTTTAGGTTCTCATGATGAGGCTTTAAATTATGGAAGAACAACATTAGAAGCTTATGTATTTATTCCATAAGACAACAAAAACAAGGAAATAGCAATGCTTTTCCTTGTTTTCTCCTTTTTATAAGGTTTTATTTAAATAAAGGTTTACTTTTTCTAAAATATGCTATATAATATATTGGTAAATTTGAAAGAGAAAGTAGGTTGTAACTTATGGAAAATCAAGAACCAGAAGTAGATGTAAATCAATTAATGCAAATTAGAAGAGATAAATTAGCTAAATTAAAAGAAGAAGGAAATGACCCTTTTGAAATAACAAAATTTAATCGTACACACACAAGTAAACAAATTGTGGAAAACTATGATGAATTAGAAGGAAAAGATGTAACAGTTGCTGGAAGATTAATGGCAAAAAGAATAATGGGAAAAGCATCATTTTGTCATATACAAGATGGAGATGGAAAAATACAAAGTTATGTTAGTATAAATGAATTAGGAGAAGATAGCTATAAACATTTTAAAGAAGATGATATTGGAGATATTATAGGAATAACAGGTTTTGTATTTAAAACAAAAACTGGAGAAATATCAATACATGCAAAAGAAGTAACACTTCTTTCAAAATCTTTAAGACCACTTCCAGAAAAATTCCATGGACTAAAAGATACAGATTTACGTTATCGTCAAAGATATGTAGATTTAATAATGAACCCAGAAGTAAAAGATACATTCTTGAAAAGAATTCAAATATTACAAGAAGTTAAAAATATATTAAATGAAAAAGGTTATTTAGAAGTTGAAACACCTATATTAAACACAATAGCAGGTGGAGCAGCAGCTAGACCATTTATTACACATCATAATACTTTAGACATGGACATGTACTTAAGAATTGCTAACGAATTATATCTAAAAAGATTAATAGTTGGTGGATTTGACAAAGTATATGAAATGGGTAGAATGTTTAGAAATGAAGGAATGGATATAAAACATAACCCAGAATTTACAAACATAGAACTATATGCAGCATATGAAGACTACAATGATATGATGGATATAACAGAAGAAATTATATCAAAGGTAGCTTTAAAAGTACTTAGAACAACAAAAATAACATACCAAGGAACAGAAATTGACTTAACACCATCTTGGAAAAGAATATCAATGATAGATTCTATAAAAGAAGTAACAGGAGTAGATTTTAATAAAATTGAAACTGACGAGGAAGCTAAAAAAGCAGCAGAAGAACTACATGTAGAATTAGATGAATTAAAACTAACAAGAGGAGAAATAATAAATCAAGTATTTGAAGCAAAAGTTGAAGAAACTTTAATACAACCAACATTTATATATGATTATCCAGTAGAGGTTTCTCCACTTACAAAGAGAAAACCATCAGATCCACGTTTAACAGAACGTTTTGAAGTATTTATTGGTGCAAGAGAATATGGAAATGCTTATTCAGAATTAAATGATCCAATAGACCAATATGAAAGATTCAAAAAACAAATGGAAGCAAGAGATGCTGGAGATGAAGAAGCAAACATGATGGATGAAGACTTTGTTACAGCTTTAGAGTATGGAATGCCTCCAACAGGTGGACTAGGAATAGGAATTGATAGATTAGTAATGTTACTTACAGATTCAGCTTCAATAAGAGATGTATTACTATTCCCTACAATGAAACCATTAAATTAGAATTATAGAGCAAAAAAGAAAATAGTTTAATAAAAAAACTATTTTCTTTTTTATAAAAAACTAGATATCTTCAAGTCTAGCAATATTTTCTTCTAATAATTTTGGATTTCTAATATACTTTTTAAATGATTTAATAGAACTTGCAAAATAAAAACCATCACAAATTCTTTCGTCACCAACTAAAGCAATAGAAATACATTTTTCCTCTTTAATACTATCGTCACCATATACAAAGCTTTTTTTCTTTTTCCCCATAGCTAAGAAAAGGCTAGTAGTTCCGAAATTATACAAGTGATGATATATTGCATCTATACCAATAGATCCAACATTTGTTAAAAATGCACTTGTATGAAAAGGACTAAGAGCTATAATAGACTTAGGCAACATACCATGTTTGTCCAAGAAAATTAAGAAATTAACAGTAAATTCCATAATAAAGTGAGGAATATGAGAAAGAGTTTTAGCTAAACCATCTGTGTTGTTAGAAGCTAATTTATCTTTGTTAATTAAGATTTCATTTTCTAATTTTTCTTTTACTTGAAAAATATTTTCTGAGCCATCAAACTCTATTTTTAGAGTAGTCTCGTCTCCTTCATCAGTTAATCCTTTTTTTATTGCTAAAGAAATGAAAATTCCATTTCTAGAATAAGTTCTACCATTAATTACAAATCTATTTAAATGAGGGCGAATAGCCATCATTCTAACTAAAGCAGCATAAAAAATATGCATATATGTAATTTTTATACCTTCACTTGCTTTTTCAGCAATATATTCATCAAGAGAAGAAATAGGTAAATCTTCTGAATAATATACTTGAGAGTCATTTCTTGTTTTCATTAACAAAGGTATAACCTTGAAAAACGGTGGTATATTTTTTAATTTTACTCCGTCACTCCTATAACCAAACATAATTATATAATCTCCTTTTATTTTACAATATATACTATAATAACAGTTTTTTCTACAAAAATCAAATTATTATAGTTAATAATTGATAAATTTTAAAATTATGGTATAATTATAAAGAAATTGTTTAAGATTAGATAAAGCCAATGTAGAAAGGAAAAATAGATAATGTATAATTTTGGAACTGACAAAAGAACTTTATATATTGTAATTGCAATAATAGTAATACTATCATTAGGAAGATATTTGAGAAATACCGAGGAATTATTAAATTTATTATTAACATTACCAGCAGTATTAATTGCAATAACATTTCATGAATTTGCACATGCATTTGCAGCAGATAAATTGGGAGATGATACTCCAAGAAGACAAGGAAGATTAACATTGAATCCTTTAGCTCACTTAGATCCAGTAGGTTCTTTAATGCTTGTATTTGCAGGATTTGGTTGGGGAAAACCAGTAGAAATAAATCCAAGTAATTTTAAAAGAACAATAAGTATGTCAAAAGGAGAAGCCATTGTTTCAATAGCAGGGCCAGCAATGAACTTATTATTAGCCATTATATTTACAGTTTTGTATTTTGTAATTGCTAAATTTGCTACGGCATTTTGTTTAACACAAGTAGGGTTAATAATATTGACATTAATTCAAATGACAATTATTATTAATATTGGTCTAGGAGTATTCAATTTAATACCACTTCCACCATTAGATGGGTCAAAGGTATTAAAAAACTTTTTACCAAATAATATAAGAAATTGGTTTGAAAATTATTCACAAATATTTTATATTTTATTTGTAGTATTATGGATTACAGATTTAGCAGGAGTAATTATTTCACCAGTTATAAGTGCAGTGTACAAAGGAATAGTAGGTGTAGTAGGTCATTTGTTTGGAATGTAAAAATATAAGTTAAAAAAATTCTAAAATAAAGAAGGAAATAAAATGAAAGATATATATATATTAGGAATTGAATCAAGTTGTGATGAAACATCAGTATCTGTAGTAAAAAACGGAAGAGAAGTTTTATCTAATATAATAAGTTCACAAGTACCAATTCATGAAAAATTTGGTGGAGTAGTGCCAGAAATAGCGTCTCGTAATCATGTGGAGGCTATTTCTAATGTTACAAAAAAAGCACTAAGAGAGGCAAATATAAATTTAAATGAGATAGAAGCAATATCTTGTACGTATGGACCAGGTTTAGTAGGAGCGCTTTTAGTAGGAGTTTCTTATGCAAAAGCACTTGCATACGCTGCAAATAAACCTTTAATTGGAACAAACCATATAGAAGGCCATATTGCAGCTAATTACATAACACATAAAGATTTAAAACCACCATTTTTAGCTTTAGTAGTATCAGGTGGGCATACTCATTTAGTACATATAAAAGACTACAAAGAATTTGAAATATTAGGAAAAACTAGAGATGATGCAATAGGTGAAGCGTTTGATAAAGTAGCAAGAGTAATAGGACTTGGTTATCCAGGAGGTCCTAAAATAGACAAACTTGCTAAAGAAGGAAAAGCAAATATAAAACTTCCAGAAACACATTTTGAAAATTTAGACTTTAGTTTTAGTGGAATAAAAACAGCAGTAATAAACTTACATCATAAAAATCCAGATGTAAACAAAGCAGATTTAGCGGCAAGTTTTGAAAAAGCAGTAACAGATGTATTGGTAGAAAATGCATTAAAAGCGTGTGAACAATTAAATTTAAAAACAATTGCACTAGCGGGTGGAGTATCTGCAAATAGCTATATAAGAAGCAGATTTCAAGAATTAGAAAAAGAAAAAGGAATAAAAGTTTATTATCCAGAGCCAGTTTTATGTACAGACAATGCAGCAATGATAGCATCAGCAGGATACTACAATTACATAAATGGAGTAAGATCAAATTTGGAATTAAATGCTGTGCCAAATTTAAAAATATGTTAGTAAGGAAACTTTTTATTGACAAAAAATGAAAAAATAGAAAGGAAAATAGGATGTTAAATCAATTTTCAAGAACAGAACTATTAATAGGAAAAGAAGGAATAGAAAAATTACAAAACGCAAAGGTAGCAATATTTGGAATAGGTGGAGTAGGTTCATTTGTAGTAGAAGGGTTAGTAAGAGCAGGAGTTAATAATTTTGTTTTAATTGATGATGATAAAATTTGCTTAACAAACCTAAATAGACAGATAATAGCAACAAGAAAAACAATAGGAAAATACAAAGTAGATATAATGAAAGAAAGAATATTAGAAATAAATCCAAATGCAAATGTTCAGACATATCAAGAATTTTTTATGCCAGATTCTGAAACGAAAATTATAGATGAAAGCTTGTCATACGTAGTTGATTGTGTAGATACAGTTACAGCTAAAATTGAAATTATAGAACAATGCAAAAAAATGAATATTCCTGTAATTTCATCAATGGGCACAGGAAATAAACTTGATCCATTGCAATTTGAAATAACAGATATTTATAAAACAAGTATATGTCCACTAGCGAAAGTAATGAGAAAAGAATTAAGAAAAAGAAATATAGATAGTCTAAAGGTTATTTATTCAAAAGAAGAACCAATAAAGCCAGATGAGACATTAGAATGTAGTTGCAAAACGAATTGTATATGTCCTCCTGGAACAAAAAGAAAGTGTGCTGAAAGAAATCAAGTTCCAGGAAGTATATCATTTGTACCATCAGTTGCAGGATTATCAATGGCAGGAGAAGTTATAAAAGATATTATTAAAAATAAATAATAAAAGGTAGAAATTTAATTAGCGAGGAGAAAAAGATGGAATATAGATACACTCCAAAGGGAGTTTGTTCAAGAGAAATAATATTAGAAATAGAAAATGACATAATCAAGAGTTTAAAAATAGTAGGGGGATGTCCTGGAAATACTGTAGGAGTTTCAAAATTAGTACAAAATAGAAAAGTAGATGAAGTAATAGAAATATTAAAAGGAATTCAATGTAGAGATAAAGGAACATCTTGCCCAGATCAAGTTGCAATGGCGTTAGAAGAGTATAAGAAGAATAGATAAAAGTAAAGGAAGGAGTATTCTTATTGACTTAAAAAACTGTCAGTAAGAAGCGTCCCTACTAACAAGGAGGGAATATGTCAATATATGTAATGGGTGACTTGCACTTGCCTTTTGGAGTAGAAAAACCAATGGATATATTTGGCGATGGATGGCAAGGCTACACCGATAAAATTAAAGAAGATTGGAACAAAAAAGTAAAGAAAGAAGATACAGTAATACTTGCAGGAGATTTTTCTTGGGCTACATATTTAGAAGATACATATAAAGATTTTGAATATTTATGTGCTCTTCCAGGAAATAAGATTATGTTAAAAGGTAATCATGATTATTGGTGGACTACAGTAACTTCTATGAAAAAGTATTTAGAAGAAAATAACTTTGAAAACATAGATTTTCTATACAATAATAGTTTTTTAATAGAAGAAAAAATAATTGTTGGAACAAGAGGTTGGGCTCTTTTAGATACAGAAAATAGTAGAAAAATGGTAAAAAGGGAAGCAGGTAGATTAGAACTTTCTTTAAAAGATGCAATAAAAAAATATGGAGAAGAAAAAGAAATAATTTGTATTATGCATTATCCACCAATTCTTGCATCTTGTATGAAAAATATATATACATACAATTCAGAATTTTTAGACATTATGAAAAAATATAATGTAAGTAAATGCTATTATGGTCATTTACATGGTGCATCACATAAGGATGCTATAGAAGGTAATATAGAAGGAATAGATTTTAAATTAATTAGTGGAGATTATTTAAAATTTAAATTAGAAAAGATTGACAAATAAAACCTAATATGTTAAAATATTTATCTGTAAGCCGCCTGGGTCGGGCCTAAAATGTTAAAGTTTAACTTTAACTGCCTAGTATTTTATGCTTAGCGAGTATACATATAAGAGGAGGTGTACAATTAATGTACGCAATAATTGAAAGCTGTGGAAAACAATACAAAGTAGCAGAAGGAGATGTAGTATTCTTCGAAAAATTAGATGCTGAAGAAGGTAAAAAAGTTACTTTTGATAAAGTAGTTTTAGTATCTGATGACAAGAAAGTAGAAGTTGGAGCTCCTTATGTAAAAGGTATTAAAGTAGAAGGTAAAGTAGTTGAAAATGGTAAAGGTAAAAAAATTATCGTTTACAAATATAAAGCTAAAAAGAACTACAGAAGAACACAAGGACATAGACAACCATTTACAAAAGTAGAAATTACTAAAATAGCTATGCCAGCAGCAAAAGCTACTGCAGAAAAAGCAGAAGTAAAAGCTGAAACAACTAAAAAAACAACTGCAAAAAAAGCAGAAAAAGTTGAAGAATAAATTTAATTTAGAAATTTATAAACGGATATATAAAACACGAAGGGAGTGAGAAAACATGGCTCATAAGAAAGGTCAAGGTAGTGTTAAAAACGGTAGAGACAGTGAATCAAAACGTCTTGGTTTAAAAAGAGCAGATGGTCAATTTGTATTAGCTGGAAACATTCTAGTAAGACAAAGAGGAACTAAATTCCATCCAGGAACAAATGTAGGAATCGGAAGCGATGATACATTATTTGCATTAGTAGATGGAAATGTAAAATTTGAAAGACTTGGAAGAGACAAAAAACAAGTCAGTGTTTATCCAGTAGAGGATGCAAAAGCGTAAATAAGAAAAATGAGTAGATTATATATAATTTACTCATTTTTTTTATTTATTTTTATGCAAAAGCTATTTTTTTATATTAAAATGTGCTAAAATAAAATCGTTAAAATTAGGAGGAATAAAAATATGCTAAGATATTATTTTGCTTTTTATATTGCAAAGCTTATACAATTAATGTTAAAGATTTTAAGAAGAAATGCGACTCAATTTCCAGGAAAATTAGCAATAAAAATATGTCCAGATTTCTTAAAAAAAGTAAAAAAGCCTAAAACGATTATAGGGGTTACGGGAACAAATGGAAAGACCACAGTATGTAATTTAATAATAGATTCATTACAAGTAAATGGATATAAAGTGTTAAATAATAAATTCGGTTCAAATGTAAATTCTGGAATAGCAAGTAGTCTTATAAGTGGTATGTCATGGCTACAAAAAGAAAAGTATGAAATAGCAGTATTTGAAATTGATGAAAGAAGTTCTTTAAAAGTATATCCTTACATTAAACCAACATACTTAATTTGTACAAATTTATTTAGAGATTCAATTAGAAGAAATGCTCATCCAGAATATATTCATGGAATAATAAATAAAGAGTTGCCAAAAGAAACAACTTTAATTTTAAATGCAGATGACTTAATAAGTAGTTCATTAGGAACTAGTGAGAATAAGAAAGTTTATTTTGCTATAAATAAATTAGATACAGACTTAAACGAATCAATAAATATAATAAATGATATGAGAATATGCCCTAAATGCAATACTAAATTACAATATAATTATGTAAGATATCATCATATAGGAAATGCATATTGTCCGAATTGTAATTTTAAGTCTCCAACTCCGGATTATACAGTAGAAAAAATAGATTATGAAAATGAAAAAATAACAGTAAACCATAAAGAAGAACATAAAGAATTTCAAATGGTATCTTCTAATAGTATATTTAATATATATAATATGATAGCAGTAATTACACTTTTAAAAGAATTTGGACTATCAACAGAAAATATACAAGAAACATTTAAAAAAATAAATATAACTGGGACAAGATATCAAAAAGAAGAATTAAATGGAGTAAATATAGTATACAATATGGCAAAGGGACAAAACCCAATAGCTTGTTCATGTGTATTTGATTATGTAAAAAAAGAAAAAGGAAAAAAAGAAATAATTTTAATGCTAGATGATGTGTTTGATGCAAAATCATCAACAGAAAATATAACATGGCTTTATGATTGTGACTTTGAATTTTTAAATTCAGAAGATATACAAAAAATAGTAATAGGAGGAATTAGATCTAAGGATTATTATTTAAGACTATTACTAGCAGGAGTTCCAGCAGAAAAAATTGTATGTACTGAAAATGAATTAGATACTGTAAAATACCTATCATTAGAAAAAGGAGAAACAGTGTATATTTTATTTGAACTATATGCAGATCCAACAGCAAGAAAAGTAAAAGAAAGCATTGAAAAATTACTAACTGAGAAAAAGGAGGCTACTAATAATGATTAAAATTGAAGTTTTATTTTCGGAAGTATGTAATTTATATGGAGACTTGTTTAATATAAAGTATTTACAAAAAAGTATTAAAGAAGTAGAATGCGTATATACTTCTTTAACAGATGAACCAAAATTTGTGAAAGAAGATGTAGATTTAATTTATATGGCACCTATGACAGAAAAGACACAAGAAATAGTAATACAAAAATTAAAACCATATAAAGATAGAATTAAAGAATTGATAGAAAAGAATAAAGTGTTTTTACTAACAGGAAATGCCTTTGAAGTATTTGGAAAATATATTGAAAATGAAGATGGAACAAAAATTGATGGACTAGATATAATACCTATATATGCAAAAAGAAGAATGATGAATAGATTTAATTCACTATTTTTAGGGAAAATAGAAGATATAAAAATAGTAGGATTTAAAGCGCAATTTAGCATGAGCTATGGAGATAACTCAAATAATTATGTTTTTGAATCTATAAAAGGTAGTGGAATAAATACAGAATCAAAATATGAAGGATATAGAGTAAATAATTTTATAGGAACATATTTACTAGGACCAATACTAGTACTAAATCCATACTTTACAAAATATATATTAAAATTAATGGGGCAAGAAGAAAGTGTGGCATTTGAAGATGTAGCAATAGAAACCTATAAAAAAAGGTTAGAAGAATTTGAAAAATTAGATAGAGAATTTAATTAGAAGGAGAAAAATTATGGAAGAAAAAGAAGTTTTTGAAAAATATGAATCAGAAGTAAGATCTTATTGTAGAGTATTTACAGAAGTATTAGATTATGCAAAAGGATCTATCATAAAAGATACAAATGGAAAAGAATATATAGATTTCTTTTGTGGAGCAGGAGCAGTAAACTATGGACACAATAACGATTATATAAAAGAAAAAGTAATAAAATATTTACAAGATGATAGAATAATGCATGCTTTAGATATGTATACAAAAGCTAAAAAAGACTTTATTGAATATTTTGAAGAAGAAATATTAAAAGAAAGAAATTTAAATTATAAAATTCAATTTCCTGGACCAACAGGTACAAATGCAATAGAAGCAGCACTAAAATTAGCTAGAAAAGTAAAGAAAAGAAATAATATATGGTGCTTAATGGGATGTTTCCATGGTATGACATTAGGTTCTCTAGCTTTAACTAGTGATAAAGAATCTAGACAAGGAGCAGGAGTTAGCCTAGAAAATGTTACACATATACCAGCTCCATATATGTTTAAAGATTTAGATACAATAGACTATATGCAAACAATATTAGATGATGATCATTCTGGAATAGAAAAACCAGCAGCAATTATAATAGAAACAGTACAAGCAGAAGGTGGAATTTGGGTATTTGAAAAAGATTATCTACAAAGACTTAGAAAATTATGTGATGACAACGACATTTTATTAATAGTAGATGATGTTCAAGTTGGAAATGCAAGAACAGGAACATTTTTCTCATTTGAAAGAGCAAACATTGTGCCAGATATGGTAACACTTTCAAAATCAATAGGTGGATATGGAATGCCATTTGCATTAACATTAATAAAACCAGAGTTAGATATATGGGCACCAGGAGAACATAATGGAACATTTAGAGGAAATCAATTAGCAATGGTTGCTTCAAAAGCAGGATTAGAATTTATGAAACAAAATCATATAGAAGAAAAAGTAAGACAAAAAGGTGAAATAGTTAAAGAATTCTTAGAAAAAGAAATAAAACCAATAAATTCTAATATAGAAATAAGAGGAATTGGTTTAATATGGGGAATAGAGACTCATAATGAGACTATAGCTAAGAAAATTTCAACAGATTGTTTTAAATCAGGACTAATAGTTGAACGTGCAGGAAGAAATAATTCTGTTGTAAAAATAATGCCACCATTAACAATAGACGAAGAAACATTGCTAAAAGGATTAAACATATTAAAACAAAATGTAGAAGAAAATATGAAATAAATACAGGGGGAATACTTATGGCAGATAAAAAACGTATATTAACAGGAGATAGACCAACAGGAAGATTACATATAGGACATTATTTTGGATCTTTAAAAAAGAGAGTAGAAATGCAAAATTCAGGATTATATGATCCATACATATTAATAGCAGATGTTCAAGCATTAACAGATAACTTTAATAATCCAGATAAAGTAAGAAAAAATGTCAGAGAAGTAGCAATGGACTATTTAGCGTGTGGAATAGATCCTGAAAAAACAACAATATACATCCAATCAATGATACCAGAAGTTGCAGAACTTACAGTATTTTATTCAAATTTAGTAACAATAGCAAGACTTCAAAGAAACCCAACAGTAAAAACAGAAATAGCTCAAAAGAAAGATTTGTTTGGAGAAAGTGTTACGTATGGTTTTTTAGGATATCCAGTAAGTCAAGCAGCAGATATAACATGTTTTGAAGGAGAATTAGTACCAGTAGGAGAAGACCAACTTCCATTAATTGAACAATGTAGAGAAATAGTAAGAAAATTTAACTCAATATATGGGGAAACTTTAGTAGAACCAGAACCAGTACTATCAAGTGCAGGAAGAATAAAAGGATTAGATGGAAACGAAAAAATGGGTAAATCTTTAGGAAATGCAATATATCTATCAGATTCAGAAGAAGAAATAACTAAAAAAGTAATGAGCGCAGTAACAGATCCAGGAAGAATAAAAAAAGATGATAAAGGAAACCCAGATATATGTATGGTATATTATTATCACAAATTATTTAGCAAGGAAGAAGAAGTAAATACAGTATGTGCAGAATGTAAAGCAGGAGCAAGAGGATGCGTAGCATGTAAGCGTGAACTTGCTAAAAATATATCAGACACATTAAAACCAATAAGAGAAAAAAGAGCATATTATGAAGAACATCCAGAAATAGTAGATAAAATATTAATGGAAGGAACTTTAAAAGCTCAAAAAACAGCAAAAGAAACGATGAAAAAGGTAAAAAAAGCGATGAGACTAGATTATTAAAGGACATTTGGGGACGGGTCAATTTTTGTCCTGGGTAAGGAGAAACAATGTTTAAAAAAGGTGATTTATGCAAACATTTTAAAGGAGAAGATTTAATACACAAAAACATTTATGAAATATTAGAAATAGGAGTAAAATATACAGGAAATGCACAAGATGTTAAAGGAAGTTTAGTTGTATATAAAAATATGTTTCAAGAAAACCAAGTATTTGCAAGAGAAGAAGTTGAATTAACTGAGGAATTAGAAGAAGATAAACAAAGAAAATTTCGTCAAAAATATCGTGTAGAAAAATTAACTCCAGAAGAAATAGAAACAATAAGTACAGAAGAATTCATAAAGGCTAAGAAAGAATATATAGAAAGTTTAGAAGAGGTAAAATAATGTTTACAGACTATGTGAAAATAATTGTAAAATCAGGTGATGGAGGCAACGGAGCTGTCTCTTTTCGTCGTGAAAAATATGTAGCAGCAGGTGGCCCAGATGGAGGCGATGGAGGAAAAGGTGGAGATGTTTACTTTTTCGTAGATCCAGATGCAAACACATTAGTAGATTTTAGATTTAAAAAGAAGTTTAAGGCGGAAGATGGAAAAAATGGTGAAGGCGCACATAGATATGGAAGAAGTGGAGAAGACTTACACATTGGTGTACCAATAGGTACAATAATTAAAGATGCTGAAACAAATCAAGTATTAGCAGATTTATCTGAAAAAGGGCAAGAAGAACTCATACTTCCAGGAGGAAGAGGAGGAAAAGGAAACTCACATTTTGCAACATCAACAAGACAAGCACCTCGTTTTTCACAAGATGGAGAAAAAGGTTTAGAAAAAGAACTTGTATTAGAATTAAAACTATTAGCAGATGTAGGGTTATTAGGATTTCCTAATGTAGGAAAATCAACATTTCTATCAAGGACAACATCAGCTACACCTAAAATTGCAAACTATCACTTTACAACATTAGAACCAAATTTAGGAGTGGTAAAATCAAACTATGGAGATAGTTTTGTAATAGCAGACATACCTGGTATTATAGAGGGAGCAAGCCAAGGTACAGGACTTGGACTTCAATTTTTAAGACATATTGAAAGAACTAGATTATTACTTCATGTAATAGATGTATCTGGAACAGAAGGAAGAAATCCTGTGGAAGATTTTAATACTATAAATGAAGAATTAAAGCAATATAGCGAAAAATTAGCTACAAGAAAACAAATAATAGTAGCAAATAAAATAGATAGTATGCAAGATGAAAGTTTATATAAAGAATTAGAAAAAATGGCTAAAGAAAAAGGAATAGAAATATACAAAATTTCCGCAGTTACAGGTGAAGGAGTAGAAGAACTTTTAAAACATGTATCTGAGGTATTAAAGACACTTCCAAAAGAAGATATTGTAGAAGTAGTTGGCGGAAAGAAAGTATATAACTTAGAAGATGAAGTACCATTTACAATAACAAAAGAAGACGGAATGTTTATAGTAGATGGTCCGGGCGTACAAAAAATTATGAGAAGAGTTAACTTAGAAGATAATGAATCTATGTATTATTTCCAAAAATGTTTAGATGAATTAGGAGTAAATAAAGCATTAAAAGAAGCAGGAGTTAAAGAAGGCGATACAGTAAAAGTAGTTGACTGGGAATTAGAGTGGATGGACTAGAATATAAATAAAATGAAAAATGTCAAACAAAATTAAAACTTTTGTTTGACATTCTTTTGTTTGTATGATATTATATAAGAAATTAAAATTAGGAGTGATGTAAATGAAAGCAAAGAAAGATCCTATGCAATTAAATAAAAGAGAAAAATCAATATTAAATTTCATTGAAAAACAAGTTAATGAAAAAGGATATCCACCATCAGTTAGAGAAATAGGAAAAGCTGTTGGGTTAAGTTCAACAGCAACAGTGCATGGCTATTTAGCTAAACTTGCTGAAAAAGGTTATATTAAGAAAGAAGATCAAAAAGGAAGAACACTTCGTTTATTAAAAGGAGCAGACAATAAAGAGAAAATAAAAGAAGACAAAAATTTCTATTCAGGAAGAGAAATGGTAGAAGTACCAGTCATAGGCAAAATAACAGCTGGAGAACCAATTTTAGCTGTAGAAAATGTTACAGATACTTTCCCAATACCAATCGATTTTGTCGGAAATTCAGAAAGCTTTATGCTTACAGTTCGTGGAGAAAGTATGATAGAAGCGGGAATTCTAAATGGAGACTATATTTTAGTAAAAAAACAAAATGTAGCTAATAATGGAGAAATAGTAGTAGCTTTAATTGGAGATGAAGCAACAGTAAAAACTTTTTATAAAGAAAAAGATCATATACGTTTACAACCAGAAAACAGTACAATGGATCCAATAATAGTTCCAAATTGTGAAATTTTAGGTAAAGTAGCAGGAGTATTTAGAAAAATGTAAAAATAAAATAGAATGGAGAATAAAAAATGGCAAGAATGAAAACATTTTTTATCTATTTTTTATTAGTAGTTCTTTTTTATATATTTTCACAAGTAGTTATTTATTTTACACTAGATACAATGTTTGAATATAAAACAGTTGTAGTAAAGACTCCAATAAAAATGGAAACAGAATTACAAGCATCTTCAGTAAATGGGTTTATAAAAGGAAAAATAATAAATGATACAGAAAATATTATAAAAAATAAATATCTAGAGATTAAACTTTATTCAAAAAATGATATTTTAATGGGAACTAAATATGTAGAAATAGATGAATTAAACGCAAAAGAAGAAAAAGAATTTGAAGTTCATTTTAAATTTAATAAAGTAGAAAAGGCAGAAGTAGACATTATAACTGAAAAGCCACAACAAAAAATAGATAATATATTCTTAGTAATACAAAGAAATATTAATCTAGAAAATGCAATAGCTATTGGTACATCTGCATATTTAATTTTGGAATACTGTATAATGTTTTAGAATTAGGACTGTTTATATAAATAAAAAACTTTGAGAGTTTTAGATTTATATAAATAGTCTTTTATTTTATATTTAAATTAACAAAAAAACATTGCTATTTTAAGAAAACTGTAATATAATTGCAACAGAAATGTAATAAAAAAGAAATAAAATGAGAAGAATATAATACTGAAAGGAAGATTTAGATGTTTGATTTTGGACAAGATATAGGAATCGATTTAGGAACTGCAACAGTTATTGCATACGTAAAAGGAAAAGGAATAGTACTTCGCGAGCCATCAGTAGTAGCTGTAGATAATAATACAGGAAATGTACTAGCAGTAGGAAAAGAAGCAAGAAGAATGCTTGGAAGAACACCAGGAAACATAGTAGCTACAAGACCTTTAAGAGAAGGAGTTATTTCTAGCTACACAGAGACAGAGAAAATGTTAAAATATTTTATAAATAAAGTATGTGGAAGGTTTATTTTTGCACCTAGAATTATGATATGTATACCTTCACAAGTTACAGAAGTAGAAAAAAAAGCAGTAATAGATGCAGCTTCACAAGCGGGAGCAAGAAAAGTATATTTAATAGAAGAACCAATAGCAGCAGCAATAGGAGCAGGAATAGATATTTCTAAACCATGTGGAAATATGGTTGTAGATATAGGAGGAGGAACAACAGACATAGCAGTTATTTCTTTAGGAGGAAGTGTTGTTAGCACATCTTTAAAGGTTGCTGGAGACAAATTTGACGAATATATAGTAAAATATATAAAGAAAAAATATAATATGATAATTGGTGAAAGAACAGCTGAAGATTTAAAAATTAATATAGGATGTGTATATCCAAAAATACAAGATGTAGAAATGGATGTAAGAGGAAGAGATTTAACTACTGGACTTCCAAGAACAATAGCAGTTAAATCAAGTGAAATGTTAGAAGCATTAATGGAACCAGCTATGATGATAGTAGACGCAGTTCATTCAGTATTAGAAAAAACACCACCAGAACTTGCAGCAGACATTAGTGACAAAGGAATTTATATGACAGGTGGAGGTTGTTTAGTAGACGGATTAGATAAATTATTACAAGAAAAAACAGGAATAAATGTAATGATTGCACAAGATGCAGTGTCATGTGTAGCATTAGGTACAGGAAAAGCATTGGATAATTTAGATTCTTTAGATGGAAAAAGAAGATAAAAGACAAAAGGGAGATTTTAAATCTCCCTTTAAATGTATTTGAACACGTAGTCAAAAAAACAAAAGATACTTGCAAAAAAGCAGATAAAAATATATAATTAATAAAGATTTTATTTATAAAGGTGAGAATAATGAATAAAACAAAAAGAAAAATATTTGAAACATCAATGAAATTATTTGCAGAAAAAGGATATGATGCGACATCGGTAGAAGAAATAACAGCAACGGTAGGTGTAGCAAAAGGTACATTATATTATCATTTTTCTAGTAAAGAAGAAATATTTAAGTTCTTAGTAGAAGAAGGAGTAAAGCTTTTAAAAAATAGTATAGAAATAAAAACAGACAAAATGACAAATTCTATAGATAAAATAAGAGCAATAATATTAATACAAATAAAGGTATTAGTAAAATATGAAAATTTTATAACAATAATATTAAGTGAAATATGGGGTACAAGTGAGCGTTCGAAAATGTGTAGAAGCATTGTATTTGAATATATAGAAATGATAGAACAAATAGTAAAAGAAGGAATAAAAAAAGGAGAAATAAGTAATTTAGATTCAAATGTAGTTGCTTCAGGAATATTTGGTTTTGTATGTTCTAGTTTAATATATAAATTAAGAAATAACGAAAACATTGAAGTTATGGAATTATATAAAGAGATAGAAAAAGCGTTTATAAATAAATTACAAAAAAAGGAGAAATAAAATGAGAATATTAAAAGATTTTAAAATACCAAATTTTAAATTTAAAAAAATACAAATGAAAGATGTAGAAAATATTGAGGAAGTAAAAGTAGACTATGAAAGATTACAAAAAAAGCAAGTAATAGCACAAAAAAGAAAGCAAAGAGGTTATGAGACAACAGATTATAAGACAATAAAAGAAATATTTCAAATGGCAAAAGAAAAATATGCAGATAATATATTTATGTTAGAAAAGTTCAATTCAAAAGGTAATTTTACAGAAATTACATATAAAGAATTTACAGATGATGTAATAGCTTTAGGGACAGCATTAACAAATAAATATAATTTAAAAAATGAAAGAATAGTTATAATAGGAGAAAATACATATCATTGGTATGTTTCATATATGGCTATGCTTTGTGGTGTTGGAATAGCAGTTCCAGTAGATAAAGAATTACCAGCAAATGAAATAGAAAATGTTATAAACAGATCAAGAGCAACAGCTGTTATATATTCTACAAAGAAAAAAGATATAATTAAAAAAGTAGAAGATAAGCTTCCAGGGGTAAAATATTTTATGCAAATGAATTCAGATGACAAACTACAAGGAAGAGAAGTAGGACTAAACACAGTTATTAGTCAAGGAAAAAAATTACTAGAAAAAGGAGATAGTTCATTTGAAAAAATAGAAATAGATCCAGAAGAATTTAAAGTACTAATATTTACTTCAGGAACTACATCTAACTCAAAAGGTGTTATGATATGTAATAAAAACTTAGCACAAAATATTAATGCAGTAAATCCATACGTAAAAATACACGAAACAGATAGATTCTTTTCTATATTACCATTACATCATACTTATGAATCTACAATAGGATTTTTACTTCCAGTTGCAAGAGGATCTTCTATTGCAGTGTGCCAAGGATTAAAATATATAGTACCAAACTTAAAAGAGACAGAACCAACAGCATTACTTGCAGTTCCATTATTAATAGAAAATCTTTATAAAAAAATAAATCAAACAATAGATAAAAGTGGAAAAACAGCTATGGTAAATTCAATGATGCAAATAACAAATGCATTAAAAAATGTAGGTGTAGATATAAAGAAAAATGTATTTAAGGAAATATATGAAAACTTAGGTGGTAAATTAAGATTTGTAGTTTCAGCAGCAGCTCCAATAGATTCAAAAGTAGGAAAATGGATGCAAGATTTAGGAATAATATTCCTACAAGGCTACGGATTAACGGAAACAGCACCAATAGCAGCTCTTACACCACAATATGAACCAAAAGTAGGATCAGCAGGAAAAGCAGTTGTTTGTGCAGAATTAAAAATAGATAATCCAAATGAAAAAGGGGAAGGAGAAGTATTAATTAAGAGTGAAACTTTAATGCTTGGATATTATGAAGATAAAGAAGCAACAGATGCAGTAATAGAAACAGATGAAGAAGGTAATAGATGGTTTCATTCAGGAGATGTTGGTTACTTAGATAAAGAAGGCTTCTTATATATAACAGGAAGAATAAAAAATGTTATAGTAACACAAAATGGAAAAAATATATATCCAGAAGAAATAGAATTAATGCTAGGAAATATACCAGAAATTAAAGAATGTATGGTATATGGTAAAGAAGTAGAAGGAGAAAAAGAATTAATCATTACTGCAAAAGTAATACCAAACTTAGAAGAAATACAAAAAGAACATAAAGGTGAATTAACAGATGAACAAATTCATGATATTATTTGGGAAAAAATAAAAGAAGTGAATCACCAACTAACTTCATACAAAGCAATTAAAAAATTAGAAATAAAGAAAGATGAATTTGCAAAAACAACTACAATGAAAATAAAAAGATATGTAGAAATAAATAAAGATAAATAGAAATATTTTATAAAAAAATAAAGTAGAAAAAAATTCCCAAAAAATAAAAAATATTTACGGAAATAACGATTTTGCTATTGACAGAATTAAATATTTTGTATTAAAATAAAAATGAAGTCAAATTATAAAATATTATGATTCCTATTGTATTTTTTTGTAATAGAACATAAAATGCAATAATACATAGGAAAAGGGGAGGAGTTTACAATGTCTAAATCTGGCATAGTAAATGTGAGAATGGTAATCACAGAAGAAAAAATGTTATCAAATATTGATAAAGTACAAAAATTAATTAATCCAAAAAGTAAAAAACAAATCATTCAATTAGATGATGATACATACTTTAAAGATTTAATAGAATCAATAAAAACATACTTGGTAGAATATCCAAAGAAAAAGAATTTTCCATCAAGTGTATATAAAGCAGCTTACGGATTGGTGGAATTCGCAACAAACCAATTTGAAGAAAATACAAAACAAATAGAAGAACTAATTCGTCAAAGAGAATTAAATATAGCATTAGCTGGACAATTAAAAGATATATTAGAAGTTGTTGTAAATAAAGAAGATGGATGGAAACAAACATTAAAAGAAGCTTCTGGAAACTTACCAGAAGATATAGTAGAAACATTAGAAATAATTGGTAAAGCAAGAAGTACAACAACTCAAAATTATCAAGATGCTTTAAAACTTGTAAACGCAAGAATAGTAAACTTAGAATCAAACTTACATATTGAAATAGATATGGAAAGAATAGAAGATAGATCAAAAGCATTAAGTTATATAGGAATAGAAATTGCAGATGCTTTAAAATTAATTCCAACACCACAAGAAGAAGTAGAGAAAATAGAAAATGAAAAAGTAATAGATGAAGCAGCAGAAGTGCTAAAAGAAGAAAATAATCAATATATTGAAGAAACAAGATTTGAAGTAAAACCTTCATTATGGCAAAGAATTAAAGAGAGTAAATTTGGTAGAGCTATAAGATATGCATTTAGAATAAGAATAGTTTTAGATGTACCAGCATTACCAGAAGGAAGAAAAGAACAAAAATAGTTAGCTTAAAGGTAGGTTAGAATGCTATTTTTCTAACTTACCTTTAACTAAGAATAAAAAATGTAAAAAAATAATAAAAAAAATTGAATTATCTATTGACAATAAATAAAAAGTTTTGTATAATCAAACTTGTGTTAAGCACATGCTCCCTTAGCTCAGTTGGTCAGAGCAACCGGCTCATAACCGGTGGGTCCAAGGTTCGAATCCTTGAGGGAGCACCATTTTATTTTTAGACATAATTTAATATATGGGTAGGTGGCCGAGTGGCTAAAGGCGGCAGACTGTAAATCTGTTCTCATACGAGTACGATGGTTCGAATCCATCCCTGCCCACCATAAAAACAAGGAGACTTGTTTTTATTTTTTACTATCAATACAAACAAAAGTTCTGCAGCATAACAAGCTTAATTTTACAATATGAATCTATAGAAAAAAAGGAGGGTTTATATTATGAAGCAAATTGAAATAACAGTGAGATTAGATGAAATTAATAATATAAAGAATAATATGTTTCAAGAAATTAAAAATACAGGTATTAATCTAACTGAAGAGAAAGATGTAAAGAAAGCTTATGAATTAATATTAAATAAATATTTTAGTGAATAATGATATAAATTTGTAAAGTATAGTTAACATGTGACGTATGTTTGACAAACCTACATATAGAAAATATAAAGTTAAATAATTGTGCTTGCTATTTACATAAAACCATGGTATAATATTTTCATATTTTTATTAGAAATCTAAAAAATTAATTAATTTTAGGAGGAAAAAGTATGGAAATTTTTAAGAAAAAAAAGGTACGGTGTAATGATGTATATGTATTAACAACAGAAATTGTATCTAACTATGATGACGGAGCTGGCTGGGGACCTCAGGTTGTTACTTTGTATTACTTAGGAACAAAGAAAAAGGACGAATATTATGAGCTTTTTTCCGGAGTAAAGTTAGAAAAGAACAAAAATTCCAAAACTTTTAATAAGCCATATATTACGAAAGTGGAACCTTTAAATGAGTACTTGAAGGATGAGAAAATGGAAACAATAAAATTAGAATTGTTATTTGACTTTATAACAGATATGAATGTAACTAAAATAGTTAGTCAAAGAAGCTCAGATTCTGAGGAGGAAGAGGAGTAAAATGAAGATAAAGAGTAATATCAATATTTGATATTACTCTTTATTTGTTTAAAACTTTATTAGCTTCTTCTTGTGAAAGGTAGCCGTATTCAACCATAGAGCGAATAACTTTATTTTGCCTGCTTTTTGCTAAATCTGGGTTAATAGTTGGAGCGTAAACAGAAGGAGCATTTGGAACACCAGCAAGCATAGTAGCTTCATCTAAATTCATATCTTTTGGTTCTTTTTTATAATATCCATTTGAAGCTTCTTTAATACCATAATAGCCTTCACCAAAATAAATGGTATTTATATAAAATTCTAGGATGTCATCTTTAGAATAATTTTTTTCTAAATCAAAAGCGACTAATGCTTCAGCTATTTTTCTAGAAATTACATCATCCTCAGAAATAAAATATAAATTTTTAGCAACCTGTTGAGTTATAGTACTACCACCTTCATTGAATTCTTTAGCTTGAATATTTGAAACAGTAGCCCTTAAAATAGCAATAATATCTATGGCACCATGATTTTTAAAGCGATGATCTTCTACGGCGATAATAGCATTTGTATAATAATCTGGAACATCACCAATATAAACATAGTTTTCATCATTTTTTATTTGAGTAATTTTATCTGAAAGACTTAAATTATCTAAAGTAGTTTTATAGAGTTTATATCCATTTAAAAATATAATACTTCCTACTATAATAACAATAACTAAGATAATAAGTAATAGTTTTTTTATAAATTTCATTTGTACCTCCATTATTTTCAAATACATTATACTATAATTTTACAAAAAGGGAAAGTTTTTTGTAAAAACAAAAGGATGAAAATTTTTTAATTCATCCTTTTATTGTATAATTCAATAGCTGTTTGAGGGCTATCGTTACCTTCTTTATTTTTTATAGGTGCAAAATCTTCTTCTCTTTTTCCTCTAAGCAAAGTAATATCATTAAAATAAGTAAATGCATCAAAAATAAAAGATTCCATTTTGTATGAATTAGGCTCAGTTGGTTCTATTTTTACTCCATTTAACCAATGTGTAATTTTTTTATGTGCTATATGATATGGAAGTCTGATATCTGCAAGTTTTTCCAAAGCATTTAATGAAAATAAGTTACACATAATATGTGATTCGCCAAATACAAGTTCACCGTTTTCATCGACTTGCTCAGCCATATCTTCTGGAAGTTCACTATATTCTATTACAGAAGGTTTTCTATTTCTTAAACAAAACACACCAACTCTTTCTTTGGCATTTTTCTTTATGATTGTTTTAGAGGCAATTTCATTTTCTTGTGTAATAGTTAAGCCAACTAAAGTAGGTTCTACCATTTTTAGTAAAATATTATCAACAGAGCAAATATAAACCCATTTTATATTCCTTTTTTTCATGTCTTCTAATATTTTATTGTTTTTCATAGAACGATATATACTTCCATTTCCGTCAGAAGCAAATTGAATTTTACCAGTTTCATCTAATAAAAATTGTCCATTCTCATTTAATAAAGGCATTTCACCTTGAATAAAAAATTTGATGCTATCTTTTGGATAATTAAAATAAGAATGTTTTTCAAAAAAATTAATTGTATCTTTGTTATTTTCCTTGCTTGTCATTATATACCATGGAATTACTGTATTATATTTTCTGTTTGATGATTCTAATGTGTTAGCAAGAATTTGAAAAATATACTTTGGTTCAGGTTTTATATCTACTAAAAAAGTACCTTTTGGACCATTATGACCAAGCCTTGTTCCGTTGACCTCCTGCCATAGTAACTACAGCGTAATGACCATTACAAATTATATTTTCTCCGAGTTTTTCATAAGATTTCAATAAATCTTCTGAAAGAGTGGTAGGGTCTGTATAATGTATATTTTCGATGACATCATTTGAAAAGTTTTTTTCTTTTCCAATTTCATTTTTTATTAAATTTATCTGTTCAAAATCTATAGATAATATTTGTTCTATTAGTTCTCTATTTTTATTTTTTTCTAATTCATTTTTTAAAGCTGGCTGATTATATTTTTCTGAAAGCTTAATTGCTTTTTCATAGTTATTCATAAATAAAACCTCATTTCTATATATACTATATAATATTACCACACCAAATAAATTTGTTCAATTTATTTTTATAAATTAGTCATAAGTCCTAAATTTGTCTAATATACATTAATTAAAGTTTATTAGTACAAACATTTTTAAGGAGGTATCTATTTAACATGGAAGAAAGATTATCAGTATATCAAGATATAGCAAAACGTACAGATGGTGACATCTATGTTGGAGTTGTTGGACCAGTTAGAACAGGTAAATCTACTTTTATAAAAAGATTTATGGACTTATTGGTTATTCCAAACATAGACAATGAATACAAAAGAGAAAGGGCTTTAGATGAATTGCCACAGAGTGCTTCTGGTAGGACAATTATGACCACAGAGCCAAAATTTATTCCTAATGAAGCTATTGAAATTACATTAGGGGAAAATATAAAATTAAAAACACGTATGGTAGATTGTGTTGGATATTTGGTAGATAATGCTATTGGATATTTAGAGGACGATATGCCAAGAATGGTAAAAACTCCATGGAATGAAACTGAAATTCCATTTGAGCAAGCAGCAGAAATGGGAACAAAAAAAGTTATTGAAGAACATTCAACAATTGGAATTTTAGTAACAACAGATGGTTCTATTACAGACATTCCTAGAGAAGATTATATTGAAGCAGAAGGAAGAGTTGTAAATGAATTAAAAGCATTAAATAAACCATTTGTTATAGTTTTAAATTCTGCTAATCCTACTTCAGATTATACTTTGGCTTTAGCAAAACGTTTACAAGAAAAATATGCTGTTCCTGTAATTCCTACAAATTGTTCAACTTTAGATTTGGATGATATCAATAATATATTTGATAAAATACTATATGAATTTCCTATTGAACAAATAAATTTAAATTTTCCTCATTGGGTGGATGGTCTATCAAATGATCATTGGTTAAAGAAAGAATTATATTCCCAAATAAAAGATGCCTTTAATGATGTTTATTTATTAAAACAAATAGATTCTAGTATAACAAAAATACAAAAAACAGACATAATAAATAGAACAAGTGTAGATGAAATTTTATTAGGCACAGGAAGTGTTAATATCTCTATTCAATTAATGGATGATCTATTTTATAAGGTTTTAACAGAAATTTCTGGGGTAAATATTCAAAATGAGGGAGATTTATTCTCTACAATAACTACATTTGCTAACACTAAAAAAGAATATGATAAAATAGCTTATGCACTAGAAGAGGTGAAAGCAAAAGGTTATGGAATTGTAACTCCTTCTATGGATGAACTTATATTAGATGAACCAGAAATGGTTAAACAAGGTTCAAGATTTGGTGTAAAATTGAAAGCGAAGGCTCCTTCAATACATATGATTCGAGCAGATATAGAAACAGAAGTATCACCTATTGTAGGTAGCGAAAAACAATCAGAAGAACTAGTTAATTATCTTCTTTCTGAATTTGAATCTGATCCTCAAAAAATTTGGGAGTCAAATATATTCGGAAAAAGTTTACATGAGCTTGTAAATGAAGGACTTCAAAATAAACTTTGCAGAATGCCAGAAGATGCACAAGAAAAATTACAAGAAACATTAGAGCGTATAGTAAATGAAGGAAGTGGAGGACTAATTTGTATAATTTTATAAATTATGTAGTGTTATTAATATTAAATAAAAATGGATAAGAAATTAATTTCTTATCCATTTTTTGTTTAAGACATTACATTTGTTGATCGCCAGGTAGGAAATAGTCAACAACACCATAGATTAAAGCACCAACAATAGCAGCCATCCATGAAATGGTATATCCTGCTACAAAGTATTGTGTTACATATAAAACAACTGCAGAAAGTACAAAACCTACAAAACCTTTTCCAAATGGACTAGCATGAAGACCAGTGAATTTTGCAATTAAATAGTCTATTAAAGTAAGAACAATGGCGGCAGCAGCTAATGTCCAAAAATTGTTTATATGAAAACCAGGTGTGAAGAATGCTGTAATAGCAAGAACTATAGCAGCTGTTACTAATCTACCAACAATTTGCCATACAGTACTAGTTCCATTTTTAGACTGTGTATCTACATGATTATCTGACATAGTAAAACCTCCTCGTTTTAATTATTTTCAAATAAAAAATTCATTTTTATATATTTGTAGTATTAACATTTTTATAAAAAATATACAAAGATGAATAATAGCTTTTAAAATAGTAAAAAATAAATAAAAAAATAAAAGTGAGGTAATAAAATGTTACTAATATTTGTAAGAGCAATAATTTTATACATACTTGTATTAATAGTAATGCGATTTATGGGAAAAAGAGAAATAGGACAAATGCAACCATTTGAATTAGCTATTTCTATTATGATTGCAGACTTAGCTACAATTCCTATGGCAGAGCCAGGAATACCAATAAGCAATGGAGTTATACCTATTTTGGGATTGCTACTAATGCATTTGGTAATATCTGTTATAAATTTAAAAAGTATAAAAATGAGAGAAATAATATGTGGAAGACCAAGTGTATTAATATATAGAGGAAAAATAAATGAAAGAAACATGAAGAAAGAAAGATTTACTATAAATGAGCTAGAAGAAAGATTAAGAGTGAATAATATATTTAATATAGGAGATGTAGAATATGCAATATTAGAAACAAGTGGACAAGTTACAGTTATACAAAAACCAAATAAAAGAAATACAATTCCAGAAGATTTTAATATAATGCCAGAATATGAAGGAATATCTTATGATTTAATTATAGATGGAAAAGTAATGGAAGAAAATTTAAAGAAACTTGGAAAAGATTATAAATGGTTAGAAAAACAAATAAAGGCTTTTAATATAAAACCACAAAATACTTTAATAGCAACAATAGATGGAAAAGGAAACTTTTTCTGTCAAGAAAAGGATGGAAAGTAATGCGTAAGGAATTAATTATTGTTATTTTAATAGTCATTTTTGTAATAGTTACAAATATAATAACTCAAAGATATACAAAAAAATCAATAGAAACTTTGAATAGTGAATTAGAAGAATTAAAAGAAGAATTGTTTAGTCAAAATATTAAAAATAAAGAATTAGAAAAAAAGATGGATAATATAATGAATAGTTGGAGAGAAAAGTTTAATAAATTAGCATATTATATAGAACATGACGAATTAGAAAAGGTAGAAACAGAACTAAGTAGTCTTAAAGCACACATAAAAGTTGAAGAATATGAAGAAGGCGTTAATGATATAGAAAGATGTATATATATACTTAATCATATAAAAGAAAAATTTAGATTTACATTTAAGAATATATTTTAAAACGCTAGTAAATAAAATTACTAGCGTTTATATTAAACTAAAATAAGTAAACAAAGAAAAATATATGCATACTTATATATTTTTTTTGTTTGTAAAAAATTATTATAAAATAGAAAAGATTCTTGTAAAGCACTAAATTTGTCTACAAAAGTAACAATAAAAGATTCTGGATATTTTGGAAAAGCCAAAGTAACAGGCCACATGTGTTTAACTATAATATCTTTTTCTTTTTCATTTAAATCAAATAATTTTGAAGCGTTTTTTAAGGCTGTTTTAGGATGGGAAAATGCATGCAAATCTCTGAATTTTTCAGCTTTTTTTCCACCTCTCCAATCATATAAAAATAAATCATGAACCATAGCTGCTCTGGCTACAGAAACATAATCTAATTTTAGTTTTTTACAAATTTTATAACTTATGTAAGCAACATTAAAGCAATGTTCATAAGTACTAGTATTATAATGTTGTCTATATTTTTTCATCTCCTGGACAGTTTCGTTTGAAATAATATCTGAAACAAGAGAATAAAATTCAATATGATTATTTATATCAGCTTTTACAAGCGTTGAAGACATTTTTAAAACTCCTTTTATTATTTATTCTTTTGCGTTTATAAATTTATTATAGCACAATAAACTGAAAAATCAATATATTTAATTATATGTCAAATTTTAGAAAAAAGATTAAATTCTCTCTTTTAAATTTAAAAACTTCATGATACAATTAAACAAAAAATGGAGATAAAAATGCAAGAATTAGAAAAAAAAATTCAATTTATAAAAGGAGTAGGTCCAAACAGAGCAAAACTTTTGAATAAATTAGGAATAAATACTTTAGAAGATTTAATTACATATTTTCCAAGAGATTACGAAGATAGAAGCAAACCAAAAATGATAGCTTCTTTAACAGATGGAGAAGAAGCACTAATAGAAGCAATGGTAGTAAGCAGAATGAGTGAACAACGAATTCGTAAAAATATGGCTATTTATAAACTAATAGTTAGGGATGAAACAGGAACTTGCCTTCTTACGTGGTTTAATCAAAGTTATTTAAAAAACAAATTTATATTAGGACAAAAATATAAATTTTATGGAAAAGTATCTATTAAATATGGAAAGATAGAAATGAATTCGCCTGTTTACGATAGTGAAGAGACAAATAAAAATACGGGAAAAATTATACCACTTTACCCAGCAACATTTGGTTTATACCAAACAACAATAAGACAAGTTATGGAAAATGGTTTAAAGGTAGTAAATCAAGAAAAATTATTAGAAGAAACTCTTCCTGATTATATAATGCAAGAATATAAATTAGAAGATGTAAATACAGCAATTAATCAAATTCACTTTCCAAAAGATTTTACAGAATTTGAAAAAGCAAGAAAACGTCTAGTTTTTGAAGAATTACTTTCTATGCAATTAGCATTAATGAGTTTAAAAAACAGTTACACAAATGAAGAAAAGGGTATTAGTTTTAGTAAAGATATAAAAATGTGTACAGTAATAAATGAATTGCCATTTAGATTAACAAAGGCACAATTAAAAGTTTTAGAAGAAATAGATAATGACATGGAAAATGAAAAAGCTATGAATAGACTTCTTCAAGGGGATGTTGGTTCACGGAAAAACTGTTGTTGCAATGTGTGCAGCTTATAAAGCAGTAAAATGTGGATATCAAGTAGCAATAATGGCACCAACAGCAATACTTGCAAGTCAACATTTAGAATCATTTAATGAGATATTAGAAAAATATAAAATAAAGTGCGAATTACTAATAGGTAGTGTTACTAAAAAGAAAAAAGAAGAGATTTTAGAAAAGTTAAAAAATGGAGAAATAGATGTATTAATTGGAACGCATGCTTTATTAGAAGAAAATGTAGTATTTAAAAATTTGGGTTTAGTTGTAACAGATGAACAACATCGTTTTGGAGTAAGGCAAAGAGCTACTATAAGTAAAAAAGGAGAAAATCCAGATGTATTAGTTATGACAGCAACTCCAATTCCAAGAACACTAGCATTAATTTTATATGGTGACTTAGATATATCTATAATAGATGAACTTCCACCAAATAGAAAGAAAATAGATACGTATGCAGTTACAAAAACTATGGAAGAAAGAATTAATAATTTTATAAAAAAACAAATAGATGAAGGAAGACAAGTGTATGTTGTTTGCCCATTAGTAGAAGAAACAGAAGAAATAGATGCAAAAGCAGTGTTAGAGCTTACAGAAAAATACAAAAATGAAATATTTAAAAATTATAGAGTAGAATATCTTCATGGAAAAATGAGACCAAAAGAAAAAGATGCTATTATGCAGGAATTTAAAGATGGAAACATAGATATACTTATTTCAACAACAGTTATAGAAGTAGGTGTAAATGTACCTAATGCAAGTATAATGGTAGTTGAAAATGCGGAAAGATTTGGTTTAGCACAGCTTCACCAACTAAGAGGAAGAGTAGGACGTGGAGAATATAAGTCTTATTGTATCTTAAAATATGATAGCAAGTCTGATGTAGTAAGGCAAAGAATGAAAACTATGCAAGAAACAAATGATGGATTTGTTATTGCAGAAAAAGATTTAGAATTAAGAGGAAGTGGAGAATTTTTTGGAACAAGGCAACATGGACTTCCAGAACTTAAAATAGCAAATTTGTTTGAAGATATGCCTACATTAAAAATGGTACAAAGCCTAGCAATAAAAATTGAACAAGAAGATCCAAAATTAGAACTTGAAAAAAATAAACCATTAAAAGTATTAGTTAGTAAGAAATTTACAGATAGAATTGAAATTTAAAAGATGTAATAATTTTTAAAAATTTACATAAAATATATTAGTAATAATATTGACAATGTTATTGCTATATGTTAGTATTATTTATAACAAATAGGTTTTGCTAATTAGAGAGCAAATAAAATAAAGTCTAATGAACAAATAAGTTTTGCTAATTAGAGAGCAAATAAAATAAAGTCTAATGAACAAATTATTATAGGGGCTAATTTATAAAATAATTAGCCTCTATTTTTGTGCTTAAAAATACTAAAACTAGTGGAAAAAGGATATAAAAATTTAGTTTTTTCAGATATTATTAAAATAAGAAGATTACTAATAGAAGAGATTAAAAGTAATTAAATTTCATAGTATAATTTGCTACATTTTTCTTTAAAAATATTGACATTTACATAAAAAAATAATAATATAATAGTGAAAAAATAAAGAAAAAAGGAGAAAAATTCTATGTATACACAAATGCTAACTTCAAAATATGGTGCAGAGTTAGTAAGTTTTAAAATAAATGGAGAAGAAAAAGTACATCAAGGTGAAAATTGTGCAGATGAAAACGGAAGAATATACTGGAAAAGACATTGGCCAGTATTATTTCCTACGGTTGGAAAATGTAAAAAAAATCAGACAATTATAAATGGTAGAACTTATGAAATGCAACAACATGGGTTTGCTAGAGATATGGAATTTGAACCATTAACAAAGTTAGATAATTTTCATTCTTATGTATTTAAAAGTGATAAAAAGCTAATAGATAAATATCCGTATGAATTTTCTCTAACAGTAACATATAGAACAGATGAAAATAAACTAACAACAATATATAAAGTAATAAATGAGGGAGATACAGATATGCCTTTTGGTATAGGTGGACATCCAGCTTTTAAAATAGATAGAGAACAATTAGATAAAGGAAACTACTATTTAGAATTTGAAGAAGAAGAAGATAAAATTCACTTTTTATATTTAGTAGATGGATTAATAGGAACAGAGTATGCAAAAAATATTATACAAAACCAAAAAACAATTCCATTAGATATACATTCTTTTGATAATGATGCAATTATTATGAAAGGGCTAAAATCAAATAAAGTAAGCTTAAAAAACAACGGAAAAACAATACTTACAATGGATTTTACAGGCTTTCCATATCTTGCCGTATGGACAAAACCAAAAGCGCCATTTATATGTATAGAACCTTGGATGACAACAGCGGATAATGTAAATGGTTCAGGGGTATTTAGACAAAAAACAGATATATTATTATTGCCACCAAAGCAAGAATATGAATGTAAATATACAGTAGAATTTTTCTAAAAGGATGTTGAAAAAAATGGAAATAATAAAGATAATTAGTATATTAATAGGAAGTTTACTTACAATGTTAGGTGTTATTATGATATATGATGCAAGAAAACAAACTAAAAAATGGTTTAGCTTTCATGATCAAAATGAAGGAGCTAAATGGTTTAAAATATGTGGATTTTTGCTATTTGTAGTAGGATTTGTAGTAGTATTTCTAAATGTAAAATAGAAAAATTTATATTATTGAAACGCATTTATAATTATGTAGAAAATAAAAATACTTAATTCAATAATTAAGAAAAAAAGAGATAACGAAAATAGAATTAATGTAGAAGGAAAAATGAAATGTTATGATAAGACTAAACGAAGTAGAAGAAATAATAAGATTAATTAATAATGGATTTGATTTAGAATTATTATCTTTTGAATTAGATATATCTATTGAAAAGTTACAAGAATATAAAGAAAGGCTAGAACTTAGACGATTTGCAAAAGAATCAATAGAAAATGGAAAAGTAGCAGAGGCAATAGATAAATTAAACGATTTTATAGAAACAACAGATAATAATAGTATAGAAAGAGCAATTCTATTAAAATTAAATTCATATATAAATAGAACAACTGTTAATAAAGAAGATTTATTAGAGATAGAAGAAGAAAGAAAAAGGTTGGGATTTTCAAGCAGTATTGATAAGATCTTAGAAGAACTAAATGTACAAATACCAAAAAGAAAAAGTAGCAATATTAGAAAAAAAAGAGCAACAAAATATAAGAAAAAACCAATTAAAGAACAACATAAAGAAGTCAAACAGAAGAATATAAAACCGGATTATGAAGAAACAATAAATAGATATAAATCTGAAATTGTAGCTAACCCACAAAAAGCACAAGGAAAAAGAAATTTGTTAGCTTTTGCGTATTTTAAATCAGGAAGAATCAGTGAAGCAATAGAAGAGTTGGAAAAATTAATAGAAGAAACAGGTAACTATACTGCATATAGACAGTTAGTACATATTGAAAAAAATATGAAAAATTTAGATGATGCAAAATTATGGGCTTATGAAGCACTGGATAAATTTCCTGATAGTATTGAAATTAGAGAACAACTAATAGCTATAGCAAAAGAAGAAAAAGATGAACAAGAAATAATAAAACAATTAAAGGATATTATTAGTATAAACCCAGAATTAGAAAGAAACAAAAAGGAATTACAATCAATAATGGACAAAGAAGAAAGATAACTATATCAATATAGTTATCTTTCTTCTTTGTGTTGCAAATTATGTAAAATAGTAGTATAATATAAGCTGTGTTGGAATATTTCCAAGGTATTTATGTATATTAGCAATTCTTTAATTTGCTAAATATCAAAAAAATGGAAATATCAAGATAAATCTATACCTATTAAACTTTTTAGCAATGAAAGGAGAAACACAATGAGTAAGTTTTGGGCAAAGGTAAGGATTAAGCAGGATAAAAATGCAGAATACTTAATTAGAGCGTTTTTTCAGGATTTTAATCCTGAAAGTAGTATTGTGGTAAGAGGTAAAGAGGCAAAACTTGAAATTGTTTTTCGGCAGCCTCCTATGGCAATTATTGATGCAATAAGCCATTGTGAAGTCATTGAATTGAACTACGGAAAGAACTTGAAAGGGTACGAAGAAGATGAAAAAATACAGGTTGACACAGAAAATGACTATGAATATGGAAATGTAGGAGGAGAAGATTCCGAAGAGACTGAACAGACAAATGCAGAGAGTGAAAAATCTGAACAAGCTGAACAGGCGAATGCAAAGAGTGAAAAAGCTGAACAGGCGAATGCAGAAAGTAAAAGTTTCAAGCAGACTGAACTACAAAAAAAGGTGCAGCCTAAAAAAATAAACCGAGGTTTGACAACTATAAACATTCCAAAATTAGAAGAAATTGCAAAAATAGCAACTTCTTTTGAAAATTTTGCAAAATTAGTGTCAGAATGGTTAGAAATGGGTCAAAGGGAAGATTTTTTCACGAATTTGGTAATCATATCTACGAAAGTTGATAAGATTACATGGAAAGAATTAGAAAATGCTCTAAAAAACAAAAAAGTTTTCTATACACAGTGGGACAAAGTTTGGTCTAGTAAGCAAGTTTCCGAAAGACTAAAGGAATATTCAATAACAATATTGTCGTTTCTAAATGTAACTAAACAGTATAAAGAGTACTCGTTTAAAGGGGTAGAAGATCATTCTACGGAAGAAAACTCCAATAAACAGGAAATAGAAGAGACGACGAATGTTAAAGAAAAAATTGACGAGTTTGATGATGGAAAAACCATTACTAAACCAAGAGTAAAAATGGAATGTATGCCAGAAATTAGAGATTTTGAGGAAACATTAGCAAGTGTTGATAAAACACAGCCTGTTGAGAAACGAATCCGTTATGTCTTGGAAGCAATGGGATTAAACAAGATGACTGTAAAAGAGCAGGAACAAATTGTTGAAATCGCAAGTACAGCTGTGAAAAAGGAAAGAATAGCTTTTGATATTATTTTTATAGAGACTAATATTCCTATTGAACAGACAATGACAGTTCGTATGACTTTCTCAAAATTTGTCAATGATTTTGTGCAAAAATATGAAAGTGGTAAAAAAGTAAAACTTTTGACTTTTCTTTCAGAATTGCAGAAAATTATTATGTTTGAGAGTGAAATTGAAAATTTCTCAGACTTTACCCAATGATGTAATATTGCAATCTTGGTATTGAGTAAAAACTCCACTAGATGTATCTGGTGGAGTTTTTACTATTTACATAACTTTACAAAAATGTAAAACAGTGATATAATAACTATATTGTTTATATATATAAAGATGAAGAATTTATTTCTTGATTCAAACACATACACAGAATTTTTGTATGTAAGTAATTTAGAATGATTTTTCTACTGAATGTGCTATAAGCAAAAAAATAAGCAGGAGGAAAGTACAATGTCAGATGAAACTGTAGTAAGACGGGAAAACAATGTCATAACAAGAATGGAGGAAATTTCAACTGTTGAAAAACTTTTTGGCGAATTTAACAAAGTGTTTATTAGTGGCAGAATTGAGGCTGAATTTGAGTACAGTCACGAAGTAATGTGGGAGAAATTCTATCGAACAAGAGTAATAGTAGAAAGATTAAGTGGAACAGAAGATTTTGTTCCAATAGTTGTATCTGATTTACTAATAGGACGAGAAAGAATGAAAAACTTACTCAAAGGTAAATGGGTAGAAGTAGCGGGACAGTTCAGATCATATAATAAAAAAGGAGAAGATGGTCGTAATCATTTAGAGCTATTTTTATTTGCAACGGCAATTAACATCTATGAAGATGAAGGTGAACTTGAAGAAACTACAAATGCTAATTTAGTCTATCTTGAGGGATACCTTTGCAAACAGCCGGTATTCAGAAACACACCTTCAGGAAGATACATAACAGATTTGCTTATTGCAGTAAACAGACCGTATAAAAAGTCAGATTATATTCCATGTATTGCATGGGGTCGAGTTGCTCAATGGGTAAGTGAACTTGAAATTGGAAATCGGATAAAACTTTATGGTAGAGTTCAAAGCAGAGAGTATTTCAAAAGGTATTCACCAAATTCAGAAGCCGGAGAATTTAGAGAAGCTTATGAAATTTCGGTAATTCGAATGCAAAAAGTAGAGAACTTGAAGTTAGAAGAATAATCTGACAGTAGAAAAAATTCAAAGAGAAAGATAATAGGGAGCATTTTATTTGCTCCCTATTTTAAAAATAAAATATAATTGTTTTGTAAAAATAATTATATAAAAATAGTTGCATAAAACATAAAGGTATTGTATAATATAATACATATTGAAAAACAAGAAAAAAGAGGAGTATGTTTTAACTTACTAGAAAAGAGAAAAGAAGTGATTGCGCTGAAAGCTTCTTATAGAAAAGAAAACAGAAGGTAGCTTTTTTGTTAGAATAGTGAAATAATAGTAGTTATTCTCGTTTAACAGGCGTTAACTGTAGCTAAGATATAAATAATAAAATTATTTATAAATTAAGGTGGTACCGTGAGAAATTTTAAGCTCACCCTTATTATTAGGGTGAGCTTTTTGTTTGTAATTTTTAAATTTCAGAGATGTACTTAAGAATTTAAATTATGTTAGGAGAGAAATATGAGTAATTTATTTAAAGAAGGATTGAAGTTTATGACCTTAAAAGCTGAGAAAACAAGTTCACCATTATATGGGGAAAAATTACCTAAAAATGTAATTGTAGATAAAAAATTAATTGGAAAGTATGGAGTGTTAGCAAACGGAAAAATTGAAAGAGAAGAAAGATAAGGAGGAAAAAAATATGTGTAAACATGAGTTAGAAGGAAAGTATAATCCAAAAGAATTTGAAGAAAAATTATATGAAAATTGGGAGGAAAAAGGATATTTTAAACCATCAGATGATAGAACAAAAATACCTTATACAATAGTTATTCCACCACCAAATATTACAGGAAAACTTCATATGGGGCATGCCTTAGATGAAACAATACAAGATATATTAATTAGATATAAAAGAATGCAAGGTTTTAATGCTTTATGGATCCCTGGAACAGACCATGCAGCAATAGCAACAGAAGCTAAAATAGTTGCAAAAATGAAAGAAGCTGGAATTACAAAAGAAGACTTGGGAAGAGAAGCATTTTTAGAAAGAGCATGGGATTGGAAAAAAGAATATGGTGGAGCGATTGTAAATCAAATTAAAAAATTAGGATGCTCTTGTGATTGGTCAAGAGAAAGATTTACAATGGATGATGGATTATCAGATGCCGTTAAATATGTATTTATAAAACTTTATAGAGAAGGATTAATTTATAAAGGAAAAAGAATGATAAACTGGTGTCCATATTGCAACACATCTATATCAGATGCAGAAGTTGAATATGAGGAAGAACCAACACATTTATGGCATATTCGTTATAAAGTAAAAGACGAAGATAGATATATTATAGTTGCAACAACAAGACCAGAAACAATGCTTGGAGATACAGGTGTTGCAGTTCATCCAGACGATGAAAGATATAAAGATTTAGTTGGAAAGAAAGTTATACTTCCAATTATGAATAAAGAAATACCAATTATAGCAGATCCATTTGTTGAAAAAGAGTTTGGTACAGGTGCTGTTAAACTAACACCAGCCCATGATCCAAATGATTATCAAGCAGCATTGACTCACAACCTAGAAATAATAGAAGTATTTGACGAAAACTTTAAAATGGGAAATTTAGTACCAGAATATGCTGGAATGGACTTATTAGAAGCTAGACAAAAAATAGTAGAAAAACTAGAAGAATTAGGCGATTTAGTAAAAATAGAAGATTATACACATAATGTAGGAAAATGCTACAGATGCCATAATACAATAGAACCACACATTTCAGAGCAATGGTTTGTAAAAATGGAGCCTTTAGCAAAACCAGCAAATGAAGCAGTAAGAAGTGGAAAAGTAAGATTTATACCTTCAAAATATGATAAAACATATTTTGCTTGGATGGATAATGTAAAGGATTGGTGTATTTCAAGACAATTATGGTGGGGACATAGAATACCAGCATATTACTGTGAAGACTGTCATGAAATGATGGTAGAAGAAAATGCTCCAGAAAAATGTAGTAAATGCGGAAGTACACATATTCACCAAGATGAAGATACATTAGATACATGGTTTAGTTCTGCATTATGGCCATTTTCAACACTAGGTTGGCCAGAGCAAACAGAAGACTTTAAATATTTTTATCCAACATCAACATTAGTTACAGGATATGATATTATATTCTTCTGGGTAGCAAGAATGATATTCTCTGGAATAAAACATACAGGAGTAGAACCATTTAAAGATGTTTTAATTCACGGAATAGTAAGAGACTCACAAGGAAGAAAGATGTCTAAATCTTTAGGTAATGGAATAGATCCATTAGAAATAATAGCAAAATATGGAACTGATAGCTTACGTTTCTCTTTAATATATGGAATTTCAGCAGGAAATGATATTAGATATATGCCAGAAAAACTAGAGGTAGCATCAAACTTTGCAAATAAATTATGGAATGCTTCTAAATTTGTACTTGGTAATATAAAAGAAGATATAGATGAAAAATATTTAGAAACAGAGGAGTTACCTGCAAACTTAACTTATGAAGATAAATGGATTTTATCTAAATTAAACAATGTTATAAAAGAAGTAAGTGTAAACTTAGACAACTATGATATGGGTGTTGCACTTCAAAAAATATATGACTTCATTTGGAACGAATTCTGCGATTGGTATATAGAAATGGTAAAACCACGTTTATATGATGAAAACTGCAAAACAAAAGATGCATGTTTATGGACATTAAACAAAGTATTAATAAATTCATTAAAATTATTACATCCAGTTATGCCATTTATGACAGAAGAAATATTTATGAAGCTATATCATAATAATGAAAGTATAATGATTTCAAAATGGCCTGAATATAATAAAGAATGGGTTTTTGAAAATGAAGAAGAAGCTATAGAAGAATTAAAAGAAATAATAGTAGGAATAAGAAACTTAAGAACAGTTCAAAATATACATCCTTCTAAAAAATCTAAATTAATCTTTATAACTAAAAACTTAAGTGAAATGTTAGAAACTTCAAAAGCAATGATAGAAAAATTAGGATTTGCAACAGATTTAGAAATAAAAGAAGAAAATGATGTAAACATGGAAAATGCAACATCAATTATGACAAAACAAATGGAAGTAATAATTGAGCTTGGAGATTTAATAGATAAAGAAGCTGAAAGAACAAGACTTGAAGAAGAAATTAAGAAATTAACAAGTGAAGTAGAAAGAGCAAGCAAGATGCTTTCAAATCCAGGATTTGTAGCAAAAGCTCCAGAAGCAAAAATAAATGAAGAAAAAGAAAAACTTGCTAAATATGAAGGTTTGTTACAAACAGCAAAAGAAAGACTAGAAGGCTTAAGATAATAAAAAAGAATGTTAGAGTAATATGCTCTAACATTCTTTTTTATGAAAAATAGCAAAAATAATGTCGAAAATTTCTTAAAAATCGGCAAAACTTCTTACAATTTGCTATTGGAAAAATATGGAAAATAAAGTATAATCGGACAAGCATATAAAAAAAGGAGGGGATATTTTGAATGCAACATATAAAGAAAAAATTCTTACTATAGAGATCACAGAAGAAATTGACCATCATATAGTAGAAAAGATTAGGAGGAAGATTGATGATGAAATTATTAGATATATGCCAAGAAAAGTTATACTTGATTTTAGTAGTGTTGAGTTTATGGATAGTGCAGGAATAGGAATGGTTTTAGGTAGATATAAGGTTATTAAAATGATAGGCGGAAGTTTAGAATTAATAAATATTTCTCCTATGCTAAAAAAGATATTCGAAATGAGTGGAATAACAAAAATATGTGAAATGAAAGAAGAATAGTTTCTAAAAAAACAAAACTAATAGAGCTAAACTAAAAAGGCCTGTCCCTATTAGTTTAGTAGGAAGGATGAAAAAAATGAAAAGTATTTATGAAAATGAGATGAAATTAGAATTTATTAGCAAATCTAATAATGAGGCTTTTGCTAGAATAAGTGTAGCAGCATTTGCAGCACAGTTAGATCCAACAGTAGAAGAACTTGCAGACATAAAAACAGCTGTGTCAGAAGCGGTTACAAACGCCATTGTCCATGGATATGAAGATACAGAAGGAATAGTAAAAGTAAAATGTAAAATTCTAGATAATTCAATAAGTATTGAAATCTCTGATACTGGAAAAGGAATAGAAAATGTAGAAGAGGCAAGAAAACCTTTGTATACATCAAAAGCAAATCTGGAACGTTCAGGAATGGGATTTACAATAATGGAAAGTTTTATGGATGAATTAAAAGTAGAATCAATTGTTAATTTAGGAACAAGAGTAACTATGAAAAAGGTAATAAGAAAAGATAATATTTCAGAAGATGATATAAATGAGGTTTTAACTAAGATAGTAAACAATGGAAATAAAGATGTTTAAAGCATTAAAAAAATTATAAATACGAAAGAGGAGTTATCATCAAATGGTATATGAAAATAAAATTCAGGATATTATAGAGGCACAAAATCGGAAACCAAGATATAATGACAAAATTGATAGAGGAAAATAACGGTCTTATTTGGAGTATAGTAAAAAGATTTAAAGATAGAGGATATGAACTAGAAGATTTGTATCAAATTGCAACAATTGGTTTTATAAAATCAATAAAAAGATTTGATAGTTCTTACGATGTAAAATTATCTACATATGCGGTTCCTTATATATTAGGAGAAATTAAAAGATTCATAAGAGATGATGGAAATATAAAAATAAGTAGGAGCATAAAGGAGTTAGCAATAAAAATAAGAGACATACAAACTAAATACTTAAACACTATAGGAAAAGAAATTACAATTTCGGAAATTGCAAAAGAATTAAAGGTAAGTACAGAAGATATAACACTTGCTTTAGATTCTTTAAAACCAACTATTTCAATATACGAAGATAGTTACACAAATGAAGAAGGTGGAATTTCTTTTTTAGATACTTTAAGTACAAAAATAGATGAAGCAGAAAATATAACAAACAAATTGGCTTTAAAAAAATTAATTGAAAATTTAAATGAACGAGATAAACAAATAATTCTACTAAGATATTACAAAAATAAGACTCAAACACAAGTTGCAAAAATATTAGGGATTAGCCAAGTACAAGTTTCAAGAATAGAAAAGAAGATATTAGATTCAATGAAACTAAAACTCGTAATATAAAATTATAAAAGAGGAGAAAAATGAGAAAAATATTGTTATATATTTTATTGTTTGTAAGTATATGTTTTTTAATTCCAATAGTCTTAACAAATAAATCAAGTGAAGAAGTGTCCACAATATTAGAAAATAATGTGGAAAATAAACAAGAAGAAATAATTAATAGTAGTAAAAAATATGAGAGTATAAAATTGTTACATACAAAAGAAAATACAGTAGAAGAGGTACCATTAGAGGAATATTTGTATGGAGTTGTATCAGCAGAAATGCCGGCTAGTTTTGAAAAAGAAGCATTAAAAGCACAAGCAATAGTAGCAAGAACATATACAATATATAAAATGCAAAGCAATAATGGAAAACATCAAGATGCAGATATATGTGATAATTCAGCATGTTGTCAAGCATGGATTTCTAAAGAAAATAGAATGGCAAGATGGAACGAAGAAGAAAGAGAAAATAATTGGAATAAAATAGTAGATGCAGTAAATAGTACTAGTGGAAAAATAGTAACTTACGAAGGGAAAGCAATTAATGCATTTTTTCACTCAAATAGTGGTGGTAAAACAGAAACAACACTTAATGTATGGGGAGGAAGCGGTTATCCATATTTGCAAACAGTAGAAACAGCAGGAGAAGATACATATAGTCAATATGCTTCAGAATTAACTATTTCAAAAGAAGAGTTTATAAGCAAATTTAGAGAAAAACATTCAGATTTTGTTATAGACTTTTCAAAAGAAGATTGCATAAAAGTTTTAGAGTATACAGACGGTAATAGAGTGAAGAAAATAAAAATAGGAAATTTAGAACTTTCAGGAGTAGAGGTAAGAACAATTTTAGGGTTAAGATCAGCAAACTTTAATATAGAAATACAAGAAAATAATATAAAGTTTTCTGTAATAGGGTATGGTCATGGTGTAGGAATGAGTCAAACTGGAGCAGATAGTATGGCAAAACAAGGAAGTAGCTGTGAAGAAATAATAAAACATTTTTATACAGGAGTAGAAATAGAAAGCTTATAGAATAAAAATGTATAAAAAGGTAAACTAAGGAAATAATTTAACTAAAGAAAAAATAAGGAGGAAAATGTATGAGGAGAAGAAATAGGATGAATTTTAACGAGGAAAGAGAAACTAAAAAAATTGTTATTATTTCTCTTATAGTTTTAATTATTACAGTAATTACCTTTATAGTAGCTTTTGTTTCTTATAATAATTATATAAAAAATAGTACTGAAATAGCAAAAGAAAAGAGCAATGCAATAACACAACTAATAAATAATAATCAAGAAGGAACAACGCAAGCAAGTTCAAATATTGGAAAAAAAGTAAATGAAGTAGAAGAAGAAAGTAAAACAAATGCAGTTCTAGAAATAGACAAAATAGCAATAAATACATCAAACATGGTAAAGGAAAATACAGCTGAAAATACAAATACACAAACTTCTAATGTAGTAGAGAAAAAAGAGGAAAAATTACCTGACCCTACATTTATAAAACCAGTAGAAGGAAACATTACTAAACAATATTCAAAAGATACATTGCAATATTCAAATACACTTGAAGAATGGATAACACATAATGGGATAGACATTATAGCTCCAAAAACAACAATAGTAAAAGCTTCATCAGAAGGAACAATAAAATCAATAAAAAATGATCCTAGATATGGCTTAACGGTTGTCATAGAGCATAATAATGGATTTAAAAGTATATATTCAAATTTATTAACAGCAGAGTTTGTAAAAGAAGGAGAAACAGTAAAGAAAGGACAAACAATAGCAACAGTTGGAACAACAGCAACATTTGAAATTGCAGATGAGCCACATCTTCATTTTGAAATAACTAAAAATGATGAATACTTAAATCCAGAAATTTTTATAAAATAGTATCAAAGGGATGCTCTTTAGTGAAATAAAGTTTTCACTAAGGAGTGTCCTTTTGACAATTTTTATTTCAAAATAATATAAGAGTAAATAGCAGTTGAAAAATTCTTTTAAATATTATAAAATATGAAAAAATGTAAGGAGAAAAATATGTCAAGCGTAAATTGGACTAAAGAACAAACTCAAGCAATAAATGAAAAAGGTACAAATTTGCTAGTTGCAGCTGCTGCACGGAAGCGGAAAAACGGCAGTTTTGGTAGAAAGAATAATACATAAAATAATAGATGAAAATGTAGATATAGATAAAATATTAGTTGTAACATTTACAAATGCTGCAGCTTCAGAAATGCGAGAAAGAATATTAAATGCTATCTATAAAAAAATAGAAGAAAATCCAAATAATACTCATTTACAAAAACAAATAACGTTATTGAACAAAGCAAGTATATGTACAATACACTCTTTTTGCTTAGATATAATTAGAAATTATTTTTATGAAATTGATATGTCAGCAAATTTTCAAATAGGTGATTCGGCAGAAATGGAACTTCTAAAACAGGAAGTATTAGATGATCTTTTTGAAGAAAAATATATAGAAAAAGATAAAGGTTTTTTAGAGTTAATTGATATATATGCAACTTATAAAGGAGATGAGCCTTTAAAAGAACTAATATTAAAAATAGAAAATCAAATTCAGAGTAATCCATTTCCAAAAAATTGGCTAGAAGAGAAAACAAAAATGTTTGATTTAAGTGAAAAAATGGATGAAGATTTTTCAAAAACAGTATGGGGAAAAATTATATTAAATCAATTATCAGAAGAATTTGAAGAAGCATATTTAAGATTAGAAAAAGTAGAAAATAATTTAAAGAAATATGAAGAATTAGAAAAGTATGTAATAACAATACAAAAAGATAAAGAAAAAATAGAACGAATAAGAAAAATTTTATTAAATGAAAGTGAGGATACTTGGGATAAAGTTTATGCAGAGATTGCAAACTTAAAATTTGATACTTGGCCAATAAACAAAAAAATAGAAATATTTTATAAAGATGAGGCAAAAAACATAAGAGATAAAGTAAAGAAAGATATAAATAATATAATAGATAAAAGTATGATTTATACTTCAAAACAAGCAAATGAAGTAATAAATAACATGTATACTATATTGAATAACTTGAAAGATATTATATTAGAATTTGAAGAAAGATTTAACAAAAAGAAAAGAGAAAAAAATCGTATAGATTTTCATGATATAGAACATTTAGCATTAAGTATTTTGGTAAAACAAGATGAAGAAGGAAAAGTTGTACCAACACAAGTGGCTAAAAAATTGCAGGAAAAATTTATAGAAATTGCAATAGATGAATATCAAGATAGTAATTTGATTCAAGAATATATTTTAAATAGTGTTTCAAAAGGAAACAATATATTTATGGTTGGAGATATAAAGCAGAGTATATATAGATTTAGGCAAGCAATGCCGGAGTTATTTTTAGAAAAATATAGAAATTATAAAAAAATAGAAGAAAATGAAATAGAGACAAAAGAACAGCAGTATGGCAGAAAAATACAATTATTCAAAAATTTTAGAAGTAGAGAAGAAATTTTAAATATAACTAATTTTTGTTTTTCTAAAATAATGAGTGAAAGATTAGGTGATGTTAATTATAACGAAGAAGAATATTTAAATTTAGGAGCAAACTATCCTAAAACTGAAAAAATACAACCAGAATTACATATATTAGATTTGAAGGAAGATACATCAATATGGAAAACGGAAAGTGATGAGCAAGAAGAAAATGTTACTTCAAATGAAGTAATAGAAAAAAATGTAGAAGAAGCCAAAATAGTGGCAAATAGAATAGAAGAACTTATAAAAGAGGGATATGAGGTATATGATTCAAAGAATAATGAAATGAGAAAAATACAATATAAGGATATAGCAATATTACTTCGTTCAACTGCAAATAATGCACCTATATATGAAAAAGAGTTAATTAGTAAAGGATTTCCGGTTTTTTGTGATACTTCATCAGAATATTTAGAGACATTAGAAATACAAACGATAATATCTTTATTAAAAGTTATAGACAACCCTATGTTAGATATACCATTTGTTGCGACTTTAAGGTCTCCATTTGGAAACTTTACAGATAATGAATTAGTAAAAATACGTTTAGTAGATAGAAATTGTTCTTTTTATGAAGCTTTTTTAAAGGCTAGAACAACAGTAGAAGAAACATTAAGAAAAAAGATAGAAAAGTTTATAAACAAAATAGAAAATTGGAGAATACTAGAAAAAGAAAAGCCTTTAGATGAACTAATTTGGCAAATATATCAAGAAAGTAATTATTATAATTATGTAGGTTTGCTTTCAAATGGAAATTTAAGACAAGCTAACTTGAAAATGCTTTTTGAAAGAGCAAAACAATATGAAACGGCTAGTTTTAAAGGATTGTATAATTTTATTAATTTTTTAAACAGACTAAAAATAAGTAGTAAAGATTTATCAGCAGCAAGAATAGTCGGTGAAAATGATAATGTAATAAGAATTATGAGTATTCATAAAAGTAAGGGCCTAGAATTTCCAGTTGTGTTTTTGTGTAATACAGGTAAACAATTTAATAAGCAGGATTTAAATGATTTAGTTTTATTACATCAAGATTTAGGATTTGGTCCTAAGTATATAGATGTAAAAAATAAAATAGAATTTCCGACTTTAGCGAAAGAAGCTATAAAGATAAGATTAGAAAATGAACTTATTTCGGAAGAAATGAGAGTTTTATATGTTGCACTTACAAGAGCAAAGGAAAAATTAATTATAACAGGTGTAAGCAAAGATTTTCAAAAGTCTTTACAAGATAAAAAGGATACTCTTTCATTGTATAATCAATATAATAAGCAAAAATTAGAATATACAGTAGTAAAAAAATATATGTCATATTTAGAATGGTTCATTTTACTTATTGCAAATGAAAATATAATGAATTTACAAATACATAAAATTGATGAAACTCAAGAAATTGAGGAAAAGGAAGAAAAAATTGAAGAAAAGCAAGAAAAAATAAAAATAGACAAAGAAGAATTAGAAAAATTACAAAAAGAGTTAGAGTGGGGGTATGAGTTTGAAAGTTCATGTAAAATACCAACGAAAACATCTGTAAGCAAAATAAAAGAGCAAAAACAAGAAGAAAATATTTTTGATATAGAAGAATTAATTAGTAAAAAACAATTAAGTTCCGAATTTAGAAAACCAAATTTTGCAACAAAAGAAGGTAATGTTTCAAGTAGTAGAAAAGGTACTCTAATGCATTTGTGCCTTCAAAAATTAGATAGCAGTAAAGAATACAATGAAGAAGATATAAAGAGGATGATAAAAGAACTAGTAGAAAGAGAAATAATACTAGAAAAGGAAGCTGAAGCAATATCTATAACAGCATTGAATAAATATCTAAAGTCAGATTTATGGAAAGATTTAAAAACAGCAAAACAAATATATAAAGAAAAACCTTTTTATATGAATGTCACAGCAGATAGATTAGACAAGGAATATTCAAAAAAAGATAATATTTTAGTGCAAGGTATTATAGATTTGTATTATATAAATAAAGATAATGAATTAGTATTGGTAGATTATAAGACTGATTATGTACAAAAAGGTGAAGAACAAAAGCTTATAGATAAATATAAAGAACAATTAAATTTATATAAAGAAGCATTAGAAAATTCACTAGAAAGAAAAGTAAATAAAGTACTTATATATTCAACATGGATTGGAGAAGTAGAATGTAACATATAGGAACTTATCACAATTATTAAACATTGTTTAATAATAATTTATAATATAAAAAGCAAAAGAATAACGGCGCCATTTTATATGGCGCCGCTTTCTGATATTATTTTTGTGTAAGCCTGTCCAACAAATTACTGCTGGTAACATTCAGATCTTCTTAAGATTGTTTGTTTAACTTAAAAGCTAAACAAAACCACTAGGAAACCGTAAAATTTTTTTCATTTTGGTTTACCTCCAATGATTTCCGCCCTTAACTGGGCGCCGGATGCTGCCGATCACATTTTTTTAATATTATTATTAAATGTGGTTGTAGGATGTCCTCTTGTCATTAATTGCCCTCCTTTAAAAGGTTGAAATATTGGTTTACACATCAATACTAAATAGTACTGACACAAGTTACGAATAAGTGCTCTTGGCAACTTATATACTTAAGTATAACACACAACTTTACATAAGTCAAGAAAATGTTAAAAAAAAATAAAAAACTTAAAAAGAATAGAAAGAAATACTTGAAAACAAATATACTTTGGTATAAAATGAGGTTGTAAAAACAATAATAAAGTAAAGGAATTTATTTTATATTTCAAAGGAGGAAGAAAAATGAGTATAAAAATAGGAATTAACGGGTTTGGAAGAATAGGAAATTTAGCATTCCAAGCAGCTTTAAAAAAAGAAGAAGTAGAGGTTGTAGCAATAAATGATCCATTTATTAGTGCAGACTATATGGCATATATGGTAAAATATGATACTGCTCATGGTAGATTTGATGGAGAAGTATCAAACAAAGATGAACATACATTAGTAGTAAATGGAAAAGAAATAAAAGTATATAATGAAATGGACCCAGCAAATATTCCATGGGGAAAAGACGGAGTAGAGTATGTATTAGAATGTTCAGGAGTATTCACAACTATAGAAAAAGCAGAAGCACATTTAAAAGGAGGAGCTAAAAAAGTAATTATTAGTGCACCTTCAAAAGATGCTCCAATGTTTGTTATGGGAGTAAACCACGAAACATACGATCCAAGCATGAATATAGTATCTAATGCATCTTGTACAACAAACTGTTTAGCACCACTTGCTAAAGTTATAAATGATAATTTTGGAATAGTAGATGGATTAATGACAACAGTTCACTCTACAACTGCAACACAAAAAACAGTTGATGGAGCATCTAAAAAAGACTGGAGAGGAGGACGTGCTGCATCAGCTAACATTATTCCTTCTTCAACAGGAGCAGCAAAAGCAGTTGGAAAAGTTATTCCACAATTAAATGGAAAATTAACAGGTATGTCTTTCAGAGTACCAACAATAGATGTTTCAGTTGTTGACTTAACATGTAATTTAGCAAAACCAACAACAATGGAAGAAATTTGCAAAGTTATGAAACATGCATCAGAAAATGAAATGAAGGGTATTATAGAATATACAGAAGATGCAGTAGTATCTTCAGATTTCTTAGGAGATAGCCATACATCAATATTTGATGCAACAGCTGGAATTGGGTTAACAGATACATTTGTTAAATTAATAGCTTGGTATGATAATGAATGGGGTTACTCAAATAAATTAGTAGACTTAGCAGTATATATTGCATCAAGAAGCTAAAATATAAAATAAGGTAGGAAGTTGAACAATTAAAAGTTCAGCTTCCAAACTTTAATAAAATTAGATATAAAAAACTTATTAATAATATAAATTTCTTATATGTAATTTTAAATAATGGAGGTAATTTATGAATAAAAAAACGGTAAGAGATATAGATTTAAAAGGTAAAAAAGTATTTGTTAGATGTGATTTTAATGTACCATTGGATGAAAATGGGAACATTACAGATAATAGAAGAATTGTAGCTGCGCTTCCTACTATAAATTATTTATTAGAGCAAAATTGTAAAATAATACTTGCTTCTCACTTAGGAAGACCAAAGGGAGAATTTAATCCAGAATTTTCATTAAAACCAGTGGCAAAAGAATTGTCAAAATTATTAGGTAAAGAAGTAAAATTAGCAGAGGATGTAGTTGGACCTTCAGCAAAAGAATTAACAGCTAATGTTAAAGAAGGAGAAATTGTTTTATTAGAAAATGTTCGTTTTGATGCAAGAGAAGAAAAAAACGATGAAAGTTTATCAAAAGAATTTGCATCAATGGCAGAAGTATTTGTAAATGATGCCTTTGGAACAGCGCATAGAGCACATAGTTCAACAGCAGGAATTGCTGAATTTTTACCAGCTGTGTCAGGGTTTTTAATAGAAAAAGAATTAGAATTTTTAGGAAATACTTTAGAAAATCCAAAAAGACCATTTGTCGCAATACTTGGAGGAAAAAAAGTTTCAGATAAAATAGGAGTAATAGATAGTTTATTAGAAAAGGTAGACACATTAATAATTGGTGGAGGAATGGCTTATACATTCTTTAAATCAATGGGATATAGTGTAGGAAATTCTATTTGTGAATTAGATAAAATAGAATTAGCAAAAAGCTTAATGGAAAAAGCTAAACAAAAAAATGTAAAATTAGTTTTACCAATAGATAACATAATTGCAGATGAATTTAGTCCAAATGCAAATGCTAAAGCAATAGACTCAGATCAAATACCAGATGGATGGGAAGGATTGGATATAGGACCAAAAACAGTAGAATTGTTTAAAAAAGAACTAAAAGGTGCAAAAACAATTATATGGAATGGTCCAGTAGGATTATCTGAATATGAAAAATTTGCAAATGGAACAAGAAGAATAGCTCAAGCTTTAGCGGAAAAAGAAGATGCTATTACAATTATAGGTGGAGGAGATTCAGCAGCAGCCATAGAAAAAATGGGACTTTCTGATAAAATGACACATATTTCTACAGGTGGTGGAGCATCACTAGAATTTCTAGAAGGAAAAAAATTACCAGGAATTGAATGTTTGTTAGATAATAACTAGTAGTTTGATATAAAAAAAGATACTAAAAAATTATATTTAAACAAATAGAAACAAAAAAGGATGTTAAATATGAATGAAAAAAATGATAATAGAGATAGATTAGAGTTTATCTCAACTATAATAACAAATCCAAAAGGAAATGTATTATTACTAAAAAGATCAAAAGAATTAAAACTAGATCCAAATAAATATGATATGTGTTCTGGACACATGAAAACAGGAGAAGCTCCTATGCAAACAGTATATAGAGAAATAAAAGAAGAGCTAAAAATAGATCTAGTAGATATACAATATGTTGAATTGTTAGGAACAATAAATACTCCACATGAAAAATTGGAAAATACTAAAACACATATTTATAATGTAGGAATTGATCTAAGTATAGAAGAAATTAATGAAAGAATAAGAAGTATATTAAATGGTGAAATAGAAGAGGCACTATACTTAGAAAATATAAATGAGTTAAGAAAGTTACAAAATAATACATCATTATTTAGAACTAAATATACAGAAGAAACTGAAAGAATGTATCAAATACTAGAAGAAAGAGTGCATTCTAGAAAGGAAAAAGGAAAAGAGGAATGCGAAGAAAAGTAATTGCAGGAAACTGGAAAATGAATATGCTTCCAAATGAAGCTATGAGCTTTATTAATGAGTTAGAACCAAATGTTAAAAATGCAAAATGTGAGATAATATTATGTGTTCCATACACAGATTTATTTTATAGTTTACTTACAGCACAAAACACAAATATAAAGATAGGTGCACAAAATATGCACTGGGAGGAATCAGGAGCATACACAGGAGAAGTATCACCTAATATGCTTAAATGTATAAATGTAGAATATGTTATAATTGGTCATTCAGAAAGAAGACAATATTTTGCAGAAACAAATGAAACAGTTAATAAAAAAATAAAATCAGCATTAAAACATGAATTAATACCAATACTTTGTGTAGGCGAAACAGCTATACAAAGAGAAAAAGGAATACAAGAAGAAGTAATAAAAGAACAAATAAAAAAAGCATTAAGTGAAATTTCACAAGATGATGCTAAAAAAATTATAATCGCTTATGAACCAATTTGGGCGATAGGAACAGGAAAGGTTGCAACAAAAGAAGATGCTAATAATATGTTAAAATGCATTAGAAAAGAAATAGAAAATTTGTATAGTGTAGATATAGCTCAAAATATAAGTTTGTTATATGGTGGAAGTGTAAAAAAGGAAAATGCTAAAGAATTATTTAGTACATCAGATATAGATGGAGCTTTAATAGGTGGAGCAAGTTTAAAAGTAGAGGAATTTAATGAAATAATAAAGCAAATGTAATACAAAGAAGTAAGAAAGAGGTTAAATAAAATGAAAGATAGATTAACAATGTTAATGATATTAGATGGATTTGGAGAAAATGAAAATGAAAAAGCAAATGCAGTAAAATTAGCTAATACACCTAATATTGATAAATTAATGAAAACATGTCCTACAACAGACATACACACAAGTGGATTAGATGTAGGACTTCCAGAAGGTCAAATGGGAAATTCAGAAGTTGGACATACTAATATTGGAGCAGGAAGAATAGTATATCAAGAATTAACAAGAATTACAAAGTCAATAGAAGATGGGGATTTCTTTAGCATACAAGAATTTTCAGAAGCAATAGAAAATTGCAAAAAATATAATTCTAATTTACATGTTATGGGATTATTATCTGATGGTGGAGTACATAGTCATATTCGCCATTTATTTGCTATATTAGAACTTGCAAAACGTAAAGATTTTGAAAATGTATATGTACATTGTTTTATGGATGGTAGAGATACAGCACCTACATCAGGAGAAACATATATTGCTAAGCTAGAAGAAAAAATGAGAGAAAAAGGCGTTGGAAAAATAGCAAGTATATCTGGAAGATTTTATGCAATGGATAGAGACAAGAGATGGCAAAGAGTCCAAGAAGCATATAATGCTTTAGTAAATGGAACAGGTGAAAAGGCAGCATCAGCAATGTCTGCAATAGAAAGTTCTTACCAAAAAGAAATATTTGATGAATTTATAAAACCAACAGTAATAGTTAATGGAGAAGAACCAGTTGCAACAATAGGAAAACATGATTCAGTTATATTCTTTAACTTTAGACCAGATAGAGCAAGAGAAATAACTAGAACATTAGTAGACAAAGAATTTAATGAATTTGAAACAAAAAAAGACTTAGATTTATATTATGTATGTATGACAAGTTATGATGAAACAATGCCAAATGTTCATATAGCATTTAAAAAAGAAGAGTTAAAGAATACATTTGGAGAATACATTTCAGATAATGGTTTAACTCAATTAAGAATTGCAGAAACAGAAAAATATGCACATGTTACATTTTTCTTTAATGGTGGAGAAGAAAAAAGCTATAAAGGAGAAGATAGAATACTAGTACCATCTCCAAAAGTAGAAACTTATGATTTAAAACCAGAAATGAGTGCTTACGAAGTTACAGACAAAGTAGTGGAAGCTATTAACTCTAAAAAGTATGATTGTATAATTTTAAATTATGCAAATCCAGATATGGTTGGTCACACAGGAAACTTAGAAGCAGCAATTAAAGCAATAGAAACAATAGATGAATGTGTAGGAAGAGTAGTAGAAGTAATAAATAACCAAGAAGGTGTATTGTTAATAACAGCAGATCATGGAAATGCAGAACAAATGATAGACTATAAAACAGGAGAACCTCACACAGCACATACTACAAATCCAGTACCTTTAATATTAGTAGGAATGGAAAATGTTAAATTAGCAGAGGGACGTTTGGCTGATTTAGCACCAACAATGCTAGATATAATGAATTTGAAAAAGCCAGAAGAAATGACAGGAAAAAGTCTAATTATAAAATAACATTTGTAAAGGAAAGTATTATGAAAAATACACCAAGAATGCGAAGTATATATGCTACAATCCAAAATGAGTTATTTTATATGATACCAGAAAAATTGGATAGAGTGTACTTATATGCTTCTGTTATAGAGAATATTAATAATGTAGAAACTGGAGAAATGTACTTTTATTATTTCCCAAAAGGAATATTAAAAAGGAATCCTATTAATGTGTATGAGGTGCCAAGTAAATTCAATATAGATGAAGAAGCATATAATAGACTTGCAAATAAATTATATGCGACTATTAAATCATTAAGAAAAGAATTTGAGAAAAATAATGAAAAATTATGGAGTAGCATTATCATTTCAATAGAAAACTACAAATTTAATATTGAATTTAATTATGAAAATATACTAAATTCAAAATATTCAAATGAAGACAGACATTTAATATTTAAATATTTATATTTAGGTATACCAATAGAAAGTTTTTCTAAAAAAGAACAGGAAATTATTAGCTCATATTTATTTGAAAGAAAATTTATTAATGAAGAAAAACAAACATATACAGAAGGAATGTATAAAAATGGTACTCATAATGTTATAGAATATAATCAAGAATATATTTCAGAAAATGATAGATTGAATATGCAAAATAAAGATGTACCATCAGTGAAAGAGGAAAAAGAAACGCATTTAGATAAATACGAAGCTTATAAAAGAAAAAAGCAAAAAGAAAAACAAATGAATAATATAGAAACAAATATAACAAAAGAACAGGGAAAAACTAAAATAAATCAAATATTAACATATTGACACAAAAAATAAAATTTTGTGTCATTTTTTATTGTAAAAAGTCTTAAAATAGCTTGAAAGTTTTGAGTAGTAGATATATAATAATATCGTCTTCAAGACAAACATATTCTATAATAGAAAAATCAATCGCACAATGCAAAAAATAGTTGATTGAAAGGAGAAATAAAAATGATTTATTCAAAAGAAGTAGAAGATATGTGCAAAGTTGCAAAAGGAGTAGACCATGGGCCAGCACCAATTCCAGAAGAAGGAAAATGGGTTAAGGCAAAAGAAATAAAAGATATTTCTGGTTTAACACATGGTATTGGTTGGTGTGCACCTCAACAAGGAGCTTGTAAACTAACATTAAATGTAAAAGAGGGAGTTATACAAGAAGCATTAGTAGAAACAGTAGGATGCTCAGGTATGACACATTCAGCTGCAATGGCAGGTGAAATATTAGTAGGAAAAACAATATTAGAAGCATTAAACACAGACTTAGTATGTGATGCTATAAATACTGCAATGAGAGAACTATTTTTACAAATAGTATATGGTAGAACACAATCTGCTTTCTCTGAAAACGGACTTCCAATAGGAGCAGGAATGGAAGACTTAGGAAAGGGACATAGAAGCCAAATAGGAACAATATATTCAACACTTTCAAAAGGACCAAGATACCTAGAACTTGCTGAAGGTTACATAGTAGAAATTGGTTTAGACAAAGATGACCAAATAATTGGATACAAATATGTAAATATGGGAAAAATGATGGATTTCATAAAATCAGGAATAGATGCAAATGAAGCAATTGAAAAAGCTTCAGGAACTTATGGAAGATTTGATGAAGCTGTTAAAAAGATAGACCCACGTGAAGAGTAAAAAAATTTTAGGAGGTAATAAAGATGGCATTATTTGAAAGTTATGAAAGAAGAATAGATCAAATTAAACCAGTAATGGAAAAATACGGAATAAAAGATTTTGACGATGCATTAAAAATATGCACAGACAAAGGATTTAATCCATACGAAATAACAAGAGGAGTACAAACAATATGTTTTGAAAATGCTTGTTGGGCATATACATTAGGTGCAGCAATAGCAATAAAAAAAGGTTGCACAAAAGCTCATGAAGCAGCAAAAGCAATAGGAGAAGGTTTACAAGCATTTTGTATACCAGGCTCAGTTGCAGACGACAGAAAAGTAGGTTTAGGACATGGAAACTTAGCATCAATGCTTTTAAGCGAAGAAACAAAATGTTTTGCATTTTTAGCAGGACACGAGAGCTTTGCAGCAGCAGAAGGTGCGATTGGTATTGCAAAATCTGCAAACAAAGTTAGAAAAGAGCCATTAAGAGTTATATTAAATGGATTAGGAAAAGATGCAGCACAAGTAATTTCAAGAATAAATGGATTTACGTATGTAAAAACAGACTTTGATTTCTTCACAGGAAAAGTAAAAGTAGTAGAAGAAATAGCTTACTCAAATGGAGAAAGAGCAAAAGTTAGATGCTATGGTGCAAATGATGTTAGAGAAGGTGTAGCAATAATGTGGTTAGAAGATGTTGATGTTTCTATAACAGGTAACTCAACAAACCCAACAAGATTCCAACATCCAGTTGCAGGTACATACAAAAAAGAAAGATTAGAAGCAGGTAAAAAATACTTCTCTGTTGCTTCAGGTGGAGGAACAGGTAGAACATTACACCCAGACAATATGGCAGCAGGACCAGCTTCTTATGGTATGACAGATACAATGGGAAGAATGCATTCAGATGCACAATTCGCAGGAAGTTCTTCAGTTCCAGCTCACGTAGAAATGATGGGATTAATAGGAATGGGTAACAACCCAATGGTTGGTGCAACAGTAGCAGTTGCAGTAGCAGTAGAAGAAGCTATGAAATAAAGAGCTTTAGAAAATTTTATAAAAAATATATAAAATTGCCGGAAAATAAATCTGGCAATTTTTTATAGTGGAGAAGTTTTTTGGATAAAGAATTTCTGCACTATATAAATATGACTTAAATCAAAATTTAAGAATAATAATTCACCAAAATATGAACATACGCAAAAATTATTGTACAAATTAAAATATTTATAGTATAATATATAAGAATTTTCATAAGGAGAAACAAAATGCAAGAAAAAAAGAAAAAGAGAATTATAAACTATATAGTACTATCAATAGTAGCAATAATATTCATATTAGCTATAATTTATTTAGCACCAATAATGAAAGATATATCAACAAAAGAAGGGCAATTAGCTTTTAAAGAAAAAATAAATAATTTAGGAATTTTAGGATTTTTAATACTATTTGGATTAGAAGTCGCACAGATATTTTTTGTAGTAATACCAGGGGAACCGTTAGAGATACTTGCAGGAATGTGCTATGGAAGCATAGGAGGAACTATTTTTATAACAGTATCTGTATTTATAACAACAACAATAATATTTTTTACAGTAAAGAAATATGGAAGAAAATTTGTAGAAGACACATTTAGTAAAGAAAAAGTAGACAAAATAGAAAATAGTAAAATCTTAAAAGATCCTAGAAAAGTAGAAACAATAATGACAATATTATTTTTTATACCAGGAACACCAAAAGATTTGTTAGTATATATAGGAGGATTACTTCCAATAAAACCATCAAGGTTTATACTAATATCTACATTTGCAAGATTTCCATCTGTAATTTCGTCAACAATAGCAGGTGCAAAGCTAGCAGTAGGAGATATAAAGACAACAATTATAGTATATGCAATTACTTTTGTAATTACAGCAATATTCTTAATAATTATAAATGTTTTTGATAAGAATAAAGAAACAAAAGAAGCATTAAGGGCAATAAAATAATTAATATAAATAAAAATTTAGAAATACACTTATTTATTTTAAATACAATAAAAAGTATTTTATTAAAAATAAATAAGTGTATTTTTATATATAAATTTTAAAAAAGAACATAACAGGTATAATAAAACAATGCTGTAAAATAGGCATTTACAACAACATAAAAAATACGAACAAAAATTTGAAAAATATTTTAAAAAACTATTGACAAACTTAAAAATAAAATATAAAATATGTTCAACAAAAGCGAACAAGAATTTGTAAAACAAAATTTTACTAAGGAGTGGTTTAAATGAATATTTTTTCAAACAAAAACAATATTATAACATATACAGTTAATAAGGAATCAACAAGAGATTTATGCATATCAGTACAAAACGGAGAAGTAGTCATTAATGCTCCTTGGTATATTACAAGTAGTCAAATTCAAAGAGTAGTTGAAGAAAAGAGACAATGGATTTTAAACAAAATAAAAGAATATGAAATAGCATGTGAACAAAAAAACATTTATACAAAATTGAAAACTGTTAAAGTATTAGGAAATGATTACGACATAGTTATTAGTTATAAAAAAATAGATTTTCCAAGTTTAAATTTTGTAAATAATCAAATACAAGTTATTTTGCCTATAAAGTTTAAAAAAATTGAAAGCTCAGATATAGTAAATACATTAATGAATAAAATGTACGAAAAAATAGCGGAAAAAGAGATAGAAAGAGCAATGGAGAAAACAAGAATTATGTTAGGGTTTGCTCCAGAAGATTACGAATTGGTAAAAATGGATAAGATAATGGCAAAATGTATAAATGAAAAAATAACAATTAATCCAAGTATAGCAATGTATTCAAAAGAAACAATAGATTATATTATATTACATGAATTTTGCCATTTAAAATATAAAAATCATACAAAATCTTTCTATAATATGTTAAAGACATATATGCCAAACTATGAAGAAAAAGATAATGAATTAAAAGGAATAACATATTAAAATTTTTTATTCAACATTACTTATTAAATGAATATAATTAATAAGGAGGTAATGTAAAAAATGGATGGAATTTATGAAATAAAATTAAATACACCTATGGGGGCAATGAACGGAAAAGTTACTTTAAAAACAAATGGAGAAAATATAGATGGGGTATTAGAAATAATGGGAGGCAAAAACACTTTGACAGGAGGAAGAGTAAAAGGAAATCAATGTTATTTTAAAGGAAATATAAAAAATAGTGCATTAAACATACAATACGAAATAATGGGACAATTAACACAGAACATATTAAATATTTATGCTAAGACAAATATGGGCGAATTTAAATTACAAGGAAAGAAAATAGGTTAAAATAAAAAAATGCAAAGTAAATTAATTATATTTACTTTGTAATTTTTTGTTTTTATTCTGTAATAAAAAGTGTTTGTATATTACAGAATTCGTTTAACTATTATAATTATATAAGAATAACTATTGTTCTTATATTAAAGTTTTGGCTGGGGTACTGTGATTCGAACACAGGAATGTCGGAGTCAGAGTCCGATGCCTTACCGCTTGGCGATACCCCAATAAATTTAAAAAATAGTCACGAGTAGCTTTACTTACCAGCGACTCGCTTTGCTCGCTGCATACTGATGCTGTAACTCACATACGTTCGAACAGCCACATCAGCTTGGCGATACCCCAATAAATTAAAAAAATAGTCACGAGTAGCTTATGTACAAAATTATAATAGCACAAATGAAAAGAAAAAACAAGAGAGAACTTATGAATATATTGGTATTAATTGTGAATAATATTTCTAAGGAGGTAAGAGAAAATGAAAGATTACTTAGCAATAAAAAGTGTGCATGCAATAGAAGTATTTGACTCAAGAGGAAATCCTACTGTACAAGTGGAAGTTGTAACAGATGGAGGATTTACAGGAGTGGCTATGGTTCCTTCAGGGGCTTCTACTGGAAGCTTTGAAGCTATAGAATTAAGAGATAATGAAGAAAGATTAATGGGAAAAGGAGTAACAAAAGCAGTCTACAATGTAAATAAAAAAATATCAAAAGCATTATTAGATACAAATGTTTATGATCAAACAAAAATAGATCAAACTTTAATAAGTTTAGATGGAACAGAAAATAAAGGAAACTTAGGAGCAAATGCAACACTGGGAGTATCTATTGCATGTGCAAAGGCTGCAGCGAATTCTTTAGGAATGAGTTTATATAAATACTTAGGTGGAGTAAATGCAAAAAAATTACCAACTCCAATGATGAATATATTAAATGGTGGAAAACATTCAGACAATAATATAAGTATTCAAGAATTTATGATTATGCCAATAGGAAAAAAGACATTTAGAGAAAAATTAGAAATAGGAGTAAAGGTATATCATACGTTAAAAAAAGTATTAAAACAAAAAGGCTATAGTGTAGCAGTAGGAGATGAAGGCGGTTTTGCACCAAATTTAAAAAATGAAGAAGAAGCCTTAGAATTAATAGTAGAAGCAATCACAAAAGCAGGCTATGTTCCAGGAATAGATGTTGCACTTAGTTTAGATATAGCAAGTACAGAAATGTATGAAGAAGCAAAAAAAATTGGAAAAAACGGATATTATTTTTGGAAAACAGATATATTTAAAACAGAACAAGAGATGGTACAATATTTAGAAGAATTAGTAAATAGATATCCAATAATATCAATAGAAGATGGGTTAGCAGAAGAAGATTGGGATGGTTGGAGAGAATTGACAAATAAATTAGGCAAAAAAGTACAATTAGTAGGAGATGATTTATTTGTAACTAATGTAAAAAGACTTAGAAAAGGTATAGAGAATAATGTTGCAAATAGTATACTAATTAAACCAAATCAAATAGGAACGATAACAGAAACATTAGATGCAATAGAACTTGCAAAAAAACATGGATATACAGCAATAGTTTCCCACAGATCAGGTGAAACAGAAGATACTACTATTGCAGATGTTGCAGTTGCAACAAATGTAGGACAAATAAAAACAGGAGCACCATGTAGAACAGATAGGATTGCCAAGTATAATAGATTATTAAATATTGAAGAAGAAATATAAAAAAAGAAGACATATAATTTTATTATATGTCTTCTTTAAATAAATCTAATTATTTTACATTTCTTTTCAAAGTATAAAGTTTAATTACTGTATAAACTAAAGCAATTATAGAAATACCTAAAACAACATAAATTGTATTAGATAAACCAGTTTGAGGAATTTTGTCAGGTGCTTTAGTAGTGTCTCCAGTTAACTTTATTTTTGGTGAGACATCTGAAGTTACAGGTTCAGGAATCTCTTTAGTTATTATATCTACTTTTTCATTTGTTTTTAAAATAACATTAATTATATCAGAATTTACATTTTCTTTTACAGTCAATTTATAAGAAAGTGTAGCAACTTGACCATAAGAAAGTTCATCTATACTCCATACAATACAATTATTTTGTAAATCTATAGAAGCTGATACAGTTCCTAAATTTGGAGAACTTACATATTCAAAATCAAAGTTATCTACTATTTCTTGTGGAAAGTAGTCATAAATTTTAATATCTGTTAAAATACCATTATTTTTAGTAGTAATATCTTTAAGGATATCTTCAGATATAGTTTTTTCTATTTCTGAATCAGGAATATAGTAAAATTTACCGTAGTTTGGTTTTTCAAAAGTTCCAAATATTTCTTCTGCAAGTTCTTTATATGTTTTGCCTGTTTCAGGATTTTCAACATTAGATTCTACACCTGTCATTACAGATATAAGATTTATTTTATCTGTTTTAGTAATTTTTTCTAATTTAGCTTTTGTATTTGTAGCTGTAGTTCCAGAGTATTCAAAAGTAGATTTACCTATAGAATAATTTGGAACGCCATCTGTTAATAATAAAATATATTTGTTTTCACAAGTACTTGAAAAGTTTTGACTTGCAAGTGTAATACCTGCATCAATATTTGTTTGACCATTTCCATCGTAAGTGATAGCACTTATAATAGAAGAAATGTCAGAACTTGAAGATGTTAAAGTTGTTTTTAACTTTGCATCAGCTATTGTACCAAAATTGTCACTTGTAGAAAAAGTAACAATACCTATTTTAACATTTTCGTTTTTTAAAAGCTCAGTAGAAAGTTTAGAAGCAGCATCTGTTATAGCTTGCATTCTAGTAACTCCAGTAGAAACTTCCCTTTTCATACTATCTGAAGTATCTATAACTAAGAAAATTTCAGTAGGATCTGCTAGAGGAGCTTTAGCAATATTTGAAATTTGTAATTGCATTGTTAATTCTTTCTTTTCTAAATCATATTTAGAAATCTTCTTTTCAAAAATAGCAGATTCTTTAATATTAATTTTACAAATATTATTTTCAACAATTTCTAGTTTTAGATCTTTAGAGTTACTAGTAGCACCAAGAGAAATAGTTGATAAAGTTAAAATTAAAATTAAAATAAAAAATAAAGCTAATATTTTGTTTAATTTTTTCATTAAAAATCTTCCTTTCATACATTATAATTTGATATATCATTATTATAGTATAACCAATATTAAAAATTCAATAAATTTATAAAAAAGACATAAAAATGTAATATTTGATAAAAATAAAAATAATTAAACAAAATTCACACTTTGTTCATAAAAATATGATATATTGAAAAAAATAGATAAGGGAGGAATAATATATATGGAATATCTTGAAAAAATATTTAAAAAGACTGGGTGGAACTCACTAATAATGTCAGTTATATTTGCAATACTTGGTATGGTTTTAATAAAAGAGCCAGAAGGGACAGTAAAGGTAGTTTCTTATATTTTAGGAGCAATGTTTATAATAATAGGAATATATAAAGTTATTAGTTATTTAGCAAATAAAGGAAAATATAGTTTATATAATTATGATATTGCCTATGGAATAATTGCTATAATATTAGGAATTGTGACAATAGCATACAGTAGCCAAATAGGAACATTATTTAGAATATTAATAGGATTATGGATTATATATATTTCAATAATAAGAATGAATTTATCTTTCAAATTTAAAGTAATAAATTCTAATGTATGGCTTTACAGCTTCATAATAGCTATAGCAATGCTTGTATGTGGAATGTATACTATATTCAATTCAAATACTATAATTGTAACAATAGGAGTTGTAATTTTAGTATATTCAGTATTAGACATTATAGAAAATATCATATTCTTAATAAATGTAAAAAAATATTATAATAGTTTAAATATGTAAATATAGAAAAGAATTCTAGAAAAAAGCGATTACTTATTAGTAAAAACTGAAATATAGAATTCTTTTTTTGTGAAAAAAAGAAACAAAGCTTTAGTAACTGGACTTTTTTTATTATGTATGTTAAAATATAAAAACAATAAATAGTGTAAATTAAGGAGAAAAAAATGTCAGAAAAGCTATTAGACGGAATAAATAGTCCTAGCGATTTAAAGAAATTAAGTTATAAAGAAAAAGATATGTTATCAAATGAAATAAGAACCAAAATAATAAATACTATTTCTAAAACAGGTGGACATTTAGCCTCAAATTTAGGGGTAGTAGAACTTACAATCGCTCTTCATAGCGCTTTTAATACGCCAAAAGACAAAATTGTATGGGATGTTGGACACCAGACTTACGTACATAAAATATTAACTGGAAGAAAAGATGAATTTGATACAATAAGGCAATTAAATGGTTTATCAGGCTTTCCTAAAATAAAAGAGTCTGAATATGATTGTTTTAATACAGGACATAGTAGTACATCTATTTCTGCAGCACTTGGAATGGCAAGAGCAAGAGATTTAAAAAATGAAGATAATAATGTAATAGCAGTAATAGGTGATGGAGCATTAACTGGGGGAATGGCTTTAGAAGCATTAGATGATGCTGGAAATAGCAAAACTAGATTAATAGTAGTTTTAAATGACAATGAAATGAGTATATCAAAAAATGTAGGGGGAATTTCTAGATTTTTAACTAAAATAAGAACCAAAAAGTTTTATAAAAAATCAAATAATTTTGTTAGAAAGGTATTAGAAAGAATACCGGGATTTGGGACATTTGTTATTAAACTTGCAAGAAAAATTAAATACAGTATAAAACAATTAGTAATACCAAATATGTTTTTTGAAGATTTAGGGTTTAAATATTTAGGACCTGTAGATGGGCATGATATAGAAAGAGTAGAATGGATATTGAACTTGGCTAAAAAAGAAAAGGAACCAGTAGTTGTACATATAATAACTAAAAAAGGAAAAGGATACAAATTTGCAGAAGAGAACCCAGATAGTTTCCATGCAACATCAAGTTTTGATATAAAGACAGGAAAGAGTATAAAAATAAAAGATAAAGATTATTCTCAAGTATTTGGAGAAAAATTAGTAGAATTAGCGGAAAAAAATGAAAAGATAGTAGCAGTTACAGCTGCTATGGCAGATGGAACAGGACTTAAAGAATTTAAGAAAAAATATCCTAAAAGATTTTTTGATGTTGGTATAGCTGAACAACATGCATTATGTATGGCTGCAGGTATGGCAAAAGAAGGTTTTATACCAGTTGTGCCAATATATTCGTCTTTTTATCAAAGGGCGTTTGACCAAGTAATACATGATGTATGTATGCAAAATTTACCAGTAGTAATGTGTGTAGATAGAGCGGGGTTGGTAGGTCAAGACGGAGAGACACATCAAGGAATATTTGATTTATCATTTTTTAATTTAATACCCAATATTACAATAATGGCGCCAAAAGATTTTAAAGAATTAGAAGAAATGATTGAATTTGCAGTAAATTTAAAAGCACCAGTTGTTATACGTTATCCTCGTGGTACTGAAAGCAAAAAAATAAAATTTGAAAAAGAGGAAAAAATAGAATTAGGAAAAGCAGAAATATTGGCACACGGAAAAGATATAACAATAGTATCAATTGGAAAAATGGTAGCAAAAGCAGTAGAAGTAAAAGAAAAGTTAGAAAAAGAAAAAATAGAAGCGGAAGTTATAAATGTTAGATTCTTAAAGCCATTTGATGAAAAAACAATAATTAATTCTATCAAAAAAACAAAGAAAGTAATAACTATAGAAGACAACACTGTAATAGGAGGGTTAGCTTCAAAAGTACAAGAATTAATAAGTAATAATGAAGAAAGTGATGTACAATTTAAAGCATTTGGTTTACCAGACACATTTATAGAGCATGGTAAAGTAGAAGAATTAGAAGAAAAATATGGATTAGATGCAAAAACAATAGAGGAAGAAGCTTTAAAACTTATGAATGACTTAAAAGTTTAATTATTGTTAAAAATAACAAATTGGTCGAAAAAGGAAAAAATATGGATAGAGGTGTTTTAAGTAAATATAAAAAAGAAGATGAAAAATTAGTCTTATCTAAAATAATGGATAAGATTAATTTTTGTGAGACTAGAAATAAAATACAGGTAACAGATTTTTTTGATTTGGGTCAAAAACAATTAGTTTATAATTTCTTAAATAGTCAAAAATTTAAAAATTATATGTTTTATGGTGGATTTGAAGAGGCAGAAAGAGTTATAGCAGTATTTTATCCAGAAAAATTAGGAGAATTAATACAAAATATAGACTTTAATGAATATATAAAAGCAATTCGTATTACACTTCCAAATGAAAATAAAGGAAAATATATTCACCAAAATTATTTAGGAGCGTTAATGAAGTTAGGTCTAAATAGAGAAAAAATAGGTGACATATTAGTAGATGAAAATGGAGCTGATGTTATAATAAAAGAAGATATATTAAAATTCCTTGTTATAAATCTTCCAGAACTAACAAGATTTCAAAAATCAAAAATAGAAGAAATTAGATTAGAAGAATTAAGAAAAGCTATAATAAAAAAGGAAAAGATTATGATAACAGTTTCGTCTATGAGAGTAGATAACATAGTAGCAGAACTTGCAAAATGTTCTAGAAACAAAGCAAATGAATTGTTAGAACAAGAGAGAGTTTTTGTAAACTACGAAGTAATTATAAAAGCTACAAAACAAATAAAAGAAGACGATAAAATAACTATAAGAGGAAAAGGAAGATTTAAGATAAATAAGAAGGTGGGGACTACTAAAAAAGACAGAATTATATTAGAGGTGGAAAAAAACTAATAAATATACATTTTTTTATACCAAAAAATTGACAAGAACCGACATATAAAATATAATGAAAATATAAAAATAAAAGGAGGAAATAAAATGGGTGTAGCATCATTAGTATTAGGAATTATATCATTAATCATAGGTTTTATACCATTATGTGGATCAATAGCATTAGTACCAGCTATAATAGGTGTAATATTAGGAATTGTAGATATAGTTTCAAAAAGTAAAAAAGGAGAAAAGAAAGGTACAGCAATAGCTGGATTAATATTATCAGCTATAGCAACATTAGTAATTATATTCTGGGTATTTGTTTTTGGCGTAGCTGCAAGTAAAACAGATTTAAATGAAGTAGAAAATATTTTAACTTCAATGAATGAAACAGGATATTATTATACAAGTAATTATTAATAATGAAGAGAATAATTAATTTTGTAAAAAAGAATTATATTTATGTGAATATTACATTTTTAATATTTTCCATATATATAATTCTTTTTCCTATTATATCTACACCTATAAAAAAAGTGTTTCCTTTATTTGGGCAGTGTACATATTTAAGAGTAACAGGTAGACAATGTCCTTTATGTGGAGGAACGAGGTACATTCAAAATTTGCCTAAAGCATTTGAAAATATAACATACCTATTTCATCCTTTTGGAATAATAATTATATGTATATTTTTAGAAATTATATATAGAATATATAATTTAATAACAGGAAAAAAGGAAAAAACAGAAAAATATATAAAAATAGACCTAACTATACATTTTATAGCTCTAATAGCCTTAGCTCTTTATGAAATAGTAGTTTTATTAAGTAATTATCAAAAATAAATATGACGAGTCTTAGATTTTTTTAAAATTAAATTTGATATAAAATCTTAGGCTCGTTTTTTGTTGATTTTAAGTAAGTAATATGATAAAATACTTAACAGTAATAAAAGTTTAGGAGAAAAGAATTGGAAGATAGAAAAAAATACATTAGAAATTTTAGCATAATTGCACATATAGATCATGGAAAATCAACTTTAGCAGATAGATTAATAGAAATGACAGGAGTTCTTTCAAAACGTGAAATGGAAGAACAAGTGTTAGACAATATGGATATAGAAAAAGAAAGAGGAATAACTATTAAATCTCAAGCAGTTCGTATGAGATACAAAGCTAAAGATGGAAAAGAATATGAATTAAACTTAATAGATACACCAGGCCATGTAGACTTTAACTATGAAGTATCTAGAAGTTTAGCAGCATGTGATGGAGCTATCTTGGTAGTAGATGCAAGTCAGGGAGTAGAAGCTCAAACACTTGCAAATGTGTATTTAGCAATAGACAACAATCTTGAAATTTTACCTGTAATAAACAAAATAGATTTACCAAATGCAAGACCAGAAGAAGTAAAAAAAGAAATAGAAGATATAATAGGAATAGAAGCACAAAATGCACCTTGTATTTCAGCAAAATCTGGATTAAATGTAGAAGAAGTTTTAGAAAGAATAGTAACAGATTTACCATCTCCTACAGGAGATAAGGAAAAAGATTTAAAATGCTTAATATTTGATTCTTTATACAATGACTATAAAGGAGCAATAGCGTATGTTAGAGTAAAAGATGGAATAGTAAAAGTAGGAGACGAAATAATGCTTATGGCGGCCAAAAAGACTTTTACTGTAACAGAGGTAGGTCATTTTGAACCAGGTACGTATGAACCATGTGAATATTTAGAAGCAGGTGAAGTTGGATATATTGCAGCAAGTATTAAAAATTTATCGGACATTAGAGTTGGTGATACAATTACTTTGAAAAGTAGCCCCGCATTAGAACCACTTCCAGGATATAAAAAGGTAAATCCTATGGTATATTGTGGATTATACCCAATGGATGGCAGTGATTACGAAAATTTAAAAGTAGCATTAGAAAAATTAAAATTAAATGATGCAGCATTAGAATATGAAGCAGAGACTTCAAATGCATTAGGTTTTGGATTTAGATGTGGTTTTCTAGGATTACTTCATTTAGAAATAATAGAAGAAAGACTAGAAAGAGAATTTGATTTAAGTTTAATTACTACTTCACCATCAGTTATATACAAAGTATATAAAACAGATGGAACTATGCTGGAGCTATATAATCCATCTGATTTACCAGTTCCAAACGAAATATCATATATGGAAGAACCATTTGTTACGGCAGAAATATTAACACCAAAAGAATATGTTGGAAATATAATGGAAATTTGCCAAAACAGGCGTGGTAATTATATAGATATGAAATATTTAGATGAAAATAGGGTAAACTTAATATATGAAATGCCGTTAAATGAAATTATATATGATTTCTTTGATCAATTAAAATCAAGAACAAAAGGATATGCTTCATTTGACTATGAAATAAAAGATTATAGACGTTCAGAATTAGTAAAATTAGATATTTGGGTTAATGGTGAAGGAGTAGATGCATTATCATTTATAGTGCATAAAGACTCAAGTTATGAACGTGGTAAAAAGATGATAGAAAAACTAAAAACAGCAATACCAAGACAATTATTTGCAATACCAATTCAAGCAGTAATTGGAGGAAAAATAATAGCAAGAGAAACAATTTCAGCAATGAGAAAAGATGTACTTGCTAAATGTTATGGTGGAGATATAACAAGAAAGAAAAAATTACTAGAAAAGCAGAAAAAAGGTAAAAAGAAGATGCGTCAAATAGGAAATGTAGAAATACCACAAGAAGCATTTTTATCTGTATTAAAATTAGACGAAGAATAGAGTATGGCTAAAAAAATTATATAGGGTAAGAACATTAACAAATTTAATTTTTATAATAAAAAAGAGAAAAGAGTACTAATAAGTACTCCTTCTCCATCAATATTCAGTTTTTAGTGCTGATAAATTTTGACATATCAAAAATGATATACATGTATATAATAACATAAAATTATGTTAAAAGCAATAAAAAAGAAAGGATTTTGCAGAAAAATGAAAGAAAATAATAATTATGATGTGCAAAAAATGAACCGAAAGGGACAGATGAGCCGAAAAGAAACGTCCCCAACGGACCAAGTAGAGGGAAGAAACGCAGTATTAGAATTGTTGGAGGCAGGAAAAGATATAAATAAGTTATATATAGAGTCTGGTGAGAAATTTGGTTCAATAAATAAAATAATAGCATTAGCAAAGGAAAATAAAGTATTAATAAGTTACATAGATAAAAATAAAATGAAGCAAATGGCACAAACGGAAAATTATCAAGGTGTAATAGCTGTTGTTCCACCTTACGAATATGTAGAGGTTGAAGATATATTACAAGATGCAAAAAATAAAAATGAAGATCCTTTTGTTGTAATATTAGATGGAATAGAAGATGTTCATAATTTAGGTGCAATAATAAGAACAGCAGAAACTGCTGGAGTACATGGAATAATAATTCCTAAAAGAAGAGCAGCATCTGTAAATGCTACAGTAAATAAAGTATCTGCAGGAGCTGTGGAATATATGAAAATTGCAAGAGTTAATAATTTAAATGAAACAATAAATGAATTAAAAGAAGCGGGTCTTTGGATTTGTGGTACAGACATGGATACAGAAACTTATTACTATAATCAGGATTTAAAAGGGCCTCTTGCAATAGTAATTGGGAGTGAAGGCTTTGGAATGAGCAGACTTGTAAAAGAAAACTGCGATTTTATAGTAAAAATTCCTATGAAAGGAAAAATAACATCTTTAAATGCTTCAGTGTCAGCAGGAATAGTTATATATGAAGCAGTAAAGCAAAGAAATTAAAACAAATTAATTTTAAATTATAAAAATCAAAGGAGGAAACAAAAATGTACTATGGAAAGAAAAAGGGGATAATAATTACAGTTGTGATTATTATTTTAGTAATTTTATTAGCGTTAGGAGGACTAATAGTTTATTCAAAAACAGATTTGTTAAAATCAAAAGATACATTGTTTTACAAGTATTTAGGACAAACATTAAAAGATTTAGAAGTTTCAGAAAATACACAATTAGCTACAATAGAAAAGTTAAAGGAACAAGTACCATATCAAATAAATGGTGAACTTACTTTTGAAGATTCAAAAGAATCAAATCCTTTAAATAATGTAAAATTAATAGTAGATGCAAAAGTAGATAAAATCTCAGACAAAGCTTATGCTACAACAGAACTATATAATAGAGAAAATTCTATTTTCAAATTAGAATATGCTAATGCTAATAATATATATGCATTAAAATCAAATGAGATAGTAACAGCATTTGTTGGAGTAGAAAACAATAACTTAAAAGCATTGGCTCAAAAATTGGGAATAGAAAATGCAAAAGATATTCCTAATGAAATTCAATTTTTAGGTTTTGCGGAATTATTAGATTTTACTGAAGATGAAAAAACATATATAACAGAGACATATATGAATATTATAAGACAAAATATTGAAAAAAAATCATATTCTAAAGAAAATGATGTAACAATAATCAAAGATGGAGTAAACCATAAAACAACAGGATATAGATTGAACTTAACAGCAAGTGAACTTAAAAACTTAGAAGTAAAACTATTAGAAAACTTAAAACAAGATAGCATAACTTTAAATTTAATAACAACTAAAGCAAAGACTTTAGGATTAAGTGAAAATTATACTCAAGTAAATAACTTAACACAACAAATACAAGAAAAAATAGACACAATACAAAGTGGGAGTTCATTAGAAGAAACTGGATTAAGTGTAGTTATATATGTAGAAAATGGAAAAGTTATAACAAATGAGATAATAATAAAAAATGATACTAAACTAACAATTAGTATAGATAAAAATAATAATATTTCAAATTATTATATACTAATTGAAAAGTTAAATATGCAAGAACAATTTAATAAAATAGAATTACAAATTCAAAGAGTAGTAGGAACAATGGAAACATCTCTTAATGCACAAGTTAATGTAGATGACAAAACAGAAGTTGATATTTATTTACAAAATACAGGATCTGCTTCAGAAAATTATTTAAATAGTAACTTAGATGTAACTGTTACGCAAAATGATAGAACTTATGAAGGAAAATACAGTCAAAAAATGAATTTTAAACAAGATGTAGGAACGCAAATACCTGAAATAACAAGAAATAATTGTGCAGTACTTAATGATTATACAAAACAACAAATTGAATTCTTAATTAAAAGTATAACTGAAAGAGTTATTGTAGTATTTAATGAAAAGATACAAATAATAGATTCAAATATAAATCCTACAATAGTAAACGAATAATATAAAAAATATTGACTAAATCAAAAAAAGTAGTATAATAGAAATATATTAATTAAAAATAAAAAACAAAAATGAGACAAAGTAAAATTAAGGTTGCTAAAAAGAGAATACTTGTCATAGGCTGAAAGCAAGTAAAAGTAAACAAATTTGAAAAACTACCTCATTAGTTGCTAGTAAAAAGCTAGACGTATTTACCTGCGTTAAAGGAGTAAATTAAGTAAAAAATAGGATGGAACCGTGTAAAAAGCACTCCTAGATATATGTAAAAGTGTATCTAGAGAGTGCTTTTATTTATCTTCTACATAAAGTTATCTTACTATGATAATTTTATGCAGAAGATAAATATTTATTCTGATTATTAATTGCATTTTTTGTGCATTAAAAAATTGTATATAAAAAATTAAGGTTAACAACCAAAAGGAGGAATATAAAATGTTTAAAATTAAATTAGATGGTGGAAAAACAATGGAGGTAGAAGAAAGTATGTATTGGCATACAACAGCTCATATTCTAGCACAAGCTGTTAAAAGATTATTTCCAAGTTACAAATTAACAATAGGTCCAGCAATAGAAAAAGGATTTTATTATGATTTTGATGTAGAAAAACCATTTACAGAAGATGATATATCTGCATTAGAAGAGGAAATGAAGAAAATAATTAAAGAAGATTTAAGTATTGAAAGATTTGAACTTCCAAGAGATGAAGCTATTAAATTAATGGAAGAAAGAGAAGAACCATACAAAGTAGAATTAATTAAAGATTTACCAGAAGGAGAAGTAATTTCCTTCTACAAACAAGGAGAATTTGTCGACCTTTGCCGTGGTCCACATTTACCTTCAACAGGAAAAGTAAAAGCAATAAAATTAACTTCAATGTCTTCAAGCTATTGGAGAGGAGATGCTAATAACCAAACATTACAAAGAGTTTATGGTATTTCTTTCCCAAAAGCATCTGAACTTGAAGAATACTTAATAAAACTAGAAGAAGCAAAACAAAGAGACCATAGAAAATTAGGTAAAGAACTTGGAATATTTATGACAAATGATTTAGTTGGAAAGGGACTTCCAATGTATTTGCCAAACGGCTGCATGGTATGGGATTTATTAGAAAATTATATTAAAGGAAAAGAAAGAAAATTAGGATATAAACACGTTTTAACTCCACCACTAGCAAGTGTAGATTTATACAAAACATCAGGACATTGGGAGCATTATAAAGATAGTATGTTTCCTAAAATGGAAGTTGAAGGAGAAGAATTTGTACTTCGTCCAATGAACTGTCCACATCATATGATGATATATGCAAACAGTATACATTCATACAAAGATTTACCAATAAGAATTGGTGAAATTGCAAGAGACTGTAGATATGAAGCAAGTGGAACATTAAAAGGAATAGAAAGAGTTAGAACATTCTGCCAAAATGATGCCCACTTATTTGTAACACCAGAGCAAATAGAATCTGAATTTAAAGCAGTTGTAGATTTAATTCTAGAAGTTTACAAAGAATTAAATATAACAGACTATCATTTTGAATTGTCATTAAGAGATCCAGAAGATAAAGTTAAATATCACCCAGATGACGAAATGTGGGATAATGCTGAAAATAAATTAAGACAAGTATTAAACGATATAGGAATTGAATACGAAGAAAAAATAGGTGAAGCAGCATTCTATGGACCAAAGCTAGATGTTCAAGTAAAACCAGCTGTAGGAAATGAATATACATTATCTACATGCCAATTAGACTTCTGTTTACCAGCTAAATTTAATTTAGCATATATAGACAAAGATGGAGCAAAGAAAACTCCAGTAGTTCTTCATAGAGCAATATTAGGAAGTATAGATAGATTTATGGCTTATTATTTAGAAGAAACAAAAGGTGCTCTTCCAACTTGGCTTGCACCAGTTCAAGTAAAAATTCTTCCAATTACAGATAAGCAATTAGATTATTGTAAAAAAGTAGAACAAGAACTATTAGATAAAGATATAAGAGTTGAACTAGATGATAGACAAGAAAAAGTAGGATATAAAATCCGTGAAGCTCAAATGGAAAAAATTCCATACATGCTAATTGTAGGGGATAAAGAAATAGAGGCAAATGCAGTAGGAGTAAGAACAAGAAAAGACGGAGATATAGGACAAATGAAAGTAGAAGACTTTATTTCTAAAATTGAAGAAGAAATAAAAAGTTATAGTTTATAAAAAATATAGGAACATTTTAGAAAAGTTTGAATATAATAGAACAATTAGCTGTTTAGCATATATAGAAAATGTTTTATGAAAAGGAGGAGTTTACAAGATGACACGTGACATAACTCTTAAAACATTAGCAAGGAATGCAGAACCGTATGATCCAAGTGTAGCAGAAAAAGGTTACTTATTAAAGTTTGTTGAAGAGGACTCAAGTCTTGAAGAACAATTCAAAAAAGAGATTAATTCTGAGTTCTTAAAAAGAATTGATGAAGTAGGAAAATGCTACTTTGTAATAAACTTTAGATCTTACAAAAATAAGAGGGAGTTACCTAAGAAGCTAAGACTTGGATACTGTGGTCGCGAAAATGTTCCTTTAATATCGCTTGATATTTAGTTAATGTTAAAGACGAAAAAAAAGAGGTTAAATAACCTCTTTTTTTTCAAGTGAACATAAGAAAATAGTTGTTAAAACGAGACTTATGTGATATACTAATTACACAAAAATAGCAAAGGAGAAAAAAATGAGATTAGACAAGTTTTTAAAAGTGTCAAGAGTAATAAAAAGAAGAACTGTTGCAAATGAGGCAGCTGACGGTGGAAGAGTAATAGTAAATGGAAAAGTTGTAAAACCAAGTTATGAAGTTAAAGTTGGAGATATAGTTGAAATAAAATTTGGAGACAAAGTGTCTAAATTTGAAATATTACAAATACCAACAGTTGCAGGAAAAGAAGTTGGAGAGATAATAAAAGTTTTATAATTTGAATATATAAATATAAAAAGGAGATGGTTAATATGGAAAAGAAATATGATGTTATTGTTATAGGAATGGGACCAGGTTCTATTTTTACTGCTTATGAAATGACAAAATTAAACAAAAACAAAAAAGTCTTGTTAATAGAACAAGGAAAAAGAGTTGAAAATAGATCATGTCCAATAGAAAAAATAGGAAAATGTGTTAAATGTAAGCCTTTTTGTAATATAACAAGTGGTTTCTCTGGAGCTGGTGCATTTTCCGATGGAAAATTATCTTTATATAATGAAGAAGATAAAGATTTTTATGTAGGAGGAGAATTACATAAATATTTAGGAGTAGAAGAAACAAAAAAATTAATAGATTATACAGATCAAATATATTTAGATTTTGGAGCAGATCCAAGATTGGAAGGAACAGAATATAAAGAGGAAGTAGCTAAAATAAAGAATAAGGCAAAAAAAGAAAATATAACATTAATAGATATTCCAATAAGACATTTAGGTACAGAAAAAGCGCATGAATTATACAAAAAATTAGAAGAATATCTAGAACAAAATGGAATAGAAATGCTATTTGAGACAAGAGTAGAAGATTTAATAATAGAAAATGGAATAGTAAAGGGTGTTATAACAAAAGATGTATCAAAAAAAGATGCACAGGAGAAAGAATTTTATGGAAAAAATGTAGTAATAGCTGTAGGAAGAAAAGGTGCAAATTGGCTTGTAGATATGTGCGAAAAACATAACATAAAAACAGAAGCAGGAGTAGTAGATATAGGAGTTAGATATGAACTTCCAGATTCAGTAATGCAAGACATAAACAAGTATATGTATGAAGGTAAATTTATAGGAAGACCAGGACCTTTTAATGATAAAGTAAGAACTTTTTGTCAAAATCCAAGTGGATTTGTATCTGCAGAAGTTTATGATAATAATTTAAGTTTAGTAAATGGACATTCATATAAGGATAAGAAAAGTACAAATACAAATTTAGCAATATTAGTATCACATCATTTTAAATATCCATTTAACAAACCAATAGATTATGGTAGAAACATTGCTAAAAACTTAAATGAATTAGGAAATGGAAATATTGTAGTACAACGTTTGGGAGATATTTATAGAGGAAAAAGAACATGGCAAGAAGAATTAGATAAAAATACAGTTGTTCCGACATTAAAATCAGCAGTAGCTGGAGATATAACTTTTGCATTAGGATACAGAACAATGACAGATATTTTACAATTTATAAGAGAATTAGATAAAGTAGTAGAAGGTTTTGCCAACCCAGATAATTTACTTTATGCACCAGAAATAAAATTTTATAGTAACAAAGTTACAATAGACAACAACTTTGAGACAAGTATAAAAGGTTTATATTCAATAGGTGATGGTGGAGGAATGACAAGAGGACTTATGATGGCATCAGCTTCAGGAGTACAAATGGCAAGAATTTTAAATGATAAAAAATAAATATAATACGAAATAGATGAAAAGAGGAAGAAAAATGTCAAAATTTGTTCACTTACATATACATAGTGAATTTAGTTTATTAGATGGAGCAAATAGAATAAAGGATATACCAGTAATTGCAAAAGAACTTGGAATGGATGCGATTGCTATTACTGACCATGGAGCAATGTTTGGAGTTATAGATTTTTATAAAGCATGTAAAGCAAATGGAGTAAAGCCAATAATAGGTTGTGAAGTGTATGTAGCACCACGAACAAGACATGACAAAGATCCTAAACTAGATAGTAAATATAATCATTTAATATTACTTGCAAAAGATATGACAGGTTATAAAAACTTATCGAAATTAGTTTCATTAAGTTATACGGAAGGTTTTTATTATAAACCAAGAATAGATAAAGAAATATTAGAAAAATATCATGAAGGACTAGTATGTTCTAGTGCTTGTTTGGCAGGAGAAATAAGCCAAGCAATATTACAAGACAATATGGAAGAAGCAAAAAAAGCAGCATTGTGGTTTAAAAACTTATTTGGAGAAGATTATTATTTAGAAATACAAAACAATGGTGTAAAAGAGCAAGTATTAGTTAACCAAAAACTAATAGAACTTTCAAAAGAATTAGATATACCATTAGTTGCAACAAATGATGCACACTATTCAAGAAGAGAAGATGCGTACAATCATGAAGTACTTTTATGTATTCAAACAGGAAAGAAAATGTCAGACGAAGACAGAATGAGATTTGAGACAGATGAACTTTATATAAAATCACCAGAGGAAATGAGCGATTATTTTTCAAACGTACCAGAAGCAATAGAAAATACAGTAAAAATAGCAGAAAAATGTAATGTTGAATTTGAATTTGGACATACAATTTTGCCAAATTATGACGTACCAGAAGGATATGAAACACATTATGATTATATAGAAGATTTAACCAAAAAAGGTTTAATAAAAAGATATGGAACAAAAGAAAAAAATGAAAGTAGTAGCTATGAAGAGTTGCCAGAAGAGATTAGAAAAAGAGCAGAATATGAATTAGGCGTTATTAAGAAAATGGGATATGTAGACTATTTCTTAATAGTATGGGATTATATAAATTATGCTAAAACACATGACATTCCAGTAGGCCCAGGTCGTGGTTCTGGTGCAGGTTCTATTGTTGCATATGCAATAGGAATAACAGATATAGATCCTATAAAATATAATCTACTTTTTGAAAGATTTTTAAATCCTGAAAGAATTAGTATGCCCGATTTTGACGTTGACTTTTGTTATGAAAAAAGAGATAAAGTAATAGAATATGTTTGTAAAAAATACGGTTATGACCATGTATCACAAATTATAACATTTGGTACAATGTCAGCAAGAATGGTAATTCGTGATGTCGCAAGAGTTCTAGATGTACCATATGCAGAAGCAGATAAACTTGCTAAAATGATACCAAATGAAATACATATTACAATTAAAAAAGCATTAGAGCAAAATAAAGAGTTAAATACACTTTATGAAACAGATGCAGAAATAAAGAAACTATTAGATATAGCAATGGCATTAGAAGGAATGCCACGTCAGGCTTCAACACACGCATGTGGAATAGTTATAACAAAAGATCCAGTAGATACTTATGTTCCTTTATATGTAAGAGAAGGAAATATTTCTACACAATATATAATGACTACACTAGAAGAACTTGGACTTTTAAAAATGGACTTTTTAGGTTTAAGAACATTAACAGTTATAAAAGATACCATAGATTTAGTAAAAAAAGACAAAGGCATAGATGTAAAATTTGATAAAGATATGAATGATCCTAAAGTTTATAAATTGTGGCAAGAGGGAAATTCTGTTGGTATATTCCAGTTTGAATCACAAGGAATGACAAACTTTATGAGAGAATTAAAGCCAGACAGCTTAGAAGATATAATAGCTGGGGTATCACTTTACAGACCAGGGCCAATGGATCAAATTCCAAGATATATAGCAAATAAAAAAGATCCTGAACATGCAGTATATACACATCCTGCATTAAAACCAATACTAGAAGTTACTTATGGTTGTATGGTATACCAAGAGCAAGTTATGCAAATAGTAAGAGACCTAGCAGGATACTCATTGGGTAGAGCAGATTTAGTTCGTCGTGCTATGGGTAAGAAAAAGCTAGATGTAATGGCAAAAGAAAGAGAAATATTTATAAATGGCCAAGTAGATGAAAATGGTAATATTGTAGTTCCTGGATGTGTAAGAAATGGAATAGACGAAAAAAGCGCAAATAAAATATTTGATGAAATGGCTGAATTTGCAAAATACGCGTTTAATAAATCACATGCCGCAGCATACGCAGTAGTGTCATATCAAACAGCATATTTAAAAGCATATTATCCAGAAGAATTTATGGCAGCAACTTTAAACAGCTTTTTAGGAAATCTAGATAAAGTCCCATATTATATAGAAGAATGTAAAAGGCTAAAAATAGATATATTAAAACCAGATATAAATAAAAGTGAAACAAAATTTACAGTAGATAATGGAAAAATACGTTTTGGGCTAGGAAGTATAAAAAATGTAGGTGTTGCAGCAGTAGATGCAGTTGTAGAAGAAAGACAAAAAAATGGCCAGTACAAATCATTTGCAGACTTTTGTGAAAGAATTCAGGCAGAAGCGGTAAATAAAAAATGTATAGAGAGTTTAATAAAATCTGGAGCATTTGACGAGTTTGAACAAACAAGAAGTACATTAATGGCATCATTTGAAGATATAATAGATGCAATTTCAGATAGTTCAAGAAAAAATATAAAAGGTCAAGTATCAATGTTTGATTTAGGAGGAATGGGAGAAAACGAAAAATCTTCTGAAGAAGATGAAAAACAACTTGAAAAATTAAAATACTCATATAAAACTCTAAAAGAATATTCTGATAAAGAACTTTTATCAATGGAAAAAGAAATGCTAGGAATATATATATCAGGACATCCTTTAGCACAGATAAAAGAAATTATTGAAAAAAATACAAATATAAGTACGTTAAAAATAAAAGAAGGATTAGAAGAGCTAGCTCAAACAGGAAAATTTCCATATAAAGATGGACAAACAGTCAAATTTATAGGAATAATAAATTCAATAAAGAAAAAGTACACAAAAAATAATAAAATAATGGCATTTGTGACACTAGAAGATTTATATGGAAGTATGGAAACAGTAGTATTTGAAAATGTATATACACAATCAGCAAATAGTTTAATAGAAGACAATATAGTATTAGTAGAAGGACGACTAAGTATTAGAGAAGATGAAGAAAGTGTAAGCATAGTAGCTAGTAAAATACAAAATGTTGATGCAAAGTTAGAAACTACTAATAATTCATCTGTTAGTGCAAGAACTGAAGGAATAAAAAAGATAAATAATCTAGAAATAAATATTACCAATTTAAGCGAAGAAGTGAAAGATAAATTAAGAGGAGCACTTAAATTCTTTGCAGGAGATAGAAATAATACAGCATTATTTATATTAAATGGAGAAAGCAAATTACCAGCAGGAGGAATTTTCTTAAATGGAAACACTCTAAATGAAATAGAAGAAATAGTAGGAAAAGAAAATTGTAAAATTCAGGAGATATGAAATGGAGTTAAAAATAAATAACGATAAAAATTTTGAAGAAGAGATTGGTAAACAGTTGCATCAATTCAATAAAAAGAATTGTGAATATATTCAAAAGAACTCTACAGAAAGACACACTAATACAAAAAAATATAATATAGCAATTTACGATAAAGAAAGATTAATAGGAGGCGCTATAGGATTTATTAGATATGAGTGGTATTTTTTAGAAGAATTATGGATAGAAGAGAAATATAGACGAAATGGAATAGGAACTAAAATTATAAATGAAATTGAAAAGATAGCAAAAGAAAATAATGCATTAGGAATAAGGGTAGAAACTTGGAGTTTTCAAGCTAAAGGATTTTATGAAAAGATGGGATTTCTTGTGTATGCTGAATTTGAAGATTGCCCACCAGGAACAATAGACTATTCTTTAAGAAAGAAATTTTAAAAAATAAAAAAGGATGTTGAAACATGAATGAAAAATTAGTAATAAATGATGAAATACACGGAGATATTGAGTTAGATGGAGTGTACAAAGAATTAGTAGAATCAAAGGATTTTCAAAGATTAAAAGATATAATTCAAACTGGTACATCTTATTTAAAATATCCAGATATGAAATATGAAACTAGATTTGACCATAGTATAGGGGCTTATTATTTAATTTGCAAAATCATAGACGACATAGAAAGAAAATTGGACTCGCAAGGTATAAAGATAAGAGAAGATGAAAAGGAAATTGCAAAAATTGCAATGTTACTTCATGATGTTGGACATGGTGCATATTCTCATACTTTGGAAAAAATTACAGGATATTCTCACGAAAAAAGAAGTATAGATATAGTAGAAGATGAAAATACCCAAATACATCAAATCTTAAAAAAATATTATGGAGAAGAATTTGCTAAAAAAGTAGGCGATTTCTTAGAAAATGTATATGAATATAAAAAACAAGAAAATAAAAGTCATAGTATTAAAATAAAAAATAATAGGGTAAGTTTAAAAGATTTACTAGCTTCATTCGTTTCTAATAATATTGATGCTGATAGATTGGATTATTTAGTAAGAGATTCTAAGAAAGCAGGATATAAAATACTAACGGAAGTAGATAAATTAATAGAAAGTTTTGAATTTGTTCTAGATGTAGATAAAATAATAGTTGCTATACCAGAAGAAAAAAGAAACTTTTTAGATATGGCTATATTAGAAAGAGCAAGAAATTATAAAGAAATATACTTTTGCGAACCATCTGTAATAGGAGATCATATCTTAGATTTCTTATTAGAAGAAATAAGAAATAATAAAAATGATTTACCAAATACAATAAATCCTATATTATATAAGTTCTTAACTAATAGTAAAGCGAATTTTACAACTGAGGAATATATGCAAATAGTTGAAACTCCAATGAAAAAAGCATTGGAAAGCATAAGAGACAATACTACAAATGAAAAGTTAAGAGAATTATGTGATATAGCCGAATTTACTAAAACATATCAAAAATTAAATACAGATAAAAATGAACAATATATTCGTTATTTGTTACATAAGGCTATTCCTGAAATATCTGAACAAACTAAAGGAATTATTGAAGAAACAAGATATGTAACTCCATATAAATCAAATAAACATGAAAATATCAATGTTATTACATGTAATGGAATTGAAGATTACAAAGACTTAGAGCAAAATTTAATTAAGTTAGACATGTTTCCAAAACGAACAGTAGCTATAAGTAAAGAAATGCTTAGATTAGAACTTGGAGTATCTAAAAAAGAATTTAGTGAAAAATATGAAGATGTTGTAGATGAAGTAATTAGTACGCTTACAAAACCAAAAGACGAATTTGAACTTCGTTATGTTTTAACTAGAAGAGATATAGATTTAAAAGAATTAAGAAAAGAAATAGAAAAAAAATATGAAATTGTAGATAATGCTAAGTATTTATCTAATGATATGTATTATGATAATCCAATAAATTATGAATTATTAGATAGTAAAAGAACATTAAGGATAAGAAAAGGAACTACATTCCATCAAAAAGAAGAAACATATAGTTTTAAATCAAAAAGAGTGACCTATAAAACGTATAAAAAAGAGGCTGAAGGTGGATATACAACAAGGAAAAAAGAAGAACAAATAGGTGAAGATAGTTACTTATATACATATACAGACTTTTTGAAAAATATGGGAATTTATAATAGTAGTCTTAGACCTATGTTAGAGGTAAATAATTTAAGATATTTATATACTATAAGAATAAACGGAATATTGGTAGATATATCTTTTAATACAGCAAAATATTTAAATAAAACATATAATACATCAGGAAAAATAGGAACAATTGAAATTAAACCAAGAGATAATAAAGTATGTGACAGACTAAGTTTATTAGAATTAAGACAATATATAGAAGATAAAATACCAAGTTTAAGCAAATATTTATCCAATACAAATGTATATGAAGTTGGAATGTTAGATACATATCAAAAATATAAATTGCAACAAGAGGGAAATAAAGATATAAAATTAGAAAACATATTAGAAAGAGCTAAAGGTAGAAAAGATTTTACATGGCTAAACGAAGCAAATAAAGAGGGACAAGGATACGAAGGAGAAGGAGAGGAAAGATAAAATTAGATATTAAAGCAAGAAAAATTATATTATTGGACTTGCAATATGAAAAAAATGTGGTATAATAAATTAGCTAATTATCAAAGTAGCGTGAAAGGATGAATAAAATAATGAGTATGAAAGTAGAAAAAACAGACAAAAAAAATGAAGTAAAATTAAGTTTTACAATCGAAGCTTCTAAATTTGAAGAAGCAATACAAAAAGTATATGTAAAAAGTGCAAAATATTTTAATATTCCAGGATTTAGAAAAGGAAAAGCACCATATAAAATAGTTGAAAAACAATATGGAGCACAAATTTTCTATGAAGATGCTTTTAATGAAGTAGCAGGAGAAGTTTATGAAAAAGAATTAACAGATGCTAAAATAGAAGCAGTAAGCAGACCTGAAATAGATATTATCCAAATGGAAAAAGGAAAAGATTTAATTTTCACAGCAGTAGTACAAACTAAACCAGAAGTAACATTAGGAAAATATAAAGGTATAGAACTTAAAAAAGTAGAGTATAATGTAGAAGAAAAAGACATAGACCACGAAATAGGACATATGCAAGAAAGAAATGCAAGACTTGTAAATGTTGAAGATAGACCAGTTGAAAAAAATGATACAACAGTTATCGATTTCGAAGGTTTTGTAGATGGTGTTGCATTTGAAGGTGGAAAAGCAGAAAACCATGAATTAGTAATAGGAAGCAATACATTTATTCCAGGATTTGAAGATCAAATTATTGGAATGAAAATAGGAGAAGAAAAAGATATAAATGTAACATTCCCAGAAGAATATTTTTCTAAAGACTTAGCTGGAAAAGCTGCAGTATTTAAAGTAAAATTACATGAAATAAAGAAAAAAGAATTACCAGTGGTTGATGATGAATTTGCAAAAGATGTTAGCGAATTCGATACAATCAAAGAATTAAAAGCTTCTATAAAAGAAAAATTAGAAGAAGAAAATAAAAACAAAGCAAAATATGAGACAGAAGAAGAAGCTATAAAAACTGTATGCGATAATACTGAAATTGATATTCCATCAGGAATGGTTGAAACAGAAACAGACAATATGATAAAAGACATTGAACAAAGATTAATGTATCAAGGATTAAATTTTGCACAATATCTTCAAATGATGGGTAAAACAGAAGAAGATATGAGAAAAGAAATGAAAGAACAAGCTGAAAGACAAGTAAAAACAAAACTTGTATTAGGAGCAATAGTTGAAGCAGAGAAAATAGAAGCAACAGATGAAGAAGTAAAAGCAAAATTAGAAGAAATGGCTACTATGTATGGAAAAGATGCAAAAGACTTAGAAGCAAATGAAAGCTTAAAAGCATACATTGCAGAATCTGTAAAAACAGAAAAAGCAATTAGTTTCATAGTAGATAACGCAAAAATAAAATAAAAAAATAAATGGAGGAAAGTTAGGGGTAAAATTATTTTTAAAATAAGTAAAGTTTGCCACTAGCTTTTTCTACTATTTTCTTGTAAACTATTAGGGACGGGGCTATTTAGTTTACAAAAATTAAAGGAGGAATTTTTAAATGAACGAAAGAAATAGTTTGGTACCATATGTTATTGAACAAACAGCAAAAGGAGAAAGATCATACGACATCTATTCAAGATTATTAAAAGATAGAATTATATTTTTAGGAGAGGATGTTAATCCAACATCAGCAAGTTTAGTAATTGCTCAATTATTATTCTTAGAATCAGAAGATCCAGATAAAGAAATATCTTTATATATAAATAGCCCAGGAGGTTCAATTTCAGACGGAATGGGAATTGTAGATACAATGAATTATATTAAATGTCCAGTATCTACAATATGTATTGGTATGGCTGCAAGTATGGGAGCAGTACTATTAGCAGCAGGAGAAAAAGGTAGAAGATTTGCTACACCAAATGCAGAAATATTAATTCACCAACCATTAATAGGTGGAAATGGAATTTCAGGACAAACAACTGAAATAAAAATTCATGCAGACCACATGATAAAAACAAGAGAAAAATTAAATAAATTTTTAAGTGCAAGAACAGGTCAATCTTTAGAAACAATCGAAAAAGATACAGAAAGAGACAATTACATGACTGCAGAAGAAGCATTAAAATATGGCTTAATAGATGGAATTATGGAAAAAAGAAGTTAATATAAAGGGAGAATAAAATGGCTAAAAGTGAAAAAAACATAAAGTGTTCATTTTGTGGAAAATCACAAGATGCAGTAGAAAGAATAATTGCAGGACCTGGCGTATTTATTTGTGATGAGTGTATAAAAGTATGTTCTAATATTTTAGAAGATGATTCTTTTGAGGAAAATGAATTTAATTATACATTAAATAATGGAAAAGACAAATTACCAACTCCAGTAGAAATAAAGAAAGTTTTAGATAGCTACGTAATAGGTCAAGAAGATGCTAAAAAAACATTAGCTGTTGCAGTATACAATCATTATAAACGTATATACAATGCACAAAAAAATGATGATGATGTAGAAATTCAAAAAAGTAATGTTTTATTGTTAGGACCAACAGGTTGTGGTAAAACACTTCTTGCACAAACACTTGCAAGAATATTAAAGGTGCCATTTGCAATAGCAGATGCTACAACATTAACAGAAGCAGGTTATGTTGGTGAAGATGTAGAAAACATTTTATTAAAACTAATTCAAAATGCAGACTATGATATAGAAAAAGCAGAAAAAGGAATAGTATATATAGATGAAATAGACAAAATAACAAGAAAGTCAGAAAATCCATCTATAACTAGAGATGTAAGTGGTGAAGGTGTACAACAAGCATTACTTAAAATAGTAGAAGGAACAATAGCATCTGTTCCACCACAAGGAGGAAGAAAACATCCACATCAAGAGCTTTTACAAATAAATACAGAAAATATACTATTTATTTGTGGAGGAGCATTTGAAGGATTAGATAAAATTATAAATGAACGTACAGGCAAAAAAGCAATAGGATTTGGAGCAAATGTTCAAAGTCAAAAAGAAATAGATAAATATAAAATATATGAACAACTATTACCACAAGATTTATTAAAGTTTGGTCTAATACCAGAATTTGTAGGAAGACTTCCAATAGTTGCAACTCTAAGAGAGTTAGACAGAGAAGCTTTAATAGATATAGTTACAAAACCCAAAAATGCACTAGTAAAACAATATCAAAAATTATTAGAATTAGATAATGTAGAGCTAGAATTTGAAAAAGAAGCTTTAGAAGTTATTGTAGATAAAGCAATAGAAAGAAAAACAGGTGCAAGGGGACTTCGTTCTATAATAGAAGAAATTATGAGAGATATTATGTTTGATATACCATCAAACCCTAAAATAGAAAAATGCATAATAACAAAAGAAACAGTATTAGAAAAGAAAGCACCAAAACTTATTATAAATGAGAAAAAAGAAGTTAACAAAAGTGCAGAAAAGCCACAAAGAAAAAATACAAACAAAAAAATAGAAACAGCATAAAAGGAGTTAAACACTCCTTTTTTATGTGTTAAAAAGTTATTTAGTTGTTAATCTTTTGACAAGTTATCAAGTTTTATTGTATAATAATTTTGTTATGAAAAGAGGAAAATATATGTCAAAAAAAATAGATTTACATATTCATACAACAATGTCAGATGGATTTTTAACACCAAAAGAAGTAATAGACGAGGCAAATAAAAATGGAGTTTATGCAATCGCTATTGCAGACCATGATACAATAGAAGCATATAATGAAGAACTATTTAATTATGCAACAAGTAAAAATGTAAAATTAATTAATGCAGTAGAAATATCAACTAAAAGTAAAAAAGCAGGAATTCATGTGTTGGGATATAATTTTGATTTAGATGATAAGAAATTCCAAGAAAGATTATATAAAATAAGAAATGCAAGACATGATTATTTGTATAACGTTGGGAAAAAATTAAATGAGTTAGGTTATATTCTAAATGTAGAAGAATTAGACAAAATAGATGCTGTAACAAAGGCTCATATTGCACTAGATGTTATAAATAATGAAAAAAATAAAGAATTATTATTAAAAACATTTAATCATATTCCAAGCAAAGGCGAATTTATAGAAACAATTATGAATGAAAATTGTCCTGCATACGTAAAAAAAGAATCAGTAACACCAAAAGAAGCTGCACAAATTATAAGAGAAGCTAATGGAAAAGTTGTATTAGCACATCCTGTAGCATATATTTATGAAGATAATTTAACAGATAAAGATATTTTAGAAATAATAAAAGATATGAAACCAGACGGATTAGAAGCAAATTATTTATATGTAGACAGATATGACAATAAAATTAATGAAGTAGAAAAATGGAATAAATTTGCAAAGGAAAATAATTTGTTTGTAACAATAGGGTCTGATTTTCATAACAAAGATGGACTTAGACCAGAAATTGGTTTTGTAAATACTGATTTTGTTTTAGAAGACAAAATAGTAGATGAAATATTAATTAATTTAAGCAAATAAAATATATCAGATGTAGATTTTTAGCATATAAAGTTTTATTTTTGAAATAATGTATGCAAAAATCTACATTTATATTTTAAATAAGGAAGAGAAGAAAATGAATTATATATTAAAAATAAAAGATGCAGAGATTCCACTTAATGTACAAAATTATAAAAAATCTAAAAGTATAAAACTATATTTTAAAGGAGGAATATTAAAAGTAACAAAATCACCTTATGTACCTAAAAGAGAAGTAGATAAATTAATTAAAAATAATGAAGAAAAAATTTATGAAGAATACAAAAAAATTGAAGAGAAAAAACGTCTAAATAATGTAAGGTGGAAAAATGGTGCTACTATTTTATATAAGGGCGAAGAATATAGCATAAATAAGAATTATGATGAAAAAAATAGTGTAAGAATAAATATAAATGAAGAATCAAAAATATTTGAAATACAACTTCCTCTTTCAATAAAAGAAACAAAAGAAGAGGAAAAGTATATTTTAAATGTAATAAGAAAATTATTTAAAAACAATACAGAAGCAATTATACAAAAAAGACTACCATATTGGAGTAATATAACAAAAATTAACTATACAAGTGTTAATGTAAAAGATGCAAAAACAAGATATGGAAGTTGTGTACCATCTAAAAAGGCACTTCATTTTAGTAGTAGATTAGCAATGCTTCCAAATGAGGCTATAGATGCAGTAATTGTGCATGAACTATGCCATATTGTTCATCCAAATCATAGCAAAAATTTTTATGAATTAGTAGAAAAATATATTCCAAATTACAAACAAATAGATAAGTATTTAAAGAAAAATGGCAAACTAATTACCATATAATAAAACGTAAGTTAAGTGGAGTTAATAAATGAAAAAAATAGATGAAAAAGAATTACATGAATTATTTGGAAAGATGAGACAAACAGATTCAAAAGCGTACGAAGAATTGTATAAAAAATATTATAATTTGGTATATAATATTGCATTTTCTATTTTGAAAAATTACGAAAATGCAGAGGATATAGCACAAAATGTATTTGTTAAAATTGGTAATTTAGAACAAGAAAAATTACCTAAAAATTATGAAGCAAGTTGGATATATACAGTTACAAAAAATGAATGTATATCATTTATTAGAAAAAACAAAGAAATTAGTTCAATAGAAAATAGACTAGAAAACGAAAAAAATGAAATAGAAGCTGTAATTCAAAATAGTTCATACCAGAATTTATTAGAAAGCTTAGAGCAAGTTGAAAAACAAATTATATTTCTAAAAATAGAAGAGGGATATTCATTTAAAGAAATTGCAAAATTATTAAAAATGCCTATGGGGACAGTACAATGGAAGTATTATAAATCTTTACATTCGCTAAAATTGTTAATTGGTAATTTATCAATGTTTATTATAGGAACAATTACATGTATATTAAATAAAAAACAAATTAAAAAGGCAACTATAAATAATACTGAAAAAGCAGAACAAGTGGAAAAAGAGAATGTTACTCAAAATAATAATATTAAAGAAGAAAGTAAAAATAATGATGAAACTGAACAAGTTAGTATAAAAAATAATTTAAAGCAAGAAGAAACAAAAATAGAAAAAGATGAACAAGAAGTGAAACAGGGAGAGCAAACCATAATAAGTACTGAATTAGTAGAAAATAGAATAGTGCCAAGAGAAATAATTTTATATGGACTAACAAGCATATTTTTATTTTTTACAATATTTTTCACAATTATTAGTATAAAAAACCAACAAAACAGAAAGAAAAAAACGTCTAAAAGGTAAGAAAGGTAAAGGTGATTACTAATGAATAAAAAGAAAATAGGAATTATAATAGGCATTGCAATTCTACTTGTAGTATTAACAATAGGAACTTTATATATTATAGACTTGAATAGAATGAAAAATAATGAACCAGTATTTTTTAGTACATGGGGGTTTAAATATAATCCTACTATAAAAGATGTAAAAGAAGAATTAGCAAAGAAAGATACAAATGAATATACATTTTTAGGAAAAGTTATAGACAATCTTGGAATTTATGAAGAAGTGAATTGGGTAGAAGGAACGCCAGGAATTATTCGAATTGATATAGAGCCATTAGAAGATGAAGAAATTAGAAAGAATTTAGATAAAGTAGAAATATATTTAAAAGAATATGATGGAAATAATTACGAAGTAGGAACAATAGTAAAAGTAACATGCACAGGAGAAATATTAGAAACATATCCTACCCGAGTAAATTGCACAAAGATAGAAGAAGTAAAAAACTATACAATAGAAATGTATAAGAAAATTTTAGATGATTTAATAAATCAAGATCCAGCAATAAATGAAGATGCAAAATTTATAGCAATAGATTTTACAAAATTTTTAGCATATCATAAAGATAGATATGATGGAAGTTCACAATTAAGAAGTTTATCTCCAAATGAAAAGAAAGCATTATTAGAGTATTGTAAAAAGTACAATGAAAATGTAATAGAGGCAACAATGGAAGAACTAAAAGAAAAAGGATATTTTGACAAAGAAAATATATATTTACAAGGAATACTAATTACAGCAACAGATATAGAAAAAATAGAATTTGATAAAGCGGTATTAAGCCTTGAAAAATACAGAGGAGGTCTAGCAGCAGTATTTCCTGAATATGAGTTAACTTTAGTAGATAATGACTATTGGAACTTAAAAGTATTATCAATGGCAATTTCATAAAGGATAAGCATTACACTATTTTTTTATTATATTTTGACATTTTTTTAAAACTATGTTATTATTAATAATACAAGAATGGAAACGCACATTGTTAATTAAACAATGACTAACGAACAACACTTGAAAAGAGTGTTGTTTTTTGCGTTTAGTAAAATTTAAGTACGAAAATATATAGAAAAGGATGAAGTAAAAAAATGGAAAAAGAAGAGAACATTTTAGGATATGAAAAAATAGGAAAACTAATTAGAAAATTTGCAGTACCATGTATTATATCATTGTTGGTAAATTCTTTGTATAATATAGTTGACCAAGTTTTTATAGGATGGGGAGTAGGAATATTAGGAAATGGAGCAACAAATGTAGTGTTTCCACTTACAATGATATGTCTTGCTTTTGCTTTAATGTTTGGAGATGGTGGAGCAGCATATCTTAGCTTAAAATTAGGAGAGAAAAAACAAAAAGAAGCAGCAAAAGGAATAGGAAATGCAATTACAATTTCAATAATTGTTTCAATATTACTTTGTGCAACATACTTAATTTTCTTACCACAATTATTAAATTTATTTGGATGTACAGAAAATATAAGACCATTTGCTTTAGAATATGGATGGATTATAGTAATAGGCCTTCCATTTATGATGATAGGAACAACTTTAAATTCTATAATAAGAGCAGATGGAAATCCAAAATATGCAATGACATCTATGGTAATAGGGGCAATATTAAATGTTATATTAGATCCAATATTCATATTTCCATTAAATATGGGAGTAGAAGGTGCGGCAATTGCAACAGTTATAAGCCAAATAGTGACATTTTTAATGAATATATTTTATATTAAAAAATTTAAATCAGTAAAAATAGGAAAAGAAGAACTAAAACCACAATTTCTAGTTGTAAGAAAAGTATCAGCATTAGGAATAAGTAGTTTTATAACTCAAATGAGTATAGTTTTAGTTATAGCGTTTGAAAACAATTTACTTGGAAAATATGGTGCAGAATCAAAATATGGTGCAGATATACCAATTACAGTGCTTGGTATAGTTATGAAAATTAGCCAAATATTAAATAGTATAATAATAGGAATTGCAGCAGGTTCACAGCCAATATTAGGTTATAACTATGGTGCCGGAAAATATAATAGAGTAAAGAAAACTTTAAAATATGTATTAGGTTTAAGTTTAATAATTAGCATAATAGCATTTATATTATTCCAAACAATACCAGATAAACTTATTTCAATATTTGGTAGTGGAAACGAGTTATATATGGAATTTGCATGCGTAGCATTTAGAACATATTTAATGTTAGTAATTTGTAACGGAATACAAATACCATCAGGAATATTCTTCCAAGCAATTGGAAAGAGTGCAAAAAGTGCAATACTTTCATTGTCTAGACAAATAGCATTTTTAATACCAGCAATGGTTATATTTGGAAGCATATTTGGACTAATTGGTGTATTATATGCAGGACCATTTGCAGATGGATTAGCATTTGTAATATCAGGAATATTAATTATAGTAGAAATGAAACATTTAGGAAAAGAAAAAGTCAAGAGTGAAGCTTTAATAGATGATACAAGTACAGACAAAAAAGTAAAAGACCATGTAATAATAACAATTTCTAGAGAATATGGTTCAGGTGGAAGATATGTAGGAAGACTAATTGCAGATAAGCTAGGAATCAAGTTTTATGATAAAGAAATTATCACAAAGCTAGCAGAAACAACAGGTTTATCAGAAGAATACATAGAAAACAATGAACAAAAAAGAGATGCATCAGCAATATTAAACAACGGATATTATATAGGACTAGATAATTCAGATGAATTATTTGTAAAAGAATCTGAACTAATAAAAGAATTAGCATCTAAAGATTCATGTGTAGTAATAGGAAGATGTGCAGATTTTATACTAAAAGACGAAAAAAATGTAGTAAAAGTATTTGTATATAGCAATATGGAAGATAAAATAAAAAGAGCTACACAAATATATGGATATGAAGAAGATAAAGCTGAAAAAGAGATAGAAAAAATAGACAAATTAAGAGCAAATCATTACAAACATTATACAGACAAAGATTGGAAAGAATTTAGTAATTATGATATTTGCATAAATAGTGATTTACTGGGAGTAGAAAAAAGTGCAGAGATGATTTGTAATATAGTGAAAGAAAAATAAAGGACATTTTGGGATGGGTCACTTTTGATCTTTACATAAAAAATAATAATTTACTTGCAATGAGAAAAAATATATAGTATAATACAAATATCATTAATTTAATTACGCTTTAAAAAGAAACCTAGTAGTAATTTTATAGTAACTTTAGAGAGATAGTGGTAGGTGAAAACTATTAGTATATAAAATTATGAATTACAATTCTTATAGTAATTAACGATTAAGCTACGAACAGCTAAAATAAGGCTTATTAAGAATAAGTAAATAAAGGTGGTACCACGAGTCAAATCGTCCTTTAGCGGGATGCATTTGGCTCTTTTATTTTAATAAAAAGGAGGAAACAAAATGACATTAGTTGAAGAATTAAAATGGAGAGGACTTATAAAAGATATATCAAGTCCAGAATTAGAAGAAAAATTAAATAAAGGTGGTCTTACATTTTATATTGGAACAGACCCAACAGCAGATAGTCTTCATGTAGGGCACTTATCAAGTTTCTTAATTTCAAAAAGATTAAAAGAAGCAGGACATAACCCAATATTACTAGTAGGTGGTGGAACAGGAATGATAGGCGATCCACGTCCTACTACAGAAAGAGCAATGATTTCTAAAGAAGAAGTAAGACACAATTTTGAAGGTTTAAAAGCTCAAGTTGAAAAGATATTTGGATTTGAAGTTGTAAATAATAATGACTGGTACAAGGACATAAATGTAATAGATTTCTTAAGAGATTACGGAAAATTTTTCAATATAAATTACATGTTAGATAAAGATATAATTAGAAGAAGATTAGATAGTGGAATTACATACACAGAATTTTCATACATGATTTTACAAGCATTAGACTTTAAATGGCTACATGAAAATAAAGGTGTAGACTTACAATGTGCAGGTTCAGATCAATGGGGAAACATTACAGCAGGTATAGATTTAATTAGAAAATCTACAGGAGATGAAGTATATGGATTTACAATGCCACTAGTTACAGATTCTCAAGGAAAGAAATTTGGAAAATCAGAAGGAAATGCATTATGGCTTGATAAAGAAAAAACTTCAAGTTACAAATTATATCAATTCTTTACAAATGTAGAAGATAGTATGGTAATAGATTACCTAAAAATTTATACATTCCTTTCTAAAGAAGAAATTGAAGAATTAGAAAAGAAAAATAATGAACACCCAGAACTAAGAGAAGCGCACAAAGCATTAGCAAGAGAAATTATTACTTTCTTACACGGAAAAGAAGAATATGAAAAAGCAGTAAATTTAGCAGACCACTTATTCAATAATAAATTTGCTGATTTAAGTAAAAATGATATTGAAGAATTATTTGGAAATGAAGATATAAAAGAAGTAGAAGCAAATCAAAATATTTTAGATTTAGTAGTAGCATTAGGTGCAGCGTCAAGTAAAAGAGAAGCAAGAGAATTTATTTCAAACGGTGCTATATCAATAAATGGTGATAAAGTAACAGATGTAAATACAATTGTTGATAACTCTAAGTTTATAGAAGATACATATATAGTTGTAAAAAGAGGAAAGAAAAATAATTATATTGGAAAGAGAATTTAAAGTGGAATTTGAATGGGCTATTGTAAGAAAGTCTGAAATGTGTTACAATAAGCAATGTAGCAATGTAACAATTCTTTAAGCTAATTAGTAGGAGGATAAAAATGCACAATGGAATAGTATTATATTACAATGGAAAAATGCAACGGGTAAAAAAAGAAGATTTCATTTACAAATTGCTAAGATCAAAAGCGATTACAAAAAGTAATATAAGCTATAAAATATATGAATTTTTGTTGGAAGATATAGACAAAACTATTGGAATACAGGTATATAAGGATGGAGAAGTTCGGGTGAATTTAGAACACGGACATTATGAATCAAGTATATCCAAGTTTTGTAATGTACTTACAAACGAAAATAGGTATGAAGAATTAAAAGAAATTTTTAATTTTTTTGAAAGTTAATGACAAAATGAGAAAAAGAACACGCTATTTATAAAGAGTGTTCTTTTTATATTATTGTGTTTTATTATAAAATATGAAATATCTGTGAAAAATATAGTAAAAAAATAAAAAATATGATATAAAAATAAAAAATAAGTTAAATAAAAAAATTATGTAAAGGACAAAATTGCCCCGTCCAAAAATGTTCTGAGAGAGGAAAATAAAAATGTCATATATAGAGTTTAGAAATGTAAAGAAAGAATATAAAATGGGTGAAGTTACTATTAAAGCATTAGACAACACAAATTTTACAATAGAAAAAGGTGAATTAGTAGTTATAGTAGGACCATCTGGAGCAGGTAAAACTACTTGTTTAAATATTCTAGGAGGAATGGATACACCAACTTCAGGAGATGTAATTGTAGATGGAAAAAATGTATCAACATTAAAGAAAAAAGAACTTGTAAAGTATAGAAGAGAAGATATAGGTTTTGTATTTCAATTTTATAATTTAGTACAAAACTTAACGGCAATAGAAAATGTAGAACTTGCAACACAAATTTGTAAAGATTCTTTAAATCCAGAAACAATAATAAAAAAGGTAGGATTAAAAGATAGAGTGAGAAACTTCCCTTCACAATTATCTGGTGGAGAGCAACAAAGAGTTGCAATAGCAAGAGCAATAGCTAAAAATCCTAAACTACTTTTATGTGATGAACCAACAGGTGCACTAGATTATAAAACAGGAAAACAAATACTAGAGTTATTGCAAAATACTTGTAGAAAAGAAAATATGACAGTTATAATTATTACACACAATTCAGCTATAGCTCCAATGGCAGACAAAGTAATTCATTTTAAAAATGGAAAGGCTGAAAATATTATAATAAATGAGAATCCAACACCTATAGAAGAAATTGAATGGTAATTCATTTGTGACCAAAACGAGGAGTGAGATTAAATATGAAAAAGGCACTAATAAAAGATAGCTTAAAAGAAATAAAAAACACATATAAACGTTTTATATCCATTTTATTAATGGCTTTTTTAGGTGTAGGCTTTTTTGCAGGAATTAGAGCAGCAAGCCCAGATATGATTTATACATTAGATAAAAGATTTGACGAAAACAATGTATATGATATAGAGGTAATTTCAACACTAGGTTTAACTGATGAAGATATAAAAGCTTTAAAGGAAATAGATAAAATAGAAAATGTTTATGGCGAATATAGCGAAGATGTTTTACTAAACTATGAAGATACTGAAATTGTAACAAAAGTATTGTCATTAGATAGTGTAAATACAGTAACTTTACTTGAAGGAAGAATGCCACAAAATGCTAATGAATGTTTAGTAGAAGAAGCATTTTGTAAATTTAAAAATAAAAATATAGGAGATAGTTTAACAATAGAGACTGAAGAAGATAGCATAATAAAAGAAAAAGAAGTTATAATTGTTGGAACTATGGAAAGTCCTTTATATATTTCAAGGGAAAGGGATACTTCTAAATTAGGTTCTGGTAAGGTAAGTTATAATTTATATTTGCCAAAAGAAAGTTTTGAAAGCAAGGTATATACACAAATTTATATCACATTAAAAAATGCAAGTAAAATGGAAACATCTTCACAAGAATATAAAAATTATATTCAACAAGCAAAAGATGAAGTAGAAAAAATAAAAGAGCAAAGACAAAATGCAAGATATGAAGAAGTAAGGAAAGAGGCAGAGGAAAAAATACAAGAAGCTGAAGAAAAGCTAGAAGAAGAGAAACAAACTGCAGAAGAAAAATTAGCAGATGCAGAAAATAAGATAACAAGTGGAGAAAGTAAGTTAATATCTGCACAAAACACTTTAAATAATAAAAAGGCTGAAGCTGAAAGTAAATTTCAAAGTGCAGAAAAACAATTAGAAGAGGCAAAAAACGAAATTGCCATTCAAGAACAAAATATGCCAAAACAGATAGAAGAAGCAAACAAGCAAATTGAAAACTTGAATGCTCAAAAAGAAGATATGCAAAATAATTTAAATGCATTAAATACAAATATTAGCACACTAGAAAAACAATATCAAAATGTATTAGAAAGTTTAAAAAATACGAATTTAACACAAGAGCAAATAACAAATTTACAAATTAAGAAAGCTAGTTTAGAGGCAGCAATAGAGAATTTAAATGCAAATAAAACACAAGTAGAAGCGGGAATAAATCAAATAGAAAATGGAATAAGTACAATAAATACAAAACTACAAGAAGGAAAAGAAAAACTAAAACAAGCCAAAGAGGAGATAGCTAAACAAGAAGAAACATTAAGTGCTTCAAGGGAGCAGGCAAATGCTGAATTTAAAACTGCACAACAAAAAATAAATACTTCAAAAAAAGAACTAGAAGAAGGAAAAGAAGAATTAAATAAAAATAGAAATGAATATAACGACAAAATAAAAGAAGCAGAGAAAAAACTTTCAGATTCAAGAGAAGAAATAGACAAAATAGATCATCCAACATGGTATATTTTAGACAGACAGTCAAATACAGGTTATAGCAATTATGTACAAGATAGCAAAAGTATAGAAAATTTAGGAAAAGTATTTCCAATAGTATTCTTTGTTATAGCAACTCTAATTTCTTTAACATCTATGACAAGAATGGTAGAAGAGCAAAGGGTTCAAATAGGTACATTAAAAGCGCTAGGATATAACAAAATGCAAATAGCAATGAAATACTTATTATATGCAGGAATAGCATGTATTGTGGGTGGAATTTTAGGAATGTTAGTAGGATTTCAGCTACTTCCAAGAATAATATTAATGATGTATAATATGATGTACTCATTGCCAGATTTAGTAATTAAATTTAATTGGTATTATGCTATATTAGGACTTGGACTTGCAAGTATATGTATAATAGGAGCTACATTATATACAGTTTTAAGATCTTTAGGTGAAACTCCTTCAGAACTTATGAGACCAAAAGCACCAAAGCCAGGGAAAAGAGTTCTTTTAGAAAAAATACCATTTATATGGAAACATTTAAAATTTAACCAAAAAGTAACAGTTCGAAACATATTCCGTTACAAGAAAAGATTTTTAATGACAATTATAGGAATTGCAGGATGTACAGCGCTTATTTTAACAGGCTTTGGAATAAAAGACGCAATATCTGCAATAATACCAAGCCAATATCAAAAAATATATCATTATGATATGCAAATTAGCTTGAAAAATAGTGCAGAGAACGAAAGCGTGCAAGAGTTTATACAAGAACTAGAGAAAAAAGAAGAAGTAAGTAAAGTAGTAGAAACATATATGACTTCAGGAACTTTAGTAAATGGAGAAAAAGAGGAAGACATACAAATTATAGTTCCAAAAGATAATAAAATGGAAAATGTAATTCAATTAATAGATACAAAGAAAAAAGAAAAAATACAATTAGAAGAAGGCAAAATAGCTATTACAGATAAAGTTGCACAACTTCTAAATGTAAAACAAGGAGACAAAATTACATTAAAAGATAACGATAATAACCAAAAAGAATTCGAAATTTCTAATATTGTAGAAAACTACATTTATCATTATGTATATATGCCAAAAGGATTATATGAGGAGAAATATGGAGAATATAAGACAAATGTGCTATATGTTCAAAATAGAGTAAAAGATGAAGAGCAAGAAAAAGAAATGGCAAAAGAATTATTAAAAGACGAAAATGTAAATGCAGTAGCATTAAACTCAAACATGGAAAGTCTAATGAAAGACATGATGAACTCATTAAATTATGTAGTAGTAATTTTAATAATATCAGCAGGATTACTTGCATTTGTAGTATTATATAATCTATCAAATGTAAACATTAGCGAAAGAATAAGAGAACTTGCTACAATAAAAGTACTTGGATTTTACGATAAAGAAGTGTATGATTATGTAACAAGAGAAACAGTGTTATTAACAATAATAGGAATAATACTTGGCTTATTTGGAGGATACTTATTAAATATGTTTATAATAAAGACATGTGAAATAAATGTAATAAGATTTGGAAAAGAAATAATGCCAATTAGTTATTTATATGCTATTATAATTACAGTAGTATTCACATTAATAGTAAATGTGGTAACATATTTCTCATTAAAGAAAATAGACATGATAGAAAGTTTAAAAAGTATAGAGTAACTGTTTTTAGGGACGTTTCCTAAAGGTTAATCTGTCCCTTTTGGTACATTCACCATATATAAGAGTATATATATTATTTTTATATGTAATATTAAATAAGTATCCAAAAGGGAGTTTATGACACCAAAATAAAATGTCCAAAAAGGAGCATAGGAGGAAAAAATGCAAGAGTTTGATTGGAAAAATAATGTAAGTAATAAAGAAGAAAAGGTAAAACTAGCAAAAAGAATGGCTACAAGAGTAAAAAATGGAGAAGTAATAGGTTTTGGTTCTGGAAGCACTTCATACCAAACAGTACTAGAGATAGCTAAAAAAGTAAAAGAAAAAAATTTACAAATAAAAGCTATTCCTACTTCAAAAATTATTGAGGATTTATGCAATGAATTAAATATTGAAACTACTACATTAGAAGAAAATAAGCCTGATTGGTGCTTTGATGGAGCAGATGAAATAGATTCTCACAACTGGCTTATAAAAGGAATGGGAGCAGCATTATATAAAGAAAAGTTGAATATAAAAAGTTCAAATGAGAATTATATATTAGTAGATAATTCAAAATTTGTGGAAAGACTTGGAGAAAAACATCCTGTTCCAATAGAAGTAAAGCAGGATAAAGTAAAGAAAGTAAAAGAGAATTTATTAAAGTTTGACATAGCGAAAGTAGAATTAAGAATGTCAAACAATGAAGATAAACCACTTGTAACAGATAACGGAAATTTTATAATTCATGCTTGGTTTAATAAAATAGAAGCAGATTTAGAAGAAAAATTATTACAAATAGATGGCGTAGTAGAAAGTGGATTGTTTATAGGGTATGATATAATTGTAGTGAAATAAAAAGAGGAGCAACTTCTATTTAGAAGTTGCTCTTCGAGAATTATTGTATTTGCAATATTTTTTATTTTCTTTATCAAGTCTAGTTAAAGTTTTTTTAACAGCAATATACTTTTGCTGTAGTTCTCTTTCATTAGGAAAATTTCCATAAAAAGCACAAGAACCTAAATAATTAATATCTCGTTCTATTGTAGATCTTGATAATTTAAATTCTTTAATTGCTTCTGCTATAGAATGACCATTATCCTCTAAAATAAAGTCAGCAACAGAAATTGACCGTGGCAAATTGGAATTGCATCGTATTGACATAAATATTGTCTTCCTTTTTATTATAGCTCTTGAGCTAGTCTAAAAAATATTATATACCAACAAACATAAAATGTCAAAAAAATGTTGAAAAAAGTGTTTTTTATGACAATTTTTGTGACAAATAGAAAAATAGCTAATAACTCTACTTACACTCTTTTAAATCTTCAATATTAACATTTTCTATTTCATTAAAGTTCATAAAGCCAATAGTTGCTTTATTATTATTTATTTCTTGAATCCAAACAGGTTCATTATTGTAAAAAACATCACAAATTTCCTTATTATTTATAATTTCAAAAGCTCTTTTACTATTCATAAAATCATTCCTTTCTAAATAGACTAATTTACATACATAATAATGAAAAAAATTTAAATTAATTATGTGTATTTTATCTTTTTAAAAGTATATACAAGCTATATTTAAAATATTCAAATATGTTTACAAATTACAAAAAATATAGTATGCTATTTGTAGTAAAAAGAAGGAAGGCGATAAAATGAGAGTATTAGCAGTAGGAGATTTAGTAGGAGAAAGTGGAGTAAGAAAACTAAAAGAAGTTTTACCTAAATTAAGGCAAGAAGCTAAAATAGATTTTGTAATTGTAAATGCAGAAAACTCAGCAGGAGGAATGGGAATAACAACAGCTATTTTCAATGATTTAAAAAGATTAAATGTAAATGCAATTACTATGGGAAATCATACATGGGGTAAAAAAGATATATTTACATTTATAGATGACGATTTGATAAATAGACCAGCAAACTACTCAAGAGGAGTTGTGGGAAAAGGTTACCACATATATAACCAAAACGGAAAAAATATATGTGTAGTTAATTTAATAGGAAGAACAGATATGGGAGTTCAATCAGATAACCCATTTTCTAAAATGGAAGATATATTAAATGAAGTAAAAGGAAAAGCAGATATAATAATTGTAGATTTCCACGCAGAAGCAACAGCAGAAAAAATAGCAATGAAACATTTTCTAGATGGAAAGGTTACTGCAATATTTGGAACACATACACATGTACAAACAGCAGATGAAGAAGTAACAACAAAAGGAACAGCTTATATTACAGATATAGGAATGACTGGACCTAAAAATTCTGTAATAGGAATGGATGTAGAGGCATCTGTAAAAAGATTTGTAACATCACTTCCGGAAAGATATAAATTAGCAGAAGGAAGTTGTATTCTTAATGGCTGTATAATAGAAATAAATGACGAAAATTGTCGAACTGTATCAGTAGAAAGAGTAAATATAAAATAAATGGCGAAAAATAGCAAAAATAAAAGAAAAGTTTTTCCATTTTTTACCAAAAATTACTAGACATTTTGAAATTTTTATAATATAACTATACCTGTAATTCAAATAAAAATAAAATTATAGGAGGCAAAAAATGGAAGTTTTAAAAATTTCATCAAAATCAAACCCAAACTCAGTAGCTGGAGCTATAGCAGGTTTGGTAAAAGAAGAAAACAAAGCAGAAATGCAAGCAATTGGAGCAGGAGCATTAAATCAAGCAGTAAAGGCGGTAGCTATAGCTAGAGGTTTTGTAGCACCAGCAGGAGTGGATTTAGTATGTATACCAGCATTCGCAGAGGTTGAAGTCGAAGGAGAAGATAGAACTGGTATAAAAATTATTGTAGAATCAAGAAAATAATAAAAAAGTATTTAAATTTGCATTTAGAGTTTTTTAAGCTCTAAATGTAAATCTAGATTTTTAAATCATATATAATTTTTTAATCTTAATTATTTCCAAAATAAAAATTGAATAAATCTTGCAAAAAGAGATAATATCTTATATGATAGAGAAAAAGTAAGAGGTGAACTATGAAATCAAATTTCTTTAAATATGTCTTTATTATATTTGTTGTAATTATTGTTATTTTTGCTATCTATATGATTTATTTTAATAACCAAAAGAAACAAAATAATGTAGAAGAAAATATAGTAGAAGAAGTTACGCAAATAAAAGATATTAGACTTGGAATTTCAAATTTTGATACAATAAATCCAATAGCAACAAAAAACAAAGAAGTATTAAATGTGAGCAAGTTAATTTTTGAACCGTTAATGGAAATTGATGAGAATTACAGAATAAAAAATTGTTTGGCAACAGAGTGCTCAAAAATATCAAATACTTCATATATAATAAAAATTGATAATGACGTAAAATGGCATAACGGAAATCCTCTTCTTGCTAAAGATATACAATACACAATAGAAAAATTAAAAGAAGGAAATTCAATATATTCTAGCAATGTGGAAAAAGTTGAAAATGTAGAAGTATTAGACACAAATACTGTAAGAATTAATTTAACTGAAGAAGAACCATTCTTTGAGTATAATTTAATATTTCCTATTTTACCTAGTATGTATTATGTAGGAGAAGATATATATACATCTACCAAAACTCCTATTGGAACGGGTATGTATAAAATAGAATCTATAAATAGTTCTGAAATTAAACTAGTAAAAAATGAAAAATGGTGGAATATAAAAAATAAAAATGCAAAAGTCGAAACTATACAAATAAAAATATACTCTGAAGTTGGTGAGGTATATAATAGTTTTAAGTTAGGGAAAGTGGATATAATAACAACTGCAAATACTAATTTGGAAGAGTATATTGGAACAATTGGATATTCAAAAACAGAAATAAAAGGAAGGCAATTTGACTATTTAGCTTTTAATTGTCAAAATAATATTTTGCAAGATAAAAATGTAAGAAAAGCAATAAATTATGCAATAGATAAAAACAATATAGTTTCAAGTATTTATAATAATCAATGTTATACTTCAAATTTTCCTTTAGATTATGGAAGTTACTTATATGAAAGTGAAAAAATAGAATATAATCAAGAACAGTTTAAAAATATATTGCAAGAAAACGGATGGGAATATAAGAATAAGTATTGGCAAAAGACAGAAAACTATAAAACTAAAAGATTAAAATTTACAGTTACAGTAAACAAAAATGATGAAAAGAGATTGTATGTTGCAGAAAATATAAAGAAACAACTAGAAGAGGTAGGAATAAGAATTACAATTCAAAAAGTTTCTGAGGCAACCTATAAACAAATATTAGAAAATAAAAATTATGAAATCATAATAACAGGAGTTTATAATTCATACTCACCTAATTTAGAAACTTTTTTTGGAGATAATAATTTACAAAATTATAATAGTGAAGAATTAAGCAAATTATTAACAGAAGTAAAAAATACAAATGAAGAAAAAATTGTAGCAGAAAAATATAAAAAAATTATAAATATATACAATGAGGAACAACCTTTTATAAGCTTATATAGAAATAAGATAACTATAGTAAAAAGCCAAAATTTGACTGGAAAAATTACAGGTAATAATTATTTTAGTTATTATGGAATAGAAGAATGGTATAGAAAATAAAAAATGAAAAAAGTACTTGACAAAATAAAAACTTAGTATATAATAATTACAAACAAGCGTTTGAACAAACGAAAAGTAGGAGGAAGTAAAATGGAAAAACAAAATTCAGAAAAAATGAAAGCATTAGAAGCTGCATTAGGTCAAATAGAAAAACAATTTGGTAAAGGTTCAGTAATGAAACTTGGAGATTTTCAAGCAATGAATGTAGAAGCAATACCAACAGGAGCATTAAGCTTAGATATAGCATTAGGAATAGGAGGAATTCCTAGAGGAAGAATAGTAGAAGTATATGGTCCAGAATCTTCTGGAAAAACAACATTAGCATTACACATGATAGCAGAAGCACAAAAATTAGGTGGAGAAGCAGCTTTTATAGATGCAGAACATGCACTAGATCCAGTATATGCTAAACACTTAGGTGTAGATATAGACAATTTAATAGTATCTCAACCAGATACAGGAGAGCAAGCACTAGAAATAGCTGAAGCATTAGTTAGAAGTGGAGCTTTAGATGTTATAGTTATAGACTCTGTTGCAGCACTAGTTCCAAAAGCTGAAATAGATGGAGATATGGGGGATTCACACATTGGTCTTCAAGCAAGACTTATGTCACAAGCATTAAGAAAATTAGCAGGAGCTATAAATAAATCAAAATCAGTTATTATTTTTATAAACCAATTAAGAGAAAAAGTAGGAGTTATGTTTGGTAACCCTGAAACAACAGCAGGTGGTAGAGCATTAAAATACTATGCATCAGTTCGTTTAGATATTAGAAAAGTAGAAAATATTAAACAAGATGGTGAAGTAGTTGGAAACCGTGCAAGAGTTAAAGTTGTAAAAAATAAAGTTGCACCACCATTTAGAGAAGCTGAATTTGACATTGTATATGGAAAAGGAATTTCAAAAGAAGGAAATATATTAGATATAGCTGTTAATTTAGATATAATAGAAAAAAGTGGATCTTGGTTTGCATATAATGGAGAAAGAATTGGACAAGGTAGAGAAAATGTAAAGAAATATTTACAAGACAATCCAGAAATAGCAAAAGAAATAGAAGAAAAAATTAGAGCAAACTTCAATGAAGCATTTGAAAAGAGTTTAGGTGATGAAGTTGAAGAAGATGAAGAAGATTCAGAAGAATAATAAAAGTTTATAAATAGACTTAAAAATAGTATATAAAACAAAAGATAGCAAGAAGAATTGTCTTGCTATTTTTGTTTTTTTGTAGTAAAATGTGAAAAAAAGTAGTAAGGAAGAAATATATGTATACCATAGAAGAATATGATAAAGAAAAAACCAAAGTATTAAAATATGTAATATATAAAAAAAGGACTATAAAAGAGATAAAAACTAAATTTAAATCTTTAATAGAAGAAAATATGTTAGAAGATATCATAGAAGAGCTAAAACAAAATGGTTATATAAGTGATGAAACATACATAAATAGAGCAGTTAATGAATATATGGCTCTAAAAAATCTTTCTGTTAAGGAAATTAAATATAAACTAATATCAAAAGGTATTTCATCATCTATGTTAGAAGACTATATTTCAAAAAATGCAGAAGAATTAGAAGAATATGAAAGAAAATCAGCAGAGAATATAGCAATAAAAAAATCAGTAAATATGGACGAAACAGAAATAAAAACATATTTGCTAAAAAAAGGTTATAAAGAAGAAAATATTAGACAAGCTATTGAAAAAATAGAAGAGTAAAAAGGATGGAAAATATAATGCAAAATGTATTAACGCTAGAAACAAATAAATATGCAATAAAATTAGAAAATTTTGAAGGACCACTTGATTTATTGTGCCATTTAATTGATAGAAATAAAATGGATATATATGATATAAAAATAAGTGAAATAACAGACCAATATATAGAATATATAAACAAAATGGAAAAAATGAATTTAGAAATAACTAGTGAATTCATAATAATGGCATCTACACTATTGTATATTAAGTCTAGAAATTTATTACCAAGTGAAGTAGAAGATGAAAAAGAACTAACAGAAGAAGAACTATTACAAAGAATAATTGAATATAAAAAATATAAAGAAATATCTAAGAAATTAAGAGAATATTTTGAGGAAAACTCAAAAAGATTTTATAAATTACAAGAACAAATAGAACTTCCAAAGCAGAAAATAGAAATTGAATATAAAAAAGAAACTATAGTAGAACTTTATGAACAAATAATAAATAATAATAAAAATAGATTAAATCAAAATGCAAAAAATATAGAAAAGATAGCAATAACAGATACATATACAGTTGGAAGCAAAGTAAAAGAAATGTTTAGAGAACTATTAAGAAAACCAAAGTTTATTTTTAATAAATTATATAAGGTTTCAGAAAATAACAAACAAGAAGTGGTAACAGCATTTACAGGACTTTTAGAATTATCTAGAAGAAGTAAAGTAGTAACAACACAAGAAGAATTGTTTGGAGATATAGTTGTAGAAAAAAGAAAAAAGGTTGTATAAAAGTTTAAATAGAATAAAAGTGGAAAAACTAATATCAGGAGGAAAAGATGATATTAGTTTTTATTTTTTTATCTATATTAGTTGTAATAGCATTTTTAACAACAATTATTGTACTTTCAACGATAAATATACAAATACAAAATATGAAAATAACAAACTTAAAAAATAAAGAAAGAAATGGAAGTTATAAAGTAAAAATTAAGTTATTGTTTCTGGGGAGAATTCCTATATTTTGGACAAATTTAAATAGTAAAAAAATGAGAAAGCTTTATTCTAGTAAAAAACTAGAAAAAATAGATTATAAGAAAATAAAAAATAAAATACCAAATAAAAAATATATATTTAGAGCTATAAAAATGCTTAAAGTTAAGCTAAAAAGTCTAAATTTAAGAATAGATATAGGAACAATAGATGTTGTAAGTACAAGCTATATTGTTGGAAGTGTTGCAAGTATTATTTCTATATTGCTACCATTTGTAACAAACAAAAAAGAAATAAAAAAGATATATTATAAAGTGAATCCAATATATAATCAAAAAAATGAGTACAATATAGAGCTATATAGTATAATCAAAATAAAAATAGTACATATTATTTGTAGTATGTTATATATATTAAAGAAAGGAAGTAAGAAAGATGACAGATCATCCAATAGAAGGACTTATGCTTACAGCAATGAATAGCATAAGAGATATGGTAGATGTAAATACTATTATAGGTGAACCAATAGAGACATCAAACAATATAGTTATAATTCCAATTTCAAAGGTAGGTTTTGGATTTGCCTCAGGAGGAAGTGAGTTTAAAGGTGAGACAATAGACGAATATACAAGAAAGGATAAGGATGAACAAATTCAATACAAATTACCTTTTGGTGGAGGAAGTGGAGCAGGAGTAAGTATTTCACCAGTGGCTTTTTTAGTAGTACAAGAAAACAATGTAAAAATTTTACCAATAGAACACAGTTCAGCAGTAGATAGACTATTAGACTATGTTCCAGACTTAATAGAAAAAACAAATGAAATAATAAGCAAACAATTATGTAATAAAGAATATGAAGTAGAAAAAAACGAAGAGGGCAAAAGTAATGGTACAATTACAATTCCAAATATAAACAAGATACACCCTAAAAAGAATAGAACTGTAAAATTTAATTCAGATTATAACGAAGATATGATGGATAATAATGAAACAAAAAATATAGATTAAAAATAAAAAACAGAGAAATATTTCTCTGTTTTTTCACTATTCAGTTTTTGAAACTTGAAATGATTTTTTATTAAAATTCATCAATTCAAGTTTGGCTGGAGCTACATAAGGGGATGAAGTTGGAAAATTTCCTCTTCTTCTAGAGGATTTTTTTTCATTCCGTCTACTGCCCAATGTATAAATATAAGTTTCTATGTCCATAAAGTACCTCCATAAAAAGTATTAGTTACTAACTATATTATAACATAATATGTAAACTAATGCAAATTTGGTATATTTTTTTTTATCTTATAAAAAGATATATATTCGTTGACAAATAAATAACGTAATGATAAAATTTTACTGAATAAAAGAGAAAAACATAAGAGGAATCAAAATGAAAAAAATAGGTGATAGAATTTTAAAAGATAAAAAAGGTATAACCCTTATAGCTCTAGTAATAACAATAATTATATTAATAATTTTAGCAGGGGTAAGTATAAATATATTATTTGGACAAGAAGGAATAGTAGAAAAAGCAAAAGAAGCAAGTTTTAAAAGTAGATTTAGACAAGTAGAAGAAGCTGTTCAAACATACAAACTTAATAAAGAAGCAGATAGTATATTGGCAGAAATACTTGCTTCAAATGTAGATAATTTACCAGTTGCAAATAAACTCCAATCATCAGAAATAGATGGCTTACAAGAAACTTTAAAGGCAGAAATCCAGTCAATAAGTGGTACAGATGATATAACAACTTTAAACTTGTATTATATAGACAGAAATAAAATTAAAACAAAAAGAGAATATATAATAAATACAGATACAATACAACTTTATGATGTAAAAGGAGAAAAATATTTTGGAAAAAGGCATCATACATTAAATGGAGAAGGTCAACAAGAAACACAAAAAGAGAGTCCAGAAATAGAAGATGAACCAAAGATAACAATATATGAAGATATTGGTTGGTATAGTCCAAATATGAATGGATTTAATAAATATTCTACATATATGGAATATTACAATGAAGATGATTTAACAGACTTAAAAGAAATTCCAGTAACAGAGTATATTCAAAATGGAAAACAAAGTAAAATATTAGAAGAAGATAAAATATATGTATTAGATAGTTATAAAAATAAAATATGGGCAAATATAAAAACAACAGGAAATGGATTAGAAGCATGGTGGGTATGGGTTCCTAGATATGCTTACAAATTAGAAGATAAAAATATGGATGTTATATTTGTAGATCTAAATAATAAGCCAATAGGAACAAAGTATACAGAACTTCCAGAAGGGTATGAACTTCATCCAGCGTTTGTACCAAGTGGAGAAGATGGAAGTAAAAACTTACAAGGAATATGGGTAAGTAAATATGAGTCTAGTAATGTGGATGTAACAAAACAAGAAGGAAGAGGAAATATTTGCTATGCACCTGATTTAACAGGATTTAATAAAAATAATACATATATAGAATTATATGATAAAACATCAGAAACTTTTACAAGTCAAGTATTATTAAGAGATGCGAACTTAGATACAATAAACAATAATAATGAATGGTATTCATACAAAGATAAAGTATGGGCAAATGTAAAAACTACAGGTTCTGGATTAGAGGCATGGTGGGTATGGGTTCCTAGATATGCTTATTGTGTAAATGAAGCTTCTAAAGAAGTAGAAGTTATATTTATAGATTTGAACAATAAACCATTTGAAAAAGAAAAATATGGAGATACACTCCCTTCTAATTTTATAGTACATCCAGCATTTACACCAAGCGGAGAAGACGGAAGTAAGAATTTAAAGGGAATATGGATGAGTAAATATGAAACTAGTAACGTAACAGTTACAGACCAGTCACAAATGGCTTACAAATGTTATGCACCAGATATGACAGGATTTGACCAAAACTATACATATATAGAACTTTATGATAAATCAACAAATACATTTACAAGTGAAGTATTACTAAAAGATGCAAATTTAGATACAATAAATAATGATAATACATGGTATTCTTATCCAAATAAAGTATGGGCAAATATAAAAACAACAGGAAATGGATTAGAAGCATGGTGGGTATGGATTCCTAGATATGCTTATAGTATAAATGAAGCAACTAAAGAAATAGAAATTATATTTATAGATTTAGACAATAAGCCAATGGAAAAAGATTTGTATGGAGATACTTTACCAGAGAACTTTATAGTGCATCCAGCATTTACACCAAGTGGAGAAGACGGAAGTAAGAATTTAAAAGGAATATGGATGAGCAAATATGAGTCTAGTAACAAATTAGTAACAGAGTAAAAATCAAGAGATGAGTTATGCTATAAAGCAGATTTAACAAAAGTTATGATAGATGATGAAAGTGTATAATAAAGGAGAATAAAATGAAGAAAAAAGTTAAATTATTAATAATATTTTTATTAGCGTTAATTTTTATAGTATGTTTAAATGGAAAAGTAAATGCGGCTATGGAAATTAAAGATGGAGCAAGCGCATATCAAACGAGTGTAAGTGATGCATATCAAGTATGTTATGACCTAAGAAATCCAACTTCTACTTTAAGTAAAAACAGTTTAGATCCACATTTAACATTAAATGCTGACTGGGCGGCAGCTGCTTATTTAGGTTTAAGTGGATATGGAGGAGCAACAAATAATAGTTCTACATATACTACTGGTAATAATAGTGGAGTAAGAACATGGCCAGGTCGTGGACAAACATACTATTGGACATCTAGTATATATGAAGAAGTTTCAAATTCTACTTCTACAGAAATAAGCAATTTGTATAAAAATATGAATACTAAATATGTAGAAAAGTTAAAAGCAGGTAGTGAACAAAAAAAAGGATTAGGGTTTGATGAAACTAAAAGTATAGTTGGTAATAATGCTAATGTAAGTTCGACTTACCTTGTACCATGTAAATTTCAATATTTAAATACAAATTCAGTTTTAATAAGTTTTAAAAGTGGTAACCCAAGACCAGTAATTTGGAACTAGAAAACCCAAAAAGAAGTTATAAATGAAAAAATACATTTATAACTTCTTTTTTATCAAATTAATAAAATTAAATATAAAAAATTATAAAAAAAGTAAATAATAATAATAAATTCATAAAGTGTTCATAATTATATGATATAAAATAGAAAAATAAATATTAGGAGGTAATTTATTATGACAAAAGAAGAAAGAAAAGAAAAAATGGATGAATTTAATTCAAAATTAAAAGAATTAAATTCAAAAATAAAAGATGGAACAGATACAGCAATTATTGTTGGAATGGAAGCAAAAGATACTTTATCTAAAAAAATGGAAGATGCAAAAAGTGAATTAGAAGCAGCAAAAGAACAATGTAGAATAGCATCTGAAAGAGGAAAAGGAAAAATTTCAAGTGAACTTTTAAAAGCTCAAATGAACTTTAAAGTAGCGAAAGAAAATATTCAAGAGAGAAAAGAAGCTCATGATAAAGAAAAATTATCAAAATATATAGACAACGAATTAGAATATGCAGAGGAATCTGTAAAATTAGCATTATTAGCAGCACAAGAAGCAAAAGTAGCATTTTTAGAGGCTGTTCAAGCTCAACAAGAATATGACGAAAAATATGGTGAAGAATAGAAACTCTTTAGTATAAAAATAAAAAATGCTTTCAAATGTTAGAAATAAACTTAACATTTGAAAGCGTTTTTTATGATCTTAAAAGTCTAAACCAATTAAAAAATATTTTCTCAAACATAGAACTTAAATTAATTTTCTTTATATCTTCATCAGCAATAAGAGAGACAGAGCATAGAATTTCATTATTTAAAGTATAAAAAATGTCACCTATTTTTTGTCCTTTCTGAATAGGAGCAAAAACATTATCTGGAATATTTATAATTTGCTCTATATTTTTATTTGAGCCTTTTTCCAATAAACAACCACTATCAGTTTCATAAACAATATTTAAAGACGTTTTAACTCCTTTTGTAACATCAACAGATTTTAATATATCACCTTTATTTGCAAACTTAGTATATGAGTAATTATTAAAACCATAATCTAGTAATTTCTGAGCATCAGCAAACCTGTCTTTTGGAGTTGGAGCTCGCATAATAACAGCAATTAAAGATAAATCGTCTCTTGTAGCACTAGCAGATAAATTATATAAAGCAAGACTTGTAGAACCTGTTTTAAGCCCAGTAATTCCTTTATAATTTCTAATTAATTTATTTGTATTTACTAATTGCGATTTACCATCTCTTAATGTATCCATCCAAGTAGTTGTATATTTTGTAACACTTGGGTGTTTTATTAAAAGCTCTTTAGACATAAGAGCAATATCATTACTAGAAGTTAAATGTCCATCTACATCTAGACCATGACAATTCTTAAAAGTAGTATCATTCATTCCTAGTTCTTTAGCTTTTTCATTCATTTTTTGAACAAAAGCTTCTTCTGAACCAGTCAAATACTCTGCCATTGCAACAGTACAGTCATTTGCAGAAGCTATACATATAGCTCTTAACATTTCATCAACAGTAAGAGTTTCTCGAGGGTCTAACCAAATTTGAGAACCACCCATTTTAGAAGCCTTTTCAGAACAAGGAACTTTATCTGTTAAAGAAATTTTGCCACTGTCTAAAGATTCCATAATAAGCAGAATACTCATAATTTTTGTAACAGATGCAGGTCTTAATTGGTCATGGGAATTTTTCTCATATAAAACTTTTCCTGAAAATTGCTCAATTAAAATTGCACTTTCTGAAGCTAATTCTAGAGAAGAAACATTTGAAGAAGTCTCAATAGAAGAAAGATCTTCTGACCAAACAAAAGAGGAATCAGTATATGAAAGCGAAAAAGGAGAAATTGCAAAACTTAATAATATAAATAAAACAAAACAAGATATAAATCTACGCATTAAAAAACCTCCTATAAAAGTTTAATAAATTTATATGAGGTTAATCAAAAAAATATGAAGAAATAAAGTATATTTAATATTATACTCTATTTTTCTTTTTTATTATAACTCTGTTATTTTTGCCAATATTGAAGAATTATCTGTAGTTACATTAAGAAGTAAATCTCTTCCAGTATCGTTTTTGAATTTTAAATCTAAAGAACCATAAGAAACAGCAGCATCTTTTCCGTCTGGAACATAACTCACATCCATGCCATGTTCATGTCTTTCTATAACAGTTAAATTTGGAACGGCTAGAACAGCATTATAAATAGTACTACTTACTTGACAATTTCCACCGCCAATACCTTTTTCTGTTTTGTTATTAATAATTACATTAGCTTCTTTATAGCCTCTTTCTTCCGTTGGTTTTCCAACTATATTATTGAAGGAAAATGTTTCATTTGATTTAATAATAGTATTATTTAAAATATTACAAGTAATATTTATATTAGTTAATCTTCCTTCCGAATTATCTTTTATAATAGTAAAATAAGAAGAAAGTTCTTTTTCGTTTGAAATATTATTTAAAATTTCATTTTTATTTTTTATAATATTAGAAACTCTATTTTCAGCTTTTAATATATTAGTATCTGTTGTTTCTAAGTCATTAAAATTAGATAAATTTAAATTATTATTATTATAAATTTTATTGTTAGAATTTTTAAAAAGGAAAAATCCTATAATAAGTAATACAATAATTATTAAAATAATCCAAATAATATTTTTTTTCATAAATAAACTCCTATAAAAAATTATTTTTATATAGTATTTACTAAAAAATAGAAAATATAACTAGTTGACAAAATAAAAAAATATAGTATAATTATATAGTAGAAAAAAGTAGGAGAATTAGAATGGTTGCTAAAATTTGGAAGAAACTTTTACTTTTTATTTTAATTGTAGCTTGTTTATTCAATATTGTTACAAAAATAGTGAAAAAGAATTCTCTAAACGAAGAGTTAAGGTCTTCAGCACAATATATTTTAGATGAACAAGAAAAAAATGAAATAAGTAAGTAAAAAGTATTGAAAAAAAAATAAAAATATGTTAATATAAAAAACGATACTTTTAATTTTGAAAAAAATTAAATTAATATTATCGTAAATAAATAAAAATAGATAAGAAATAAAGGAAGAGGTGAATACATAATGAGAGAAGGAATACATCCAGAATACAAAGAAGCAACAATAACATGTGCATGTGGAAATGTAATGAAAACAAATTCAACAAAATCTGATATAAAAGTTGATGTTTGTTCAAAATGTCATCCATATTGGACAGGTAACTTAAAAAGAGAAACTACAGGTGGTAGAGCAGACAAATTTAAGAAAAAATATGGTATTCAATAATAGGAATAAATTAGAATGGGAGTTAACCATTCTTTTTTTTGTATTTAATAATAAATTATTGACAAAAAATTAAATACCAGCATATAATATATTATTGTTAAATTGTAGTAAGAATCTAATAAACATCAAAAGGGGGAACAATATGAAAGAAATAACAGAGATTCGAAGAAAAGTTAAGCGGTATGAATTACTCTTAAAAAAAGATGTAGAAGAAGCTAAGCAAAATTGCGACATTTATTTAGAAGACATAGAAAGTCTGAAAAGAGACATAAACATAGAAATATATTATATGTTTAGAATTATAGATAATTGTTGTGAACGCAGAAAAAAAGTATTCTTCGATACATCAAGAAATGTTTTTAATGAATCTGTAAAAAGTATTAAACTTAAAAAAGTCAACTTTGAAATTAAAAGAGCAAGAGATAAAGTATTTAAGCTGACCTCTTTAAAGTCAAGAGTTGAAAGTATGGAAAATAAGTTTAATAACTTAAAAAAATGATTACTATAAAAAGCCGACATTTTGTCGGCTTTTTATGGTGGTTAGTAAATAGAATTATTAAAAAATTTATTTTAATAATTCTAAAAGAGAATAAAAGTGAAAAATGTTGAAAAAATAGAGAAAATAATATATAATATGCAAGAAAAATATATAAGGAGAAATACATTAATGAAAACAGTAAATATAGAAAAAGAGCTAGAATATATAGATAAAATACAAAAAATAAATGAAGATAAAAATTTAAAATATTATATAATGACAATGGGATGTCAGTTAAACGAGAATGATTCTGAAAAATTATGTGGTATGCTTGAAAAAATGAATTATACAAAAACAGAAAATATGAAAGAAGCAGACTTAGTTTTATTCAATACTTGCTGTGTTCGCGAAAATGCAGAAGAAAAACTTTTTGGAAAAGTTGGAGAAGTAAAAAAGCAAAAAGAAGAAAAAGGCACAATAATTGCAATTGGTGGATGCATGATGCAAGAAGAACATATTATAAAAAAACTAAAGGAAAGTTATCCTTATGTAGATATAATATTTGGAACTCATACACTTCATAAATTTCCAGAAGATTTATATAAAGTACTAGAAGAAAATAGAAAAATAAGAGATATATTAGATATAGATGGTGAAGTTATAGAAGGACTTCCTATTTCTAGAAATGACAAGGTTTCAGCATCGGTTACAATTATGAATGGGTGCAATAATTTTTGTACTTATTGTATAGTTCCGTATGTAAGAGGAAGAGAAAGAAGTAGAAATCCAAAAGATATAATAGAAGAAATTAGAGATTTAGCAAAACAAGGATATAAAGAAGTAACACTTTTAGGACAAAATGTTAATTCATACTTAAGAGTAGAACGCGAAAAAGAAATTGAGTTTGAAGAATACGAGGGAGTTAATTCATTTGCAACACTTTTAAGAGCAGTAAATAAAATAGATGGAATAGATAGAATACGCTTTATTTCACCACATCCAAAGGATTTTACAGATGATGTAATAGAAGCAATAAGAGATTGCGATAAAGTTTGCAAATTAGTACATTTACCTCTTCAATCTGGAAGTACTGAAGTATTAAGAAGAATGAACAGAAAATATACTAAAGAACAATACTTAAGTTTAGTAGAAAAAATGAGAGATAAAATACCAAATGTGAGATTTACAACAGATATAATAGTTGGATTTCCAGGAGAAACAACAGAAGAATTTGAAGATACACTAGATGTTGTAAGGAAAGTAAAATTTGAACAAGTATTTATGTTTATATATTCAAGAAGAGTTGGAACACCAGCAGATAAGATGGAAGATCAAATACCAGAAGAAATAAAACATAAAAATTTCAACAAGCTAAAAGCTCTAGTAGAAAGTCAAATAGCTGAAAATAATAAAAAATATATAGGAACAGTGCAAAAAATATTTGTTGAAGGAACAAGCAAAAATAATGAAGAAATGTTAACAGGTAGAACAGACTCAAATAAAGTTGTTGTTTTTGAAGGCGATAAAAGTTTAATAGGAAAAATGATTGATGTAAAAATAGTTTCTGAACATATGTGGTATTTAAAAGGAGAACACTAGGGACGGTCCTTTTCGTTCCGAATTCGGAACAAAGGTGACATTCCTACTTGATTATGTTTTTATCGACTTAATTTAAAAAGTTAAAAAAGCAGAAGAGGTACAAAAAATAATATAGAAAATACAAATAAAGGAGTAATAAAAGATGTCAGAAAAATCAGAATTTTCACCTATGATGCAAGAATATTTAAAAACAAAGGAAGAATATCAAGATTGTATATTATTCTATCGTTTAGGTGACTTTTATGAAATGTTTTTTGATGATGCAATTAAAGCGTCAAAAGAATTGGAGTTAACACTTACAGGTAAGCTATGTGGACAAGAAGAACGTGCGCCAATGTGTGGAATTCCATTTCATGCTGCAGATACATATATTGCAAAGCTAATTGAAAAAGGTTATAAAGTTGCTATTTGTGAACAATTAGAAGATCCAAAACAAGCAAAAGGAATTGTTAAAAGAGGAGTTATTCGTGTAGTAACGCCAGGAACTGTTATAGAAAGCAATTTATTAGATGAAAAGAAAAACAATTATATAATGAGTGTATATAAAACAGGGTTATATTATGGTGTAAGTGTTTGCGATGTTTCAACAGGTGATTTTAGAACAACACAAATTGCTGAAAACAATAATTTTCCAAAGCTATTAGATGAAATTTCTAAATTTAATCCTGCAGAAATAATAGTAAATCCTTTCATGTATGATTCTTTAGAAGAAATATCTAAAATAAAAGAACGTTTTGAAGTATATATTTCAAGAGTAAAAGAAGAAGCTTTTTCAAAAAATACAGAAAAATTATTACAAAACTATTTATTTGTAAATGACCATGAAGAAAAAATAGAAACCTTAGAAGATAAAGAATTAATAGTATCTTCAATAAATGGATTATTAGATTATTTAATAGAAACACAAAAAACTAATTTAGACCATATAAATAAAATAATAGTTTATACTACTACAAAATATATGTCATTAGATATTAGCGCAAGAAGAAACCTAGAAATAACAGAAAAAATGAGAGATAAATCAAAAAAAGGTACACTTTTATGGGTTTTGGATAAAACTTCTACATCAATGGGAGGAAGAATGCTTAGAAGATGGCTTAACGACCCATTAGTTGATGTATGGGAGATAAATAACAGATTAGAAGCTGTAAAAGAGCTAAAAGATAATATAATTTTAAGAGGGGATGCTATAGAGGCTCTTAAGAAAGTTTATGATATGGAAAGACTAGCAGGAAGAATAGCGTATGGAAATGCAACTGGTAGAGATATGATTTCTCTTAAAAATTCAACAAAGCAACTTCCTTTAGTTAAAAAAGTATTGGAAAATACAAATGCAAAATTATTAAGACATCTATATGAGAATTTAGACGAATTAACAGATATTCATGACTTAATAGAAGAAGCGATTGTAGATGAACCACCAATGTCAATAAAAGAAGGAAACTTAATAAAAATAGGCTATAATGAAGAAATAGATCAGTTAAAAAAAGCATCAACACAAGGAAAAACATGGCTTATTGAACTAGAAGCAAAAGAAAGAGAACAAACAGGAATAAAAGGATTAAAAATAGGATTTAACAGAGTATTTGGATATTATTTAGAAGTAACAAAATCAAATATGGATTTAGTGCCAGACAGATATATTCGTAAACAAACATTAACAAATGGTGAAAGATACATAACAGAAGAACTTAAAAATTTAGAAAATCAAATTTTAGGTGCAGAAGAAAGAGTTATAAACTTAGAATATAATGCGTTTGTTGAAATAAGAGATGATATAGAAGGAAAAATAAGAAGAATACAAAAATCAGCAGAAGTAATTTCTATATTAGATGTTCTATGCTCGTTAGCACAAGTTGCAGAAGACATGAACTATGTAGAACCAATAGTTGATAATAGTGGAGTAATAGATATAAAAGATGGACGTCATCCTGTTATTGAAAAAATGCTACCATCAGGAAGCTTTGTTCAAAATGATACATATTTAGATAAAGGCGATTCAAGACTTGCAATAATTACAGGACCTAACATGGCTGGTAAATCTACATATATGAGACAAGTAGCATTAATTACACTAATGGCTCAAATAGGTTCATTTGTTCCTGCAAGTTACGCCAAAATAGGAGTTGTAGACAAAATATTTACAAGAGTTGGTGCTTCAGATGATTTAAGCATGGGACAAAGTACTTTTATGGTAGAAATGATGGAAGTAGCAACAATACTAAAAAATGCAACTTCAAATAGTTTAGTAATACTTGACGAAATAGGAAGAGGAACTTCTACATACGATGGACTTTCTATTGCATGGGCTGTTGCAGAATATATAGCAGATAAAGAAAGATGTGGAGCAAAAACACTATTTGCAACACATTACCATGAATTAACAGACTTGGAAAACAAGTTAGAAGGAATAAAAAATTATTCTATAGCTGTTAAAGAAAAAGGAGAAGACATCATTTTCTTAAGAAAAATAGTAAATGGTGGAACAGATGAAAGTTATGGTGTTCATGTTGCGCGCTTAGCAGGTGTTCCAAAAGACGTAACTAAAAGAGCAAATGAAATATTACGCTCATTAGAAAGAAAAAATATCTTAAACGGAAAACAAATAGAAAGCAAAAAGCAAGTTGAAGGACAATTAGATATGGGCAACTATAAATTAGCAGAACTAGCACAAGAGATAGACAAAATAGACTTAAACGTATTAACACCAATAGATGCATTAAACACATTGGTTAAAATTAAAGAGAAAATGTCATAAAAAATAAGAAAGTAGCAATTTTGGAAAGTCCCTAATTGCTACTTTTTCTTAATAGATGACACTGCTATAAGATAATGTTTTATGGTGAAATTTGTCGAAAACTTCTTTGATAATTTACATAAAAATAATTGACTTATAGGTAAAAATAATATAGAATTAAACAAAAAAATGGAAGGAGAAAATATTTATGCAAATTGTAGGAAATGAAGCATTTTTTACAAAAGAAGAAGAAGATAGAATAGACAGACTACTAGCAGAAGTAGATGAAGAACAAAAAAGAAATGGAAATAAACTATATTCACATGATGAAGTTTGGGGGAAACTTTTAGGAGAAAAATATTATAAACTACATCGTAGGATATAGCAAATTATCGATAAAGAATATAAATCGAATTTCAAACTATATTAAAATTAAATTGAAAAATCAAATAGCAGCAGAAAATTTCAAAATAAATATAGAAAAATCGATTTATAATTTATCTTATTTTCCATATATAGGGGCTAAATATAAAAAAACTAAAAACAGATTTAAAATCTATAAAAATTTTTTAATCTTTTATGAAATCCAAGAAAAAGAAAAATTAGTTATAATAAAAAGAATAATACACAAAAGTGCAAATTTATAAAGAGTTTGACTTTTATTAATAATGCCTAAAAAACTAAAAAGAGAGGAGCACATAATTAAAATATTTTAAATGTTTTAATTATGCATAGTAATATGGATTTATACAAAGCAGATATAGAATATTGTAATTATTTACATTATTATGAGCCTAAAATACCATGCATAGAAAATGAAAAGGAGAATAGACCATTTATAGGAGTTATATTAAATGTAAATGGTAAGAATTTTTTTGCACCTTTAACATCACCAAAAAAGAAACATTTAAGTATGAAAAATATGCAAGATTTTTTGAAAATAGATAGTGGAAGATTAGGTGGAATAAATTTAAATAATATGATACCTATACCAAGTAGTTATTTAGAAAAAATAGAAATAGATAAAATAGAGGACAAAAAATATAAAAATATGATTACAAATCAAATTAAGTGGATTAATTTAAATACTTTAAGAATCCAAAATAGAGCAAGAAATTTGTATTATATAATTTCAAATGGACATGCCAACAAAGACTTGCAAGATAGATGTTGCAATTTCAAATTATTAGAAAAAAGATGTGATGATTATATGAGAGAAAATAATGTAAATGAAGAAGAAATTTTATATGGGTTTTATGCATAGAATAAAGTCCTATAGTTATAAGAAAAGAATAAATAAAAATTAAAATTTTATAGGATATTAGAAAATACTATTTATTTTTTTTTATCTTTTGTATATAATAAAAAAAGAAATTTTGGAAACATTTTATTTTAAAGTTTCCTAGGAGGAAAAAATGAATTTAGAAGAAGCTAAAAAACAGATAAAAGAATTAAGAGAAAAATTAGAGTATTATGCCAATAAATATTATGATGAGGACAAGCCAGAAATAACAGACTACGAGTATGATATGATGATGAATAGACTAAAAGCTTTAGAAAAGGAGTTTCCAGATCTTATAACTAAAGATTCATTAACTCAAAAAGTAGGTGGACATGTTAAAGAAGGTTTTAAAGAAGTAGTTCATGAAGTACCACTTCAAAGTCTTCAAGATGTATTTTCTTTTGAAGAACTAAGAGAGTTTGATGATAGAATAAAAAAACAAGCAATAGAAGAAAATGAAGAGTTACGTTATGTTGTAGAAACTAAAATTGATGGTTTATCAACAGCTTTAGAATATGTTGATGGTGTGTTTGTAAGAGGTGCAACAAGAGGAAATGGCTTAATAGGAGAAGATGTTACAGATAACTTAAGAACAATAAAAAGTATTCCAAAAGTATTAAACGAAAAAGTAACAATAACTGTACGTGGAGAAGTCTTTATTGGGACAAAAGAATTCGAAAAATTAAACGAAGAGCAAGAAGTATTAGGAAAAAAATTATTTGCAAATGCAAGAAATGCAGCTGCAGGTTCTTTAAGACAACTAAATTCAAAAGTAACAGAAGAAAGACCATTAAATATATTTATATTTAATGTACAAAAATGGGATGATGGCAAATTTAATTCGCATTATGATGAACTAAATTACTTAGAAAAATTAGGATTTAATGTAAATCCTGTAAGAATATTATGCAAAAATCAACAAGAAGTAGAAGAAGCAATTAATAAAATAGGAGAAGACAGAGAAAATCTATCATTTGGCATAGATGGTGCAGTTGTAAAAGTAGATTCACTTTCATTTAGAGAAAAATTAGGAACAACATATAAAACACCAAAGTGGGCAATAGCTTACAAATATCCACCGGAAGCAAAAGAAACTATATTAAAAGATATAGTTTGCCAAGTAGGTAGAACAGGAGTAATAACACCAATGGCAATATTAGAACCAGTAAAAGTTGCCGGCTCAACAATATCTAAAACAACACTTCATAACGAAGACTTTATAAAAGAAAAAAATTTAAAAATTGGAGACACAGTTGTTATTCAAAAACAAGGTGATGTTATACCAGAAGTAATAAAAGTTATAAAAGAGAAAAGAACAGGAAACGAAAAAGACTTTGAAATGCCTAAAGTTTGTCCAGTATGTGGAGCACAAGCTGTAAGAGAACAGGGAGAAGCTGCAACAAGGTGTATAGGAATAGAATGCCCTGCACAACTTTTAAGAAGTATAGTTCATTTTGTTTCTAAAGAAGCAATGGATATAGATGGCTTGGGATATAAAATAGTAGAACAATTAATAGAAAAAGGGTTAATAAAAAATATAGCAGATATTTATACTTTAAGTTTAGAAGATGTTGCATCATTAAAGAAAAATGGAAAGAAGTTTGCTCAGAATTTAATAGACTCAATAGAGAAAAGTAAAAAACAAGACTTATTCAATGTAATAAATGCATTAGGAATAAAACAAGTAGGAATTAAAGCTGCAAAAGTTTTAGCTAAAAAATATAAAACAATGGAAGAACTTTCAAATGCAAGTTTTGAAAGTTTAGCTTTAACAGATGATGTAGGAGAAATTACAGCAAATAACATTATAGAATTTTTTGCACAAGAGCAAACTAAAGATATTATTAAAAGACTTAAAAATTTAGGTGTAAATATGGAAAGTTTGCAAGAAGATAATATAGATAATCGTTTTGAAGGTAAAATCTTTGTATTAACAGGAGCGTTAGAAAAATATTCTAGGAAAGAAGCAGAAGATTTAATAGAAAAATATGGTGGAAAAACATCATCTTCTGTATCTAAAAAAACATCATATGTACTAGCAGGTGAAGATGCAGGTTCAAAACTTACAAAAGCACAAGAATTAGGAGTAACTATTATAACGGAAAAAGAATTTGAAGATATGCTAAAATAGAAAAGGGAGAAAAAATGGACGGAAAAGAAAAATATACATTTGAAAGATTTGAAAAAGAATTAGATGAAGGATATGAATTATATTATACCTATGTAAGAAATAGATATATGTTATTTAAAACATCAGATAATTGTTATACACAAAAACTTTTATCAATTCATGAAAAAAATCCTCATCCAGTAATGGAAATGCTTACTAAAAAAAGAGTATATGAAATGTTTCCATTTATGGAAAAGATAGAATATAAAGTAAGAGATTAAACTATTAGGGACGGGGCAATTTAGTTTAACAAAAAGCTAAACTAAATTGCCCCGTCCCTAATAGTTTAATCGTTCTATTTCTGAAATTTAAAGAGCTTTTGAAGTAGGATTGACATTCATTGTTTTATTGTTAGTATAAATGACCATACCGGGTTTACTTCCACTAGGTTTTTTTACAAATTTTGCAAAGCAATAGTCAACGGGTACATTTGAAGAAAGTTTTGCTTTGCTATGAAATGCAGCTATTTGGCAACAAGCTACAAGGGTATGTTCTTTTACATTTTTACCATTACATTTAAGTAAACAGTGACTTCCACGAATATCTTTAGTATGAAACCAATAATCTTCGTTCTTTCCAAGTTTAGTAGTTATATAATCATTTTGCTTATTATTTTTTCCAACATATAAAGTAAAACCATCTACAGTATAGATAATTGGTTCATATTCATCGTGAACTTTTTTCTTATTAACTTTATTTTTTTTAATATTAGATTTTTCTTTTCCTTTGAAAATACCATTTTCAGAAATTTCTAAATAAATTTCATCTAAATCAGAAATTGAGTTAGCATTTTCTAATTCATAAACTATACTTTCTAAATAATCTATTTCTTTTTCAGTGTCTTGTTTTTGAACACTTACAATTTCTAAAGTATTTTTTAATTTATGATATTTTTTAAAGAATTTTTTAGCATTGTAAGAAATAGAAATTGTTTTATCTAAAGGAATGGTGATATTGTTATTATTGTCATAATAATTTTCTAAAACAACACTTTCGGCATTTTGATTAAAGTCTAATTTATACAAATTAGAAGTTATAAGTTCACCATAAATTCTATATTTATCCATGTTATCACATTCTTTTAATTTTATGTTTATATTGTCAAGTTTTTTAGATATCTTTTTTAATGCAGTTAGAACTAATTTTAAAAGATTGTTTCTATAAGTATTAATACTATCTTTTTCTTCTTTTTGACTATAAAAATCGTCTAAGAAAAAATTAACTTGTAAAGATTTAGTATTTGAATTAGTTATTACATAATCATTAGTATTATAATTTATTAATTTAACATTGTTAGTTTCAATGTTAAGTAAAATAGTTTTAATAGTATAATATAAAGTAGAAAGGTCGTTTTTTGAAAAATCATCATTAGAAATATTTAGACTTTCTAAAATAGAAGATACAAAACTATTACTAAAACCAATGTAATTATTGGTAACTGATTTATTAATATCGCTATTAATAATATTAATAAAATCTTCTTTAGAAGCATTGTAAAAATCTAACTTAGTATCATTATTTGGCAATATATATTCTCGTGCAGGTAAAATATCACGAAGAGAACCAGAAGAAATATCTAAATGCCTGATACTATCTATAATCTTGTTACTTTCATTTAACAAAATTATATTACTATGTTTTCCCATAAGTTCAATTATTAATTTTTTTCTTAACTTATCATTTAGTTCGTTATAGCCTTCTAACTCAATTGTAACAATTCTTTCTAAATTTAATGTAGAAATATTTACAATTCTAAAACCTACTAAATGTTTCCTAAGTAGCATACAAAAATTAGGAGCATTTAATGGATTTGGCTTGCTAGTTGTAGTTAAATGTATGCGATAACTATTTGATGAGATGTTACAAAGTAAACAATAATTTTTTCCACCAGAATAAATACCTAATAAAATTTCATTTGAATTAGGCATGTATACTTTATTTATTTTTCCGTTTATTAAACAAGTATTTAATTCTGATACTACAGATTTTAAAACTATTCCGTCAAAAGCCATATGTAAAACTCCTTTTTAATTAAAAATTTTCTATAATTATAATATAATAATAAAAAAATAGCAATAAAAAGTCAAAAAACTCTTGACATTCTAAGGAAAACTGCCATATAATACAGCTAAATAATGAAATTCAACAAAAGGGGAATAAAAAAACAATATGAAAAAGAGTAACCTATATTTTTCAGTTACAGACAATTATAAAAACATGAGTGATGAAGACTTAATTACTGTAATTAAGTCTGGTGATAAACTTGCTCTTGAGTTTCTTATTGAAAAATATAAAGAATTAGTTAATATGAAAGTAAGCAAATTCTTTATGATTGGTGCAGAAAAAGAAGATATAGTACAAGAAGGTTTAATAGGATTGTTTAAAGCAATAAAAAATTATAATCCAGATATGCAAAATTCTTTTAAAACATTTGCTAACTTATGTATAGAAAGACAACTAATTACAGCAATAAAATCATCTAATAGACAAAAACATATGCCACTTAATTCATATTTATCTTTAAATACAAATGCATATGAGGACGATGACGATACATCTGTATTAGATGTATTGAATGCTCATCAAATGGAAGATCCATTAGATACAATAACTAAAAAAGAATACTATAAAACAGTCGAAGTTGCTATAGATAAATCTTTAAGTGATTTCGAAAAAAAGGTATTAAATAGATATATGCAAGGAGAAAGCTATGTTCAAATTGCAGAAAAATTAGATGCTCCTGTAAAATCAATAGATAATGCTATTCAAAGAATAAGAAAGAAAGCAATAAAAAGTATAGGAGATGAAGCATAAGAACAAAAGAGGCATGATTAGTATTTTTAGACATTTTAGGAAACTTTTCATGCCTCGACTTTGTTTTCAAAAATAATATACGCTACTATAGCTCAGTAGGTAGAGTGCTACCTTGGTAAGGTAGAGGTCACCAGTTCGATCCTGGTTAGTAGCTCCATTTGAAATCAACTTACGAACAATTAAGCTCGTAAGTTTTTATTTTATATAATAAAGAGGAAAAAATTATCAAAATAATTTAATCCTCTTTTTATATTTTCCTTAATTTGGGAGTAATATTCTTGTCTAGCCAGCACTGAATTTATACTACCATATAAATTCTTATATGGAAATTCCCATACCCTTAAGAATCATAACTTAGTTTTTTTATAAACAAAAAATTAAATGAATCTTTTCTTCCTGTCATATTCTTAATGATAGTGTCATAATCAAATGGAACTCCTATTTGATCATCACCAGTTTTATTAGAATTAATCACATAGAAATTTTCATTTTTATCTATATCACTGATTACTAAATAATGCCCATTTTTAGAAAATGTTAAAGGACTTATTACAGATGATCCTACATGAATAATAGCCATGTTTCCTTTTTTTACCAGATTAATAATTTTATCTTTTTGATTATTTGGATTTGCAAAATTTATTTTTACTATTTCATAGTCAATATTCATTTTATCTTCTTGAATTAACCTATCTAAACAATATATTAATCCCTTATCATTAATACCTCTATTTCTTAAAAATGTATCATCAAATTTTCCTTGATTATTAAACAATATTTTTTTACTATAGCTACAGGCGTAACATTATAACCATAATTAACTAATATATTTGCAATTGAGGTAGGTCCACATCCAAATCTTTCTAAGCTCCAATCTAAGTTTGAAAATTTTTCTATTTCATCTAGCTGAAAGTCTTTTTGTTTATATATTATTCTGTTAGTATTCATTTAAATTTCCCAAAATATATATGTTATTTACTTCCAATATAGTAAAGAACTGTCATTGTATAATAAAAATCTTCCTTTTCAAATTCTTTTTTTAATTCATTCAGTAGTTTTTCCATTTCACTTTTTACTTGTGCTGATACATTTGTTTTATTTATAGCACTTCTGAACCCAATGGAGCTATCAAAAAAACTTAATCTTTGTTCATGTGTTTTACCAATAGTATCACTAACGGAATAATATAATCTAATATTATTATAGTTACTTTCAACAAGATAATTATATACTTTTTTACCTATATATCTATCAGTATATTTTGTTATATTTTGTTTTTTCATAATTTCTTTTTCATACAAATTAAATATTTTGTGTAATAAATCTTTTTTATCTGGATAACAAAATTTAAAACTATCATCTGGTACTTTTATGATTATTATTCCTCTATCAGTAAGCACATTTTTCAATTTTATTAAAATTTCTTGTGGATTTTCTAAATGTTGCAAAACATAGGATAAATTTATTATATCGTACTTTAGATCGTCATCTAGTTCATCAATACTTTTTAATTCAAATTCATATTTCTTATTTTCTTTAAAAATTTCTCTTGCTTCATTTATTGCATTGTTATCAATGTCTATTCCTGTAATATGCGTTATATTATTATATTTATCAAATAACAATTTTGTCTTAAATCCATTAGAACATCCAATATCTAAAACTTTTAAATCATCATATTCTAATATCCCAGATTCATTTAATACATAATCATCAAAGTTTTGATTTCCAATTGCTTGCTTTTTTAATTTTTCTAAATTCCAATTATTACTCATAATTTCCTCCTTATTTTATATATAAATTATACACGAAATTTATAATATTTCATATACTCCCATTGAAATTTAATAATAATTCATATATAATTATTTTAGAAAGAGGATTTAGTTTGTAAGCTGTTGTTTAACTGCTCCAAAGATGTTTCTATTTAAACTAATAGAACAGATAGATATGAAATCAATTAACAGAGAAAAAGATTTATAAAAAAATTGACTTTTTTGTATAATCTGTGTATAATAAAAATAGAAAATGGAGATCCACAAACGTGGTTTACCAAATTGATATGTAAAAAAACACACCGAACTGGGCAAGTTACAGATGTGTTTTTTTATTGTCTATTTGCTTAAAATTATAACCAGTATAATTAAGGCAAATACTATAATAGTTTCGACAACTAAGCAAAATAAAAGTAGATATATTATTTCTAATAAAATAGCTTCTATCATAGCACCACCTCCTCACTCATGACGTATGTCACGAATTAAAAGTGGCAAACCACATCTGCTTATCTTCATTTTCTATGCTAGTTAGTATAACATAGTATTTTATAAAAATCAATATAAAAAAGAACAAAAATTCGCAATATTTTTTAAGCTTAATACTTGAAAAATTCTAAAAGTTATGTTAAATTAAAATCAAATAAATCGAATTATATAAAAAGAGCATTACTATTGCAGCTATACTTTTCGCATATCTGCTCCGTAATTGCTCCAAAAAGTTAGAAAGAAGGATATATAAAATGAAAATAGGAATAGTAGGACTTCCAAATGTAGGAAAATCAACATTATTTAATAGTATAACAAATGCAGGAGCAGAATGTGCAAATTATCCATTTTGTACAATAGAACCAAATGTAGGGGTTGTACCTGTACCAGATGAAAGATTAGATAAATTAACTCAAATGTATAAACCAGAAAAAACAACACATGCAATAATAGAATTTGTTGATATTGCAGGTTTGGTAAAAGGAGCAAGCAAAGGAGAAGGTTTAGGTAATAAATTCTTATCACATATTAGAGAAGTAGATGCAATAGCACATGTTGTAAGATGCTTTGAAGATTCAAATATTGTCCATGTAGATGGAAGTATAGCTCCTTTAAGAGATATAGAAACTATCAATTTAGAACTTATTTTTGCAGATATGGAGATGGTTGATAAAAGATTAGATAGTGCTAAAAAACGTTTAAAAGCAGATAAAAAAGCAGCAGACGAAATAGCTGTATTAGAAAAAATAAAAGTAGTGTTAGAACAAGGAAAATGTGCAAGGACAGTAGAACTTACAGATGAAGAAAAAGAACAAATAAAAGATTTATATTTACTTACTTCAAAACCAGTATTATATATAGCAAATGTTTCAGAAGAACAAATTGGGAATGCAGAAAATGATGAAATGGTAAAACAAGTAGAAGAATTTGCTAAAACAGAAAATGCAAAAGTAATTCCACTTTGCGTAAGAATAGAAGAAGAATTATCTAGCTTAGAAGGTGACGATAAGAAAGAAATGTTAGAAGCATTAGGACTTAGTGAATCTGGATTAGACAAAGTTGTAAAAACAAGTTATGATTTATTAGGTTTAATGAGCTTCTTAACAGCGGGAGAGCCAGAAGTAAGAGCTTGGACAATAAAGAAAGGAACAAAAGCACCACAAGCTGCAGGAAAAATCCATTCAGATATAGAAAGAGGATTTATACGTGCAGAGGTCGTTTCTTATGATGATTTAATAAGAGAAGGCTCTATGCTTGCATGCAAAGAAAAAGGCTTAGTTCGTTCAGAAGGAAAAGAATATGTAATGCAAGATGGAGATATAGTATTGTTTAGATTTAATGTATAAAAGAGTAATTAAAAATTAAATAAAAAATGGTGGAAATTTAAAATAAATTTCCGCCATTTTTATATAAAATAAATTTAAATGTGTTTAAGCTCTCGAAAAAATAGAATTTATATAAATTTATTCGAATATTGTTTTAAAAATTAATCACACATTTTTTAGTGCAGTTAGCCATATAAAATTTCTTTTCAGCTAACTTATCTTGAACACTGCGAAGAGCTTTACCGAATCTTTGAAAGTGAACAATTTCTCTTTGACGTAAGAAACGAAGAACATCCAAAACTTCAGGGTCATCTTTTGAAAGATCAATTAATTTTTCATAAGTCGCTCTAGCTTTTTGTTCTGCTGCCAAGTCTTCTTGAGGATTTGCAATAGGGTCACCTTTAGCAGCTATATAACTTGCTGTCCAAGGATTACCAGCGGCTGAGCTAGGATATACATCTACACCATGGCCTGTATAATATGCACCAAGTCCAGCTTTTTCTAATTCTTCAGGGCAAACACCATCAGTTAGTTGGTGAACTAAGCTTCCGACCATTTCAAGATGAGCAAGTTCGTAGGCTCCACGATGTTATCAATTCATAAAATGCCGACCAATAGGGCGATTGAGCCAATCAATTGCTCTATTTTGTATGACGGGCATGTCATAAATCTAGGGAAAAAGTCCCAAGAGGCGTATTTGTCGCGAACTCAATAGCAACTTGCAAAGCATAAACCAGTAATGGAGTGTGAAAAGAAGCAATAGCAAAATTGTGGCTCTATGAACAAGAACTTGATATTAAGGCTTATTAGACGGATAAGTTGCCAAATCACAACAAAGTCCAAAAGACAAACGTAAATCTAATATACTATAATGAAGTTTCTGATACTAACTTTGAATCTGTTTCTTGCATAGAAGGTATAATGAATGAAGAACATAAAATAATGAAAATACAATTAAGTAATAATAGAACAATTTCTGTAAAAATAGATTACGATAAAGGTACACATTATATTATTTCAAATAAAAGTACAAATTAATAATAAAAAACTTGATATAATAGTGGTAAAAATCAAAAAAATATGGTAAAATAAATAAAAAAACAGAGGTGATTATATATGAGTGATAAACAATTAATTTTAAATACAGTTCAAAGTATAGATGAAACAAAAAGTTATGAAGAAATCCTATATGCTCTTTATATGCAATTGGAAATAAAAAAAGGTATAAAAGATATGGAGGAAGGAAATACAAAAACATCAGCTGAAGTAAAGGAGATTATAAATAAATGGTAATTTGGACTGATATGGCAATATCACATATTACAGAATTTATAGATGAGGTAAGAGAAGATACAGAGAATACTGCAAAATCATATATGTCAAAATTAATAGATTATACTGACATATTAGAAACTATGCCAGAAATGGGTAAAAAGATAGAGTTTGTTATATCAAGTTATGAAATAAGACAAATGATATATAAAAAGCATAGAATTATATATCACATAAAAGGTAACGATGTTGTGATTTTAGCAGTTTTACATACTAGATTAGATATAAATAAAGCATTAAATAGATTAAAAAAAGATATTAACTAAAATAACATAAAAAACGGAATAAAAGAATAGGGACTTCAATAAAAGACTATTCTTTTATTTTATTTATACAAAAAAGAGTTTGCATATTTACTTTTTTATAGAAAGATGATATAATATTGCTATGATTTATTAATTTGTCTAAGGCAACTTGTAGTCAATAACTATTGATACGGAGGTAAAATACATGGTGAAGATGGTTGAATTTAAAGAATATCGTGCAATTCCTGTTGATGATGCATATATAACTATATATGTTAATCCTAATAATGTTAACTACATATATGCAGTAACGAATGCTGGAAAAGATATGACAGTAATTGTATTTATAGGTGGCGAAAAGACAGTAGTTTTAGGAAATATGACAGAAACGAAAAAGATTTTAGAAAATGCTGAAAATTAAAATTAAAAGGGGCTGTAAAAAAGTCCCACAGAAAAATGAGTGAAAAAATTTCACTCATTTTTCGTTTAAAAAACGCCATAATTATTGAAAATTAAGGCGTTTATGGTATAATTTATACATAAAAAAAACCAACCATACCAATAATAATTATAAACCAAAACAATTAAAATTACCACTAGAAATTGAAAAAATCATAGAAATTTCTGATCCAGTATATAGTTTTTGTGAAATTGTTGATTGTATTGACCTAAATTCATATTTTGTAAAGGAAGGTTACAAAACAGGTCGACCAAGATATAATTGTACAAATTTGCTTAAAGTTATACTATTCTCTTTTATGGAAAATGGATATTTATCTTTGAGAAAAATTGAAAAATCATGCAAAACAGATATTAGATATATGTATTTATTAGATGATATGGATGCTCCTTCTTTTGCTACTATTGGAAATTTTATTAGAAGAGATTTAACAGTTTCCATAGAAAATATATTTGTTAAAATAAATAAAATTATTTTTGAAAAAGAAAATGTTGATTTAGAGCATACTTATATTGATGGAACAAAAATAGAAGCAAATGCTAATAAATATACTTGGGTATGGAAAAAATCCTGTATAACAAATATAGATAAAATATTTAATAAACTTTCTGAACTGATTGAAACAATAAATAAAGAAGAATTAATGTTATTGGGAGTTAAATTTGAACCAAGAACAGAATATGCTATAGAATATGTTGAAGAAATATTAGAAAAATATAAAAAAATATTAAATATAGATGAAAGTAAATTTGTATATGGAAAAGGAAAAAGAAAAACAAGTATTCAAAGGAATTATGAAAAAATAAAAGAATATAAAGAACGTCTAAAAGAATATGCTAAACATATTGAAATATGTGGAGAAAAACGAGGTAGTTATTCGAAAACAGATAAAAGTGCTACATTTATGAGAATAAAAACAGATTATATGGAAAATGACCAATTATTACCAGCATATAATCTTCAAATTGCTGTTTGCGAGGAATATATAGCAGCATTAGATGTTAAACAATATGCTTCAGATATGGATTGTTTTATACCTTTGATGGAAAAGTTTAATTAAATATACAATAAATATCCCAAATATCCAATAGCAGATGCTGGATAAGGTTCGTACAATAATTATCTATATTGTGAACAGCATGGAATGGAAAAATTCATGAAATTTACTATGCTTGAAAAAGAAACTAAAAATGAAAATATAGAAATAAACCATATAGAGCAGTTAATTTTAGAAAAGATGAAAATGGAAATGTAATTTGTCCAAATGGGAAAAAATTTAATTTTAAAGAAATAAAACATGTTAGAGGTAATCAATATGGAAGAACTGAAGAAATATATGAATGCGAAGATTGTACAAATTGTCCATATAAACAAGAATGCTGTCCAAAAGCCCAAAATAATAGAACTATAAGATTAAATCAAGAATTAACATTAAATACATAAAGAAGTATTAAATAATCTTAATTCTATTCATGGTGCTTTATTATGTATGAATAGAAGTATTCAAGCAGAAGGTACATTTGGAATAATAAAATCAGATAAATCTTATAAAAGGCTAAGAAGAAAAGGATTAGAAAATGTTCAATTAGAATTTTTATTGGTTGCATGTGGATACAATCTATATAAATATCATAATAAAATAAATAGATTAAAGCAATGTGCATAAGCCTATTTCAACTTCACATAACACAGGTATCATAAGATACCTGCTTTTGTGATGCAAAAACATAATAAAGTTTAGACAAAAACAAATTACTATATTAAATTTTTTATTAAAGTAATCCAAAAATAAGATTTGAGCTAAAATTTTAACTCAAACCTTATTTTTCTGTTGGACTTTTTTACAGCCCCTTTAAATTTAGCAATTGTTATTATCACACATTTTTTTAGTACAATTTGCCATATAGAATTTCTTTTCAGCAAGCTTATCTTGAACACCACGAAGAGCTTCACCGAATCTTTGGAAGTGGTTAACCTCTCTTTGACGCAAGAAACGAAGAGGGTCTAATACATCAGGGTCATCCTTACAAAGGTCAATTAATTTTTCATAAGTTGCTCTAGCTTTTTGCTCTGCTGCTAAATCTTCTTGAAGATTTGCAATAGGATCTCCTTTACAAGCAATATAAGCAGCTGTCCAAGGTGTACCGCTAGCAGACTGAGGATAAACATCCACTCCATGGTCTGTATAATATGCACCAAGTCCTGCTTTTTCAATTTCTTCAGGGCAAACACCATCAGTTAACTGGTGAACAATAGTACCAACCATTTCAAGATGGGCAAGCTCCTCAGTACCTATATCATTTAAAATTGCTTTTGTATTTTGATCTGGCATGCCAAATCTTTGTGATAAATATCTTAAAGAAGCAGCAAGTTCTCCATCTGGTCCACCATATTGAGATATTATAAATTTAGCAAGTTTAGGATTTGGACATTTTATATTAATTGGGTATTGTAACACTTTATTATAAGTCCACATTAAAAATTCCCCCTTTCCCAAGGCCACCCTTGGTTCTTTGTGAGGGAATCATAACTCTAAATTATTAAATTTATATTTTATATTTATTTTATCGTCATCTATTATGATTTTGTCTATTAGCTTTAAAAGTAGGCTTTTGTTTTCTTCGTTTATAGTATCAAACTTTAGTAATTGTTTCATTACATTTTCTAATTGACTTTGATTTAATTTTAACTCTTGTGTATTTTTGCTCTGTTTAGAAATTGTTGATATTTTCATATCTATTTCTTTTTTATGTTTTTCATATTTTTTTATTAGAATTTTAAATGTTTCTAACGAAATATTAGAAGATATCTTATCCTCATATAAATTAGTAATCGTTTTATTAATTTTCTCTTTTTCTTTATATAGCTTTGCTAATTCTTGTGTTCTATTATCTTTTTCAACTATAGAAGGATATTTTAAGTCTTTCAAATTTAAATATGTATTTACATTTTTCTTCAATGAGCTTGCAACCATTTGTAAAAGTTCCGCTTCTTTCAAATGGATATTAGAGCAAAATTTATTTCCATATTTCTTATAACTAGAGCAAACACATCTAAAAACTTTTCCATGATTTTTGTTGTATGTAATTCGACTACCACATTTGCAAAAAACCAGCCCTGTTAGTAAATGATTTTTTCTATTAGAATAATTCCACTCATTTGTCTGTTTATTAAGCATTTCTTGAACAGTATTAAATGTATTTCTATCTATAATTGCTTCATGATTATTTGAAATTATAATTTGTTCTTCTTTAGGAACTTTCGCAATTTTTTTTATTTTGTAATTTACTTTGTTGTATTTGAGCTGAACTAAATCTCCTACATAAATAGGGTTTCTTAATATCTTGTTTATAACTGTGCTATTCCATTTATAAGTTGCATTTGAATTTGGATTATAGTAATTTGTAGTTTCTTGTTTATATTTTAGAGGTGTTGTAATTTCTAATTCATTAAATTTTTTAGCAATTTCTGTTTTGGATTTTCCAGACTTATATAACTTAAATATTAACTTTACATTTTCTGCTACATTTTCATCTACTAATACTTTATTTTTATTTGTATTGTCTTTTTTATATCCATAAGGCAAAAATGCTTTTATACATTCTCCTGCTATAGCTTTTGTAAGTATTGTTGACCTTACTTTGTTTGAAGTATCTTTTGCATACATATCATTTATTACTGCTTTAAATGGTGTCATATCATTATTGGAATTTCTTTTGTCAAATGTATCTACATTGTCATTTACTGCAATATATCTAATATTCTTTGATGGAAATATTTTTTCAATATACATTCCTGTTTCTATGTAATCTCTTCCTAGCCTTGATAAATCTTTTGTTATTACAAGATTAATTTTTCCATTATCTATGTCATCTAGCATTCTCTTAAAATCTGGTCTATCAAAGTTAGTTCCTGTATAGCCATCATCTTTGTAAATATCAACTAAAGGCCAACCTTTTGTAGTAACTATAGATTTTAAGTATTTAATTTGATTTTCAATACTTTCAGATTGACCTTTATATTTCTCATCTTTTTCGTCTTCACGGGATAATCTGGCATATATTGCAACTTTCCATATTCTATCATCTAATATGTTAAAATAGTTATTATATAACTCTTGCATTATTACCTCCTTGTCTTAGAGTTATTTAAATAACTACTTATCTACATTGATATTTTATATTTTTTTCTTCATAATTACAATATAAAATTGATGTATTTTCGTTTATCCACTCTTGTATTAGCTCTGTTAAGTCTTTTCCATCTTTAGTGTATGTTTCTTTTATTTTTTCTACCATCAAAGCCACCTCTATTAATATATATTAAGAACAAAATAAAAAATCCACTTAAAAAAGTAGATTTTGCTTTTTTTAAAATGTAAAAACTCTACCAAAAAAGGTAGAGTAATAGTTCAAAAAGTGTTTACAATTTTTATGCATGGTTGTTCTATAGATTTTTCTATAAATCTATTTGTTTGCATTATAGTTTCATTTTTTATTAATGTCAATGACTTTTAATAAATTTTGATGGTAACACAGATTTAGGAAAAAATGCGATTTGTGTTTCTTACATTTTTTATATACTTCTCCATTTACAAATATAAGGGATACTTTTTAGTACCCCCATAATTTTTCTTGAAACTCGTTTATAGTATAACTAAAGGCTCGTTTCTAACCTAATGTTCAATAGGATATTCGTTTATAGGATTTTCATCCTAAAGGCTCATATCTAACCTAATGTTTAAATTACACTTGTTTATGAATTCAATCAATGGTTTATGCTAACCTAATTTATTTGATAAATTGATTTATCAATATTAGTATATCCATTATACACTTTTTTATTTACTAAAGGCAAGTCTGATTTGCAATTTACATAAAAATATGATATAATCATAATTGTAGAAATTAATTTTTTATAATCTCCTATATACAACGTTTGGAGTTTAATATAGTAACTATTAACAGCGCACAATGAAAAGTCAATTGACAAGGAGGAAACAATATGAAAAATAAATATGTAGTAGCATTATTAACTGGTGGAGTGCCAGAACAACCTAATTTTGCCTATGAAGATTATCAAGTTATTGAAGCAAACAATAAAGAAGAGGCGCAAGATATTTATGATAACATCAATGATTGTGAATATTATTTTGGACATTGTGTAGGCACAGTTGTTGAAATTAATGGGGAGGAATGCATAGTCATACCTATAAAAAATCTTAAAAACTAATAATCAAAACCTATTGGCATATTCTCCAAAAAATTTAAGACTGTTGACAGAGTATGTAAAAGTATTTTGTTAATCAGTCTTTTTTTTGATTTTAATCATTTAGTTCCCTACTAGATTTACTTGACACAACTTATTATCGCATCTAAGTTATATACTGTATTATACCTTTTTCCATCATCTGCAGTTATTTTCATTTTGGAAACAACTGAATCTTTTAATAACTCATCATCATCTAATATATTCTTTAGTTTTTTAGATATAGAGGCTACTTTTACACCAAAAACTTTTGACATTTCTTTTTGTGTCAGCTATAATATTTTGTCTTTGATATGGCATCTACAATTATATTTCCTTCTTCATTGAAAATATTTGCTAAATCAAGGATTGTAGTTAAATTTTTTTAAATTTAATTTTTATCTTTTAATATATTGTTTTTTTCTACTTTTTTTGAGTCTAAGTATTTATATCTTAATGCATTTTTACTGCTAATAACAGTTTTTCCTAATTTTTTCTCTAAATCATCTCTTGCAACTTTTGCAACATTACCACCCATATTGGCTACTTTTCTATTTTCTTCTAGTCCATAAGGTTTGTGTTCTTTTGCCAGTTCTCTTGTAGCTATTTCTCCTAAATCTGTTAGAGCAACTTCAACATCTGTCATATTATCTCTTAATGACTCTTTCCTAATATTTTTATAATTTTTGTATTCACTTGCTTTCATTCCAGACCAGCTTTGATAAATTTCGTTGGTTAATATAGCATACTCGTAATTTTGTTTGATCCCGTTTGCTTTCCATACATCTGTTAATTTTCTTCTATCTAAAATACCTTTTAATCGTGCTTCAATCCATTTATCATCATAGCCTCTACTTCTATAGTAGTCTATAGCTCTATTTATAGCGATTTCTGGATCAAAGATTTCATCTATTCTTTCATTTCCCATTTGAGCAAGCCAAAGTTTAAATGGTTCAGCTTTTGGACTTGGTACAGATTCTATTAATCTTAAAATTCCTTTAGTATCTAATGTATCAGTTTCTCTTAATTTACCATCAATTGCTTTCATTTTCAAACGTACGATATTTTCGTACAGTTGGCTACCTTCTTCATCTAATTTTCTTTTCAAATCAGACCAATATCTTTTAGGAATATTGCTATCTGTTAGTGCACCAATAACATCAATAACACTAAAATAATATTCTTCCTTTTCGGAATCCCATACACTTCTTATTTCTTTTCCTTCAAAAAGATTTGAAATTGTTTCTAATTTATTACTTTCCATTTAACCGCCATCCTTTCTTGTTATAATTTCACAAAACTTTTGTTTGTATTTTATAATATATTTACAATTATGTCAATGGACTTTATAAAAATATTCAAATTATTTACTAAATCAAAGTCGCGAGTTTCAGTTGAAATTTTCGCGGAAATATGGTAAAATTTTAACAGTTTTAATTTAATAATCTCCTATATGCAACTTATGGAGTTTAATATATAGTAACTATTAACAATGTAAAATGAAAGTCAATTGACAAGGAAAAGTTAAAATGGCAGAAAAAGAATCAAAGAAAATAAATTTTAATCGTGAGAATATTGAATCAGTAGATAGGTTTATATCAGATTGTAGTGAAGGAGGAACTTCTAATTTACAGAAAAAATATACTATGATTCAATCAAGTAAAAAAAGTTCTGTTGAAATAACTGCTGAAAGCAGAAAAAAATGTGTAAATATATTAATACGGTAATAAAAATATATTTTGCCCTAAAAAGTAACTCGCAAACTTTTACAACATACTTTAAAGTGGCTAAATTTTTATGTATTTAGAAAACAGAGAGAGTCGATTTTAAGACTCTCTCTTTACAGTTGAATATTAAATCTTATTATATTTTTTCTAAAACTTTATTTTTATTACTTTTGTCTTAAGATAAAATTTAACATTTTTTATTAGAAGAACTAAAATATTGTAAATAAGTAGTTACTTCCAAAATGAACGAAGGCCAAGGTCCTTCAAGCCATCTCCATTTATTACATGGGAAAGCTATAGTAAGAGGTCCAAATGCCTTTTGATATTGTTCCATTAATTCGTTAAGTTTAGTAGCATATTCTCTGTGAAGACAAAGAGCTTTTTCATCTTCTGGGTGTGTATCTAAATATTCTGCAAGTTCCACGATTGCAAATTTTAAACAACGAATTTTTTGAAGCATTTCTTCTCTAGTTTCTTGTTCTTCCTCGCAAGTTTCTTCAGCTCCGATATTAGTAAATTCATAAGAATATACTGGAATTCTTGGAGTATTGCAACTTGGACTACAACAACAATTATTGTTATTTGAATTCATACCAATTCCAGCAGTTGTAGGCATAGCGTTAGGATAATCAGTATTTTCTACCATCATATTAGCATTATTGTTCATCATATAGTTGTTATTACAAGAACATCCACAACCACAATTTCTATTTTCATTTTCTAACATTTGTTACACCCCTCTCCAATAGTATTCATAGCTTTTATAAAAGCATTTTCTTCAACAGATTGACATGGTGAATATGGGCTAACAAGCTCAGGAAAAATAGTTCCCATTTTCAAACCAACACATGGAGTAAAAGTTTTATCCATTGTTTGAATAGGAACATAACTTTGTGCAAGTAAGGGGTTTTGAGGGAAAACAGATTCACCTTGTTCAAAACCGCAATTACATGCATTATCATCTTTTTTAGTATAATAATCAGCTGCAACACCATAATCATTACAAATTGTTTCTAAGACATTTTGATCAAAATTATTTTGACAGCAGCATCTTTTGTACTTACAATTATACATGTTTAAAGCCTCCTTAATTTAAAAGATTTATAGTACATACTATGAAAAAATGAAGAAAAATGTTACATTATAAGAGATAATGTAGAAATTATGTAAAATAAATTTAGTAATTAGTATAGACTTTTTGGAATAAATATTATATAATATGTTATCTGGAAGGAGTGTAAAAAATAATATGTTAGATACTTTAAGACAAAAATATAAAGTAGACAAAGATAATATACAAAAATCATATGAATATCATTTAGCTCTTAAAAATAATAAAGATTATGAAAAAAGAGTAGATGATGCTTTTTTGGGTATCGTAAATTATTTTAAAGAGGAGTATCCTAATGTAGTAATAGAAACACCAAGAGGAAGAGAAAAGTCAAATAGAAGTTTAAAAGGAAAGTTAGAAAAATTAGAAATAGAAAGACTTTGCAAATTGTTTGCAATAGGCAAAATATCTGAAGAAGAGTATAATAATTTATATTTGTTAATAAAAGAAAAAGTAGACGAACGAAGTCAAGATATGTTAAGTAAAATATGTTTTGAGAAAATTACAGATTTAGATAGAATAGATCAAATTATGTCAAAAGAAGATATAATAGAAGATATAAAAACAGCTATATTAAGAATATCAAATACTAAATTTAAAAATGCAAATAATGTTGTATTAGAAAAAGAATTAGATAATAAATATGGAAGAGGAGCAGTAGCAAGAACAAAACAATTAAAAGATGATATTTTGCGTTGGGAATCTATAGAAAAAATTGAAAATGATGAAGAAGAAATTAAAAAATTAAGTAATCCTATGGAATACCTAAGAGCAAAAGATTTAAGAGGGTTTAAAATAATTTTATGCAAAGCAGATGGAAATAATAAAGATATAAAAATGAGTGATGACCAAAGATGTTTAGAAATTTCTAAAGAGTTTGCTAAAAAAATAATGAATAATCAAGAATTATTGGATAGCTTAAATATAGCAGTTCAAGAAAAAGGTGGATATAAACATAAGACAAAACAAAATGGATATAGAGCAGAACATATTAAACTTTATTGTAAAGGACACCCAAACTATACGTTTGAGATACAACTAAGAACTACATATAGAGAAGAATTATCAAGAGCAAATGGTCCAGCAGCACATAATAAAAGATCAGGAAAAGAGAGAATATTTCCAGATGTATCTAATAAACGTGTGTTTTTAGAAGAATTAAAACAAATGGTACCAAAATATACAATAATAAAAAAAGAAGATGGAAAACTAGTAACTTATAAATGCAATCTAATGGAAAATATGTTAGAATATTATATGGGGTATATAAAACTAAACTCTAATGAATATATAAAGGCTATGGAATATGTTAGAGAAGAGATGGAAATAGAAAAGTAGGCAATTTTGTCTACTTTTTTATTATATAATAGCTTTGATAATAAAATGTAAAAAATAAATAATAGAAAATAGTAGAAAGTTTTGTTGAAAAAGAAATAAAATTATGATAATATAATGAAAAATATGAAACGAGGAAAAAATAGTGAAAATAGTAAAATATAATGAAGATCACTTGTTGGAAGAAGAAATTGAAAGAAAAGTACAAAAAACAAGAGGAGTTATATTAAATGAGCAAGGCAAAGCACTATTAGTAAAGTATGCAGGAATATTAATGCTTCCAGGAGGAAAAATAGAAGAAGAAAAAACAATAGAAGCTTTAAAGAGAGAAATATTAGAGGAAAGTGGAATAGAAAAAATTGCATTGAAAGAAGAACCATTTTTAAGAATAGATAATTATAATAAAAATTATTATGATAGAAAACTTGGAAAACATATTAATAGATTAACTGTTACTTATTTCTATTTTGGAGAGACAAAAGAAAAAATAAATGAAGAAAAACAGATATTAAGTCAAAACGAAAAAAGTGGAAATTTTAGCATTTCTTTTGAAAATTTATCTGTTATAAGATATTTAATAGAAAATAATAAAACAGATGATATTAAGAGGAAAAATTTTAATAGAGAAATGTTAACTGTTTTAAATGAATTTGTTAATTATAGAAGTAGAGAAAATAAGGAAAACGAAAGATAAATATATAAATGAAAATAAAAACACAAAAATAGGAAAATATAGATTTACTATTTTTGTGTTTTTTTATAATAATAGTTTTACTAATAAAATTTAATAATAGCGTGAAGTTTAGATTCATCTTCACTTTTTATAGTAACAAAATGTTCACCGTTTGTAAAAGAGTACAAACATTTTACTTTTTCGCCAAGTAAGGCAGAAGTTTTATACATTATTTCAAAATTATTAAAAGTATTATTTTCATATACATCTTTTGGAAGAGCTTCATAAGCCAAATCTAAGTAATAAGTATTATGCATGTGATTATTAATATCTAAATCTCTTCTAGAAATAGTATATTCATATATACTAGAATAACTATCAGGTTCACAAAGTTTTTTAAATTCAAAATCATCGCCAAATACAGATTTAGAATCAGAAATATATTTATGAACTAAATCATCAGTTAATCTAACTAAACCTTTATCAAAGTGAATTAAAGTCCACTTAGAAGTACCAATAACGCACAATTCATTATTGCTATTATAAAGTTCAAAATCACGCAAGCAACAAGCTCTTTTAATACCTCTAGACCATGTTCTAACTTTAACAGGGTTACCATCATATTTAATATTTTTTAAAACTTTAATTTTCCAATGTAAAAGAATCCAACTTAGTTTTGTTTGTTCGATATCTTTTATACCAAGACCAGCTTCGTTAGATTGAAAACCTCCAATATCTTCAAAAAAAGATAAAATACCTTTATTTGAAAGCTCTAAATTAGAATTAATATCTCTAATAGTTAAATTAAATTCTTGTTCACAATATGCCATATTAAAATCACTCCTTAAAAACTTTAACAATTATAACACAAAAATTTATAAAAACTACAAAAAATATGAAAATTATGTTAAAATATCTCTATAAATAATAGAGTAAAAGAGGTAAAAATGTTAGAGCAATTAATAGAATGTAATGTATGCCCGCATAAATGTAAAGTAAATAGATTAGAAGGAAAAATAGGAAGATGTAAATGTAATAGCAATATAAAAATTGCATTAATATCAACACATATATATGAAGAACCATGTATAAGTGGTACAAATGGTTCTGGAACAATATTTTTTTCTAATTGTAATTTGTCATGCAAATTTTGCCAAAATTACGAAATAAGTCAATTAGGAAAAGGATATGAGATTACAATAGAAGAGCTTGCAAGTATTATGGTAAAACAACAAGGAGCGGGAGTACATAATATAAATTTAGTAACACCAACAATGTATGCGTACCAAATAATAGAAGCAATTAAAATTGCAAGAAAAGATGGATTAAATATCCCTATAATATATAATTCAAATGGGTATGAAAATGTAGAGACGATAAAAGCTTTAAAAGGCTATATAGATGTATATTTACCTGACTTAAAATATTATTCAAATGAGATAGCTGTGAAATATTCAAAGGCACCAAATTATTTCGAAATTGCAAGTAAAGCAATATTAGAAATGATAAGCCAAGTAGGAAAGCCAATATTTGATGAAAATGGAATAATAAAAAAAGGAGTAATGATAAGACATTTAGTGCTTCCAAACCATATTCAAAACAGCAAAAATGTTTTAAAGTGGATAAAAGAAAACATTCCAGAAGAAATATATATAGATGTAATGGCACAATATTTTCCTACATACAAGGCAAAAGAAGATGAGCTAATAAATAGAAAATTAACTAAAAGAGAATATAAAAAAATAGAAAATTATTTTTATTTACTAGATTTCAAAAATGGTTATATGCAAGAACTTGGAGAACATGAAGAAGAATATGTACCAAAATGGGATGCTTAAAGGACATTTGGGGACGAGTCACTTTTATCCTTTACATAAAACAGATAAAAAATAAAAAACATTTGCTTATTACATATACAAAGTATATAATAAAAAACAGGAGGTAGTTATGAAAGATAATAATATCATTTTTCCAAATTATGAACATAGTATATTAAATTTAATAAATACAATATTAAAATATTATAAGGTAGAAACAAAATATAATTCTTTACCAGAATTAGAAAAAATATTGCAAAAAGAATATAAAAATGTAGTTTTAATAATATTAGATGGAATGGGTGAGCATATATTAAAAAATATTTCACCTGATAATTTTTTGTATAAAAACCATAAAGATATAATAACATCTGTATGTCCATCTACAACCACTGCAGCGATGACTACATATTATTCTGGTAGACCACCTATAGAAACAGGTTGGATTGCTATGTCACAATATTTTAAAGAATATGGTAGAGCTATTGAAATGCTAAGAAAGGTAGATTCATATACATACGAAAAAATAAATACTTCAAGAATGGATGTCTACGATTTAATAAAATATACTCCAATATATGAAAAAATAGAAAAAGTAAATCCAAAAGTTAAGGCGTATGAAATAAACCCTTCATTTTGTGAAGCAAGAAGTAAAAGAAATATAAAAGCAAATACTGTAGAATTAATGTGTGATTCTATAAAAGCTATATGTCAAAATAAAGAAAAAAATTTTGTTTTAGCATATAATGATAATCCAGATGCTTTATTACATAAGTATGGTTGCGATTCAAATGAAGTTAAAGAATTTATAAAGAATGCAGAAGAACAAATTGAAAAAATGTGCAAAGAACTAAATAATAGCGATACATTGATTATTATTTCAGCAGATCATGGACATAAAAACATAGAAAAAACTTATAATATATTAGAGCTTAAAGAAATAAATGATTGCCTAATTATGCCACCTAGTTTAGAATCTAGAGCTATAACATTCTTTGTAAAAGAGAATAAGAGGGAGAAATTTGAAAAATTTTTTGAAAACAATTTGAAAGATGAATTTATGTTATTTACAAAAGAAGAGTTTTTAGATAGAAATTTTTTAGGATATGGAACAAAGCATGAAAAAATAGATGACTTTTTAGGAAATTATATAGCTGTAGCAATATCAGATTCAATAATAAAATTAGATACTTATACATCAAAGGAAAAGGCTAATAAAAAATCTACACACTGTGGATTTACACCTAACGAAATGGAAGTTCCATTAATAGTAATAGATTGCAAATAATATGATAATTGGAATTTTATATAAGTTTTAAACTATCGCAAATGTTTAAATATAAGAAAAAAAGGTACTATGATTACATAGTACCTTTTAAGGCTTTTAAGTGTAACTGTTAATCATGCATAAAATCCTTGGTGTTGTTTTTGATTCTCTCAGGGAGTTCGTTCCAGTGTGTAGCTAAAGCAGCTTTAATGTCACTGCAGGTTTCCTGAATCTTATCGATAAAAGGATAAGCTCTCCAGTCCCAAATTCCATCAGAAAGATTAGTATAATCTTTATATAAGAGAAGTTGTCTTACATATTGGCGAGGAATGTAAAGATTAGGGTTATCATTAATTCTCCAAAGATTCTTATTTGTATCTCTTACAAGTAAGTAAGAATTTTTCTGATACAAAGGCAAGTCTTCATAAGAAATAACATTTAAAGGAAACCCAGCAAATGCCTCAATGTCATTAGCAGACAAATTGCTTGCTACAACGTGAGTGTGAGAGTGGACGATTGAAGTTTTAGATTTGCTAGACCCACCGTTGCCACTTCCATTTTCCCAGACTAAAAATTGAGAATCACCATAGGTCAGGTTAAGGATGTATTCAACATCATCTAACACCTGTAAAAACTCTAACCGTTTTTCCAAAGAAAGTTCTCCATTGGACATCACATGGTCAAAAGGAATAATGAGTAAATAACCTTTAACAAATTCGCCAATTGTAGGCATTACAAAGAAGTTTTCACTCTTATATAATGTTCTATGGAGATTGATGTCTTTATCCATAAATCCATCATCCATGTATCTACAATAAGGACAGTCAGAACGTTTAAATGGTTCTAATGAAGCGGAAGTATCAGACTTAAGATCTCCAATATCACAATGATGATAATTTGCAATTGCACTAAATTGCTGAGCAATATTGCCTTTTTTAACATTTATAGCATTGGTTTCAGGAACTAAGTTATAAATGCTTTCTACAACTGCAATATTAATCACTGTAGAATTTTTAAATTCAGCGATTTCAGTTACTCCGCGACAAACAACGCTTTTGTTAAGGTTAAATACCTCAAAAACAGTTTCTGGTTTAAGAGAAACATCTGTAAAAGAACAAACACCCTTAAAGTTAATTTGACTAATAGCGTCTAATACAAGTTTCTCATTACCAGTTAAGATGAATAAAACCCGAGTTGTTTTCATTTTTTCCATAATTTCACCTTTACCTTTTCTGAAAACATTGTTAATAGTTGCCATAATACTACTACAAAAGAATACAAAAATCAACAAAATATTATAAATTTTTTTTAAAACTGAAGTGAAATAGAGGAAATATATAATTTATTAAAAAAGCACTTTTATAAAAAAAGTGCTTTTTCAGTTTTTAGTTTATTAATAGAATGTGTTAAAAAAGTTAAGCTTTTACAATTCCTTTGATTGCACCAAGGTGCTGATAATCCATAAGTTTGATGTCTTTTAATTCTTTTGAATTATCAAACTTATAAAAGTCATTAATTTCAGGATTAAGCCAAAGTTTTGGAGCAGGAAGTGCTAAATTTCTCCTTTCAAGCATTTCATTAACTTGGTCAAGGTGTTCTTCATAAATGTGAACATCAACCATATTATAATGCATTTCACCGGGCTTTAAACCAGTAGCATGTGCTAACATACAAGTTAAAGCCGCATATTGAGTGATGTTAAAAGGAACGCCTATAAAGGTATCGCAAGAACGTTGTTCAACAAAAGAGTTAAGTTTCCCATCCATAATAAGAAATTGAACTTTGTAAACGCAAGGTGGAAGTACAGCTTTACTAAAAAATGGAGGTTGCCACATTGTTACAATATTACGCCTATCGGCAGGATTGTGAATAATTTTGTGGATTGCAGCATCCATTTGATCTTCAGCACCTTTTTCACCTCCATTGGCAATAATAAAACCATAAGAAGTTCCGATTGTGTGAGCAAATTCTTTTCCATAGAACTTTACATCTCCATTATCAGGATTGTAATAATAACCATCTTCACTGATTTCAAATTTATCCCAAATTCTAATACCACGTTCTTGAAGCCAACGAACATCGTTACTTTTCTGCTGATAAATCCAAAGAATCTCCAACACAGCAGTTTTAAAAGCTACTTTTTTTACTGTAAGAATCGGAAATTCTTTTTCTAAATCGAAAATCCAGTGATTACCTGCAATTCGATAGGTTATACCATTCCGACCCTCAGTTTTTACTCCTTGATTCATAATTTTTTGACAAAGGTCTAAATACATTGTGTCAAATTGTGACATAAAAATCTCCTTTCATTAATTAATTAAAAGAATATAGGTTAATTAGTTACCTTGTGAGTATAGCATAAAAATCTACATAATTCAACAAAATATGTAAATTAAGGAAAATAATAATTTGATTATGCAAAATTTGTCGAAATGTTTTTTGAATAAAAACAAAAAAACATTGACATAAAACCAGAATGAAAGTAGAATAATAATATATTATACAAGGAGGTAAAAAAATGAAATTTACACAAGAAGAAATGGAAATAATTGATAGAGAATTAGCAAAAGCAAATGAAGATATAAAAAATGGAAGAATATATACTGAAGAAGAATCTTTAGAGTTTATAAACAATTTCATAAGGAGTATTAAACATATATAAAATTATAAAGTCTGAAAATGCAAATTTTAATATAATAAGTATATATCTTTATATTCAATTCAAATTATTAAATCCAATAGCTTCACAAAATTTTCTATACAATATAAATTCAAAAATTAATAATCTAAAAGTATTTCCATACATAGGTAAAATTTATAAAAACAGAAAAGAACGTTTTATAATTCACAAAAATTTTTTAATCTTTTATGAAATCCAAGAAGAAAATAAATTAGTAATAATAAAATCAATTATACACAGAAATATTAACAAGGATAAGTAATATAAATCCTTTTATTAATTATGCTTTATAAAATCCTTTTGTAACAAATGTGTATCAGATTATTAAAAATAATTAAAACCATAAAAATCTTTACAAAAAAAGATGCTTATGATATATTTGATAAAAATAAATGTAGCAATATAAGGAGGTTTTGTTATGACAGAAGCAGATAAACACTTTATAGAAACATGCAAAAGAATAATAAAAGAAGGATATTCATCTGAAGGAACAGGAGTTAGAACTAGATGGGAAGATGGAGAAGAAGCAAATTATATATCATTAGTTGGAGTAACTAATGTATATGATGTAGGAAAAGAATTTCCTATGATAACACTTAGAAATAACTCACAAACAGTAAAAAGAGCAATAGACGAAATATTATGGATTTGGCAAAAAAAATCTAATAATGTAAATGATTTAAATTCACATATTTGGGACCAATGGGCAGACGAAGATGGTTCAATAGGAAAAGCTTATGGTTATCAAATGGCTAAAAAATATAAGTTTAAAACAAAAGAAGGAATAAAAGAAATGGACCAAGTAGATTATGTATTATATCTACTAAATAATGATCCAGCAAGTAGAAGAATAATGACAAACATATTTAACCATGAAGATTTAAAAGATATGAATTTAGAACCATGTGCGTATGGAACACAATGGTTAGTTAAAGGGGGAAAACTTCATCTAATATTAAATCAACGTTCACAAGATATGCTTGCAGCTAATGGATGGAATACTATGCAATATGCAGCACTTCTTTGCATGTTTGCACAAGTAGCAGGTTTAGAAGTAGGAACTTTAACACACAATATAGGAGATTGTCATATATACGATAGACATGTTCCATTGATAGAAAAATTAATAGAAGCAGAAAGTATGGATGTACATCCAAAATTAGTTATAAAAAATCCAACTAAAAATTTCTATGATTTCAAAGTAGAAGATTTTGAAATAGAAGGATATGATTATAATAAAGATATAAAACTTGGAAAAATTCCAGTTGCAATTTAACACAAGGGACGGTCCTTTTCGTTCCAAAATCGGAACATGGGGACATTCCTTTAAAAAATGTTATAAAGAAAGAATAAAATAATAGGAGCGTCCATTGTGTTCTGATTTCGGAACGAAAAGGACCGTCCCTAACGTTCGGAGGATAACAAAATGTTAAGTATTATAGTAGCAGTAGCAAAAAATAATGTAATAGGAAAAGATAATAAATTAATTTGGCATTTACCAGAAGATTTAAAAAGATTCAAATATTTAACCACAGGGCATACCATAATAATGGGAAGAAGAACTTTTGAATCATTAGGAAGAGTATTACCAAATAGAAAACATGTAATATTATGCAATGATATGGAAATGAATGTAGAAAATGAAAATGTAGAAATATTAGAAGATATTTCTATGTTAGACAAATATATTAATTCTGAAGAAGAAAACTTTGTAATAGGTGGCGCTACAATATATAAATTATTAATGCCATATACAAGTAAAATGTATATAACACATATTAAAGAAGAATTTGACGGAGATGTTTATTTCCCAAAAATAAGTAAAGATGAATGGCAAATTGTTGAAAAAGAGCAAGGAATAAAAAATGAAGCTAATCCTTTTGATTATGAGTATGTAACATATGAGAGAATAAAATAAGAAAAGACAAACTAAAAACTAGAATAACAATATAAATAGTTATTCTAGTTTTTTATTGTTAATGAGCCGAAGGGGATGTTTCTTTTCGGTTTATATGGTACAAACGGTTCAAAAAAGTCAATAGAAGTGAACCAAAAGGGACAGATAAACCGAAAAGAAACGTCCCTTTCGGCTCAACCGAAAAGAAACGTCCCCTTCGGCTCCGTCCCCTTCGGCTCTGAAAAAATCAAAAAAGTAAAGCAAAAATACTTGACAAAATTAACAAAATAGTGTAAAGTATAATAGCATTACAAAATACAGACTAAAAATATTGTTTTTGTAAAGAGGTGATTTTGTGGAGAAAAAAGTTAAAATAAGTATGTTGTGTGAGATTTATGGTAAATTATTAACAGAAAAACAGCTTGAAATCTTAAATGACTACTATAATAATGATTTATCTCTTACCGAAATTGCAGAAAACAATAAAATAACAAGGCAAGCTGTTTTAGACATTATAAAGAAGGGAGAGAATAAACTTTTCGAGTTTGAAGAAAAGCTTTCATTTATGGAAAAGACAATAAAACAAGAAAAATTATTACAAGAAGTTTTAACTGAATTAAGTAAAATAGGAGAAACTTCATCTGATAAAAAAGTTGAAAAAATATTAAATCACATTAGAAAAGAACTAAATTGTTTAGTTTAAAGGAGGAATAAGCTTATGGCATTTGAAGGATTATCTTCAAAACTTCAGGATATAACAAGAAAGTTAAGAGGAAAAGCAAGAATAACTGAATCTGATTTAAAGGAAATGTTAAGAGAAGTAAAACTTGCTTTACTAGAAGCTGATGTTAATTACAAAATTGTTAAAGATTTTATTTCATCAGTTCAAGAAAAAGCCTTAGGCCAAGACGTATTAAAATCATTAACTCCGGGACAACAAGTTATAAAAATAGTTAAAGATGAGTTAGTTGAACTTTTAGGTGGAGAAGAAAGCAAAATAAACTTTACTCCAAATCCTCCAACAGTAATAATGTTGGTAGGACTTCAAGGTTCAGGTAAAACAACAACAGCCGGAAAACTAGCAAACCTTTTAAGAAAACAAGGAAAAAAACCACTACTTGTAGCTTGCGACATATATAGACCCGCAGCTATAAAACAATTACAAGTAGTAGGAAAACAATTAGATATACCAGTATACGCAAATGAAACATCAAAAGATGTAGTACATATTGCAAAACAAGCAATGAGTGTAGCTATGTCAAAATTGAATGATGTAGTTATTTTAGATACAGCAGGAAGACTTCATATAGATGAAGAACTAATGCAGGAACTAAAAAATGTAAAACAAAATGTAAAGCCACATGAAATATTATTAGTAGTAGATTCTATGACAGGTCAAGATGCAGTAAATGTAGCACAAAGTTTTAATGAAAACTTAGGAATAGACGGAGTTGTACTTACAAAATTAGATGGAGATACTCGTGGTGGTGCAGCATTATCTGTTAAAAAAGTAACAGGTAGACCAATTAAATTTGCAGCAACTGGTGAAAAATTAAGTGATATAGAAGTATTTCATCCAGATAGAATGGCATCTAGAATATTAGGAATGGGTGATGTATTATCCATTATAGAAAAAGCTGAAGAATCATTTGATTTAGAACAAGCTGAAAAAATAGAAAAACAATTAAGAAAAAAAGAGTTCGACTTAGATGATTATTTAGCACAATTAAGACAAGTAAAAAAAATGGGTTCATTTTCATCTTTGCTTAAAATGGTGCCAGGTATGGCAAACATTAAAGATTTAAAGGTTGATGATAAAGAATTTATAAGAATTGAGGCTATGATTTGTTCTATGACAAAAGAGGAAAGAAAAAATCCTAAAATCCTTAATGCAAGCAGAAGAATTCGTATAGCTAAAGGTAGTGGAACAACAGTACAACAAATAAATCAATTTATGAAATCTTTTGAAATGACGCAAAAAATGATGAAAAAGATGCAAGACACTAAAAACTTAAAGAAAATGATGAAGGGGATAAACCCAGAAGATTTAAAAGGTCTTATGAAATAGTTATTAATTTTAAATTCGCAGCTTATAAAAAAGCGTGGATAATAAAAATATATTTAAGAAACTTAAGAAAGAGGTGAATTTTATGGTAAAAATAAGATTACAAAGAGCAGGTGCTAAAAAAGCTCCATTCTATCACATTGTTGTTGCTGATTCAAAAAGCCCAAGAGATGGAAAAATAATTGAACAAATAGGAACTTATGATCCTATGACAAATCCATCTACAATAGTTGTAGATAAAGAAAAACTAGCTACATGGACAAAAAATGGTGCAAAACCAACAGAATCTGTAAAAGCTTTATTAGAAAGAGCTTAAGGCTAGGAGGATTTTTAAATGAAGGAAATTCTAGAAATATTAATTAAAGGACTTGTTGAAAAACAAGACCAAGTTACAATTACAGAAAAACCAGAAGAAAAACAAACTGTATATGAAGTAAAAGTTGCAGAAAGTGATATGGGAAAAGTAATTGGAAAACAAGGTAGAATTGCTAAATCAATTAGAACTGTAATGAAATCTGTTGCAGGAAAAGAACATAAAAAAATAGTAATTGAATTTTTAGATTAAGAGGAAAAAATGCAAGAATATTTTGAAGTGGGACAAATTGTTAATACATTTGGAATAAAAGGTCAACTTAAAGTAAAACCTTTCACAGATGATATGGAGCGATTTGAAGAATTAAAAACCGTATATATATGTAAAAAAAATGAAATGAAAAAAGTTGAAATAGAAGATGTTAAATATAATAAACAATGCGTTTTACTTAAAGTAAAAGGAATTGAAGATTTAACAGAAGCAGAAAAATATAAAGGTCTATTTTTAAAAATAGATAGAAAAGATGCTAAAAAACTTCCTAAAGATACTTATTTTATTGCTGATATATTAGGTTTAGAAGTATATACTGATGAAGGCAAACTTTTAGGAAAGGTAGATGATATATTTCCAACAGGAGCCAATGATGTATATATTGTAAAAGATGAACTTGGAAAACAAATATTATTGCCAAGTATTCCAGAAGTTCTAAAAGAAATTGATTTAGAAAAAGGAAAGGTAATAGTTCACTTAATTGAAGGTTTAAGATAAGAAAGGAAAAATAAAATGCGATTTGATGTGTTAACACTTTTTCCAGAAATGTTTATGCCGTTACAAAAAAGCATTTTGGAAAGAGCACAAAAAAATGGAAATATCGATATTAACCTAATTAATATCAGAGATTTCTCAAGAGATAAACACAAAAAAGTTGATGATACTCCATACGGTGGAGGAGCCGGAATGGTTATAAGGCCAGATGTAGTATATGATGCTTATAATTCTATTGAAAATAGAGAAAATGCAAAAGTAATTTTTCTTTCACCACAAGGTAAAACTTTAAATCAAGCAAAAGTAGAAGAATTATCAAAAAAAGAACATCTTATCTTACTTTGCGGACATTATGAAGGAATAGATCAAAGAGTATTAGATAAAATTGTAGATGAAGAAATATCTATTGGAGATTATGTTTTAACAGGAGGAGAGCTTCCAAGTATGGTTCTTATAGATGCTGTTTCAAGATATGTAGATGGTGTATTAAACATAGAATCTATAAAAGAAGAATCTTTTTCAAATAACTTATTAGAATATCCTCAATACACAAGACCAGAAACTTTTTTAGATAAAAAAGTTCCTGAGGTTCTAATTTCAGGTCATCATGAAAATATTCGCAAGTGGAGAGAAGAACAATCAAAAATAATAACAAATAAAAAAAGACCAGATTTGTTTAATCTGGAAAAATAAAAAGCGCCATTCAATAAATAAAAAAGAATGCGACACTTAAATAAAGAAGGGAGATATCAATTATGGATATTATAAAATCAATTGAACATGAACAATTAAAAAACAAAATTCCTGACCTTCATATAGGTGATACAATCAGAGTACACCAAAAAATAAAAGAAGGAAATAGAGAAAGAATACAAGTATTTGAAGGAATTGTAATTAAAAAACAAGGTGGAGGAGTAAATGCTACATTTACAGTAAGAAGAGTAGCTTATGGTGTAGGAGTTGAAAAAACATTTTTAATTCATTCACCAATGATCGAAAAAATCGAAGTAGTAAGAGTTGGTAAAGCAAGAAGAGCTAAATTATATTACTTAAGAGATAGAGTTGGAAAATCTGCTAAGACTAAAGAAAATTTAGGTGCAAGAATTGAAAACAAAGAAATTACAGTAAAAGAAGATTTAGTTGAAGAAGTTCCAGTAGAAGCTGCTCCAGAAGAAGCACCAGCAGTAGAAACAACAGAAACAGTAGTTGAAGAAGTTGTTGATACAGTTAAAGAAGAACCAGTTGAAGAAGTAAAAGAATAATAAATAAAAAAATGAACGAAAAAGTAATGTATAAAATTGCTAGGTCGTTCATTTTACTTTGCTGAGTAATTTTTTTGTAGTATTTATGTAATGAAAATGTAATATAAAAAATAGAAAAAAATGTTGACGAATGTAAAAAAAAGGGTTAAAATAAATACAGTTTTAAAGAGAATATATATTTAATGTATATTTTAAAAGAGAAATATAAATAATATTATTAAATTCAGAAGAAAAAAGGAGAAAAATTATGAAAGAATTAAGTATGAAAAAACAAATGTTATTAGTTGTAATTATATTAGTTGCAGTATTTACAATATCAACAAAAGTATTAGCAACAAACCCAGTTGATATGAATATTCCAGGATTAGAAACAAATACAACAAACACAACAGATACAAATACAACCAATACAACAACAAATGAGGCAATAAATCCTCTAAATACTATAACAGCACCAACTACAACTAATACTACATCAGATACAACAAATACATTACCACAAACAGGAGATGCTAGTGATTATGCTATATTTTTAGTTATAGTTGCAGCAGCAGTAGTAGCTGTATATGCATATAAAAAAGTAAGAGATTATAATATATAGTTAAATAAAAGAAAATAGATAATTGTGTTATCTATTTTCTTTTGCTTTTATTACAACTCTTGTTCCTTTAACATTGTTACAAGTAATTAAAGTTAGTTCTCTAAAACCATTAGTATTTTGATCTAAACAAGAAGTATCTTCTTTTTTTACCTCATCCTTTTTGTAAACTATATATTCTAAACTTTTTCCAGTTAAATCAAATAAATTAATAATATCATTAGTTTCGAGTAAATGAATTTTACTAAATAATTTGTTGTCAACATAGTTATGCCCAGCAATACATAAATTACCTATTTCATTTGGCATAGGACCATAAAAGCGACAAGGGGATATTTCTAATAGTTCTTTAGAGCTTTCTGAAAGTATGGGATACATTAGTTTTATTTTATCTATTTTTAATAAACCTATTACAAAAGGATCTTTTTGTGGGTTCTCTTGTGAAGTATAAGAAGTAGTATAATTATTATTTGAAGTATATAAAGTAGTAATATTATATTGACTGACTAAACCTTTGGCAATTTTTTCTTTTTTATTTGAATTATATTTTAATATGATATAGCAAATAATACAAATAATTATAATACTAATAGATATATATAGTATATATTTGAATTTTTTTTTGTCTTTTTTATAATAACTATTATTTTTGAAAAAAGCATTTCCTAATATTTGATTCATATAAACTCCTATCTTTATATATAGTATAGTCAGAAAAAGATAAATTATGTCGAAAAAAAATCAATTAATTAAAATTAACACAAATAATTGATTTTTTCTGTAAATTTAGTATAATAAAATATATATAAAATAAAAAAAGAAAAGGAATTTATTATGGAACCAGCAGTAACTTATGAATTATTACATGTTTGTAAACAAACAGGAGCGAGGAGAGGTGTAATACATACACCACATGGTGATATACAAACGCCAATATTTATGCCAGTTGGAACGCAAGCTACAGTTAAATCTTTAACTCCAGAAGAGTTAAAAGAAGAAGTAAAAGCACAAATAATTTTATCAAACACATATCATTTATATTTAAGACCAGGACATGAAATTGTGAAAGAAGCAGGTGGACTACATAACTTTATGAAATGGGATAAACCTATTCTTACAGATTGTGGAGGATTCCAGGTATTTAGTTTAAGTGACTTAAGAACAATTTCAGAAGATGGAGTAGAATTTAAATCACATTTAGATGGAAGCAAACACTTCTTTTCTCCAGAAAAAGTAATGGAAATAGAAGAAGCATTAGGTGCAGATATAATTATGTCTTTTGATGAATGTTGTCCATATCCTTCAACTTATGAATATGCAAAAAATTCTATGGAAAGAACTACAAGATGGGCTGTACGTTGTAAAAAAGCACATACTAACACTGAAAAACAGGCTTTATTTGGAATAATACAAGGCGGATTTTATGAAGATTTAAGAAAACAAAGTGCAGAAGATTTAATAAAATTAGATTTCCAAGGATATGCAATAGGAGGAATAAGCGTAGGAGAACCAAAAGAGGAATTTTTGAAAATATTAAGATATACAGCTCCATTAATGCCAGAAAATAAACCAAGATATTTAATGGGAGTAGGAACACCAGATTATTTAATAGAAGCAGCAAAAGCTGGAATAGATATGTGTGACTGTGTATTACCAACAAGGATTGCAAGAAATGGAACAGCAATGACATGGAATGGAAAGGTAGTTGTAAGAAATGCAACTTATGAAAGAGATTTTACTCCATTAGATCCAGAATGTGACTGTTATACTTGCAAGAATTATACTAGAGCTTATATAAGACACTTAATAAAGGCAAATGAAATATTAGGAGTACGATTACTTTCTATACATAACTTAAGATTCTTGACTAAATTAATGGAAAGAGTTAGAATAGAAATTGAAAATGATAATTTAGGTACATTTTCAGAAGAATTTTATAAAAAATATTATAAAGAATAAAACAAAAGAAAATTGGGGGTTTTTATGAATTTATTAGAAAAAAATAATAAACAAGAAGATATAAAAACAAAAAAAGTAATGAAAGCAATAATAATAACTATAGTTGTGCTTTTTGTGATAAGTGTGGGTTTGTTTATAGCAATATATTATTTACAAGGAAAAGAAATGAAGTTTACAGTAGATAACAAAAATGTACAAATATCACAAGACTTATTTATTTTTGACGAGGATAAATTATATATATCATTAAAAGACATAGCAGAAATAGTTGGATATAAATACTATAATGGTGGATATAAACAATATTCAGAAGAAACTTCAAGTTGTTATTTAGAAGGATTAGAAGAAGTTTGTACATTTGAAAAGGATTCAAATAAAATTTATAAAACACCAGTAGATAATTTAGATTATGAGTTATTTAATATAAATGAACCTGTGAAAATGATAAATAACAAGTTATACATATCTTCTAATGGATTAGGTGTTGCATGTAATTTAAGCATATCTTATACTACAAATAAAATACAAATATATACATTACCTTATTTGGCGAAAACATGTATAAATAAGAATAAGAATGCAGCTATAGCAGATAACTTTAAAAATCAAAAAGCAATATTATATAATTTATTAGTTGTTCAAAATATAGATAATACAGAAGTTGATTATAATCCAAAAAATTTAAGATATGGAGTAACTACATTAGATGGTACAGAAATAGTAGGAAATAAATATACTAAAATAGAGTTTGTAGAAAGTACTAAAGAATTTATTGTTACAACAGATGAAAATAAAGTGGGTATAATTACAGAAACAGGAGAAACAAAAGTAAGACCACAATATGATGCTTTGAAACAAATAGATAAAGACTTAAACTTGTATTTAGTAACAAATAATAATAAACAAGGTGTAATAGAAAAAAATGGTAAAATATTAATATACTTAGAATATGACCAAATAGGTGTAAACACAACACAATATGCTACTAACAATATAAAGAATCCATATCTTTTATTTAATAATGCAATTCCAGTAAAACAAAATGGAAAATGGGGATTATATGATAAGAGAGGAAATATTATTTTACCTATAGAATATGATGGAATAGGCTGTATAGCAAGTAACCAAAATTTAAACAATGTTTTAATAATTCCAGAAGCAGAAGGTATAGTTATTTCTAAAGAATATGAATTAGAACCAGGTAAGAAAACAAGTTATTATGGAATAGTAGATTCACAAGGAAAAGCATTGGTTTGGCCAGTTGCATTACAAACGGTATATTCAGTAACATCTAATGGAAGAGAAGAATACACAATGCTAGACAAAAATGGAAAAGCTTACGATGTAATGGAATATATAAATTATAACAAAGAAAATGCTAATAAAAAATAAATATAAAAAGAGTAAAACAAAAAGTTTTACTCTTTTTTGTTCTATTAATATAAAAAAAGAATATGATATATAAATATCAATAAGGAGAAAGAAATGGAAAAATTAAATAATAGTACAACAAAAGAAAACTTTATAAGAATTGTAAAAGGAAGTATAACATCAATTATTTTAACATTAGTTTTATTATTCATCTTTTCTATAATAGTAACATATACAAATGTAAAAGAGAGTATAATTTCTCCAATAATAATTATAATAACAAGTATAAGTATATTGATTGGAAGTAGTATAAGTAGTTTAAAAATAAAGAAAAATGGGTTACTAAATGGGGCAATAGTTGGAATTATATATATATTAACTATTTACATATTATCTAGCATAATGGGTATGGGTTTTAAAATTGATATTAACAGTGTTTTAATGATAATATTTGCTATAGCAGCAGGAATGCTAGGTGGAATAGTTGGAGTTAATATAAATTAGAAAATATAAAGTAAAAATTCAATCAAATTACAAAAAATGGTTGAATTTTTTTGTAATTTAATATAGAATTGAAAATGTGAAAAAGCGGAGGAAAATATGATAACTTTAGAAGATATAAAGGCTAATAAAGAGATAGAAGAGCTTATTATAGGTTCACAAAGACAATTAAATGCATTAGGGTATACAGAACATTCTTTAAGACATATTTCGATAGTTTCAGATAGAGCTGCACAAATACTTAAAGTGTTAGGGTATCCAGAAAGAAGAATTGAACTTGCTAAAATAGCAGGATATATGCACGATATAGGAAACTGTGTAAACAGGGTAGATCATGCACATTCTGGAGCTATACTTGCTTATCAAATACTTAAAGAAATGGGAATGGATGTAACAGAAAGAACAGAAATAATGATGGCAATAGGAAATCATGATGAACAAACTGGTACTGCAGTTAGTGATATTTCAGCAGCTTTAATTTTAGCTGATAAATCAGATGTTCATAGAAATAGAGTTGTAAATTCAAATATGTCTACTTTTGATAAGCATGATAAAGTAAATTATGCTGTAACAGATTCAAAATTTAAAATAGATAGTGAAAAAAGAAAAGTAACTTTGGATTTAACAATAGACACACAAATATGTCCTGTGTTAGATTATTTTGAAATATTTATGGATAGAACAATGATGAGTAAATATGCGGCAAAATATTTAAATATATGGTTTGAACTTATTATAAATGGAACAAAACTATTGTAATTAATTTTTTTAGGGAGGAAATATAAAATGAAACAAAACAGAAAATTAGGACTAACATTAATTGTACTAGTAATTATTTTATTATCATTAATTTCTTTTGGAGGAGTATTTGTACAAAATAAAAGTTTAGTAGAAAACAAATTACCTGAATATTTGTTAGCAGGTGATTTAAAAGGATATAGAAGAGTTGAGCTTAAAGTAAGTGATGAAATAAGTAAAACAATAAGATATGATGAACAAGGACAAGTTATTTCAGACGAGGATACAGAGACAAAAGTAGCTAAAACAGAAGAAATAAAAGTTAATTCAGATGAAATTTTAACAAAAGAAAACTTTAGAATTTCTAAAAATATAATAGAAAAAAGACTAAAAGCTATGAATGTTCAAAACTATATTATAAGACAAAATGAAGAAAATGGTACTATTATATTAGAGTTACCAGAAAACGAACAGACAGATAGAGTTGTTGGACAACTTTATACACAAGCAAAGTTTGAAATAGTAGACAATGATACAAATGAAGTACTTATGAATAATGACGACATAAAATCTGTAAAAGCTAAATATGGAACTGTATCAAGTGGAAAAACAGCAGTGTTTGTGGATATACAATTTAATAAACAAGGAACAGAAAAATTTAAAAATATAACTAATACTTATGTAGAAACTAATGTAAAATCAGAAAATGTTACAGAAGGTGAAGAAGCAAAAGAAGAAAAAGTAACTAAAAAAATAGCATTAAAGATAGATGACTATTCTATGCTAACAACATATTTTGATCAAGAAGTAAATAATGGAGTATTACAATTATCTGTAGGATACTCAGAGAGTACTACTTCTTCAACAAAAGAATTACAAGAATATATAGAAGAAGCAAATAGTATGGCAACAATATTAGATTCAGGAAAAATGCCAATAGTATATGAAGTAGAACAAAATAAATTTATAGTATCTAATATAACAGAAAATGAAGTAAAAATAGGTGCTAGTATAGTAGCAGGATTATTAGTTATAGGATTTTTATATTTAGTAATAAAATATAAATCAAAAGGAATACTAGCAAGTGTATCTGTAGTAGGATATTTAGCAATATTATTAATTGCTTTGAGATATTTTAATGTAGAAATAACAGTTTCAGGATTGTTTACAATAGCATTATCTATAATATTAAATTATATAGTTATGGTAAATATATTAAAAACAGGAAATGTAGCAAAAACAGTAGGAAAATATACATTAATTTATGTTCCATTATTGGTTATATCAGTTGTATTTACTTTTGCTAATATAGCAGTGGGAGCTGTACTATTCTGGGGAATAGTAATAAATTTATTATATAATTTAAGTGTATCAAATTTAATGTTAAAGTAAAAAGGAGAAAAGCAAATGAACAAAAAAAGTATAATATGTATAATATGTTGTATAGTCGTAGTTGTAGGTATTGTTACTGCTTGTGCAATTAAATTAAACTTTGGATTAGAATACAGTGAACATACAGAAATAGACATATATATAGGAAAACAATTTGATTCAAATGAAATAAAAAGCATAGCAAAAGAAGAATTACAAAGTAAAAATATTTCAATAAACAAAGTAGAAGTTTATGAAGATATGGTATGCATAAAAACTAAAGGGGAAGTAACTTCAGAACAAATAGAGAATTTAAATACAAAAATAAATGAAAAATATGGAACTGAAAATAAAACTGAAGATATAGTAATAACAAAAGTTCCAAAAGTAAAATTTATTGATTTAATAAAAAATTATATTTGGCCAACAATAATTTCTTTGGTAATTATTATAATTTATATAGTTGGAAGCTTTTTAATATTAAAAAAGAATAAGAATAGTTCAAGCGACAAAAATAACTAAAATAAAACATCTTTCATATAATAATGTATGAAAGATGTTTTATTTTCTAGGGGGAATATATATGAAAATATATGAGATATTAAAAAATGTATTAAGAAAATATAGAAATAGTGGAGAATATATAGACTATGAAAATGCAAAAACAATATTAAAAAATGACAAAGAAGCTAAGTTGGTAGATGTAAGAAGTCCTCAAGAATATAGAGAAGGACATTTAGAAGGAGCTATAAATATACCTTTATATGATATAGAAAAATGTATAGAACAAAAAATCCATAACAAAGAAAATACAATAATAGTATATTGTCAATCAGGAGGTAGAAGCAGAAAAGCAACTCAAATATTAAAAGAAAAAAATTATATAAATGTATATCAAATAGAAGGTGGCTTAGACAATTTATAAAAAATATATAAGGAGAGAAAAAATTAAATATGTTTTTTCTCTCCTTTTTCAAATTTATTAAATTCATTAAGAGTTGTATTATAACAAATTGATACCCTATTTCTGAAGACTAATTTTAAAGTATTTATAAATTCATCTTCGTCTCCAACTAAATGTATTTCTATTTTAGCAGGAAGTAGACTTAAAAGAGCATTTAAAGCATAATCATTTGAAGAAAATGAAATGTCTGATAGATATTTTGCATTAGTTATATTTTCGTTTAAATCAATTAGGTCTTTATTTTTATTAAGTAAAACAGATTCGCCATTACAGTATACTAAATAGATAGTTGAGCTTTCTGGAGGTTTAGAATCAACATACATTTTTAATAAATTTATAAATTCAGTATATTCTTTTTCTATAACGTATTCATTAACATTATAATCAACAATTTCTTCTAGTGTGTATAGATAGTTTTCTAGTCTAAAAGAAACAAAACCATCTAATATCATATATTTATTTTCAATAATGTATTTTAAAACTTCAGTATAAATTTCATTTTTTCTATATTTTATATTCTGAATTTCTTGCTGTGAAATATATTTTAAACAGTTTTCTTTAATATGATCTTGTTCATAACTATCAAAATAGAAAAAATTAAAATTTAATATTTTTTTTAGTAATAGTGGTTCATAAAAATACAAAATACAATTAGTAATAATTTCAGAAATCAATGTAAAAAAGGTATTTGTTTCAATTCCTGTATAATGAATAATAACATTTTTGAAATTTTTAAATTCTTTATTTACAAAGTATATATTTTCTAACGGAGAAATTTCTAAATTTTTAAGTAGATAATTAATTATTTGAATGTTATTGGTTTTTATACAAAAAGATTTCATAAAGAAAAAAAATCCCCTTTCTTTTATATATGTATTATTATCTACTAAAAAACTTTAGATATACATATTTTATTCGAAAGGGAAAATTTTGGTAACTTGACTATTACAAATAAATTTTATAATCTATTTCTGGAAATATACAATCTTTTTTATAAATTGAGTCTAAAAATTCTTTATCTATATTATTTTCTTTAATTTGATTATATAGTTTAGTAAAACGTCCAATATGGTCCTTAATTCTTTTTTTTGCATAATCAACCATTGTACCATTTGTAATAATAAATAGCCAATCACTGCTTTGTGCTAGTAAAAGCTCTCTTGCACACTGATTTAATGCAAAAATTTTTAAAGAATCTGTTTCATTTTTAAATAGATTTGCAAGCTCAACCATTTTATCTCCAGCAACATGTAAATGGCGATGTACATAATCATTAGTTTCATTAAGCCAAACTTGACTATAACCATTTGCACCCCAACTAGAACGACAAGGTGTACATACTTGCATTTCAGGATACATATCTATATATTTACTAGGTGTAATTAATTTAAAATCATTCTGATCAAAGTGAATTTTTTTAAATAGTATATATAACCAATATGGGCCTTCATACCACCAATGACCATAAAGTTCAGCATCATAAGGGCAAAGTATAATAGGAGGTTTATCCATAAAAGATGCAACCATATCTATTTGTTCTTTTCTACAATCTAGAAAATGACCAGCTTGCTTTTCACAAGAGTCTTTTGCCCATTGCAAATCATAAATATCTTTTTCTTCACTTTTTCCTGTAATTCTATGATATTTTATACCTGTGTGTACTCGAACTCCATTGTGTGCAATATAAGGCTTTATATAGTCATAAGGAGCATCGTATCCAATATCACGATAAAATTCTCTATAATTAAAATCACCAGGATAACCATTAATAGAACTCCAAACTTGTCTTGAAGATTCCATATCTCTACCAAAAGCGATAATTCCATTTGGAGAAACAATAGGACTATAAGTACCATAAATAGGAGTAGGGTTGGCATATAAAATTCCATGTGATTCAGTAATAATATATTCTATACCAAACTCTTTTAAATATTTATCAGCTTCTGGAATATATCCACATTCAGGAAGCCAAATTCCGCGAGGTTTCTTACCAAAATATTTTTCATAAGTTTGAACCCCAACTGCAATTTGGGCTTTTACAGTTTGTTCTGTAACATATAATATAGGGAAGTAACCATGAGTTGCTCCACAAGTTATTATTTCTAAAACTCCAATATCTTGAAAGTGTTTAAAAGCTTGAATAATGTTATTTTTATAAATATCATGAAATACATGTAAATCATTAGAATAACGGTCAAAATAATACTTGGAAAGCTTATTAATTTTTGGATTAGAAGAAGTTCTTTCAATTTCCTTTTTTGCAAGTTCAATGTGCTTTTTTAAATATTTTATATACCTTTTTTGTAAAAGTTTATTATCAAGCATATTTAAAAGTGGAGGAGTCATAGACATTGTAATTGAAAAGTCTACTTTTTCTTCCACTAATTTTTGAAAGTTTAAAAGAAGAGGAATATAAGTTTCTGAAATAGCTTCAAATAACCATTCTTCCTCTAAGTAATCTTCGCTTTCTGGATGATGTATAAAAGGTAAGTGTGCATGTAATACAAAGCTTACATATCCTTTAGGTTTATTCATTAATTTTCTCCTTTGTTATTTTGAAGAAGGATTTAATAAATCTAATCTATCAAAATCAATTTGTTCTTTTGAGTATAATTTTTCATAGAAATCTTTAATATTATAAAGTTTTCCTATTTTTCTAAGAGAGTAAACGTTAGTAACAGATTTCTTAGAAACATTGTTATTTTTTACATTTCTAAAATAAACGAATTTAGATAAAGAATCAAATAAAATATGATCATTAGGAGATTCCATATCATTTGATGAAGTTATATACATGTAATCATTAGGTATACTTACGTAATTATTGATAGGGCGTCTACCAAGTTCAATTTGATAATCACAATTACTATCTGGAACATGTAAATACCAACTATTAGCAAAATCATTAATATCTACTTCATATTCGTAATTTTTAGTTTTATTTTTTACTATTAAAACAGGTTTGGTATTATTAAAGAAATACTCACCATACTTAGTTATATATTCGCTTTTATCTTTATCTGAAATATCCCAATAAATAAATAATGTAGTAGGTGTTTGTGCTAAAACTTTAATAATTGTTTCGTTATATCTATAAGGTAAATCATAGTATTCTAAAACATTAATCTTTTTATTTTTGCCATTTGTAGCTTTTTTAGTAGAAATCTTTGAAGAAGCTTTATTAGTTTTAGAATAAGTTTTACTACTATTAACTTTTTTAGAAGTTTCTTTAGTTGTTTTTTTCTTAGAACTTGTAGCAGTTGTTTTTTTAGTATTTTCTTTTAAAACATTACTTTTAATTGTAGATTTTTTTTCTACTGTTTTTTTGCTGGATGTTTTACTTTTCGTTTCATTAATTTCTTCTTTTGCTTTTCTTGGCATAACTTCCTCCTTTGTAAAAAATGCAATTTTTTCTTCATATATACTATATCAAAAAGCAAATAAATTCAAGCATAAGAAAAAGAAAAAATATTACAATTATATTACAAAAAAGTAAAAAAAAAATTACATCTAAAATAGATATTGAAAAAAGAATGTATTTGTAATAGTATTATTGTAAATAATAAATGAAATGCTATAAAAGAAAAGGAGAATACAAATGAAAAGTAATAAAGCAATAACACTAGTGGCACTTGTAATAACAATAATAATACTAATAATTTTAGCAGGAGTAAGTGTAAGTGTACTGTTTAACCAAGATGGAATAATAACAAAAGCAAAGCAAGCCCAAAAATCAACAGAAATATCAAAAATAACTGAGCAATTAGAATTAGAAAAAGAAAATTATTTATTAGAAAACGAAGAAAAAACATTAACTTTAGAAGGATATATAGATTATATAATAAACAAAGGAATAGTTGATAATATTCAAAATGGTGCTGATGAAAATTCAAAAATAATAACAGTTAATAACTATATGTTTTTAATAGAAAAAGAGGAACAATCAGAATTAAAAATAAAATATATAGGAGAAAATAATTCAGAGTCATTAATATTAATAAAATCAATAACTTTAAATAAAACAGAAACTGAGTTAGTAATAGGTAAAAACGAAACAGAAACACTAATAGCTACTATAACACCAGAAAATGCAACTAATAAAGAATTAGAATGGACAAGTAGTGATGAAGGAATAGTTCAAGTAACAAATGAAGGGGTTATTACTGCAAAAAGCAAAGGAACAGCTATAATAAAAGCAAAATCTAAAGATATAATTGGAAGAGAAGCGGAGTGTAAAGTAACTGTACAAGAGCCAACATTAGCAGATCAAACAGCTAAAAATTGCATAGGAGATACAATAAATTATAGTGCAAATGGAATAAAAGATTGGAAGATTTTTTATAAAGAAGGAAACGATGTTTTTATAATAATGGATTATTTATTACAGAGCAAAATACCAAGTAGCACAGGAGTAAATTTAGTAAATTATACTTCTTATAAATATTCTGCAATATGGAGTAGTGCACCAACATTACAGACAGGGTGGGCAACAAATAAGAATTTATTTAAGGCTACGAAATATACTTTAAAAAGTAGTAATTCAAACTCAAAAGTAGTATCAGTACTACTAAACACAAGTAATTGGAAAAGTTTTGTAGATACAAATTATGCAGATTTAGCAATAGGAAGTCCAACAATAGAAATGTGGTGTGCAAGTTGGAATGAAAAAGGATATACAAAATTAACTCCTTCTGCTTCTACAAATGGATATAAAATAAATAATGAAGGATATTTAACAGAGGTAGATACTTTGTATTTTCCTCACCCAGAATATTGGAATAAATGTTATGGTTATATAATAGCATCTCCTAACAATTATGATACTGGTTATATTATGACAGCATATGAAGGAAGAAAAATATATAAATCAGATTATGGCTCAAAAGTGCTATCATTAAGACCAGTTGTTCACTTAAATTCAGCAGAAGATTGGGTAAAAGATGAAAATGGTGTATGGCAACCTAAAAGTTAAAAATAATAAAATATTTTATCAAAAAATGTTTACTTTTGCAAAAAATATGTATAAAATATATTAGAAAATCTAGAAATAAAAACAAAAGAAAATTTAGTAAAGAAAGGGATAAAACCTATGAAAATATTAATGCTAACTTGGGAATATCCACCAAGAATAGTTGGAGGAATAGCAAGAGTTGTACATGATTTATCAAAAAGATTAATAAAAGATGGACACGATGTTACAGTTGTAACATACAGAGATGGAGATACACCATATTATGAAAATGATAAAGGTGTTGAAGTTTATCGAGTAGACAATTATATGATAAAACCAAATAATTTTATAGATTGGATAATGCAACTTAATTTTAATATGGTTGCAAAAGCATCTGAAATAATTGCAAAAGAGGGAAAATTTGATGTTATACATGCGCATGATTGGTTAGTAGCAAATAGTGCAAAAACTTTAAAAAATGCTTATGATATACCTCTTATTGCAACTATACATGCAACAGAAAGTGGTAGAAATAGTGGAATTCATGATGACACACAAAGATATATAAATGACACGGAATGGATGCTTACATACGAATCATCAGAAGTAATTGTAAATAGCAATTTTATGAAGGGGCATATACAAGGTTTATTTGGACTTCCATTTGAAAAAATAAATGTAATACCAAATGGAATAAATTTAACTAATTTTATAGGAATAGAAAGAGACTTTGAATTTAGAAGAAAATATGCTTTAGATAATGAAAAAATTATATTATATATGGGTAGACTAGTGTATGAAAAAGGTGTTCAACATTTAATTTCTGCAATGCCTAAAATATTAAATGGCTATAATGACGCAAAACTTGTTATTGCTGGTAAAGGCGGAATGATGGATGAATTAAAAGCACAAGCAGAAGCATTAGGTTTAGGAAATAAAGTATATTTTACAGGTTATTTAGATTCAAAACAAGTACAAAAAATGTATAAATGTGCTGATATAGCAGTATTCCCAAGTACTTATGAACCTTTTGGAATAGTTGCATTAGAAGCAATGCTTGCAGGAGTTCCAACTGTTGTTTCAGATGTAGGAGGACTAAATGAAATAGTAGAGCATGGAGTAACAGGAATGAAAAGCTATGCTGGAAATAGTAATTCTATAGCAGATTCTATATTAGCATTATTATATGATCATGCATTAGCTGCAACTGTATCTAAAAATGCAAAGGCAAAAGTTAAAGAATTATATAACTGGAATAAAATAGCACAAGATACACATTTTGTATATCAAAAGGCAATATGCCAAACAATGGCAGAAAAACAAGCAAATCAAATCGCACAAGAAAGTGCACAAAAAGCTAAAAAAGCAAAAAATACAGATACAGAAATTACAAACTTATTATCATTTAAGAAAAAACATGCTTATGCATAAAAATTGAATCTGTAATGTAGAAAAGAGGAGTTTTATGAATGTATATGATACTGCAAACAAATTAGCAGGAGAAATAAAAACATCAGAAGAATATTTAAAATATAAAGAAGCAAAAGATAATTTGGAATCTAATTTAGAATTAAAACAAAAAGTAGAAGAATTTGAAAAATTGCGTTATGATATTCAAGTTTTAGCAATGCAAGGAAAAGAAGTAGAGGAAGATAAAAATAAAAAATTGCAAGAAATGTATACTATATTAATTCAAAATAAAGAAATTAAAGAATATTTTGATTTAGAAGTGAAATTTAATGTCATGATAGCTGATGTAAATAAAATAATAGCAGAGTCAATACAAGATGTACTATAATGTCGAAAAAAGTCGTAAATGGTAAAATATCATTTACGACTTTTTTGATATTTATTATAGATAATAATTAAGAGGAGAAAAATATGGAGTTAATAATTGTATTAATAATATTTATAATTACTTTAATAATAGGAGCATTTGTTTTTGAAATTAGTATAAAAAAATTAAAAGATGCGGGAAAAAATGCGAAATGTGATGAAATTATTTCTAAATTTCCAAATAATAAAAAAGTCTGTGAAGAGATTTTGAAAAGGTTAGATAATAAAACAGTAAAAATAAAAGAAAATAATGATAAAACAGCAAGTTTATATATTGCAATTACAAATACTATTTTTATAGCAAATATAAGTAAAACATATACAAGAATTCAAACAATAGCACATGAATGTTTACATTCAATTCAAAGTAGAAAATTATTAATATTTAACTTCATATTTTCAAATATATACATATTATACTTTATTTTTAGTATATTATTAACAATATTTGGTGTGTTCCAAAATTATGAATTACAAATAATTATTTTAAGTGTCTTAGGGTTCTTCTACTATGTAATAAGATCTTATTTAGAAACAGATGCAATGACAAAAGCACCATATTTAGCAAAAGAATACATGATAAGTTACAATAAAGAAAATAATGTTTGCAAAAAAGAAGAAATAGAAGAGGTGACAAATGAATATGAAAAGATAAATAAGATAGGAATTCCAGCAACTAACTATATTTTGTTTTTTAATTGTATAACAAAAGTAATATTTTATATTATTATTGCTATATGCAAAAATTTAATATAGTGAATATTGCAATAAAAAAAGAACTGTTTATCAAACAGTTCTTTTTTGTTTTTTACATATCTTTACTTAATTTAGCATATTTCTTCAATTTCTCATAAGCTAAATAATTTATTGAGCCAGCAGGGAAGTGACCATTTGCATCTTTCTTACCAGCAGGTACGCCTGTTAAAATTTCAATTCCTTCTTCAATAGTAGAAATAGCGTAGATATGGAATTTTTTATTTTTAACAGCTTCTATAATTTCATCAGATAAGCTTAAATTTTGTACATTTTGTACTGGAATCATAACACCATGATTTCCATTTAAGCCTCTCATTTTACATACTTGATAGAATCCTTCAATTTTATCATTTACTCCACCAATTGGTTGAATTTCACCTTTTTGGTTAACAGAGCCAGTAACAGCCATAGATTGATTAATAGGAATTCCAGATAAGCTAGATAAAATTGCATATAATTCTGTACTAGAAGCACTATCACCATCTACACCATTGTATAATTGTTCAAAACAAATACTAGCAGTAAGAGATAGAGGAAAGTCTTGTGCAAACATTTCACCTAAATAACCACTTAAAATCAAAACACCTTTAGAATGTGAAGAACCAGAAAGTTCAACTTCTCTTTCAATATTTACAATTCCAGTTTTGCCCATATATGTGTTAGCAGTAATTTTTACAGGTTTTCCAAAAGTATAATCGCCTATTGTCATAACAGTAAGACCATTTATTTGACCGACTTTACTTCCAGTTGTTTCAATAAGTAATGTATTTTCTTTTATCATTTCCATATATTTAGCATCGTATTTTTTTACTCTTTCAATTCTTTCTTTTAAAGCAGTGTCTATATAATTTGCAGTTACTATTTTCTTTTTATCCATTTGAGCCCAAGTGGCAGCTTCACCAACAACTTGAGAAATGTCTGTAAATCTAGTAGAAATTTTTTCTTTATCTCCTGAAATTTTAGAAGCATATTCTACAACTTTTGCAACTGCTTCTTTATCTAAGTGAGGAAGTTCTTCTTGTTCACAAAAACCATGGATAAATTGTGCAAGTTTATTCATATTTTCTTCATTTAAAGGAGCATCTTCTTCAAATTCTACTTTGACTTTAAATAGTTTTCTAAAATCACTATCCATAGCAAGTAAAGATTGATAAATTGAATCGTTTCCAACCATAATTACTTTTACATCTAGTGGAATAGGTTCAGGTTTTAAAGAAATCATAACCATTGAAGAACGTTGATCTGCAGTATTTTCAATAGAAAGTTGTTTTATACGTAATGCTTTCTTTAAAGCTTCATAACAGATACCATTAGCAAGTAAATCTTTAGCTTGGAAAATTATATAACCGCCATTAGCAATTTGAAGCAATCCAGGTTTTAACATTGTATAATCTGTTTTTAGTGCTCCATAATAATTTTCATATTCCAATTTACCAAAGATGTTATGATAAGAGTAGTTAGAATCCATAATAACTGGAGCACCTTCTAAATTGCTATTATCTACAAATAAATTTACACGATAGTTAAGCCAAGGCTTTGGAGATTCTTGTCTAGGACCAGATTGTTGTTGACTTTGGTTTTTAGAATCATCTGATGTGAATATAGAAATATTTTTTAATATGTCTTGCTTAATATCTGTTAAAAATTTATTAACTTTTTTATTTCTTTTATATTTATTTTTAATGTAATTGATATGTGAATTAACAGTAAGAAGAGCAATGTTTGCTTGCCATTCTTCTAAATGCTTATCAGAAGCTCTTTCTATTTCTTTAATTTTAGCGATTGCTTCCATAATTTGTTCTTGAACTATTCCAGATTTTTCTTCAAATTGTTTTTTTATTTCATCATCTAATTTATCAAATTCTTCTTCTTCAATAGTTTTGCCATCTATAACAGGCATCATGTAAATACCATTTTGAGCAGATTTTACTTGAAAACCATGTTTACTAGCATCTTTATTTAATTTTTCTAATAAAGAAGTTCTTTTTTGTTCAAAATCTTGTTTAATTAATTTTTTTTCTTTTTCAAAGTCATCATTATTAAATGTGCTTTTAATGTCACTTTTTATTTCTTTAATAAATGTGTCCATAGTCTCTTTAAATTCTTTTCCTTGGCCAGCAGGGAAAGAAATAGCTACAGGCTCATTTGGATTATCGAAATTATAAATATAACACCAGTCAGAAGGAGTTTTTTGTTTTTTAGATATTTTATCTAAATAATTTTTAGCATACATAGTTTTACCTACGCCACTAGGTCCCTCTAAATATAAGTTATAACCTTTTATATCTACATTAATACCAAATTCTAAAGCTTTAATTCCACGTTCTTGACCTATACCTGTAACAATAGGTGTTAGTTCAGAAGTGTCACTAAATTTAAAAGTACTTGGATTACATGTTATTTTTAAATCTTGGTAAGATAATTCATTATTCTTTTTCATTTGTTTCTCCTTTCAAATTGTAAAAAAATATTTTTACAAGTATATACATTTCGTATACTATATCATTTGTTATAAAAAATTAAAAAGTATATGTCATTAAAATAGCTGTATTACTATTTTTATAATAATTTTTTCTTTTGCCAACTTCTTTAAATTCAAAGTCTTTGTAAAGTTTAATTGCTGGTAAATTATTCTCATCTACTTCAAGAGTGATTGTTTTACAATTTTGTTCTTCTGCTATAGTAATTAATTCATTTAGTAAAAATTTAGCAAAACCTTGATTTCTTTTATCTTTTTTAGTTACTATGTTCATTATATCTGCTTCATCTAGTATAATTTTAACACCACCAAATGAAACAATCTCATTTTCATATCTTAAAACTAAATACATAGAATTATTATTTGCAAGTTCTTCTTTAAATATTTCAAAATTCCAAAAATCATCAAAATCTGTTTGCAAATTTTCTTTAATTTGCTCTAAATCATTAAGCATCATTGTAGAAATTTCTATCTTTGTAATATCTATCATTTATTTTTCTCCTTCTAAAGTTCGTTCGGCTTGAGATTTTCTTAAATAAAGTGGAGTAATAGAATTTGAATCTCCAAAGTTTCCATTTTTAAAATGATAATATCCTGCTATACCAACATTATTTGATGTTTGCTTATTAAAAACATCTTCAACAAAAGTAGCTTTTGAAAAATATTCTAATAATTTATATTGATGTTTTTTGGCGCCATCTCCAACAAATAAGATAGAAGTAGAGTGGTATTTTTTTAATAAAGTTATCATTTCATCAATATTTTTAGCATCTAAATTTTCTATCAGCTCAAAGTGATTATCCAACTTTTTAAATAATCCAAAATAAACATTATCATTTTTTGCATCTAAAATTGAACAAACCAAATCGGCATTATTTGTGAAATTAGATGAAAGTGTATTATAAGCTAAACTTTCTAAAGAACTTACACTTACAATAGGTACATTGGTAACATCACAAAAAGCTTTTACAGTAGATACACCAATACGTACGCCAGTAAAAGATCCAGGTCCAACAGAGCATGCATAAAAGTCAAAATCTTTTAAAGTAAGATTAGTTTGTTTTAAAATTTCATCAACTAAAGGCATAAGTTTTTGTGAATGAGTAAGTTCGTTTTCTATATGTTTTTCAATTATAACATCTGTATCTTCTAAAACTGCAACAGAGCATATTTTAGAAGAAGTATCTAAGCTTAAAATTTTCAAAATTAATTACCTTCTTTTTTTATAATTATTCAACATTATTCTATATTAATAGACAAGATTTGTAAACCTTTTTAGGAGAAATAAAGTTTACAAATGTGTGACAAATATATTATTTTTGTATTACAAAAAATAAAATTTATTGCCTAGAAAATTTTATGTTTGTTTTTTATCTTGCAAAAAATACATTATAATGATAATATAAAAAATATATAAGTAGTAAATGGAGAAAGTGATGGAAGAAAAGAGAAAAGGAAACTTTGAATTATTAAGAGTCATTAGTATGTTAGCAATAGTCATATTTCATTTTTCTGATTGGGGAGGATTATTATATATTGATAATATACCTAATAGATTGTTTGGACAATTTATTAATATAGGAGGAAATATAGGAGTAAATTTATTTGTACTAATTAGTGGTTATTTTTTGGTTAACTCAAAGTTTAAAACGAAGAAAATATTGAAGATAATATTAGAAGTATGGGTGTATTCTGTTGTGATTGCACTTATAGCTTTTGCTTTTGGTATAAGAAAAGATAGCACATTATTAATAAAATCATTTTTACCAATTTCTTATAATATGTACTGGTTTGCGACAATGTATGTAGGAATATATTTGTTGTTTCCGATCATTAATAAATTAATAAATAATTTAAATAGGAAAAAACATAAAAATGTAGTCATTTTAATAGGAATAATGTTGTCCGCAATTCCTACATTTTTAATAGGTTCAAATCCATTTTGCAGTGAATTAATATGGTTTATATATTTATATATAGTAGCCGGATATATAAGGAAGTATGATATAAAATTTATGAATAATAATAAAAAGAATATACTTATTATAACAATATTAATATTACTAATATTTTTAATAAATGTGCTAATTATTAGTATAGAGCTAAAATTAGAAATAAAAAAAGGTATATTAGTAAAATACTTAAAGACCACAAATATGAATTCTTTAATTATGTTAATATTGTCGATATATATATTTATGTTTTTTAAAAATATGAATATAAAGAATAATAAAGTATTGTCAATTTTAGCAAAGTCAAGTTTTGCAGTGTATTTAATACATATTAATGTGATAACAACAGAATATTTATTTTATAAAATAATTAAAATACAAAATTATTATAACGCAAATTTACTCGTACTTATGGGATACGTTTTAATAGTAACTATAACAATATATTTGATTTGTACTTTAATAGAAATTATTAGAATTAAATTGATAGAAGAACCTATATTTAAAATAAAAAAGTTTGATAAATATTTTGAAAAAGTAGATGAAATAATGAATAATTAAGAATTAGATTATAATAGAATAGAGAAAATGCATTTTACATTTTCTCTATTTTAAGTTCTCTATAATTTTCGTTTTCTTCAGATTTAGAAAAAGTTATTTTTATATATCCTTTTGGCAAAATTTCTTCAATTTGCTCGCCCCATTCAATAATACAAATACCGTTTTCAAAATATTCTTCTCCGCCCATAGCATAGAATTCGTCGGTATCTTCTAAACGGTAAACATCAAAATGATATATATTTATATTATCTTTATGATATTCGTTCACAATAGTAAAAGTAGGGCTAGAAATTTCTTTTTCAAGACCAAAATAAGTAAGCACACCTTGAGTAAATTTAGTTTTTCCGGGAACCAAGTTCACCAGTTAAAACTATAATATCACCTTTTTTTAAATTATTTGCAAAGTCTTTTGCAAAATTAATTGTATCTTGTTCACTTTTTGATATAAACTTTTCCATATAAAATTCATGCCTTTCCAAATTATTTTTATTAAATTTTTAAAATATAACTTTCAAAATTAATGTATACTAATATTTTATAGCAAAATAATAAAATTGTAAATAAAAAGGAAAAAAATGGTGAATTTTGACGAACGTTTTTTCTTGACAATACAAAACACATGTTTTATAATAACTATAGGTGTTAAATATGGAAAGAGAAATATTACATGTAGATGTAAATAATGCATTTTTATCTTGGACAGCTGTAGAAAAATTAAAAAATGGAGAAACAATAGATATAAGAACTATTCCTGCTATTATAGGTGGAGATGAAGCACAAAGGAAAGGAATAGTTTTAGCTAAAAGCAATATTGCAAAACAATTTGGAATTCAAACAGGTGAACCAATATTTTTTGCACGTAAAAAATGTCCTAATATACAGATCTTTCAAGGGGATTTTAATGTATATAGAAAATATTCAAATGCATTATATAATTTATTATTAGAATACACAGATAAAATAGAACGTTATTCAATAGATGAATGCTTTTTAGATCTAACAGGTTATATTCCAAAAACAAGAAAATTAATAGATGTAGCGTATGAAATAAGTAAAAGAGCAAGGGAAGAATTAGGCTTTACTGTAAATATAGGTGTTGCACCCAATAAGCTTTTAGCAAAAATGGCATCAGATTTCGAAAAGCCTAACAAAGTTCATACTTTATATAAAGAAGAAATAGAAACTAAAATGTGGCAACTTCCAATAGCAGAACTTTTTATGGTAGGCAGAAGGAGTCTACCAAAACTTCAAAAAATGGGAATAAAAACTATTGGGGATTTAGCTAAAAGTGAAGAAAAGTTACTAATAAAAAATTTTGGCAAATATGGTAAAATGATATGGGAATATAGCAATGGAATAGATAATGAGGAAGTAAATTATATAAAAGAAAAGCCTAAAAATATAGGAAATTCTATAACACTTCCGTATGATTATAACGATATAGAAAAAATAGAAGAAGTTTTACTTGCTTTAGTAGAACAAGTAAGCTATAGACTAAGAAATCAAGAAATGTTTGCAAATGTTGTAAATGTACAAATAAAAACTAATGAATTTAAAGTTTTTTCACATCAAAGAAAGTTAGATTTTGCGACAGATAGCACCAAAATTATAGGAAAAGAAGCTAAAAAACTACTAACAGAAATTTATAATAATACTCCAATAAGATTAATAGGAGTAAGTGTAAGTGGATTAGTAGAAAAAGAAGAAAGACAGATTTCTTTGTTTGAAAATGTAGAAAATGAAAAACAAAAGAAAATAGATTCAGTATTAGATAACATTAAAGAAAAGTACGGGTATGAAGCTATTACAAGAGCAGGTAAAATGCAAGTTGATAAAAATATAAAATTTAAAGAAGAAAATAGTGGAAAAAAGTAGAAAAAGAACATATTATATATTAATAGTATCTTATATGTACTATTATGGAGGTGAATAGTATGTTTGAAGAAGATAATTGTTGCAAAAGAACAAAAAAATGCTGCGTAGATGTAATAGTATTTATATTAGGATTATTATTTACTTTTGTAATTGGGATTATAATAGGGGCAGAAACAGCAATATTTGAAACATTAGGATTAGGGGCATTTGTTGTTTTAGCTGTTCTAATTGGAATCTTAATAATAATAAGAATTATAATGCTAATATGCTGTAAAAGAAGATGCTAATAGTATGAATTTTAGTTAAAATTTATACAAACTTGGAAGAAGAGATTCTCCCAAGCTACATAGGAGAGAAAAATATAATAAGTTTATAAAAAACTATTGTAAAATAAAAAATGCTAATATATAATACAAAAAAATAAAGGGAGAAATAGATATGGCAACAATTATAAATGGAAAAGAACTTTCAAAAAAAATAAGAGAACAAGTAAAAGTAGAAGTAGAAGAATTAAAAAAGAAAAATATATTTCCAAAACTTGCAGTCATAATGGTTGGACAAGATCCAGCATCAAAAGTTTATGTTAGAAATAAAAGTAAAGCATGTAATGAAGTAGGAATTGAATATGAGGAATTTTTATTAGACGAAACATGTTCAATGGAAGAATTACTAAAAGTAATAGAAGACTTAAATGAGAGAGAAGATATACATGGAATACTTCTTCAAAGTCCAATTCCAAAGCCATTAGATATATATACAGCATTTGAAACAATAGACTTTAGAAAAGATGTAGACGGTTTTCATCCAATAAATATAGGAAGACTAACGTTAAAAAGACAAACTTTTATATCTTGTACACCACATGGTGTTATGAAAATGTTAGAAGAATATAATATAAATTTAAGTGGTGCGAATGTTGTTATATTAGGAAGAAGCAATATAGTAGGAAAACCTTTAGCACAATGTTTATTAAATGCAGATGCTACAGTTACTATTTGCCATTCTAAAACAAAAAATATAGAAGAAATAACAAAAAATGCAGATATACTAATTTCTGCTATAGGTAAACCAAAATTTGTAACAGCTGATATGGTAAAAGAGGGGGCAGTTGTTATAGATGTAGGAATTAATAGATTAGAAACAGGTTTAGTTGGTGATGTGGATTTTGAAAATGTAAGTAAAAAAGCATCATACATAACGCCAGTTCCAGGTGGAGTTGGACCTATGACAATAGCAATGCTACTTCACAATGTTGTAATTGCAGCTAAATATTTAGAAGAAAAATAAATTATAAAAATATAAAGGGCTTAGTTTTTACTAAGTTCTTTTTTATTATAGAAGTTTTAAAAGAGAAAAATATAGAAATTTAAAAAAATGCTCGTTCAAGCTAAGTAGCGTAGAAATTATAAGCGAAATTTGTGGCACCTTTCCATTTGAAGAATGAACTCTTTCCACAAATTTCTTAATAATTTCTAACTCACTTACTTTCAATGCGCTTTTTTGAAAATTTTATATTTTTCTCCTAAAAATAACAAATAAAAAAATATATAAAAAAGGAGGAAGAATGGAAAAAACAAAATATTGGATATGGTTTTCTAGAATTAAAAATTTAGGAAGCATAAAAAAGCAGGAACTATTAAAAAAATATAAAATAGAAGAAATTTGGAATTTAAAACAGAAAGAATTAATAAAAGTAGAAGGAATTGGTGAGAAAATAGCAAAAGAAATATTAAACCCAAAATATAAAATAGGGTTAGAAGATATTGAAAACAAAATGAAGAGGGAAAATATTAAATTAATAAATATATGTGATGAAAATTATCCAGAAAAATTAAAACAAATATATGATAAACCAATTAGTTTGTATGTAAAAGGAAATGTAGAAATATTGAATAGCTTTTCTTTAGCTGTAATAGGATGCAGGCAGAATTCAAAATATGGAGAAAAAGTAGCAAAAGCTGTTACAAAAGGAATAGTAAAAAATAACATAGTAACTATAAGTGGTTTGGCAAGAGGAATTGATAGTATTTGTCATATAGAAACTTTAAAAAATAGTGGAAAGACGATTGCAGTTATAGGAAGTTCTTTAGATATAATATATCCTTCTGAAAATGAAAATTTAGTAGATGAAATAATAAACAATAGAGGTTGTATAATAAGTGAATATCCATTTGGAACAAAGCCGGAAAAAATGAACTTTCCAGCTAGAAATCGTATTATAAGTGGATTATCAAATGGAATTATAGTAATAGAAGCTAAAAAGAAAAGTGGAACAATGACAACAGTAGACTTTGCATTAGAACAAGGTAAAAATGTATTTACAATTCCACGGAAATATAACAAGTGAAAACTCAGAAGGAACAAATGAATTAATAAAACAAGGAGCAAAATGTGTAACATGTATGCAAGATATATTAGAAGAATTTTAAAAATGAAAAAAATATGTAAAATGCTTGAAATTGAGAATATAATAAAAAAATGTTGCACTAAAAAAATAGGTTTGATATAATTAGAAAAACGAAAGAAAATAGGAGATAGTAATGGAAAAACTACAAGAAACAAAAGAGCTTGCAAAAGAAGAAATTAAATTACAAGAGAAAAAGAAAAATAATATTAAATTATACAAAATATACCGCATTTTTTCATGGGATTTATTATTCTATTATGCAATAATATACTTATTTTTGACAATAGAAAAAGGAATTTCACCAGCACAAGTATTGCAGTTTGATGCATTTTATATCTTATTTAAATTTCTAATGCAAATACCATCTACATTAATTATACAAAAGGTAGGAAAAAGAAAAAGTCTAATAATAGCTAATTTTGTTTTAGCAATACATATTTTAATAATAATGTTTTCAACAAGTTTTAATATGTTGCTAGTATCACAGGTATTATGTGCATTTTCATTTGTAATTAAAGCAACATGTGAGAGTGATATGTTATATGATTCATTAGAACATGGAGAAAAAAGAGGAACACAATTTGCAAAAATAGATGGAAAAGCATTTTCTAGATATTATTATGTGGATGCAATTTCTGCTATATTATCTAGTTTCTTATTTGTAGTAAACTCATATATACCAATGGTAATATGTTTTATAATAATATTGATAACATTTTTAACATCTACAAAATTTGAAGAATTATATACTGAAAAAGGAAAAATGCAAATAAGAGAAGAAATGGCAAATATAAGAGTTTCTTTCAAGAATATATTAAAATCAAAAAGATTAAAGTGTTTATTAATATTTAATGCAGTATTTGTAGCTTTATTAAAAATTTTACAAAATTTAAGAAATACAGTTTTAATAGAAATAGGAATACCAGAACAGTATTTTGGAATTATATTTGCAGTGCTTGGAATTGTAACAGGGATTGCTGCTAGAAATCAAGGTAGAATTCATAAAAAATATAGAAATAGAACTTTAGCATTTTTATCATTACCAATGGCAGTTTCAGGGTTAGTAATGGGAGTAATACTACTATGTAATTTTAATATAAATATTTTAATAATATTTACATTAGTATTATTTACTATACAATATATAATGAAAGGTCCATATTATGTGTTAATAAAACAATACTTTAATAATTTTACTAATAGTGAAAAGAGAGTAAGAATTTCAACAGCGAACAATATAATTGAGAATGCGATTGCATCATTACTTATTTTTGTAGCCTCATATATATTAGATGTTGTACCAACTGCATATACGCTAATTATAATAGGTTGTGTATTTACAGCAGGATTTGTTCTGTTATTAGATTATATGAGAACTAGAGTGGGGTTAAAGCCAGAAGAATATAGTAAAAAAGAAATTTTATAAAAACATAAAAAATATTTGACAAATAAATAAAGTTAATAGATAATAACAATATGTGAAACCTAAAGATAAAGATTATAAGATTACAAAGGAGGAACATTGAAAAAATGTATGTATTTAACAAGATTACAGTTAATCCACAATTACCAAAAAGAATAGAAAAATTAGCTGATATTGCTAATAATTTGTGGTGGTCATGGAATACTGAGTATTTAAGATTATTTAAAGAAATAGATAGAGATTTATGGGAGACAGTCGAAAAAAATCCAGTTAAATTTTTAAAGAGTGTAGATCAAGAAAAACTAGAAAAAATTTCGACAAATGAAGAATTTTTAAAACAATATGACAAGATAGAAGAAAACTTTGAAGATTATATGAATAGTAAATCAACATGGTTTTCTAAAAATTATCCAGAAAATAAAAATGACTTAATAGCATATTTTTCAGCAGAATATGGATTAGATCAAATATTATCAATATATTCTGGAGGACTTGGTATCTTGTCAGGAGATCATTTGAAATCAGCAAGTGATTTAGGTATTCCATTAGTTGCAATAGGTTTACTATATAAAAATGGATATTTCCATCAAAAAATAAATGGATATGGCGAACAAGAAACACAATATAATAAAATAGATATATCATCACTTCCAATAAAACCTGTAAAAGATGCAGATGGAAAAGATTTAATTGTATATGTTAAGTTTCCAAAAAGAAGATTATATTTAAAAGTGTGGAACATTCAAGTAGGAAGAGTTAATTTATACTTGATGGATTCTGATATAGAAGAAAACAATGAAGAATATAGAAACATAACTACAACTTTATATGGTGGAGATCAAGAAATGAGAATTGCCCAAGAAATAGTTCTTGGAATGGCTGGAGTAAATGTTATAAGGGCATTAGGATTAAATCCAACTGTATATCATATGAATGAGGGACATTCATCATTTTTAATTATAGAACTAATTAAAAATGTAATGAAAGAAAAACAAGTTTCTTTTGAAATGGCTAGAGATATAGTATCATCAAAAACAGTGTTCACAACTCATACACCAGTTCCAGCGGGAAATGATATCTTTCCATTGGATTTAGTAGAAAAGTATTTTAAAGGATATTGGGATAGATTAGGAATTTCAAAAGAAGAATTTTTACAAATGGGTATGATACCTAATCCAAAACCAAATTCTGGATTTAATATGGGAATATTAGCATTAAAAGTTGCAGGAAAGAAAAATGGAGTAAGTAAACTTCATGGAGCAGTTTCAAGAGAATTATTTAATGAAGTATGGCCAGAGATTGCAGCAGATGAATCTCCAATTACTTATGTTACAAATGGAATTCATACATGTTCATGGCTTTCACCAGAATTAAAAGAGTTATATAATGAATATTTAATGCCTTATTGGCAAGATAGCATATATAAAGATACAACATGGGAAAAAATAAGTGATATTCCAAACGAAAAATTGTGGAATGCACATATTCAAAGAAAACAAAAATTAATGGAAAAAGCTAAAGAAAATATTACTACAAGATTAAAAAGAAGCGGATATCATTATGAGGAAATTAATGAAATTACATCAAAATTAAATCCAAATATATTAACAATAGGATTTGCAAGAAGATTTGCTACATATAAAAGAGCAACTTTACTATTTAGAGATCTAGAGAGAATAACAGAAATTGTAAACAATTCAGAAAGACCTGTTCAAATTTTAATTGCAGGAAAAGCTCATCCAAAGGATAAAGAAGGTCAAGATTTAATAAAATATATTCACGAAATATCTATGAAGCCACAATTTAAAGGGAAAGTATTTTTACTTGAAAATTATAATATGGAGTTATCTCGTTATTTAATTAGTGGTGTAGATGTATGGCTTAATACTCCAAGAAGACCAATGGAAGCATCTGGAACAAGTGGACAAAAAGCATCTGTAAATGGAGTAGTAAACTTTAGTATTTTAGATGGTTGGTGGGCAGAAGGATATAACCAGAAAAATGGTTGGGCAATAGGAACAAATGCCGAATATGAGAGTTATGACATACAAGATAATTTTGATAGTGAAAGCATTTATCAAACATTAGAAAGCAAAGTAATTCCAGCATATTATGAACAAAATGAAAATGGAGTATCTACTAAATGGATGGAATATATGAAAAATTCTATAATTTCTACAGGTGGTAAATATAGTACAGCAAGAATGCTTGTAGATTATACAACAAAATTATATATGCCTTTAGCTAATTTATATCATAAATACTATGAAAGTTTAGAAAATGTTGCAAATTATAATAGTTGGAAAAAACAAATATATAATGAATTTGAAAACATTGAAATAACAGAAGAAAATAACTTAGACAATATAACCATGGATGCTGGAAATAATATTGAAGTTTCTTGTAAAGTAAAATTACCAAATATTGAACCAGAAAATATAGAAACTCAAGTATATTATGGAAAGATAAATGAAAATGGCATGGTAGAAAAAATAGCAGTTATTCCAATGAAAATGATAGAATATAATGAAGAAGAAAGAATAGCTACATATAAAGCTAAAATAGAATTGACAACAGGTGGAGACTATGGATATACATTCCGTGTTATGCCAAAACATGAAATGCTTTTAGATAGTGAAAATTTAAACTTGGTAAAATGGATAGTAAAATAGAAGAGATTTTAAAAACTAGGGACGGATTTAGAAATTTAATTATATTTCAAAAATTAAATTTTTAAGCCCGTCCTTAAAATTTAATTTATACATAAACAAAAAATAACAATAAAAGACAAAAAATAACAAATAAACTATTGAAGCAAAAGGAAAATAATGTTATAATACGAAAATGTGGAAATAATATGTAATAAGTAAAGTTTTATAGGAGGAGATAAAATGAGAAAAACAAAAATAGTATGTACAATAGGACCAGCAACAAAAGAAGTAGAAACATTAAAAAAATTAATTTTAGCGGGAATGAATGTAGCAAGAATTAATTTTTCACATGGAAGTTATGATAGTCAAAAAGTATATATAGATAATGTAAAAAAGGCAAGAGAAGAATTAAATATGCCAGTTGCATTATTACTAGATACACAAGGACCAGAAATAAGAACAGGTGTATTAGAGCAAATGCCTGTTGAACTTAAAGCAGATGATATATTTACACTTGTAAATGAAGATATTATAGGAAACAAAGAAAGAGTAAGCGTATCATACAAAGAATTATATAAAGATATAGAAGTAGGAACTACTATATTAATAGATGATGGAAAAATAGAATTAGAAGTAATAGAAGTAAAAGACAAAGATGTAATTTGTAAAGTAACAAATGGAGGAAGCCTAGGAAATAGAAAGAGTATAAACCTACCTGGAACACATGTAAATTTACCATCATTAAAAGAAAAGGATATACAAGATTTAAAAGATGGATGTAGAGTAGGATTTGATTTTATTGCAGCATCTTTTGTAAGAAATGGCGAAGATGTAAAAAATATAAGAAAAGTATTAGATGAAAATGGCGGAAAAAATATAAAAATTATATCAAAAATAGAAAATCAAGAAGGAATAGACAACTTAGATGAAATTACAAAACTAAGTGATGGAGTTATGGTAGCTCGTGGTGACTTAGGAGTAGAAATTCCATACTATGAGGTTCCAATTATGCAAAAAAAACTTATACAAAAATGCAATAATGATGGAAAAATGGTAATCACAGCTACTCAAATGCTAGAATCTATGACAGAAAATCCAAATCCAACAAGAGCTGAAATAAGTGATGTTGCAAATGCAATATTTGATGTAACAGGAGCAATAATGCTATCTGGTGAAAGTGCTATGGGAAAATATCCAATAAAATGTGTTGAAACAATGAATCAAATAGCAACAGCAGTAGAAGCTAATATAAAATATTGGAAGAGATTTACAAGAAGAGAACATGATTTAGCGGATTTAAACTATGAATTTAACCTAAGCCATAGTGTAACATCAACTGCTATGGAAATGAAAGCAAAAGCAATATTTGCATATACAGAGACAGGAGACACACCTAGAATGATAGCAAGTTTCTTACCAGCATGTCCAATATATGCATTAACAACAAATGAACAAACATACAGACAATTAGCACTTTCATGGAATACAAATCCAATATTAATAACAAATAAACAAAAACCAAATGATGTTATTACAGAAGGAATAGAAGAGGCTAAAAGAAGAGGATATGTACAAGAAGGAGATATAGTTGTTATAGCAGGTGGAGCTTCTATTGTATCTAGCAAAGATATGGGAGAAGAAGCAATGAACAGAACAATAGGTGGAGTATTGAAAATATAAAAGAAAAATTGAACAAAAGAATAATGAGGAATAAAGAATGAAAAGTAGAAAAGAATTAAATAAAATACGAAGAAAAAACGCAAGACTTTATCCAATATACAAAATGTTTTCTTGGGATTTGTTATTTTTTTATTCAATAGAGTTTTTATTTTATACAATAACAAAGAAAGTTACTGCTTCAGAGATATTAATAATAAATGGCTTATACTTATTTTGTAGAATAATAATGCAAATACCGGCGGTAGCGATTACAGACCTTTTAGGAAAAAGAAAAAGTATAATTTTAGGAAATGTAATGCTTATAATTTATATTATAGCTTTAATTATTTTTCCAGGTGCAATAGGAATAATGTTTGCAAATTTAATTTTTTCTTTAGGATACAATTTAAAAACAATAGCAGAGTCTAATTTATTGTATGACTCTGTAGCAACAAGAGGCGGAGAAGGATTATATTCAAAGCTGGATGCTAAAGGTGGTAGCTTATATTATATATTAGATGGCATTGCTTCATTAACAGCAGGATATTTATTTGTAATAAATAACTATCTACCTATATTTATTTGCTTAGGATTTACTATAATATCAACTATATTGTCTCTTAGATTTGAAGATATATATGAAATAAAGCAAGGAAAAAATAAAAACAGTGGTTTAATACCCGTATTAAAAGAATACAAGAAAGACTTAAAGACATCATTTAAATTTATATTAAAATCAAAGAGAATGAAAGCTTTTATATTATTCCAAATAGTATTTTACAGTTTAATAAGTATAATAGATACATATAATGGAGATTTACTAACAGATATAGGTGTACCAGAAGAACAATTTTCTATGATATTTGCAGTATTAATTTTAATAGGTGGAATATCACTTTCTCTAAAGAAACCTATTGAGAAAAAGTTTAAAAATAGGACATTAGCTTTTTTATCATTAATGTATATAGGAACATGTATTGCAATAGGTACAATTTCAACTATGTATACAGATAATTTCATTATTCCAATAATACTTGTAATGTATGCAATACAGCATGTAACAACTTCGATTTGGTATATACTAGAATCAAAATACTTGAAAAACTTTACAAATGAAGACATGAGAAATAAAATTACATTTACTTATGAATTTATAGGTGGAGTTGCTGCAAGTATATTCTCAGTATTAGGAGGACTATTATTAGAAGTTACAAGTATTCAGAGTGCCTTTTTAATAGTAGGATTGATTGCTTTGGCTAGTATGGTTGTTACATTAGATTATATGAGGTCTAGATTTGGACTAAAACCTGAAGAATATAAGAAAGAAGATATAGAATTAAAAGAATAAAAAATAAGAAACTATAGAGTTATTACCTATAGTTTTTTATTTTTTAAAAAAGTTATTAAAAAGTCTTTTAAAACTAGGAAAAATATTATAAAATAGGGTAAAGTGCAAAAAAGAGGAAAAGTAGAAATATGAATAAAAAGTGGGAATATATAGAATTAGATAATGAGAAAATTAAAAATGTAGAAAAAATTAAAAATGAATATGGAATAAGCAATTTACTTGCAAAAATTTTAGTAAATAGAAATTTAACAAAAAATGAAGATATTGATTTATTTTTAAAACCAACAAGACATGATTTTCATAATCCGTATTTAATGCCAGACATGGCGTTAGCTGTAGATAGAATAATAAAAGCTATTAATAATAAAGAAAAAATATTAATCTATGGAGACTATGATGTAGATGGAATTACAAGTATTACAGTAGTTAAAAATTTCTTATTAGAAAGAGGTGCAAATGTTACACAATATATTCCAAATAGATTAAATGAGGGATATGGTTTAAATAAAGATGCAATAAAGAAAATATCAGAAGATGGCGTAAATCTAATAATTACAGTAGATTGTGGAATTTCAGGAATAGAAGAAGTAGATTATGCAAATTCTTTAGGATTAGAAGTTATTGTAACAGATCATCACGAAGTAGGAGAAATTTTACCAAATGCAATAGCAGTAGTAGACGCAAAAAGAAAAGATAATACATATCCTTTTAGAGAATTAGCAGGTGTAGGCGTTGGATTTAAATTAATTCAAGCAATTGCACAAAGATTAGAATTAGAGGAGAAAGAATATTTAAAATATTTAGATATTGTATGTATAGGTACAATATCAGATATAGTGCCATTAGTAGATGAAAATAGAGTTATAGCAAAACTTGGATTAAAACTAGTAGAAGTAACAAAGAATGTTGGATTAAAAGCTCTTTTAGAAGCTTCAGGTTATAAAAAAGTAGATTCTTTTACAGTTTCATTTGGACTAGCTCCAAGAATAAATGCATGTGGAAGAATGGGAAAAGAAAAAGAAGCATTAAACTTATTTTTAACACAAGATGAAAATGAAGCAAAAAAAATCGCATTAAGGTTAAATGAGTATAATAAAGAAAGACAAGATATTGAAAAAAGAATATATGAGGATGCAGTAAACAAAATAGAAAAAAGTGAAAAGAATAAACAAGTATTAGTATTAGGCAGTGAAAATTGGCACCATGGAGTAATAGGAATTGTTGCATCAAAAATAACAGACTTATATTTTAAACCAAGTATACTAATTTGTTTTGAAGAAGATGAAGGAAAAGGCTCAGGAAGAAGTGTTCCAGGATTTGATTTACATGAGGCATTAATGAACTGTAATACTTATTTAGAAAAATTTGGTGGACACTCTATGGCAGTAGGTGTTACACTAAAAAAAGAAAATTTTGAAAAATTTAAAGAAGAATTTGAAAAATATGCACAAAATAGCAATATATGTGATATAATACCTATTATTAAAATTGATGAAGAAATAACACTTGAAGATATTAATATAAAAGCAGTAGAAGAATTAAACATGTTAGAGCCATTTGGTGAGGCAAATAAAATGCCATTATTCATGTATAAAAACTTGAAAATACATTCAATAAGAACTTTGTCAGAAGGTAAACACATAAAACTAACACTAAAAGATAACAATTTTTATATTGATAGTATAGGATTTAATTTAGGACATTTAGCAGAAGAATATCAAATTGGAGATAAAGTGGACATAGTTGGTTCACTTGAAATAAATAGATTCAATGGAAGAGAAAGTGTACAAATTAATTTGAAAGACTTAAGAAAGTCATATTAAAAGGAAGTGAATGCAATGCAAGAAGCAAAAGTACAATACACAATAGAAGATATTGTAAATAAAATGAAAAAGAACAACAAAAAATCAGATATAAAACTTATAATGAAAGCATACAACTATGCAAAAGAAAATCATGGGAATCAATTAAGAAAGTCAGGAGAACCATACATAATTCACCCAATTCAAGTTGCTTATACATTAGCAGAATTGGAATTAGATGACGCAACTATTTGTGCTGCGCTTCTTCATGATGTAGTAGAAGACACAGAAGTTACACATCAAGATTTAATAAATGAATTTGGAATAGAAATTGCAGAAATGGTAGATGGTGTAACAAAACTTAGCAAATTAAATTATGAATCTGTAGAAGAGGCACAAGTTGAAAATTACAGAAAAATGTTCCTAGCAATGGGAAAAGATATACGTGTAATAATGATAAAACTTTCAGATAGACTTCATAACATGAGAACATTAAAATATTTATCAAGAGATAGACAAATAGCAAATGCAAAAGAAACAATGGATTTATATGCACCACTTGCAAATAGACTTGGTATTTATTCTTTAAAATGGGAGCTAGAAGATTTATCCTTTAAATATTTATATCCAGAAGAATATAGAGAAATAGTAGAAGGAATAGATAGAAAAAGGGAAGAACGTTTACAATTTATAGACAAAATAGAAGAACAAATAAAACAAGAACTAAAAAAACAAAAAATAGAAGCAGAAATTACAGGACGTGCAAAACACTTATATAGTATTTATAGAAAAATGAAAAGAGACAATATTACTTTAGACCAAATATATGATTTATTTGCACTTCGTATAATTGTAAATTCAGTAAAAGATTGTTATGCAGCTTTAGGTGTGGTACATGAACTATATAATCCTATGCCAGGAAGGTTTAAAGACTATATTGCAGTTCCAAAACCAAATATGTATCAATCATTACACACAACATTAATAGGAGAAAAAGGAACACCATTTGAAGTACAAATTCGTACTTGGGATATGCATAGAATTGCAGAATACGGAATTGCTGCACACTGGGCTTACAAAGAAGCAAGTTTTGCAAAAGGAAAGAAAGCAAATGTAAAAGTTTCAGAGGACAAACTAGCATGGCTTCGTGAGACACTAGAATGGCAAAAAGATATGCAAGACCCACAAGAATTTTTAAATACATTAAAAACAGAATTATTTGAAGATGAAGTATATGTATTTACTCCAAAAGGAGATATAAAAGTACTTCCAAGTGGTAGTACGCCAATAGATTATGCATATAGTATACATGCTGAAATAGGTCATCATATGACAGGATGTAAAATAAATAGTAAAATGATGCCAATAATAACAAAACTAAAAAACGGAGATATTATAGAAATAATAACTTCAGAAAATAGTAAAGGACCAAGTAGAGATTGGCTAAAATTTATACAAAGTTCAACTGCTAAAAATAAAATAAATGCATGGTTTAAGAAAAATCAAAGAGAAGAAAACATTGAAAAAGGTAAAGACTTAATTGAAAAAGAAATAAAACGTATAGGAATGAATCATGATGAATTATTTAAACAAGAATTTATACAAGGAGCATTAAACAGATATAAATTCAATTCTATAGAAGATATGTATGCATCAGTAGGGTTTGGAGCAATAACTTCAGGAAAAGTAATAGCAAGAATATTAGAGGAATACAGAAAAGTTCATAAAGAAGAAAATGTTGAGCAAAAATTAGAAGAATTAAGTAAAGAAAAAAATGCAGCAAAACCTTCAAAATCTGGTGTAGTAGTGAAAGGAATAGACAATTGTCTAGTAAAACTTTCAAAATGTTGCAATCCTGTACCAGGAGATGATATAGTAGGATATATCACAAGAGGAAGAGGAGTATCTATTCATAGAGCAGATTGCAAAAACTTGAAAGATTTATTTGAAGACGAAGAAAGCAGAATGATAGATGTTTACTGGTACACAGAAAAAGAAGCGGCATACAATGTAGATATTGAAGTATTTGCAAATGATAGATCAGGACTTTTAGCAGACATTATAGCTCAAATAAGTAATGCAAAAACAAAACTAATAGCAGTTAATTGTAGAGCTAATAAAGAAAGAATAGCAATTACAGAAGTAACAATAGAAGTAGAAAATCTAGAACAATTAAATGATGTATTAAAGGCAATTAGAAAAGTTGATAGTGTATATGAAGTTAAACGTAAAAAATAGCTAAAACAAATGAAAAACTTCGTATTGACTGTGTTATTGAAAACTTGAAAAATACTCGACGTACAACACGTACGCCTCCGTTTTTTCAGCTTTCAATGCCTAGTACTACTTGTTTTTGATTTGTTTTAGAATAAAAAGGTGGAAAGGTATGAATAATAAAGAAATACTAAATAAAATTAGAAATTTATCTTTACAAGAACAAAGAAATATGTCTTATGATGAATTAAAGAAAATAATAGAAAAATTATCTTCTGATGAAATAATTGAATTAAGCAATATTATAGGATATCCTGTATTTACTAGATTATGTATGGGAGAACTAAAGCACAGATTTGTTTTGTTACAAGATGGTGCAGCTGCTATTATATTAAATAGTAAAAATCAAATTTTATTACAAAGTAGAGCAGATAGAGATAAATGGGGACTTCCTGGTGGTTGTCAAGAATTAGGAGAAAGATTTCAAGATACTATTATTAGAGAAATAAAAGAAGAAACTAATTTAGATGTAAAAGAGGAAGATTTAGAACTAGTAGATATAGTCTCAGGCGAATCTAGAAGAAATGATTATCCAAATGGAGATGTAGTAATTAATAATACAGTTTTATATTGCTTAAAAAAATATTCTGGAGAATTAAAATGGGACAATGAGTCTAAAAATATGAAATTCTTTGATATTGATAAATTACCAGAGAAACAAAATGATCCAGATTTAATACAAATATATTTAAAAAGAAGGAAAAACAAATGATATTAAAAAGATTAAAAGTAACCACAGCTTTGGAAGAGCCAACAAATTGTTATATAGTAGAAGATGAAGAAAGTAAAGAAACAATGGTTATAGACCCAGGTGGAGAAGCAGAAAAAATTATAGATATGTTAGATACATTAGGAATAGACAAGTTAAAATATATATATTTAACACATTGTCATGGAGACCATTTTGGAGCAATATTAGAAGTAAAAGCAAAAAAAGGTGGAAAAGTATTAATTCATAGAGACGATGCAGAAGGGTTGTATAATCCTGCAATTAGTCTTACTTATTATATAGGAATGGACGATATAGAACTAGAAGCGGATTCAAGAGTAGATGAAGGAGATATAATCCATTTAGGAAATCTAGAATTCAAGGTAATACACACACCAGGACATACAAAAGGTGGAACTTGTCTATATTGTAAAGAAGAAGGATTACTATTTTCAGGAGATACATTATTTAAAGGAACATGGGGAAGAACAGACTTGCCAACAAGCAGTTTTCCAGATATAATAGCATCTATAACAAACAAGCTAACAATACTTCCAGATGATACAATAGTATATCCAGGTCATGGAAGAATGACAACAATAAGAGAAGAAGAACCAATATACTTAGAACTAAAACCAAGATTAGATTAAAGCTAAACTATTAGGGACGGGCCTTTTTAGTTTAGCGAGTAATCAAACAGGTAAAAAATAAAAAATATATAACTAAACTAAAAAGGCCCGTCCCTAATAGTTTAGTTTTAATAGGAGGAAATAAAATGAACAAAATAGAACCAAGAACATTGCCAGGCTTTATGGAACTGCTACCAAAAGAGCAAATTCTATTTAACAAAATGAAAGAAAAAATACAAAAATCATACGAAAAGTTTGGCTTTTTACCTATAGATACACCAATAATAGAAATGTCAGATGTGCTTTTAGCAAAAGCTGGTGGAGAAACAGAAAAACAAATTTATCGTTTTCAAAAAGGAGACAATGATTTAGCACTTCGTTTCGATTTAACAGTACCACTTGCAAAATATGTAACTGAATATTATAACGATTTAAGTTTTCCTTTTAGAAGATATCAAATAGGAAAAGTATATCGTGGAGAAAGACCACAAAAAGGAAGATTTCGTGAATTTTATCAATGTGACATAGATATTATAGGTGATGGAGAATTAAGCATAATAAATGATGCAGAAATGCCAGCAGTAATATATAGTACAATTAAAGATTTAGGATTTGAAGATTTTACAATATGTATAAATAATCGTAAATTATTATCTGGTCTATTCAAAGAGCTAGATTTAGAGGAAAAATCTGTAGATATTATGCGTATAATAGATAAAATTGAAAAAATAGGCAAAGAAAATGTTATAGAATGTTTAAAAGATTTAGAATTAAACAAAAATCAAATAGATGACATAATAAACTTTATTGAAATCAGTGGAACAACTGAAGAAAAAATAAATTCATTAGAAAAATTAAATTATACTAATGAAATATTTAATGAAGGTTTAGAAGAATTAAAACAAGTTGTAAAATATGTTAAAGTTTTTGGTGTTCCAGATTCTAACTTTAAAGTAGACTTAACAATAGCAAGAGGTTTAGATTATTACACAGGAACAGTTTATGAAACATTTTTAAATGAATACCGTGAATTAGGAAGTGTATGTTCAGGTGGAAGATATGACAATTTAGCAGAATACTATACAGATAAAAAATTACCAGGAGTAGGAATCTCTATAGGATTAACAAGATTATTCTATAAATTAAATGAACTAAATGCACTAAAAGAAGAACAAAATTCAATAGCAAAAGTTTTAGTAGTTTCAATGGTAGAAGATAATTCAAAAGCATTAGAAGTAGCAACAGCACTAAGAAACAAAAATATAAATGCAGAAGTTTATTTAGAAAACAAAAAAATAAAAGCTAAATTCAAATATGCAGATAGACTTGCTATTCCATATGTTATAGTAATAGGAGAAGATGAAATAGCAAACAATACAGTTACTTTAAAAAATATGCAAACAGGAGAACAAGAAACTTTAAAAATAGAAGAAGTAATTGAAAAGATTAAATAAAGAAAAGAGAGTTAAATTTAACTCTCTTTTTTGTTGGAATAAAAATTCTTATACAAGCATATATTTATATAAGGGTTTGTACAAAGGGGAAAATGATGGTTAATATGACTATTTTAGATAAAAAAGATATATTTAAATATGGGGTAAAATTATCAATACTAATTTTATCTATTTTTCTTGCTACAAGATTTTTGAACAAACCAGAAAGTAAAAAAAGAATAGTAGTATTAGAATATATAAATAAAGATATATTGCTAGAGTTTGTAAAGGAAAATATACCAATGATGGAAAATAAAAATATAAAATTTGGAGAAAAAGAAAACATCAATTCTTTAAGAAATATTGTAAATTTGCAAATAGGAATGATAAATGCATTAAAAGAAAAAAGTATAGAAGAAAAGCAAAGTGGAACAGAAGAAAGTATTGAACATGCAAAAACAGATGTAGAAACTAAGGTAATAGCCAATAATGTTCCTACTAGGTTTACAAATGAATATAATGGAGTAAAGGTTAGGAATGAAACAGGATATCAATTAACAGAAGATATGCTGAAACCAGAAGTAACAATCAATAATAAAAATATATTAATATTTCATACACATACATGTGAAAGTTATACACCAAGTGAAGGATTTGAATATACACAAACAGGAACATATAGGACAACAGATAACAACTATAACGTTGTAAGAGTTGGAACAGAACTTGAAAAACAATTAAAAAGTTATGGTTACAATGTAATACATAGCGAAACGTATCATGATTATCCAGCATATAATGGATCTTATGGTAGATCTTTGACTACAGTAGAAAACTTATTAAAACAAAATAGCAACACAGATGTAGTAATAGATTTACATAGAGATGCAATTGGAGACTATAATTATGCTCCTGCAGTTCAAATAGGAGAAGAAGAAGCGGCACAAATTATGTTTGTAATAGGAACAGATGGAGGTGGCTTGGAACACGAGAATTGGAATGATAATTTAAAGTTTGCTATAAAAATACAAGAAAAAGCAAATGAACTATATCCAGGATTGTTTAAACCAATAATATTAAGAAATAGTAGGTATAATCAACACCTAGCGAAAGCAGCATGTATAATAGAAGTAGGGGCTACAGGAAATACGATGGACCAATGTTTAAATAGTATGAAATATTTAGCAAAAGTAATGAGTGAAGTAGTGAAATAATTTCAGTATAAAAAGTTTCTAAAAGATGACTATATAAATTTAAAATAAAATGCAAAAATGAAAGCAAAAAAATGAAAATACCTATTGACAATAAAGAGGAAAATGTGCTAATATAAATATTGTCGATAGGAAATGCGGATGTGGCGAAACTGGCAGACGCGCTAGACTTAGGATCTAGTCCGAAAGGGTGGGGGTTCAAGTCCTCTCATCCGCACCAATGACGTATCTGTTCGAGATTTTTGAACAGTAGATATGAAATCAATCAGAAAATAAAATCTGGTTGATTTTTTTGTTGTCTAAAACAATATTAAAATCATCCAAACGAAAGGATGATGTATTTTTATGCGACATTTTCTATACGATGTTTTTGTGCCTTTATAAATTCCTCAAATGATTTTCCTTTCCATGGATGTATCATTTTTGGAATATATATTTTTCTTTCTTTTATTTCTTCAACATCATCAAAATTTACTGATTTTGCTTGTACTTCAGGTATTTCTTCTAAAGCAAATATTGACTCATCTACTGTTGCAAATAAACTTCCGTCTAATGCTTTTATTACTATACACTTTGTACCTTTATTGAAATAGATAGGTTTTCCAGACTTATTTATAAGTCTATAGTAGTGTTTATTATATTTTATTTTATTTTATTGAATGCCCACTATCTATTACTCTTTTACACAATACAGCTAATGTAAGATTTATTTTTTCTTCACTGGGTTGATTTTCGAAGACAGATTTGTTATTATTTATACACAAAGCAAACTTGTTATTGTATTGGGTTATGTATGTTTTTAAAAAAGTGTTAGCTTCATCAATGGTAGTGATTTGTGCTAACCTTAATGCCTGTGGGAGACGCTGTTGTAAGGTTTGAAATAGTCTTTCTACTCGAGGTTTAAACTCCGGTACAGAACTAGTTTCAATTTGTATGCCTAGTTGTTTACAAGCATAGGCATATTGAGTGAAAGTATATTCTTCAACTTTAGAGGATGCTTTCTTTTTATATTCAAATACTGTTCTCTTATCTGTTTTAATTAGATATGGAATACCATATTTTGATAAGATTTGATGAGTTATATTATAATAGCCATTTAAAGTTTCTTCTTTATCAAAATATAGACCAACAACTTGTCCAGTAGCATCATCTATTGCAGCGTGAAGGGCTGTTTTTTCTTTTCCAAACCATAAATGAATACAAGCATCCATTTGAAGTTCTTCTCCAAAATATTGGCACCTAGATTGTCTTGGATGAGCATCTTCAGATAACACTAATTTAATTTTTAATATTTCTTTTTCTTTTTTACTAGCTTTCTTCATATCTTCTTCTAGCTTTTTTCTAAAATTCTTTTTTGTAGATTTATGAGTTCGAGGAGAGAAAATATATTTATCTCTCAGGATTACTCTTGCTTCGTCTACAGATATTTCTATGTTTTCTCTAGTTTCTAAATATTCTTTAAAATCTGTATAAGTACAATCAAAATATTTAGAAGTATATAATAGTTCAATTTCAGTCTTAAAATCTTCCGTAAAGGCTTTTGCTGGTTTTCTACCACGATTTCCGTGTATAAAAAATTCCTTTCTAAAATCTTTATAACCAGCTATCATTCTATCGATTTGTCTAATAGATCGTTTAAGTTTTACTGCAGCTCTTTGTTTATTACCATTTGTTTCTACTAATTTTTTTATAATTTTATACTTATATTCTTCATTCATTCTTAATTCTACCTTTCTCATAAGAACCTCCGATAGTTTTACCTGAGTTACTTATATCATAAATTTTAAAATTAAGACATTATCATAAATGAATTATATTGATGGAAATTATACAGGAGAATATATTGCAAAAATTAAACCTAAACTTTATAATGAAACAAAGGAAATGTTAATTACATTAAAAAGAGATAAAATAATTGATATATAATTAGGAGAAAAGTATGAGAAAAGTTAGTGTAGAGGATTTTAAACTTTTTAAAGAAAAAGTGGACAACTTTATAACAAAAGATGCTGAAACATTTTATTTCAGAAATTTAATGGAAGCTATACATGATAGTGATTATATGAATGAAGTAAATTCTATAATTGAGTATGTTAGCAAAGAAAGAACTGCAAAAGAAATAGACGAATTATTTCAAATGCTGAGAGCAAAGGCAGAAAGACAATTTAAATTGAGAGATAAGGCAAAAGAATATGAAAAGAAAGTAAATTATTCATTACGAGGTTTGGCGTATTTTTGCTTAGTAGAAGCACTAAATGAAAATAGTTCATTTAGTGAAAAAATAATAGAAGATATAAAAAAGAAATATGGAAAAGATTATCTAGATATTGTTAAAAAGATAGATAGAGCATATTTATCAGTCGATGGAAAAACGATATTAAAAGAACAGAATCTACAATTATCTAATGATGAAGAAATGAAAAAGTATTTGGTAATGAAAAAATGGCAAGATGAACAAAGACTTTATTCTATGAAACGAATTAGACCTCTTTATCCATTAGAATTAGAATATATAGATGAACCAGATCAAAACCTAATGTTAATACATAAAAAAACACTAGTAAAAAGAGCAAAAGAAGATTTGAAAAAAATGAAAATTGTACCAATAGAATATTTAGCAAAGCTTTATGAATCAGGTTTGGAAGACGAATTGAAAAATATGATAGGTGGAAAAGCATTGGGATTGGCAAAATTAAGAGCAAGTGAAATTAAGATACCTAAAACTTATGTTATACCTTATTATGTTGAAATAGAAGACAATGAAATTAAAAATTTACTTGATGAAAATAAAAAATATGCTGTTAGAAGTTCTGCTAATGCAGAAGATGGTGGAATACACTCTTTTGCTGGAATGTTTGATTCATATTTAAATGTTGAAAAGAAAAATATTATAGATAGAGTAAGAGATGTAAAGCAATCTGTAAAGAATGATAGGGTAAAAAAATATATTGAAATAAATAACTTACAACAACCAAATATGAATGTTATAATACAAGAATTTATTGAGCCAGAAATATCAGGAGTTTGGATAGGACAAAGTGAAGATAAAGGTATTTTAGAATGGACAAAAGGAAATGGCGAAAAATTAGTTTCTGGAAAAGAGACTCCAATAAGAGAAGAATGGAATAGAACTAATGGTACACAAGATGGAATAAAAACTAACGATTATATAGGAAAGCAATTATTAGATATTCAAAACGCACTAGCTAAGTTTAATGGAGACACGGCTGATATGGAGTGGTGTGTTATAGATGGAGAATTGATATTATTGCAATACAGACCTGTTACAAGAGAAGTTTCTATGGAGAAAAATAAAACTTTAACAAATTCTGATGAAGAAATCTTTGTAGGTTCTCCAGCATCAACAGGAGAAGTAATAGGAAAATCAGCTTATTATAGAAATTTAAAAGATATAGAAAAATGGAATGATGGAGATATATTAATATCAATGTTTACAGATCCAGATTGGCTAGATATTATGTCTAGATCATCTGGTTTGGTTACAGCTGTAGGAGGACTGTTATGCCATTCAGCTATTATTGCTAGAGAATTAGGAATTCCTTGTGTAACTGGAGTTGGAAGGAAGGCTTTAAAGGCTTTACGAGACGAAAATGAAATCTATGTAAATGGTACTACAGGTGAAGTATGTTCAAGTAGAATATATGAAAAAACAAAAAAAAGAAAAAGATGTGATTAAGGATGATAAAAGCTATAAAGAAGATTTTGAAAAGTAAAAAGTCTCCATTAATGGTCATTAATGAAAAGGCAAATGACAAAACAATGATTAGAGAATTAGACGGAAACTATTGCCAAGACTAAGTAAAACATGAGAAGTCTAATTGAATAGGCTTCTCTTATGATTAATTAATTTTTTAACGCATTCTAATGGTCTTTGCTCAGAAAACTCAAAGAAAGAAGCATTAGTACAAGGAATTTGCGAAATATTTGAAAGATATTGTTATAAAAAAATAATGTTTGAAGAAATAAAAGTAAAAAATATTATGATAAAAAACTTAGAACAATATCCGATAAGTGAGCAATTAAGAGAGTTGAAAAACATGGGATTTGAATATAAAATAAAAGATTGCTCATTAGGTGGTAAATTCCCTGTTGTTGGTCTTATGCTACTTAAAGGAAACACAAAATATTTATTTACGGTTGGTTCGAATCCAAATTTTAATATTGCCTTACAAAGATGTATTACAGAAGCATTTCAAGAGTTAAAAAAAGAAAACATTGAAGCAAAGATGAAAAATATAAATAATGGTTATGAAAAATATAAAGAAGAATATGGTGAAGAATTTTTACAAAATAATTGGTTGAAATGTTATTCATCAAATGCTGGTATTCATCCCAATAGTATGTTTGTAGATAATGAAATAGATATAAAAGATCTTCCTTTTAAGAATGTAAAAGGTAATAAGGAAGTATTAAAAACTATCCTAGAGATTGCAAAGAAAAATAAAATGAATATATATATTAAAGATTATTCAATGATGGGATTTAATACATTTAAGGTTTATATTCCAAATTTTTCAGAAATAGAAACTATTAAACCAATTAATCTAAAAATTTCTGCTAATATGAAGAAAATTAAAAATATATATTTCAATCTATTTGAAAAACAAGAAAATATAGAGTTTGAGAAAATATTTTATGAATGTTCAAAAAATATAAAATATATGGATTTAATTAAACCTAGTAATCTGATGGGGATAAATTGCTTGATAGAAGGTGAGTATTTTGCTTTGGATTATTTTTACGTTTTTATTATTTATTTAATAAACTTAAAAAGATATGAAGAAACTATTGAATACATAGACGAAAAATTAAAAAGTGATATCGACCAATTTGAAAAAATTTATTTAAATGAGCTAAAAGATGTAATTAGTAAAAAATCTAAAAGTAAAAAATAAACGAAGTAAATTATATTGTATTTAATACGGATGTGTTTTTGAAGAAAATAAAAGCGCCACAATGTCCAAATTGTAAGAAATGCCCTGCAAGGAAAAAGTGTAAATATAAACTCTGGAAAAAAATAAATAATAAACTTGTACAAAAATATAGTGATTATATAAAAAGCAAAAAGGAGTTCTAATAGATGAAAAAGAAATATCAGAGGTAAAGTGTCTTTGTACCTTTCCTTTGTCTTTAACACTTTAACAGTTCTTTTATGTTTTCCAAATAATTACTTGAAAATTTATAACTTTTATAAAAACACAATATTAAAGAATGCCTGTACCAAAAAACAAATACTCAAGTTTATTTTATGTTTTAGCATAATAAAAACAACATAAACAAAAAATCTTAAAAGTGAGACTCTTTTGACTTTTTTATGTAAATATGATATACTTTATATGAAACCATTTTTTACAAATGATCTCCATGTTAGCATGAGCTTCATGATGATCGACAATAATAATTATTAAGGAGGACAAAAAAATGGCTAACAACATAATTGAAATGGATTCTTTGAAGGAAAGTGCTGTTCGGGGTTATTCTGGTATGACTGTAGTTTTTCCGCAGTTCACAAAAGAGGAAACCCTCGATGTTTCAAAACTTGTACCGAAGTTCAATGGTTGCTATGCAATGAATAACTCAACGGTATGCTTTGTTTCAAATAATGAGGTCTTCATTACTCCGTACGAGGATATCATCGAACGTTCCCTGTGTTCTGCAGGTTTCCGTGAGGAAGATTTTTGGGTTCCATTTAGTAATGGAGATTATCCGAAAAATGAACAGAAAAAATGGGAAGATCTTTGTGAGGTAGCTTCTCAGTACCGGAGAAAGAAAAATGCTGAGGCTTGTGTTTCTTACTGTGATAAGCATCACATTGGAACTATCAGAAAAGAAACACTTGAAAATTGTTTTGAAATACCTGTAACAGGTGTAAAGGTGAAGATTCGTGGCTATGAGACTTATCATTATCCTTGTGTTAATTTTGACGGGATAGTTGACTATGCTACTATTGGTCACTTTTGTGCCAACAATGGAAAAGTGGTATTTGTCTATCGTGACGGAAAAACTTATGTGGCAAAGGGATACAAAATCAAGGAAGAGTTACGTGCCGCAGGTTACACCGAACGTAATATGTGGGTTCCACTTTCGAACGGTGAACAAATTCTGGATAATGTTTTGAGAGAACGCTGGGATTCCATTAAGAAAAATTAAGTTAGTTGTTTCAAAGATAAGCATTGCATATCTTTGAACAAAAGAGTCAGCTTTTGCTGACTTTTTTGTTTTTTTATAAAACTGTTATATATAATATGTAATCTCTTTTATATTAATTTTTAGAAATAATTGTTTTTGTAGGACTTTTATGATATAAATAATAAAATAGAGATAACTTATTTTTAAGGAGAATACAAATGGAAAAAATAAAAAAGAATGAAGAATATATTGTAGACATTATAGATTATGGAATGAATGGAGAAGGCATTACTAAAATAAATGACTTTACCATATTTGTTCCATATGCCATGAAAGGCGAAAAAGTAAAAATAATCATAGTGAAAGTACTTTCTTCTTATGGATATGGAAAAGTAGTAGAAATACTAGAAAAATCTCCTCTCAGAGTGGAAGAGGATTGCAGTACATATAAAAGATGTGGAGGTTGTGATTTAAGACATATTGATTATGAAGAAACATTAAATATAAAACAAGAAATGGTGCAGAATTTAGTTAATAAAACTTTAGATAAAAAGATAAATGTGCAAAAAACAATAGGAATGGGCAACCCATATAATTATAGAAATAAAGCACAATTTCCAGTAGGAATAAATAGACAAGGCGAAATACAAGTAGGAGTCTTTGCACAAAGAACACATGAAATTATAGGAATAAAAGAATGTTTTATTCAAAACATAGAAGCACAAAAAATAGCATTTTCCATTCAAAAATTTATAATAGAAAAAAATATACCAGTGTATAATGAAGAGACATTAGAGGGGCTAATTCGCCATATTGTAATAAAAGTAGGAATTCGTACACACGAAATAATGTGTATATTAGTCGTAAATGGTAAAAAAATACCTTATGAAACAGAACTTGTTGAAATGCTTGTAAGACAATACAATGTAAAGACAATTGTAAAAAATATAAATATGAAGAACACAAATGTAATACTAGGTTATGAAAATATAATTCTTCATGGAGATGGATATATTTATGACATATTGGGAGATTATACATTTAAAATCTCTCCAATGTCATTTTACCAAGTAAATCCAGTACAAGCAGAAGTTTTATACAATACAGCAATAGAAATGGCAGACTTAAGCAAAGATGACATATTATTTGATTTATATTGTGGAATTGGAACAATAGGAATTTTTGCTTCAAGCTATGTTAAAAAAGTGTATGGGATAGAAATTGTAGAGCAAGCAATCGAAGATGCAAAAGAAAATGCCAAAATTAATAATGTTGAAAATATAGAATTTTTTGCAGGAGATGCACCTAAGATATTTTCTAATTTAATGGAGAAGAAACAAATTTATCCTGATGTAATAATAGTAGATCCTCCACGTAAGGGATTAGATAACAATACAATTAATAATATTTTGGCAGTTAAGCCTAAAAAGGTAGTTTATATTAGTTGTAATCCTGCAACTATGGTAAGAGATATGAAGTTATTTAGTGAAAATTATGAAATTGGTAATATACAACCAGTAGATATGTTTCCGTATACAAGCCA